>NZ_JBIUUC010000006.1:0-411327 GCF_044742205.1 Streptomyces sp. NPDC087901
GGCCGGGCTGCTCTGGTTCCGTTGCCGATCGATGTCACCGCGCTCCGTACGCGTACCGACACCATTCCCGCGCTCCTCCGCGACCTCGTCCCCACTACCAGGCGCCGCACTGCCGTCACCAGGGCGGATGCGACGTCTCTGCGGCAGCGATTCGCGCAGGCCGACCAGGCCGGGCAGGAGGCCCTCCTCAGGACGCTCGTCATGGAGCGGGCGGCCGCGCTCCTTGGACACAGCAGCGCGGACGCCCTCGACGCGGAACGGGACTTCCTGGAGGCAGGGTTCGACTCGCTCGGCGCGATGGAGCTCCGTAACGCCCTGATGAAGGACACCGGACTGCGGCTCCCCCCGATGGTGGTCTTCGACAGCAAGAGCCCGGCAGAGCTCGCCCGGCTGCTGCGTACGGACCTGCTGGCGGCAGGCCCCCTCGCGGACGGCGAAGCGGGGGCGCCCGCAGGGGCCGACGGGGTGACGAGCGGGGACGTATCCGGTGAGGCCGAGGCCCCTTCGGCCGGCAGGCCGCCCGAGACGCTCCGAGACCTGTTCCATTCGGCCGTCGTCTCCGGCCGCGCGGACAAGGGATTCGCGCTCCTCCAGGCGGCCGCCGACGTCCGGCCGGGCTTCGGCTCCGTGGACGAGATCGAGCGGCTGCCCGCCGCAGTGCGTCTCGCGGACGCCTCCGAGGGGCCGCACCTCATCTGCCTCAGCACGCCCATGGCCACCGGCGGTGTCCACCAACACGCGCGTCTGGTCTCCCACTTCGGAGGCAGGCACAAGATATCCGCACTGCCCGTCCCGGGATTCCTTGCGGGTGAGAGCCTCCCCACGTCATCCGACGCAGCCGTCCAGGCCCTCGCCCGGAGCGTGCTGGACACGGCGGACGGGAAACCGTTCGTTCTGCTCGGCTACTCGTCAGGCGGCACCCTCGCCTACGCCACCGCCGGACACCTGGAACGGGAATGCGGGGTTCGCCCGGCGGGCGTCATCCTGCTGGACACGTTCAAGGTCCACGACGGCGGGAGTGACGGTGTCCCCCTCGACGGCCTCGCGCTCGGCATGTTCGACAAGGAAGCGGTGTTCGGCCGGTTCGACAGCAGCCGGCTCTCCGCGATGGGCCGCTGGGTCGAACTGGTCCCGCAACTCCCGCTCGCCCCGGTCGAGGCTCCGGTGCTCTTCGTCCAGTGCACCCAGTCCTTCGTGCCGCACGGTGACGACGCGTCGCCCGACCTGGTCAGCGGCCGTGCCGAGCCCTGGGAGGCCACCCACACCCTGCGGACCGTACGCGCCAACCACTTCACCCTCGTCGAGGACCGCGCCCAGGAAACCGCGCACGTCATCGACGAGTGGCTGACGTCGCAGACGGCAGGGTCCGACGCCGGAGTGACCGCGTGACCGCGTGACCGCGTGACCGCGTGACCGCGTGACTGAGTGACTGCGTGACCCACCGCTCCCATCCGCGAGCAGCGTGCGGGACGAAACGAATCGAAACGAGGCGAAGTGACGTGACCGTGGCACCCAGCGCGAAGGGGACCCTGCCGTTCGGCGAGCACGAGACGTGGTACCGGGTGACGGGCGACCTTCGCTCCGACCGGCCCACGCTCGTCGTCGTGCACGGTGGCCCGGGATCCACCCACGACTATCTGCAGAACCTGTCCGACCTGGCCGAAGACGGCTGGTCCGTCGTGCACTACGACCAGATCGGGAACGGCGGATCGACCCATCTGCCCGACCGGGGAGCGGACTTCTGGGCGGTCGACCTGTTCGCCGCCGAGCTCGACAACCTGCTCACGGGTCTCGGGATCGCCGACAACTACGTACTGTTCGGGCAGTCCTGGGGCGGCATGCTCATCACACACCACGCCGCGCAACGTCCGGTCGGCCTGCGTGGCCTGGTCATCGCCAACTCGCCCGCCTCCTACCCCCTCTGGCTCCAGGAGGCCAAGATCCTCCGGGACCAGCTCCCGCCCGGTGTCAACGACACGCTGCTCCGGCACGAGGCAGCCGGAACCACCGAGACGGACGAGTACCACGCGGCCATGCGCACCTTCTACGAGCGTCACGTCTGCCGTCTCACGCCCTGGCCCCGCGACTACCTGGCGTCGTTCTACGAGGTGTACAACGACCCCACCGTCTACTACGCGATGAATGGCCCCAGCGAGTTCCATGTGAACGGCACGCTGCGTGACTGGTCGGTCATCGACCTCTGCCCCGACGTCGACGTGCCCACCCTGCTGATCTCCGGACGTCACGACGAAGCCACCCCCGCGACGGTGCAGCCGTTCCAGGACCTCATCCCAGGAGCACGCTGGGAGATTTTCGAGGAGTCCAGCCACCTTCCGCATCTCGAGGAACCGGAACACTTCCGCCAGGTCATGCGGACGTTCCTCGACGAGGTGGACCCGCCGGCGGGACAGCCGGCCTCCTCCGCCCCGTCCCACCGGCCGTAGGCTGGACTGAGTGCTGACAAGATGGTGTGCCGCTGCAACAGGGATCCCGGTGTCACCTGCGGGGCAATGACATCCGGGACGGTAGCGGTCAAGTAGTCGCACGGCGCGTCCGGAGTGGGTGCACGAGGTCCGGGCGGCCTGTCGCGGCAGGGATGTCCCGGACACGGGTCCGGGATTCGTTGAGAGGGCGGTTCCCATGGTCATCGGTCGTGTGGTGCGTTTCGACAGCGCGAAGGGTTATGGGTTCATCGCTCCCGACCATGGTGGCGAGGACGTCTTCCTGCATGTGAACGACCTCCGTATTCCCGAGGCGTCTCTCCGGCCCGGCCTGATGGTCGAGTTCGAGATCGAGGAGGGCGACCGGGGTCTGAAGGCGTCCTCGGTGCAACTTGCCGCAGGCAACGGAAACGGGTCGGCGGCGGTTACGCCGTCGGTCTTCCCGGGGCGCTCCGAGTCCCTGGGCAGGCAGCCCGTGGACGGCGACGACGTGTTGTGCGACGTGCTCAACTCGGAAGAGTACGTACGGGATGTCACGGAAGTACTTCTGGAATCGGCACCCGGACTCACCGCGGAGCACATTCTTCAGGTACGCCAGGGACTGCTGCAGTTCGCCAAGAACCATGGATGGGTCGAGGGCTGAACCGGGAGCGCTGCCGCACGCCGCGGCCCGGGGCGACGGACCCGGGCCGCGCGGGCTTCCCGGCTGTGACGAACGGCACCGGACCCGGCCCTGCCCGGCCCGGCGTTAGCGCCGGTTAACCTGCCTCCCATGACCGTAACCCTCGAAGTAAGCGGCGGCGTCGGCACGATCCGGCTGGACCGTCCGCCGATGAACGCCCTGGACATCGCCACCCAGGACCGACTGCGCGAGCTCGCCGAAGAGGCGTCCCGGCGCGACGACGTGCGTGCCGTGGTGCTCTACGGCGGCGAGAAGCTGTTCGCGGCCGGCGCGGACATCAAGGAGATGCAGGCGATGGACCACCCGGCGATGATCGTCCGGTCCAAGGCGCTGCAGGACTCCTTCACCACGGTGGCCCGGATCCCCAAGCCGGTCGTCGCAGCCATCACCGGCTACGCGCTCGGCGGCGGCTGCGAGCTGGCCCTCTGCGCGGACTTCCGGATCGCCGGCGACAACGCCAAGCTGGGGCAGCCGGAGATCATGCTCGGGCTCATCCCGGGCGCGGGCGGCACTCAGCGCCTCGCCCGGCTGGTGGGCCCCGCCAAGGCGAAGGACCTGATCTTCACCGGCCGTCATGTGAGGGCCGAGGAGGCCTTGACCATGGGGCTGGTGGACCGAGTGGTGCCCGCCGCCGAGGTGTACGAACAGGCGCACGCCTGGGCCGCCAAGCTGGCGAAGGGGCCCGCGCTCGCGCTGCGCGCGGCCAAGGAGGCCGTCGATTCCGGACTCGAGACGGACATCGACACCGGACTCACGATCGAGCGGACCTGGTTCGCCGGCCTCTTCGCCACCGAGGACCGGGAGCGCGGAATGCGCAGCTTTGTGGAGGAGGGGCCGGGCAAGGCCAAATTCCTCTGACCGAACGCCAGTTGGGAACGGCTGGGCGTGCGTTCATCCGTGTGGGCGGATTAGCTGAGCCTTAAGGGAACCTTAAGGCTCAGCTTCCCGTCGGTCGTGGCAAACCCATTCGGACGCGGTATCCATGCAGGTCGGCGCGGGTGTCGGGCAGGGCATTCTGCCACCGGCATATGCCTGGAGCCCGCTTCGGAGCGTCTGATTCCGGGTCAGGGATTCACCGGGAACGGCCACGGAACGACTGCTGTGCAGCCATGATGGTGTCCATGGCGGGCCTGGAGGGTGTGGAGCAGCCGCGACAGCGCAGCAGCGCGACAGCGGCACGGAGAGTGCCGGCCGTCGATGACGAACAGGCGTTCAAGGCGCTGGAGTTGTTCGGAAATCCGACGGAGGACGAAGTCCGGCTGCCCTCCCGCCCGGAGTCCGCCGCAACCGCTCGCAGGCTCACCTCCTGCGTGGTGCTGCGGCAGTGGGCGCTTTCCCCGCAGACTGCCGAGCATGCCGTTCTGCTCGTGTCCGAACTCGTCGGGAACGCCGTGCGGCACACCGGTGCCAGGGTGTTCGGGCTGCGGATGATGCGGCGCCGCGGCTGGATCAGGATCGAGGTGCGCGACCCTTCGCGTGGGCTGCCGTGCCTGATGCCCGTTCAGGAGATGGACATCAGCGGTCGTGGGCTCTTTCTCGTCGACAAGCTCTCCGACCGGTGGGGTGTGGACCTGCTGCCGCGCGGCAAGACCACCTGGTTCGAGATGCGGATCTCCGACCGCTGACCCGGCGGCGCCGCTGCTCACGGATGAGCGGGAGTGCTGGGCACAAAGGGGCCTCAGGGCGCAAGGAGGCCCCCGGAACGCACGGAAGCCTCCGGACACGCGGAAGCCCCTGGGCGCACGGAAACTCGAACGCGCGGAAGTCCCCGGGGCGTATGAAGCCTCCGGACGCACAGAAGCCCCCGGATCGGCCGTGGTGCGGCGCTTCGGGGGCTTCTGTGTGGGGGCCGTGAAATGGGGGGTGAGTTCACGGCCGCTATTGACGACCTGGCCCGGGTCAATGGGGGTCGTGTCCCCGACTATGACAGACGGACGACTCCATCGCCAAAGCCGCATTATCTGTATATCGCGCCAAACATGAACATTCTGTCAGTGAATCAAAGGTGCGATGGGTCACTCGCCTGGAAATTAGTGAGTGCATATGACATTCCCCGGGTGATTCATTGCCTTCCTGAGGGGCGGGCGTGCGCATCCGTGTGACCTTCGTCGGCCACCGTGGGTCAATTGTTATTTTTCTGACATATCGCCCTTAATGTTCTGCGCATGAACGCCCCCGACAGACCGGTGCACCGCCGCAGCGCCCTGCGTGCAGGAGCCGGGGCCGCCCTCACGGCCGCCCTCGCCGCCGGCTGCGCGGACCCGGACGCCACCGGTGCACCGGCGAAACCCGCCACCCGCCCGGCATCGAAGAAGCAGGCCGCCACCACCGGCGCGCACGCCCCCGCACCCGCACCGCACCGCATCGCCGGGCAGCCCGTGCAGATCGACCACGGCCCCCGCGACCGGGCACGCGTCGCCCTCACCTTTCACGGACAGGGCGACCCGGCCGTCGCCCGGACCGTCCTGGGAGAGGCCGAGCGTGCCGGGGCGAGGGTCACCGTCCTCGCCGTGGGCAGCTGGCTGGACGAGCACCCCGAGATGGCCCGCCGGATCCTCGACGGCGGCCACGACCTCGGCAACCACACCCAGCACCACGTCGACATCTCGTCGATGGACGAGGCACGGGCGTACGCGGAGATCACCGGATGCGCCCAGCGACTGCGCCGGCTCACCGGCTCCATCGGCACCTGGTTCCGTCCCTCGCGAACCCGGTACGCCACCCCGCTCGTCCAGCGGCTCGCCGTCCGGGCCGGATACCCGCACGTCCTCTCGTACGACGTGGACTCCCTCGACTTCACCTCGCCCGGTGCCGCGGCCGTCACACGCAAGGTGGCCGGGGAGATCCGCAACGGATCGGTGGTGAGCATGCACTTCGGCTATGCGGACACGGTCGCCGCACTGCCCCTCCTCCTCACCGAACTCGACCGCCGCCAACTGCGTGCGGTGACGACCACGGAGCTGCTGACCTGATGTCTCCCTCCACCACACGCACCGCGGCCCTGCTCGGGGGCATCCTGCTCGCCGTACTCACCGGCTGCGGCGGCACTCCCGCGGACAGGGACGCGTCGGACGCCCCCACCGAGGCCGCCGCCCCGCCCGCCCGGCCCAAGCGCGTCACCCCGCCCGCGCCGCCGGGCCTGCCCGGGATGCCGCCGGTGCTCGACGCCAGGAACGTGTACGCCGCCGACGCCCCGGGAAAGCTGTCGCCGGCTGTCAAGGGCTTCCCGTCCCGCGTGTACGTGCCCAACACCAACTCCGACACCGTTTCGGTCATCGACCCCGCCACGTACAAGGTCATCGAGACGATCCCGGTCGGCCGTCAGCCGCAGCACGTCGTCCCGTCGTGGGACCTGAAGACGCTCTGGGTCAACAACGACGTCGGTGACAGCCTCACCGCCATCGACCCGGCGACGGGGAAGGCGGGGAAGACGGTCGACGTCTCCGACCCGTACAACCTCTACTTCACGCCGAACGGCACTTACGCCATCGTGATGGCCTCGATGGACCGCGAACTGGTCTTCCGTGACGCGCACACCATGAGGACGGCCAAGACCGTCCCGGTGAGCTGCGCGGGCGTCAACCACGCCGACTTCTCCGCGGACGGCCGGTACTTCATCGTCTCCTGCGAGTTCTCCGGCGAACTGCTCAAGGTCGACACGGCGAAGATGAAGGTCGTGGGCCAGCAGAAGCTGCCGTTCAAGGGCGCCATGCCGCAGGACGTCAAGCTGTCCCCGGACGGCAGCACCTTCTACATCGCGGACATGATGGCCAACGGCGTGTGGGTGCTGGACGGGGAGAAGTTCACCACGCCGGAACTGCTGCCCACAGGCAAGGGCTGCCACGGGCTCTACGTCAGCCGCGACGCCAAGGAGATGTACATCTCCAACCGCGGTGAGGGCTCCGTCTCCGTGTTCGACTTCGCCCGGAAGAAGCTGGCGAAGAAGTGGCACCTGCCGAACGGCGGCAGCCCGGACATGGGCGGGGTCTCGGCGGACGGCAAGGTCCTGTGGCTGTCCGGGCGTTACAACGCGGAGGTGTACGCGATCGACACCACCACCGGCAAGCAGCTGGCCCGGATCCCGGTGGGCAGCGGCCCCCACGGGCTCGCCGTCTACCCGCAGCCGGGCCGGTACTCGCTCGGTCACACCGGAGTCTTCCGCTGAGCCGGTAGTTGCTCGGTCACACCGGAGTCTTCCGCTGAGCCGGTACTTGCTCGGCCACATCGGAGTCTTCCGCTGAGCCGCTACTCGTCCGGCTTCCTCCGCTGAGCCGGTCGCGTACCGTGCGGCCCCCCGGCCGCTCACCGCGTGGGCGGCCGGCGGCTCACCCCGTGATCAGCAGCGCCTCCGAGCCCACCGGCCGGTATCCCGCCGCCTGGAACGTCCGCACACTGCGGGCGTTCCCCGGCGACTGCTGGGCCCACACCACCGCGTCCGGCACCAGATGGCGGGCAGCCCGGGCCAGCCGCTCGCCGAGCCGTTGCCCGCGCGCTTCCTCCGCCACCTCGACCGAGGTCTCCCAGCGCCCCGCCACACCGCGGCCGAGGATCACCACACCGCCCTCGGTTCCCCACACCCGCACCTCGTCGCGGAACATCATCGCCCGTGCCACCCGGGGGTGTCCGGGGTCGCGGATCTCCCGCAGCTCCAGCTCCGGTGCGCCCCGCAGCGCGGGTGCGACCGTGAGCAGATCGGTCGTGTTCATGTGCCGGCCCGTGCGGGTCAGCAGGGCGCTCAGGAAGCGCGGACTCATGGTCGCGGCGAGCGGGTCGCCAGGAGTGGCGGCCAGCGCGTCGTGCACCCACCGCGGGTCCTCGTCGGTGAAGACCACCGAGTGCGCGGTGAACGCCAGCACCCCGGCGTCCCGCGTGCTCGGCTGCCTCACCACGGTCGTGGAACCGTCCGGCGGCGGGAACCGCCCCTGCGCCGCGGCATCCAGAATCCTTGCCAGTGCCTCGCTCATCCCGCCTTGCGCTCCCCGCTCGGGTCAGCGGCCACCGGGTGGTGGCCGGCCCACCCATGATCGACGACCGGCCGCCGCGAGGGCCATCCGTCGCGCCCGTTAATCTGACCTCCGTCAGACAGTCATACGAAGGGGCGGAAAAGTGGCGGACATCGAGTCGGCGCGCAAGGCATTCGAGCGGTTCGACCTGAACAGCGACGGGCTGATCTCGGCTGTCGAGTACAAGAGCGTCATGGCTCAGCTGGGTGACCCCTACGTCACCGAGACGGTCGCACAGGCCGTGATCAACTCCCACGACGCGAACGGGGACGGGCTCCTCACGTTCGACGAGTTCTGGGCCGCGCAGAACAAGGGCTGACGGCCGGGGTCCCCCGGCCGGCGGGCCGGGGGCCGCGGGACGGCGCTGGGTGGACGGGCGCACCGCACCGCTCAGGAGGCGGCAGGAGCTACGGGCTCCGCCGTGCGGAAGGCCTCGTCCGGGGTGGCCACCGGACAGAACAGATCGTGCAGCCGGCCGGCCCGCAGCAGGCGCAGGATCCGAGGGCAGCCGCAGACGAGCCAGAACCGCCCGTCACGGTCCAGCACGCGCCGTCGGGCCCGGCACAGCAGCGTCAGTCCCGAGCAGTCGAGGAAACTCACCTCCGTCAGGTCGACCACCAGCTGGGGTGAGCCGGCCGACGTCGCCCCGTCCAGGGCCGGTGCGATGAGCGCGGCGGTCGCGAGGTCGATCTCGTCGCGCAGTGCCACCACCGTGCGGCCGTCCCTGCGGTACACCCGGCCGCACGGCTCGGGCAGCGGGGCCGGTACGGAGGGTGCCGTGGGGGCCGGCGTCTCGGTCATTGATGCCTTTCCTCGCAGCGCCGGGCCCGCAGGACGTGCTCAGGAGCCCCATGACAGCCGGTGGGGGACGGTCGGTGAGGTGACAGTCGGTGAACCTAACCCGAGGGTCCGGCAAGTAGCGATGCAGAAACGTTCGAGCTTTCTCCAATGCCTTCTTCCGGGTGAACGTCCGCTGTCCCCATGGACAGGGGCGGGCGATTTGTGTGGTTGTCGGTCAGGGAGGGGTGGGCGGTGATTCCGTCAGGTGTCCCGCAGCTGACCGCCGCAGGTGTACGGAGGGCCGTGCCGCCGTAGTGGCGGCCGTTGGCGCGCTTGTCGCTTCGGGCCGGATCGTCCGGACGGACCGGTCATTCGGACGATCCGGTCGTCCGGACGGTCGGGCCCGGGCTCTGGTCATGTGACGTCCCGTCGGAGCGGCCGCGGGTTCTGCTGCCGTACCGGCCGACGGATGGCCCGCGCCCCTGGAATTCGCCTCGCGGGTGCGCGGGCCGCCTTTGCGCGCCGGTCAGTTGTAGCCGAATCCCGCGGGGAGCGGGGACGGCCGGAACAGGCGTGAGGGGACGGCTTCGGCCAGGGCCCGGTAGCCCGCGGGGTTGAGGTGGAGGTGGTCGCCGACGTCCACCGAGGCGCGGAGCGCGCGGGGGTTTTCCGGGTCCCGGACGGTCCGGTCGAAGTCGATCACCCCGTCGAAGCGCCCGCTGGTGCGGATCCAGGTGTTGACCGTCTGCCGGGCCCCCTCGCGGTAGCCGTCCGGATCGTCGTACCCGGTGTTGCCGCCGAAGGGGGTCAGCGTTGCTCCGTACACACGGATCCCCAGCGCGTGCGCCCTGGTGATGATCTGGTCGTACGCGGCGATGACGTCGTCCGCCGCCTGCTTCTGGGCGGCGGGTGTGGCGGACGCCGTCCCGATGTCGTTGACGCCTTCGAAGACGATCAGCCGGTCGACGCCGCTCTGGGACAGCACGTCGCGGTCCAGCCGGGCCAGCGCGTTCGGTCCCAGGCCGTCGTTGAGCAGGCGGTTGCCGCCGGCCGCCTGATTGACGACCGAGGTCCGTACCGCGCCCCCGCCGGCCGCCAGTCGCCGCTGGAGTACGTCCGGCCAGCGGTCGTTCCCGTTGGTGGTGGACCCCCGGCCGTCGGTCAGCGAGTCGCCGAGCACGGCCGTCGCCGAGGTGGTGCCGCTGGACCAGGCCTCCACGCCGCTGAGGAAGTACCAGTGGTCGGTGGTGGCCGCACCGGGGAGATCCGGGTCCTGGACGTGGTCCCCGGACCGGAGGTACGAGGTCGTACGGGAACCGGGGTGCGAGGTGATGGCGGTGGACGCCTGCCCGGTGGCCAGGTAGACCGTCGCCGTCAGGGTGGAGCCGGGTGGGAGAGGGAAGTCCAGAGGATCGGAGACGGCCTGCGAGCCGACGGGGACGGTCACCGAGGCGCTGCCCCCGAACGTCACCGGGCGCGCGGTCCCTTCCCGGATGGCGCCCGTGCCGGTGCGGCCGTCGAGCGGCAGCGCGACGGACACCTTGGTGAGCGGCAGCGCCGCCCCGCCGAACGCGTTGGAGAACCGCAGTCGGATGTGGTCGCCGCCCGCCGAGACGTGGACGGTCTGCCGCAGTGTGGTGTCCGTCATGACGGAGTCGTCCTGGGTGAACGGTGCCGGCGGCATGTTGGACGGCTCCGTCAGCTGCGGCATCGACGTCCAGGCGGCGACCCAGTGCGCGTTCCGCTCCTTGGGCCCGGGTGCGTGATCCGCCCCCGCCGCCCCGCCGGCTCCGAGTGCCGGCGAGACGGCGGCGAGGAGTGCCCCGGTGGCGATCAGGCTGATGAGCGAGGATCTTCGGTTCATGGATGTGTTCCCTCTGTGCGGTGGGGAAACGGGGGGAAGCGCAAAGCGTCCATGTGTGCGGACGGCATCCCCATCCATGCGCCCGCCGGACCACGCGGCAGGCTAGTCCTTCCGATAATTGCGGTCAATCATTCGAAATGTTTCGACCGGCCGGGCCGGCCGGGACATGACGCCAGTTCACTCGCAAGAACGACGAACCGGTTCATTCCCAATCATCCGATGCTCTTAGCTGACATGGCGCGACGAACTGGGGCTTTTTCTGTCCGAAATGAAGGGCAACGCAGCATGGTTCGACGAGGTAGTGCAACGATGCGGGCGAAGAAGAGGTCTCTCGCGGATTCGAAGGAGCAGTAACAGTGACAGGGTCACGCGTGGTCAGCATGGGCCACTACCAACCCCCGAAGGTCCTGACGAACGACGATCTGGCCCAGCGGATCGAGACCAGCGACGAATGGATCCGCAGCCGCGTCGGCATCGAGACGCGGCATGTGGCCGGGCCCGACGAGACCGTTGACTTCATGGCCGCGCAGGCGGGCAAGAACGCGCTGGACCGCGGTGGCGTCGCCCCCGACGACATCGACCTGGTCCTCGTGGCGACCTGCACCGCAATCGACCGCTCTCCCAACACCGCGGCCCGCGTCGCCGCCCAGCTGGGTATCCGTGGCGCGGCCACGCTGGACATCAACGTCGCCTGCTCGGGCTTCTCCCATGCGCTGGCCACCGCCGACCACACCATCCAGGCCGGCTCCGCGACCCGGGCCCTGGTGATCGGCTCCGAGAAGCTGAGCGACTTCACCGACTGGGACGACCGCACCACGTGCGTGCTGATCGGCGACGGTGCCGGCGCGGCCGTGGTCGAGGCGGCCCCCGAGTCACAGATCAGCCCCGTCGTGTGGGGGGCCGTACCGGAACTGAGCAACGCGGTGCGCATCGAAGGCGTATCCGGCACGTTCCAGCAGGAGGGGCAGTCGGTCTACCGCTGGGCCACCACCCAGCTTCCGGCCATCGCCCGCAGCGTCTGCGACAAGGCCGGGGTGGCGCCGGAGGAGCTCGGCGCGGTGGTGCTTCACCAGGCGAACCTCCGGATCATCGAGGCGTTCGTGAAGCGGCTCGGGGCCGGCAACGCGTACATCGCCCGCGATGTCGTCGAGTCCGGCAACACCTCGGCAGCCAGCATCCCGCTGGCGCTGTCCAAGGCGCTGGAGCGGGGCGACATCCCCTCCGGCGCACCCGCCCTGCTGTTCGGGTTCGGCGGTGGTCTGGCGTACGCGGGCCAGGTCATCCGCTGCCCCTGAGAGGCGGGGCCGACCTGCCGTGAGGCCCGGCGTCCACCGCCCGGAGGCCGGGGTGGGCGGAGCTTCGCCGGCCGGAGGCTTCCCCCGAGGCGCCGCGCCGACGACCGGTGGTGCTGCCGCGTTCGGCGGGAGGCCCCACCGCGCCCGCCGACGTCCTGGACGTCTCCAGGCAGGTTCGCGGGGGGCTGCCGGATGCCCCCCGGCGTCCGGACGCCACAGGAGATGTACGAGGTACTGCCCGTCGGCGGGGGCGGTACGGCGGGGCGCCACGGCGGAGGTGCTGGAGAACCCGTGCCTGCTGAAGGCGGTGACCGGGGTCCCTGCCGCGCACCGGCCCCCCCGGCACGGAGCCATCGGAACGCGGTGCACGATGCCGGGACGCCGGTGCTTGCGGCGGATCGGGGTCAGGGATTCACGACGCCCGCGGCGAGGTCGTCGGGCCCGGGTCGTGTCCGCGAGGTCTCGCCCGGCCTGCGGGCGGACGACGGTACCTCGCGGACACTCCCTAGTGCCCGTCGAGCGGCAGTTGAGCCGGCACACCTAGCTTCCCGGTGTGAAGCCGAACCGTAGAGACCTCCTGGAAACCGGCGAGCACCGCCCGGGCGGTGCCCGGTGAACATCGTCGTGCTGGGTGCCGGCGGCTTCCTGGGCACGCACATCTGCCGGGCACTGACGGAAGCGGGCGACCGGGTCGTCACCCTCCCCGCCGGCTTCGACCTCGTGACGGCCGGGCCCGAAAGGATCGCGGCGTTCGCCGAGGAAGCCGACGCGGTCGTCAACGCCGCGGGCCGGGCCTGGAAGGCCGACGAGCCCCAGATGTACACCGGGAACGTCGAACTCCCACTCCGCGTCATACGCGCGCTGGCCCTGTTGGACCGGCGGCCCACGCTCGTACAGCTGGGCAGCAGCCATGAGTACGGACCCGGAACCAGCGGCGCGGGCACCCACGAGAGCGCCGAGCCCGCGCCGGTCACGCCGTACGGGCGTACCAAGCTTCTCGGCGCGCGGGCTGTGCTCGACGCGGCCCGGGACGGCGCGCAGCCCGGGGTGGTGCTGCGCATCGCGAACGTCTGCGGTCCCGGAACACCCCCCGGCAGTCTGCTGGGTTCGGTGGCGGGCAGGCTGGTGCGGCTCGCCACCGAACCGGGCCCGGCCGGTGCCCCCGCGGAGCTGCGGTTGCCGCCGCTGCACGCCTGGCGCGACTTCGTGGACGTACGCGATGTCGCCGACGCCGTCCTGTGCGCCGTCCGGGCCGATGCCTCCGAGGTCACGGGCCAGGTGATCAACATCGGCAGTGGCGCGGCCGTCCACACCCGGGACCTGGTCAGCCGGCTGATCGCGGTCAGCGGACTGCCCGTCCGGGTCGTCGAGGAGGCCCCGGCCGGCGGACAGTCGCGCGTCGACACGGAATGGCAGCAACTGGATGTCTCGCGCGCCGCCAAGGTGCTCGGCTGGGAGCCACGCCGCTCCCTCGATCAATCGCTGCGGGATCTGCTCGCGGCCGCATGACCACCCATCAGCACGGCAGGAAGGAAGCGGAGATGAGCGACCACAGGGCGCTGGTGCTGGACGAGGTCCGCAAGTACCACCAGGAGCGGGAGGAGGGCGTTTCGGGCTTCGTGCCCGGCGTCACCGAGATCTGGCCGTCCGGCGCGGTGCTGGACGAGGAGGACCGGGTGGCGCTCGTCGAGGCCGCTCTGGAGATGCGGATCGCGGCCGGTCGCAGCTCGCGCAAGTTCGAGTCGGCCTTCGCGCGCAAGCTCAAGCGCCGCAAGGCCCATCTGACCAACTCGGGGTCGTCGGCCAACCTGCTCGCGGTTTCCGCGTTGACCTCCCACCTGCTGGAGGACCGGCGGCTTCGGCCGGGCGACGAGATCATCACCGTGGCAGCGGGGTTCCCCACCACAGTGAACCCGATCCTGCAGAACGGGCTGGTCCCGGTCTTCGTCGACGTGGAGCTCGGCACGTACAACACCACCGCCGAGCGAGTGGCGCAGGCGATCGGCCCCAAGACCCGGGCGATCATCATCGCGCACGCACTCGGCAACCCCTTTGAGGTGGCCGAGATCGCCGAACTCGCCACTGAGCACGACCTGTTCCTCATCGAGGACAACTGCGACGCGGTCGGCTCCACGTACGACGGCAAACTCACCGGGACCTTCGGTGACTTCTCGACCGTCAGCTTCTACCCGGCCCACCACCTGACGATGGGCGAGGGAGGCTGTGTCCTCACCTCGAACCTGGCGCTGGCCCGGATCGTGGAGTCGCTGCGCGACTGGGGCCGGGACTGCTGGTGCGAGCCGGGCGAGAACGACAAGTGCCTCAAGCGCTTCCAGTACCAGATGGGTACGTTGCCGATGGGCTACGACCACAAGTACATCTTCTCCCACGTCGGGTACAACCTGAAGGCCACCGACATCCAGGCCGCCCTGGGACTCAGCCAGTTGACCAAGCTGGACGGATTCGTGGCGGCCCGCAAGCGCAACTGGCAGCGGCTGCGCGACGGGCTGCAGGACGTGCCGCACCTGGTGCTGCCCGAGGCGACGCCCCGCAGTGACCCGAGCTGGTTCGGATTCGTGCTGACCGTCGCCCCCGACGCCCCGTTCACCCGGGCGACACTGGTCGACTTCCTGGAGAGCCGCAAGATCGGCACCCGGCGGCTCTTCGCCGGGAACCTCACTCGCCACCCGGCCTACATCAACCAGCCGTACCGGGCCGTCGGCGACCTCACCAACAGCGACATCATCACCGAGCAGACCTTCTGGATCGGTGTCTATCCCGGCCTCACCGACGAGATGCTCGACTACGTCATCGCCTCGGTGAAGGAGTTCGTGCAGGCACGAGGCTGAGAATCCGCGGCAGGGCCCTCGGCCCTGCCGTGCCCACGCGAGAACAGCGGTCCGGCGCCCTGCCGGACCGCTTCGCCGGGTTCCGGACCGGACCGGACAGGTACAGGTACAGGTATCCGGCTTCGTGGACATCCGGTGGTGCTGCGCGGAGCGGCCGGCGGTGCGCGACGGGCCGGTGTCGCCGATGGCCCGGCAGAGGCACCGGCCTGATGCGCTGCCTGCTTGTGCGGACAGGCTCGCCGCCTTCCCCGTACGCGCACGGTGGGTGTACGCGGACAGGACCCGTCGACAGGACGTCGGGGCGTCGGGGCAGGGTGATGCCGGGGGTCATGCCGGGGGCCAAGCCCTGGCGGGGCAGCTCCATGTCAGACATGGCGTGCCCCCGGTGTCGCGCTCTCGCCCGACGATCCGGACCGCCCGGACCGGCTGGACCGCCTGGACGTCCGGACGTCCCGGACGGGTCGGACACTGGTTCCGGTGGGATCGGGACGACGCCCATGCGCCGCGCACGCCGCAGGCGGCCGGGCGGCCGCTCCGGAACCGACCCGCCCCACGCCGACGGAGTCGCCGGCGTTTCCACGGCGCTGCGTTTCCACGGCGCTGCGTTTCCACGGCGCTGCGCGTCCACGGCGCTGCGCCTCAGCGGCCGGAGCCACGAATGGGCAACGGGGCGACAGACGCGAACGACGCGTCGAGGACGTGGTGCGCCCTCAACGCGTCGTTCGGGTTCCTCCTTCAGCCGGCCTGCGGATACCAGGCGACCGGGAGGCGGCGCGGGCCGCGGATCAACGCGGTGTCCTCACGCCACGGCACCTCGGCTACGGGTACAGCCAGGTGCAGTCGGGGGAACTCGCGCAGCAGTGTCGCGAGTGCGACCCGGATCTCCGTCCGGGCCAGTTGGGCGCCGAGGCAGAAGTGCGGGCCGAAGCCGAAGGCCAGGTGCGGATTGTGCTTCCGGTCGAGATCGAGAACGTCCGGATCGGTGAACACCTCGCCGTCGAAGTTGGCCGAGACCATCGCGGGAAAGACCGCTTCCCCCTTGCATACGGTCACGTCCCCCAACGACACGTCCTCGGTGGCGACCCTGGGCAGGGACTCGCTGCCACCCAGGGGAACGAACCGCAGCAGTTCCTCGACCGCGGTGTCGAACCGGTCCGGACGCGCCGCCAGGTCCTCCCACAGCCCGTCGACGAGCAGGGTGTGGACGAAGTTGGCGATCGAGTTGGCCGTGGTCTCGTGTCCCGCGGCCAGGATGGTCATACCGAGGGTGACCAGCTCTTCCTCGGTCAGCCGTCCCTCGTCCTCGTCGCGTGCGGCGATGAGTTCGGAGAGCAGGTCGTCCTGTGGCTCGGCGCGGTGGCGGGCGACGTGTTCGGCGAGATAGGACATCAGCGCGGTGGCGGCGTCCTGGATGTCCTGGGCTGCGACGCCGGTACCGCTGAACATCAGTTCGGAGAACCGCTGGAAGAAATGGCGGTCCGCGGCCGGCACGCCCAGCATCTCGCAGATCACGGTGATCGGGAGCGGCATCGTGAACGACTCGACCAGATCCACCGGGGAGCCGGCCGCCCGCATGCCCGCCACGAGTTCGTCGACGAGCTCCTCGATGCGGGGCCGCCACAGCTCCACATTCCGGCGCGAGAACGCCCCCGAGACCAGCTTGCGTATCCGGGCGTGCTCCGGCTGGTCCAGCGAGAGGATGTCACCGCCCGGATTCAGCCATTCCTTCGTCCGGGGGACGTCTGCCTGCACGGTCGCCGCCCGGGAGAACCGGGGGTCGCCGAGCACCGTCTTGACGTCGGCCTGCCGGGTCACCAGCCAGCCTTCACCGCCGTACGGCAGTTCCACCCGCTGCACCGGACACTTCGCCCGCAGGCCGGCGAACTCCGGCGGGACGTCCAGCCGGTGGCTGTCGGGGAAGGGGAACTTCATCACCTGGTCCGGATCGGTCACAGGAGCTCCTCGGTCAGTGGGGGACGGTCAGGCCGGTACGGGGTCGGGGGCCGGCTTGCGGCGTGCGGAGCCGAACCGGCGCATGACCGGCCGTTCCACCGCGAGGAACATGGCGACACCGACGAGCTGGGTGATCACGAAGAGCGTGACCACGATGAGGAGTCCGGTCCCCACGCCGAACTGCTTCCCGTCGCCGACCACGTGCCGGGTCAGTGCGAGCAGGGGGAAGTGCACCAGGTAGGCGGCGTACGAGGCGTTCCCCAGCAGCACCATGAACTTGTTGTCCAGCCAGCTCGGCTTGTCGTCCAGGTCGCGCGTGGCGATGGCGGGGACGAACAGGCACAGACCGATGGTGAGCAGGCCGCTGGCGCGGAACGTCTCCGGCAGCTGGAACATCAGCCAGCACAGGCCGGCCGTGAAGATCGCCGGCAGCCAGATGCTCATCCGGGGCCAGTTGCCGGTCTGGACGATGCGTGCGAGGAAGACGCCGAGCAGGAACTCGGGCATCCGGGAGAGCGGGAAGAAGTCGGTGTAGTAGATCTGGTCCCACGACAGGCTCTGGCCCGGCGCGAGCGGTCCGTCCAGGAAGAAGTGCGTGAGGGTGGGGATGGCGACGATCACCGCTGCGCACAGGGCGAACCAGTGCCACAGGCGCTTGTCGGCGATGCGCAGGATCGGGCGTATCAGCAGCGGCAGCGCCAGGTAGAACACGATCTCGACGGAGACCGACCAGTTCACGCCATAGACGCTGAAGACGTACGGCATCCGGGGAATCCAGTCCTGGACCAGGAACAGATTGGCGACGGCGGGGCCGGCCTCGGTCTGCTCCCAGGAGCCGATCATCGCCATCGGGCCCACGGCGAACAGCATCAGCAGGGTGGCGCCCCAGACGATCATGTGTCCGGGGTAGATCTTGACCACGCGCCGCCGCCAGAACCGGCCGATCGTGCTGCGCCACGGCTCACCCCAGGTGAGCACGAAACCGCTGAGCACGAAGAAGGTGGCCAGGGCGCCCGTGCCGTAGGGGAGTTGGGTGCCGGCCTTGTTGATCGACTGGTTGGCGAAGAAGTACCCCGCGCCGAGGGCGTGGGTGATGAACACGGCGACGAACAGGATGGCGCGGTAGCCGGTCAGAGAGGGCAGCTGGCGGATCGGTGGAGACGCACTGGTCATGTTCCAGCTCCTGGAATGGGTTGGGGAGTCGGCGCCCGACGCCGGATCGGCCCGAAAGCTATGGGCGTCCGCTAGGGGCAGACTCGAGATCCGGCTCAACTCCCGCTCGACTCCGGTACGCCGGCACGACGTACGTGCTCCAGGGCCGCAAGTGCTCCCACGACGTTCGAGCTCCGCGCGCAAGTGCTCCCACGACGTACGAGCCCCAGGGCCGCAAGTGCTCCCACGACGTACGTGCCCCGCCGGGTCACGTTGCCCGCCCGGAGGGGCGGTGCTACGGTTTTCTCCGAGCCCCGTATGGGCCTACGCATGGAGGTAGCGGCTACTCAGCCATTACAGAGATCGGCATGGTCCGTCTCTCGCAGCTTGTCAATCCCTGAATGGGATTGCTGCGCCCATCTTCACTGCGTAGGCGTGCGGGGTATTTCTGTGTCGATTTCCGGTTGCGTGGCCCGCCTTCTGTCGTCAATCGACTTCGGGAAGGTAGTGCATGAGCAAGGAACAGGCCGAGACCTGGGAAGCGCAGTCCGAGAGCTGGGCGGGCTTCGATGTCAATGAGTTCCAGCGACAGGTCATCGCCGAGTTTCGGGCGAACAACGGAAAGATGAGCGGGATGTTCGAGGGCTGGACATTGGCCGTGCTGACCACCGTCGGAGCCAGGACCGGCCAGCGCCGGGAGAGCATCCTGGGGTACCTCGACTTCGACGGAAAGGGGATTGTCGTCGCATCGTCGAACGGCGCCGACAAGCACCCCGCGTGGTACCACAACATCCGCAAGAACCCGATTGTGACGGTGGAGACCGGCACCGACACCTATCAGGCGATCGCCGCCATTCCGCCCGGTGAGGAGCGGGACAAGCTCTTCGACCGGGTGATCGCCGAGGCGCCGGGGTACGCCGACCACCAGGCCAAGACGACCAGGGAGATTCCCGTCGTCGTCCTGAACAGGATCGGTCCCAAGCCCGGCGAGGAGCGGGTCAAGGGCATGGGGGACTGGATCGTCGAGGTGCACGACTGGCTGCGGGGAGAGCTGGAGACGCTCCGTACGCAGGCGGACCAGCTGATCGACGGCAGCGCGGACAAGATCGAGCGGACACCGCCGGACCTCGCCCAGCAGATGCGCACCCACTGCCTCAGCTTCTGCGGAGCGCTGAGCAGGCACCACGGTGGCGAGGACGCCGCCATGTTCCCGATGCTGGCCAAGCAGTTCCCGGCGCTCGCTCCGGCGCTCGGGCAGCTCGGCGAGGAGCACAAGGTGGTGGCGCGGCTGCAGGACGACATCAAGCAGCTCGTCGACGGCTTCGTCCCCGGTGAGTCCGACCCGGTGCGGCTCCGTGCGGATCTGGAGCGGCTGGCGAACCAGCTCGAGTCCCACTTCAGGTACGAGGAAGAGACGATCGTGACGGCGCTCAACGCCACGGCCCCGGCCCCGAACTTCGGCTGATCGCCCACCCACACCCCCCGGGCCGGATCCTTCCCCGGCCCGGGGGGTGCTGCTGTGTGTGGGGAAGGGGCGTGCCGCGGCCCGGGAATCCCGCTTCCAGGGTTCTCGATAGCAGGCGTTGAGTTGTCCTCAAGCGGAGGTTGCCAACCTGAGCGGAGGAAGATACTCGGCGTTCTCCTCGGGGGACCGCAAAGGCTCGCAGCGTGAGTTCTTCCCAGAATCAAGGAAGGAACTTTAATATGTCCTGTCGCGTCGTGATTACGGGAATCGGGGTGCGAGCGCCAGGGGCATCCGGAACAAAAGAGTTCTGGGACCTGTTGAGCTCTGGCCGCACCGCGACTCGTCGGATCAGCTTTTTCGATCCCTCCCCCTACCGGTCCCAGGTGGCCGGCGAATGTGATTTCGATCCCGAACTCGAAGGCCTGACCGCCCGGGAGATCCGGCGCATGGACAGGGTCGCGCAGTTCGCCGCAGTGTGCACCGACGACGCAGTCGCGGACAGCGGGCTCGTGCTCGACTCACTCGATCCGCACCGGGTCGGTGTCAGCCTCGGCAGTGCTGTGGCGGCATCCACCAGCCTGGACCGCGAATACCAGATCCTGTCCGATGCGGGCAAGCGGTGGAACGTGGACTCCGGGTACCTGTCGCCGCACATGTTCGACTACCTCACTCCCGGTGTGATGCCGGCCGAGGTGGCGTGGAGGGTCGGGGCCGAAGGCCCGGTGGCGATGGTCTCCAACGGCTGCACGTCAGGGCTCGACGCGGTCGGCAACGCGGTCCAGACGATCCGCGAGGGCGCGGCCGACGTCATGATCGCCGGAGCCGCGGACACCCCGGTCACCCCGATCGTCGTGGCCTGCTTCGACGCGATCAAGGCCACCACCACGTACAACGACGACCCCGAGCACGCCTCCCGGCCGTTCGACGCGACCCGCAACGGCTTCGTACTCGCCGAGGGCTGCGCCATGTTCGTCCTGGAGAGTTATGAGCGGGCCACCGCCCGCGGGGCGCACATCTACGCCGAGGTCAGCGGCTACGCCACGCGCAGCAACGCGTACCACATGACCGGTCTGAAGAGGGACGGCCGCGAGATGGCCGAGGCCATCGGCGCGGTGCTCGACCAGTCGCGGACGAACCCCGACGCCCTCGACTACATCAACGCCCACGGCTCGGGCACCAAGCAGAACGACTGGCACGAGACCGCCGCGCTGAAGCGCAGTCTCGGCGAGCACGCGTACGGGACACCGGTCAGCTCGATCAAGTCGATGGTCGGGCACTCGCTGGGTGCGATCGGGTCGATCGAGATCGCGGCGAGCCTGCTCGCGATCGAGAACAACGTGGTGCCCCCCACCGCGAACCTGCACCAGGCCGACCCGGACTGCGACCTCGACTACGTGCCGGTGGTCGCCCGCGAACAGCGGGTGGACACCGTACTGAGCGTGGGCAGTGGGTTCGGCGGATTCCAGAGCGCGATACTGCTGAAGCAGCCGGGAGGAGCGGAATGACCACGGCTGTAGTGACCGGCCTCGGTGTGGTGGCCCCCAACGGGCTGGGCATCGAGGAGTTCTGGAAGTCGACACTGGACGGCCGCAGCGGCATCGCGGCGATCACCCGGTTCGACGCTTCCGAGTACGGAGCCGAACTGGCAGGCCAGGTGACGGACTTCGAAGCCGGCTGGCAGACACCTGCCAAGCTGCTTCCGCAGACCGACGTCTCCACCCGGTTCGCACTCGCGGCCGCCGAGTGGGCGCTGTCCGACGCAGCCGTGGACCCGTCCGCACTGGTCGACTACGACATGGGTGTGGTGACGGCCAACGCCTTCGGCGGCTTCGAGTTCACGCACCGGGAGCTCAGCAAGCTGTGGTCCAAGGGCGGGCAGCATGTGAGCGTCTACGAGTCGTTCGCCTGGTTCTACGCCGTCAACACCGGCCAGATCTCCATCAGGCACGGGTTGCGCGGGCCAAGCAAGGCCCTGGTGGCCGAGCAGGCGGGCGGACTGGACGCGATCGGGCACGCCCGGCGCACCCTCCGGGAGGGCACCGGCCTGGTCGTCACCGGAGGGGTGGATTCGGCACTCGACCCGTGGGGCTGGGCGTCCCAGCTGTCCGGCGGACGGGTGAGCCCCACCGCCTACCGGCCCTTCGACGTGCACGCGAACGGCTACCTGCCGGGTGAAGGCGGCGCGATCCTCGTGGTCGAGGACGTCGACGCGGCCCGCCGGCGCGGAGTCGGCCGGATCTACGGAGAGATCGCGGGGTACGCGAGGACCTTCGACCCGGCTCCCGGCTCCCCGCGCCCGCCGGGGCTGCGCCGGGCCGTCGAACTGGCCCTGGCCGACGCGGGACTCGCACCGGGCGATGTCGACGTGGTCTTCGCCGACGCAGCCGGTGTTCCCGAACTGGACCGGCAGGAGGCCGAGGCGATCTCCGCGGTCTTCGGCCCGTCCGGTGTGCCGGTGACCGCACCCAAGACGCTGACCGGCCGGCTCTACTCGGGGGGCGGGCCGCTCGACGTGGTCGCGGCCCTGCTGTCCGTCCGGGACGGCGTGATCCCCGCGACGGCCGGCGTCGTCGACCTTCCCGACGACCACCCGATCGACCTGGTGCGCGGGGAACCGCGCTACGGGACCGTGTCGAACGCTCTCGTGCTGGCCCGTGGCAAGTGGGGCTTCAACGCGGCGATCGTCGTACGTGCCTTCAACGGCTGACACCCCCCTAATCCCTAAGGAATTCACCTATGAACGACACCATCACCGCTGACGATCTCCGCCGCATCCTGGCCACGTGCGCCGGGGCCATGGACGGCGGGGGCCTCGACGGGGACGCCCTCGACAAGGCCTTTGACGACCTGGGCTACGACTCGCTGGCCCTGATGGAGACCGCGTCCGCGATAGGCCTCGAGTACGGGATCGTGATTCCGGACGACGAGCTCTTCGACCTGGAGACTCCGCGTGCGCTGCTCGAGATGGCCAACGGCCTCGTCCGCACGGCCGGCTGAGCGATGCGGAGGCACACGCGACACACACTGAAATCCTCCGCGCCCGCCGATGTGCTCTACGGCCTGGCCGCCGACGTGAGCCGTTGGCCCGCCGTGTTCGCGCCGACCGTGTACGCACACCACTTCGAGCGTGCCGAGCGGTCCGAGCGGTTCCAGCTGTGGGCCGAGGTGGGCGGCGAGGTGAAGACCTGGGTCTCCCGGCGGGAGCTCGACGCGCACCGGCGCCGTATCCGCTTCGACCAGGAGAGGAGCGCGGCGCCCATCGCGAGCATGGGCGGGGAGTGGATCTTCGATCCGCTGCCCGGCGGGGGGACCGAGATCGTGCTGCTGCACGACTTCACGGCCGTGGGCGACGACCCCGCGACGGTGGACTGGATCAATGCCGCGCTGGACCGCAACAGTCCGGTGGAGCTGGCCGCCCTCGCCAGGGTGGCCGAGTTCGGCCACCCCGTCGAGGACGTGGTGTTCTCCTTCAGCGACACGGTGACCTCGCAGGGCTCGGCCGCCGATGTCTACGACTTCGTGTACCGCTCGGACCTGTGGCCGCAGCGACTGCCGCATGTGGGCCGGGTGGCCCTCACGGAGGAAGTGCCGGGCATCCAGCACATGGAGATGGACACCGTCACCCAGGACGGTTCCGCGCACACCACCCGGTCGATCCGGGTGTGTTCGCCGGGGGAGCGCATCGTCTACAAGCAACTGGTGCCGCCGAAACTGCTGCTCGGCCACAGCGGGCGGTGGGAGTTCGCCGACACCCCGGACGGTGCGGTGGTCACCGCGCAGCACACGGTCGCCATCGACCCGGCCGCCGTCACCGAGGTTCTCGGCGGTTCGGCGACGCTCGCGGATGCCAAGGAGTACATCCGGTCGGCGCTCGGCAGGAACAGCCGCAGCACGCTGGCCCACGCCCAAGTCTCCGCGCCATGAGCGGGGTGGGCGCGGTGCGTGGTGTTCCGCGGGGCGGGTCGGTGGAGGACGCCTTCGCCGGAGTGGCGGAGGCGTTCGAGGCGAACTTCGCGTCGGGTGCGGAGGTGGGGGCGGCCGTATGCGTCTACCACCGCGGCCGGCCGGTGGTGAACCTGTGGGGCGGTACCGCGAGCGAGGACGCCGACGACCTCTGGCGGCCCGGCACGGTGAGCATGCTCGCCTCACCCACCAAGGCGCTGGTCACCGTTTCGGCGCTGCTGCTGGTGGAGCGGGGACTTCTGGAGCTGGACACTCCGGTCGCGGAGTACTGGCCCGAGTTCGCCGCGGGCGGCAAGGAGCACATCACCCTCAGGATGGTGCTCAGCCACCGTTCCGGAGTGGTCTGCCTGGACCACGCACCGATCACCAACGAGGACATGCGGGCCCATACCCCGATCGCCGAGGCGCTCGCCGCGGCGCGTCCGGAGTGGGAGCCGGACACCGCACACGGCTACCACGCGATCACCTTCGGGTATCTGGTGAGTGAACTGGTGCGTCGCAGGACCGGGTTGACGGTCGGCCGGTTCTTCGCCCGGGAGATCGCCGAGCCGCTCGGGCTGGACAGCCACATCGGCCTGCCCGATCCGGACGCGGTCCATGTCGCCACCATGTTCCAGTCCAAGGCCGAGGACGTGATGTCGGGCGGCGATCCCGGTGACGCGGTTCCCATGCTGGTCGAACTCGGCAAGCCGGAATCGCTCACCTGCCGCGCGACGATCAGCAGCATGTCGCTGGATCCGGGATTCCTGGATCTCACGGTGGAGGACCCGTCCTACGGGGGCCTCAGCAGCGCCCGGTCGCTGGCCAGGCTGATGGCCCTGCTCATCGGAGAGGCCGAAGGGCCCCGCCTGATCGGCCCGGACCTCACCGCGGAGCTGAGCCGGGTGCACGCGAGCGGCCCGTGCCGCATCACGATGATGAACACGGCCTGGAGCCTGGGGTTCATGCGCGGCGACAGCCCCGTCTTCCCGGTCTCCGCCGGCCTGGGCACCGCCTTCGGCTTCGACGGTGCGAACGGCACCTTCACCTTCGCCGATCCGGCGGACGGACTCTCGTTCGCCTATGTGCAGAACGCGGGCTCGCCCGGGCTGGGCAAGCTGGACGACCGGGCCCGAGGTCTCATCGAGGCCGTCTACCGCAGCGTGGGAGCACTCCGCTGACAGGAGCCTGCCGGGCTCACGGCGGCCTCGGGGCGAGTACGGCTCGAGGCCGCCGGTTACGCACAACCCATTCGACCTTCATGGAGGAATCATGCCTGGGAACAACCGGGTGGCACTCGTCACCGGCGCCACCAGTGGAATCGGCCTGGAGATCACCAGGCGGCTGGCCCAGGACGGGGGGCGTGTCTATATCTGCGCCCGGAAGGCGGACGCGCTGGCGGCCACCGTCAAGTCGCTGCAGGACGACGGCCTGGACGTCGACGGCCAGGTCTGCGACGTGACCTCGCCCGAGGACATCCGCTCGTACGTGAGCTCCGCCACCGAGCGCTTCGGCCCCGTCGACATCCTGGTGAACAACGCGGGCCGTTCCGGCGGCGGGGTCACCCGGGACTTTCCGGACGACGAGTGGTTCGACGTGATCAACACCAATCTCAACAGCGTCTTCCTGATGACCAAGGAAGTCCTCAACCACGCGGGGATGCTGGAGAAGGGCCACGGGCGGATCATCAACATCGCCTCCACCGGCGGGAAGCAGGGTGTCCTGCACGGTGCGCCCTACTCGGCGTCCAAGCACGGCGTGGTCGGGTTCACCAAGTCGCTCGGCCTCGAACTCGCCAAGACCGGCATCACCGTGAACGCGGTGTGCCCGGGCTTCGTGGAGACCCCGATGGCGGAGCGGGTGCGGGAGCACTACTCCGGGATCTGGGGTGTTCCGGTGGACGAGGTGCACGAACGGGTGAGCGCCCGTGTGCCGATCGGCCGGTACGTGATGCCGGAGGAGGTCGCGGCGATGGTCGAGTACCTGGTCGGCGCCGGCGCTGCGGGAGTGACCGCGCAGGCGCTCAACGTCTGCGGTGGGCTCGGCAACTACTGACCCCTCCCGGAGCCGGCGTCAGGCTCGCGGTGACGTCCGTACCCCCGGCAGGCCGCAGCGTGAGTACCCGCTGCGGCCTGCCGGTGTTGCTGTTGCTGCCGGTGTTGCTGTGGTTGTGGTTGTCGCGGAAGCCTGCGCTGTCGGAACGTATCCTCCGGCGACGCCGGGCTCAGGAGGTGCGAGGGCCCCGGTGGAACGCCTCGACGGCCAGGTCGAGATGGGCGGCGTCGCCCGTCCGGTAGGTCTCCACACCGGGACTGATCCGACGGCAGAGGCCCCCGAGGGCCTTGCCGGGACCCACCTCGACGAACCGCCCCACCCTCGCGGCCGTCAGGTACTGCACCGTGCCCGTCCAGTTGACCCGGCCGGTGAGCTGCCGGAGCAGGCAGGCACGGGCCGCGTCCCCGTCGGCCACCGGTTCGGCCGTGACGCTGGAGATCACCGGGACCACCGGGTC
This sequence comes from Streptomyces sp. NPDC087901, assembly GCF_044742205.1. Taxonomy (NCBI): domain Bacteria; kingdom Bacillati; phylum Actinomycetota; class Actinomycetes; order Kitasatosporales; family Streptomycetaceae; genus Streptomyces; species Streptomyces sp. NPDC087901. Next base: position 25,939 of record NZ_JBIUUC010000006.1, read on the forward strand.
CCTGAACTCGACCTCCCCGAGTGCCGCGGCGAATTCCTCCTCGACGCTGCCGAGCAGCGTGCAGTGGGCAGCGCCGCCGATCTCCAGCACCACGACCCGGTTCGCGCCGGCGTCGTTCACCAGATCGAGGAGGACGTTGACCGCCTCCGTCTGACCGGAGATCACCACCTGGGTGAAGTCGTTGTGGTTGGCGACCTCCACGACCTGTCCGGACTCCGCGGCGGCCTTGGCGCACAGCGCTTCCATCACCGCCAGCTCCAGGCCGACCACGGCGGCCATCTTGCCCGGGATCCTCTCGGTGACCGATGCCATCAGCTTCCCGCGGATGCTGACCAGTCGAAGGGCGTCGGTCCAGTCGAGGACGCCCGCGCAGACCATCGCCGTGAACTCGCCCAGGCTGTGGCCGGCGACGAAGTCGGGTACGACTCCGCGCTCCTCCAGCACCCGCAGGGCGGCAAGGCTGGTCAGCACCATCGCGGGCTGTGTGACCGTCATGTGCCTGAGTGTCTCGGCCGGTCCTGTGAAGCACAGGTGCGACAGCCCGAAGCCCAGCAGCTCATCGGCGGGCCGGTAGTGGGTGTCGGCCAGCGTGGGCCAGCGTTTCAGCAGGTCGAGGCCCATGCCTACGCGCTGGGCGCCCTGGCCGGGGAAGACGAACGCGGTCCTGTCCATGGGGAGAGGATCCGGGACCGGCCTACACGGCTGCTCGAGTCCCGCTGCAGCCCGGCGCCGCCCTCCTGCTCAAGCGGATCTCAGGTGGATTCTGCGACGGTGCACCCCGACACTCAGGAGGGCAGTATGCAGGGAATGACGACAACACGCCGCGGCTTCCTCGGCCTCGGCGCCGCGCTGGGCGGTGCGGTGGTGCTGGGCGCCGGGCAGGGCACGGCCCGGGCAGCGGACGTACGGTCCAGGGGGGCCTGGCCCACCACGCTCAACCTGCCGGACGGTTTCCACCCGGCGGACATCACCATCGGAAGGCAGCCCTACGCCTACTTCGCGTCCCTGCTCGGTGGTGCCGTCTGCCGCGTCAGCCTCGCGTCCGGGCAGAACGAGGTCATATACCCGGGCCTCGGAGACGGGTACATGGCCATCGGGATCCAGGTGGACGACCGCGGGCGGCTGTTCGTCGCGGGCGGCTGGGGGCGGACGATCACCGTCATCGACGCCGCCAGCGGTGCCGTGCTCAAGACGTACGAGGTGGGCATCCCCCACTCCTGCGTCAACCACGTGACCGTCACGCCGGAGGGCGCGTGGTTCACCGACGCCTGCAACGGGCTCCTGTTCGGGCTCCCGTTCGGACCTGACGGCTCGCTGCCCGGTCAGGACGAGGTGGTGACCCTGAACCTGTCGGGGGAGTGGGTGCAGGGGCCGCAGGACGTTATCACCTCGGCCGGCGTCGCGCCGACACCGGACGGCAGGGGCCTGCTGGTGGTCAACCAGTTCACCGGCGGAGGGACCCTGTTCCGGATCGACCGGACCACCGGATCCGCCCGCCGGGTGCCGCTGGGTGACCTGAAGCTGCCGACCGCGAACGGGATCACCCTGCACGGCAGGACCCTGTACACGCCGCAGCAGACCGATCTCACGGCCGTCCGGCTCGACCGTACGGGGCACAACGGAACCCCGGTCCTCAGGCTCACGGACCCGCGCTTCGACACACCCTGCGCGGCCGCCGTGTACGGCGAACGCCTCTACCTGGCGAACTCCCGCTTCCCGCTCCCCCCGACACCGACGACGAAGTACAACGCGGTGTCCATCCCGCTTCCGGTGTAGCGCCTGGACCGCCGGGGCGTGCCGGAGCCATCGCGCCGGCGCGCCCCGGCGGACACGGACACCCTCAGAGGACAGGAGGAGAATCCCATGCCCGAGGACGGCATACAGCTGATCGAGCTGGAGGACGGGTTCCGCTGCTACACGAGCAGTGAGGCGGAGGCCCGGTTCATCCACCGCGAGATCTTCCAGGACGACACCTACGATCTGGACGGGCTGCCAGACGCCCCCGTGATCGTCGACGCCGGGGCCAACATCGGTCTGTTCACCCTGTTCGTCAAGCGCAGGTACCCGGCGGCCCGGGTCATCGCCTTCGAGCCCGTCCCGGACAACATCCGCGTCCTGAGGAAGAACCTGCGGCTGCACGGCATCCACGATGTGACGGTCCACCCGGTCTGCCTGGGCGCGGAGCCGGCGGCCGCGGCGGACTTCACGTACTTCCGGCGCATGCCCGGCAACTCCACCCGCCACCCGGAAGGCCTCGCCCTCCAGAAGACCCTCATGGCCGAGCACATGGGCAAGGAGCAGGCCGAGGCCGCCCTGGAGCCGACCGGGATCACCGTCCCGGTCGACCGCCTCTCCGACGTGCTGGCCGCCCGGCATCCCGGGATCGGCCCGATCGACCTGATGAAGATCGATGTCGAGGGCGCGGAGCTGGAGCTGCTCAGGGGTGTCGACGCGGCCGACTGGGCCAGGACCCGGGCCGTGATCATCGAGGTCAGCGGTCTCGACGGCGTACGCGCGGAGGTGGAGCGGATCCTGCGGGAGCGCGGGCTGACCGTCTCGGGCGCCCGCGCCCCCTTCATGTGGCCCGAGCTGGAGCTCTACAACGTGACGGCCAAGCGCTGAGTCTGCCGGGACGGGACGAGTGACTCGAGGCGCCGAACCGTGTCGTGCGGGCTCGGCGCCTCCAGCATCTCCCGGTGCAGCAGGTCCGTGCCCTCCCGGAACGACGGTTCCGTGAGGACCCGGGTCAGCTGCTCACGGAGTGTCCCGACGGTGAGTTCCTTCGGTTCGAGCAGCAGTCCCGCACCGCGATCCGCCATGTGCCGTGCGGTGATCGCCTCCCCCCACATCGGCATGGGCGCGATCAGCTGCGGCACCCGGTGTGCCACGGCCGCCGCGAACGTGCCGCCGCCGCCGTGGTGGATCAGCGCACTGCACGTGGGCAGCATGTAGTTCAGCGGCACGTACTCGACCAGGCGGACGTTGTCGGGCACCTTGCGGACGGTGTCCAGATGCTTGGCGTGCAGAGTGGCGACCAGCTCGATGTCCAGCTCGGACAAGCCGGAGACGACCTCGGCGAACGTCACACCGGCCTCGCGGAACAGCTGCCTGCCGCGCCCGCCGACCCCGAGGGTCAGCAGCACCCGGGGGCGCTCGGGCCGGTCGTGCATCCAGGGCTGCGGAGCGAGGTTCCCGTTGTAGGGAACCCGCCGGATCGGCTGGTACGTCAGGTCCAGCGGCAGCCGCAGCGCGGCCGGCATCGGATCGATCGTCCACTCGCCGAGCAGGAGGTCCTCCGTGAACTCGAGGCCGTGCGGCTTCAGCATCGGACTCATCAGGGCCGTCACCGGGTCCTCCTCGGCGCCCGCGCCGCGCTCGGCCAGCGCGGCACGCGACTTCGCCCGCAGCCAGCCGATGTTGTCCTGGCCCCACAGGAAACGTGCCTGCCTGGCGCCGGTCACCTTGGCGGCGACGGCGGCCGCCACGCAGAACGGGTCCCACAGCACCAGATCGGGGCGCCACCGCTCGCAGAAGTCCACCAGGTCGTCCAGCATCGGTGTGAAGCGGGAGAGCATGCCCGTGGTGCCACGCCACTGCTCGGCCCAGGTGTCGTCGTGGTCGGCGTCGAGGGCCATGAAGTCGGTGAGGGCCTCCAGCTTCTCGAAGTTGTCGTTCCACTCCATGACGTCCTCGAGCCGGCCGCCCGCGGGGACCGCGGCGAGACCGGCCTCCGTCACCAGGTCCACGGCGTCCGGATGGATCGCGACGCGGACCTCGTGCCCGGCGTTCTGCAACGCCCAGGCCAGCGGGACGATCGGGTGCACATGTGCCGTCGCCGGGAACACACTGAACAGGACACGCATCGGGGTTCTCCCAAAATCCGGGTAGGGGCGGGTTCGTACCACACTGGAGGCGCGTCCTCGATCCTGGCTCGAATAGCGATCGCGGTCCCTGACGGAGCGTTGTTAGGGCCCCGCTCGAGTGCCGCCTGCGCACGGCTGGAGTGCCCCAACTACCGCTGCCTGGGCGGTGATCGGTCTGGCAACATCGAGCGGACCCAGACCACCGAGTGAATGGATGTGTCATGCAGGTGCGCCAGCTCGCCGTTCCGGGCAGCTTCGAATTCACTCCGCAGCATCACCGCGACCATCGCGGGGTCTTCGTCTCGCCGATGGAGGAACCGGCCTTCGTCGAGGCGGTCGGCCACGGGTTCCACGTCGCCCAGACCAACCAGAGCCGTTCGGCCAAGGGCGTGTTGCGGGGAGTCCACTTCACCACCACGCCGCCGGGGCAGGCCAAGTACGTCCACTGTGTGAACGGGCGTGCGCTCGACGTCGTCGTGGACCTCAGGGTCGGCTCACCGACCTTCGGGGTCTGGGACACCGTCGAGCTGGACACCGTCTCGTTCCGGTCGGTCTACCTTCCCGTGGGCGTCGGCCATGCCTTCCTCGCGCTGGAGGACGACACGGCGATCTCCTATCTCGTCTCCACGGGCTACCGGGCGGGCCTGGAACAGGCGGTGGACGCGTTCGACCCGAAGCTGGGCCTGCCGTGGCCCAAGGACACGGAGTTCATCGTGTCCGAGCGGGACACGGACGCGCTCAGCCTCGACGAGGCGCTGGAGAAGGGAGTCCTCGCACGGTATGCCGACTGCCTGCCGGTTCCATCTGCGGCAGCTTCCTGACCGCACCGGAACGTGCCGGAACGGCCGGCCCCGCTTCCCTGTGACGGGAGCGGGGCCGGCCGTTCCGGCCTCTGAGCGGTCAGTGCGCCCGGCCGCCGCTGGGGGCACGTGGGAACAGAGCTGCACAGGAGCGGCGCGCCGGTACGTACGCCGTGCGCGGCACCCGCACACAGCCGGTACCCGGCCGCGTCGAGGACGCGCGGCCGGACGGGGTCAGGCGTGGCACGTGATCGGGCCTCCGTTGTAGTCGACCATCTCCTGGAAGATGACGCCCATCTCCTTGAGCATCGCCGCGACATCCGGTTCCTGGCCGACCGCGGCGCCGCGCTCCTCGGCGTAGGCGCGGTGCAGGTTCGCCACCAGCCGCTCCGGCTCGAGGAGTTCGGTGAAGGGCCCCGCCTCGGCGTCGCGCGCCGCCTCGTGGGGCGGGACGCCGGCCGCGACACCGGCCTTGGCCAGTTCCTGGACCCATCGCAGGTACGCCTCGCCGGTCTCGAGGATCTCGGGACCGCCGACCGGGCCATGACCGCTCACCACGGTGACGGCGCCCAGGCTGCGCATGTGTGCGACAGCCCGCAGGGAACCGGTGATCGAACCCATGGGGAAGAACGGAGTCGCTCCGGACATGACAATGTCACCGGTGAAGAGGACCCGCTGTCCGGGTATCCACACGATGGTGTCGTTGCTCGAGTGGGCGGGCCCGGTGTGGATGAGTTCGGCCGTGAGGTCGCCCACGTGCAGGGTCATACGGTCCTCGTACGTCGCTGTCGGCAGCGCGAGTTCGATGTGGCCCCACTCCACCTCCGGCCACAGGTCGGTGAGGTGCAGACCGGCCTGGTGCATCTCGGCCCGGGCGAGGGCGTGCCCGTAGACCGTCGCCTCGGGAAACACGAAGTTGCCGAAGCTGTGATCCCCGTGCGAGTGGGTGTTGATGACGGCGAACGGCGCACCGCGCCCGTCGCGGACCACGTGCTCGCGCAGCCGGCGGGCACGCGCCTCGGTGGCCGCGGTGTCTACCAGCGCCACCTTGTTACCCGAGGTGAGGACGCCCGCGTTGTTCACGCACCATCCGCCGGGCGCCTGGACGTATGCGAAGACGCCGTCGGCCACCTCCTGCAGTACCGGCTCGCTCGTGGGTGTCGCTGATGACGGCGGCATGGAAGAGCTCCTCGCTGTGTCGGTTGTCCTGGTCTTCGTGCGGTGCGTCGTCATCAGGCGACACCGAACCCTTGGAGCGACAGGTCAGGGGCGTTCGCCAGTACTGCCCGGTGCAGATCCTGCAGTCGGCTGGAGGGCTCGACGCCGAGTTCGCTGCTGAGGGTCTGACGGAGGTCCCGGAACGCCTGCAGTGCCCGCCACGGCGCCCCCGCCTTGTGGAGACAGACCATGAGCATGGCGCAAAGTCGTTCATCCATCGGGTTCTGAGCGATCAGCACCCGTAGTTCGGGGATCAGCACGGCGTGCTTGCCGAGGCTCAGATCGGCGAGGATCCGCTGCCCGTGCACGCGCATCCGGCCTTCTTCGAAGCCGATCGACTCCATGTGGAGCACACGTCCGGCCGGCACGTCCATCAACGCGGGACCGCGCCACTGATCGAGTGCCTCTTTCAGGCACTTTGCCGCGGTGGCGGCATCCCCGGACTCGAGTGCGAGATCACCCTTCACCGAGAGCCGCTCGAATTCCCGTACGTCGAACGCACAGGAGTCGATCATCAACTGGTACCCGTTGAAGTGGGTCACCAGGATGCTCTTGGCTCCTCCGGGGTAGTCCGCGGGCAGGGATTCCGTGATCAGCTTGCGCAGCTGAAGGATGTAGGTCTGAAGTGTCGTCGTGCTGCTCCGGGGAATCGAGTCTCCCCAGATCTCCTCCATCAGGGTCGAGATGGGCACGACACGGCCGCAGCGCAGGGCCAGCAGGGCAAGGAGCTGCTTCGGCTTTCCTGCCGAAGGGACGATCGATACCCCACCGATTCGAACATCCAGCGGACCGAGAAGATTTATCTCGGCTGTCTGTACATGCCGCGCCTCGACCAATTGCTTGGACGTATTGTTCTGGATAATTATCCTCATCCCCCTGTGAATTGTCCAGAAGTGCGTTTTCAGGAAAATCGACGAGCCTTTTTTCTGCCTCATTCTGCTTTGCGGAGCTGAATCCCCTCCGGGAGAGCAGCCGAAAATCGCCATTGAGTTTTGTGCCGTATGAGGGGCGCAACGCTGCTACCCATGACGGGGTTCCGGTGGAACAGGGGGCGCTCGAGGTGCCGAGTGCACCGCCGCCACCGCTGAAGACTCCCTCACGCCTGGATCGTTGCTGGTTATGCGCAGGTGTGGGGGGTCTCGGGCGGGTCAGGCCCTATGCGCGCTCCAGGAGGTCACGTGGTTACCCGTGACCGCACTTCCCTATCGGTACCTCTTCCGTGGGTGGAGCGCCCTTGCTCATGGCTTGATCGACTGACTCAGTTTGCAGCCTGGCCCCGCGGCAGCGCAGGTGGATTTCCAGTCATGCCTGAGTGACGGGTTCCGGCTCCGCGTTGGCGCGTGCCCGGTTACATCGCGGCAACAAATGCGTCGGCGGTGTGCACGAGAGGTACGGAAGGTGACGTTTGCAGTATGAAACGCTTCCTCCATTGAGGATATACCCGGACTCAAGTGGCGGTGTGGAGACTGACTTCGCGGTTAGGGCCGACGAGAGGAGCTCCGCAGTCATGGGAAGCGGTTTGAGAATGCTATTCGTGGCGGCGGGGAGCCCCGCGACCGTCTTCGCCCTCGTACCGCTGGCGACCGCGGCGCGCAACGCCGGGCATGACGTCTTCGTGGCGGCGACCGAGGAGATGACGCCGGTCGTCGTCGGGGCGGGGCTGCCGGCGGTGTCCCTGACCCGGCGGACGATGCGCGAATACATGTTCACCGGTGACGACGGTGCCCGGCTCACGCTGCCGGCCGACCCGGTGGAGCGGATGCGATTCGGTGGTCACGGCTTCGGCCGACTGGCATCGGACGGGCTGGAGAACCTGCGGGCGCTGAGCGACGTGTGGCGGCCCGACATCGTCGTCGGAGGCACCCTGTCCTTCGCGGCGGCGCTTCTGGCCAGGCATCTGGGTGTTCCCTGGGTACGGCACGCGTGGGACATGGGTGAGCCCCTGGAAATGGACCTCGGAGCGGCCGGACAACTCGCGCCGGAGCTTTCCCGGGTCGGTCTCACCGAACTGCCCGAGCCCGATCTGTGGGTCCATATCTGCCCACCGAGTCTGCTCGCCCCCGAAGCGGCGGCCGGCGAGGTGATGCGGTTCGTGCCCACCGGCAGGCAGCGGCTGACGGAACCGTGGATGTACACCCGTCCGGCGAGGCCGCGCGTGTGTGTGACGGCGGGCAGCCGGGCCAGCCGTGAGCAGGATCTCGGCCTGCTCGACGGCTTGGTGGCGCAGGTCGGCAGCCTCGATGTGGAGCTGGTGATCGCCGCACCGGACGAACTCGCCCCGGCGCTGACCGAGGGGCGGCCGCAGGTGCGCGCGGGCTGGCTTCCGCTGGGCACCGTGCTCCCCACCTGCGACGTGCTCGTGCACGCCGGCGGAGGTCAGACCGCGCTCACCGCCCTGCACGCCGGTGTGCCGCAGCTGGTCCTGCCGAACATGCCCAAACTGGTTCCGCACTCGCGTCGCCTGACCGAGTCCGGCGTCGCACTCACGCTGCTGCCCGGCGAGGACGATCCGGACGCCGTCGTGGAGGCCTGCCGTGAGCTGTTGTCCACGCCGTCGTACCGGAAGCGGTCGCAGGAGGCCGCCGCCGAGATGGCCGCGCTGCCCGGTCCGGCCGAGGTCCTGGAGGTCCTGGAGGACCTGAAGGCGGGCTGACCACCGGCTGACCACCGGCGGACCGGCCCGGGTGAACCGGCCCGGTCCGCCAGGCCGTTGACCTCTGGCCGCCCCCCCGCAGACAGGCCTCCGGCCCGCGCCTGCGCGGTCCCGCCGGCGCCCGGGGGGCCTTGCGGTGGGACTACGGGGTGAGGCCCGGGGCCCGCGCCCGGACCCCTCTCACCGGCGGCCGGCGGTCCGCAGGACGGCGGCCAGGAGATCCGCCTGAGCCACGCACTCGACGTGCGGCGTCTCGCCTGTGCGTACCGCCGAGACAAAGGCGGAGAGGGTGTTCGCCACCTGATCGTCCGGCGGCAGCGGCACGGTCCGCGTGCCCGATGCCGTCTCCAGTGTGACCGTCGGCGTGTGGTCCGCGGGCGGAGTGAAGGCACGGTCCACGACGACCCGGCCGGCGCTGCCCGTCAGCTCGTAACGGGAGCGGTAGGCGTGCTCCATACCGAACGACAGATGTGCGGTGACGCCGTCGCCGCGGCGCAGCAGCACGGCACCGGAGGTGTCGACCTGCCGCCCGGGAGGACGCTCGAGTACGGCGCCCCGGACCTCCAGGGCGCCGCCGAGGAAGTGCAGCGCCGCCCGTACGGGGTACACACCGACGTCGTACAGACTTCCGCCGCCGAGCTCGGACCGGTACCGGATGTCCTCGCCCGGCAGGGCGGGAATGGTGAAACTCGATTGGAACGAGCGGAGATCACCGATCGCCCCGTCCGCCACGAGCCGCCGCACCGCCGCGTGCTGGGAGTGATGGACGAACATGACGTTCTCCATCAGCGTCAGCCCCCGGGTGCGCGCCGTCGCCATCAGGCCGCGCGTGCGTGCGGGGTCCGTGGTCAGCGGCTTCTCCGCGAGCACGTGCTTGCCGGCGGCGAGGGCCGTCTCGGTCCAGTGTTCGTGCAGCGCCGCGGGCAACGGTACGTACACGGCCTCCACGTCGTCGAGCGCCACCAGGGCTCCGTAGCCGGTGACCGGGCGGCAGCCGAACTGCCGGGCGGTGTCGGCGGCCTTGGCGGCATCCCGGCTGGCGACGGCGACGATCTCGATGCCGGGGTGGGCCAGCATCGCGGGCAGCATCCGGCGCCGGGCGATCGAGGCACAGCCGATGACTCCGATTCGCAACATCGAGGGCACTCCACGATTGAGTGGGGACGGGCGGGTCCATGAACGATGACCGACCCGTCTCGACCGCGGCTCAAGCATCGGCGGAACCCGGCCCGCCCCGCTCAGCGGTGACGTGACCGGCCCCTCCGGTCCGGTGGGGCGCACGCGGAGGGGCCGGGGCGCGGGTGGTACGGGGGCCGGCAACCGGTACGTCCTTCGACCGGACCGGCACCCGTCTCCGCCGCTCGCGGGGCGGTGCGTCATGGTCAGTCGCGGACGCCGGACCGGTCCAGAGCCGTCATGGCCTGCTCCAGGATCGCGAGCCGCCCGTCCAGGTCCGTCGCCACCGCCGAGATCATGACGCTCAACGTGGTCACACCCACGTCGGCGTACTCCCGCAGGCGTTCGGCGATCCGGTCGACGGGACCGACGAGTGCCGTCCGGTCGATGAAGTCCCGGGGCACGGCCTTGGCCGCACGGGCCCGGTCTCCTGCCCGGACGGCGCTGCTGACCTCTGCCGCCTCGTCCGGGAAGCCCAGCCGCGCCGCCAGTGAGCAGTAGAAGTTGCGCTCGGCCGTCCCGATGCCCATGAGGTGTGCGTAGTGGTCGCGCAACAGGTCGATGCACGCGTCGGTGTCCTCGCCGATCGACGTCGCAAGGGCCGGTACGGTCTGGAATCCGCTCATGGTCAGGCCGACCGACTCGCGGCCCTGCCTGATGTGGTCGACGGACTGTGCGACATGCTCCGGCGCGGCGAACACGCCGATCCATCCGTCGGCGATCTCGCCCGCCAGCCGCAGGTTCTTCGGCCCCACCGCACCCAGATAGACCGGGACGGGGGAGTGCGCGGGTTCGGTGATCACGTGCAGGGGCGCGCCGCCCGAGCCGGAGTAGGGCAGCCGGTAGTGCTCTCCCTGGTACCGCACCGGCTCGCCGGAGAGAGCCATCCGCACGATCTCCACGTACTCGCGGGTTCTGGCCAGGGGATGCCCGAAGGGAACGCCGTACCAGCCGTCCGACACGTCGGGGTTGGAGACGCCCAGACCGAGACGGAACCTGCCGTTCGACAGGGAGTTCAGCGTGGCCGCGGTCAGTGCGGCCAGAGCCGGGGTACGGGCGGGGATCTGCATGACCCCGGAGGCAAGGCCGATGCGTTCGGTGCGCCCGGCGACGAGACCCAGCACACTGGGCGCGTCCGAGCGGTATCCCTCGGGTGCGAAGGCGACGTCGTAGCCGAGCCGTTCGGCCGTGACGGCGAGTTCCGCCGCGCCTTGGTAGGTGAGGTTCACGCCAAGTTTCATCACTGCCCCTTTGTGAGCGTCGAGGGTGCTGGTCGTGCTCAGATCAGCAGGTGGGCGCCGCCGTCGGCCAGAACCACCTGACCCGTCGAGTACCGCGCCCGGTGCAGGCCGACGACCAGCTCGGCGACGTCATCGGTGGTGCCGACCCGGCGCAGGGGAGTGGTGGCCTCGACCCGTTCACGGATCTCGGTGAAGTCCTTCGTCCACGCGGTGTCGATCAGCCCGGGGGCGACCGCGTTGACCCTGACGGCCGGTCCGGCGGACGCCGCGAGCAGCCGGGTCATGTGGTCGACGGCCGCCTTGCTGACCGCGTACGGGATGGAACTGCCCGCCGGCCTGGTCCCCGCCACGGAGGAGATGTTGACCACGTGTCCGTCGGCGGACCTGCGCAGGTGCGGCATGGCCGCGACGGTCGTCTGCCAGGTTCCGATGACGTTGAGGCCGAGGATCTCCCGCCAGACGTCGCCCGTCGCCGCCTCCAGGTCGGCGTGGGGGATGGGGCGGGTGACGCCGGCGTTGTTGACGAGCAGGTCCAGCTGCCCGTATTCGGCGATGACCGCCTCTACGAGGGCGCGGGCCTGCTCCTCGTCGGAGACGTCGGCCTGGACGAACCTCGCGTCCGGCAGCGAATCGGCGAGCTCCTTGCCCGCCTCCACGCTCCGTACCGCGTTGACGACGACCGCCATGCCCTCGGCGGACAGCCGGCGGGCGATGGCTGCGCCGATACCGGACGACGATCCGGTCACCAAGGCGACCTGCTTACGGCTCATGTGTGGGTCCTCTCTGCGTGGTCGACGGTGCCCGGGGCTCAGAACAGCTGGTCGTGTCCGACCTTGCGGGAACGGTTGCGCAGCTCGCCGTCCTCGAAGACCAGTACGTCGTTCACGAAGCAACTGGGCCCGACGAGGGGCTCCTTGACACCGGGACGCGTGGTGAGGACCAGGGCGTAGAAGGAGGCGTCGATGGCACCGTCCGGGCGCTCGGCCAGATTGATCATGTTGAACCAGTGGCGTCGCTGCACCGGGTCGCCGTCGAACCGGGTGTTGAACGACCTGAGTTCGGCGATGATGCCGGCCGTCGTGCGCGCGGCGGGCATATTGGGCGTGTGCTGGAACTCGCCGTCGGCGGTGAAGGTCGCCGCGTACTCCTCGAACCGCCCGGAGTCGAGGAGTTGCACCTGCCTTGCGTAGAACTGCAGTACTGCGGCGTAGGTGTCGGTGAAGGTGGTGTTCACGACAGTCGTCATCGCGGGTTCCTCCGGTGAGTGGATCGGTGCGGGACGAGCCGCGCCGCGGAACGGCGCAGGGCCCACCGCGGGGCAGGCGCAGGGCGCACCGCGGGGCAGCGTCCGTTCGGAGGAGTCTGTGGCGGCCGCCTAGAGCCCGGCTCGAAGGGCCGGTGAGCCGTGGTCCGGCCGGTCGGCTCCAGTGGCGTTCTAGCTGTCCGCGATCCGTGGTGTCCAGGATCGGCCCGGAGTCGAGCCGAGGAGGCCATGTAGATGACCGACCAGTCTCTGCCCGGATCAGGGGTGGCGCGAGCCGCGCAGGACGTCGCGTCCCTTGCGGCTCTCCGGGCCGACCAGGCCGAAGAGGACCGGCAGTTGAGCGCGGATGTGGTGCGGGCGATGGTTGTGGCGGGGTTCGCCCGCCACTTCGTGCCGGCCGACCACGGCGGCAGCGCCGGCACCTTCGAGGAACTGTCCGCCGCGATCACCGTCATCGGCGCCCGGTGCGCGGCGGCGGCCTGGTCCGCCTCACTGATGGCGAACCTGGCCAGGATGGCCGCCTATCTTCCGGAGGAAGGGCGTAAGGAGGTCTGGAAGGACGGGCCCGACACGCTGATCGTCGGCGGTGTCTCCCCCGTCGGGAGGGCGCACGCGGAGGGTGACGGATGGCGGTTGTCGGGGACGTGGGCCTACATCAGCGTCGTCGACCACTCCGACTGGGCGCTCGTGTCCGGTGTGGTGCCGGCCGGTGCGGGCTACGAACCGAGACTCTTCGCCCTGCCCCGCGAGGTCTACACCGTCGAGAAGACGTGGTCCGACATCGGGATGCGGGCCACCGGGAGCAACACCCTGGTCGCCGAAGACGTGTTCGTACCGGCCACACTGAGTTTTCCGGTCAGGGACCTGCTCGAAAGCGGTGCCGGCGAGTCCGTGTCCCCGTGCCATGCCGTGCCGCTGCCGTCGGTGAACGGACTCTCGTTCTGTACGCCGATTCTCGGCGCCGCCGAGGGTGCGCTGGAATACTGGTCGCACTACGCCGCGCAGAAGATCCGCGCCTGGTCGCCCGCCAGGCCCGGCCCCGGCCCCGGCCGGGGGTTCTACGAGGAGGTGCTGGCCCGGTGCTCCGGCGAGATCGACGCCGCACGGCTGCTGTTGGAGCGGGCGGCCCGGGTCGCCGACAAGGGGCCGGGGATCACCGCCGTGGAGACCGCCCGCAACCAGCGGGACTGCGCACTTTCGGCGGATCTCCTGGTGGGGGCGGTGAACCGGTTGTTCAGAGCCTCGGGAACCGCCGGGCACAGCGACGAGCAGCCACTCCAGCGGATCTGGCGCGACGTCAACTCGGCCGCGGGGCACGTGGTGCTGCAGTTCGGCCCGTGTGCGACCGCGTACACCGATCGGGCGCTCGGCCTGAGCGCCGGTGGCCATGACAGCCAGCAGGCACGTCAGTAGACGCACCACTCGAAGGGACAGTCGTATGAGTGTGGAAGAGAACGGAGAATCCGGGGACGCCGGACAGGAGTCTCCGCGTGAGGAGTTCGACGCCGGGGCGTTCCAGCGCGGCGTCATCACGGAGTTCCGGGCGAACGAGGGGAAGGTCGGCGGGATGTTCGAAGGAGCTCATCTGCTCCTGCTGACCACCACCGGCGCCAGGAGCGGCGAGCCGCGGACCAACCCGCTGGGGAAGATCGAGGTCGAGGGCAGGACGGTGGTCGTCGGATCGATGTTCGGCGCACCCAAGCACCCCGACTGGTTCCACAACATCAGGAAGAACCCGAAGGTCACGGTCGAGGTCGGCACCGAGACCTACGAGGCGGTCGCCACCGTCCCGCAGGGCGGGGAGCGCGACCGGCTCTTCGAGAAGGTCGTCGAAGTCGCTCCGGGGTACGCGGAGTACCAGGCCAAGACCACCCGGGTGATTCCGGTCGTGGTCCTGGAACGGGTCGGCGGCGGCGCTCCCGAAGGGTCCTGAGGCGCCACCCCCTCATGCCGGTGAGCCAGGGCAGCCCTGCCCTGGCTCACCGGTATGCCCGCGGGCGGACGCCCGAAGGTGGCCGGCGCACCGGCCACCGCGACGGCTGCGTCCGGCCGGTCCGGCCGGACGCACCCGGGATCAGGAAGCGGCCCCCGCGGAACCTTCCCCGGTCTGCAGGGCGCCGCCCTCGCGCTGCCACCGGGTGATACCGCCCTCCAGCGGACGGGCCGGGATCTCGTGGCTGCGCAGCAGACGGACCAGGTCGGGGGAGAGCACGCAGTACGGGCCCTGGCAGTAGGCGATGACCTCCACACCCCTCGGGATGCTGTCCATCTTCTGCCTCAGCTCCGCGGCGGGCAGCGAGATCGCGCTGGGCACATGACCTCTGGCGTAGTCCTCCGACGAGCGCACATCGATGATCAGGATCCTCGGATCGTCGATGTGCGCCCGCAGTTCCTCTGCCGTGACCGGCTGCAGCTCGGAGCTGTTGCCCAGCAGGTCGTCGATGGCCAGTCGGAGATCGGCGAGCCGGACCTCCGCACAGGTCTGCAGAGAGCCGAGCAGGCGCGACACATCGGGCCCGGCGAGCCGGTAGATGATCCGGTTGCCCTCTCGCCTGGTGGTGACCAGGTTCGCGCCACGCAGCTGCTGGAGCTGGGCCGAGGTGTTCTTCAGCCCTACGCCCGAGGCGGTGACGAGGCCCTCCACGTCGCTCTCGCCGTTCTCGAGCAGATCGAGCAGGCGCAGCCGTACAGGACTGGCCAGCGCCTTCCCGATCCGAGCGAGCTGTGTGTAGACCTCGGTCTCGATGAACTCTCCCATGGGACCATTCTCGCTTCCAAGGCCGTCGCTTCTACGCCTGCTGTGACCGGGGGCCCGTGAGCCCCGGCTTCTGCGGTTCGGCCGGCCCGGCGGGCGGCGGCGCGTCCGGCCGGACCGCCCGCTCGGGAAGCCGGGGTTCGAGGCGGATCAGGGTGAGCGCCGAACCGGCGACCCCGAAGGCGAGCAGCAGCCACATGCCCGTCGGGGACAGCGTGAGCAGCGCGGTCAGCGCGGCCGGTGCCAGCGCGGTCGGGACCGCCCAGGACAGCTGGTAGACCGCGAGATGCCGGCCGCGGGTGGCTTCCGGGGCGGCGCTGGCCACCAAAGCCGACGTGGTCGCTCCGTGCATCAGCTCGCCCAGGGTGAACAGCAGCGTGGCCGCGAAGACACCGATCAGTACGGGCGTCCTGGCCGACACGAGGCCCAGCGCGGCGAACGACACGAAGGCCGCGCAGAACACCATCCCGCCGAGTGCGGCGACACGGGTGCGCCGGTAGCGGGTGAGCAACCGGGTCATCGGGATCTGCAGCAGCGCGATGCCCACGGTGTTGGTCGCGTAGAGCACGCCGACCAGTGAATCCGATGTGTTCAGCTCCTGCGTGATGTACACCGGCAGGCTCACCGAGAGCACCATGTAGCCGAACGCTGTCGGCACGTTCAGCGCGGTGAGCAGGAGGAACGGCCGGTTGCGCGCGACCAGCCGGTAGCCCCGCTTCGCCCGTGCGGGCAGCACGGCGTCCGCGGCCCGCGCCTGCGGGATGGACCGGATGAGCGCGGCGGCGGCCAGATAGGCGGCGGCCGTGCTCAGCACGATCGCCTGGAAGGCGGCGCCGAAGCCGAGGGCGAGCACACCGCCCGCGACCAGACCGCCGACGCCCAGACCCGCGTTGCGCAGGCTGCGCTGGGCGGCGAGGAGCTTGTCCCGTGCGGTGCCCTGCACGATCTCCGCGATGAAGGACTGGATCGACGGCGAGAACGACACGTCGCCGAACGCCACCACGGCCACCACCACGAACATCGGTCCGGCCGAGTCCACCAGCGGATACGTCGCGAAGCCCGCGGCACGCAGCACGTATCCGCCCACCACGACCGCGCGGGCGCCGTACCGGTCGATCAGGATGCCGGTGACGGGGTTGCCGACCAGGCCGAGCAGTGCGGCGGCCGTCATGACGGTGCCGACCTGGGTGAGCGACATGCCGGTGACGTGGTGGAAGTACAGCAGCGACAGGGGCAGGTACATGCCGCTGCCGGTCGCGTCGATCACCATGCCGAGCATGTAGCGCGTCTGTACCGAGAGCTTCCTCAAGGCGCCACCGTGATCTCGGTCTGGGCCTCGAAGCGCGCACCCAGCTCCCGGAGTCTGCGCTCGCACTCCGTGCGTGTGGGCGCTGACGCCACGGCGCAGGTGAGGAAGTCCGAGGAGCCGAAGGCGGGCGGGATCACCTGGCCGGCCTCGCCGTAGAGCCAGAAGTGCTCCACCCAGGGCTCGTCCGGTACGGCCGGTACGGAGCGCAGGAGCCCCGGCCGCTTCATCATCAGCACCTGGCCCGCCATGGAGTGCGGCCGCGGCCGCACCCCGCCCCGCAGGCTCTGCTCCAGCAGGGGCAGCGGCAGCCCGAGGGAGGCCCGGGCCGCGTACGCGCCGAGGTTGAAGCCGAACATGGCGTGGAAGACCTCGCGGACCTTGGCGCCGCCCGGCCGGCAGGCGATCTCGCACAGGACGAGCCGGTCGTCCGGGGTGTGGAAGATCTCCGCGTGGAACCCGAAGTCCTGCATTCTGCCGCCGGGGTCGCGCAGGGCGGCCAGGACCCGGTTGGTCAGCGTCAGCAGCCGCTCGGTGAGCGGATCGTCCGGGTCCAGGGTCAGATCGATACGGGCGCCCGGGTCCGATCCGTAGGAGGCCAGGTCGTACTGGTACTGCGAGGGCCAGGCCAGCACGGTCCGCCCCTGGGCCACGAGTCCGTCGACATGGCACATCCGGCCCGGGACGAACGACTCGAGGATCAGGTCGTCACGCGGGGCGCCTGCCAGCACCCGCTCGGTGTGGGCGCGCAGTTCCTCCCGGTCCCGCAGGATGCGCAGGCCGATGGAGTTGAAGCCCGCCCGGTCCTTGAGGACCAGCGGGAAGCCGTGGAGGTCGGCGAAGTCGAGCGCTTCCTGGGCGTTCTGCGGCACGGTGTAGCGGGCGACCTCGACTCCCGCCTTCTCGAGGCGCTCCTTCATCAGGGCCTTGTCCCGGAAGGGCTGAACCTCGGCGGTCCAGGCGCCGGCCAGCCCCAGAGCCTCACGCAGCCAGGCCGCGATGGTCACGTCGCCCTCGTGGAACGCGAGGACGTGCCGGACACCGAACTCGTCCGCGAGCTTCAGCGCCCTGCCGCGCACCTGCTCCTCGTCCTCGAAGTCGTCGAGCATCTCCAGGTGGGTGAAGCCGTGGTTCCCGGTGGGGATCGGCTCGCCGGATATTCTCAGCCGGTCGCGGGCGGCCAGCACGACGACGGCGCCCGTGTAGTCACTCAGCCAGCTCTGATAGGGGAAGGGCTCGAACGGGTTGCGGTGCAGGATCAGCAGGCTCATGCCGCGTCTCCCGAGTCCTGCGTGAGGGCCTCGCGGCCGGCGACACGGGCGCGGGTACTGCCGCCGCCGTCGCGGGCGATCCGGATGTCGAGGGTGTCGCGGATGAGCTCCGCGCCGCGCCGGATCGCGCTTGTCGTGTCCGGGCCGGTGACGGCCACCAGGCCGATCCGGTCCCAGTTGTCCTTGAGGTCACGTACGGCGTCGCCCGGTCCGGCGTTGAGCCGCACGGCGAGGACGTCGGGTTGTCTCCGGGCCTCCTCGACACCGGAGACCGACTCGACCCGCCCCGCCTCGCCGACGAGGAACCGGGTGCTGGCACCGGCGTGGGCCTCGAGCGTGTCCGGCAGTTCCGGCACCAGGCCGAAGGGCCAGCCCAGGGCGTGGGTGACCAGGTCGATGCCGTAGGCGCCCTGCACCAGATCGGTGATGGCGTCACCGGCGATGCGGTTGTGACTCTCGATGATCGCGGGCCCTCGAGCACCGATTCGCACCTCGGTGTGGCAGACCCCGTCCCTGATGCCCATCAGGTCGAGGAAGCCGCTGACGCACTCGCGTACCTGCTGGGCGGCGGCCGGGTCGAGGCGGGCGGGCACGGCGTGCCCGAGTTCGGCGAAGTGCCGGGGGTCGACGAACTTCTCGGTGATCGCCACGACGACGTGGCGGCCCGCGAAGCTGAAGGACTCGACGCTGAACTCGGGGCCGTCGACGTACTCCTCCATCAGGAAGTCCTGAAGGACGAACAGGGTCGAGATCCGGTCGGTGCGCGTGCCGCGCAGCCGTTCCACCTCGGCCCAGACGCGGTCGGCGTCCTCGGGGGCTTCCACCCGGAAGACACCCAGGCTGGCGGTGCCGTCGGTCGGCTTCACCACGAACGGGTACCCGTGGCGGCCGGCGAAGACGTCGAGGTCCTCCCGCTTGACCAGGGAGGCCGCCGCCAGTGCCGCCGGGTCGAGTCCGGCGAGGTGCAGGCGCATGGCCCACTTGTCGCGGATACGGTTCGCCACCTCGAACCCGGTGCCACCGAGGCCGAACAGGTCGTTGACCCGCCCGGCGTTCTCCAGCCCTGCTTCGGTGAGGGAGAGCGCGGCGCCGAAGCCCGGCGACGCCTTCAGCTCCTCGGCGACGGGCCGGACCTCGGACCAGTCGGTGTAGTCGAGGACCCGGGTGTGGTCCGAGAGTCGTTCCTGTTCGGCACTGAGCTTGCTGGGGTGCTGCAGCAGTAAGACGTGGAGGCCGAGTTGCCTGGCCTTCTGCACCGTCTCGTCGTTGGCGCCTACGAGCATCAGTGTGGTGTCCGGATTCAAGCGGTCCGTTCCTTTCCTGCGGGTGATGTGTGGTCGGGCGGGGCTTTCGGAACTCGCCCCTAGGACCTTTCGGCCGTGCCGTCCCCCGGAACGTGGGCGAAGACGCTGAGATAGCGCTCGCCCGTGTCGGGGAGGATGGTCACGATGGTCCTGCCCGCGTTCTCGGGCAGCCGGGCGGTGCGCAGGGCGGCGTGTACCGCCGCACCCGAGGAGACTCCGGCGAGTACGCCCAGGCGCCGGGTGAGCCACCGGGCCGTTTCCATGGCCTCGTCGTCGGAGACGGTCAGCACCTCGTCGATGAGGTCGAGATCGGTGGTCTCGGCGACGAAACCGCCGGTCAGCCCGGGGATGGCATGCGTACCGGCGTAGCCCTTGGACAGTACGGGGGAGCTCTCCGGCTCCACCGCGACGGCCTTGAGCCCCGGATTGTGCTTCTTGAGGAAGCCGGCCGTGCCGCAGAGCGTGCCGCCGGTGCCGATGCCGCACACCAGGATGTCGACACGGCCTTCGGTGTCGGCCCAGATCTCCGGGCCCGTGGTCTCGTGGTGGGCGCGGACGTTGTCGGAGTTCTCGTGCTGCCGGGCGTACCAGGAGTCCGGAGTCGCGCGGTGCAGTTCCTCGGCCCGGTCGATGGCGCCCTGGAAACGGAGCTCGTGGGGGGTCAGCACCACCTCGGCGCCCAACGCCTTGAGCAGGTTGATCCGTTCGGTTGTCGCGCTGTCCGGCAGCACGATCACGCAGCGGTATCCGCGGGCCCCCGAGAGGGCGGCCAGCGCGATGCCGGTGTTGCCCGACGTCGCCTCGATCACGGTGCCGCCGGGCCGTAAAAGTCCGGACGCTTCGGCGCTTTCGAGCATCCACAGCGCGGCCCGGTCCTTGACACTGGCCAGCGGATTGGCCGACTCCAGCTTGGCCAGCACCCGTGTTCCCTCCGCCACCCCGGTGACAGGCAGGGCGAGCAGCGGCGTGTTCCCGATCAGTTCGTCGATGCTGTTCGCGATACGGGGCCGGACACCGGCCAGTACCAGCGGCGGTGATTCGGGCATGTGGGGCTCTCCTCCGACGTCCTTGGCGGTGCGGTCCGGGGTCACCAGGAGCCCGCCGATGCGTTTCGGCGCAGGAGCTCGATGGCGCCCTGCGGGGTGTGCCGGGACGGCGTGGGGGAGGAGCCCTGCGCGTGGACCCTGGCCTTGGCCGGTACGTCCTTGACGACGAGCGTCCGGGCTCCGATGACGGCACCGGCCTCCACGGTCACCGGGCCGAGCACCGTGGCGCCCGCACCCAGCACCACGCCGTCCCCGATGACGGGGTGGCGCCGCTCTCCCTCGGCCCTCCTGTTGTCGTGCCACCAGCCGACCGCGCCGAGGGTGACCTGGTGGTAGATCGTCACGTCGTCACCCACCCGTGCGGTCTCGCCGATGACCACGGCCGCGCCGTGGTCGATGAACACCCTGCGGCCGAGCTCCGCGCCGGGGTGGATCTCCGTGCCGGTGACCGCGCGGACGAGGACCATCAACGCTCGCGCGGTGACCCGGTGTCCTCGCCGGTGCAGCCGGTGGGCGATCCGATGGGTCCAGAGCGCGGGCAGTGCGGGGTGGAGGACGGCTTCCGCACGCGTGAGGACCGAGGGGTCCCGCTCGATGACGGTCCGCAGATCCTCGCTCAGCGTCCCCAGGAGCATCCGTGAGCGACTCACGTGCCGACCTCCGAGTCTGTAATTCTAGTGATCTTTAGATTAGTAGAACGTATGGGACTCCGCAAGAGATCTCCGTCCCGGTCCCTCACTTGACGTCCCGCTCGGCTTCCTTCGGGATGCCGGCCATCGTGTCCTGGTCGAAGTTGACCGCGCTGCACCAGCGGCCCGGTGCCAGGAGCAGCCAGATGTCACTGACGATCGTTCCCTCGATGACCTCGTCGCCGTACGCCCATCCGACGGCCCGGTGACTCACCTGGCTGTCGGGGAGGAGCAGTTCGAGGACGGGGCTCTCCAGCGACGGGCCGGAACGGACGTTGGCGTCCCGCCAGATCGGCCCGGCCGTGAAGGTGCCTGCGGTCTGCTGTTCTTCGGACATCGTTCCTCCTGAGGATGGGGTGAAAGGGATGAGCGGTGGATCAGCTGCGGCTGCCCGCGAGGCGCTGACGGGCCGACGCGGTGGCGTTCACGAACGCCATGGAGAGAACCTGGGAGATCATCACGGCCATTTGGTCGCGCGACTGCCGCTGTTCGGAGGTCATGGCGTCCGTCGGCGCGGCCCCGTCGTCGGCCCAGTCGCGCGCGGTCACCCCGAGGGGCGTCGGCCAGGCGCGCAGGGCGTGGCCGATCGTGCGCAGGGTGGTCAGGGTGGACGCCATGCCCTGCGCCCCCGCGCCGACCGCGACGCAGCCGACCGGCACTCCCTCCAGGAACGCCCGGGGCGCGACCAGGTCGTTGGCGTAGTCCAGCGCGTTCTTCAGGAGTCCGGAGACCGTGCCGTGATAGGTGGGCGAGACGAGCACGAGACCGTCCGCGCGGCCCAGTGCGCGCACGAACCCGCCGATCTCGCCGTCCTCTCCGTCCTGTTCGGACAGACCGGGACGGTAGAAGGGGAACTGCAGCTCGGCCCCGGTGAACACCCGGGCGTCGGCGCCCTGTTGCGCACACTGGCGGGCGCACCAGCGTGCCACCCGGTCAGAGGTCGAGTCCGCCCTCAGCGATCCGCTGACAAGCACTATGTTCGGTGTGTCCACTGTTGCGAGAACCTCCGTCGATGTCATGCGCCGGCCGCGTCGGCGTCCGGCCGGTGGACCGGAGCCCCCCGGCCCCGGTCCGCTTCGGTGGGAGGACCGGCCGTGTCCGGCCGCCAGTCGACGACGTCGAGCGTGGCGGCGTCCTTGCGGCCCCTCTGTTTCATGGCGCCGTCGCGCGCCTGCGCGTGCTCCCGGCTCGCGCCCTGGTCGAGAGCGCCCTGCCGACGCGAGTGCAGGACGATCCGGGTCGTACGCCCGACGCGCCGTGCCTGATAGCGCAGGAGCGCCTCGCCAGGATCGGCGCACTCCCGCAGTGACTGCGCGAGCACGACCGCGTCCTCGATCGCCGTGTTCGCGCCCTGGCCCATCGCGGGCGCCATCGGGTGCGCGGCGTCGCCCAGCAGGGTCACCCGGCCGTCCACCCAGCGGGACACCGGGTCGCGGTCGTGGATGTCCGTCACCGACAGATCCGCGGGGTCCGCGGTACGGATCATCCGCACGACCGGCTCGTGCCAGCCGGCGATGCGGTCGAGCAGCGCCGCCAGCGCGGCCTGCTGCCCCATGGCCGGCCAGACACCCGGCGGGGAGGTGATCTTGGCCGTCCAGTACAGCGTCTCCCCGTCGGCCGGGGCCACGAAGATCTGCACGCCCAGCCCGTTGGCGACGAACGCCTGGGGGTGCAGTTCGGAGCCGACGGCCCGGCCCCGGACCGAGGTGTACCCCAGGTACTGGGGCGGACCGTCCCGCAGCATCGCCGCCCGGATCACGGAGTTGAGGCCGTCGGCGGCCACCAGCACGTCGCCGTCCAGGGCGGTGCCGTCGGACAGGTCCACCGACACCCGCCCGCCGTCCTGGGAGTACCCCTCGACGGCCGTGCCGAGGCGGATGTGCGCCCCGGCGGCGGCCGCTTCCCGCAGCAGCAGGTTCTGCAGCGCCGACCGCAGGATGGGCACCTGCGGCAGGCCGAGGCGCCGGCCCATCTCACCGATCCGTTCCCGGGCCAGGACCCGGCCGGCCGAGTCCATCAGCACGCGCACGTCCTCGGGGCCCACCACGTGTCCGGCGGCGCGGATCCCTCTGCCCAGCCGGGGGCTGATGGCGTCGGCCGCCGCGATGCCGTTCTGATAGAGCAGCAGACCGGAACCGACGTCACCGATGTGTGCCGCGCGCTCGAGCACGGTGACCCCGAACCCCGAGGACGCGAGGGCGGCGGCCGCCGCCAGGCCGCCGATCCCGCCGCCCGCCACGACCACATGGCTGCCGCCGCTCACTGGATCCACCGTCCCTCGTACGAGCCGAACGTGCCGCTGTCGGCATCCCAGACGACCTGGCCGCGGCGCATGGTGCGCGTCACCCGGCCGGTCATCGTCCAGCCCTCGTACGCCGACCAGCCGCACTTGGACCGCATGGTCCGCGCCGAGAGCATCCAGGTGTCGTCCGGAGCGAAGAACACCAGGTCGGCATCGGCTCCGGGCGCGATCCGTCCCTTGTCGCGCAGACCGAAGAGCTCGGCGGGCCGCGTCGACATATGGCGGACCAGCCGCTCGACGGCGACGTCGGGATGCTCGTCGGGCAGCCGTCTGCGCATGCCCGTCCACACCGCGACCGCGAGTTCCTGCACGCCGGGCAGTCCCGGTGGCGAGTCCTGGACCGACCGGGTCTTCTCCTCGATCGTGTGGGGTGCGTGGTCGCTGCCGATCGTGTCGGCCTGACCCGACGCCAGTGCCTGCCACAGCCGGTCCTGGTCGCTCTGCTGGCGGATCGACGGTGAGAGCCGCGTCCGGGCTCCCAGGCGCAGGGTGTCGGTGTCGGTGAACGACAGATGGTGCCCCGTCACCTCGAAGGTGACGGGCAGTCCGGCGGCGCGGGCGGCGCACACCAGATCCGCCTCCTCCCGGCTGGAGAGGTGGAGTATGTGCGCCGCGGTGCCGTGGCGGCGGACCAGCTCGATGACCTTGGCCACCGCCGATATCCCCCCGCTGCGCGGTCGGCGCGCCTCGTAGTCCAGATAGCTGTCGGGGGTGCCCCACCACTCGTCGAGCAGGGCGAACAGTTCGCCGTCCTCGGCGTGCAGCACCAGACGCACCCCGCCCTCCGCCGCTGCGATGAAGGCCTTCTCCAGCTGCGCCGGGTCGCGGAACACGGTGGGAGCCGTATGGTGCCCGGCCATGAAGATCTTCGCGCTGGTGGCGACGGCGGGCTCCAGTCCGGCCAGCGTCTCGGGACGGGCGGGGTCCGCTCCGATGTGGAAGCGGTGGTCGACCAGGGAATGGCCCGCGATCAGCGCGGCCTTCTCCCGTACCGCTTCGGCGGTCAGTGCCGGAGGGCTGGTGTTGGGCATGTCCAGCACCGTGGTGACCCCACCCGCCACGGCCGCCCTGCTGCCGTGCTCCCAGTCCTCCTTGTACGTCAGGCCGGGCGTACGGAAGTGCACGTGGGAATCGATGAGACCGGGCAGGACATAGCTGTCACCCGCGTCGGTGACGGGCACCCCGGGGGGTGGCGCGACACCGGGGTCCAGGACGTCGATGACACGGCCCTCCCTGATCAGCACCGTGCCCGCGCGGACCCCGGTGGGGGTCACGAGCCTGCCGGCGGTGACGGCCAGATCGGCTGGGGTCAGTCGGACCATGTCGAAGCCACCAGCTCTCGGCAGAGTGCGTTGGCCGGTCCCATCAGGGACACGGCCCGAGCGTCGGCCAGCAGCCGGTTGAGGCCCGACGCGGCCGTGTACCCGGCCGAGCCGAGCATTCCGGCCGCCTCCAGACACACCTCCTCGGCCACGACGGACGCGTGCAGCTTGCTGTGCAGCGTGGTCGTCCCGGGGTCGGCCGAGGACCGGGCACCCGCCCGCTCGACCACCGCCCGCGCCGACTCGATCCGCGTGGCCATGGACACCAGCCGGTCCCTGACGACGGGGTGCGCCAACTGGCCGCGGTGCCTCAGGTGTTCGACCAGCAGCTCGAGCGCGGCCTGCGAGGCGCCGACGGCGACCGCGCCCAGGGACGCCCCCGACTCCCGTACTCCGGCGATGATCTGGGCCGCACGGCCTTCGGGGCCCAGCCGGTCCGTCTCGGCGACGACGCACTCGTGCATCGAGACGAACCCGGTGGCCGACCCCCGCATCCCGATGAGGTCCAGGCTCAGATCGGGGGCCAGCCCCGGATTGCCCGCGTCGATGAGGAAGAAGGTCTGTCCGGCCGCGCCGTAACCGCTGCCCAAATCCCCGGACCGCTCACCCGTGCGCACCAGGACGAGGTAGACATCGGCGACGGACGCGGTGGTGGTGAAGGACTTCGCCCCGTTGAGGACCCAGCCCCCGTCGGGCAGGCGGACGGCGGTACTGCTGAGGTCGCGCTTCGCCGCGCCGGCGCCCTGCTCGCTCCACGCGGACGCGGCGAGGCAGGTGCCGTCGGCCAGCCGCGGCAGGAGGTCCCGCTTCTGTGCGGGCGAGCCCCATTCGGTGATCCGGGAGCTCACCGCGAAGTGCTGGAATGCCACGATGGCCAGGGACGGGTTCAGCTGCGCGAGCCGCTCGACGACCCGGTTGACGTCGGTCGCGTCGCCCCCGGCCCCGCCGTGTTCGCGGGGAACGGCGGTGGCGAGCAGACCTGACCCGCGCAGCTCGGCCAGTGCCTCGTGGTCGGGTTGTCCGGTGACGGCGGTCCGGTCGGCCGACTGCCGTAATCTCGCGGCGAGTCCGGGCTCGATGTCGGTATCGGTCCGGACCTCGTGGATGTCGTGGACGGTGACAGGCATGTTCGGCGAACTCCTCACAACGTGGCTGGTGCCGGCGGATCGAGCGACAACGGCCCCTGGAACGTCACCCGCTTGTCGTCGACGGAGGCCCAGCTCAACGCGGCCACCCCGTCGGTGTTCTGGACCGCCGCGGTCACCGCGGTGCGGCCGCCGGGCGTGATGATCTCCAGGCCGTCCGGGCAGCCCAGTTCCTGCGCCACCTGCCACGGCACCGTGCCGGGGATCTGCACGGCGGAGCCGAGACACACCGCGCCGGTCAGCGCGATGGTCGGATGCCACGACGGCACCGAGATGGCCCGTGCGGCGATCCGGCCCTCGTCGACCGGCAGCAGGGCGGCGATCTTGGGGAACGCCCCGCCGGCGGGCCAGCCCAGATGGCTGGTCACCGCGGCGCGGATGCGGGTGAGGGTCCCGAAGAGCGCCTCGCCGCCGGCGAAGAGCGCCTCGGGATCCTTGACGCCCACCGTCCGCGCGTCGAGGAACGCGTACGCGTTGCCCGACGACACCAGAGACACCTGCGCCAACTCGCCGTCGACCGCGATGGTGGTCCGCGGCTCGCCGGTGATCAGCAGGTCCGTCACCGGGATCGCCTCGGGAGGGACGAAGTGGACGGTGAACCGCGCCGTGTCACGGTCGACGGCGTCGACCTCGCACACCACGCTGTCACCGTTGTTGAGGACCTTCACCCGCACCCTGGAACCCACGGAAAGCCTCGGGAGCATCCCCACCCGCTCGGCGACGACGGCCGAGGACAGGATCGAGTGCCCGCACGACCCTCGCAGGTCGAACGAGTGCACGGCGTCCGGCAGCGCCTGTACGAAGCGGTACTCGAGGTCGAACATGGGGTGACGGGACGGACGCACCAGCGCGATCTTGAGCACCTGCGCGTTGCCGGTCGCCTCCAGACGCCGCCGGACGCCGGCCAGGTATTCCAGCAGCGAGCCGTCGTCCTGCGGAACGGCGTCCGCGTCGAGGACCAGCGTCGGGCAGGGGCTGCCTGCCGCGTACGCGAGATGCGCGATCACGAGGCGGCCCCCGCGCCGACTAATCCGGCGGACCCCTGGAACTGGTCCTGCCACACCTCGTACGTCATCAGGGCCCAGATGGTCAGCGCGGTGGTGTCGTCGGGCCGCAATTCCTGCGTCCTGAAGAGGGCGTCGACGGCGTGCGGGTCGAGCCGGCCGGCGGGGCGCAGCCGCCCGGTGGCGAGGGTGTCCCGCGCCATCTCCCACAGCGGTGATCCGGGAGCCAGCATGGCCGTCACGGGAAGCGTGAAAGGCTGCTTCACCCGCTGGTGCACCGCGTCGGGGACCAGTCCGGCAGCCGCACCGTAGAGCGTCCGTTTGACCTTGCCGCCGCCGATCCGGAGCCGGTCGGGCAGCGCCCGGCCCAGCGAGGTGACGCTGGGCTGGCAGAAGGGCAGCCGCGACTCGACGGAGTGGGCCATGCTGAGGTGGTCCACCCTGCGCAGGTGGTAGGCGGGCAGCCGGTGGGCCAGTTCGAAGTCGGTGATGCGTTTCAGCACCGTGCCTTCGCCGTGGCGCAGCCGGTCGAGAGCCGCGGCGGGGATCGGCGGGACGTCCTGGACGAGCAGCCGGTAGTCGTCGGTGTAGAGCGAGTGCCGCCGTGCGGCCGGGACGACGGCCAGCGCGTCTAGGTAGCGCTCGTACCACGGGCCGGCCGGTGCGGACTCGTGTGCCGCGTGCATCCGCGCGTAGCCACCGAACACCTCGTCCGCGGCGTCCCCCGTGAGCGCGACCTTGAACCCGGCTTCGCGCACCGCGGCGAACAGCGCGTAGGTGCTCACGGTGATCGGGTCGGCGTTGGGCTGCCCGAGGTGCCAGACCACGTCCTCGACCAGGTCGGGCAGCGTCGCAGGGTCCAGTTCGACCTGGTGGTAGACGGCGTGGGCGTGCTCCGCGGCCTGCCGGGCGAAGTGCCGCTCCTCGAACGGCCAGGTGCCCCGGTAGGCGATGTTGAACGAGTGCACGGGTCCGCGTTCGGCCGCCAGGGCCGTCACCAGGCTGGAGTCGAGCCCGCCCGAGGTGATCACGGCGACCGGGACGTCGGCCACCAGGAGCCGTCCCACCTCCGTGCGCAGAGTGTCGCGCACCAGCTCGGCAGCCCTGTCCGCGTCGTCGGGCACCTGCGCGGTGGCGTGCGGACGGTGGAGCGCCTCGGGTGCCTCGCCCAGCGTGCACCGCAGTGTGGTCGCGGCCGGCAGGACCTTGATCTCCTGGAACATGGTCTGCTCGCCGAACGGAGTCTTGCTCGCCAGATACGCGTCGAGCCCCGGGCCCCAGACGCCCGTGCCGAGCCCTTCGAAACCCAGCAGTGCCGGGATCTCCGACGAGAAGCGCAGCGACCTGTCCACCGCGTCCCACCGGTAGTAGAGCGGCTTCATCCCCATGTGGTCGGTCACCAGCAGCAGTTTCGGCCGCTCGCGCAGGTCCAGCAGGGCGATGGCGTACATGCCGTCGAGGTGATCGGTGAACTTCTCCCCGTACTCCTCGTACAGGGCTGGGATGATCGCTCCGTCGCAGCGGTCGGCGAACCTGTGGCCGCGCTTCCTCAGCCGGTCCCGCAGGGCGTCGTGGTTGTAGATCTCCCCGTTGAACACGGCCGAGATCCGGCCCTCGATCTCGTACGGCTGTATGCCGCCGTCGAGGTCGATGACCGCGAGTCGGTTACTGCCCAGGCCCCAGCCGGGAGCCCGTGACAGCCCTGTGCGGTCCGGCCCCCCGTGCCGTTGCAGTGCCCCGACCCTCTTCATCTCGTTCGGTGACGCAACGGCGTTGAAGTAGCCGTAGATGCGGCACATTAGCTTCCTCTCCTTCAGGACCGCGGTGCGGACGGCGGGCTGGTCAGATGGTCCGGATCCTCCGAGGCCAGGGACAGATAGCGTTCCCCGGTGTCTGGGAAGACGGTCACGATCGTCGACCCGGCCCAGCGCTCACGCCGGCTCAGCACGCGGCAGGCGTGTGCCGCGGCGCCCGCGGAGACGCCGGTGAGCAGGCCGGTGGCCAGAGCGATCTCCCGGCGCGTGGTGGCAGCCGCCCGGTCCGGCACGGTGACGACCTCGTCGATGACACCGAGGTCGGTGATGTCCGAGACGTAACCCGCCCCGATACCGGGGATCCCGTGCGGTCCGGCTTCCCCGCCGGACAGGACCGCCGAGCGTTCGGGCTCGACGGCGACCACGTGCACGTTCCCGCGCTCCTTGAGGTAGCGGGCCACCCCGGTCAGCGTTCCGCCGGTTCCGACCCCGCACACGAAGACGTCGACCTGCCCGGCGCACGCCCCCCAGATCTCCGGCCCGGTCGTCTCGTAGTGCGCGAGGACGTTGGCCGGGTTGCGGTCCTGGTGGGGCAGCCAGGAGCCGGGGGTCTCCCGGTGCAGTTCCTCGGCGAACTTCCAGGCGGGAAGCAGCCCTTCCTCGTGCGGCACCAGGACGGTCTCCGCACCGAGTTCACGCAGGATCTGGCGCCGTTCCACGGTCGCGTTGTCCGGCAGGACGATGATGCAGCGATGGCCGCGCGCCGCGCACATCGCCGCGAGGGAGATGCCGGTGCTGCCCGACGAGCACTCGATCACCGTGCCGCCGCGGGCGGGCAGCAGGCCCGTCCGCTCCGCCTCGCGCAGCATGAACAGGACCGCCCGGTCCTTCACGTTGAACAGCGGGTTGAACATCTCCAGCTTGGCCAGCAGCCGGACCCCGTCGGGGACTCCGGGCAGCTGTATCTCCATCGTCGGCGTGCGGCCCACCAGCTCATCGAGGGAGCGGACCGGTCGTGCGAAGGATTCCGTCATCACGGTTCACGGACCGGTGCCACGGGGGGAGCGGTCGCTCCCGCGCCGGTGGCCGCCGCCAGGTGGGAGGCCGCCACCTCCTGCAGGTGGGTGATGTCGCTCGACACCGTGGCGAAGGTGAACCCCTCGGCCAGCCGGCGGGCCGCCGTGGAGCCGTCCAGGCAGTGGATCCCGCAGGCGATACCCGCTTCGGCCGCGGCTTCCGTGATATCCGTCAGCGCCTGCTCCAGGCGGTCCTGCACCGCCGGGTCACCGAAGTACGTGGCCCCGAGTGCGACGGACAGGTCCGCCGGGCCGACGTACACCGCGTCCAGTTGCGGGGTGGCGCAGATCGCGGCCAGGTCCTTCAGGGCGCCGGCGGTCTCGATCATCACGATGCAGGCCACCGCGTCGTCCAGCTCCCCGGGAACGGAGCCGAGCCGGAGCTCCGCGCGCACGGGTCCCCCCAGGCTTCGGGTGCCCACGGGCCAGTGGCGGCAGGCGCGGGCGACGACCGCGGCCTCCGCGGCCGTCTCGACCATGGGCACGATCACCGCGCGCGCACCCGAGTCCAGGGCCGCCCCGATGGCGATCGGGTCGACCGAGGGGACACGGATGACCCCCGCCGAACGCCCCATGGCGTCCACGGCGAGCATCGCGGACTGCCAGCCCTGCTGGTGGAGGACACCGTGCTGGCCGTCGACGCCGATGTAGTCGTAGCCGACGCCGGCGATGCGTTCGGTACCGACCGGGTTGTCGCACGCGATCCAGTAGCCGACGAGTCTCTCCCGGTTGCGCAGCCGAGCCACGAACGCGCTCGGGTCCTGCCCCCCGGAGCTCACTGGTCCTCCTCGAGCGCGTAACTGCTTCTGCCGTCCAGGCCCACCGGCGTGTCACCGGTGACCGAGACGCGGTTCAGCACCCGTTTGTGGCTGCCGTAGTCGTTGACCGCGAAGTGCTGGGTGTTGCGGTTGTCGAAGATCAGCACGTCGCCCGGCCGCCAGGTCCACCGCGCCACGTTCTCCGGCCGGTGCACGTAGGACTGGAGTACGTCGATGATCGGGCGGGACTCGCGCAGCGTCAGGCCTGTCAGCCGCTGGGCGAAGCCGCCGAGGAACAGCGACGGCTCACCGGACTCCGGATGCACCCGCACCACCGGGTGCGCGGTCTCGAACCGCTGGGCGAGGAACGCCTTGCGCGTCGCCTCACCGCGGTCGGTGCCGAGCCGGGGCTGCTCGGCGTGGTTGGTGTGGACTGCCCACAGCCTGTCGGCGATCTCCCTCAGCTCCGACGGGAGTTGCTTGTAGGCCGCCTCGCCGTTGGCGACCAGGGTGTCGCCTCCGTAGGGCGGCAGGACGACGCTGCGCAACGTCGTCCCCATGGACGGAGTCGGTGTGAAGCTGATGTCGGTGTGCCAGTGGTCCGCACGCTGGTCCTCGCCGTCGACCGCGATCACCTGGGGCTTGCCGCCCACGGTGCGCATCATCGGGTGCTTCTGCGTGAGCGGGCCGAACCGGCCGGCGAAGGCCAGCTGGTCCTCGTCGGTGATCTTCTGGTCCCGGAAGAAGAGCACCTTGTGCTCGAGAAGGCCCTGGCGGACCTGGGAGAAGACCGGACCGGAAAGCTCACTGCTCAGATCGACGCCGATCACCTCGGCGCCGATATGACCACCGATCCTACGGATTTCTAAGGACATTCTTGGTTCCCTTCATCGACAGCGGATCGAAGAAGAACAGGTACGGCTAAGGGCCGTCCCGTATTCCCTGGTGGATCAGCGCGCGGCGTCAGATGCGGCGCATCGCAAGGCGGAGGGGCGTCCGCATACTGGATGTATTCGGGCGTTCCGACAACGGAGGGGGTCCCCCGTGCCATTGAGGCCACGGGGGAGGGGTGCCGTAGCTGTCGTCGAGCGCCCGCCAGGGATTACGGGACAGCCCTCAGGCGCCGGATGAAGCTGTGTCGAACTTCCCGACACTGCGGTAGACGGCCTCGATGAGCCGTCGCGGCCGCTCGTCCAGACTTCCCATCACAGGGGAGCCGGCGTTCTGCATATAGCCGAAGGCGATGTCGTACTCGGGGTCGGCGAAAATGTACGACCCGGTCGCCGCGCTGAGGCCGAAAGCGGTGTCGAGGCCGGCCGAGGCCGGGAACACCGGATGATCAGGCACCTGGAAACCCAGGCCCCAGTTGCACTGCGTGAGCGTCACCAGGCAGTGGCCCTCGGAGTGCGGCCGGGTCAGCTCCGCCAGGGTGGCGGGGCTGAGCAGCCGGATGCCGTCGACCTCACCGATCAGCGCGGCCATGAAGCGGGCGAGTGAAGGCGCGCTGGCCCGTGCCCCGTAGGACGGGTCCTCGGCCACCAGTTCCACCACACCGCCGTCCAGCGCCAGGCTGCCCATCATCGAGCGGTAGGTGAGCGAGGCGGTGTCGATGAACGAGGCCAGGTCGATGTCGTCGCCCGCGAACAGCGCCTCGGCCTTGGACTGGAACATGGTGGCGACATGGACCGCGTCCGGATCGGGAACGCCGATGTAACAGTCCAGCCCGAGCGGACCGGCGATCTCCCGGGCGAAGAACCGGCCGACCGTCAACCCGGTCCTGCGACGCACCAGTTCACTCACCAGGTACCCGAAGGTGATGCCGTGGTAGCCGTGTGCGGTGTCCGGCTCCCACTCCGGACGCGCCGCGGCGAGCGCCTCGGCGATCGGGGTGTGGGCCCGCATGGCCTCGTTGGTGATCGGGGCGTGGTCCAGGCAGACCACTCCGGAACGGTGGCTGAGCACCATCCTGAGGGTGATGTGCTCCTTGCCGCCGGCGGCGAACTCGGGCCAGTACTCCGCTACCGGAGTGTCCAGTTCCAGGAGCCCCCGCTCCACCAGCAGCAGCGCCGAAACGGTGACCAGCGCCTTGGTGGGTGAGGCGAGAAGACCGAGGGTCTCGGGCCGCCAGAGGTCGTCGGCGTTCTCGCTCGCGGTGCCGGCCCACAGGTTCACCACCGGCCGGCCGCGGTGGTAGACGCATACTCCGGCCCCCACCTCCGCGCCCGACGCGAAGTTCGCCTCGAACGCCTTCGCCACCTCGGCGAAGGCGTCCTCCACCGACCCGTTCCGCGGAATATCACTCACAGCGCCCACCCTTCGTACTCACGTCGGATCAAACCTTGACGATAGTTTCACCACTCGTGTCCCACTTGAATTCCGGTAATGCGACGCTCGGGCCGGAACGGCATGCCGCGCAGGAGGGGGAAAGTGATCAATGGCCTAGGTCTCCGGTGTCCCCGACCGGCTCGGAGCCTGGAAGTCCATCGGGTGACGGAGCTTCGCTGGGGGCACACTCGAATAACGATGGTGAATTCCTCTACTGCGTATTGAGTGGCGAATTCTCCAGGGTCGGGCGAGCCATTTATCGGCGTCCCTGTGGCAGCATCCCGAATATGAAAATCCTCTTTCCTGCCGCGCCCGGCTATGGGCTGCTGCTGCCGGTCGTGCCATTGGTGTGGGCCGCACGGGCCGCCGGGCACGAGGTCCTCCTCGCCACCACCGCCTATGTGACCGGAGCCGCCGCGGAGTCCGGACTCCCGACCGTCAACGTCTTTCCGCACCGAGATGTCGGCGCGGACCTGCTGCTCGCACAGAGCGGCGAGGTCCCCCCGCCCGCCGACGGAGAGCCGGACCGGCTCCCGCCGGGCTACTGGGAGGCCGCCCGTGACATGAAGCCCTTCGACCTCTTCACGCTCGCCATGACCGAGGGCACGATCGAGGCGGGCCGCAGCTTCGGAGCCGACCTCGTGGTGTACCCCTCCGACCATGCGGCCGGCCTGCTGGCCGCGGCCGCGCTGGGGGTTCCGGCGCTGGAGGTCGGCAACCGCGTCTCCTGGTCGATGCGCGACAAGGACATCAAGGAGAGCGGTGCGCAGAACCACCGCACCGGCGTCATCGACGAGGACTCGCCGGTCATCGCCGGGCTGCGGGAACGGCTGGGCATCGGCGACCGCCGGCCCCGGCTGGTCGCGCGTATCGATCCGCGGCCCCCGAGCCTCGGCGGGCTGGACCAGGACGAGCCCGACGCCGAGGGCGGCAGCCCTTGGTGGCCGATGCGCTATGTCCCCTACAACGGCGGTTCCGTCGTGCCCGAGTGGGTGCTGAAGCCGAGTGAGCGGCCGAGGATCTGCCTGACCCTGGGCACGGTCATCCCGCTGCTGTCCGACGGCAGTGGACTCCTGCTGCTGATCAAGGCGCTGAGCGAACTGGACGTCGAGATCGTCCTCGCCGACCACTCGACGGACTTCGAGGCGCTCGGCGAACTGCCCGACAACGTACGCCTGGCCGGGTACCTTCCGCTGTCGGCCTTCCTCGGCACCTGCTCGCTGATCGTGCACCACGGCGGCTCGGGCACCACCGCCGCCGCGCTGCACAGCGGAATTCCGCAGCTGGTGCTGCCCGACGGCGCCGACCAGCCCCTGGTGGCTCAGCGGGTCGTCGACTGCAAGGCCGGTCTGTCCCTGCCGCTCGGCGAGGCCGCCCCGGTCACCGTGCGGGAATTGGCCGAGCGTCTGCTCACCGATCCCGCCTATGCCGAAGCGGCGGCGGCGGTGAGCGCGGAGATGGCGGCCCAGCCCAGCCCCGCGGCCGTGATCGACCGACTCGTGCGGGAGCTGCAGTCCCGGTAGCGGCCCGGCTTTCGAACTGTCCTTGGGAGCCCCAATTGTTTTCTGGAATAGCCGACTTCACCAGCTGGTTCACCGCCCGGTGCGAGGCGAACGAGTACCGCGTGTCCCAGGTCCCGCTCGACCGGCTCGACGGCTGGCACATCGAGCCGGGGACCGGGAACCTGGTCCACCGCAGCGGGCGCTTCTTCTCCGTCGAGGGCCTGGACATCAGGAACTCGGGCCGTGAGGTCGACGCCTGGCAGCAACCGATCATCGTGCAACCCGAATACGGGATCCTCGGGTGCCTCGTCAAGCAGTTCGACGGCGTCCCGCACTTCCTGCTGCAGGCCAAGATGGAACCGGGCAACATCAACCTCGTCCAGCTCTCGCCCACCGTGCAGGCGACGAAGAGCAACTACACACAGGTGCACGGCGGCAAGGCCGTTCCGTACCTGGAGTGGTTCGTCGCTCCTCGCAGGGGACGGGTCCTGCACGACGCGCTCCAGTCCGAGCAGGCGTCCTGGTTCCTGGGCAAGCGCAACCGCAACATGATCGTCGAGGTGGAGGAGGACATCGACCTGCTCGACGACTTCTGCTGGCTCAGCGTCGCCCAGATCGGTGAACTGCTCGCGGTCGACAACCTGGTGAACATGGACACCCGGACCGTCCTCTCCGGTGCGGCCCCGTTCCGGCTGACGGGTTCCAAGCGCCGGGGGGACACGTTCCGCAACGCGCTGGCCCGTTCCTGGCAGCCGGACTCGGGGAGTCACCGCGAAACGGCGGAGCTGCTGAGCTGGTTCACCGAGGCCAAGTGCCGGGCCACCCTGACCCGGGAGCGCATCCCGTTGTCGAAGGTGCACTCGTGGTCGCTGTCCGACGGCGTCATCACCCATGACGAGGGCAAGCACTTCAGCGTCGTCGGCGTCGACGTCGCCGCCAGCAACCGCGAGGTGGCCAGCTGGTCCCAGGTGATGCTCAAGCCCCGCAGCGAAGGCGTGATCGCCTTCGTGGCCAAACGCGTGGAGGGCGTGATGCACCTGCTGGTGCAGGCCCGGGTCGAGACGGGGGCCGGCGACGTGATCGAGATGGCGCCGACGGTCCACTGCCAGCCGGGCAACTACGGGTCGCCCCCCGGCGCCGGAAGGCCGCGGTTCCTGGACGAGGTTCTCACCGCACCGCCCGGGAACGTCCGCTTCGAGGCGATCCATTCCGAGGAGGGCGGCCGGTTCTACCACGCGCAGAACCGCTATCTCCTGGTCGAGGCGGACGAGGACTTCCCGGTCGATGTCCCGGACAACTACGCCTGGATGACGTTGCGTCAGCTGATGGAGTTCGTGCGCTACGGCAACCACCTCAACGTGGAGGCCCGCAGCCTGCTGACGTTCCTGGGCTTCGCCGACCTGGACGCGCCGACCCTGAGCAACGCCGCGTAGGGCATCCGCACGTACGACTGGCCCCGACTCGGACGAGTCGGGGCCAGCAGTACGTGCGGGCGGGGTGTCGGGCACGAGTGATCCGCGGAGGTCCGGCCGACGGGACCCCCGGGAGCCCGCGGAGCCCGCCGTGCCGTTCCCGACGCCGCCCGCAAACGCAGGCCGGCGCACCTGCCGGGCGAACGCATCGAGCCCGGTCCAGGAGGACCGGGCTCGGAGCAGGGGAGAGAAGGGTCCCGGTCAGGGGCCGGCTCGGCCGCGACGATGGGCGGAGGCCGGCCCCGAGGCAGAGCGCAGAGGAGGGCCGTTCTCGCCGCCGGCCGTCAGGCCGAGGGCAGGGGCCGGCTGGCCGCGCCGCCGGCCCGGCCTCCGGCAGCCGCTCGGCGTACCTCGGGCAGCGCTTCGGCCAGCGCCTCCCACCACGGCCTGATCGGTTCGATCCCCGCCGTGCGCCACCGGCCGTGGCTCAGCACGCTGTACGCGGGCCGGGGCGCGGGCCTAGGGAAGACGTCGGTGGAGGTGGGGCGTATGCGCTCGGGGTCCGCGCCGAGAAGGGTGAAGATCTGCCGGGCGTACTCGAACCAGGTCGTCTCGCCCGTACTGGTGCCGTGGTACACACCGGGCGGGGCGGTCCCGTCGAGTGCACCGCGGCCCAGGGCGACCAGCCGGTCGGCGAGGTCCCTCGTCCAGGTGGGCTGCCCCCGCTGGTCGTCGACCACGTCGAGGGTGTCCCGCGTCTGCTCCAGGCGGATCATCGACCGTACGAAACTGGGCCCGTTCGCCCCGTACAGCCAACCGGTCCGCACCACGTAGCCGGTGTCCGGCAGGGTCTCCAGCACACCCTGCTCGCCCGCCAGCTTGGTGCGCCCGTACACACTCCGGGGCGCTGTGGGCGCGTCCTCCCGGTACGGCGCTCCGGCGTCTCCCGCGAAGACGTAGTCCGTGGAGACCTGGATCAGTACGGTGCCCGTCGCGGCGCACTCCTCGGCCACCCGGCGCGCACCCGTGCCGTTGACGGCGAGGGCCGCGGCGGGCTGCGCCTCCGCGTCGTCGACCGCCGTCCACGCCGCGCAGTTGACCACCACGGCCGGGCGGCGGTTCTGGAGGAGGGCCCGTACCGAGCCGGCGTCGGTGACGTCGAGGGCGGGGCGGCCCAGGCCGACGGCGGGGACGCCGGCCGCCGCGAGCTGTCGCAGGACGTCACGGGCGAGCATCCCGCCCGCCCCCGTCACCAACCACGGGTTCACAGCGCGGCCCGCTCCTTCAGGGGCTCCCACCAGTCGCGGTGGTCGCGGTACCACTGGACCGTCTCCGCCAGTCCCTCCCGGAAGTCCACCCGCGGCGCGTAGCCCAGCTCGTCCCGGATCTTCGAGCAGTCGACCGAGTACCGGCGGTCGTGGCCCTTGCGGTCCTCGACATGGACGACGCTGGAGTCCCAGTCGGCGCCGCACGCGGCGAGGAGCATCTCCGCCAGCTCCTTGTTGGACAGTTCGGTGCCTCCGCCGATGTTGTAGATCTCGCCGGCGCGCCCCCGGGTGCGGACGAGTTCGATGCCCTGGACGTGGTCGTCGACATGCAGCCAGTCCCGGACGTTGCCGCCGTCGCCGTACAGCGGGATCTTCCCGCCGTCCAGCAGCTCCGTGACGACGAGCGGGATGAACTTCTCGGGGAAGTGGTGGGGGCCGTAGTTGTTGGAGCAGCGGGTCACCCGCACGTCCAGTCCGTGCGTCCGGTGGTAGGACAGCGCGATGAGATCGCTGGACGCCTTCGCCGACGCGTAGGGGGAGTTGGGCCGCAGCGGGTCCGTCTCGGGCCAGGAGCCCTCGTCGATCGACCCGTACACCTCGTCCGTGGAGATGTGCACGAACGTCTCGACGCCGGCCTGGCGCGCGGCGTCCACCAGGGTGTGCGTGCCCAGCACGTTGGTCCGTACGAACTCGGCTCCTCCGTCGATCGACCGGTCCACGTGCGACTCCGCCGCGAAGTGCACCACCTGGTCGTGTCCGGCCATCAGCCGCGCGACGAGCTCGCCGTCGCAGATGTCGCCCTGCACGAAGGTGAATCCGGGATGCGCGCGCACGGCGTCCAGGTTGGCGGGATTCCCCGCGTAGGTGAGTCGGTCCAGCACCGTCACGGACACATCGCCGGGCCCCTCGGGGCCCAGTAGCGTCCGGACGTAGTGGGAACCGATGAAGCCGGCACCGCCGGTGACCAGCACACGCTTCGTCATGACGAGATCTGCACCTTGCTGTGGTCACCGAGTACGAACCGGTGGGCGGACGGGTTGCGGGGGGCCGGGGTCACCTGCACGTCGCGGCCGATGAGGGAGGCCTCGACACGGCGGACACCGGTCAGCGCGGAGTTCTGCAGGATGATCGTGTACTCGACCTCGCTGTCCGAGATGTGGCAGCCCTCGGAGATGGAGGTGAACGGCCCGACGTACGAGTCGGTGATCACGGCGTCCGCTCCGATGATCGCGGGCCCGACGACACGGCTGCCGGTGATCCGGGCGCCCTTCTCGATCCGCACCCGGCCGATGATCTCGCTGTCGGCGTCGACCGTGCCCAGCACGTCGGGGACGACGGTCTCCAGCACCGAGCGGTTGACCTCCAGCATGTCGGTGACGTTGCCGGTGTCCTTCCAGTACCCAGAGATCGTGGTCGAACGCACGTCCCGGCCCTCGTCGATCAGCCACTGGATCGCGTGGGTGATCTCGAGTTCGCCGCGCCACGACGGCTTGATGGCGAGAACGGCGTCATGGATGGCCGGTGTGAACAGGTAGACGCCCACCAGGGCGAGATCGCTCTTGGGGTGTTCGGGCTTCTCCACCAGTGCGGACACCCGGCCCTCCGCGTCCAGTTCGGCCACTCCGAACGCCGACGGGTCGAGCACGGGGGTCAGCAGGATGTGCGCGTCGGGGCGCTCGGTGCGGAAGCTGTCCACCAGTTCGGTGACGCCGCCGACGATGAAGTTGTCGCCGAGGTACATCACGAAGTCGTCGTCGCCCAGGAAGTCACGGGCCACGCGTACCGCGTGCGCCAGCCCCAGCGGCGCGTCCTGGCGGATGTAGGTGATCTCCAGGCCGAACGCCGAACCGTCCCCCACGGCCTTGCGGATCTCGTCGGCGGTGTCCCCGACGACGACGCCGACCTCGGTGATGCCGGCGTCGGCGATCGCCTCGAGGCCGTAGAAGAGGACGGGCTTGTTGGCCACCGGCACCAACTGTTTCGCCGAAGTATGGGTGATCGGTCGAAGTCGGGTCCCAGCCCCGCCCGACAGCACGAGTGCCTTCACGTAGCCAGCCTCCACAGCAGATGACTCCAGTCTCTTTCCGCTCGTAGCGTGGAGGCCGTAGCTGCAGGGAAGGTGGAGCCGCAGTGGAGAGGCGCCGTCCCGGGGCCCGCAGGCACGTCCGACGCCCGCCCGTGCGGAGGAGGGACCTGCGGCGGGGTGAGGAAGGCCCTGACAGCGCCAAAGGCGTGAACGCGCCGGGCAGGGCCCGCCTGCCTGACGGCTTCCCGCAGTTCCTGGCGGGCGCGGG
Organism: Streptomyces sp. NPDC087901; assembly: GCF_044742205.1. Taxonomy (NCBI): domain Bacteria; kingdom Bacillati; phylum Actinomycetota; class Actinomycetes; order Kitasatosporales; family Streptomycetaceae; genus Streptomyces; species Streptomyces sp. NPDC087901. Next base: position 64,687 of record NZ_JBIUUC010000006.1, read on the forward strand.
ACGCCGGCTGCGGCGCCTCGCCGCGTTGTCGGAACGCCCCGGATACATCCGGTATTCGGGCGTCCCTCCGTCTTACGACGCACCGCATCCGACGCCGCGCGCTGATCCACCAGGAACTAGCTGATCCACCGGGAACTACGGGACAGCCCTCAGCACTCGATGATGTTCACCGCGAGCCCGCCCCGCGCGGTCTCCTTGTACTTGACGCTCATGTCGGCGCCCGTCTCCTTCATGGTCTTGATGACCTTGTCGAGGGAGACCTTGTGGATGCCGTCGCCGCGCAGCGCCATCTTCGCGGCGGTGACGGCCTTCACCGCCGCCATGCCGTTGCGCTCGATGCACGGGATCTGGACGAGCCCGCCGACGGGGTCGCAGGTCAGGCCGAGGTTGTGCTCCATGCCGATCTCGGCGGCGTTCTCGACCTGCTCGGGGGTGCCGCCCAGGACCTCGGCGAGGGCGCCCGCGGCCATGGAGCAGGCGGAGCCGACCTCGCCCTGGCAGCCGACCTCGGCGCCGGAGATGGAGGCGTTCTCCTTGAACAGCATGCCGATGGCGCCGGCTGCCAGCAGGAAGCGGACGATGCTGTCGTCCTTCTCCGCCTCGGTGGCGCCGCCGGCCGCGAAGTTCATGTAGTAGTGCAGCACCGCCGGGATGATGCCGGCCGCACCGTTGGTCGGGGCGGTGACGACGCGGCCGCCCGCGGCGTTCTCCTCGTTGACCGCCATCGCGTAGAGGGTGATCCACTCCATCGCGTGGGTCTGCGGGTCGCCCTCGGCGCGCAGCTGGCGCGCGGTGTTCGCCGCGCGGCGGCGGACCTTGAGGCCACCGGGCAGGATGCCCTCGCGGGCCATGCCGCGGGACACGCACGCCTGCATGGCGCGCCAGATGTCCAGCAGACCGGAGCGGATCTCGTCCTCGGTGCGCCAGGCGCGCTCGTTCTCCAGCATCAGGGAGGAGATCGACAGGCCGGTGTCGCGGGCGAGGCGCAGCAGCTCGTCGCCGGTGCGGAAGGGGTGCTTGAGGACCGTGTCGTCGAGGACGATCCGGTCCTCGCCGACGGCGTCCTCGTCGACGACGAAGCCGCCGCCGACCGAGTAGTACGTCTTCTCGAGGAGCAGGGTGCCCTCGTGGTCGTACGCGAAGACCGTCATGCCGTTGGCGTGGTACGGCAGCGTCTTGCGGCGGTGCAGGATCAGCTGCTTGTCGGCGTCGAAGGCGATCTCGTGCATGCCGAGGAGGTTGATCCGGCCGGTGGTGCGGATCGCGTCGACCCGGTCGTCCGCCGTTTCGACGTCGACGGTACGGGGGGACTCGCCCTCCAGGCCGAGCAGGACGGCCTTGGGGGTGCCGTGGCCGTGGCCGGTGGCGCCGAGGGAGCCGAAGAGTTCGGCGCGTATCGAGACGGTGTGGGCGAGCAGGCCCTCGTTCTTCAGCCGGCGCGCGAACATACGGGCAGCGCGCATGGGGCCGACCGTATGGGAGCTGGACGGGCCGATGCCGATCGAGAACAGGTCGAAGACCGAGATGGCCACGGGGTGACTCCTAAGGGTTGGTAGACGCCTTTGTCTGCCGGGTGGTGCGGTACGGGCGGGGTGGGCCCGAAGAGCGGGGACAAGGGATGGGGCACCGCGCTCACTGTTCAGTGTGCGCGGTGCCCCTCCCCAACATGCAAATACGCCGGTCCGGACTACTTCAGACCGGAGTACAGCGGGAACTTCTCGGCGAGCGCGACGACGCGGGCCTTCAGGTCGTCCGCGTCGTAGGACGGCTTGAGGGCGGACGCGATGATCTCGGCGACCTCGGTGAAGTCCTCCACCTGGAAACCGCGGGTGGCGAGCGCCGGCGTGCCGATCCGCAGACCCGAGGTGACCATCGGCGGCCGCGGGTCGTTGGGGATGGCGTTCCGGTTGACCGTGATGCCCAGCTCGTGCAGCCGGTCCTCGGCCTGCTGGCCGTCCAGCTCGGAGTTGCGCAGGTCCACCAGGACCAGGTGCACGTCGGTGCCGCCGGAGAGGACGGAGACGCCGACCTCGGTGACGTCCGGCTGCACCAGACGCTCGGCGAGGATGCGGGCGCCGTCCAGGGTGCGCTGCTGGCGCTCCTTGAACTCCTCGGTCGCGGCGACCTTGAACGAGACCGCCTTGGCCGCGATCACGTGCTCCAGCGGACCACCCTGCTGACCGGGGAAGACCGCCGAGTTGATCTTCTTGGCGAGCTCCTGCGTCGACAGGATCACACCACCGCGCGGACCGCCGAGGGTCTTGTGCGTGGTGGTCGTGACGACGTGGGCGTGCGGCACCGGGTTGGGGTGCAGACCCGCGGCGACCAGACCGGCGAAGTGCGCCATGTCGACCATCAGGTACGCGCCGACCTCGTCCGCGATGCGGCGGAAGGCGGCGAAGTCCAGCTGGCGGGGGTAGGCGGACCAGCCGGCCACGATCAGCTTCGGCTTGGACTCCTTGGCGAGGCGCTCGACCTCGGCCATGTCCACGACACCGGTCTCGTCCACGTGGTACGGGATCACGTTGTAGAGCTTGCCGGAGAAGTTGATCTTCATGCCGTGGGTCAGGTGACCGCCGTGCGCCAGGCTCAGGCCCATGATCGTGTCGCCCGGCTTCAGCAGCGCGAACATCGCGGCGGCGTTGGCCTGCGCACCGGAGTGCGGCTGCACGTTCGCGGCCTCGGCGCCGAAGAGCGCCTTGATGCGGTCGATGGCGATCTGCTCGACCACGTCGACGTGCTCACAGCCGCCGTAGTAGCGGCGGCCGGGGTAGCCCTCGGCGTACTTGTTGGTCAGGACGGAGCCCTGGGCCTCCATGACCGCGACGGGAGCGAAGTTCTCCGAGGCGATCATTTCGAGGGTGGACTGCTGACGGTGGAGCTCGGCGTCGACAGCGGCGGCGACGTCCGGGTCCAGCTCGTGGAGGGAGGAGTTGAGAAGCGACATCAGGTGGTCCCTTGGGTCTCAGTTACCGGAGAACTCGGTGTACTCGTCGGCGGAGAGCAGGTCCTTCGGCTCCTCCGCGATACGTACCTTGAACAGCCAGCCGCCTTCGAACGGAGCGGAGTTCACCAGCGACGGGTCGTCCACGACGTCCTGGTTCGCGGCCGTGACCTCGCCGGACACCGGCGAGTACAGGTCGCTGACCGACTTGGTCGACTCCAGCTCGCCGCAGGTCTCGCCCGCGGTCACCGTGTCACCGACCTCGGGGAGCTGGGCGTAGACGACGTCACCGAGCGCGTTGGCCGCGTACTCCGTGATGCCGATCGTGGCCACGCCGTCCTCGACGGCCGACAGCCACTCGTGCTCCTTGCTGTACCGCAGCTGCTGGGGGTTGCTCATGACCTGAATTCTCCTGTACGCGGGGGAGTGCTGATGAACGATGGTCTTACGGTGTGAGACAGGACTGCGTCACGTACGCAGTGCCGGATCCGCCGCCGGTTCTACTTCTGCCGCTTGTAGAACGGCAGGGCCACGACCTCGTAGGGCTCGTGACTGCCCCGGATGTCCACCCCGACGCCCTCGGTGCCGGGCGTGGCGTGTGCGGCGTCGACGTACGCCATGGCGATCGGCTTGCCGAGTGTGGGCGAGGGTGCGCCCGAGGTGACCTCGCCGATCACCTGGCCGTCGGCGACGACGGAGAACCCGGCGCGCGGCACCCGGCGGCCCTCGGCGACCAGGCCGACGAGCTTGCGGGGCGGGGCGGTCTCGGCTCGCTCGGCGGCGGCCTCCAGGGCCTTGCGGCCGACGAAGTCGCCCTCCTTCTCGAACTTCACGACCCGGCCGAGACCGGCGTCGAACGGCGTCAGCGCCGTGGTCAGCTCGTGCCCGTAGAGCGGCATGCCCGCCTCCAGGCGCAGCGTGTCGCGGCAGGAGAGCCCGCACGGGATCAGGCCGCGGGAGGCGCCGGCCTCGGTGAGGGCCCGCCACAGCTGCTCGGCGTGCCCGGGGGCGACGAAGAGCTCGAAGCCGTCCTCGCCGGTGTAGCCGGTACGGGCGATCAGCGCGGGGACCCCGGCGACCGTGCCGGGCAGCCCGGCGTAGTACTTCAGACCGTCCAGGTCGGCGTCGGTGACGGCCGCGAGGATGGCGGGGGACTCGGGGCCCTGGACGGCGAGCAGCGCGTACGCGTCGCGGTCGTCGCGCACCTCGGCGTCGAAGCCGTCGGCGCGGGCCGTCAGCGCGTCCAGCACGATCTGGGCGTTGCCGGCGTTGGCGACCACCATGTAATCGGTCTCGCCCAGCCGGTAGACGATCAGGTCGTCCAGGATGCCGCCGTCCTCGGCACAGATCATCGTGTAGCGGGCGCGGCCCACGGAGACGGTGCCGATGTTGCCGACGAGCGCGAAGTTCAGCAGCGCCACGGCCTCGGGGCCGGTGACGGTGATCTCGCCCATGTGCGAGAGGTCGAAGAGGCCGGCCTTCGTGCGCACGGCGTTGTGCTCGTCGCGCTCACTGGCGTACCGCAGGGGCATGTCCCAGCCCGCGAAGTCGGTCATGGTCGCACCCAGCGAACGGTGCAGGGCATCGAGGGCGGTGAGACGGGTGGCGGTGCTCATGGTTCAAGGCTCCCAGGGCATGACGACGAGGACGATCCCTCCCCATCTGTCATCGGAACCTGAGAGGTTCGCCGAGAGACCCCGCAGGGGTTCGGCTTGCACCTTGGGTGGAGCCGCAGGGCGACTCGCTTTTCAGATCTGCCTCATCCACGCGGTACGGGGCCTGAGAGATTCAAGGGAGGATCTTGCTCCTTCGGCGCCCGGCACGGTGGCCGGGACTCTCCCGCGCGGATTCGAGCGGCCTGTATGCAGTTGAGGGGGCCATCATCGCACGCATTGCGGGAGAGTGGGGGGCCGGTACCGATGCCGGTCTCCTGCAGGATCCGGCGGGTCGGACGGTTGTGCCGCATTACCTTTTCTTTACACTTCTTGGGCAGGTGTGGGTAGCCGACAGGGGGAGGGCGATGACGTTGCAGCGGTACGCGACGACCGCGGGGGTCGCGCACGGCGCACTGCCCGCGCAGCCGGGTGCACCGGCCAGGGAGGCGTTGGGCCCGCACGCACCCGTCGTACGGGACCTGCGGGAGCGGGGCGGGCGCAGCCCGCGCGGCCTGCACTTCGCCGCGGGCGACGTGGTGGTGGTCTCCGGACTGCCCGGCAGCGGCAAATCGACACTCATCGCACGGGCCGTCTCGGCGCACGCCGTCGACTCCCAGAACACCAGGGACCGCTGGGCGGCCCTGATGCCCCGCTTACTTCCGTACGCCCTCTACCGTCCGCTCGTCCGCGTCGCCCACTACTGGGGCCTGTGGCGGGTGCTGCGATCGGGCGCCTCCGTAGTCGTCCACGACTGCGGCACCCAGGCCTGGGTGCGCGGCTGGCTGGCCCGTGACGCCAGGCGCCGCGGCCGCATCCTGCACCTCGTACTGCTCGACGTCACCCCGCAGACGGCGAGGGAGGGGCAGCGCGAGCGCGGCCGAGGAGTCTCCGGGTACGCGTTCGCCCGGCACCGCAGGGCCGTGGGGCGGCTGCTGCGGGACACCGAGGCGGGCCTGCTGCCGCTCGGGTGCGCCTCGGCGGTGCTGCTGGACCGGGAGGCGGCGGGGCTGCTGAAGCGGATCACATTCGCAGACGCACAGAGTGAGGCCGGACATCCCGTGTCCCGAATCGCGGACCCCGGCGCGACAGGCGGGCCGTAGTCCCGCCCGCTTCCGATCCGGCAGCTCGAAGCGGGACTGCCGGAGAACCCGGCAGCCTGTCACGAAGGATCGACGCTAATCTCTTGCTGCACGACATGGGGTGAGAGAGGGAGACAGTGGACATTCCGGCACCGGCCCGGACCCATCCGCAGGGCGGATGGCCGGCCAACGAGCTCGAAGAAGTGCTGAGCGCCTCGCTCGGCAGCCCGGAGGCGGGCGGCCGGCTGGTGGAGGTGCTCGGCCGCAGCCACTTGTGGGTGCCCCTGCCCAGCGGCGGCTCGCCGGACGCCACCGACCTCGATCTGCCGACGCTGGACATCGAGGGCGCGCCGTACGTGCCCGTGTTCAGCTCCGAACAGCAGTTCCTCGCCTGCGTCGGCGCCCACATGTCGTTCACCGTGGCCCCCGCCCGCGAGTTCGCCCGGGGCCTGCCCCCGCAGCTCGGCATCGCGGTGAACCCGGGCGGCGCGGTCGGCATGCCGCTGCCGCCGCCCGCCGTCGCCGAGCTCTGCCGGACCGGCCGCACCGCGCTGGACGGACCGTCCAGCGGCGGCCGGGTCCGGCTGTACGAGCCGGACTGGCAGGAGGAGCCCGTCGACTTCCTCTCCGCCGCGGCCGGGGAGTTCGAGGCGAGCGGTGTCGTGCTCAGCGCCCGCCGCGCCCTGGCCAGCATCGAGGGCGGCGACCCCGTCCTCTTCGTCGGCATCGAGTTCTCCACCTGGGACGGAGCCGGGCGCAACGCCCCCATGGACGCCCTGGGCCGGGCGCTGGGGCACGTCGAGGTGCCCTGGCCCGTCAACCTGGTGCTGCTCGATGTGGCCCAGGACCCCGTCGCCGACTGGATGCGGGCGCGGGTGCGCCCCTTCTACCAGCGCCCCGCCGAGTAGCGGTACGGCAAGGGGGCCGGTGCCACGGGCCGACTGCTCCGGCCCCGGGAGTCAAGTCGGTGTCAGGGCCGCCGCATAAGCTGGTTTGATGGCTGGTGCCTCGGCACCGCGCCGCCCCCGAGAGCCCCGGGAGCGGCAGGCCGACACAGTGGATCGAAGAGGGGCGGGACCCAGGGTGAGTGCGTCAGGCACCGCGGCGGCCGGGCAGGTCGAGCACATGCTGCGCCAAGTGACCCCCGGGCGCTACGACGCGTACGAGGCACTCCTCCAGGCCCTCGCGGCCGACCGGATCTGGATGCTCCTCTGGCACGGCCGGGCCGGCTCGCCCGACGCCCAGTACGGCAACATGGAGATCGACGGCCTCGGCTACGCCCCCTGTGTCACCTCCGCCCAGGAGCTCTCCGCCAGTGGCTGGAACCGGGACCACGAGGTCGTGAGCGGCCGCGACATCGCCCGCGCCCTGTTCCCCGACCGCTGGGGCATCTGGCTGAACCCGCACGCGCCGGGCGGCGGCGTGGGCATCCCCTGGCTGGACCTGCGCCGGATCGCCACCGGCCTCGACCGGATGCCCGCCGGCCCGCTGCGGATCAGTGACCCCGCCATCGAGATCCCGCAGTTCTACGCCCAGCTCACGCGGAACGCCCACCACACCCCCGCGATCCGCTCGTTGCGCCGCGCCTGGGTGCAGCCCGCGCTCGGTGTCCCGTACCTCGCCATCGGACTCGACCTGTACGACACGAGCGGACCGTCCGTGGACGCCGTGCGGGCGATGATGCAGCAGTCCATCGGCACGGTCCCGGAGGGGCTCCCGGTCTCCACGGTCGCGATGGCCGACGAGTACGACCCGGTCGCGATGTGGCTGCGCGCCAACTCCCGTCCGTTCTACGACCGCGAGCCGCACGCCCCGGCCGGCCGCGGTGCCGCCGTCGCTCCCGGTTACGGCTATCCGCAGGCCCCCGGCCCCGCCCCGCGCGCCTACTAGGGCCACCCAAGTCCGGCTCCAGGAACGGACAAAGGGCTCCTGGGTGGACAAGGCGTCCGTCACGGTCACCCAAATAGCCACGTAATGACGCCCCTTGGGTGTCATGTCCGTTCTGGCGGATTAGTGGCCGAGTGTTCCGCTCACTCGATCATGCTGTCCGGATAACGGAAGCTCACTGACCGCATCACGTTTGAGCAAACATTCCCCGCCAGGTCTGGCGGGTGATCACAAAGTGACTGAAGACTCCACGCAGCAGGTGCTCCATGCCCTCCGTGCCCCACTCTCGAGCAGGGCCCGTTCGGCAGCGCACCCTTGCACGATTCAGGTCATGTAGAAGCCGCTACAGCGGCGGTCACGGGCCGGCCACCGCCGGCCGAGAGGGGTCTCCAGCGCAATGACGGCACCTATCGAGACCACCAGGGCGGATGCACAGCCCGAAGCGGTACTGGAAGGCGCAGGCCGTAAGGAGATCGAAGGGCGCTCGCTCGGCCGCATCGCCTGGACCCGCTTCAAGCGGGACAAGGCGGCGATGGCCGGTGGCATCGTTGTCGTGCTGCTGATCCTCACCGCGGTGCTGTCCAAGCCGCTCCAGTCACTCCTGGGGCTCGACCCCAACGCGTTCAACCAGAGCCTGGTCGACCCGCTCATGCTGGCGCCCAAGGGCGACTTCGGCGGGATGAGCCTGGACCACCCGCTCGGTGTCGAGCCGCAGACGGGCCGCGACATCCTCGCGCGCATCCTCGAAGGCTCCTGGGTCTCGCTCGTGGTCGCCGTCGGCTCCACGCTGCTGTCCGTCGTCATCGGTGTCGTCATGGGCGTCGTGGCAGGGTTCTACGGCGGCTGGGTGGACAGCTTCATCAGCCGGCTGATGGACACCTTCCTCGCCTTCCCGCTGCTGCTCTTCGCGATCTCCATCTCCGCCTCCCTGCAGGGCAACGCCTTCGGGATGGAAGGGCTCACGCTGCGGATCGCGGTCCTGATCTTCGTGATCGGATTCTTCAGCTGGCCCTACATCGGCCGCATCGTCCGCGCGCAGACCCTGTCGCTCCGTGAGCGCGAGTTCGTCGAGGCCGCCAGGTCGCTGGGCGCCCGCGGCCCGTTCATCCTCTTCCGCGAGCTGCTGCCCAACCTGATCGCGCCGATCCTCGTGTACGCGACGCTGCTGATCCCCACGAACATCCTCTTCGAGGCAGCTCTGTCCTTCCTCGGCGTGGGCATCGCGCCGCCGCAGGCGTCCTGGGGCGGCATGCTCACCCAGGCGGTCGACCTCTACGAGGTGGACCCGATGTTCATGGTCATCCCCGGCATGGCGATCTTCGTCACCGTGCTGGCCTTCAATCTGCTGGGGGACGGGCTGCGTGACGCACTCGACCCTCGTGGCAAGTAAACGCGGCAGTGCCGCACAGGACTAGCGAGGGGGCTTTCCTCACCATGCAGAACAGAAAGACAGCAGCGGCCATAGCCGTGGCCGTAGCGGTGTCGCTCGGCGCTTCGGCGTGCAGCGGCAGCGACTCCGACAGCGGCGGCAAGAGCGGCGGCGGCAACGTCAAGGCCGACGCCGGCCTGACGGGCATCGTCAACGCGACCGACAAGAAGGGGGGGACGGTCACGTACGAGCACACCAGTGGCCCGGACTCCCTGGACCCCGGCAACACGTACTACGGCTGGGTGCAGAACTTCGCCCGCCTGTACGCCCGTTCGCTGGTGACCTTCAAGCCGGCCGCCGGCAAGGAGGGCCTCGAGGTCGTTCCCGACCTGGCCACCGGACTCGGCAAGGCCAGCGCGGACGCGAAGACCTGGACGTACACGCTCCGCAAGGGCGTGAAGTTCGAGGACGGCACCGAGATCACCTCGAAGGACGTCAAGTACGCCGTCGAGCGTTCCAACTTCGCGCCGGAGGCCCTGTCCAACGGTCCGACGTACTTCAAGGCCTACCTCGAGGGCGGCGACAAGTACAAGGGTCCGTACAAGGACAAGTCCGCCGCGGGCCTCAAGTCCATCGAGACCCCGGACGACTCCACGATCGTCTTCCACCTCAACAAGCCGTTCGCGGACATGGACTACCTCGCCGCCTTCTCGCAGACGGCGCCGATCCAGCAGAAGGCCGACACGGGCGCCAGCTACGTCCAGAAGATGGTCTCCTCGGGTCCGTACAAGTTCTCGGCGTACGACGAGAGCAAGGGCGCGACCCTGGTCCGCAACCCGGAGTGGGACGCCAAGACGGACCCGATCCGCAAGGCGCTGCCGGACAAGATCGAGCTGAAGTTCAACGTCAACCCCACCACGGTCGACGACCACCTGCTCAACGACGTCACCACCGCGGACATCGCGGGCACGGGTCTGCAGTCCAAGACCCAGCCCAAGGTCCTGGTCAAGGCGGCGGAGAAGGCGAAGACGGACAACCCGTACGCCGGCGCCCTGCAGTACCTGGCGCTGAACGTCAACGTGAAGCCGTTCGACAACGCCGAGTGCCGCAAGGCCGTCCAGTACGCCGTCGACAAGCAGAGCATGGTCGACTCGATCGGCGGCTCGGTCAAGGGCGACCCGGCCAGCACGGTCATCCCGCCGAGCGTCGCCGGCTACAAGAAGTTCGACCTGTACCCGAGCGAGGGCAGCAAGGGCGACGCCACCAAGGCCAAGGAGCACCTGACCAAGTGCGGTCACCCCGGGGGCTTCAAGACCACGCTGACGGCGCGTTCCGACCGTCCTGACGAGGTCACCGCCGCCACGCAGCTCCAGGGCAGCCTGAAGGCGATCGGTATCACCGCCGAGATCAAGCAGTTCCCGGCGGACAAGTACTTCACCGACTTCGCGGGTGTCCCGAACTGGGTCCACAAGAACAACGCGGGCATGATGATGATGGCCTGGGGCGCCGACTGGCCGACCGGCTTCGGCTTCCTCGACCAGATCGTCAACGGATCGGCCATCAAGCCGTCCGGCGGCACGAACCTGATGGAGCTCAACGACAAGGGGATCAACGAACTCCTCGTCAAGGGCATCGGCACCGTCGACACCACGGCGCGTAACGCGACGTGGGGCGAGGTCGACCAGAAGGTCATGGAGAACGCCTCGGTCGTTCCGCTCTTCTACCGCAAGAACCTGCTCTACCGCCCGGACTCCGCGGCGAACGTCACCGTCACCAACGCGTACCTCGGCATGTACGACTACGTGCTCATGACGTCCACCAAGTAACACCTGTTCATCAAAAGCATCCCTTGAAAGGCAGGTGAAGGCGCCGGGCCGGCGGGCGTACCCCGTCCGCCCGCCCGGCGCCGCACGGCTGTGGCTGCGTACATCATCCGACGCGTATTCGCCGCGGTGTTGCTGCTGCTGGTGGTCAGCGCAGTCACGTTCGCGATCTTCTTCCTGGTGCCCCGCCTCGGCGGGCAGACCCTCGACTCCATGGCCGCCCAGTACGTCGGGAAGAGTCCCGACCCCGACGTCATCGCGGCGGTCAAGAAGAACCTGGGGCTCGACCAGCCCCTCTATCTCCAGTACTGGCACTTCGTCAAGGGCATCGTCGTCGGCGCCGAGTACCAGTTCGGCCCCGACCCGGTCACCTGCAACGCGCCCTGCTTCGGGTACTCGTTCAAGACCCACACCGAGATCTGGCCGCAGCTTGTCGACCGTGTCCCGGTCACGCTCTCGCTGGCCGTCGGTGCCGCTGTCATCTGGGTCGTCTCCGGTGTCGCGATCGGTGTCGTCTCCGCGCTGAAGCGGGGCTCGTTCTTCGACCGCCTCTCCATGGGCGTCGCCCTCGCCGGTGTCTCGCTGCCGATGTTCTTCACCGGCCTCGTGGTCCTGGCGCTCTTCGGCAACGGGGAGTACGTACCGTTCACCGATGACCCGGTGGCATGGGCGAGCAGTCTGGTCCTGCCGTGGTGCACACTCGCCCTGCTCTACTCCGCGCTCTACGCCCGGCTCACCCGGGCCGGGATGCTGGAGACGATGGGTGAGGACTACATCAGAACCGCGCGGGCCAAGGGCCTCAAGGAACGCAATGTGGTCGTCAAGCACGGGCTGCGTTCCGCGCTCACCCCGCTGGTCACGATCTTCGGTATGGACTTCGCGCTGCTGTTGGGCGGCGCGGTCATCACCGAACGGGTCTTCTCCTTCCAGGGCCTGGGTGCCTTCGCCATCCAGGGTGTGACCACCGCCGACCTGCCCAAGGTGATGGGCGTGACCCTGGTCGCCGCCTTCTTCATCGTCATCTGCAACCTGCTGGTGGACCTCGTGTACGCCGCGATCGACCCCCGGGTGAGGCTCTCATGAGCGGCGCAATCAAGAAGGACTCCCAGGCAGCGGACGTCGTCCCGGCTCCGCGGTCCGGCGACGACCACGCGTTCCTCTCCGTACGCAACCTCAGCGTCCACTTCGACACCGACGACGGCCTGGTCAAGTCCGTCGACGGCGTCAGCTTCGACCTGGAGGCGGGCAAGACCCTCGGCATCGTCGGTGAGTCCGGCTCCGGCAAGTCCGTGACCTCGCTGGGGATCATGGGCCTGCACACCTCGGAGCGTGCCCGGATCGGCGGCGAGATCTGGCTGGACGGCGAGGAGCTCATCGGTTCGGGCTCCGAGCGCGTACGGAAGCTGCGCGGCCAGAAGATGGCCATGATCTTCCAGGACCCCCTCTCCGCCCTGCACCCGTACTACAGCATCGGCGCGCAGATCGTGGAGGCCCACCGGGTCCACAACAAGGTCGACAAGAAGGCCGCGAAGAAGCGCGCCATCGAGATGCTCGACCGCGTCGGCATCCCCGAGCCGCACCGCCGTTACGATGACTACCCGCACCAGTTCTCCGGCGGTATGCGCCAGCGCGCGATGATCGCGATGGCCCTGGTCAACAACCCGCAGCTGCTCATCGCCGACGAGCCGACGACCGCCCTCGACGTCACCGTCCAGGCGCAGATCCTCGACCTCATCCGCGACCTGCAGAAGGAGTTCGGCTCCGCGGTCGTCATGATCACCCACGACCTCGGTGTCGTCGCCGAGATCGCGGACAACCTGCTCGTGATGTACGCGGGACGGTGCATCGAGCGCGGCACCGCCGAGAAGGTGTTCTACGAGCCGCAGCACCCCTACACCTGGGGCCTGCTCGGCTCGATGCCGCGCATCGACCGTGAGCAGACCGAGCGGCTCATCCCGGTCAAGGGTTCGCCGCCCAGTCTCATCAACGTCCCGTCGGGCTGCGCCTTCCACCCGCGCTGCCCGTACGCCGACGTCCCGCCCGACAACATCACGCGCACCGAGCGTCCGGAGCTGCAGCAGGTCAGCGACGGGCACTACTCCGCGTGCCATATGTCGCGCGAGCAGCGCGAACGGATCTGGACCGAAGAGATTGCGCCGAAGCTGTGACTGAGCTGAACAAGAAGACTCCCGCGCCAGCCGCGGCCGGGTCGGACGGGTCCGGTCCCGAGCCGCTCCTCAAGGTCGACGGCCTGGTCAAGCACTTCCCGATCACCAAGGGCCTGCTGAAGCGCAAGGTCGGCGCGGTCCAGGCCGTGGACGGGCTCACCTTCGACGTGCGCCCCGGGGAGACCCTGGGCGTCGTCGGCGAGTCGGGCTGCGGCAAGTCGACCATGGGCCGGCTGGTGACCCGGCTCCTGGAGCCGACCGGAGGCAAGGTCGAGTTCCAGGGCCGCGACATCACCCACATGTCCGCGGGGCGGCTCCGGCCGATGCGCCGCGACATCCAGATGATCTTCCAGGACCCGTACGGCTCGCTGAATCCGCGCCACACGGTCGGCGGGATCGTCGGCACCCCCTTCCGGCTCCAGGGCGTCAAGCCCGAGGACGGCGTGAAGGCGGAGGTCCAGCGGCTGCTGGAGCTGGTGGGGCTCAACCCCGAGCACTACAACCGCTACCCGCACGAGTTCTCCGGCGGCCAGCGTCAGCGCATCGGCATCGCACGGGCGCTCGCGCTGAAGCCGAAGCTGGTCGTCGCGGACGAGCCGGTCTCGGCGCTGGACGTGTCGATCCAGGCGCAGGTGGTGAACCTGCTGGACGACCTCCAGGACGAGCTCGGGCTCACCTACATGATCATCGCGCACGACCTGTCGGTGATCCGCCACGTCTCGGACCGGATCGCGGTCATGTACCTCGGCAAGATCGTCGAGCTCGCGGACCGCAAGTCGCTGTACGAGGCGCCGATGCACCCGTACACGAAGGCGCTGATGTCCGCGGTGCCCGTGCCGGATCCCCGTCGGCGGGGTGCCAAGAGCGACCGCATCCTGCTCAAGGGCGATGTGCCGTCGCCGATCTCGCCGCCGACCGGATGCCGGTTCCACACCCGGTGCTGGAAGGCGACCAAGGTCTGCGGGACGACCGAGCCGCCGCTGCTCCAGCTGAAGACCGGGCACCAGGTGGCCTGCCACCACCCGGAGAACGCCGAGGACTTGGCGCCGGGGGACGCTCCGCTCGTCACGGACGTCATCACGGTCAGGTCGACGGCCGCGACGGTGCCGCCTGCGGAGCCGGAGGGAGCGGGCACGTCGGCCGAGGAGCCGGCGGAGGCCGTCGCGCCGGAAGCGCCGGAAGCGCCGGAGGAGGCCGCCGAGGCTGCGCCCGACGGCGACGGCAAACGCGGCGACGAGGGTTCCGCCGCGACACCCTCGGAGCCATCAGAGGCCTCGGGGGGCAGCCCCAAGGAGTAGTACCGGCACAATTGCCCGGTGCTCAACGAACTGTTCACGCCCTCCGTCCAGCATGCGCTCGACATCGTCGGGATCTTCGTCTTCGCGATCTCCGGCGCTCTGCTCGCCGTACGCAAGAACTTCGATGTCTTCGGCATCGCGGTTCTCGCCGAGGTGACCGCGCTGGGCGGGGGGCTGTTCCGTGACCTGATCATCGGCGCGGTGCCGCCCGCCGCCTTCACGGACCTCGGGTACTTCACCACCCCGCTGCTCGCAGCCGGCCTGGTCTTCTTCCTGCACCCGCAGGTCGAACGGATCCAGCTCGGCGTCAACGTCTTCGACGCGGCCGGCCTCGGGCTCTTCTGCGTCACGGGGACGGTGAAGGCGTACGACTACGGCCTCGGGCTGACGGCGTCGGCGGCGCTCGGCCTGGCCACCGCGGTCGGCGGCGGTGTGCTGCGCGACGTGCTGGCCAACGAGGTTCCGTCGCTGCTGCGCTGGGACCGTGACCTGTACGCGGTGCCCGCCATCGTCGGGGCGACCATGATCGTGCTCTGCATCCGCTTCGACGCGCTCAACGCCTTCACCAGCGGCTGCGCGGTGCTCACGGCGTTCGTGCTGCGGCTGCTGGCGCTGCGCTACCACTGGCGGGCCCCGCGCGCCTACAACCGGCGCTCGGCGACACCGGACGAGGGGTAGACCGGCTGCCGCCATCTCTCACCGACGCCGGACGAGAGGCGGGCCGTCCGCCGCCATCCGGCCGACGCCTGACGAGGGGCAGACCGGCTGTCGTCATCTCACCGACCCGAAAAAGCTACCGCTCAGTAACGCAATCGGTGTACCGTGCATGCCATGGCACAGGCAGCAGAGCAGGCGGCACCGACCGCGCAGGCGACCATCGGGGACAGCGAGTTCGACCGGGACACCGCCGTCACCCTCCGCGAGGAAGGCGTCTACGACGCAGAACTCTCCGCGGGCTGGACGATCATCCACGCAGTCAACGGCGGCTATCTGCTGGCCATGCTCGGCCGCGCACTCGGTGAGGCCCTGCCGCACCCGGACCCCTTCTCGGTCTCGGCGCACTACCTCACCGCGTCCGTCCCCGGCCCCGCCGTCATCCGTACCCAGACCGTCCGCACCGGGCGCACCCTCTCCACCGGCCAGGCCTCCCTCTTCCAGTACGCCGAAGACGGCACCGAGGTCGAGCGCATCCGGGTCATCGCCACCTACGGCGACCTGGACGCCCTGACCGACGACATCCGTACGGCGGCCAAGCCGCCTGCCATCCCGCCCCGTGAGCACTGCCTGGGTCCGAGCGACGGCCCGGCCCCGATCCCCGGAAGCTCCGCGATCACCGAACGGCTCGACATCAAGCTCGACCCGGCGACGATCGGATGGGCCATCGGGCAGCCGTCCGGCAAGGGCGAGATGCGCGGCTGGTTCGGGCTCGCGGACGGCCGTGACGCCGACCCGCTCTCACTGCTCCTCACCGTCGACGCGCTGCCGCCGACCTCCTTCGAGCTCGGGCTCAAGGGCTGGACCCCGACCATCGAGCTCACCACCCACATCCGCTGCCGCCCCGCGCCCGGCCCCCTGCGTGTCTCCATCACCACCCGCAACCTGGCGGGCGGCTTCCTGGAGGAGGACGCGGACGTCTGGGACAGCGCGGACCGGCTGGTCGCGCAGTCCCGCCAGCTCGCCCGCGCACCGCGCAGCTGACCGCTCCGCACCGGCCGGGGCCGGTGTGCGGCTGATGGCCTGTACCGGCCCGGCCACGGCCCGGGGGATGCTGGACGGGTGAAATCCGACCGGCTGCTCTCGATCCTGCTGCTGCTCCAGACCCGCCGTCTGGTGCCCGCCACCGAGCTGGCCGAGCGCCTCGACGTCTCCGTACGCACCATCTACCGGGACGTCGAGGCGCTCTCCGCGTCCGGCGTGCCCGTCTACGCCGAACGCGGGCGCCACGGCGGCATCGCCCTGCTCCCCGGGTTCCGTACCGACGTCACCGGGCTGACCGCCGACGAGTCGCGCGCCCTGTTCGTCCTGGCCGCCGACGGCGCCCACGCCGCACTCGGGCTCGACGAGGCGATCGCCTCCGCCCTGCGCAAGGTGATGGCTGCGCTGCCCGCCCCGCACCGGCCCGCCGCCGAGCTGACCAGCCGCCGGATCCTCGTCGACCCGGTGCGCTGGATGAGCGGACCGCGCGCCGTCGTCGACGTCGCCGATCTGTACGACGCCGTGTTCGCCGACCGGCGGCTGCGGCTGCGCTACCGCCACAGTGGTACGCGGACGGCCCGCACGTACACCGTCGATCCGTACGGCCTCGTGGTGAAGGCGGGCGTCTGGTACCTGGTCGCCGACGTCGACGGGGCGCCCCGGCTCTTCCGCGCGGACCGGGTGCGCGGGGCCACCCTCACCGATGACCAGGTCGTGCGCAGGCCCGGCGTGGAACTGGCGCACGTCTGGAAGGAGTTGCGCCGTCAGGTCGAGGAACGGCAGGGGGAGGTGACCCTGCGGGTGCGGGTGCACCGCTCCCGGTTCGACCTGTTCCTGCGGCTGAACGCGGGCGTGCTCACGGGAAAACCGGGACCCGATGAACGGGACGGCGAGTGGCTGCTGGCCGACCTCGCGGTGGAGTCGCCGGAGTGGGCGCGCTCCCTGCTTTCCTTCGGCCCGAACGTCGAGGTGCTGGAGCCGCCGGAGGCCCGTGCGGTGCTCGCCGCGCACGCGGCCGCGGTCATGGCGCTGTACGGCGATCCGGGGCCGGAGCGGCCCGCAGGAAGCGGGTGAGCGCGGCGGTCAGCTCCGCCGGGGCGTCCTCCTGCACGAGATGCCCGGCCCCTTCGATGATCCGCAGTTCGCTGCCGGGGACGAGAGCGGCCAGTTCATGGCCACGGGCGACCGGGATCCACGTGTCGTCGGCGCCCCAGCAGATCAGCACCGGCAGGGCGAGCTCCCCGTACCGGTGCTGGATCTCGTCGGTGAACCGCTGGTCGTTCTGGCTGATCTGCCGGTAGAAGGCGGGCTGCCCCGCCTCGGTGCACCAGGGCGCCACGAGCCGGTCCAGCACGGCCGGGCGCAGTCCGGGGCCGCTGGCGGAGCTCACGTACTCCCGCACCAGCGCCCGGTGCAGTGCGGGCGTCAACTGCTCGAAGACGTCCGGGTGTCCGCCGAGCAGCCGGTACGTGGGGGAGCCCCAGGGCGCCAGCGCCACCGGGTCGACCAGGGCGAGGCGACGGTAGCGGGCGCCGTGCAGCAGATGGGCGCGCAGGGCGACACAGCCGCCGAAGTCATGGGCCACCAGGGCAGGTTCGGACAGCTCCCAGTGACCGAGGAGCTCGGTGAGGACCCGGGCCTGGGAGCCGAGCGAGACGTCCTGGCCATCGAACTGCGCGGAGTCGCCGTACCCGGGCAGGTCCCAGACGAACACCCGGTGGTCCTGGGCCAGCGCCCGGGCCACGCCGCGCCAGACGTACGAGGAGAAGGGCGTGCCGTGCACCAGCACGACGGGCGGCGCCCCGGCCCGGCCCAGGGCGGCCCAGCGGACCTCCCCGGCGGAGCTGTGGAACGTACGGTCCAGGACCCAGGCGTCGTCGCTCATGCATGGCAGCCTAAAGGGCTGTACCGCAGTTCCTGGCGGGCGCACGGCGGCGGCTACGGCGCCTCGCCGCGTAGCCGGAACGCCCGAATACATCCAGTGCCCGGGCGTCCCTCCGCCTTGCGACGCACCGCATCCGACACCGCGCGCTGACCCGCCAGGAATTGCGGGACAGCCCTCAGGAGGCTTCTGAAGCGGATGAGGAGGACGCGGGTCCGTCCAGCCAGTGCAGGCGGCCGAGGGTGACCAGCCGTAGGCGGCGTCGGGCGACGCGCGCCACCTGCGCGTCTCCGTCCGGGCCGGCGTCCAGCATGGCCGACGCGGTGATCACCATGTGGTCGACGTAGAGGCCGCCCAGCATCAGCAGATCCTCCTCGTTCCAGCCCTGTGACTCGGGCTCGTCCGCGAGGGCCGCCGCCACTTCCTCCGCGAACCGCCGCAGTTGGGCGGCGATGGCCTCGCGGACCGGGCCGACCCCGCCGTGCTGCTCGCGGGCGATGAAGCGGAAGTGGGCGGGCTGTTCCCGGACATGGCGCGCTATCAGATCGACGCTGCGGTCCAGCCGGACCTCGCTGTCGCCGGTCTCGGCCAGGATCGCGCCGATCATTCCGTGGAGGCTGCCCAGCGTCTGCTCGACCAGAGCCACGCCGAGTGCGGCGATGTCGTCGAAGTGCCGGTAGAAGGCCGTGGGCGTGACACCCACGGCGCGCGTCACCTCGCGCAGGCCCAGGCTGCTCAGACTCTGGTGCTCGAGCAGTCCGAGGGCGGCGTCCAGCAGGGCCTGGCGGGTCTTCAGCTTCTGGGTCTGGCGGATACCGGCGGTGTGACTCATGCCATTCAGTAAACAACTGTTCTCCGGGGCGGGGAAGTCGGATGCGGGTCTAGACTGACAAGTCAGTGAACAGTCGTACTCTCAACCGTGGAAAGGCTGACCATGATCGTCCTCGTCGCCGCCCTGCTCCTGCTGGGGATCGTGCTGGGAGCGGTGGTCCAGATTCCGCTTCCGCTGTCCCTCACGCTCGGCGCCCTGATCGGCTGCTGGCTCCTGGTCTTCGCCGTACGCGAGCGGACGGGCGCCCGCCGCCGCTCCCGATGACCGCCCGGCCGTCCAGCGCACCGCATCCAGATCCGAAGGAGTCCGCACGATGACACTCACCGCTTTCACCCGCCGCTCCGAGGCCGCCGCCCGGCCCCCCGTCGGCGACACCTCCGCCCCGGCCGCTCCGCCGTCCCCGGCCGTCCCGCCGTCGGCCGTCCCGGTCAAGCGGCCCACCCGGGACGCGGACGGTCTCGCCGTCGCGTCCTTCGTCCTCGGTCTCGTCGGCCTCCTGGTGCTGAATCTGGTGCTCGGCCCGATGGCCATCGTCATGGCGATCGTCGCGCTGGCCCGCTCCACCACCCGTCGCGGCCGTGCCCTGCTCGGTCTCGCGCTCGGCGTCGCCGACCTGGTGATCCTCGCCTTCGTCGTCACCGGAAACGGCGTCGTCGCCTGGAGCTTCGGCGGCTGACGGAGCGCGGATCCTGACGCTCGCCCCCACCGGATCGGGCTCCGGACCGGGCGGGCCGGGCCACGCATTTCGCGGTGCGCGGGCACCGGGACACCATGCGCTCGCCGTACGCCCCGCCGCGGGCTCGTAGAATCGAGCCCACCATGGCTTACCTCGACCACGCCGCGACCACGCCGATGCTGCCGGAGGCGATCGCGGCGATGACCGCACAGCTCGCCGTCACCGGCAACGCGTCCTCACTCCACGCCGCCGGGCGCCGGGCCCGCCGTACCGTCGAGGAGTCCAGAGAGACCCTCGCCGACGCCCTCGGCGCCCGCCCCAGCGAGGTGGTCCTCACCTCCGGCGGTACCGAGTCGGACAACCTCGCGGTGAAGGGCCTGTACTGGGCCCGCCGCGACGCCGACCCCCGCCGTACCCGGATCCTGGCCAGCCCCGTCGAGCACCACGCGGTGCTGGACGCCGTCGACTGGCTCGCCGAGCACGAGGGCGCGACCGTCGAGTACCTCCCCGTCGACCGCTACGGCCGCGTCCACGCCGACGTGCTGCGCGAGGCGCTGGTCCGTAACCCCGACGACGTCGCGATGATCACCGTGATGTGGGCGAACAACGAGATCGGCACCGTCATGCCGGTCCGTGAACTGGCCGAGGTCGCCCGCGAGTTCGACGTCCCCATGCACGCCGACGCGGTGCAGGCCTTCGGGCAGCTCGAAGTCGACTTCGCCCGCTCCGGGCTCGCCGCGATGACCGTGAGCGCGCACAAGATCGGCGGGCCGTTCGGAGTCGGCGCGCTGCTGCTCGGCCGCGAGTACACCCCCGTACCCGTGCTGCACGGCGGAGGGCAGGAGCGCCGTGTGCGCTCCGGGACCCTGGACGTGCCCGGCGTCGCCGCGTTCGCCGTCGCGGGACGGCTCGCGGCCGACGGGCGCGAGGATTTCGCCCGGGAGATCGGCGGGCTCCGCGACGAGCTGGCCGCGGCCGTCCTGGCACAGGTCCCGGACGCCGTCCTCGGCGGCGACCCGGCCCCCGGCGGCCGGCTGCCGGCCAACGCGCACTTCACCTTCCCCGGCTGCGAGGGCGACTCGCTCCTGCTGCTGCTGGACGCCCAGGGCATCGAATGCTCCACCGGCTCCGCCTGCACGGCCGGGATCGCCCAGCCCAGCCACGTCCTGCTGGCCACCGGCACCGATCCGGACCTGGCCCGCGGCACCCTGCGCTTCTCGCTGGGCCACACCTCCACCAAGCAGGACGTCGAGGACGTGGCGCGTGCGATCGGCCCGGCGGTGAAGCGGGCGAGGACGGCGGGGCTCAGCTGACGGCCACGGCCGGGACGGCGGGGCTCAGTCGACGGGCCCGGCCGGGACGGCGGGGTCCAGTTGACGGCCCCGCCGTCCCTGCCGGTTCCGGCTTCGTTCCGGCCCTGTTCTGGCCTCGGCTCCGGCCTCGGCCTCAGACTTTCGCCGCCCGGACCAGCTTCATGTAGCGGTCCCAGTCCCAGCCCTTTCCCGGGTCCGTGTGGTCGGCCCCCGGCACCTCCACGTGCCCGATGATGTGCTCGCGGTCCACCGGTATGTCGTACCTCGCGCATATCGCCGCGGTGAGCCGGGCGGACGCCCCGTACATCGCGGCTGTGAAGCCCTGCGGGCGTTCCACGAAGCCCTCGTGCTCGATGCCCACGCTGCGTTCGTTGTAGGAGCGGTTGCCCGCGTGGAACGCCACGTCCAGCTCGCGGATCATCTGCGTCACATGACCGTCCTTGCGCACCACGTAGTGCGCAGCGGCCTTGTGCCCCGGGTCCTGGAAGACCCGGACCGCGCTGCTGAAGCTGCCCTGTGTGACATGGATGACCACGCGGTCGATGTCGTAGTCGTCGGGGCGGTCCGCCCGCCGCCAGTTCGCCTCGGAGGCCGCCGTCCACGTGGCCCGTGCGAAATCCACCTCACCCGGCTTGCGCGGCTTCTCCACCCCGGGCAGCCGCCACCAGGCCCGCTTCAGCTGTTCCCGCGCCAGCGCCGCCGTACCCGCTGCGGTGACGACGCCGCCGATCAGCACCGCGCGCCGGCTGATCCCGCTGCCGGTCCCCGATCCTGCGGGGCCCTTGGCGCCCGCCGTCCCCTTGCTCCCCATGTGACCGACAACGCTTATCCGCGAGCATTCGGTTCCCGTCGACCCGTACCCTGGTGGAGCTATGACTCAGACTTCCCAGCGCCCCCTCCGTGTGCTCGCCGCCATGTCGGGCGGTGTCGACTCCGCTGTCGCGGCCGCCCGCGCCGCCGAGGCGGGCCACGACGTGACCGGTGTGCACCTCGCCCTCTCCGCGAATCCGCAGTCCTTCCGGACCGGCGCCCGGGGCTGTTGCACCATCGAGGACTCCCGCGACGCCCGCCGTGCCGCGGACGTCATCGGCATCCCCTTCTACGTCTGGGACCTCGCGGAACGCTTCCGCGAGGACGTCGTGGAGGACTTCGTCGCCGAGTACGAGGCGGGGCGCACCCCCAACCCGTGCCTGCGCTGCAACGAGAAGATCAAGTTCGCGGCCCTGCTCGACAAGGCCCTGGCGCTCGGCTTCGACGCGGTCTGCACCGGCCACTACGCCACCGTGGTCCTCGGCGAGGACGGCAGCCGTGAGCTGCACCGCGCCTCCGACATGGCCAAGGACCAGAGCTACGTCCTCGGCGTCCTGGACGAGCGCCAGCTGGCCCACGCGATGTTCCCGCTCGGCGACACCCTCACCACCAAGGACGAGATCCGCGCCGAGGCCGAGCGCCGGGGCCTCGCGGTGGCCAAGAAGCCCGACAGCCACGACATCTGCTTCATCGCCGACGGCGACACCCAGGGCTTCCTGGCGGACCGCCTCGGCGGCACGGCGGAGGGCGACATCCTGGACGAGTCCGGTACGAAGCTGGGCACCCACGAGGGCGCCTTCGGCTTCACCATCGGCCAGCGCAAGGGCCTGCGCATCGGCCACCCGGCCGCCGACGGCAAGCCGCGCTATGTCCTGGACATCTCCCCGGTGAACAACACGGTGACCGTCGGCCCCGTCGAGGCCCTCGACGTGACGGCCCTCACCGCGATCAGGCCCCGCTGGTGCGGCACACCGCCGTCCGGCCCCGGCACGTACACCGCCCAGCTCCGCGCCCACGGCGGCGAGACCGAGGTGAGCGCCGAGCTGCGCGACGGCACGCTCCACGTCACCTTCACCGAACCGGTACGGGGCGTGGCCCCCGGCCAGGCGGTCGTGCTGTACGACGGGACGCGGGTGCTCGGGTCGGCGACGATCGCGACGACGGTGCGCAGAGAGACGGCGGCGGCCACTTCGGACTGACCGACGCGGCCGGTACTGACCGATGAGGCCGGTAGCGCCCGCGGCCCTGGGTGCCGTCAAGGACTGCACCTGTGGACCGGCCGTAGGTGCCCCGCGCGGGAACGCCCGACCCCTGTACGGGCGCAGCCGCGCGGGGTGCTCTGGCCCCCCGGGCCCGCCCGCGTGCGCTCAGGACGCCTGACCGCCGTGCACGCCCTGGGTTCAGGACGCCTGGCGTACGCGGGCGTCCCGAGCGAAGAAGTCCGCCAGCACCGGAGCGATCGCCTGTGGTGCCAGCTCCCGGGCCTGTCCCGTCAGCGTGCGGTGACGGCCCCGGGGGAGGGCGTCCGCCAGCAGGCGGGTCGACGCCCTGGCGGTGGCCGGGCTGAAGCCGCCGCAGACCACCAGGGTCCGCGCCGTCACCGACGCGAACCGCTCCACGGGAACCGCGCCGGTGCCCAGCACCGCGTCGTCGTACGCCAGGGTGTGTGCCACGGATTCCAGGGTCCGCCACAGCGGCGCCCTCCGCATCCTGGCGACCATGTCGGCCGCGACCCCCGTCACGGACAGGAACAGTTCCACCGCCCCGCCCCGGTCCCCGGCGGAGAGCAGCCGGTGCAGCCGGGCCGTGCAGCCGGCCTTGAACAGCAACCCCGGTGCGCCCGGGGTGTACGGCGGCTCGTACACCGCGAGCCGGGCGGCCGGGACCCCGGCGGCCTGCGCCTCCAGGGCCAGCGCACCGCCGGCTCCGACACCGAACACGGAGGGCCGGCCGCCGACCGCCTGTGTGAGAGCGGCCAGGTCCTCGATCTCGCGCTCCACCGCATACGGCGAACCGTCCCCGCTGGCCCCCCGGCCGCGCCGGTCGTACGTGACGACCTCGAAGTGCGGCGCGAGGAGGCGGGCCAGCGGAGCCTCGGTCGCCGCGGTGCCCAGCGCGCCGTTCACCAGAATCAGCGGCGGTCCTTCGCCCCGGCGCCGGTACGCGATCAGGGTGCCGTCGCGGGAGAGAGTCTTGTCCATGTGGAGGTGGACTGCGGCGCTTCGCAAAACTCATCGTTTTCCGCGAAGACTTTTTGAAGTCCCTCTTCTCCGCAGCTCAGAAGGGGTGTTGACGGTGTGCCGGCTGTCAGGCCGCCGACGTCTCGGTGTCGTAGAAGCAGAAGTGGTCCTTGATCGCGGCCACTTCGTCCTTCGGCTCCGGGTACGCCCAGACGAGGTCGGCCGCCTCCGGGCGGGACCAGTAGGAGGCATCTCCCTTGAACGGGCAGTGGGTTCGGGTGTCCGATGCCGTGAGCAGCTCGGTGCGCACGTCCTCGGGCGGCAGGTAGTAGCGGACCGGACAGCCCGTCTCGCGCAGCACGAGCGGGCGCCGGCTCTCGGCGAGCAGCACGCCGTCACGGACCACGCGCACGTGCTCGGTGGAGGGTTCGACGGTGATGAGGTGTCCTCGGGTGGCAGTCATGTATTCCTCAGCCGCGCGGCCCCCGGGTTTCTTCCCCAGGATTCCGCCCTGTCGGTTCCGGGCTCAGGCGGACCGGCACATGGGGGCGGCGTCGCATGCGCCGCTCTGCCTTACCGTGGCAGCCATGAAGATCTGCGTTTTCCTCTCCGCCGCCGACCTCGACGACCGCTACACCGTGCCCGCACGCGAATTCGCCGAACTGATCGGCCGCGGCGGGCACACCCTGGTCTGGGGCGGTTCGGAGAGCGGGCTGATGAAGGTCGTCGCCGACGGCGTGCAGGAAGCGGGCGGGAAGCTGGTCGGGGTGTCGGTGGACTTCCTGGCCGCGAAGGCGCGGACCAACGCGGACGAGATGGTGATCGCGGGCGACCTCGCCGAGCGCAAGGCACTGCTCCTGGAGAAGTCCGACGCGATCGTGATCATGGTGGGTGGCACCGGCACGCTCGACGAGGCCACCGAGATCCTGGAGCTCAAGAAGCACGGCAAGCACACCAAGCCGGTCGTGCTGCTCAACACGGCGGGGTTCTACGACGGTCTGCGCCAGCAGTTCCAGCGCATGGAGGAGGAGGGCTTCCTCCCGCTCCCGCTGACTGACCTGGTGTTCTTCGCGAAGGACGGGGTCGGCGCCCTGGCCTACCTGGAGGAGTCCTCCGGCCTGCAGTGACGTGCGGGTGGCGAGGCGGCGGGTGCGACGATGGGGGCATGTCCACTCACCTCATCACCGGTGCCGGTTCCGGCATCGGCGCAGCCGTCGCCCGTCGTCTCACGGAGCGAGGGGACGAGCTCGTCCTCCTGGCCCGTGACGCGGGCCGCGCCAAGGAGCTGGCCGCGCTCCACCCCGGCGCCCGCACGATCGTCGGCGACCTGTCCAACCCGGACCGGCTCTCCTGGGCCTTCGGCCAGCAGCCGATGCCGGAGCGGCTGGACTCGCTGCTGCACATCGCGGGCGTCGTGGAGCTCGGCCGCGTCGGCGAACTCACCCCCAAGGCCTGGCACTTCCAGCTCAACGCCAACCTCGTCGCCCCGGCCGAGCTCACCCGCCTCTTCCTCCCGCAGCTGCGCGTCGCCCAGGGCCACGTCCTCTTCGTCAACTCCGGTGCCGGGCTTGCCGCCCACGCCGAATGGGGTGCCTACGCCGCCAGCAAGCACGGCCTGAAGGCGCTCGCCGACTCGCTGCGCCACGAGGAGCACGAGAACGGGGTCCGGGTGACGTCCGTGTACCCGGGCCGTACCGCCAGCCCCATGCAGGCCAAGGTCCACCAGCAGGAGGGCAAGGAGTACGACGCCTCGCACTGGATCGACCCGGAGTCCGTCGCCACCACGATCCTGATGGCGCTCGACCTGCCCCGCGACGCCGAGGTCAACGACCTCACGGTGCGCCCCGGCCGCTGACGGCCCGGGCGGCGGAACGGTGCGCCCCGGCCGTGCTGACGGCCCGGGCGGGATCGGCCGCCCTCCCTCAGTGCGTCCGGCCGCTGACGGTTCGGGCGCCGGACCGCCGTAGGCTTCCCGCGTGAGCGAGAAGAGCAAGTTCAGCGGGTGCCCGGCCACCGGAATCGGTTCGATGCCCGGAGGGGACGCCCGGGAGGCGGCGAAGACCGTCACCGGCTCCTTCGGGGACGGCCAGGGCGTGCCGTATCTGGCGGAACTGCCCGCGCGCGGTCCCGGCGCGGACATGATCGGGCGGACCATCGGGCTGCTCGTCGAGATGTACGGACACGTCGAGCCGAGCGGCTGGCGCCTCGGCGACCGGCCGGGACGCGACACCCGCCGGGCCCGGTCCTGGCTCGGCGAGGACCTCGACGCACTGGAGGAGTTCACCCAGGGATACGAGGGCCCGCTCAAGGTGCAGGCCGTCGGTCCGTGGACGCTGGCAGCCGCGCTGGAGCGCCGGAGCGGCGAGGCCGTCCTCGGCGACCCCGGCGCCTGCCGCGACCTTGCCGGCTCGCTCGCGGAGGGCCTGCGCAACCACCTCGCCGAGGTGCGGCGCCGGATGCCCGGTGCGCGCGTGATCCTCCAGCTCGACGAACCGTCGCTGACCGGGGTCCTGCTCGGGCGGATCAGGACGGCGAGCGGCTACCGCACCTACCGGGCCGTGGACCGCCAGATCGTGGAGGACACGCTGCGCGAGGTGCTGGGTGTGGCCGGCGAGGCCGCCACGCTCGTGCACACCTGTGCCCCCGACGTGCCGTTCGCCCTGCTGCGCCGGGCCGGGACCGACGGGATCTCGTTCGATTTCTCCCTGCTCACCGAGCGTGAGGAGGAGGCGATCGGGGAAGCGGTCGAGGGCGGTACCCAGCTGTTCCTCGGAGTGGTGCCGGGCACCGACCCGGCCTCGGGCGGATTGTCGGACCCGGGCGGTAGCGTCATGGGTGTCAGGACGCTGTGGCGCAGGCTGGGGCTGAATCCGGGGACTCTGACCGAGTCCGTGGCGATCACTCCCTCGTGCGGTCTCGCGGGTGCCTCGCCCGCGTACGCCCGTGCCGCGCTCGCCCACTGCGCCCGGGCCGCGAAATCGCTCGCAGACAACCCTGAGTAGCGGGGTACTGGGTAACGGGAGGACGGGACGATGGCCGGCGAACAGCAGACGTCACTGCCAGGAGAACAGGAGACGGCGGTGCCGGCGGAGGCACGGGAGCGGCACGCGCTCCTCGCCGAGCAGATCGAGGAACACCGCTTCCGCTATTACGTGAACGACCAGCCGGTCGTCAGCGACGCGGAGTTCGACCGGCTGATGCGTGAGCTGGAGGCACTGGAGGACGAGTACCCGCAGCTGCGCACGCCCGACTCACCGACCCAGAAGGTCGCGGGGCCGTACCGGACGGAATTCACCTCCGTCGCGCACCGCGAGCGGATGCTGTCCCTGGACAACGCCTTCGACGACGAGGAGCTGGCCGCCTGGGGCGAGCGAGTCGCCCGGGACGTGGGCGCCACCGGCTACCACTTCCTCTGCGAGCTCAAGATCGACGGCCTCGCGGTCAACCTCACGTACGAGAACGGCCTGCTGACCCGTGCCGCGACCCGCGGCGACGGCCGCACCGGCGAGGACATCACGCCCAACGTCCGTACGATCGCGGAGATCCCGCACCGGCTGAAGGGCGACCGGATCCCGGAGCTGGTCGAGATCCGCGGCGAGGTCTTCTTCCCGATGGAGGGGTTCGAGGAGCTGAACGCCCGGCTGGTGGAGGCCGACGACAAACCCTTCGCCAACCCGCGGAACGCGGCGGCCGGTTCGCTGCGCCAGAAGGACCCCAAGGTCACCGCCACCCGGCCGCTGCACATGGTGGTCCACGGCATCGGCGCCCGCGAGGGCTTCGACATCGACTGTCTCTCGCACGCCTACGAGCTGCTCCACGAGTGGGGTCTGCCCACCGCCAAGTACAACAAGGTGGTGGACTCCCTCGCCGGAGTACGGGAGTTCATCGCCTACTTCGGCGAGCACCGGCACTCCGTGGAGCACGAGATCGACGGCGTCGTCGTCAAGCTCGACGAAATCCCGCTGCAGGGCAGGCTCGGCTCCACCTCCCGCGCACCGCGCTGGGCGATCGCCTGGAAGTACGCGCCGGAGGAGGTCAACACCAAGCTCGTCAACATCCGGGTCGGCGTCGGCCGCACCGGACGTGTCACCCCGTACGCCCAGGTCGAACCGGTCGAGGTGGCGGGCTCCGAGGTCGAGTTCGCGACCCTGCACAACCAGAACGTGGTCCGTGCGAAGGGCGTCCTGATCGGCGACACCGTCGTGCTCCGCAAGGCCGGCGACGTGATCCCGGAGATCCTCGGCCCGGTCGTCGACCTTCGCGACGGCACCGAGCGGGCCTTCGTCATGCCGACCCACTGCCCCGAGTGCGGGACGGAGCTGCGGCCGATGAAGGAGGCCGACATCGACGTCCGCTGTCCCAACGCCCGCTCCTGCCCGGCGCAGCTGCGGGAGCGGGTCGCCTATCTGGCGGGGCGCAAGTGCCTGGACATCGACCACTTCGGATACGTCGCCGCCGCAGCCCTGACCCGGCCGCTGGAGCCCGCCGATCCGCCGCTCCGGGACGAGGGCGATCTCTTCGGGCTGACCGTCGAGCAGCTGCTGCCCATTCGCGCCTACGTCCTCGACATGGACAGCGGACTGCCCAAGAGGGACCCGAAGACGGGTGAGGAGAAGACCGCCCTGGTCTTCGCCAACCAGCAGGGCGAACCGAAGAAGAACGCCCTCGCCATGCTGGACGCCATCGCCGAGGCGAAGGAGGCCCCGCTGGCCCGGATCCTCACGGGGCTCTCCATCCGCCACGTCGGGCCGGTCGCCGCCCAGGAGCTGGCCCGCCAGTTCCGGTCCATCGACCGGATCGACGAGGCCACCGAGCAGGAGCTGTCCGACGCCGACGGGGTCGGGCCGATCATCGCCGCCTCGGTCAAGCAGTGGTTCGCCGAGGAGTGGCACCGCGAGATCCTGCGCAAGTGGCGGGAGGCCGGGGTCCGGATGGAGGACGAGGGCGCCGGCGAGGAGGAGGGGCCGAGGCCGCTCGAAGGGCTCACCGTCGTCGTGACCGGAACCCTGACGGGGCACACCAGGGACGGTGCGAAGGAGGCCCTCCAGAGCCGTGGGGCGAAGGTCACCGGTTCGGTCTCGAAGAAGACGTCCTTCGTGGTGGTCGGAGACAACCCCGGATCGAAGTACGACAAGGCGATGCAGCTGAAGGTGCCCGTGCTGGACGAGGACGGCTTCGCGGTGCTGCTCGAACAGGGGCCGGACGCGGCGCGCGAGGCCGCGGTACCGGCCGAGGAGCAGTAGGGGAGCGGACACGGGCGTGCCGGAGGGTGAGGAGGAGGTGACGCACCGTCGGATTCACCCGATCGGCGCATAGCAGATGCTGACGGACGGTCGGTTCGCATTCGGGCAAGAGCTGTAGACCGCTGCCCCTGGACGCCTTCGGCGGCCTACTGTTGGGAGATGCGCCTGCGGAACCCGGCCACCGCGTGGACGGGGCGCGGTGACACGGAACGGAACCATCGCGTGACATCGGCACCGCCGGCTGTGAGAGGGACGGAATGAAACCGACCGAGAACGCCGCACTGGTGTCGCGGCTGCAAGGTTTCGTGGGCCTCATCCCCAAAGTGGGTGCCGTCGTCGTGGCCCTCGCCACGGTCCAGCTCGCGACCGGTTTCTACCGGACCGTGAGCGGCGGGCACGCCCTCTTCCCGGACGGGAAAGCCGGCTGGTCGCTCGCCGTCCTCACGGGGATAGTCGTCGGCCATCTGGTCGCGCTCGGCCGCGACCGCTGGTGGGGCGGAACCGGCTCCGGCGCCGCCCTCACCCTCGCTGTGCTGCTCCTCTACGGCTGGGTGCCCGCGGGCTTGGTCAGCCTGGTCGTGGTCGTGCTCGTCGGTGTGGCCCGGCGGCACCGCTGGTGGCAGGGGCTGCTGCACGGGGCGGTGGACATCCTGGGCGTGGGCGCGGCGGCGCTGGTCCTGGCCGCGTTCGGCGAGGTGCAGACCGTCGAATCGCCCTGGCGGCCACTCGACTGGGGCATCGATGCCGTCCCGGAGGTCCTGCTCGCGGCCTCCACGTATCTCCTCGTCACCCGGGTCCTGCTCTGGTACGCCCGGTCCCCGCAGGGCGGCGGACTGCCGACGGTCGCCCGCACCGCGCTGCTGCGTCAAGGTCTCGTCGCCGTCGCCCTCCTCGGCATCGCCCCGCTGATCTGCGTCGTCGCGACGACCATGCCCGTCCTGCTGCCCCTCTTCGCGGTCCCGCTGATCGCGCTCGACTCCACGCTCTGGATCGCCCGTGCCAGGGCCGAGGAGCAGCTGCGGGACCCGCTGACCGGGCTGCCGAACAGACAGTGGCTGCTGGAGCGGACCTGGACGGCGCTGGAGGAGGCCGAGAGCCTCGGCAGCCGGGTCGGCCTCGTCCTGATCGACCTCGACCGCTTCCGGGCGGTCAACGACACCCTCGGCCATCTCGCCGGGGACAGGCTGCTGCTGCAGATAGCGGACCGGCTGCGGCTCGCCCTGCCGCGCGGCGCGGAGGCGGCCAGGCTCGGCGGCGACGAGTTCGCCGTTCTGCTGCCGGCCGCGGACTCCGCCACCAGTGCCCAGCGCGTCGCCCGCCACCTGGTGGCCGAGCTCTCCTCACCACTGGACCTCGACGGACTCACGCTGGTGCTGGAGGCCAGCGCCGGCGTCGCCGTCTACCCCGACCACGCACTGGACGCGGAAGGGCTGCTCCGGCGTGCGGACGTGGCGATGTACCAGGCCAAGCGCGACCGGACGGGCGTGGAGGTGTACGAGTCGAAGCGCGACAGCAACACCCCGGACCGGCTCGGCCTCCTCGGTGATCTGCGGCGCGCGCTGGACGCCGGTGAGGTGGAGCTGCACTACCAGCCGAAGGTCCGGTTCGACGGTCAGGTGGCCGGCCTGGAGGCGCTGGTGCGCTGGGTGCATCCGGAGCGGGGGCGGGTCCCGCCGGACGAGTTCATCGCCATTGCCGAGTCGTCCGGGCTGATGCCGCACCTCACGGAGTACGTCCTGGAGACGGCACTGGCCCAGGTCGCCCGGTGGCGGGCGCAGGGACTGTTCGTCCCGGTCGCGGTCAACGTGTCCCCGCGTGATGTGCACACCCCCGGATTCGCGGGCAGCGTCGCGGCCCGGCTGGCCCGGCACGGTGTCCCGCCCGGCGCCCTGCAGCTGGAGATAACGGAACACGTGCTGCTGGAGGACCCGCAGCGGGCCGCGGACACCCTCGCGGGACTGACCGGACACGGCGTGAAGATGTCCCTGGACGACTTCGGTACGGGGTACTCCTCGCTGGTCCACCTGCGGCGGCTGCCGGTCAGCGAGCTCAAGATCGACCGGTCGTTCGTGGCCCGGCTCGCCATCGACCACGAGGACGCGGAGATCGTCCGCTGCACGATCGATCTGGCCCACTCGCTCGGTCTGGTGGTCGTCGCCGAGGGCGTCGAGGACGACGAGACGTGGGAGCGACTGCGGGACCTGGGCTGCGACGCGGTCCAGGGGTGGCTGGTAGCGGCCGCGATGCCGCCGCAGGAGACGACCGCGTGGCTGCGGGCGCGCGGCGAGCACGGATGGCGGCGGCCGGCGGATCTGGCGGCGGAGCTGGCGGCGGCCGCCGCGGCAGCGAGTGTGGCCGCCGCGGCGACGCCCGAGCTGGAACAGCGGCCGTCAGGGCGGGCGGTCGACTCGCGGCCCGCGACGACGTAGGGCGGGGCATCTGGGCGCGGGGCTGCCGTGAGGTGACCGGAGGCGCCGGGTGGCCGCTTTGCCCTCACGTGCCGGACGGGCTTGACGGGTGCCGGAGGCCGCTTTGTCCTCAAGCGCCGGGCGGGACTTCCATGGGTGGCCGTGGCCGGTGCGGGCGACCCCATAAGATTGGGCCAAAACCACACACCAACCCCTGAGGATCGCTGCATGCCTGGCATCACGCGCGAGGAGGTCGCCCACCTCGCCCGGCTGGCGCGTCTGGAGCTGAAGGGCGAAGAGCTCGATCACTTCGCCGGTCAGCTCGACGACATCATCGGCGCGGTCGCCCGCGTCTCCGAGGTCGCCGACCAAGACGTACCGCCGACCTCCCACCCGCTGCCGCTGACGAACGTCATGCGGGCGGACGAGGTCCGTCCGTCGCTCACCCCCGCGCAGGCGCTCTCCGGCGCCCCGGCCCAGGAGCAGCAGCGTTTCAAGGTGCCGCAGATCCTGGGGGAGGACTAAAAGTCATGACGGACATCAGCACCATCATCAAGCTCACCGCCGCCGAGATCGCCGCGAAGATCGCTTCGGGTGAGCTCACGGCCGTCGAGGTCACCGAGGCCCACCTGGCCCGGATCGAGGCCGTCGACGAGAAGGTCCACGCCTTCCTGCACATCGACCGCGAGGGCGCGCTCGCGCAGGCCCGCGCCGTCGACGCCAAGAAGGCGGCAGGCGAGAAGCTCGGCCCGCTGGCCGGCGTCCCGCTCGCGCTGAAGGACATCTTCACCACCGAGGACATGCCGACCACCGTCGGCTCGAAGATCCTCGAAGGCTGGGTCCCGCCGTACGACGCGACCGTCACCAAGCGGCTGAAGGCCGCCGACGTCGTGATCCTCGGCAAGACCAACATGGACGAGTTCGCCATGGGGTCCTCCACCGAGAACAGCGCCTACGGCCCCACCGGCAACCCGTGGGACCTCACCCGCATCCCGGGCGGCTCCGGCGGCGGTTCGTCGGCCGCTCTCGCGTCCTTCGAGGCCCCGCTCGCCATCGGTACGGACACGGGCGGCTCCATCCGTCAGCCCGCCGCCGTCACCGGCACCGTCGGCGTCAAGCCCACCTACGGCGGCGTCTCCCGCTACGGCATGGTGGCCTTCTCCTCCTCCCTCGACCAGGGCGGGCCCTGCGCCCGTACGGTCCTGGACGCGGCCCTGCTGCACGAGGCCATCGCCGGGCACGACCCGCTCGACTCGACCTCCATCGACGCCCCGGTCCCGCCGGTCGTCGAGGCCGCGCGCAACGGCTCCGTACAGGGCATGCGCGTCGGTGTCGTGAAGCAGTTCTCGGGCGAGGGCTACCAGGCCGGTGTCGTCCAGCGCTTCAACGAGTCGGTCGAGCTGCTGAAGTCGCTCGGTGCCACGATCGTCGAGCTGGACTGCCCGTCCTTCGACCTCGGCCTCTCGGCGTACTACCTGATTGCGCCGTCCGAGTGCTCCTCCAACCTCGCCCGCTTCGACGCCATGCGTTACGGCCTGCGGGTCGGCGACGACGGCACGAGGTCCGCCGAGGACGTCACCGCGCTCACCCGCGAGGCCGGCTTCGGCGACGAGGTCAAGCGCCGCATCATCCTCGGTACGTACGCGCTGAGCTCCGGCTACTACGACGCGTACTACGGCTCGGCGCAGAAGGTCCGCACGCTGATCACGCGGGACTTCGAGAAGGCCTTCGAGCAGGTCGACGTCATCGTCTCCCCGACGACGCCCACCACCGCCTTCCCGATCGGCGAGCGCGCCGACGACCCGATGGCGATGTACCTCGCGGACCTGTGCACCATTCCGACCAACCTGGCCGGCAACGCCGCCATGTCGCTGCCCTGCGGCCTGGCGCCGGAGGACGGCCTGCCGGTCGGGCTGCAGATCATCGCCCCCGCCATGAAGGACGACCGGCTGTACAAGGTCGGAGCCGCCGTCGAGGCCGCCTTCGTGGAAAGGTGGGGGCACCCGCTGCTTGAGGAGGCTCCGTCGCTATGAGTGCCATGGCTAAGAAGGCCAAGAACTTCAAGAAGTCCAAGACCGGCGCGTACGTGTCCATGGGCACCACCGCCTTCGGCGCGCTCAGCGTGTTCAAGCAGGTGAAGATGGCCCGCCAGGACAACGACACACTGCGGCTGATCGACGCCGCCGTATCCGCCGCCGCGATCGTGACCGGACTCGCGATCCTTTACCGCGAGCTCAAGCGTCTCGGCGACGACGACGTCCTGCTGGGCTGAGAGGGAAAGTTTCAGTGACTGTCATTGACCTGGAGTCGTACGAGGACGCCCTCGCGACGTACGACCCCGTCATGGGCCTCGAAGTCCATGTCGAGCTCGGCACCAAGACCAAGATGTTCTGCGGCTGCTCCACCGAGCTCAAGCAGGATGCCAACTCGCAGACCTGTCCGGTCTGTCTCGGGCTGCCCGGCGCGCTGCCGGTCGTGAACGAGATCGGCGTCGAGTCCGCCATCAAGATCGGTCTCGCGCTGAACTGCGAGATCGCCGAGTGGTGCCGCTTCGCCCGGAAGAACTACTTTTATCCGGACATGCCGAAGAACTTCCAGACCTCTCAGTACGACGAGCCGATCGCCTTCGACGGCTATCTGGACGTCCAGCTGGAGGACGGGGAGATCTTCCGTGTGCAGATCGAGCGCGCCCACATGGAGGAGGACACCGGCAAGTCGACGCACGTCGGCGGTGCCACCGGCCGGATCCACGGCGCGTCCCACTCCCTGCTCGACTACAACCGCGCGGGCATCCCGCTCATCGAGATCGTCACCAAGCCGATCGAGGGAGCGGGCGCACGCGCCCCCGAGGTCGCCAAGGCGTACGTCGCCGAGCTCCGCGAGCTCATCAAGGCGCTCGGCGTCTCGGATGCCCGCATGGAGATGGGCCAGATGCGCTGCGACGTGAACCTGTCGCTGCGCCCGCACGGACGCGAGGCGTTCGGCACCCGCTCCGAGACGAAGAACGTGAACTCGCTGCGTTCCGTCGAGCGGGCCGCCCGCTTCGAGATCCAGCGCCACGCCGCGGTGCTGAACTCGGGCGGCACGATCGTGCAGGAGACCCGGCACTTCCACGAGGAGGACGGCTCCACCACGGCCGGCCGCATCAAGGACAACGCCGAGGACTACCGCTACTTCCCCGAGCCCGACCTGGTGCCGGTCGCCCCGGCCCGGGAGTGGGTCGAGGAGCTCCGCAAGGGGCTTCCCGAGCTGCCGCGGTTGCGCCGCGCCCGGCTCAAGGAGCAGTGGGGTGTCTCCGAGCACGACATGCAGTCCATCCTCAACGCGGGCGCGGTCGACCTGATCGTGGCCACGACCGAGGCGGGCGCCCCGTCGGACCAGGCCCGCAAGTGGTGGATGGGCGAGCTCGCCCGTAACGCCAACGAGACCGGCCGCGGTCTGGACGAGCTGGGTGTCA
This sequence comes from Streptomyces sp. NPDC087901, assembly GCF_044742205.1. Taxonomy (NCBI): domain Bacteria; kingdom Bacillati; phylum Actinomycetota; class Actinomycetes; order Kitasatosporales; family Streptomycetaceae; genus Streptomyces; species Streptomyces sp. NPDC087901. The sequence goes on from NZ_JBIUUC010000006.1 coordinate 99,406, forward strand.
CCCCCGCGCAGGTCGCCAGGGTCGCCGAGCTCGTCACCTCCGGCGATCTCAACGACAAGCTGGCCCGTCAGGTCCTGGAGGGTGTCCTCGCGGGCGAGGGCGACCCGGACACCGTCGTCGAGAAGCGCGGCCTGAAGGTCGTCTCCGACGAGGGCGCGCTGTCCACCGCCGTGGACGAGGCCATCGCCGGCAACGCCGCCATCGCGGACAAGATCCGCGGCGGCAAGGTGGCGGCCGCCGGTGCGCTCGTCGGCGCCGTCATGAAGGCCACCCGTGGCCAGGCGGACGCTGCCCGGGTGCGCGAGCTGATCCTGGAGAAGCTCGGCGTCGAGGGCTGAGGCCTTCCCGTACGTCCGCGAAGGGGCGGTGCATCCGGTTCTCCACCGGGCGCACCGCCCCTTCGCGCATCACCCGCCGACGTCACCTCTTGAGCGTCGGCGCCCCCAGGATCAGATTGCCCATCTCGCAGTCGTCGGCGGGGTCGGCGTAGGAGACGCTCAGCCGGAGCACGCCGGTGACCGGCACGGAGATGGGCTTCGGCTTCCCGAGCAGCACCTCACCGGTGAAGCCGGGTTCGCCGTCGACCTCGATGGTGACCCGGGCGGACTTGTTCGACGAGTTGTCGTCGACACCCGCCACCATGGTCAGGGTCTTCCACTCGCGGCTCAGGTTGTACTCGGCGGAACCGCTGCACTCCTCGTCACCGCCGTCGGGCACCAGGGCGGTGTCGTAGTACTTGCTGTTCAGCGTGCCGTTCCCGACGGCGAGGCCGGCGTACTGACCGGTCGCGACGGGGTCCAGGGTAGTGAGCGACTTGGTGTCGGACGTGGTCGCCTCCGGGGGCGTGCCGGCCCCCTGCGAACCCTCCGACGCGTCCGGGGACGCGTCGGGCGTCGTCTCCGACCCGTCGGCCTGATCGGCGGGCGTGGTGGTCGTGACGGTCACGGTCGGGGCCGCCTTCGCCCCCTTGCCGTCGCCCTTCTCGTCGTTCCCCGAGCGCAGGGCCTGGACGCCGATCGTGGCCAGGGCGGCCACCAGGGCGAGCGACAGCAGGGGGACGAGGACCGGCCGGCGCTTCTTCGCGGTGGGCACCGGCTTCGCCGCGCTGTCCGGCCGCGTCGGGAACGGTGACTCCTCCCGCAGGGAGTGCGCCGGAGCGGGTTCCGGCGCGGCCGGACGGGCCTGCTCCTCCTGTGTGCCCGCGGGATTCACCGTGGTGGGCAGCGGCACCCCGGGGTCACCGGACGCGGTGATCGGGGGCGGGAAGACCGGCTGCGCGTCCGGCGGCGGCACCGGTGCCCCGGACGGCGGTACGGGGGCGCCGGGCGGCGGTACGGGGGTACCGGGCGGCAGCAGGGGAGGCGGCGGCACGGCTGCCGGGGCAGCTACCGGCGGCGTGTCCCGTACGGACTCCGAGGCCACCGCGGCGCGCGAGGAGGAGCCGGTGACCGTGGTCGACACCACGGCCGAGCGCACATCCTTCACCCACGACGAAAGGCTCTCCGGCCGACGGTCCGGTTCGGCCGCGCAGACGGACAGGATGCGCTCGCAGCGCTCCGGAGCCGCGGCCGCCACCTGGGGCAGCGCGCGCAGCGCGGCACGCAGCTGCTCGGGGGTGCTGGGCGGGGCCTGGCCGCTGAGCAGGAAGTAGGCGATCGCGCCGAACGCGTACCGGTCGGTGTTCGGCGTCCGCTTGCCCTCGAAGACCTCGGGGGCGGCGTAACCGGGGGTGAACCACACCTCGGCCGTCTGGTGGTCCGCGGTCAGCTTGCTCAGCCCGAAGTCCACGAGTGTGGCCTGGCCGTGCTCGTCGACCATGACGTTGCCGGGGGACAGGTCACCGTGCACGACGGTGCGCCCGGACGGTGTCGCCCGGCCCGAGTGCAGCCAGTCCAGCACGTCCGCGAGCTGTTCCAGCGTCCGCAGCACCTCGCGGCGCTCGGCGTGGGAGACGAGGGTCCGCTCGGCGCGCCAGTCCCTCAGGTCGAGACCGGCCACATGGTTCATGACCAGGACCAGGGCGCGCCCGGCAGCGGTCGAGGCGTCCCCGGTTCCGTGGATCGGAGGTCCCTCGAAGTGCTCGCGCACGCCCACGACACCCGGCCGGTTCACGAACCGCAGCAGCTCCGCCTGCTCCCGCCATTTCGAGCTGAGCCGTTGGAACTGCTCGATGGTGATCGTGGTCTTCGAGTCCAGCACCTTCACGACCACGGTCTCGGGCGCCCCGTCGAGCTCTATCTCCGCCCGGTAGAGGACGGCTTCGCCGCCCCGGCCGATGGAATTGAGCAGGCGGTATCTGTCAGGAGCCGAATCCGGTCCGATGTGGTGCGACGCACTGTTCAACTGGGCCCCCCAGGGACGGTAATTGACGGATCATAAGATAGCCGGGTCCGTCCGTCCCCGGCCAACGGAAACAAGATCCGCCTTCCCGGGCGCGGGTGCTCCCGGCAGGGGAGCACGGGCCGGTGAGGGCCGCGCGACCGCTGCCGCGCCGTGTATGCGCCCCGCCGTACGGCGGTGCTTATGTCGCCCATATGTTGACCTGGACCCCTGTGAGTAAGGCCACGAAACGGGCAAATGATCACAGTTGGCTGTCAGAGTGACGGCACTCAAGGTCATGCGTTCTCACACGGACGGTTCTGCCGAACCGCGTCGAGACCACGAACCCGCAGGGAGCACGTCCCTTGGCTGCCATCGCCCGCTGGTGCGTCACGCACCGCCTCCTCGCCGTCCTCATCTGGCTGCTCGCCCTCGGTGGTACAGCAGCCGCAGCGGGGTTCGCGGGTTCCGCCTACTCCAACGACTACGAGGCCCCCGGCACCGAGTCCGGGCGGGCGGCCGAGCTGCTGAAGAACGGATTCACGGATCTCGGCGGCGACACCGACACCATCGTCTGGCACACCGACGACTCCACGGTGCGGGCCGCGGACGTCACCCAGAAGATGACCGCCACGCTGCACGCGGTGGAGCGGCTGCCGGGCGTGGGAGCCGTCGGAGGGCCCTATACGGACCCCGGCTCCGGGCAGATCAGCCCGGACGGGCACACCGCCTACGCCACCGTCACCTTCGACCAGCAGGCGGACGACGTGCCGGCCGGGCAGGCCCGTGCCGTCGTCGACACCGCGAAGGCCGCTGCGGGCGAGCACCTCCAGGTCGAGCTGGGCGGCTCCGCCATAGCCCTCACCGAGGCGCCGGCCGCCCACCTCAGCGAGGCCGTCGGGGTGGTCGTCGCGGCCGTCGTGCTCTTCCTCGCCTTCGGCTCGCTCGCCGCCAGCCTGCTGCCCATCGCCACCGCCCTCGTCTCGGTCGGCACGGCGTACGCCGGCATCGTGCTGCTCGGACACGTGATGACCGTCGCCGACTTCGCACCCATGCTGGGCATGCTGGTGGGGCTCGGCGTCGGCATCGACTACGCGCTCTTCATCGTCACCCGGCACCGCAGAGGGCTGCGGCGCGGCATGACCGTACCCGAGGCGGCACAGCACGCGGTCACGACGACCGGCCGGGCCGTCGTCTTCGCCGGTGCCACCGTCTGCATCGCCCTGCTCGGCATGCTGATCCTGCGGCTGAGCTTCCTCAACGGCGTCGCCATCGCGGCCTCGCTCACCGTCGTGCTGACCGTCGCGGCCTCCGTGACGCTGCTCCCCGCGCTGCTGTCCCTCATCGGCATGCGGGCGCTGAGCCGGCGCGAGCGCAGGCGGCTGGCCGAGCACGGCCCGCAGCCGGAGCCGCCCACGGGCTTCGCCGCCCGCTGGTCCGCCTTCGTGGAGCGGCACCCCAAGCTGCTCGGGGCTCTCGCCGCCGTCGTGATGCTGGTCCTCGCACTTCCCACGTTCTCGCTCCACCTGGGCAGCTCCGACCAGGGAAACAACGCGAAGTCCTCGACCACCCGGCAGGCGTACGACCTGCTCGCCGACGGCTTCGGCCCCGGCGTCAACGGCCCGCTGACCGTCGCCGCGCACCTGGACGGCGCCGACGACCGTCTCGCGATGGACACCCTGCCCGCGACGCTGCGCGCCACCGACGGGGTGTCCTGGGCCTACCCGGTGACGTACAACTCCAGCGGCGACACCGCGTACGTCACCGTCGTCCCGGACTCGGCGCCGCAGTCCCGGCAGACCAGCGAGCTCGTGGACCGGCTGCGGACCGATGTCCTGCCGAAGGCCTCCGAGAACACCTCGCTCCAGGCCCACGTGGGCGGTGTGACGGCGAGCTACGACGACTTCGCCCAGATCATCATCGGCAAGCTCCCGCTCTTCATCGGGGTGGTCGTCGGACTCGGCTGCCTGCTCCTGCTGATGGCGTTCAGGTCGGTCGGCATCCCGTTGAAGGCGGCGGTGATGAACGTGGCGGCGGTGGCCTGCTCGTTCGGCGTCGTCGTCGCCGTCTTCCAGTGGGGCTGGGGCAGCGAACTGATGGGCCTCGGCAGCGCGGGGCCCATCGAACCCTTCCTGCCGGTGATCATGGTGTCCGTGCTCTTCGGCCTCTCGATGGACTACCAGGTGTTCCTGGTCGGCCGGATGTACGAGGAGTGGCTGGAGACCGGCGACAACCGGCGGGCGGTGAGGGTCGGTCTCGCCGAGACGAGCCGGGTGATCAACTCGGCCGCCGTGATCATGATCTCGGTCTTCCTCGCCTTCGTGCTCAGCGGGGACCGCGTCATCGCGATGTTCGGCATCGCCCTCGCCGCCGCCGTGGCCCTGGACGCCTTCGTCCTGCGCACCCTGCTGGTCCCCGCCCTGATGCACCTGCTGGGCGGCGCGAACTGGTGGCTGCCCGGCTGGCTGGACCGGCGGCTGCCGCGCATCAGCATCGAGGCGCCCGACTGCGGAGCGTCGCGGGCGGAAGCCCCGGAGCCGTGCGCGAGCGAGAGCGAGAGCGACGCGGTCGCGGCGACGGCTCAGCGCGTGCACTGACGGTGGGAGTCGTCCCGAGCGAAAGACTGACCACGAGCACCACGAGCACCACGAAGCGGCCGCCCCCGGTGGGTGCGGCCGCTTCGTACTGCTAGCCGATCGAGATGCGGACGTTGGTGACGATCTCGGTCCAGCTGCTCGAGAGCGTGGCCTTACCGCCCGGGTAGAGACGTACGGTCCCGTCGGCGGTCCTGATCGCCCAGATGTCAGGGATGCCGTCGCCTGTGACATCGGGAGTGCCGATGAGCTGGTAGACGGTTGAGCTTCCCCAGCCGGTTGACGTGTACTTGGTGTCCGCCCCGCCCTGTGAGAACTCACCACGGACGCAAGCGGCACGATCACCCGGGCCTCCCGCTCCTACGGCCAGGCCAACGCTCCCACGGTCGTCCGCACCACGAGCAATGGCGGCACAACGGGCCGCAAGCTAAACGCCCTCATCCCGGATCAGCTCGGAACCGCCAACACCTCGGTGGAGCCCTCCGGCACCCAGCCGGTGAACCGCCGCGCCTACAAGCCGTACGACGAACTGCGAGGCGCCAAGCCGACCACCTGGCCGAACAAGCGCAGCTACCGCGGCGTAGGCATCGACGCGACAACGGGTCTGACCCACATATGCGCGCGGGAATACGACCAGGGCCCCGGGTGCTTCCTCTCCGCCGACCCGATCATCGATATCGCGGACCCGATTCTGCAATCAATGCTTCCTTGCTGGAACGCGGGTTCTGCTGGCCGACAAGTCTTCAAAGGATATCCAGGACGTAAAACCCGGCGACAGCGTTCTTGCGACGGACCCGGAAACTGGTGAGACCGCCCCGCGTGAGGTCACGCGTCTCATCATTACCGAGGATGACAAGAACTTCAACGAGCTGACTATCCAGACCAAAGACGGCTCGAAAAGCCTGACGGCTACTTATGAACACCCTTTCTGGGTTCCCTCTCTCGGAGCCTGGGTCGAAGCGAGAAACCTAACCGCCGGTACGGATCTGCGGACTCCGGACGGGACCACCGTCTCTGTCACGGCCAACCGCGCATACTCGAAGCGCGCCCGCACCTACAACCTGATGGTCGACGACCTCCACACGTACTATGTGCTGGCGGGCGAGACTCCGGTACTCGTCCACAATTCAGGTCCTTGCGAATTTCCGTGGTCGAGTGGTCGAGTTTCGTCCAGTGTTCGGGCAATTGATGAGGGTCGCACTAGCATCACAGTTGGCTCGCGCTCCGAAGCGGAGGAAATTCTCCTGGGGAAGTTCCAGGGGGATGGGTACCGGAACGCGGCCGGATTTGACGGCAAGGGGACACGGCGATACTTCGGATCCAAGAGTGGAACGTATCACTGGGATGATCAGCTCGGTGCAGACGGCCGAGTGCTAGGACATGGCGCCGGTAATAGGGACGGCGACCTTCCTCATCTCCAGATTCACACATTCGAGGATTCTAAATATGGCGGATCCATTATTCGCATCTTCTGGAAGGGGTAGGTCGAATGCGTACCGAGGTTGCAAACCGCCTCGTGATGACAAGGGCTATGGTGTCGGCGCGCCGCCAACCCAGTACCCTGAACTCCTATGCATGGGTGTGGGCCTTCCCTCTGAAGGACGGAAAGTTCAGGGTCTCAACGGTTGAAATCCCCAAGCCCTTCGTGGATGAAGATGCTTGCTTTGGAGAAGAGGACATTGAGCGCGTCCATGTGGCTACCGTCGAGACTGTCGAGGAGATCGACACGGTGGTGCGGGAGCTCGGCGTCGATCCAGAAACTCTCGACGCTCCCTGGAAGGACGACTTCCCCCTGTAAGTGAAATGAGATCTCGCATTAAAGGTGGTCGACTTACTTCGGTGCGCTAATGCCCGCGACGCATTCCGAGTGAGTGGATCACCTTTCGGGAGGGAATAGATAACGATAGCGGTGACGGCAACGTCAGTAGTCCCGCGCCTTGTGTGGCTAAGCTGCTGTGAGGCTGAGCAACCTCTCAACTTCCGCTTCGACGACGCAGACCAACAGCGTGTTCTCCTCATCGAAGCGCAAGGTGAAGTGCGGATCGAGTTGCATCAGAAGGGCGAAGTTTTGCCGCTCCCCCGCAGACAGGGGAGGTTCCAGGTTCGCGGTGCACGTCCAGTGACTGCCGACGACGCAGACCGCGATTCGCACACCGAGCCGGCTCAAGCACGTCGACTGGTTCGCCCACCACTCAAGCGTCGCGGTGCCCTCGTAGCTGTCCATAGTCCAAGTATCGCGGGCGGGTAAGCGGCCGAGCGTCCCCTGTGCGGCGCCTGAGTCACAAGATCGTGTCACGAGCTCGTAAGACTGTTCCGCAGCCCGCACACGGCTGCTCCCGGTGACGTCCAGGTCACCCGGAACACACCGGACGGCGGTAGGGAAGACCGCGTGGCGCAACCGGAACGGGGACGTTAAGAGGGCTCTCATCTGCGGCACCTAGCGTGCGGTACATGAACCCCACGACTCCCACCACTCCCACAGCTCCCGTCACCGAGGGCGAGGGCGACGGAGAGAAGACGAAGAAGACGCTCACCGACACCGCCGCGAAGGAAGCTGCGGAACAGCACATTGACGAGGCGGGCCGGGGGATCGGAACATCCGAGGACCGTGACGCGCCCGCGGACGCGGTACCGGATCCGGCGCAGGACTTCGACCCGGATGCGGACCTCTACAAGGATGACGAGAACGAGCACGACGAGGACGAGGACGACAAGGAGTCCTCCGCCCTCGCCACCGCCGCGGCGGCCGTCGTCTCCGTCGGACTGGGCATCGTCTCGCTCAGCGGAGCCTGGAGCGGCCGGGTCGCCGCGGAGCGCGAGACGCTGATCGGGCAGATGAAGACCTCGTCCGGCGGATCCGCCGCACAGCAGATCTCCGAGATCTACGGCGACGCCTGGCACGCCACCGCGCTCGTCAACGGCCTCTTCGGCCTGCTCGCGCTGCTCGTCGGCGTCTACGTCCTGGTCCGTCCGGCGTTCGGGGCCCCGTCCGCTCACCCGCAGCCGGGCTGGATCCGCGCGGTCGCCAAGGGCGGAATCGCCCTCGGCGTCCTGGGCGTGCTGATCGCCGTGTGCATGTACTTCGACCTCATCGTCGCCCTGCCGACGGCGCCGGCGACGGCTGGTTAGAGCCGGGTCTGTCCGACTGCCGAGACCACGGTTCCTCGCGTACGTCACCTCGCGGCGCCCTCTAAGGCATGTGCGGGCGCCTGGGCAGGGCCCCTGCGGTGACGTAAGCCCCTCCCTAAGGCCCCCGGCCGCCACAGATGCGGAACTCGCCCGATGCGGCACCACCCCCTGGGGGACGACAGTGGTGGCACGGCAGAAGCACTGCCGCCACCGAGGCCCAACGGGCCCGTCCCCAGGGGGAATCGCATGTACGAGCTGGAACTCCACAAGGTCATGGCAGCCGAACTCGTCCGCCGCGCCGACAACGAGCGGCTCATCCGGGAGGCCCGCCGTGCCCGCAAGGCGGCGCGCAGTTCCGCGCGCCAGGAACGCGAGAGGACGGTGAGCGCGGAAAGGGACCGGGAGCGGTTCGCGCACGCCGCGTAAGGACGGACGACCGTGAATGTCCGGCTTTACCGCTCCACGCTGTCGGACCCGTGTGCGATGCTCGGCGACGTGGAGACCAGGTCAGTCAGTCCCGTGTTCATCGGCCGCGCGCGTGAACTCGGTGCGCTCACCGACGCACTCGCCGCCACCGCCCCGTCCGGCGGTGGCGGCGGCGAGCCGCAGGCGCTTCTCGTCGGCGGTGAGGCGGGCGTCGGCAAGACCCGTCTGGTCGAGGAGTTCCTCGCGGTGGCGGTCCGCCGCGAGGCCGTTGTCGCCGTCGGCGGTTGCGTCGAGATCGGAGCCGACGGCCTGCCGTACGCCCCCTTCTCCACCGCCCTGCGCGCCCTGCGCCGCACCCTGCCCGAGGAGATGGCCGCCGCCTGCGCGGGCCAGGAGGGCGAGCTGGCCCGGCTCCTTCCCGAGCTCGGCGAGGCCGGCCGAGACGCGGCCGACGAGCACGGCACCGCCCGTCTCTTCGAGCTCACCGCCAGGCTGCTGGAGCGCATCTCCGCGGACCGCGCCGTCGTGCTCGTCCTGGAGGACCTGCACTGGGCCGACTCCTCCACACGGCACCTGCTCGCCTACCTCTTCCGTACGCTGCGCAGCGGCCGCCTCGTCGTGATCGGCACCTACCGGGCCGACGACATCCACCGCCGCCACCCGCTGCGCCCTCTGCTGGCCGAGCTGGACCGGCTGCGTACCGTGCGCCGCGTCGAGCTCGCCCGGTTCAACCGGGCCGAGGTCCGCCGCCAGCTCACCGGCATCCTCGCGGCCGCCCCCGAACCCGCCCTGGTGGACGAGATATTCGAGCGTTCCGACGGGAACGCCTTCTTCGTCGAGGAGCTCGCCTGCAGTCTGGAGTGCGGCGACGGGGCCGGGCTGCCCGGCTCCCTGCGCGACCTGCTCCTCGTCCGGGTCGAGGCGCTCTCCGATGACGCCCAGAAGGTCGCCCGCATCATCGCCGAGGGCGGCTCCGCGGTCGAGTACGAACTGCTGGCCGCCGTAGCCGGCCTCGCCGAGGACGAGCTCATCGAGGCCCTGCGCGGAGCCGTCGGCGCCAACCTGTTGCTGACCACCCCGGAGGGCAACGGCTACCGCTTCCGGCACTCCCTGGTCCGCGAAGCCGTCAGCGACGACCTGCTCCCCGGCGAACGCTCCCGGCTCAACCGCCGTTACGCCCAGGCCCTGGAGGCCGACCCCGCCCTCGTCCGCGCCGGGGAACGCGCCACCCGCCTGGCCAGCTACTGGTACGGAGCACATGATCCGGCCAAGGCCCTGCCCGCTGTGCTGAAGGCATCCGTCGAAGCACGCCACCGCAACGCCTACGCCGAGCAACTACGGCTGCTGGAACGGGCGATGGAACTGTGGGACGACGCCCCCGAAGCGATACGCGGCACTCTCCGCCCCATCGACTACGCCGAGGTCTACCCGGCCTGCGGCCGCGACGGCTCCGCCCCGCTGAGCCACCTCGACCTGATGGCCGAGGCCACCGTCGCCGCGCGCTTCGGCGGCGAGCGCGAACGGGCCCTCACCCTCTGCAAGAAGGCCCTGCGCATCCTGGACGGCGAGGACGACGCCCTGCGCGCCGCCTGGTTCTGGGTCCAGCGCTCCCGCCTGGTCCAGGACCTCACCCGGGGCGACGGCTGGGACGAACTCGCCACGGCGGAGGAACTGGTCCGCGGTCTGCCCCCGTCGGCCGTGCACGCGGACGTCCTGACGAGTGTGGCCGGCTGGGGCGCCCTGCACCGGCCCGGCGCCCAGACCCTCGCCGCCACGGACCGGGCCGTGGAGTACGCACGGCTGGTCGGCGACGAGTACATCGAGCTGCAGGCACGGCTCACCCGCGGCTGGCTTAACGCCGACGCCGGAGCCGTCGACGAGGGCATCGGCGAGCTGTACGCCGTCCGTGACCGTGCCGACGAGCTGGGCCTCATCGGCGTCATGGGCCGGGCCGCCATCAACCTCCCCTCCACCCTCGAAGCCATGGGCCGGTCGCTGGAGGCGGTGGCCGCCGCCGACCACGGCATCAAGGTCTGCCACAGCCACGGTGTCGCGGACATGGAGTCCTGGGCCCGGACCAACCAGGCGATGTCGCTGTTCTCCCTCGGCCGCTGGGACGAGGCCCTGGCCACCACCGAGGCCGCCTCCCGCAAGGCACTGTCCCGGAAGTCACAGGGCCTCGTCGCCGCACGCCGCACCGAAGTGGCCCTGGCGCGCGGGGACCTTGCCGAGGCGGAACGTCAACTCGCGCTCACCCGAAGGAGCTTCGGCTCCAACGATCCTCAGCCGCAGCACATCATCAACATCGTCCGCCACACCCTCACCATCGCCGTGCAGCAGGGCAGCCTGCCCGAGGCGCGGGCGGCCTTCGAAGCCCAGGCGGCGGAAGGCTTCCCGCCCGGCACCCAGCGGTACGCCTTTCCCCTGCTGCACGTCGTCGCGGCGGCGGAGGCCGACGCCCGGGGGCTGCCCGCCACCGAACCGGGCCGGCCGGGCATCCTCGCCCTCGTCCGCAGCCACCTCAAGCGGCTGCCGGTAATCGTCCCCGTATGGGCCGCCTACGGTGTGCTGATCGATGCCGAACTGGCCCGGGCCGAAGGCCTCGACACTCCGGAACACTGGTCCCGCGCCGCCCAGGTCTTCACACCGCTGCACCGCCCGTACGAACTGGCGCAGATCCGTCACCGCTGGGCGGAGGCCCTGCTCATCGCCTCCGGCGACCGGACCGCGGCCACCGCGCTGCTGCGCGACGCCCACGACACCGCCAGGCAGCTCGGTGCGCGCCCGCTGACCGAGACCATCGAGCTGCTGGCAGGCCGCGCACGCATCACCCTCACCGATCCCGCCGCCCACGGCTCCGCGCCGGCCACGGACGACACGATCCCGGATGCCGTGACCGTCCCGGACCACGGGGACGTGCGGGGAGGCCAGGACCACTCGGAGGATCAGCTCCGGGCCGCGGCGGCCGCCGCGGTGGAGTCCTTCGGGCTGACCCCGCGCGAGCAGGACGTGCACCGGCTCGTGGCCGCCGGCCACACCAACCGCAGAATCGCCGAGGAGCTCTACATCTCGCCCAAGACGGCGAGTGTGCACGTCTCGAACATCCTGGCCAAGCTCGGCGTCACCGGCCGCGGCGAGGCGGCCGCACTCGCCCACCGGCTGCGGCTGTACCGGATGCCGAAGGACGCGTAGGGGCGCGTCCGGTAGCGGCATCGGGGCGGCGGCATCCGGGCAGCGGCATCGGGGCGGCCTCCGCGGGGTCAGGCCCCGTCGCCCCCGTCGCCGTCGCCGCCCGCACCGCCCCCGTCGGATCCGCCGCCCTCGTCCGCATCGCCGTCGTCCGTGCCGCCGCGGTCCCCGTCCGTCCCGCCCGGGTCCCCGTCCTCGTCCTCGTCACGGCGACGGACCACGACCTTGCCCGAAGTCAGGTCGATGGGGCCGCGCGCGGGGTCGCCGATGCCGAGATCCACCCGGGTCAGCTCCAGCCGCTTCTGCTCCTCCGCGGTGTGCTTGCGGCCGGGTGCGAAGAGCTCCTCGAAGAAATTGAACACGGGCTGCGCACCCTTCCGCCTGCTGTGGCCGCCGGGGCCTCTCGTCCGAAAGGCCCTACCGCACCTCGACCACCAGGATCCTGTCGTCTCCCGGCTTCGGGGTGCCGCGGGTGTCCGTCTCGCTCGTCACGAGCCAGAGTCTGTTGCCGCCCGCCGCGAGCACGGTGCGCAGACGGCCGTACTTACCCTCCAGGAACGACTGCGGTGCCGCCAGAGGTTCCTTGTCCGCCGTACCGGACAGCGGGATCCGCCAGAGCCGCTCACCCCGCAGACCGGCCATCCAGATCGATCCCTTGACGAAGGCGATACCGCTCGGGGACGCCTCGGACGTCTTCCACTGTGCCACGGGATCAAGGAATCCGGCCTGGCCGGCCTTGCCCTCGGCCTCCGGCCAGCCGTAGTTCCCGCCCGGCACGATCCGGTTCAGCTCGTCCCAGGTGTCCTGGCCGAACTCGGACGCCCACAGCTGCTTGTTCCCGTCCCACGCCAGACCCTGCACATTGCGGTGACCGTACGAATACACCACGGAGTCGGCCTCCGGATTGCCGTGCAGCGGCTCACCGTCCGGGGTCATCCGCAGGATCTTGCCGGCCAGCGACTTCTTGTCCTGCGCGAGGCCGTCGTCCCCCGTCTCGCCCGTGCCCGCGTACAGCATGCGGTCGGGGCCGAAGGCGATCCGGCCGCCGTTGTGGACGGCGCCCTTCGGGATGCCCCGCAGAATCGTGTCCGGGGCGCCCAGCAGCTGACCGGGGGTCGTCCCGTCCTCGTCGTAGAGCATGCGGGCGATGCGGTTGTCCGAAGCGGTGGTGAAGTACGCGTACACCAGGTGGTCGGTGCCGTAGTCGGGGGAGACGGCGAGGCCCAGCAGCCCGCCCTCCCCGGCCGCTGCCACCCCCGGCACGGTGCCCAGCAGCGTCTTCTTCCCGCTCTTCGCGTCGATCCGGGTGATAGTCCCCTTGTCGCGCGAGGACACCAGCAGATCGCCGTCCGGCAGCTTCGCGAGACCCCACGGCGAGTCCAGCCCCTCCGTGAGGGTCGACACCACCTTCACCGAGCCCTTCGCGGGCGGCAGATCGGCCGGGGGGCGCGAGGCCGACGGCGACGTGGACGGCGAGGCCGCCCGGCCCGGCGGGGGCGCGGACGTGCCGGCCGGTGAGCTCACCCCCTGGCCTGTCGTGCTCTCGACACCCTCCTGCGAGGAGCACCCCGCACCGAACATCAGGGCACCGGCCGCCAGCACGGCCACCGCACCCTGCCGCGCACCGTGACCACCCCCGCGGGGCGTCGCGCGACGCCCCACCGGTTCCCGCACAGATCCGAACCTCGCACCGCGCACAGCACCGACCCCTTCGACGACCGCCTGTCCACTGTTCTTACACCGCAGCCGCGCCCAGGGTTCCCGAAGCCCGCGGACTTTCTCGCTCGGCGATCAAACCGCACCCCCCGACGGCCGGCGTGCGGCCCTCAGTCCCACGACTCCCGTGCGGCCGGCAGCCGGTCGATCTCGTCGAGGTCCTGCACCGTCAGCGTCAGCCCGGCCGCCGCCGCGTTCTCGACGGCCCACCGCTCCTGCTTGGTCCCCGGCACCGGAACCACCTGGGGCCCCTGCCGCAGCACCCAGGCCAGCGCGACCTGCGCCGGCGTCGCCCCGTACCGCTCCGCGATCCGCCGCAGCCCCACCACCACCGGCTGGTTCGCTGCCATCATCTCGGCGGTGAACCGCGGATGCCTGGCCCGCAGATCCTCCGGCTCGAAACCCTGCCCCGGAGTGAGCGTCCCCGTCAGATAGCCGCTGCCCAGCGGCATCGCGGCCAGTACCCCGACCCCGCGCGCCGCACACCAGGGAAGCAGAGCCTCCAACGCCTGCGGGGACCACACGGAGAGCTCCGCCTGCACCGCGCTCACCGGAAAGACCTGCTGGACCCGCTCCAGCTGCCGGATCGTTTCGTCGTGCGTCCGCGCTCCGCGCCGGCGTCCGGCTCTGGCACCGACCGCGCACAGCCCGAGCGCTCGCACCTTGCCCGCGGTCACCAGCTCCGACATCGCGCCCCAGGTCTCCTCCACGGGCACCTCGGGATCGGCCCGGTGGAGCTGGTACAGATCGATCACATCGGTCTGCAGCCGCCGCAACGAGGCGTCGCAGGCCCGCCGTACGTAGCCGGGCCGGCCGTTGGCCACGATGTGCTGATCGCCCACCAGCAGCCCGCACTTGGTGGAGAGGAAAGCCTGCTCACGGCGCCCCTTCAACGCCCGCCCCACCAGCAGCTCATTGGTGAACGGCCCGTACATGTCGGCGGTGTCGAGCAGTTCGACGCCCGCGTCGAGCGCCGCGTGCACCGCACGCAACGCCTCGTCACCCCGCTGCCGTGAGGCGCTGTACGCCCAGCTCATCGGCATGCAGCCGAGGCCGACCGCGCCCACGGCGAGCGCCGCCGCACCGAGACTTCTGCGCTCCAACTCCCCGAACCCTCCCTCGTACCGCACCCCCCAAGCTAACCTCTGCGTCCTCCGGTGCTTCGCATAGCCTCCTGACCATGACTTCCACCACTTATTCCGCCACCGCCCCCGACGTATGGCTGCCCTTCCCGGCCGACGAGATCGAGGGGCTCCCCGAGGGTCTCAACTACCGCTTCTGGGACGGCGGCCAGGACTTCCCCGCCGACCCCGCGCACTGCGCCTTCTACGTCGTGCCCTACATGAAGGGACCGGTGGTGGCGGTCCGTCCGCTCGGCGGCATGGGCGGGGTCCAGGTCGTGCAGACCCTCTCCGCGGGCATCGACCATGTGGAGCCGGGCCTCGGGCTGTTGCCCGCGGGCGTACGGCTGTGCAACGCCAAGGGGGTCCACGAGGCCTCCACCGCCGAGCTCACCCTCGCCCTGATCCTCGCCTCGCTGCGCGGGTTTCCCGGCTTCGTGCACGGCCAGGACAAGGAGGAGTGGCGGTCCGGCTTCTACCCGGCCCTCGCCGACAAGTCCGTGCTGATCGTGGGGTACGGATCGATCGGCTCCGCCATCGAGGACCGGCTCGCGCCCTTCGAGTGCGCGCGGGTGGCGCGCGTCGCGCGCTCCGCACGGACAACCGCACGCGGGCCCGTACACACACTCGACGATCTGCCCGCACTGTTGCCCGAGGCCGACATCGTCATTCTCTCCACCCCGCTGAACCCGTCCACGCAGGGGCTGGTCGGCGCGGACTTCCTCGCCGCGATGCCGGACGGGGCGCTGCTGGTGAACGTGGCCCGCGGCGGTGTCGTCGACACCTCGGCCCTGTTGTCCGAACTCGAGTCCGGCCGGCTGCACGCCGCCCTCGATGTCACCGACCCGGAACCGCTCCCTTCCGGCCATGCCCTCTGGCATGCTCCGAACGTCCTCATCACTCCGCATGTCGGCGGCAGCACTTCGGCGTTCCTGCCGCGTGCCAAGCGTCTGCTCGCCGGCCAGCTCAGCCGTTTCGCCGCGGGGGAGCCGGTGCACAACGTCGTACGCACCACCGGCTGAACACGCTGCGAGCACGAGCCGTACCACTCCGTGCCGACAACACCGCAGGTCGTCACGGAGAGTAGAGGAACTATGTCCCTCTGTGACGGGTCTGGTGTATCGTCCCGAAAGGGGGGCTGCGCCGTGGAGGGCGGCGCCGGGGAGGAAGCCACACGCGAGGGGGCGACGGGCGATGTACGGCCGAGGGGCGAACGATCCGACACGGCAGGGCGGCCGACGGCTCCCGGCGCTGCGTCCGGTGCGCCGGCGCCGCAGCCGTCCGGCGGCATCGGGGGCACCCCGGTGAGCGCCCCGGCGAGCACCCGTGGGGCATTCCTGGCCAGTCGGCCGGTCGCGGACCGGGCGCCCGCACTGGTCCCGCGGCTCCTCCTCGGCCTCGTCTGCGCGGGATACGCGGTGGGTGGGGCCGTGGGGTGGGGCACGGATCGACTCGCGGTGTTCATGGGGGACTTCGGTCTGAGCGCGGCCGCCCTGGTCGCCGCCGTCTCGTGCTTCCTGTTCGCGCGCGCCGCGGACAACAGATTCCGGCCCGCCTGGCTGCTGTTCTCGCTCTCCTCCCTGATGGCCGCGGCGGGCAACGGGGTGTGGGGCTGGTACGAGTTCGTGCGTGAGGTCCAGGTCCCCAGCCCCTCCCTCGCCGACGTCTTCTTCCTCTGCTTCGCGCCGCCCGCCATCGTCGGACTGCTCGTCCTGGCCAAGCGCCCCGTCACCCGGGCCGGCTGGGTCTGTCTGGTTCTCGACTCCTGGCTGATCGGCGGATCGCTCCTCACGCTCTCCTGGAGCCTCGCTCTCGCCCACACCGCACACGTGGCGGACGTCGAGGGTGCCAGCGTGGCCCGCGCCGCTCTCTCGCTGGCCTATCCGCTGCTCGACATCGTGCTGGTCTCCATGGTGCTCGCGCTGCACTTCCGACGCTCCAGCGTCAACCGCGCCGCGGTGAACACCGCCATCGCCGCGCTGGCCCTCACCGTCCTGTGCGACGCCCTGTTCACCTCGCCGCTGCTGCGCCAGACCTACCGGTCCGGCCAGTTGCTCGACGCCGGCTGGTTCGCCGGATCGCTGCTCCTCGCGTACGCACCCTGGGGCGTCGCCCGGGACGACGACGATGCCGACCGGCAGCGGGCCGCTCCCCGCACCACCAGCCGCCCCATCTCCGGCTCGCTGGCCGCGCTGACGCCGTATCTCGCCGCGGCGGTCTGCACCCTGGGCATCCTCTACAACGTCATCGAGGGCCGCCGCGTGGACCGCGTCGTGGTCTTCACCGGGTGCACGGTGGTGCTCGCGCTGGTCGTCCGGCAGGGCATCATGCTCGTCGACAACATCGCCCTCACCCAGGAACTGGCCCAGAAGGAGAACCACTTCCGCTCCCTGGTGCAGGGCTCCAGTGATGTCATCATGATCGCCGCACCGACCGGCATACTCCGCTATGTCAGCCCCGCCGCCGCCGGAGTCTACGGACGCGAGGCGGACGACCTCATCGGTGCCGAGCTCTCCTCGATCATCCATCCCGAGGACCTCGGCGGGGTGGTCCACGAGGTGCGGCGGTTCCTCGCAGCCCCGCCCGGTGAGGAGCCCGCCACCCGCATCGAGTGCCGCTTCCGCTCCGGCACCGGTGAATGGCTGAACGTCGAGTCCACCGTCAACCGTCACCAGGGCGGCCTGATCCTCAACAGCCGCGATGTGACCGAGCGGGTGCGCCTGCAGGCTCAGTTACAGCACAACGCGGAGCACGACCCGCTCACCGACCTGCCCAACCGGGCACTCTTCACCGACCGGGTCCGCCGGGCCCTCGGCGGCCGCCGGGCGGGCGACGCGGGCACCGCCGTGCTCTTCATCGACCTGGACGGCTTCAAGGCGGCCAACGACCGGCTGGGCCACCAGGCCGGCGACGAGCTGCTCATCCAGGCCGCCCGCCGACTCCAGGAGGCCGTCCGGGCAGGGGACACCGCGGCCCGCCTCGGCGGGGACGAGTTCGCCGCCCTCATCGTCGGCGACGGCGGAAGCGACCAGGCCGCCCGTGAGTACCAGGTCCACGAGATCGCCGACCGGCTGCGCCTCACGCTCTCCCAGCCCTACCGCATCGGCGCCGGCGAGGTCCGGGTCACCGCCTCCATCGGGGTCGCCTTCGCCGAGCCCGGCATCACCCCCAACGACCTCATGCGCAACGCCGACCTGGCCATGTACCGCGCCAAGGCCGGCGGCAAGGACCGCGTCGAGCTGTACGCCCCGCAGATGCAGGCCGAGGTGGTGCGCCGCTCCGAGCTGGCGGCCCGGCTGCGCACCGCGCTGCGCGACGGCGAGTTCGCGCTGCTCCATCAGCCCGTCGTCCATCTGGCCAGCGGCACGGTCGCGGCCGTAGCCGCGCAGGCCCGCTGGCGCTCCGCCCAGGGCATCCTCTTCACGCCCGCCGAGTTCCTCCGCGTGGCCGAGGACAGCGACCGCACCGCGGAGCTGGGCCGCTGGCTCCTCGAAGAGGCCGTCGAGCAGGCCGCCGACCGGGCCAGGGCCGGCCACCAGGTCTCCGTCGCCGTCCGGCTCTCCGCCCGCAGACTCCTCGACAAGGGGACGCCGTTCGGCTCCGTCGAGGCGCTGCTGACGCGGCACGGGCTGCCGTCCGGGGCCCTGATGATCGAGGTCGCCGACAGTGACCCCCGGGTCTCCTTCGACGAGCTCGAACAGCGACTGGTCGCCCTGCGGCGCCTCGGCGTACGGATCGCGCTGGACGGCTTCGGCAGCGGCTACGCGGCGATCAACGCCCTGCGCCGGCTTCCCATCGACGTGCTGAAGCTGGACCGCGGCCTGGTCGAGGGCGTCGTCGAGTCCGCCCGGCTGCACAAGATCACCAGCGGGCTGCTGCGGATCGCGTGTGACCTCGGCATGCAGTCCGTGGCCGACGGCGTCGACGTACCGGAGCAGGTTCTCGCCCTGCGCGCGATGGGGTGTACGCACGGCCAGGGCATGGCCTTCTCCGGCCCGCTGGACGAGTACCGGCTGCGCCGCGCCCTGGTCCGCGGTGAGTTCCCGGTGCCCGGCAATCCGCCCGTCCAGCCGGTCCTCGCGGGCGGCTCCGTCCCCCTCCTCACCGGCTCACATGGTGAGACGCCCGTCCCACCCACTTGACACGTCGAGTGCGTCGGAGAGAGGGTCAGTGCCATGCGCACCCGAATTCTCGTACTTGGAAAGCGCGTCGGCTGAAGCAGAGTTCCTCGGTGACACTCTGCAGACCGCACCGACGCGCTCCCCTCGCTTGCCTCACGGCACGAGGGGTTTTTTGTTGCACCGGCACCACGCAAACCATCGCAAAACACTCGCAAAAACCCTCAGCTTCGAGAAGAGAATGCCGATGACCGAGCAGGCCACCGGGGCCCACCATCCCCAGCCGCGGGCCCGTAACGGCGGATCGTCGTCCGCCACCGTTGAGCACCTCACGGGCGCGCAGTCCCTCATCCGTTCTCTTGAGGAAGTCGGGGCCGACACCGTATTCGGCCTCCCTGGCGGCTGCATCCTGCCGGCGTACGACCCGCTGATGGACTCCACCCGGGTCCGCCACATCCTGGTCCGCCACGAGCAGGGCGCGGGTCACGCGGCCACTGGTTACGCGCAGGCCACCGGCAAGGTCGGCGTCTGCATGGTCACCTCGGGTCCCGGCGCCACCAACCTGGTCACCCCGATCGCCGACGCGGCCATGGACTCCGTGCCCATGGTCGCGATCACCGGCCAGGTGGCCTCGGCCGCCATCGGTACGGATGCCTTCCAGGAAGCCGACATCTGCGGCATCACCATGCCGATCACCAAGCACAACTTCCTGGTCACCCGCGCCGAGGACATCGCGCACACGATCGCGGAGGCCTTCCACATCGCCTCCACCGGCCGTCCGGGCCCCGTCCTCGTCGACATCGCCAAGGACGCCCTCCAGTCAAAGACCACCTTCAGCTGGCCCCCGGCCATGGACCTGCCCGGCTACCGCCCGGTCACCAAGCCGCATGCCAAGCAGATCCGCGAGGCCGCCAAGCTCATCACCCAGGCCAAGCGCCCGGTGCTGTATGTCGGCGGCGGCGTCATGAAGGCCGGGGCCACCGCCGAACTCAAGGTGCTGGCCGAGCTCACCGGAGCGCCCGTCACCACCACCCTGATGGCGCTCGGCTCCTTCCCGGACAGCCACCCGCTGCACGTGGGGATGCCCGGCATGCACGGTTCGGTCACCGCCGTCACCGCGCTGCAGAAGGCCGACCTGATCGTCGCGCTCGGCGCCCGGTTCGACGACCGGGTCACCGGCAAGCTGGACAGCTTCGCCCCGTACGCCAAGATCGTGCACGCGGACATCGACCCGGCGGAGATCGGCAAGAACCGTGCCGCCGACGTGCCGATCGTCGGGGATGCCCGCGAGGTCATCGCCGACCTCGTCCAGGCGGTCCAGGCGGAGCACACCGACGGCCACACCGGCGACTACGCCGCCTGGTGGAAGGACCTCAACCGGTGGCGCGACACCTACCCGGTCGGCTACGACCTGCCGGAGGACGGCAGCCTCTCGCCGCAGCAGGTCATCCAGCGGATCGGTGAACTCGCCCCCGAGGGCACGATCTTCGCGGCGGGCGTCGGCCAGCACCAGATGTGGGCCTCGCACTTCATCAACTACGAGCAGCCCTCCACCTGGCTGAACTCCGGCGGTGCCGGGACGATGGGGTACGCGGTCCCGGCCGCGATGGGCGCCAAGGCCGGCATGCCGGACCGCACGGTCTGGGCGGTCGACGGTGACGGCTGCTTCCAGATGACCAATCAGGAGCTCACCACCTGCGCGCTCAACAACATCCCGATCAAGGTCGCCATCATCAACAACGGCGCACTCGGGATGGTCCGCCAGTGGCAGACCCTGTTCTACAACCAGCGCTACTCCAACACCGTGCTGCACTCCGGCGCCGACACCGACGGCAACGCGGCGAAGGGCACCCGGGTGCCCGACTTCGTCAAGCTGTCCGAGGCCATGGGCTGCTACGCGATCCGCTGCGAGGACCCGGCCGACCTGGACAAGGTCATCGCCGAGGCCAATTCGATCAACGACCGCCCGGTCGTCATCGACTTCATCGTCCACGAGGACGCCATGGTGTGGCCGATGGTCGCCGCCGGCACCTCGAACGACGAGGTCATGGCAGCCCGTGGTGTCCGCCCCGACTTCGGCGACAACGAAGACGACTGAGAGACAGAGAGAGACCGACTTCCATGTCCACCAAGCACACACTCTCCGTCCTGGTCGAGAACAAGCCCGGTGTCCTCGCCCGGATCACCGCCCTGTTCTCCCGCCGCGGCTTCAACATCGACTCGCTCGCGGTCGGTACCACCGAACACCCCGACATCTCCCGCATCACCATCGTCGTGAGTGTCGAGGACCTGCCCCTGGAGCAGGTGACCAAGCAGCTCAACAAGCTGGTCAACGTCCTGAAGATCGTCGAACTCGAGCCGTCCGCTGCGATCCAGCGAGAGCTCGTCCTGGTGAAGGTCCGCGCCGACAACGAGACCCGCTCCCAGATCGTCGAGATCGTCCAGCTGTTCCGCGCCAAGACCGTGGACGTCTCCCCGGAGGCCGTCACGATCGAGGCGACCGGAGGCGCCGACAAGCTGGAGGCGATGCTCAAGATGCTGGAGCAGTTCGGCATCAAGGAGCTCGTCCAGTCCGGCACCATCGCCATAGGACGTGGCGCGCGCTCGATCACCGACCGGTCGCTGCGCGCCCTCGACCGCACGGCATAAATCATTCCGGGTCCGCCACGCCGCTCGTATGGCGAGACCCGAAAACGTAACTGACGCACCCCGCCGTACGGTGGGACGCAACACCTGCACACCAAGGAGAAGACCCAGTGGCCGAGCTGTTCTACGACGACGATGCCGACCTGTCCATCATCCAGGGCCGCAAGGTCGCGGTCCTTGGTTACGGCAGCCAGGGCCACGCCCACGCGCTGTCGCTGCGCGACTCGGGTGTCGACGTCCGTGTCGGTCTGCACGAGGGCTCCAAGTCCAAGGCCAAGGCCGAGGAGCAGGGCCTGCGTGTGGTGACCCCGGCCGAGGCGTCCGCCGAGGCCGACGTCATCATGATCCTCGTTCCGGACCCGATCCAGGCCCAGGTCTACGAGGAGTCCGTCAAGGACAACCTCAAGGACGGCGACGCGCTGTTCTTCGGCCACGGCCTGAACATCCGCTTCGGCTTCATCAAGCCGCCGGCCGGCGTGGACGTCTGCATGGTCGCCCCCAAGGGCCCGGGCCACCTGGTCCGCCGCCAGTACGAGGAGGGCCGCGGCGTTCCCTGCATCGTGGCCGTCGAGCAGGACGCCACGGGCAAGGGCCTCGAGCTCGCCCTCTCGTACGCCAAGGGCATCGGCGGCACCCGCGCCGGCGTCATCAAGACGACCTTCACCGAGGAGACCGAGACCGACCTGTTCGGTGAGCAGGCCGTCCTCTGTGGTGGCACCGCCGCTCTGGTGAAGGCCGGTTTCGAGACGCTGACCGAGGCCGGCTACCAGCCGGAGATCGCGTACTTCGAGTGCCTGCACGAGCTGAAGCTCATCGTCGACCTCATGTACGAGGGCGGCCTGGAGAAGATGCGCTGGTCGATCTCGGAGACCGCCGAGTGGGGCGACTACGTCACCGGCCCGCGGATCATCACGGACGCCACCAAGGCCGAGATGAAGAAGGTCCTCACCGAGATCCAGGACGGCACCTTCGCCAACGCCTGGATGGCCGAGTACCACAACGGTCTGCCCAAGTACAACGAGTACAAGAAGGCCGACAGCGACCACCTGCTGGAGACCACCGGCCGTGAGCTGCGCAAGCTCATGAGCTGGGTCAACGACGACGACGCGTAACACCGATGCCTGAGGGGCGGGTCCCGGACCCGCCCCTCAGGCGTCATCCCCGCTTCACCGCTGGAAGAGGCGGCGCCGTACGTGTGTACAAGTCGTCCAGCCTCATGTGGGTGATCCTTCCAACGGGGCGCAGATTGCGTCCTCGCGCATGACTACACTTCTCCACACATACACGCGTCAGGCCCACAGTGTCGTGCGTCTTCCACGCGGCAAGCCCCTCCACCGCCTGCGGCCGTCGGGACGGCCGTCCGCACTGGATCTGTGAGGACTCACGTGAGCTCGAAACCTGTCGTACTCATCGCTGAAGAGCTGTCGCCTGCCACGGTGGACGCCCTGGGCCCGGACTTCGAGATCCGGCACTGCAACGGCGCGGACCGCGCCGCGCTCCTTCCCGCGATCGTCGATGTCGACGCCATCCTGGTGCGCTCCGCCACCAAGGTCGACGCCGAGGCCATCGCTGCCGCGAAGAAGCTGCGGGTCGTCGCCCGCGCGGGCGTCGGCCTGGACAACGTCGACGTCTCCTCGGCCACCAAGGCCGGCGTGATGGTCGTGAACGCACCGACCTCCAACATCGTCACCGCCGCCGAGCTCGCCTGCGGTCTGCTCGTCGCCACGGCGCGCAACATCCCCCAGGCCAACACCGCCCTCAAGAACGGCGAGTGGAAGCGCTCCAAGTACACCGGCGTCGAGCTGAGCGAGAAGACCCTCGGTGTCGTCGGCCTCGGCCGCATCGGCGTCCTGGTCGCCCAGCGCATGTCGGCCTTCGGCATGAAGATCGTCGCGTACGACCCCTACGTCCAGCCGGCGCGCGCCGCGCAGATGGGCGTCAAGCTCCTCTCGCTGGACGAGCTGCTGGAGGTCTCCGACTTCATCACCGTGCACCTCCCGAAGACCCCGGAGACGCTCGGCCTGATCGGTGACGAGGCGCTGCACAAGGTGAAGCCCTCGGTGCGCATCGTCAATGCCGCGCGCGGCGGCATCGTCGACGAGGAGGCGCTCGCCTCCGCCCTCAAGGAGGGCCGCGTCGCCGGCGCCGGTCTCGACGTGTACACGAAGGAGCCCTGCACGGACTCCCCGCTGTTCCAGTTCGACCAGGTCGTCTGCACTCCGCACCTCGGCGCTTCCACCGACGAGGCCCAGGAGAAGGCGGGCATCGCGGTCGCCAAGTCCGTCCGTCTCGCGCTGGCCGGTGAACTCGTGCCGGACGCGGTCAACGTCCAGGGCGGCGTCATCGCCGAGGACGTCCGTCCCGGACTGCCGCTCGCCGAGAAGCTCGGCCGGATCTTCACCGCGCTCGCGGGCGAGGTCGCGGCCCGCCTCGACGTCGAGGTGTACGGCGAGATCACCCAGCACGACGTGAAGGTGCTCGAACTCTCCGCGCTCAAGGGCGTCTTCGAGGACGTCGTCGACGAGACCGTGTCGTACGTCAACGCCCCGCTGTTCGCGCAGGAGCGCGGTGTCGAGGTCCGCCTCACCACCAGCTCCGAGTCGCCCGACCACCGCAACGTGGTCACCGTCCGCGGCACGCTGTCCAGCGGCGAGGAGATCGCGGTCTCCGGCACGCTGGCCGGGCCCAAGCACCTCCAGAAGATCGTCGCGATCGGCGAGCACGATGTGGACCTGGCGCTCGCCGACCACATGGTCGTGCTGCGCTACGACGACCGCCCCGGCGTCGTCGGCGCGGTCGGCAAGATCCTCGGCGAGGCCGGTCTGAACATCGCGGGCATGCAGGTCTCCCGGGCCGCCGCGGGCGGCGAGGCGCTGGTCGTCCTCACCGTGGACGACGACGTCCCGGCGTCGGTGCTGACCGAGATCTCCTCCGAGATCGGCGCGGCCTCGGCCCGCTCGGTGAACCTCACCGGCTGATTCCTCACCGGCGGGATCGCTCCCGGATCTGCCGTACCCGGCATGTAGACGTGTGTCTTACACGAACGTCCACATGCCGGGTACGCTGCTGTCATGGGACATCGTGAGGATCTGCTCGAAGGCGCCAAGCGCTGCCTGCTGGAGAAGGGGTACGCCCGGACGACGGCACGCGACATCGTGGCCGCCTCCGGTACGAACCTGGCGTCCATCGGCTACCACTACGGATCCAAGGAGGCCCTGCTCAACCTCGCCTTCATCAAGGTGACGGAGGAGTGGGGCGACATGCTGACCAACGAATCCGAGGGGGCCGCCGACGGTGAGGACGGGTCCCGGGTGCCCCTCGACCAGTTCCGCGAGACCTGGGACCGCGTGATCGGCAGCTACGAGCAGACCCGGTCGGTCTGGCAGCTCCAGATGGAGGTCATCTCCAGGATCGACACCGATCCCGAACTGCAGAAGGCCCTGGCCGGCCCGCAGCGCGAGGGCCGGAACGGGCTCGCGGAGAACATGCTGGGCATCGACCCGGAGACCGATCCCGAGAAGGCGCGGGTGGCCGGACTGTTCTGCCAGGCGCTGCTCGCCGGGGTCATGGTCCAGTGGATGATGGACCGTGACTCGGCGCCGTCGGCGCAGGATCTGACGGACGGGCTGAAGGTGGTCCTGGAGGGACGGAACCCGCCCGGTCAAAATGCCGGGTGAAGGCGATCGGCAACTGCGCTGACGGAGGCGGAAGTTGAACTACCCCATGGTGCGACTTCAGGGGCCGTGCGGGAACACCGTCCCGCTGCCGACGGGCCGGGCCGCGCGGTGAGCGCCCGGGCCGGAGAGACGTTCGACATCGCGCGGGCCGTCGCCGACATCGAGGCCCTGCTTGCCGCGCCGCTGCCGGCCGCCGGGCCGACGGTGGCCGAGGGGGAGCCGGGCACGGGGGAGTGGACGGTGACCGTGGGTGAGGGCTTCCGGATCGCCCCGCTCTGGGAGAGCGGCCTCCTCGACGAGGCGGACGGCACCGGGTGGGACGAAGCGGAGGAGGCGGCCGAGGCGCAGCTGGCCTCGCTCGTCAAGGAATTGGAGGGCCGCTGGGGTGCCCACCACCAGGTGGCCGTCCATGTCCTGCTTCTCCGGCAGGAGGACGGCAGTGAGATGTCCTCCCTCCTGCGGCAGCAGGGAGAAGCGGCGCCGCCGCTCTTCGAGGCCCTGCTCGACGAGGACTGCTACGGCGACCTCGCGGTATGGGGACCGGTGTCCGCGCAGGGGCGCTGGGTGGGGGTGAGCGTCGGCCGGAGTGACGGGGACGCACCTCTGGTCATGGCCGCCGTCGTCAGCGACCGGCCGATCGTCGCGCCCGCCCCGCCCTCCTGGATGTAGGCCCTGTCCGACCGGCTGACCGGTTGACCGGCTGCCCCGCTGACCTGCCGGCCCACCGACCCACCGGGCCACCGACCCACCGGCCGGGCGTCAGGCCGGCGGCAGGGCTCGGCAGAGCGCTTCCAGCGCCGCGGCGAACGCGTGGTCCGGAGGGGAGGCGTACCCCACGACCAGGCCGTCCGGGGCCGGCATCGTCGCAGCCGGATGACGGAAGGCGTCGAGCCCGTCGAGGCCGAGCCCCTGCCAGACGGCGGCCTTGACCGTGGACTGCTCGCTGCCGGGCGGCAGTCGCAGGACGGCGTGCAGTCCGGCGGCGATGCCGGTGGGCGTGATGTGCGGCGCATGGGCGTCGAGGGCCGCGACGAGCTGGTCGCGACGGCCGCGGTAGCGCTGGCGCATGCGGCGGACATGGCGGTCGTAGTGGCCCGATTCGATGAGTTCGGCGAGGGCCAGCTGATCCGGCACGCTCGCCCATGCCTCACGTTCGCCCTTCGCCGCCAGTACCCGGTCGACGAGGTGTTCCGGCAGCACCATCCAGCCCAGCCGGACCGCCGGTGACAGGCTCTTGCTGACCGAACCGGCATAGAGGACGCGCTCCGGGTCCAGCCCCTGCACGGCACCCACCGGCTCCCGGTCGTACCGGAACTCCCCGTCGTAGTCGTCCTCCAGGACCAGTCCGCCCCGGCCGCGGGCCCAGTCGATGACGGCCGAACGCCGCTCCGGATGCAGCGGCCCACCGGTGGGGAACTGGTGGGCCGGGGTGAGCAGGACGCCCCGCACACCGGGCAGTCCGGTCAGTTCGTCGACGCACGCGCCGTCCTCGTCGAGCGTCAGCGGGACCGTGCGCACGGAGGCGGCTTCCAGGATCGACCGGTGGAAGGCGAGCCCGTAGGACTCCACGGCCAGCGGGCCGCGCAGGACACCGCCCCCGAACAGCAGCCGCAGCGCATGGGCGAACCCGGAGCAGACCACGATCCGTTCGGGGGCGGTACGGACCCCGCGCGAGCGCCCCAGGTAGTCCGCCAGGGCCCGCCGGAGCTCGATGCGGCCCTGCGGGTCGCCCGGCCCGAAGGCATCGTTCGGTGCGGCGTTCAGGGCACGCCGGGCGGCGCCGAGCCAGGCGGTGCGGGGGAACGAACCGGGGTCCGGCTTGCCCTGGTGCAGGTCGTGGACGGGGCCGGCCGGGCGGTGCGGCGCCTTCTTCGGGACCCGGGCGGGCGCCACGGGTGCGGTGCGCCGGGCGACCCGGGTGCCGGAACCCTGCCGGGCGGTCAGCCAGCCCTCCGCGACCAGCTCGGCGTAGGCGTCGGCGACGGTGTTGCGGGCCAGGCCCAGGTCGGCGGCGAGCGACCGATAGGGCGGCAGCCGGGTGCCGGGGGCCAGCCTCCCCTCCCGTACGGCGTCGCGGAGCGCGCGGATGAGGACGGCCCGGCGACTGCCCGGCCCCGCCAGGTCGAGGAGCAGGTCGCTGCCGATCCGCTCCGCGGAATTGACCCATGAATCCGACATGAAAATGCACCCTACGCGAGGTCTTTGCCGCTCCTAACGTAGAGGACATGACGAACCACGAAGCAGCAGCAGACGCCATCGACGCTCCCCGCATCAACTTCGCCAAGGCCGCCCCGAAGGCGTTCAAGGCCCTCATCGGCTTCGATGCCGCCGCACGTCAGGGCCTGGATCCCGCACTGGTGGAACTGGTGCAGATCCGCTCCTCGCAGCTCAACGGCTGCGCGTACTGCCTGCACATGCACACCACCGACGCCCGCAAGGCGGGGGAGAGCGAGGAGCGGCTGCACATGGTGGCGGTCTGGAGGGAGGCCGCGCACTTCTTCACCACCGAGGAACGGGCCGCGCTGGCGCTCACGGAGGCCGTCACCCTGGTCTCCCACGGCGGCGTGCCGGCCGACGTCTACGCCCGTGCGGCCGCGGTGTTCGAGGAGGCCGAACTCGCCGGACTGCTGGCCCTGATCTTCGCCATCAACACCTGGAACCGCATCGCTCTGTCCACCGCCAAGGTGCCCGGCACGGACGAGCGGGCGGCCTGATCGAGTGAGAATTCCGCTCCCCTGGCCGGCCCTGCGGATTCCGCTCCCTGACTGACCCGAGGAGCCTGTACCGCTCCGGGTTGCTTCGCCGCTGAGTCTGTCTCCCGGGCCCTGGAGACACTGTAGGGAGCGCGACTTCGTGAGCACTGGTTCCTGCGGAAACGACTCAATCCGCGTGATGAGCAACGATCTTGTCGGCGGATCATGAGCAGAATGTTCCGTCGCGCTGTCAATCGACAGTCACCGCTGGCAGCGGGATCCGGATCGGTAGGCCGACGTTCTTCGATCGGCAGTTTGAGTAACCGCCCTTCCCTCTGCTCAAACCCCGCGTCCTCCCCTGGCTGCCCTGTGGGACGGCCGGTCGGTGGGCGGCGCCGAGTTCGATGAACAGGACGCCGACGATGATGAGGCCGATGCCCACCACCATCATCGCGGTCAGCGGGTCAGCGGGTCAGCGGGTCAGCGGGTCAGCGGGTCGCCGGAGATGACGGTTGCCACGATGGCAGTCAGGGTGGCACCACAAGCGCCCCGGATGCCGTAGGCGAGGCGAGGGCCATGCCCGCGCGGAGCACGAAGGACAGGGCGGTGAAGGAGCCGATGTGGCCGACCGCGACGACGACGTACAACGCGGGGTGGTCCAGGGCATACGAGGAAGGCCCCTGTGCCTGAACTCGCACCTTCGCCTATCGTTCCCGTTGACGTAGCCCGCGTGATCTCAGTCACGCAGCCGTGCAGGGGGGTAACTCCTTTGAAGGGACGGGCTGAGCCAGTGCTTTGCCACTTGCGAATCCGCAGGTCTGTGCCGGGCGCGTCCCTTCAGAGGAGCTGCAGCCATCCAGGGCAGCCCCGAGGCCAGTTGACGCGACATCACGACGACTTGTGGAGGAGGTCAGGTGCACGGGGGCTTGGCTATCGGGGATAGGTATCGCGTGCAGCACGTCCTGGGAAGAGGCGGATTGGGGGAAGTCTGGAACGCGCTGGACCTCACGCTCAACCGACGGGTCGCCATCAAGTTCGTGACCGGCGTCATGCAGTACCCGGAAGCAGCCAGACGCTTCGCGCGCGAAGCCCAGACCCTCGCCTCGCTCCACCACGGCAGCATCGTCACCGTTCACGATGCGGGAACGATTGACCATGATGGCCACCCGTTGCCGTACCTGGTGATGGAAGAGCTCAGCGGTGCTACCTGGGAGACGGCACAGGTGGACTCGGTCATCGAGACCGGCGCGTGCCTGGCGGACGCGCTCGCGCACGTTCACGAGGCGAGGGTCGTGCACCGGGACGTCAAGCCCGCCAACATCATGATCTGCGCGGACGGGCGCGTCGTGCTGATGGACTTCGGCATCGCCCGTGACGACGCCTCCCTCACCCGTACCGTCACCGCTACGGGACGGTTCTTCGGCACCCCCGCGTACATGGCTCCCGAACAGATGCAGGGTTACGCTGCCACGCCGGCCTCGGACGTGTACGCCCTCGGCCTGGTCCTGGTCGAGAAGCTCACCGGCCATCGTCTGGCCGCCGCGCAACTCACGGTGCAGGCCCAAGCCGGTGTCCCCGGGCACCTGCTGTCCCTGCTCACCCGCATGACCTCCCCCGGACACGAACAACGGCCCACCGCGGCCGAGTGCGCCGAACTGCTGCGCACGCCGGCAGAGCCGGTGAGACCACCCCAGCCCGTCGGACCGCCCGAGCCGGTCCGGCACGACACCCTGGAACGGTTTCTTCCGCCGGCGACAGCGCTCGCGCTGTGCGGCACCTCCCTGTTCCGGCCCGCCTACGAGTACAGGTCGGACACGTGGACGGTCCTGGAGGCCCTCAGTAACGGTGGCCCCGTGGGTGTCGGTGCGTTTGCCGGGCTGGCGACGACCCTGGTGTTGGCGGCGGTGCTCGTCCCGGCCTCCGGAGTGCGCGCGCGAGTGGCGGGGTACGCGGGCGCGGCGCTCGCCGTGGGCTGCCTCCTGTGGCTGGGCTCGTCCAACCCTCCTTACTACGATCGCGACGACGAACACCAAGATCCAATCCCTGACGGCATGTGGCACCTCTACCTGGCGACGGCACTGACCGTCGCCATGTACGTCTACCGCGACCGCCACACCCGCAGCAGAGCCGCACCGCAGCAGGAGCGCCTCGTCGTCCCGGGGATGCTGCTGACGCTGTTCGCGGTCACGCTGTTCCAGCCCGCCTACCTGGACTCGCAGAAGTCCGGCGGGTTCTGGAGCGTCCTGGAGGCTGTCGGCAACAGCGGCCTCGCGGGCGTCGGTGTCCTCGTCGGGTTGGCGACGACCCTGGCGGCGATGGTGGTGCTCGTCCCGGCCTCCGAAGTTCGCCTGCGGGCGGCGGGGTACGCGGGCGCGGCACTCACCGTGGGCTGCCTCCTTTGGCTGGAGTCATCCGGCGCCCCCTACGGCGTCGGCGACCATCACGTCGACGAGACCCACCTGCCGGTGTGGCTCTTCTACCTGACGACAGCCCTGACCATCGCCACCTACATCTACCGTGACAGCCGTAGGGTGCAGCTCCTCTGAAGGGACGGCCCCCGGCACAGACCTGCGGGTTCACAGGTGGCAAGGCACTGGCTCCGCCCTTCCCTCCGAAGGAGCTGCGCCCAAGCGGCAACATGCCTCGCCGCAACGCGGCACAACGGGGACTCTCGACCCTCGCGTAACGTGACATGACCTGCGTGGGACACGGCGTCTGCCGGCACCGAGGCAGGAGGCCGCCGCTGGCGTCCCGGTCGTACAGGATGCCGAGTTTTCGGTACGTCTCGAGCTCGCCGTCGTCGAAGGCGTAGTGGGCGGCCGGGTCGTCGTAGTAGTTCGCGGGTACGGCCGGCGCTTCCCTCCCACGTCGCGGAACCGGCGGGCTGCGGTGACGACATCGGTGGTGGCGAGCGCGATGTGCTGTGCTCCGCCGTTCTCGTGGTCGCGGGGCGGGCCCTACGCCGAGTGCGAGGCGCACGCTGCCGCCGGTGTTCGTGATGGCACGGCTGCGCAGCAGCCCTCACGGGTCGGCGTGATTCACCACCTGAGCGGCGTCGGCCGCACGTACCCATTTCCGCAGGGACCCGGTGTTGACACCGGGGTCCTTGGCCACTGAGTTGATCGACCGGCCGGTGGAGGCCACCAGCCTGATCGCGTCCTGCTTGAACTACCTCCAGGCACTGTAGGTTCCACCTTCTCGTGCGCACTGACTCCAGCTGAAATACCGGATTCCGCGTGAAGTGAGCACTGCGGGTGTCGGCCCTCCGTGCGCAATCGGCGCCCTGCCGGACGGAGCATGTGTCACAGCCAGTGACGGAGTCCTGTCGGCCGACGCGCTTGCCTACTTGTCGAGTTGTGGCGTGGCCGGTGCCGGGCCAGTGGTGTACTGCCTGCGCCGATTGGCGAAATTGCGGTCGGTCACATCAGTGCTGTCGATGTACTGGTCGATCGCCCCGACGGGAGGCAGCGCCCTGATCTGAGGGTCGTTGATCGTGGTCATCAGGGTGTCGGTGAAGCGGTAGCCGTCGATGACCAAGAACGGCCGGGTGTGGAAGTAGCGGGCCTTTGCTTCCAGCGGTTCGGTCAGTCCCAGGTCATTGTGCATGCCTGCGACGATCTCGTAGGCCGGGGCCAGATGCCGCTCGCGTTCCTCCCAGCTTTGCGCCGCCAGCGCCGCGGAGAGGAGTGGTTTGAGCGCCGCGGCGCACGAGAGCCCTCCGAACGCGGTGCCCAGCCATTTGCTGTAGGGCGGATAAACCCGGTTCATCAGCAGACACAGTTTCATCAGGTCGCGCACCTGTCGGGCGGCCACTACTGCGGAACCCAGGTCGTCACCGACTTCTCCGCAGCGCCCGACGAACGGTTCCTCCTGGGACAGACGCATCCACTGGCAGGCCAGGATGTAGCGCCAGACGTCGTCCGGATACCAGGTCAGTTCCTTGCGGTAAGCATCCAGCAGGCCGAGCCCGTCGTGGAATACGGTGCCTCCGGTCAGCTCGCGCAGCACCTGCGTCGGCGTCGTCAGCCAGCCGGTCACCGACAGGCCGGCGGCTGGGTCCTCGCCGAGGTGCTCGGTGAAGAAGCCCTGGAGGTCACTCACGTGAACCCAGTGCCGGGCCGGTGCGTTGTCGGGAAAGGGGAAGCGGACCGGGTAGCCGTGGAACGTCTGCGGCAGTTCGCGGTCGAGCAGGGCATCCAGTTCGTCCGCGTGGGCGCGGAAGTCGCCACTGCTGAGGAACACCTGCATCCTGGGGCCCCAGGCATGGTCGGTTGAGCGTGTGGTGTCGAAACCCTGTACTTCAGAGCCCCAGCCGATCAGTGCTGCCGAATACGGGACCCTGTCCAACGCCGTGTTCAGGATGGGGGCGACGACCTCTGTGTGAAACAGCCGCGCCAGTTCAAGACCGGGCAGGAAGGCACGTGTCATGGCCGCCACCCTGACAGAGCAGTGCGGCCGGTAGCCAACCAATATCGTGCGACGTGGGCCGCCTTATCGGTCACTTAGAGTGGCTGTCGAGCATGTTCAGCAGTGTCCGGGCCTCCGTGAGGAGGGTTCTGCCGTCAGCGGTGGTGGCGAGGGGCCGGGATCGTTCGATGACGGTGAAGCCAGCTAAGTCTTTGATGTGCTTGAGCTGGTAGTTGAGGGTGCTCCACTTGGTTCCGAGAGCGACGGCGGCGGCGTTGATGTTGTGATGCCCGGGAAGCTGGATCAGGTGGCGGAGTCTCTGGACGCAGTTCTTCGTCCGACTGATGGCGTGCATGGTTGGGGACAGGGTGACGTCGATCGAGGCAAAAGGGTTACTGAAGTCGTTGGCCGGGTGGCGAGGGATGCCCCACTTGGTCATCAGCCGCAGCACGTCTCCTTGTTTGATGTCTAGCTCGCGGGCGATGTCCTGAACTGAACGTCCCCTTTGTTGGTATTGCTCCTCCAGTCAGGCGCGCGAGACGGTCCGTTCGAAATGTCCGGCTGGTAGACGATGGCGGAGCGGGATGCCGGCCTCAAGAAGTGCGTGGCGGACGGTGCTGGTGCTGCTGCCCGCCATCTCGGCGATCTTCCCCTGCCGCAACCGCAGACCCGTGGACGGAGCGAAACCTCCGCCACGGCGCCGGCCATGTGAAATCCGCCAACCGCAGATCCCTGAACGGGATCTCCCGCACCGACGCGTCGTCGTAGCGGACTGAAGCTATCGACTGCTCGTACTTCCTGCGTGCCGAGGCTGGACTCTGAACGGCCATGCGATGGAAGCTAGTTACGGCGCGGAGTCAGTGCGCACAGATCCTTGGAATTGCGCATCGGGTGCGCATCTCATGAGTACAGTGCGCACCGAATCGCGGAACCTACAGGCACTCAGAGCCGGGACGCCTTCAGCGCCATGTGCAGCAGCAGCCGGTCCTCGCCGTCGTTCAGGTCCAGGCCGGTGAGCTGCTGGACCCGGGAGAGGCGGTAGTAGAGCGTCTGGCGGTGGATGCCCAGCTCTGCGGCGGTCCGGGACGCCTGGCCCGCGCAGTCGAGGAACATCTCGGCGGTGCGGGCGAGGTCCCGATGCGACGGGGTGAGCAGCGGGCGGACCGCGTGGTCCGGCAAGGTGTCCGGGGTGAGCGCGGTCAGTAGCCGGTACGGGCCGATGGCCGACCACTCGGTGACCGGGCCGAACCGCGTCTCCGCCGCCGCCGCCCGGGCCGCGGCGGAGGCCTCGCGCCAGGCGTCGGCCAGATCCGCCAGACCGCGGCGGGGCACCGCGATTCCCGCGGTGGCGGCCGTTCCCGCAGTGGTGCGCAGCCGGTCGGCGGCCGTGAGCGCCGGGTCCAGGACGTCGTGCGACCGCAGCCGGACCAGCGCGGCCAGCGCCGGGGTCCCCGTGCCGCCCGGGGAGGGGGCGCCGGAGAGTGCTGCCGCCGACGGCACCGTGCGCACCGACGGCGGGTCGTCCGGCCACGGCGTCACGCACACCACGGTGTGCAGCCCCTCGGCGTCCGGGCCGAGGGCCTCGCTGAACGCGGCCACCGCCATGTCGCGCTGCCAGCCGCGCCCCGCCGTGAGGACCGCGCTGAACTCCCGGGACAGATCGGTGCCCGCCCGTGCCTCGTCGGAGAGCAGCGCCCCGATCCTGGCCGCCACGTCCATCGCCGCGTCGAGCTGCTGGTCGGTCGGCCCCGGGTCGGCGTCCAGCAGCCATACGTAACCGAGCACGACACCCCGATGGCGTACCGGCAGGCAGATCCGGTCCCGGTAGACACCGGCTTCCGGGGCGGCCGGGATGCGGACGGGGCCGGTGGCGCGGGTGATGCCGAAGTTCTCGAACCAGGCCCGGACGGCCGGGGTCGATCGGCGGGTCAGGATCGAACGGGTACGGACCGGGTCCATCGCCGTGTCGTCGTCGCTGTCGTGTGCCCCGAAGGCGACCAGGCCGAAGTCCCGGTTCTCCAGCGTCGCGGGGACGCCGAGCAGCGCGGAGATCTCGTCGACCAGCTCCTGGTAATCGCCCTTCACCCGGCCATTCTCGCACCCCTTCAGACATATGTCTGAGATCCAGGGCACGGATGCGTGACAGCTGTCGATGGCACAGGATCGGAGGGATCCTTAGATTTCACGGTGGTTCTCCGTGCTGTACCGCTTCTGTTCCCTATCAGGCACTTGTGGCGGTTCGGCCTTCGTTCGTACTTTCCGTGGAGGTGCCCCGTGCTGGGTCCCGTGATTCTCGCCGCGTCACGCAGCGACAAGATGCGCCGTTTCATCTCGGCAGCGCCGGGCACGAAGCAGGTCGTCGACCGGTTCATCGCCGGTGAGTCGGTCGAGCAGGTCGTCCCGATCATCGAGGACGCCGCCGGCAAGGGGCTCGAAGTCACGCTCGACGTGGTCGGCGAGGACATCACCACCCCCGAGCAGGCCGCCGCCGCGCGCGACGCCTACCTGGAGCTCGTCGGCCGCCTCAAGGACCTCGGCCTGGGCACGAAGGCGGAGATGTCCGTCAAGCTCTCCATGTTCGGCCAGTCCCTCCCGTCGCCCGCCACCACCCTCAACGGAGAGCCCTCCGGGCTCGCCCCCACATTCCCGGGCGGCCACGAGCTGGCCCTCGCCAACGTCCGCCCGGTCGTCGAGGCCGCCGCCGCGATCGGCACCACGGTCACCCTGGACGCCGAGGACCACACCACCCTCGACTCGATGTTCGCCATCCACGAGGAGCTGCGGAAGGACCACCCGCAGACCGGATGCGTCATCCAGGCCTACCTGTTCCGCACTGAGGACGACGCCCGCCGGCTGGCCGACGCCGGCAGCCGCGTGCGCATCGTGAAGGGCGCCTACAAGGAGCCCGCCTCCGTCGCGTACCAGGACAAGGCCGAGATCGACAAGGCGTACGTCCGCATCCTGAAGACCCTGATGGAGGGCGAGGGCTACCCGATGATCGGGTCCCACGACCCGCGGCTGATCGCCATCGCCCAGGAGCTGGGCCGCAAGGCCGGCCGCAAGCTCGACGAGTACGAGTTCCAGATGCTCTACGGCATCCGCAGCGACGAGCACATCCGGCTCGCGGCCGAGGGCCACCGCATGCGTGTCTACACCGCGTACGGCACCGACTGGTACGGCTACTTCATGCGCCGCCTCGCGGAGAAGCCCGCCAACCTGCTGTTCTTCGGCCGCTCCATCCTCACCAAGGGCTGAGCCCCCTCCAACCCTCTACTGAAGGAGCAACGGAAACCATGGACGCTGTCACCCAGGTCCCCGCGCCGGTCAACGAGCCGGTCCACTCCTACGCCCCGGGCTCCCCGGAGCGCGCCCGCCTGGAGGCCAAGCTCAAGGAGCTCAGCCAGAACCCCATCGACCTGCCGATGACCATCGGCGGGGAGAAGCGGATGGGTGGCGGCGAGCGCTTCGACGTCGTCCAGCCGCACAACCACAAGGCCGTCATCGGCACGTTCGCCGGCGCCACCGAGCAGGACGCGCAGGACGCGATCGACGCCGCCCTCGCCGCCGCCCCGGCCTGGCGCGCGATGGCCTTCGACGACCGCGCCGCCATCATCCTGCGCGCCGCCGAGCTGCTCTCCGGTCCCTGGCGCGAGACGCTGGCCGCCTCCACGATGCTCGGCCAGGGCAAGACCGCCCAGCAGGCCGAGATCGACACCCCCTGCGAGCTCGTCGACTTCTGGCGCTTCAACGTGCACTACGCGCGCCAGATCCTGGCCGAGCAGCCCCCGGCCAACTCCCCGGGCGTGTGGAACCGCATGGACCACCGCCCGCTGGAGGGCTTCGTCTACGCGATCACGCCGTTCAACTTCACGGCCATCGCGGGCAACCTGCCCACCGCCCCCGCCCTCATGGGCAACGTGGTGGTCTGGAAGCCGTCCCCCACGCAGACCCACGCCGCCGTGCTGCTGATGCAGCTCCTGGAGGAGGCCGGTCTGCCCAAGGGCGTCATCAACCTGGTGACGGGCGACGGCATCGCCGTCTCCGAGGTGGCCCTGAACCACCGCGACCTGGCCGGTATCCACTTCACCGGCTCGACCCCCACCTTCCAGCACCTGTGGAAGACGGTCGGCAACAACATCGCGAAGTACCGCACCTACCCGCGCCTCGTCGGTGAGACCGGCGGCAAGGACTTCGTCGTCGCCCACCCCTCGGCCGACCACGCGATCCTGAAGACCGCGCTGACCCGCGGCTCCTTCGAGTTCCAGGGCCAGAAGTGCTCCGCGTCCTCGCGCGCCTACGTCCCGGCCTCCATCTGGAACGCCGGCTTCAAGGAGAAGTTCGCGGCCGAGGTCGACTCCATCACGATGGGCGACGTCACCGACCTGTCGCACTTCATGGGTGCCGTCATCGACGACCGCGCCTTCGCGAAGAACAAGGCCGCCATCGACCGCGCCGCGGCCGACCCGGCGTGCACGATCGTGGCCGGCGGCACGTACGACGACTCGGTGGGCTACTTCGTCCGCCCGACCGTCATCGCGTGCAGCGACCCGGAGAACGAGGTCTTCACGACCGAGTACTTCGGTCCGATCCTCGCGATCCACGTCTACGAGGACGACAAGTTCGACGAGATGCTGGAGCAGATGGAGTCGGTCTCCGACTACGCCCTGACCGGTGCCGTCATCGCGAACGACCGCGCCGCGGCCGCGTACACGATGGAGAAGCTGCGGTACGCCGCGGGCAACTTCTACATCAACGACAAGTCGACCGGTGCTGTCGTCGGCCAGCAGCCCTTCGGTGGCGGCCGCGCCTCGGGTACGAACGACAAGGCGGGCGCCCCGCAGAACCTCCAGCGTTGGACCCTGACCCGGGCCATCAAGGAGACGCTGGTGCCGCCGACCGAGTACACCTACCCCCACCAGGGCTGACAGCCCTCGGGGTGCCGCCCTCCCGGCACCCCGCCACGAACTCCGCCTCCCGACCGGTTCCCCTGCCGGCCGGGAGGCGGTTTCCATTTCGGGTGCGGTGCGCGGAGGGCGCTGCCAGAGTGGGCGCCATGTGTCCGTACCCGCTCCACCCGTACGTCGGTCCTGCGGACATCCTCGCCGCCGTGCGACGGGACAGCCGGGGACGGCCCTTCGAGCCGTCGGCGGTCCGGGAAGGCGAGGTGTACACCTTCGTCGTCACGGTGGAGGGCGTTCTGCGGCTGGCCCCGCGGCGCAGCGAGCACGTGGCATGCGCCGGGGGAGCGCCGGTCCTGGGTGCGGGAGAAATCACGCTGGTGCGCGCGGGCGGCCACTGGGTGGCGGAGGAGATCACCAACCAGTCGACCGGGTACTGCCCGGACGCCGAGATGTCCTGGCCCGCGGTCGCCGCCGCCCTCGAAGCAGCCGCTGTCGTCCACAGCGGCGGTTTCACGTCCGCGTTCACGTTCCGCTGGTGCGACGGGTGCGGTGCGCTCAATGTCGTACGGGAGCAGTACTACGTCTGCGCGATGTGCGACCTGGATCTGCCGAGGCGGCCGGTCGCTCAGCCCCACCCGTGCACGATCAGCGACAGCCCCGCCGCGAACCCGCCGCCCAGCAGCACCAGGTAGCGGCCGTACTGGCGGCGGTGGCGGCGCATCAGGAGGCCGAAGCCGGCGAAAGCGAGGCCCACCGTCAGGGTGCGTGAGCCGCGGGCCGCCGCCGAAGCGGTGAGCCAGTCGAGCGCGGGGACGCCGGCGCGGCCCGCCTCGGCGCCGTACACCTTGAACGGGATGCCGTTCCACGGCTGGTGGCGCACCGCGGACGCACCCTCCAGGGCCAGCTCGTGCCGGACCTCCGCCCGCATCCGGTCCGTCGTCAGCGGCGCGGGCAGGTGAACGCCGGCCGAGGCCAGGTGCAGCGCCAGCAGACCGCCCGCCAGGCTGCCGGCCAGCGCGCCCAGGGACATCCTCAGCGCCGCGCGCGGCACCGCCACGCACACCACGCCCAGCAGCAGCTCCGGCATCAGCGGCCAGCTCAGCGCCTCCGCGAACGCCCAGCAGAACGCCAGCGGCACACTCCAGCGCGAGGTGACGACCGCCGCCACCCGGCGCCGCGTCGCGGAGTCCCTCAGCGGCTCGGCGACCGCACGCGTATGCAGCGCCACCACCGCGTCGCGGGCCTCCTCCGGGGAGACGGCCGACGGCAGCGGCTCACCGATCGTCACCCGGACCAGCGCCGAACGCAGCCGCCCGTGCTTGGGCAGCAGCCGGTCCGTGCCCGCGATCCCCACCGGCACGACCGGCACCCCCGCCTCCTCGGCCAGGACCAGCGCGCCCCGGTGGAAGGTGCCCAGCGAGCCGTCCTCCGCACGGGTTCCCTCGGGGAACAGCACGACCGCCCGGCCCGCCCGCAGTTCACCCGCCATCGTGAGCAGGTCCTCCATCCCGCCGCCGCCCCGCCGCACCGGGAACCCGGCCGCCAGCCTGCGGCAGATCCGCCGCCGCCACGGGGAGGCGAACCAGTAGTCGGCCGCAGCCCCGATCGCCGGGCTGTGCCGGGCGTCCAGCGCCGCGAGGAGCGCCGCGGTGTCCGCGTGCGAGGAGTGGTTGGCGACCACCACACAGCCGCCGCGCGGCAGCCGGCCGCGCCGCTCCACCCCACCGGTGAGGCTCAGCACGCCCCACCACAGTCCGCGCCGCAGTGCGGCGGCGACACGGGAGCGGCGCGGGAGGACGGCTCGGACAGGCGTGCTCAGGAGCGTACTCATCACGTCATCACCGTCGCCAGGAGAAGGGCCACCAACAGGGAGTCGATCCGGTCGAGCAGGCCGCCGAAGCCGGGCAGCCAGCTGCCCGCGTCCTTGACCCCGGACTCGCGCTTGACCATGGACTCGATCAGGTCGCCGAGGACACAGCCGCCGATCACCGCCGCCCACAGGGGGAGGCTGAACTCGCCGAGCACCAGCAGGAGTACGGCGGTTGCGACGGCCGCGCCCAGCACGCCCGCCCAGGTCTTGTTGGGGGAGAGCGGCGACAGCGGCCGGGCGAGCGGGCCGCGCCGGCCCAGCGCCGTGCCGCCGCACCAGGCGCCCACATCGCCGAGCGCCACCGCAAGGCCCACCGCGACACCCGTCTCGCCGAGCGTCACCAGGCCCGTCAGCGCGACGGGGATCCACAGCAGCCCGAACGCGGTCCGGGCGGTCCGGGTGAAGCCCGTCCGGTCGTCCCCGGCCAGCACCGACGGGAGCGCGGCCGCCACCAGCAGCAGCGCCGCCGCCCGCAGGTCCAGGAGGTGCGGGGCCAGCCAGGCCAGTGCCGGGAGGACGACAGCGGCGGCCGCCAGGACCACATGGTCGCCGCGCCGCAGCTCCGCCATCCGGACGAACTCGCTCGCAGCGATCACCCCGAGCCCCGCGGCCAGTGCGTACGTACCGCCGCCGCCCAGGAGGTACGCCCCCAGGAAGACCGGCGCGACCAGCGCCCAGGTCCGCCACCGCCTTCGCAGTTCGGCCCGCATCCGCACCTTCGAGGGGAGGACCGCGACCGCGACCCCGCCCGCCCCCAGCACACCCGCGACCAGCGGCACCGCCCGCGCGGCCGCCTCCTCGGCGATCAGTACGGCGCTCATGCCAGCTCCCTCCACAGCCCGGCCAGCCGGAGCACCGCAGTGAGCAGCGAACCGGCGGCGATCACGATCAGTACCGGGACAGCCCAGCCGCTCGCCGCTGCGACCACGACCAGCAGGCAGCGCTCGGTCTTGCCGACCGGGCCGCCGTTGCGCCGCGGCGCACCGGCCGCGGCGCCGGCCAGCGACACCCAGGACGGCAGCGTCGCCGCGAGTGCGGCGACCGCCACCAGCCAGAGCGGGGCGAGCGCCAGGAAGCCGGCCAGCACGACCAGGTCCGCGACCCGGTCACCGAGCTCGTTGAGCACCGCACCGCGCCGGGTCGTGCGGCCCGTGTCGCGGGCCAGCGCCCCGTCCAGGTTGGCGAAGGCGAGCCGGGCCGCGAGCAGCACGCCGACCGGCAGGGCGGCGAGTCCGGTGGGCAGCCAGGCCAGCGCGGCTGCGCCGCCCGCCGCGGCGACGACGCCGGCGGCGGTGAGGGTGTCGGGCGACACCTCACGGCGGACCAGCGAGGCGCGGACACCGGAGAGCCGGTTCGCGTACCAGGGCTTGAGAGCGTAGAGGCCGTTCATGGGGCCAACTCTCGTGCGACGCACGATTCTTCGACACGGGACAGCTACTCAAATGGCGGCTGAGTACCGGGGAGGTGCGGGGGAGGAGTCTCGCTCGCCCGGGCGCCCGTGCGGATCAGCATCTTGCCGGTGTTCTCGCCGCGCAGCATTCCCAGGAAGCCGTCCACGGTCCGCTCGAAGCCGTCGAGGGCGGTGACGTCCGGAGTGATCCGGCCGCTCTGCGGATGCGGTACGAGGAGACCCGCACGGGGGAGCCGACGTACCGGCCGGCGCGTGTCCCGTGGTCTCGGCATGGCGATCATGCCGGAACTGTCACTCGAACGAGCACCGGACACGGTCGCGATCACCGCTCTCGGGCCGGAGCGCCCGACGCGGTCCGTGGGCTACGTCACCACCCCTGAGCTGGCACGATCACTCGCCGTCCGGGCGCTCATCCGGGAGCTGAGAGTGAGTGGGGCGTGAGCGCGCGTAAACCTCCGGCCCCGCCCTCGGCGAGCGCCTCGACGAGCGGTGCCTCGTGGGAGGAGGAACCGCGGCCCAGGAAGCCGATGTTGACCGGCCAGGCGTCGAAGGCGTTGAAGGCGTGGCGCAGGGCCCACGGCGAGTTCACGCCGACGCCCCAGACCGGGCCGAACTCCTGGCCGATGACCGTGGTGACGCCGGAGGCGAGCGAGGCCTCCATGATCCGCGGCGAGAGCAGATGGACATGGGTGTCGACGGCTCCGGCGGTCGCGATCATGCCCTCGCCGGACACGATGGAGGTCCCCGTGCCGACGACGACGTCAACCCCGTCGAGAGTGTCCGGGTTCCCGGCCCGGCCGATCGCGGAGATCCGTCCCTCGCGGATGCCGATCGACACCTTCCGGATCCCCTGCACGGCGTCGATGACCAGCACGTTGCTGATCACCACGTCGCAGGTCTCCCGGACGGCGGCGGCCTTGAGGTGGAGGCCGTCGCGGGCGGTCTTGCCGAATCCTGCGAGGAACTCGTCGCCGGACTTCTGGGCGTCGGACTCGACCCTGACGGTCAGCCCGGAGTCGCCGAGCCTGACCCGGTCACCGGCGCGCGGGCCGTGCACGGAGGCGTACTCGTACGGGTCGATGCTCATCGCGCGGCCCCCAGGTAGCCGCAGGCGGCTGCCCGCCGCAGCGCTTCCTCGCGGGCTCCGGGTGCGTCGAGGGGCCCGTCGACCAGCCCGGCGAACCCGATCGCGACGCGGTCGCCGCCGATGGGCACCAGGCCCACCTCGACGCGCTCCCCCGGCCCGAAACGGACCGAGGACCCCGCGGGCACGCAGAGCCGCATCCCGTACGCCGTCGCCCGGTCGAAGTCGAGCCGCGGGTTGGCCTCGAAGAAGTGGAAGTGCGAGGTCACGGAGACCGGGACGGTCGCCGTGTTGCGGACGCCCATCCGTACCGCGGGCTCGGGCTCCGGCGTCGCGGGTCCGGGGACGACGGCACCGGGCGCCTCGTCGCCGAGGCCGACACCCAGCGGCCGGGAGACCACGGCGAGCCGTGATCCGTCGTCGAAGACGGCCTCCACATGGACCTCGGTGACGACATCGGCGACCCCGGGCAGCACGTCGTCCGGACCCAGCACCCGGCGGGCGGCCTCGATCGCCTCGGCGAGCCGGCGTCCGTCGCGGGCGGCCTCGCAGACGGTGTCCGCGATCAGGGCGGTGGCCTCGGGGACGTTCAGCCTCAGGCCGCGGGACCGGCGGGCGCGGGCCAGCTCGGCGGCGCCGAAGAGCAGCAGCCGGTCCCGCTCGGTCGGGGTCAGTCGCACGTCGTCGTACCTCCTGTTTAGAGCAGCACTCTAACCATGAGGTGCGGGGAAATGGAACCTCGAGACGTATCGTTTCGAGCAACGCTCCAAGTCTTCCCACACAAAAAGGCCGCGCCCTGCGGACGCGGCCTTCTGCGGGTAAGGGGTCGGCTAGCCGATGGGGTGCATCCAGCCGTGGGTGTCCTCCGCGACACCGCGCTGGATGTCCAGCAGGCGCTCACGCAGCCGCAGGGTGACCGGGCCCGGCGTGCCGTCGCCCTGGACCCACTCGCCGCCCGTGCTCTTCACGGTGCCCACGGGGGTGATGACGGCGGCGGTGCCGCAGGCGAAGACCTCGGTGAGGGTGCCGTTCGCGGTGTCGTCGCGCCACTGGTCGATGGAGACGCGCTTCTCCTCGGGCTCGTAGCCGAGGTCCGCGGCGAGCCTGAGGAGCGAGTCACGGGTGATGCCCGCGAGCAGGGAACCGGTCAGGGCGGGGGTGACGATCTTGTTCCCGTACACGAAGTACAGGTTCATCCCGCCGAGCTCCTCGACCCACTTGTGCTCGACGGCGTCGAGGTAGGCGACCTGGTCACAGCCCTTGGCGGCGGCCTCGGCCTGAGCGAGGAGGGACGCGGCGTAGTTGCCGCCGGTCTTGGCGTCGCCCATGCCGCCGGGGACGGCGCGGACGCGGTCCTCGGAGAGCCAGATGGAGACGGGCTTCACACCGCCGGGGAAGTAGGCGCCGGCCGGCGAGGCGATGATCAGGAAGAGGTACTCGTTGGCGGGCCGGACACCGAGCCCGACCTCGGTCGCGATCATGAACGGGCGCAGGTACAGCGACTCCTCGCCACCGTGGGCCGGCACCCAGGCCGCGTCCTGCTGGACGAGCGCGTCGCAGGCCGCGACGAACGTCTCGACGGGCAGCTCCGGCATGGCGAGGCGGCGGGCGGACGACTGGAAGCGCTCGGCGTTCGCCTCGGGACGGAAGGTGGCGACCGTGCCGTCGGGCTGGCGGTAGGCCTTGAGCCCCTCGAAGATCTCCTGCCCGTAGTGCAGCGTCATGTTGGCGGGGTCGATCGACAGCGGCGCGTACGGGACGAGCTGGGCGTCGTGCCAGCCGCGGCCGTCGGTCCACTTGATCGTCACCATGTGGTCGGTGAAGTAGCGGCCGAATCCGGGCTTGACCAGGATCGCCTCGCGCTCCGCGTCGGACAGCGGGTTCGAGGAGGGCTTGAGCTCGATCGTGGGCGTCGTCATGAGTGCGTGTCCTTCACCGGTTTTGTGTGTGTAGGACCACGCCCACGCCAGCTCCTGTCGGACAGGTGCTAGGACGTCCGAGCTTCGTGGCAGACCACGGTCCCGTTCGATTATCTCTCGTGGGGAGCCGTGCACGAAATGACGTGA
The DNA here is from genome assembly GCF_044742205.1 of Streptomyces sp. NPDC087901. NCBI lineage: Bacteria > Bacillati > Actinomycetota > Actinomycetes > Kitasatosporales > Streptomycetaceae > Streptomyces > Streptomyces sp. NPDC087901. The sequence goes on from NZ_JBIUUC010000006.1 coordinate 142,773, forward strand.
ATGCGGTCCAGGGTTCGATGGTGACACCCGGGGCCGCACAGGAGAAGCCGCCGGGTGCGTGTGCGACCCGGCGGCTTCGTAAAGGAGTCGTCGGATCAGCCCGCTACGCGTACCGCGAGTGCGTCGCCGATCTCGTCGGTGCTGCGGGCAGTCCCGTCGCGCTCCGCGAGGTCGGCGGAGACGGCGTCCTCGATGCGCACGGCCTCGGCCTCGTAGCCGAGGTGGCGCAGCAGGAGGGCGACGGAGAGGATCGTGGCGGTCGGGTCGGCCTTGCCCTGGCCCGCGATGTCGGGGGCAGAGCCGTGGACCGGCTCGAACATCGACGGGAAGGCACCCGTCGGGTTGATGTTGCCGGAGGCGGCCAGGCCGATGCCGCCGGAGACGGCCGCGGCGAGGTCGGTGAGGATGTCGCCGAAGAGGTTGTCGGTGACGATGACGTCGAAGCGCTCCGGCTGGGTGACGAAGAAGATCGTCGCGGCGTCGACGTGCAGGTAGTCGGTGGTGACCTGGGGGTACTCGGCCGCGACCTTGTCGAAGGTGTTCTTCCACAGGTGGCCGGCGTAGACGAGGACGTTGTTCTTGTGGACCAGCGTCAGCTTCTTGCGCGGGCGGGCGGCGGCGCGCTCGAAGGCGTCCCGGACGACGCGCTCGACACCGAAGGCCGTGTTGAGGCTGACCTCGGTGGCGACCTCGTGCTCCGTGCCGGTCCGCAGCGAACCGCCGTTGCCGGTGTACGGGCCCTCGGTGCCCTCACGGACGACGACGAAGTCGATGTCCGGACGGCCGGCCAGCGGGGTCGCCGTGTTCGGGAACAGCTTCGACGGCCGCAGGTTGATGAAGTGGTCGAAGGCGAACCGCAGCTTCAGCAGCAGCCCGCGCTCCAGCACCCCGGAGGGCACGGACGGGTCACCGATCGCACCGAGCAGGATGGCGTCGTGGCCCTTGAGGGCCTCCAGCTCCGCGTCCGGGAGGGTTTCACCGGTGCGGTGCCAGCGCTGGGCACCAAGGTCGTACTCCTTGGTCTCCAGCTTCACGTCCTGCGGGAGAACAGCGTTGAGGACCTTGAGGCCCTGGGCGACGACCTCCTGGCCGATACCGTCACCGGGGATCACTGCGAGATTGATGCTGGAAGCCATGTCCGGCACGATACTGGGCGTCCCACCCCATGACATTTCACGTCCACTATACGGACACATGGGCAGCTGTACGTGTACCGTTCACCTACCCGACGGAGTGTCGTCAGGAAGCGGGTGGAGGTTGTCGCCCATGGACATCCCCCGTTTCGGCATCCCCGAGAAGCTCGCCGACCGCATGAGCATGGCCGAGCAGCACGACTACCTGCGCACCCGGCTGACGCGACGCGGAGTGCTGCGTACGAGCGTGGCGACCGCGGCCGTCGCCGCCGGTGCCGGGCTCGGCACCTCGCTGACCGCCCCGCCCGCGTACGCCGCACCGACGGTACTCACCTCGCACAGCACCACCCGGGTGGACGGCTCGCTGGTCGCGCCGTTCGGCCGGCACCTGGCCTACGGCGGCGACCCGAAGACGCAGATGGCGGTCTCCTGGCAGGTCCCGTTCGCCGTGCGCCGCCCGTACATCCGGATCGGCCTCAAGCCGTGGGCGCTCAGCCGGAAGATCGACGCCGAGGTGCGCCACCTCACCACGCCGCTGCTGAACGACGGCAAGATCGCCGCCGCCGAGCAGTACTACGTGCACGCGGCCCTGGAGCACCTCAAGCCCGGCACGACGTACTACTACGGCGTCGGCCACGACGGCTTCGACCCGGCCGACACCCGCAACCTGGGCACGCTCGGCACCTTCACCACGGCGCCCTCGCGCGCCGGGACCTTCACCTTCACCGCCTTCGGCGACCAGGGCGTCAGCTACCACGCGCTCGGCAACGACCAGCTGATCCTCGGCCAGAACCCCGCCTTCCACCTGCACGCGGGCGACATCTGCTACGCCGACCCGTCCGGCTCCGGCCAGACCGGCGACACCTATGACGCGCGCACCTGGGATCAGTTCCTGGCGCAGACCGAGACGGTCTCCAAGACCGTGCCGTGGATGGTGACGACCGGCAACCACGACATGGAGGCCTGGTACTCGCCCGACGGCTACGGCGGGCAGAACGCCCGCTGGACACTGCCGGACAACGGCCCGGACCCGGTGAACCAGCCCGGGGCGTACTCCTTCGTGCACGGCAACGTCGGCGTGATCGCGCTCGACGCCAATGACGTGTCGTACGAGATCCCCGCCAACTTCGGCATCAGCGGCGGCAAGCAGACGCGCTGGCTGGACCGGCGCCTGGGCGAGCTGCGGGCCCGTCACGACATCGACTTCCTGGTGGTCTTCTTCCACCACTGCGCCTTCTCCACGACCAACGCGCACGCCTCGGACGGCGGGGTGCGGGACGCCTGGGTGCCGCTCTTCGAGAAGCACCAGGTGGACCTGGTCATCAACGGGCACAACCACGTCTACGAGCGCACCGACGCGATCCTCAAGAACGCGGTCCAGCGCAAGGTGCCGATCGGTGAGCGCACCGACCCGACGCGGGACGGCCTCGTGTACGTCACCGCGGGCGGCGCGGGCAAGGCGCTGTACAACTTCCCGGCGCCCGACAGCTACGAGGGTCACGTCACGGACCTGGAGAGCGTGGACACGTACCACGTGGTCAAGGGCGGCGGTAAGGCCGTCGAGACCGTGGAGTGGTCGCGGGTGCGCTACACGGGCTTCTCGTTCCTCGCGGTGGAGGTGGAGCCCGGGAAGCACGCGCGTATGAAGGTCACCGCACTCGCCGAGTCCGGCGAGCGCATCGACCACTTCGAGATCAGCCGGGGCTGAGCGCGGCCGGGGCCGGCCGGACGGACGGCCCCGGTTCAGTGACCGGTGGAGCCGCCGTTGTCCCTGCGGTCGAGGGCACGCTGCAGGGCGGCGGCGGCATTCTGCCGCTCCGACTCGGTCGGGCGGTGGGTGTGGCGGACGCGGCGGCGGACAGTGGTCTCGGCCATGGTGGATCGACTCCTTGAGATCGCGAGGATTCCGAGATCGAAAATCTTGAACGTGATGTCGAGATCAGGGATTTCGAGGTGCCGGAAGGGGCGGGGAGCAGGCGCCGCAGGGGTTGCCTGCTTCGGGGCGCGCGCTCACGACCGCCAGTCGCTTGATCTAGCGAGACGTTCGGCTTCTACAAAGCTAGGGCAGCCACGCCGGTCTGTCTCCACGATTACTCGGACTTCCTACTATCTGAGACCCCTGCGGCTTCAAGGTCCACGAGGACATGGGGGCACACACCCGCGCCCTGGACACCGCGCTGCGCGTCGCCGAGGAGCACGACGTCCAGGTGGCCCTGCACAGCGACGGGCTGAACGAGTGCCTGTCGGTCGAGGACACCCTGCGCGTCCTGGAGGGGCGCACCATCCACGCCTTCCACATCGAGGGCTGCGGCGGCGGGCACGTCCCCAACGTCCTGAAGATGGCCGGCGTGCCGAACGTCATCGGCTCCTCCACCAACCCCACGCTCCCCTTCGGGCGGGACGCGGTCGCCGAGCACTACGGGATGATCGTCTCCGTTCACGACCTGAAGACGGACCTGCCCGGTGACGCCGCCATGGCCCGCGACCGGATCAGGGCCGGCACGATGGGCGCCGAGGACGTGCTGCACGACCTGGGAGCCATCGGGATCACCTCGTCCGACGCCCAGGGCATGGGCCGGGCCGGCGAGACCGTTCGCCGCACCTTCGCCATGGCCGGGAAGATGAGGGCCGAGCTCGGCCCGATGGAGGGCGACGGACCGGGCGACGACAACGCCCGGGTGCTGCGCTACATGGCCAAGCTCACCATCAACCCGGCCATCGCCCACGGCCTCGCGCACGAGATCGGCTCCATCGAGACGGGAAAGCTCGCCGACATCGTGCTGTGGCGGCCCGAGTTCTTCGGCGCGAAGCCGCAACTGGTACTGAAGTCCGGCTTTCCCGCCTATGGCGTCACCGGCGACCCCAACGCCGCCACCGACACCTGCGAACCCCTCGTCCTCGGGCCGCAGTTCGGCGCGTACGGGGCCACCGCCGCCGATCTCTCCGTCGCCTTCGTCTCGCAGGCCGCCACGCAGCTGGGGGCCGACGCCATGCCGACCCGCAGACGCCGCGTCGGTGTCCGGGGCACCCGGGGCATCGGCCCCGCCGACCTCCGCCTCAACTCCCGTACCGGAACCGTCGACGTGGACGCGCGCAGCGGCCTCGTCACCCTGGACGGTGACCCGCTCAGTTCCGAACCCGCCGAATCGGTCTCCCTCAACCGGCTCTACTTCCTCTGAACGAGTCCAAGGACCCACAGTGACCTTCCGCATGCCGCCCGAATGGGCCCCGCACGAACGCACCTGGATGGCCTGGCCCGGCCCCAACCCCACGTTCGGCACCGCGGCCGAACTCGACGAGGCCCGCCGCGCCTGGGCCGCGGTCGCCCACGCCGTCCGCCGCTTCGAACCCGTCACGATGGTCGTCGGCCCCGGCCAGGAGGACGGCGCCCGCGCACTGCTCGGCCCGGACGTCGAGCTCGCGGTGCGCCCGCTCGACGACGCGTGGATGCGTGACATCGGCCCCACGTTCGTCACCGACGGAAGCGAACTGGCCGCCGTCGACTGGACGTTCAACGGCTGGGGCGCCCAGGGGTGGGCCCGCTGGGAGCGCGACCGCCACATCGCCCGCTCCGTCGCCGAGCTCGCCGGTGTCCCCGTGCACAGCTCGCCGCTGGTCAACGAGGGCGGCGCGATCCATGTCGACGGCGAGGGCACCGTACTGCTCACGGAGACCGTCCAGCTCGGCAAGGAACGCAACCCCGCCTGGACCCGTGAGGAGGTCGAGGCCGAGGTCCACGCGCGCCTGGGCACCGAGAAGGCGATCTGGCTGCCCCGTGGCCTGTCCGGCGACTACGGCACGTACGGCACGCTCGGCCATGTCGACATCGTCGCCGCCTTCGTCCGCCCCGGCACCGTCGTCGCCCACGTCCAGCCGGACCCGGTCCATCCGGACCACGAGATCACCCGGGAGACCGTCCGCATCCTGCGCGCCGCCACCGACGCGAAGGGGCGGCCGCTGGAGGTCGTGGAGGTCCTCGCGCCCACCGTGCTGCGAGCCGGCGACGAGTGGGTCGACTACTCCTACATCAACCACTACCTCTGCAACGGCGGTGTCGTCCTGTGCGCGTTCGGCGACCCGCGCGACGAACTCGCCGCCGGGATTTTCCGCCGGCTCTTCCCCGGCCGTACGGTGACACTCGTCGACGCCCGCGCGATCTTCGCCGGGGGCGGCGGCATCCACTGCATCACCCAGCAGCAGCCGAAGGTCTGAACCGTGCCCACCGCCCCGCGCCGCCGCAACACCGCCCCGCCCCGCGAGGACGTGCTCGCCGCCGTCATGGCCACCGTCGCCGAACGCGGCCTCGACGGCCTCACGATGGCCGGGCTCGGCCGCGAGGTCGGCATGAGCAGCGGCCACCTCCTCTACTACTTCCGTACCAAGGACGAACTGCTGCTCCAGACCCTGGAGTGGAGCGAGAACCGGCTCGGGGCCGAGCGGCGCCGGCTGCTGTCCTGGCCCGGGACGGCCCGCGAACGGCTCGACGCGTACATCGCCCTCTACCTCCCCGCCGGCCACCGCGACCCGCACTGGACGCTCTGGCTGGAGGTCTGGAACCGCTCGCGCGACGCCGACGAGGACGCGCGCGCCCGGCAGGCCGCGATCGAGGGCGCCTGGCACCGCGACCTGGTGGCGCTGCTCGCCGAGGGCGGCTCGCGCGGGGAGTTCCGCCGGGTCGACGCCGAGCACGTCGCCACCCGGCTGCGCGCCCTGCTCGACGGTTTCAGTGTCCATGTGGCGGTCGGTGTCCCCGGCACCGGCCGGGACCAGGCCCTGGCCCGCGTGGCGGAGTTCGTCGACGAATCGCTGACCGCCACCGGCTGACGTCACCCGCCCGTGAACGAAACGCACGTAAGTACGCGCGATCGTTGCGCCCTGCACCCTTGTTGGACTTCCGGCGGTTCGGGCACGGTGGCCAACCATGGGACGAGAGCAGTGGAAGAAAATCTGGGTCGGTTCGGCCGGCAACATGGTCGAGTGGTTCGACTGGTTCGTGTACGCGACCTTCGCGGTCTACTTCGCGGATTCGTTCTTCCCCGAAGGCAACGAGACCGCCAACCTCATGAACACCATGGGCATTTTCGCCGTCGGCTTCTTCATGCGGCCGGTCGGCGGCTGGCTGCTCGGCCGGATCGGTGACCGCAAGGGCCGTAAGGCCGCGCTCACCCTGACCGTCACCCTCATGTCGGCCTCCGCGGTCCTCATCGCGATCGCGCCGACCTACGACGTCGCCGGGTACGGAGGCGTCGCCGTACTGATGGTGGCCCGGCTGCTCCAGGGGCTGTCCGTCGGCGGTGAGTACGCGGCCAGTGCCACCTACCTCACCGAGGCCTCCGCACCCGAGAAGCGCGGCTTCGCCTCCAGCTTCCAGTACGTGTCCATGACCGCCGGACAGCTCGTGGGCCTCGGCCTCCAGATCGTCCTGCAGCGCAACATGTCCGAGGCGGCGCTGCACAGCTGGGGCTGGCGCATCCCGTTCGTCGTCGGCGCACTCGGCGCGGGCATCGTCTTCTACCTGCGCCGCTCCATGCTGGAGACGGAGGTGTACGCCGACTCCGGAGCGGCCGAGCAGCAGGACCGCGGCACGCTGAAGGTGCTGTGGCAGCACCGGCGCGAGGCGTTCCTCGTGATGGCCCTGACCATGGGCGGCACCGTCGCCTACTACACGTACACGACCTACCTCACGAAGTTCCTCTCCAAGAGCGCCGGCATGGAGAAGTCCACCGCCTCGCTCGTCAGCTTCTGCGCGCTGTTCGTCTTCATGTGCATCCAGCCGCTGGCCGGAATGCTGTCCGACCGGATCGGCCGCCGCCCGCTGCTGATCACCTTCGCCGTCGGTTCGACCTTCCTGACCGTGCCGATCATGACGATGCTCAAGCACGCCGACACGTTCTGGCCGGCGCTCGGCCTCGCCCTGCTCGCGCTGCTCGTGATCACCGGCTACACCTCGATCAACGCCTGTGTGAAGGCCGAGCTCTTCCCGACGGGCATCCGGGCCCTGGGCGTCGGTCTCTCGTACGCCGTCGCCAACGCGCTCTTCGGCGGCACCGCGGAGTACGTGGCGCTGTGGTTCAAGAACGCCGGCGCCGAGTCCGGCTTCTACTGGTACGTGGCCGGTTGCGCCGCGGTCTCCCTCGTCGTCTACCTGACCATGCGTGAGACCCGCGACATCGACCTGAACCGGGTCGTCGCCGGGCAGGCGGGGGAGAAGGCGCAGCCCGCCGGAGCGACGAGCGTCACGCCCGCATCCTGAGACAGCGCGGGGTACGGAGGCGGTCCTGTGCCAGACTGCTTCCGTGTCCTCGTTCGTCATGATTATTGGCAACAGGCGCGCCGGTCCGCAGTGATCGTCCCGTACCACCATGTACGGCACGGCCACCGTGCCCCAGACCCGCGCGCAGACCTCTCGCACCCGCGAGGGGTTTTTTGTTTTCCGGCCCTCACCACCGGCCGGGACGAGGCACGCGGGATGATGGGGGCAAGTGGAGTCAGATCGTCCGGATCCACTCATCCGACAGGAGTCAGATCAGCATGACCACCAAGGCCAAGCCCACCGACGACAGTTTCCATGTCTTCGACACCACGCTGCGCGACGGTGCCCAGCGTGAAGGCATCAACCTGACGGTCGCGGACAAGCTGACCATCGCCCGGCACCTGGACGATTTCGGCGTCGGTTTCATCGAGGGCGGCTGGCCGGGAGCCAATCCCCGCGACACCGAGTTCTTCGCCCGCGCGCGCCAGGAGATCGAGTTCAAGAACGCCGAACTGGTCGCCTTCGGCGCGACCCGCAGGGCCGGCGGCAAGGCGGCGGAGGACCCGCAGGTCAAGGCGCTGCTGGAGTCGGGCGCCTCGGTGATCACCCTGGTCGCCAAGGCGCACGACCGCCATGTGGAACTCGCCCTGCGCACCACGCTGGAGGAGAACCTGGAGATGGTGCGTGACACCGTCTCCTATCTGACCGGCCAGGGCCGCCGGGTGTTCCTCGACTGTGAGCACTTCTTCGACGGCTACCGCGCCAACGCCGAGTACGCCAAGGACGTCGTCCGGACCGCGTCCGAGGCAGGGGCCGACGTCGTCATCCTCTGCGACACCAACGGCGGGATGCTCCCGGCTCAGATCCAGGCCGTCGTCGCCACCGTCCTGGCCGACACCGGCGCCCGCCTCGGCATCCACACCCAGGACGACACCGGCTGCGCCGTCGCCAACACCCTGGCCGCCGTCGACGCGGGCGCCACCCACGTCCAGTGCACCGCCAACGGTTACGGCGAGCGGGTCGGCAACGCCAACCTCTTCCCCGTCGTCGCCGCGCTGGAGCTCAAGTACGGCATGTCCGTCCTCCCCGAGGGCGCGCTCGCCGACATGACCCGCGTCTCGCACGCCATCGCCGAGGTCGTCAACCTCACGCCCTCCACCCACCAGCCCTACGTCGGCGTCTCGGCCTTCGCGCACAAGGCCGGGCTGCACGCCTCCGCGATCAAGGTCGACCCGGACCTGTACCAGCACATCGACCCCGCGCTGGTCGGCAACACCATGCGGATGCTCGTCTCCGACATGGCGGGCCGCGCCTCCATCGAGCTCAAGAGCCAGGAACTCGGCATCGACCTCGGCGGCGACCGCGAGCTCATCGGCCGGGTCGTCGAGCGGGTCAAGGAGCGCGAACTCCAGGGCTACACCTACGAGGCGGCCGACGCCTCCTTCGAGCTGCTGCTGCGGGCCGAGGCCGAGGGCCGGCCCCGCCGCTACTTCCGCGTGGAGTCCTGGCGGGCGATCGTCGAGGACCGTCCCGACGGCACCCACGCCAACGAGGCGACCGTGAAGCTCTGGGCCAAGGGCGAGCGCATCGTCGCCACCGCCGAGGGCAACGGCCCCGTCAACGCGCTCGACCGGGCGCTGCGGGTCGCCCTGGAGCGGATCTACCCGCAGCTGGCCAAGCTGGAGCTGGTGGACTACAAGGTCCGCATCCTGGAGGGTCGCACCGGCACCGAGTCCACCACCCGCGTCCTGATCACCACGGGCGACGGCCAGGGCGACTGGGCGACCGTGGGGGTCGCAGAGAACGTCATCGCGGCGTCCTGGCAGGCCCTGGAGGACGCGTACACCTTCGGGCTGCTGCGCGCGGGGATCGAACCGACGGAGTAAGAGGGTCCGGCGCGGACGCGCCCGGACCACGGGCCGGCTGTCCGGCCCGCGGTCCGGGCGTGTGGCCCGTGGTCCGGGCGGGTGGCTTCTACTGGAGATGCCACTTCTGGTTGGCCGTCCCCGTGCACGTCCAGATCTGGGTGCGGGCCCCGTTCGCCGTGGACTGATCGGTCACGTCGAGGCACTTGTCCGCGGCCGTGTTGACGATGTCGCCCGTCGAAGCGTTGTACGTCCAGCGCTGCGCCGAGGTGCCGTTGCAGGTGTACAGCTGGACCTTCGCGCCGTTCGCCGTCGAGCCCGCGGTCACGTCCAGGCAGGCGCCGAGCGCACGGATCGAGCCGTCGCCCTGCACTGTCCAGCGCTGGTTGGTGCCGCCCGTGCAGTCCCAGAGCTGGACGGGCGTGCCGTCCGCGCCGGTGTTGCCCGTCGCGTCGAGGCACTTGCCGCCGGGGCCGGACAGGGTCCCCGAGGCGGCCTCCGCCCCGGACTGTGTCCCCGACCAGGTGAACGTCGCCGATGTGCGGGCGGGGAGCGAGTAGGAGAACTTCTGGCCGCCCCAGTTGACCGTCACCTGCTGGGCCGAGCCGCCGCCGTTGTACGCGATCAGCGCCTTCGAGCCGTCCGGGTTGCGCCAGGCGACGTTGGGCACGGTGGAACTGGCGGTGGAGGAGATCCGGGAGGCGCCCGGGCGGACGAACTTGGTCAGGTGGCCCATCGTGTAGTACTCGATGTTGTAGTCGACCTGTCCGCTCCTGCTGTCCCCGTTGTGCACGGTGATCAGCCCGTCGCAGGTACCGCAACCACCGTTGTGCGGGCCGCGGTTCTGGTCCACCGCCAGGGACCACTTGGTCACCGACTTCGCCCAGTTGCGGGTGTAATCGATGATGTTCAGCATGTCCTCGCGCTGCTGGTCGGCGATCCAGGTTCCGCCCGAGTGCTCGGTCTGGAACGCGTCCATCGACGGGTACTGGTTGTGCACCGCCGTCTGCTTGGCGATGTCACCGCCGTACCCGTGCCAGGCCACCCCGCCGAAGTTGGGGTGGTTGCGCACGGCCGCGTCGTCCACGGTGGCAGCGGCGTACGCGTCGTAGGTGTCCCAGTTCCAGTCGTGGGCGAGCACCTTGGTGGCCAGACCCGCGGAGGCCAGCTTCGGCAGCAGCTCGCTCTTGGTGAAGTAGGCCAGTCCGGAGCCGTTCCAGCTCATCGAGGGATAGCCCCCGCAGCACGTCGGCTCGTTCTGCGCGGTGACGTAGTCGACCGGAACGCCCTGGTCCCGGTAGGCCTGGAGGTACTTCACGAAGTAGTCGGCGTAGGCGCCGTAGTTCTCCGCCTTCAGCCAGCCTCCGTTGAGCTGCCCGTTGTCCTTCATCCAGGCCGGGGCGGTCCAGGGCGATGCCACCGTCGTCAGCGCCGGGTTGAGCTGCCTGGCCTGTTTCGTCAGCGGCAGCACATCCTCCAGATCGTGTGCGATCGAGAAGTTCGACAGCGACGGGTCGCTCTGCCCGGCGGGCATGTCGTCGTACGTGTAGCCGTACCGCGCCAGGTCCGAACCGCCCATCGGATTGCGTACGAACGACAGCCCGATGCCCTCCGTGGGGGAGAAGAGCTTCTTCATCGTGGCGTCGCGAGTCGCCTGGCTCAGCGCCCCGCTGCTCTTCATCAGATACGCGGCGGTGTCGGTGAACGAGGCGCCGCCGCCGGTGAAGGTCTGGTACCGGGTGTTCTCGTCGACCGCGATGTTCGTACCGCCGCCCCCGTTCCCGGCTCCGAACGCGACCGGGGTCTGCGCCTCCAGGCCCCGGGTCACATGACGGCCGCCGGAGTCGTCGGTGGTGGTCAGGGCGATGTTCACCGTCTCGCCCGCGGCCTGCGCGGTGCCGGACGAGAGTCCGGTGAGGCCGGCGGTCGCGAGCACTGCTGCGAGCAGCGCCCTGGCCGCCCTTCCTGAACGGATCATGGCTGATGCCTTCCTCGGCGGGAGCGTGGGGGACGTGCCGTCGGACGAGACGGGAGTGAACTGCTCTTGCGTGCCCACGTCAAGAGCCTGTGCGTTCAGGACTTGAAGGCAACCGCCTTTTTCCGCTGCTCGGAAGATGGGTACGGACCAATCTCGACGTGAAGTATTGACGGCCCTGTTCCAGCGGGGTTAACTCACGCCACCAACGCCGGTACCGGTTCCGGAACCGGTTGCGGTACCGGTTCCACGGCCGGCCGTTCGCTCTGTCCCGTTGTGTCCTGGAGGCCCCCGATGCGTGTCACCATCGCTGATGTCGCCCGTGAGGCCGGCGTCAGCAAGACGACCGTGTCCCGGGTCATCAACACCAAGGGCGAAGTGGACGGTTCGACGGCCGCCCGTGTTCGTGAAGTGATCGCACAGCTCGGCTATGTACCCAGTTCGGGCGCCGTCGGTCTGGCCCGCGGCAGCAGCCGTACGGTCGGCATGCTGGTGCCCTCGCTGACCTGGCCGTGGATGGGCGAGGTGCTCCAGGGCGTCGTCGACACCGTCGAGGCCGCCGACTACGGGCTGCTGCTCTTCACCTGCAACCGCGGGGCCGAGTCCGTGGAGCGCTTCACCAGCCAGGTGTCGGCGCGCGCTTTCGACGGACTGGTCGTCGTCGAACCCGAGAACACCATGGACCACCTCACCGCACTGCACCGCGGCGGCCTGCCGATCGTGCTGATCGACGATCGCGGCCACCACCCCGAGTTCCCCTCCGTCGTGACCACCAACCACGAAGGAGGCGCGTCGGCCGCCCGCCATCTGCGGGCTGCCGGCCGCACCAGGCCCCTGGTCATCACAGGCCCCCAGGACTTCGGCTGCGTACGCGACCGGCTGGAGGGATTCGTCTCGGTCCTGCCCACCGACCTCGTCGTCCGCGGAGACTTCACCGAGATCTGCGGCCGGCAGGCCGTGGAGCAACTCCTCGCCTCCGGCGTCGAGTTCGACTCGGTCTTCGCGCACAACGACATCACCGCAGCAGGCGTGCTGCGGGCGCTGCGCGCCGCGGGACGCTCCGTGCCCGGTGACATCGCAGTGGTCGGTTTCGACGACATCCCGATGGCCGAGCACACCGAACCGCCCCTGACCACCGTGCGCCAGCCCACCCGGCAGATGGGTGAGACGGCCGCACGGATGCTGCTCTCCCACCTCGGCGGCACGCCCGTACCCGACGCACCGGTCGTGCTGCCCACCGAACTGGTCGTGCGCCACTCGGCGCCCTAGCGCTGCGGGCCCGGCCCCGCACGCACCCGTACCGCCCGTACCGCCTGTACGCACCCGCACCTCCCGTACCCGGCGCGCCGAGCTCTGCCCGTTTCCGGATCTCCCAGACCCGCCAGTCCCTCCTGGAGTCGTTATGTCCGCACGCCGTCACACGCTCAGAGCCGCCGCGCTCGCCACCGCGGTGGTCGCGCTCGCCGCCGGCTGTTCGTCCGCCAACTCGAACCACAACAAGGGCGGCGGCTCGGCCGCCTCGGGCGTGCTGAACCTGGGCAAGCCCGACGGGCCGCAGACGAACAACAGCAACCCGTTCCTGAACACCTCGGCGGGCGCCACCCTCGGCTATCGCTGGATGATCTACGAGCCGCTGGCGATGACGAGCCAGATCCGGCCCTCGGTGAAGGCCGACCCGTGGCTGGCGACGGACTGGAAGTGGGACCTCAACTTCACCAAGGTCACCTTCACCCTCGACCCCCGGGCCAAGTGGGCCGACGGCAAGCCGCTGACCGCCGACGACGTCGCGTTCACCTTCAACCTGCTGAAGAAGCACCCGGCGCTCAACGCCGACGGCATCGCGTGGGGCGGGGTCGAGGTACAGGGCAAGAAGGTCGTCCTGACCTTCGACGACTCGCAGTACGTCAACCAGAACAAGATCATCCAGCAGTACATCGTGCCCAAGCACATCTGGGAAGGCGTCAAGAACCCGGAGACCTGGCCCAACCGCACACCGGTCGGCTCGGGCCCGTACAAGCTGAAGACGTTCACCCCGCAGACCACCACGCTGACCGCCACGCCCACCTACTGGAAGGGCGCGACGAAGGTCAAGGAGCTGCGCTACAGCACCTACAACGACAACAGTGCCGCCACCACCGCACTGGCCAGCGGCAAGCTGGAGTGGTCGTTCGTCTTCATGCCGAACTACAAGCAGCTGTTCATCTCCAAGGACCCGGAGAACCACAAGCTGTGGTTCCCCTCCGGGCTCGGCATCCACGGCCTGTGGTTCAACACCGCCCGCGCGCCGTTCGACAACCCGGCGCTGCGCAAGGCCATGGCGATGGTCGTCGACCGCAACGCGATCTACACCCAGGCCGAGGCGACCCTCTACCCCGAGATCACCAACCCGACCGGCATCCCGCTGCCCGCCGGCAAGTCCTTCCTCGCCCCCGAGTACCGGAACGCCACCACCAAGCCGGACGTCGAGGGCGCCAAGAAGGTCCTGGAGAAGGCCGGCTTCACCCTCAGCGGCGGTGTCCTCAAGGACCCGAGCGGCAAGCCGGTGAAGCTGACCTTCACCGACCCGGCCGGCTGGAACGACTACATCACCGGTCTCGCGATCATCAAGGACAACATCAAGAAGATCGGCATCGAGGCCAAGGTCAAGACGCAGACCGCCGAGGCGTGGGGCGCGGACGTCGCCAACGGCAACTTCGACGCCACCCTGCACTGGACCAACAGCGGCGCCACCCCGTACGACATGTACCAGAACATCATGGACGGCGCGCTGCTCCAGCCCATCGGCAAGCCCTCCCAGCAGGGCAACTTCGGCCGCTTCAAGAGCACCGAAGCGACCGAGGCGCTGAAGGACTTCGCCAGTGCCACGACCGACACCGCCCGTACCGCGGCGATGAACTCCCTGCAGAAGATCATGGTCGAGCAGGCGCCGATGATCCCGACGGCTGCCGCGCCCATCGGGGCCGAGTACTCCACCAAGAACTGGGTGGGCTGGCCCACCGAGGCCGACCCGTACGCCGACCCGCAGCACACCCAGCGCTCGTCGCTGGAGATCGTGCTGAAGCTCAAGCCGTCCAAGTAGGACCAGGGATCCAGGTACCGGCCATGTCTGAAAAGCTCGAAAAGAACCACGTCGTGCTCGAAGCACGCGGAGTCACGAAACACTTCGCCGTGCGGCGCACCGGCCGCGATCTCCTCGCGGGCAAGCGCCGTACCGTCCACGCCGTCGATGACGTCTCGCTGCAGCTGCGGCGCGGCACCGTCACGGCGCTGGTGGGGGAGTCAGGCTCCGGGAAGTCGACCGTCGCCAGACTGCTCGCCCAGCTGTATCCGCTCACCGAGGGCGAGATCCACCTGGGCGGCCAGAAGGTGAAGGCCGGACGTGGCCGGTCCTTCCGCAGCTACGTACGCCGGGTCCAGCTCATCTTCCAGGACCCGTTCGCCTCGCTGAACCCCGTGCACACCGTGCGCTACCACCTCACCCGCGCCCTGAAGATCCACGGCAGGGCGGGCAGCGGCGACGCGGAACTGGAACAGAACCTGACCGCTCTGCTGAACCGTGTCCAGCTGACTCCTCCTCATCAGTATCTGGACAAGTTCCCGCACGAGCTGTCGGGAGGTCAGCGCCAGCGCGTGGCCATCGCCCGCGCGCTCGGCGCCGACCCCCAGGTCCTCCTCGCCGACGAGCCCGTCTCGATGCTGGACGTTTCCATCCGGCTCGGGGTGCTCAACCTGCTCAAGGACCTCAAGGACCGCATGCACCTCGCGATCCTCTACATCACCCACGACATCGCGTCCGCCCGCTACTTCGCGGACTCCACGCTCGTGATGTACGCGGGCCGGATCGTCGAGGGCGGTGACAGCGAGACCGTCACCCAGCGCCCCGCCCACCCCTACACCCAGCTGCTGATCGCCTCGGCGCCCGACCCGGACCGGGTCGTCGACGAGGAGGAGCAGGAGGAGACCGGCAGCGGCGAGCCCCCCTCGCTCATCGACCCCCCTGCCGGCTGCCGTTTCCACCCCCGCTGCCCCAAGGCGATGGAGCGCTGCCGCACCGAACTGCCGCCCCGCTTCGACCTGGCCGACGGCCAGTGGGCCGCCTGCTGGCTGTACGACGGCTCCGCCGTCGCGGCCCCCACCGACGGCCACGAGAAGGAGGCTGCGAAGTGAAGTACCTGCTCCAACGGCTCGCCTTCTACCTGGTTACCGCCTGGGCCGCCATCACCATCAACTTCCTCATCCCGCGCCTGATGCCCGGCGACCCGGTGCAGGCACTCATAGCCCGCTTCCAGGGCCAGCTGGACACCAGCGCCATCGCCTCGCTCAAGGCCCTGTTCGGCCTCGACAAGAAGCAGTCGATCTGGCAGCAGTACACCGACTACTGGTCACACCTGTTCCACGGTGACCTCGGGCTCTCCTTCACCTTCTTCCCCACCCCGGTGAGCGAGGTCATCGCCCAGTCGCTGCCGTGGACGCTCGCGCTCGTCGGCATCACCACGCTGATCAGCTTCGTGCTCGGCACCGGCATCGGCGTCTTCACCGGCTGGCGGCGCGGCTCCTGGATGGACAGCCTGCTGCCCGTCACCACGTTCATCTCGGCGATCCCGTACTTCTGGCTCGGCCTCATCGCCATCTCGCTGTTCGCCGTGAAGTGGCCGCTCTTCCCGGCCGCCGGCGGCTACGACAACTCGCTGGTGCCCGCCTTCGACTGGCCGTTCATCTCCAGCGCGCTCTACCACGGGGTGCTGCCCGGCCTCACGATCGTGCTCAGCGCGGTGGCCGGCTGGATCCTCGGCATGCGCAACATGATGGTGACGGTGTCGAGCGAGGACTACGTCATGGTCGCCCAGGCCAAGGGGCTCTCGGAGCGCCGGGTGATGTTCGGATACGCCGCCCGCAACGCGATCCTCCCCAACATCTCCGGCTTCGCCCTCTCGCTCGGCTTCATCGTCGGCGGCACGCTCCTGGTGGAGATGGTCTTCTCCTACCCGGGCATCGGCTACCAGCTCTTCCAGGGCGTGGGAGCCAAGGACTACCCCCTCATGCAGGGCGTCTTCCTGATCATCACGCTCTCCGTCCTCGCGGCGAACCTCCTCGCCGACGTGCTCTACATGCTCCTCGACCCCCGTACCCGAAGGGAGGCCTAGTGCCTCTCGTCCAGAGCATGCCGGGCTCGCGGGGTCTGGCACGCACACCTGCGGTGTTGTCGTCAGTCACCAACTCCCCCATGGCCGAGGCCATGGGGGGACCCCCTTCGCGTTGGCTCGATCCTCCGCCTTGCGGCTGCACGCACCAGACCTCGCTCCCTGTCCGGCCTGCTCCGAACGAGAGGCACTAGCTCATGGCCGTCACCGCCACCGAGGTCGCCGTACTCGACGCGACCGAGACCCCCGCAGCGAGCAAGCGCAAATTCCGCTTCCTGCGCGGCCGCAAGACCGTCGTCGGACTCTGCATCCTGCTCTTCTTCGTACTGATCGCCGTCATCGGCCCGTGGATCGCTCCGTACGACCCCGACACGATGAGCAACGCCCTGCTCCAGCCGCCGTCCGGGTCCCACTGGTTCGGCACCACGCAGACCGGTCAGGACGTCCTCTCGCAGATCCTCGTCGGCACCCGCGGCGTCCTCGTCGTCGGATTCATCGCCGGGATCATCGCCACGATCCTGTCCGTGCTGATCGGCGTCAGCGCCGGCTTCCTCGGCGGCACCGCCGACGAGGTGCTCTCGCTGCTGTCCAACGTCTTCCTGGTCATCCCCGGACTGCCGCTGATCATCATCATCGCGAGCTTCGTCTCCGACACCGGCGACCTGCTGATCGCCTTCGTCATCGCCCTGACCTCCTGGGCCTGGGGCGCCAGGGTGCTGCGCGCCCAGACACTGTCGCTGCGCCGCCGCGACTACGTCGAGGCGGCCCGCGCCACTGGTGAGTCGACGTGGCGGATCATCTTCTTCGAGGTGCTCCCCAACCTGACGGCCGTCATCGCCTCCGGCTTCGTCGGCACGGTCATCTTCGCGATCCTCTCCGAGATCACCCTCGCGTTCATCGGCGTCGCCGACATCTCCAACTGGAACTGGGGGACCGTCCTGTTCTGGGCGCAGTCCAACCAGGCCCTCGCCCAGGGCGCGTGGTGGTGGTTCGTCCCGGCCGGGCTCTGCATCGCCCTGCTCGGCATGTCGCTCGCCCTCATCAACTTCGGCATCGACGAATTCGTCAATCCGCGCCTGCGCACCGAGACCGGCGGCTCCCGGAAGGTCCGGATGCGCGTCGGCTTCACCCCCGTGGCCCGTACCGCCGCGGCCCCGCCCGAGCGCGGCCGGCGCCACCGCACGCACGACAAGGAGTCCCGCTCATGAGCGAGCCCGTCCTCACCATCAGCGGCCTCAACGTGGACTACGGGACCGGCGCGGACGCCGTACACGCGCTGCGCGACATCGACCTCACCCTGCACCGCGGCGAAGTCCTCGGCCTCGCGGGGGAGTCGGGCTCCGGCAAGTCCACCCTGGCCTACGCCGTCACCCGGCTGCTCTCCCCGCCCGGCGTCATCACCGGCGGCGAGGTCCACTACCACCAGCGCGACGGCGAAGCGCTCGACCTGCTGACACTGTCGGCACCCGAACTGCGCGCCTTCCGCTGGCAGGAGCTGTCGATCGTCTTCCAGGGCGCGATGAACTCCCTGAACCCGGTCCACACGGTCCACAGCCAGCTCACCGACGTACTCCAGGCGCACCGCCCGGACATGAAGAAGAGCGAACGGACCGCGCGGGCCAAGGAACTGCTGAACCTCGTCGGCATCTCCGCCGACCGGCTCGGCGCCTACCCGCACCAGCTCTCCGGCGGCATGCGCCAACGCGTGATGATCGCGATGGCCCTCGCCCTGGAGCCCGAGATCGTCATCATGGACGAGCCCACGACGGCGCTCGACGTCGTCATGCAGCGCCAGATCCTGCGCCAGCTCGTCAGACTCCGTGAGGAACTCGGCTTCTCCGTCGTCTTCATCACGCACGACATCTCCCTCCTCATCGAGTTCTCCGACCGGATCGCGATCATGTACGGCGGCCGGATTGTCGAGGAGGCCGGCGCGTCCGACATCTACCGCGACCCCCGCCACCCGTACAGCGACGGGCTGCTGCACTCCTTCCCCGCGCTGCACGGCCCCCGCCGCGAGCTCAGCGGCATCCCCGGCTCGCCCCCGCACCTGTCCGCGATGCCGGCCGGCTGCGCCTTCCATCCCCGCTGCGCCAAGAAGGTCGACGGCTGCGACACCCACGTCCCGGTACTCGCCGCACCGGACGGGGACGGCTCCCGCTCGGTGGCCTGCTGGCTCCACAAGGAAGCCCCGGCCCCCGCAGTCGCCCGCCCGTAGCGACGTACGCACCGCACACCACAGGAGAACCATGAACCTCGTCACCCCCCAGGCCTACGCCCGCGAGATCGCAGCCCGGGCCGTACCCGGTCTGCCCGCCGACTTCCGCTGGGGCGTCGCCACAGCCGCCTACCAGATCGAGGGTGCGGCGGCCGAGGACGGCAGAACGCCGTCCATCTGGGACACGTACTGCAGGGTGCCGGGCATGGTCGTCCGCGGCGAGAACGGCGACGTGGCCTGCGACCACTACCACCGGATGCCCGACGACGTGCAGCTGATCGCGGACCTGGGCGTCGACACGTACCGCTTCTCGCTGGCCTGGCCCCGCATCCAGCCCGGCGGCCGCGGACCCGTCAACGCCAAGGGCCTGGACTTCTACAAGCGCCTGGTCGACGAGCTGGACTCCAAGGGCGTCACCCCGTGGATCACCCTCTACCACTGGGACCTGCCGCAGGAGCTGGAGGACGAGGGCGGCTGGCCGGCCCGCGACACCGCCTACCGCTTCGCCGAGTACGCCGCCCTCGCCTACGACGCCCTGGGTGACCGGGTGAAGCACTGGACCACGCTGAACGAGCCGTGGTGCTCGGCGATGCTCGGTTACGCGTACGGAAACCAGGCCCCCGGCCGGAAGGACTTCGGCGAGGCGATCCACGCCGTCCACCACCTGCTGCTGGGCCACGGCCTCGCCTCGCAGTACATGCGGGAGCAGGCCGCCGCCCGCGGCAACGAGCTCGAGCTCGGCATCACCCTCAACCTCGGTACCGCGACGCCCGCGACCGACAGCCACGAGGACGCCGAGGCAGCCCGCCGCGCCGACGGGCTCGGCGCCCGCCTCTACCTGGACCCGGTCGTCAAGGGCGCCTACCCCGCGGACATCGTCGCCGACCTCGCCGCCCAGGGCGTCGAACTCCCGGTCCAGGACGGTGACCTGGAGATCATCTCCACCCCGCTGGACGTCCTCGGCGTCAACTTCTACCGCGGCTCCCTCTTCTCCGGCGTGACCGAGGACGGCGCGACGACCGACGCCGACGGCCTGCCCGTCACCCGCGTCGTCGAGCGCGACCTGCCCCGTACCGCCATGGACTGGGAGATCACCCCCACCGCCCTCACCGACCTGCTCGTCCGTCTGGAGAAGGACTACGGCCTCCCGACGGTCATCACCGAGAACGGTGCCGCCTTCGACGACACCGTCTCCGCGGACGGCGCGATCCACGACGCCGACCGCACCACCTATCTCGCCGACCACATCGCCGCCGTCGCCGACGCCCGTGCTCAAGGGGCAGACGTCCGGGGGTACTTCGCCTGGTCGCTGATGGACAACTTCGAGTGGTCCTACGGCTACGACAAGCGATTCGGCATCGTCCGCGTCGACTACGACACGCAGGTGCGGACGCTCAAGGACAGCGCCAAGTGGTACCGCGACACCATCCACCTCACCCGCAACGCGTAGCCGCGCCCGCGCGCGTGGTCGCGCAGCCCCCATGCATACGAACGGGAGCCCCACCGTGCCCTCTCGTACGACTCTGGCAGCCGCCACCGCCGCTCTGATCGCCCTCGCCGCCCCCATGGCCTTCGCCGCCCCGGCCCCCCGGCCGGCGGCGCAGGCCGCGGCATGGGACACCGACCGGGCGGCCGCCGCCCACGCGGCCGACCCCGGCGCCGTCACCGCGTCCGGCAGTGAGAACGACGCCACCGGACCGGGGGCCGCCGCGGACGGCGACGGAGCCACCCGCTGGTCCAGCAACGCAGCCGACGACGCCTGGATCCGGGTGGATCTCGGCTCCACCCTCCGCATCAGCCAGGTCACCCTGGACTGGGAGGCCGCCTACGGCAAGAAGTACGTCCTGGAGGTGTCGAGGAACGGCACCGACTGGACCACCTTCTACACCGAGGACGA
The DNA here is from genome assembly GCF_044742205.1 of Streptomyces sp. NPDC087901. Classification (NCBI taxonomy): domain Bacteria; kingdom Bacillati; phylum Actinomycetota; class Actinomycetes; order Kitasatosporales; family Streptomycetaceae; genus Streptomyces; species Streptomyces sp. NPDC087901. The sequence continues at coordinate 163,255 of NZ_JBIUUC010000006.1, forward strand.
CGGCACCGGCGGCACCGTCACCGCGCACACCTACCCGCAGGAGGTCACCGGCCGCTACGTCCGGATGCGCGGCATCCAGCGCGCCACCGCCTGGGGCTACTCCCTCTACTCCTTCAAGGTGTACGGAGGGGAGAAGGCCCCCGCCTCCACGACCCGTACCAACCTCGCCCTGAACCACCCCGCGTACGGCAACCTCTACCAGCACGCGGGCAATTCACCGGCCTTCGTCACCGACGGCGGGTGGCCGTCCGACCTCAGGGCGGACCAGTCGCGCTGGTCCAGCGACTGGAACGCGGACCGCTGGGTCGGCGTCGACCTGGGAGCCACCTCCACGATCGACACCGTCGACCTGTACTGGGAGGCGGCGTACGCCGTCGACTACCGGATCCAGGTCTCCGACGACAACCGCACCTGGCGCACCGTCTTCCAGCCGTCCGCCGCCGACGTCGCCGCCCGCCGCGCCGATGTGAAAGCGCCGGGGGAGGCCGCCGGACGCCACGACACCGTCACCCTGCCCACCCCGGCGACCGGCCGCTACGTCCGGATGCTCGGCACCGAACGCCGCTCCTTCTACAACCCCGCGCCCGCCACCGCCCAGTTCGGCTACTCCCTCTACGAGTTCCAGGTCTGGGGCACCGGAGGCAGCGCGGACGCCGCCTACCCGGCCCTGCCCAAGAACCCCGGCGGCGCGTACAGCACCACGTTCTTCGACGACTTCACCGGCTCGGGCCTGGACCGCTCCAAGTGGCGGGTGGTGCGCACCGGTACGGAGATGGGCCCCGTCAACGGCGAATCGCAGGCGTACGTCGACTCGACGGACAACATCCGCACCGAGAACGGCGCCCTCGTCCTGGAGTCGAAGTACTGCAAGGGCTGCACCCCGACGCCCAACGGCACCTTCGACTTCACCTCCGGCCGGGTCGACACCAACACCAGGTTCGACTTCACCTACGGCAAGGTCAGCGCCCGTATGAAGCTGCCGGTCGGCGACGGCTTCTGGCCCGCCTTCTGGATGCTCGGCAGCAATGTCGACGACCCGTCCGTCTCCTGGCCCGGCTCGGGCGAGACGGACATCATGGAGAACATCGGCTACGGCGACTGGACCAGCTCCGCGCTGCACGGCCCCGGCTACTCGGCCGACGGCAACATCGGCAAGCAGCAGACCTACCCGAACGGCGGCCGCGCCGACGAATGGCACACCTACGGAGTCGAGTGGACGCCCGAAGGCATGACGTTCACCGTGGACGACCGCGTCGTCCAGACGACCTCCCGCCAGAAGCTGGAGTCCACCCGCGGCCAGTGGGTCTACGACCACAACCAGTACGTGATCCTCAACCTGGCCCTCGGCGGCGCGTATCCCGCCGGCTGGAACAAGGTCACCACGCCCTACTGGGGCCTTCCGCAGTCCAGCGTCGACCGCATCGCCCAGGGCGGCGTCAGGGCCGAGATCGACTGGGTCCGCGTCGAGCAGAAGAAGTAACCGGCCCCCCCCCGCACCCCCGCACCACCCCCCGCACCTCCACGTCACACCCGCACCCCGCGCGCGGCACAGCATCCGCACCCCGCTGTGCCGCGCGCGGTCACCGCACCGAGGAGCCGCACATGCCACCACGCACCCGTCACCGGGCGAGACCCGCGACAGCCGCACTGGCCGCCGCCACCGTCCTCGCCGGCCTGCTCGCCGGGGCCGTTCCCAGCGCGGCGGCGCCCGCCGCTGCCGACGAGCCGGCACCCGTCGCCATCGACCGCTTCGAGGGCGAGGTCCCCTTCGCGAACCAGCCCGCCGAGGGCATCTTCACCTGGGGCGGCGACGCCGACGACCCGCCCACCCTGTCCCTCAAGGAGCGCGCGGACGCCCCCGAGGGCACCAAGGTCCTCGAAGGCACCTTCGACATCAGTGGCTACGGCGGCCTCAGCCACGACTACGCCGCGGACCAGCCCGCCCACGACTGGTCCGCCCACAAGGGCATCCGCTTCTGGTGGTACGGCCAGAACACCGCGCCCCTGCCGCCCGGTTCGGGCAAGAAGATCAGCTTCGAGATCAAGGACGGCGGCGCCCACGGCGAGGCCTCCGAGCTCTGGACCACCTCCTTCACCGACGACTGGGAGGGCTGGCACCAGGTCGAGATCCCGTTCGCCGACTTCACCTACCGCGGCGACTACCAGCCCGTCGGCGGCATCGACCAGGTGCTCGGCCTCGACGAGATGTGGGGCTACGCCCTCACCCTGCCGCCCGGCGCCCCCGGCAAGTTCGCCATCGACGGCATGGAGCTGTACGGGAAGGCGGACGCCGCACTGAAGGCGAGCGTCGTCACCGACGCGGCCGTGCACCCCGTCAAGCAGGGCGCCACCGCCGACATCGGCCTCTCCGTCGCCACCACCGGCTCCCTCCCGCTGGACGAGCCCGTCACCGTCGCGTACGAGACCAAGGGCGGCACCGGGGAATCCGGCACCGACTACGCCCCGGTCAGCGGCACGTACACCTTCCCTGCGGGCACCGCGTCCGGCACCACGCACCGCGTCTCCGTCACCACGCGGAAGATCTCGGGTGCCGCGTCCGCGAAGACGGTCCCGCTCGAACTCACCGTCACCGGCGCCAAGCCGCCGAAGGAGACCCCGCAGGTCGTCATCGACGCCCACGGGCTGCCCTACCAGAACTCGAAGCTGCCGGTGAAGCAGCGGGTCGCCGACCTGCTCGCCCGGATGTCGCCCGCCGAGAAGGCCGGCCAGATGACGCAGGCGGAGCGCAACGCGCTCGCCTCGCAGGGCGACATCGCCACGTACGACCTCGGCTCGCTGCTCTCCGGCGGCGGCTCCGTACCCACGCCCAACACGGCCGCGGCCTGGGCGAAGATGGTCGACGGCTACCAGCTGCGCGCCCAGGCGACCCGCTTCCAGATCCCGCTGATCTACGGCGTGGACGCGGTGCACGGCCACAACAACGTGATCGGCTCGACGATCATGCCGCACAACGTCGGCCTCGGCGCGACCCGCGACCCGAAGACCGTCGAGAAGACCGGCGCCGTCACCGCGAACGAGGTGCGCGCCACCGGCATCCCGTGGGACTTCGCCCCCTGCCTCTGCGTCTCGCGCGACGACCGCTGGGGCCGCGCCTACGAGGCGTACGGGGAGGACCCGGCACTCGTCGAGTCCCTGGAGACCGTGATCCAGGGCATGCAGGGCGCCGCGTCCGGCAAGGACCTGGACCGCAACGACAAGGTGCTGGCCACCGCCAAGCACTACGTCGGCGACGGCGGTACGGAGTACGGCTCCTCGACCACCGGTTCCTACCCCATCGACCAGGGCGTCACCAAGGTCACCCGGCAGGAGCTCGAAGCCGTCCACCTCGCCCCGTTCGACGACGCCGTCAAGCGCGGGGTCGGCACGGTCATGCCGTCGTACTCCTCGCTCGACATCCTCGGGGACGACGAGGGCCCGGTGAAGATGCACGCCAACGCCGAGATGATCAACGGTGTGCTGAAGGACCGGATGGGCTTCGAGGGCTTCGTCATCAGCGACTGGCAGGCGATCGACCAGATCCCCGGCGACTACGCGAGCGACGTCCGCACCTCCGTCAACGCCGGACTCGACATGATCATGGTGCCGACGGCGTACAAGGACTTCACGAAGACGCTTCAGGACGAGGTCACCGCGGGCCGCATCACCCAGGCCCGGATCGATGACGCGGTGTCCCGCATCCTGACGCAGAAGTTCAAGCTGGGCCTCTTCGAGAAGCCGTACGCCGACACGTCCAACCTCGACAAGGTCGGCTCGGCCGAGCACCGCGCCGTGGCCCGCGAGGCCGCCGCGAAGTCCCAGGTGCTGCTGAAGAACGACGGCGGCGTGCTGCCGCTGAAGTCCACGCAGAAGGTGTACGTCGCCGGCTCCAACGCCGACGACATCGGCAACCAGGCCGGCGGCTGGACCGTCAGTTGGCAGGGCTCGTCCGGCAACATCACCCCGGGCACCACGATCCTGTCGGCCATGAAGAAGGACGCGGCCTCGGTCACGTACTCCAAGGACGCATCGGCCGCCACGGACGGTTACGACGTCGGCGTCGTGGTCGTCGGAGAGACCCCGTACGCGGAGGGCATAGGCGACGTCGGCAACGGCCACGACCTGGAGCTGTCCGCCGCCGACAAGGCAGCGGTCGACAAGGTCTGCGCCGCGATGAAGTGCGCCGTCCTGATCGTCTCGGGCCGCCCGCAGCTCATCGGCGACCGGCTCGACGGCATCGACGCCCTGGTGGCCTCCTGGCTGCCTGGCACCGAGGGCGACGGCGTGGCCGACGTGCTCTTCGGCAAGCGCGCCTTCACCGGTCAGCTGCCGGTGACCTGGCCGAAGGCCGAGTCGCAGCTGCCGATCAACGTGGGCGACGCGGCGTACGACCCGCAGTTCCCGTACGGCTGGGGCCTCACCACGCTGAAGAAGCCCCCGGCCGGCGGCGAGCTCACGCTCGGCGCACTCGCGCTGGCCGCCCAGGTCGCGGAGAAGACCGGCCTCGGCCGGACGGACGTGGGCCGCACCATCGTCGGCCAGGCCCGGCTACTGGTCCAGCAGAAGATCAACGGAAAGCTGACGGAAGCGGTGTCCAAGCCGTTCGCCGACGCCGACCACCTGCTGCTCACCGGTGACCTGACCGGCGCGGTGGCGAAGCTGAGGGCGGCATACCGGGCCGCCTGAGACGTCGCGGGCGGGCGGCGGCGGCCGCCCGCCCGCAACGCATTTCTCACCCATGTGGGTTAGCGTCGAAGTATGCGGAACAGACCGTTCCCGAACTTCCTGGTCCCGGCCCTCCTGGCGGGGCTTCTCCTCCTGCTGTCGGCGGCCGCCCTGCTCCTGGCCCCCGCCGCACCGGCCGCGACCGGCGCCTCCACCGTCGACGACGTCGCCCAGGCACTCCGCAAGAGTCCGGTGTACGTCGATCCGGCAGCGGCAGGCCAGCTCTCCCGGAGCCAGGCCGACGCCCTGACGAAGAAGATCAAGGACGCGGACAAGCCGGTCTTCGTGGCCGTGCTGCCGCAGAGCTCCGCCTTTCCTGCGGACAGCGTGCTGCGCACCCTGCGTACGGACACCGGTATCACCGGCGTCTACGCGGTCCGCCTCGGCGACGGTTTCAACGCGGGCGCCGACCCGCGGGTGATGTCGCAGCAGGCGGTCCAGAACCTCACCGCGGCCGTGAAGACCCCCGGCGCGGACACATCCGCCGCGACCCAGCTGAACGCGTTCGTCGACCGGGCCGTCGAACAGGCCCGGGGCAACGCCCCGAGCTCCTGGGGCGGGGACGCGTCCCCCGGCCGCAGCTCGGCCACCGCGGGCCTGATCGCGGTCGGCGCGGTGGTGGTCCTCGGCGGCGCGGGCGCCTACACGATCGTGCGCCGTAACCGCAAGCGCAAGGAGGCCGAGGAACAGGCCGCCCTGGACAAGCTCCGGGTCGTCGTCGACGAGGACATCACGGCATACGGGGAAACCCTGGAGCGGCTCGACTTCCACCCTGCGGAGCCGGGCGCCGACGACACGATGCGCGCCGACTACGAGGGCGCCCTCGACTCCTACGAGAGCGCGAAATCCCGGATGGAGCACGCCAGGCACCCCTCGGACGTGCGCGGGGTGACGCAGGCGCTGGAGGACGGGCGCTACTCGCTCGCCGTCCTGGACGCCCGCCGCACCGGCGGCGAACTCCCGGCCCGCCGCCCGCCCTGCTTCTTCGATCCGCGCCACGGCCCCTCGGTCGCCGACGCCAGCTGGACCCCGTCGGGCGGTACGGCCCGCGAGGTCCCGGTCTGCGGCGCCGACGAGATACGGCTCCGGAGCGGCGAGGACCCGATGAGCCGCACCGTCGACATGGGCGACGGCAGCAGGCGCCCCTACTGGGAGGCCGGCCCGGCCTACGGCCCCTGGGCGGGAGGCTACTTCGGCGGCGGGCTGCTCCCGGGCCTGCTGGTCGGCACGATGCTCGGCTCGATGCTCTCCACCCCGGCGTACGCGGCGGAGTACGGCGGCGGCGACTTCGGCGGGGGTGACTACTCCGGCGGTGACTTCTCCGGTTCCGACTTCGACTCGTCCGGCTTCGGTGGCGGCGGATTCGGCGACGGCGGCGGCTTCGGAGGCGGCGGGGACTTCGGGGGCGGCGGCTTCTGAGTACGCGTGGGGGCTTCCGAGCATGCGTGACGGCTTCTGAGCACTCGGGGAAGTGCCGCAAGGACGGCCCGGCCGAGGCCCCACGATCCGTCGGACCGGCGTGGGCCGCCTTCCGGCGTCGGCCTCGGCGGGCCGCTCCTCGCGGCTGCGATCAGCTGTCGATCTCGTACTGGCCGACCGTCCGGAAGTGCCGCAGGGCCTCCGGGCTGCCGTCGTCGAGGACAGCCTGGATCGCGGCGTACATGGCGTCGCTGATGTCCGGGTCCGTGAGCATGCGGACGATGTACACCGAGTCGTCCTCGGCCTGGGCGAGCCGGTACCCCGTCCACCGGAAGGAGCTCAGGGCTTCGGGGGTGTAGGCGTCGAGGGCGTCGTTGGCCGCTCGTATCACCGCCTTGTCACCGTTCTGCGTGGCCACGCCGAGGATGCGGAGCACAGCGACGGAGTCGTCCTCGGCCTGGGCCAGGGCGTACCCCGTCTCCAGGAAGGCACGCAGGGCTTCGGGGGTTCGGGCGTCGAGGAGATCGTTGACCTCGCGTATCACCCTCTTGTCGCCGTTCTGCGTGGCCACGCCGAGGATGCGGACGACGGAGACGGTGTCGTCCTCGGCCTGGGCGGTGCGACAGCCCGTCTCCAGGAAGGCGCGCATGGCGTCCACTGTGCCGCCCAGAGCCTCGTTCGCCTCGCGCAGAACACCCCGCCCGGCGTTTTCGTCCGCGAGGATGTCCTGGATCGCGGCCCGGAGTTCATCCTCCGTCATCTCGTCGACAGGAGTGCCGGGGTCGGACGATGTGGCCGGGCAGGCCGTCGCCGGCGTGGGGGTGACGGGCGTGGTGGACGCAGCGGGGGTGGCCGACGCGGACGTGGCGGCGAAGGCCGGTGCGGTGAAGAGGAGGGCGGGCGTCAGAGCGGTTGCGGCGATCAGCAGCGCGGCGCGGGTCGATCTCATGGATGTGCCTCCAGGCGATGTATGTACGTCACATGAAGGATCCACGTGTTGCGTGGCTGGATCAAAGCGTTAGGCAGGCAAGGAACCGTCAACAACTGTTGCCGGGCCCGCCCCTGTTGCCGAACGCCGGTAGCGGCGGCCGGGACCGGTGACGAGGTTGGGTCCGTCCGGCGCCCGGTCGGGCGGTTCCCGCGCAACCACCGCGTGATCGCCGCGATGGTTTGCGATGAGTTCCGGGCGGCGTGGCAGTCTCACTTCCCGTACACCTGATCCGCGGTCCACGAGGAGAGAGTCACATGCGCATCGTTATCAGCGAGTTCATCAGCCTGGACGGCGTCGTGCAGGCGCCGGGCGGTGCCGAGGAGGACACGGACGGCGGCTTCGCCCACGGCGGCTGGTCGCACCCCTTCTTCGACCCGGAGGTGGTGGGCGGCGCGTTCGACAGCGCGATGAGTTCGGCCGAGGCGCTGCTCTTCGGCCGCCGCACCTGGCAGACGATGGCCGGGGCATGGCCCGAGCGGGCCGGGGACCCCTTCGCCGACCGGATGAATGCCATCGAAAAGTACGTCGTGACCGACACCCTGGGCGACGGCGACCTCACGTGGAACAACACCGAGCGCATCCCCGGTGAGAAGTTCGTGGTCCGCATCCAGGAGCTGCGCGAGAAGGACGGCGGCAACCTGTTGGTCATGGGCAGCCCCACCCTTGTACGCAGCCTGCTGAGCGAGGGCCTCGTCGACGAACTCCAGCTCGTGATCATGCCGGTGCTGCTCGGCGGCGGTAAGTCGATCTTCCCCGAGGACGGCGGGCTGCGCACCCTCGAACTGGTCTCGACCGTCATCAACGGCACGGGCGTGCAGGTCTGTACGTACCGGCCGGTCGCGGACGCGTAGGGGTGCGGGGCCACGGCCCCGCACCCCCTGTTCCGGTCGGTGCCGGGTCAGCGGCGACCGGCGTGGTCGCGCTCGAAGGCGGCGAAGGCCGTCTCCTGACGCCACTGGGTCGCGGCCTTCGGGTTGTCGGCGAGGTAGCGGCCGCAGCGCGCGCTCGGGCGGTCGGCGCCGGGCCGGCTGCCGGCGCAGGCGGGGACCAGCCGATATCCGGAGGGGGCGGAACCGGTGGCCCACAGGCTGCGGCCGTCGCGGAAGGCGTACTCCAGCGAGGCGCGGGCCAGGTCCTTCAGGGTGGTGTAGCCGAGTTCGTACGTCTTGGCGGCGTACTGGTACTCGTGACTGATGTCGATCCGCGAGACGCCCGGGTCGTCGGTGGACAGGACCACCGGGACGCCGTAGCGGCGGTAGGCGTTGAACGGGTGGTCGGCGCCCGAGATGCCGAGGATCTGCTTGTTGCTGGAGAACGGGACCTCGACCGCGACCTGGCGCCGTGCCATGGTCCGGGCGAGCTGCCGCCAGTCGTCCTCGTGAACCAGGTCGACGCCGTGGCCGATGCGTTCGGCACCGGCGACGAGGACGGCCTCACGGATGTGGAAGGTCAGGTCCTCGGGCTTGACCAGACCGGGGGCCAGCTCACCGGCGTGCAGGGTGAGGTGGGCGTCCGGGTACTGGCCGCGCAGGTACTGCAGCATCCGCATCTGGAGGCTGTAGTTGCTCAGCGAGCTGTCCCAGTCCTCCGGCTGCACGAGGTTGACCGCGACGAACCTCGGGTCACGCTCGGCCAACCGCAGGCCGAGCGCCATCTGCGTGAACACCCGTTCCGGGGAACTGCCCCGGGAAACCTGGGAGATCCAGCGGACGGGCAGCCGGCAGCCCGGGTCGGGACGGTTCGTGTCGCAGTGCGCGGTCGCCCGGAACTGCGCGTTGGCGTCGTCAGCCTCCTGGACCGCCTCGTTCACGACCTGGTCGAGCTGACCGCCGGCCAGGAGCTTGCGGTGGAAGGCGGCCAGGTCGGCGTCGTAACCCACCGCGTCGGCAAGCTTCTTGGCACTGTCCGAGGCGGGAGTGACCATGGTCTCCAGGTAGAACTGGTTCTGCTCCACGACGGTGTTGGCCACATTGGCCAGCAGCTTGCCCCGGTCCCACGTCGCCAGACCGAACTTGCCGAACGTGTCGAAGAAGTGGTCGTGCCCGGACTCATCGGCGGGGAAGTCCTGCATGGACCAGGCCCGGATGATCTGCTGCCGGAAGGCGGCGTCCGTACGCGCGTCGGCGGCGGGCCGCGTGCCCGTACCGCAGGGCGGCGCGACGGCTGTCATCGTCGCGTCGATGCACAGGCCCCGCTCGATCGCGAGCTTGATCAGATACTCCGTCGAGGCGGCACCCGACAGGTGGTTGTGGAGGTCGCCGCCCTTCGGCAGCGCCTTGAAGAAGGCCTTCAGCCGCTCGGGCCTGCCCTGCGACGCATCGAGGTACGCGGCGGTCCTGCGCTCGGCCGCGGTCACCTCGCGGGGTGAGACGAACCCGGTGGCCTGCGGCGACGCGTCGGCGGAAGGTGCGGCGGCGGCCTCGGCCGGGATCGCCGGGAGCAGCGTCAGCACGGCGAGCGAGCCGAGCCCGGCCAGGAACGGGTACTTGGGACGGCGTGCCGTCCGGAAGGTTGAGATCACCGCCGAATGATCGCGTCCGGGAGGGCGTTTATCCCGCGAACCGCCTCCAAGGTGCGGAACGTCCACTCGATCGAGTGCGGGCCCGGGGCGCGTCCGCGCACCGCGACCGGGGCCGCGACCGCCCTGCTGCCGTCCTGGCCGATCCCCCGCCCGTACTGACCGCGCGTCGGCCGGTCCCGGTGCCGCAGGTGAGGGCCGCCGTCACATCGGTGCGTGTCACGTCCTGCCGGTCCGCTCCGTCAGGGAGGTGTAGTCACCCACCACGGCACAGGAGCTCACCCGATGGATGCTCGATTGAACGTTTTCACCAACACCGTCGCCTCCAAGGCGCTGAAGCACATCATCTCCGCCGGCAAGGTGCTCGCGGACTCGACGCTGCCGCTTGCGACCCAGGAGCTGGTGAGGCTCCGCGCCAGTCAGATCAACGGCTGCGGCTTCTGCACCGACATGCACACCAAGGACGCCGCGCACGCGGGAGAGACCGCGGTCCGCCTCAACCTCGTTGCCGCGTGGCGAGAGGCCACAGTGTTCACCGAGGCCGAGCGCGCCGCCCTGGAGCTGACGGAGCAGGGCACGCGCATCGCGGACGCGGCCGGTGGTGTCACGGACGAAGCCTGGGCGAACGCCGCCAAGTACTACGACGAGGACCAGCTCGCCGCCCTGGTGTGCGGGATCGCCCTCATCAACACCTTCAACCGCGTGAACGTCATCGTCCGGCAGCCCGCCGGCGACTACACGCCCGGCCAGTTCGGCTGACCAGCAGAACCTGCCCGCCACCGCCGGTGCCGTCGGGCACCGGCGGTGGCGGCACTACATTGGGGCGATGGCTGACATGCCCCTGTCTCCGCCGGAGCCCGGCAGTGCCGACGACGTCGTCCGTTCGTGGGACGCGCGCGCGGACCACTATCTCCGGTTGTTCCGCCACGAGTTGGACGGCAAGTCCTTCGACGTGGATGCCCTGAACGCGTTCGCGGGGCGAGTCGTCGAGGGCGGCAGGGTGTACGACGCAGGCTGTGGACCCTGCGGCCATGTCACGGAGCTGCTGACCGCCCGCGGTCTCGACGTGCTGGGCATCGACCTCTCGCCGCGCTGCGTCGCCCTCGCGCGGCAGGAGAGGCCCGGGTGCCGGTTCGCGGTCATGGACCAGCGGGACATCGCGGGGGAGCGGCTGGACGGGCTGGTCTCGTACTACTCGCTGCACGACCGGCCCAAGAAGGAACTGGCCGGCACGCTGACGTCATGGGCTGCGGCCGTCCGGCCGGGAGGGCAGCTGCTGATCGTGGCGAAGGAGGGGACGCGCGACGGTGTCATCGACGATCCGCTCGGCGGCGATCTGCAGGTGTACTGGGCGGAGTTCACGGAGTGCGAGCTCCGGACGGCGGCCGGTGGCGCGGCCTTCCGCGTCGACGACTGCACGGTGCGCGAGGCGTACGACAACGAGATCCCGACCCGCCGCATCTACCTCGCTGCCACCCGCGTGGGCCTCGCGCCGCCACCGTGCCGATCCCGGCGTCCGTGATTGCGGGCAAAGCGCCTTCGGGGATCGGAAGACCTTGGGTGGCGCCTTGAAGGAGACCTTCCGGCGGACCCGTCAGTTCGAGAAACTTCCGTCCGGCGCCGGCCGTTCGTACAGCTCAGTGGAGCGGGGATTGGTCTAGACCACTAACGAAGAGGAAAACTATTTACCTCGCGCCTGCTCCTGTGGCTGACTATGACGTGTTCGCGACAACTCGACGCGCGTAGAACGTCGCCGAACGCCAGTCCCCCCACAAGCAGGAGGCCGCCATGTTCCCCCGGAGTATTTCCCTCAAGCGCACCCAGAAGAGACTCACCGTGGCCGGTGTCGTCGGTACGAGCGCCGCACTGCTGCTCGGCCTGATGTCCGGCACCGCGTCGTCGGCTCCTCTGTCGGACAACGGCGTGCCCTACGGCAAGGGGTACATGGGCGTCGGCTACGTCCAGGACAGCAAGGACTTCAAGCCGGACACCCGCCAACTGCACCTCGGCGCACGGGCGGACGCCAACCTCAAGGCGAACCCCGAGGGCGTCGACGTCTCCAGCTGGCAGGGAGGCATCAACTGGAGCTCGGTCCGCGGCGCGGGCATCGAGTTCGCCTGGATGAAGGCGACCGAGGGCCTGACCTACAAGGACCCGACGTTCAGCGCCAACTACCTGAACGCCTACAACGCGGGCGTGATCCGGGGCGCGTACCACTACGCGCGGCCGGACGTCTCCGGTGGCGCGGTCCAGGCCGACTTCTTCGCGAGCAACGGCGGCGCATGGTCCCGCGACAACCTCACGCTCCCCGGGGTGCTGGACATCGAGGGCACCTGCTACGGCTACTCCCAGGCCGGCATGCAGCAGTGGGTCCTCGACTTCTACAACAAGTACAAGGCCCGCACGGGCCGTGACGTCGTGATCTACACCAGCCCGAGCTGGTGGAACACCTGCACCGGCGGCTGGAGCGGCATGTCCGCCCGCAGCCCGCTGTGGGTCGCGAACTGGACCACCGGCACCCCCAGCATCCCGGCGGGCTTCCCCTACTACACGGTCTGGCAGTACTCCTCCACCGGTGCGGTGAACGGCGTCTCGGGCAACGTCGACCGCGACCGCTTCAGCGGTGACCGCTCCCGCCTGCTGGCTCTGGCCAACAACACCCCGTGACGGTGGACGCCGGAACACGTTGCCCCGTCCCGGGCGTGGCCTCTGCGTGAGGGGTACGGGGGCCGGAGCGGCCGCACCCGGTCGCTCCGGCCCCGCGTTCCCTCCCGAGGTTCTGCCCGGCTCCACGACAGTTCGCGAAGGAGTACGTCATGCGCTCGACACCACCCCTCAGCAGGCGCGCCGCGCTGATCGCCGGAACCGCGGCCCTGGCCGCGGGGCTGGGGCCGGCGACCGGTTCCGAAGCGGCCGTACGGATGCCCGAGGGCTCAAGTCCCCGCGTCGCCGCGCTGTCCCCGCAACAGCGCGCCGGGCAGTGCGTCATCCACTCCTACCCAGGCCTCACGCCCCCCGCCTCCCTGATGAACGCCATCAAGGAAGGCCGCACGGCCGGTGTGATCTTCTTCGGGGAGAACATCCAGAACCTGACCCAGATCGAGAGCGTCATCCGGTCGATGAACGCGGCGCACGCCTCGTCCCCCGTGCAGACCCCGCTGCTCCTGATGACCGACCAGGAAGGCGGCATGATCCGCCGCCTGCCCGGTGAGCCCGTCATGTCCGCCAAGGACGTCGGCGCCTCCGCCGACCCGCACCAGTGGGCCGACTTCACCGGCAGCGGCGCGGGGATGAACCTCGCCGGCATCGGCATGAACGTCAACCTCGCCCCGGTCCTCGACGTCTACCGCCAGGCCGGCGACTTCACCGACCAGTACGAGCGCTCGTACAGCAAGTCCGCTGCTGCCGTCGCCAGTTGCGGTTCGACCTTCATCACCGCTCAGCAGGGCGTCGGTGTCGCCGCCACCGCCAAGCACTTCCCCGGTCTCGGTCCCGCGTCCGCGAGCCAGAACACGGACCTCCGCCCCGTCACCATCACCACCTCCGCGGCCACCCTGCGCAGCGTGGACGAGGCACCGTACCGGGACGCCATCGCCGCCGGCACCAAGCTCGTCATGCTGTCCTGGGCCATCTACACCGCCCTGGATCCCAGCCGTCCCGCCGGTCTGTCCCCGACCGTCGTCGGTGAACTGCGCAACCGGCTCGGCTACACGGGCGTCACGATCACCGACGCCCTGGAGGCCGGTGCGCTCCAGCCCTTCGGCAGTACGTCGCAGCGCGCCGTCACGGCCGCGTCCGCGGGCATGGACCTGTTGCTCTGCTCGTCGCGCAGCGTCTCCCAGGGCGACGAGGCGGTGACCGCCCTGAGCGACGCTCTGGCGTCCGGCGAGCTCGACGGCACGGCTTTCGACGCCGCCGCCGCGCGTGTCGCCGCTCTCCGCACCGGGCTGTGACGAGCGGGCGCTCCCGTCGCTGCGACCGTCTCAGGCGGCGCACGTCGCGGTGAACCGTTCGACGGTGTCCCAGAGCTCGCCTTCGCGCCGGGGATCGTAGGACTCCAGCGACGACCGGGCCGCACGGGTGCGGTCCACGTAGGACCCGGTCGGTGCCGTGGTCGCGCCGAGGACGACGTCGGCCAGGTAGCGCCCTGCGGCGTTGCGGCCGGTCGCGAACGGGGTGAGGGCCATGACCGGCAGGATGCGGCGCATCGCGAACCGGGAGACGGGTCCCGCGTTCCGGGCGAGGCCGGTGCCGGGGACGAACCCCGGGTTGTAGGCCACGGCGTCGACCCCGGCCGGCAGCCGGCGCGCGTACTCGTGCACCAGATAGATCGCGGCCAGCTTGCTCGTGGAGTACGCGGTACGCCCGCCGGCTGCGGTGTCAGGCTTCGGGAAGGCGCCCGGACGGGCGAGGACGTCCGGGGACTTCCACACCGGGCCGGGGACCATGCCCATGTTGTGCTTGAAGTCCCCGAAGTGGGTGTCGCTGGAGGTGATCACGATGCGGGCGGGCGCCACGAACCGGTCCTGGAGCAGCCGGACGAACAGGTGGTTGGCAAGCACGTTGATCGCGAAGGTCGACTCGAACCCGTCGGGCCCCTCGGTCAGCGCGTTCGTGTACTGCATGCCCGCGTTGCCCACGAAGCCGCGCAGCGGCGGAAGCTCACCACGCTCCAGCCGCTCGCGGATCTCGACGGCGGCCGACCGGACGCTGTCCAGCGAGCCGAGGTCGGCCGAGACGTACGAGACCGCGTGCCCGCCCGCGCTCAGCTCTGCGGCCAGGCGTACGCCGGAGGATCCGCGGCCGACGACGAGGAGGTGCGCGTCGGGCGACCGTCGCAGGATGTGCTCCGCGGCGATGCGGCCGATGCCGCGACTCGCGCCCGTCATCACGATGGTGTGCTGCATGGGAGGCCTCTTCCGCTGCTCAGCCGGTGCGTGCCCGGCTGAGCACATCACCACGTTCGCGGCTTGTGCCGCCGTCAACCAGTGCCGTCCCCGTGCCCAGGACCGGCAGTACCCAGGCTCGTCGGGTGCCGAGCGGCGAGAATGGATCCATGGCTGCCTCCCGCCCCACCTTCGGTGCACTCCTGCGCGCCTGGCGTGACCGCCTCTCCCCGGTCGACGCCGGCCTCACCGCGACGGCCGGCCGCCGCGCCCCGGGACTGCGCCGCGAGGAGCTCGCGCAGCTGGCCGGGCTCTCGGTCGACTACGTCCTGCGCCTGGAGCAGTCACGCGCGAGGAATCCCTCGGCCCAGGTCGTCGGCGCCCTCTCCCGGGCCCTCCAGCTCTCCCGGCCCGAGCGCGACCAGCTGTACCGCAGCGCCGGGCTTCTGCCCCCGCAGGACGGCACGGTCAGCACCCATGTGCCCCCGGGCATCCAGCGGCTGGCGGCGCGCCTGGGTGACGTCCCGATCGGGGTGTTCGCCGCCGACTGGACCCTGGTGTGGTGGAACACCATGTGGAGTGCCCTGCACGGCGAGCCCTCCGCTCTCCCCCCGGCCGAACGGAACCTCGCCCGCGCCTTCTTCGGTACCGGCGCCGCTCGCGCCTCGCTCTATCCCATCCGGTCCGAGCGCGGACAGGACGCCTCCCAGGCGTCGATCGTCGCCGACCTCAAGGACGCCGTCTCCCGCTACCCGGCGGACGGACGGCTCGATCGTCTCGTACAGGACCTACGGGAGGAGTCCGAGGTCTTCGCCCGGCACTGGGCCACGCAGACAGCAGCCGCCCAGCACGTCAGCGACCGCAAGACGGTCCGGCATCCGGAGATCGGCGACATCCTGCTCGACTGTGACGTCCTGATCGTTCCGGGCGCGGACCTGCGCATGGTCACCTACACGGCAGCGTCCGGAAGCAGCGACGAGGGCAAGCTCGACCTGCTGCGTGTCACGGGAGGCCGCACCGCCGCCGCGCGGCCCTGACGTCCTTACTGTCTTGGCTTCGTTCTGGTCGGATTCGTTCCGTCCCCTTGGGAGGCCAGGGTGGGTCTGACGAGGCCGTGTGAGCAACGCTCCGTGACACGCAGCTGTCGCCAGTCGGTATGCGGTCTTGCGTTTGGGTATGCCCGCTGGACAGCAACGGTCGTGAAGGGCGATGCGTCTGTGCATGCGCGCCAATCCTTCGTAGGGACAGATCTGTTGAGGGGGCCTTCATGGACAAGGACACTGAGCGGGAGCGCAGCGCGGAGACAGAACCGAACGCGTATGAGCGGGTCCTCGCAGAGGACCGGCGGGTAGTCCGGGAGGCACTGCGCTCAAGCCGGGGCACACGGCGGTCTGGTGGTGACGGCCGTGGCACTCGGCGCGGTCGGGGCTTTGGATGGCCCGAAGTGGCCGCTGATCATTGGCGGCGTATTCGCAGCCTGGTTTGCGCTGGCCTCGGCCGTTGTCCGCCGACGCGGCGGACGGGGCTGGAAGGCGATCGAGCGCGCGTACATCGCGACCTTCGGCTGGGCCCAGTGGTTCTGACCTGACCTGACCTGACCTGACCGGTGTTCCGCTGCGGGCAGCGACGCCCGGAGCGCGCCCACCGAGGCGGAGGTTCGCGCGCGAGGCGCTGGTCGACTGGGCGTGCGGGGTGGATGTCGACGACGTGCTGCTCTGCGTGAGCGAGCTCGCCACCAACGCGCCCGTGCACGGGGTGCCGCCGGGGCGCGGGTTCCGTCTCCACCTCTGCTGGGAGACGGGGCGGAGGCGGCAGGCTCCGTGTCGAGATGCATGACAGTGGCGCGGGCGAGGTCCCTACCGACCATCACTCCGAGCCGGGCCCCGGTGCCGAAGGCGGGCGCGGGCTGCTGCTGGTCTCGGCGCTCGCCGACGCGTGGGGTGTGGGGGAGCGGAGTCCCGGCAAGGTCGTCTGGTGCGAGTTTGCCGCTTCGGCAAGGATGTTTGCCGGATCGGAGCCCGGCGCGCACCATCTTCCGTAGATGGAGGTGTTTCGCATGAGCGACATGACGCAGACGTACGACGTGGTGGTCATCGGCGGTGGGGCCGCAGGCCTGAGCGGGGCGCTGGCCCTGTCCCGGGCCCGGCGTTCGGTGCTGGTGATCGACGCGGGCAGCCCGCGCAACGCACCCGCGTCCCACGTGCACAACTACCTCGGCCGCGAGGGCACCCCGCCCTCGGAGCTGGTGGCCGCGGGCCGCAAGGAGGCGGCCCAGTACGGGGCCGAGATCGTCGAGGGTGAGGTCACGGCGGCGGAGAGGCTGCCTGGCGGGGCCGGGTTCCGCGTCGTGCGGGGGGACGGGGCCGTTGTCACCGCGCGGCGCCTCCTTGTCACCACCGGGCTCATCGACGAGCTGCCGTCGATCCCGGGCCTGGCCGAGCGCTGGGGGGAGGACGTCCTGCACTGCCCGTACTGCCACGGCTGGGAGGTCCGGGACGCGGCGATCGGCATCGTGGCGCTGACGCCGATGGCCGTGCACCAGGCGCTGCTCTGGCGACAGTGGAGCGCCGACATCACTCTCTTCCTCCACAACGGGACCGAGCCGAGCGACGAGGAGTACGAGCAGCTGGCCGCGCGAGGCATCGCCGTGGTGGACGGAGAGGTGACCGGGCTGGAGGTGAGCGACGACCGTCTCACCGGGGTGCGGCTGGCCGGTGGCCGGGTCGTGCCGCGCGAGGCCGTCGTGGTCCAGCCGCGCTTCACGGCGCGTTCCGGGGTGCTCGACGGCCTCGGTCTGCACGCCACGCCGCTGGAGATGGGCGGTCACACCCTCGGTACGTACATCGCGGCCGACCCGACCGGAGCGACGGAGGTGCCCGGGGTCTGGGTGGCCGGTAACGTCGCGAGTCTGATGGAGCAGGTCATCGGTTCCGCCGCGGCGGGGCTGAAGGCCGGCTCGGCCATCAACGCCGACCTCGTCGGCGAGGACACCCGTCGCGCGGTCGAGGCCCGCCGCGCACCCTTCTCGGCCGAGGCCGAGCGGCAGGTCTGCGAGAAGACACTCGGAAACCGCCGTCACGGACTGCAGGAGACACGATGACAACCGACAGCACCGCCTCCGACGCGGCCAAGGTGTCCGACGCCGAACTCTGGGACGAGCGCTACCGGGAGAGCCACCGTATCTGGAGCGGCAACCCCAACACCGCGCTCGTCCGTGAGGTGGAGGGCCTGAAGCCGGGGCGTGCCCTGGACCTCGGGTGCGGCGAGGGGGTCGACGCGGTGTGGCTCGCCCGCCAGGGCTGGCAGGTCACCGCCACCGACATCTCGCGCGTCGCCCTGGACCGGGCCGCCGAACACGGGGCCGATGCGGAGGTCGCCGACCGGATCGACTGGCAGTTCCACGACCTCGGGGTCTCCTTCCCCGAGGGGGAGTACGACCTGGTCTCCGCGCAGTTCCTGCACTCGATGGGCGACCTGCCGCGCGAGCAGATCCTCCGCCGGGCCGCGGCGGCGGTCGCACCCGGCGGCGTGCTCCTGATCGTCGGCCACGCAGGCTTCCCGGCCTGGGAGCACGACCACGCGGACATGCAGCTCCCCACCACGGACGAGGTGCTCGCCTCCCTCGAACTCCCCGAGGAACAGTGGGACGTGCTGGTCAGCGCGGAGCACGAGCGCGTGCAGAACGACCCGGACGGGAACCCCACCACCCGTACCGACAACGCGCTGAAGGTCCGCAGGCGGCGCTGACGACGGGCGCCCCACCCCGATGGTTCGTGGCCGGCCCGCTCCGATCGTGGTGCTGGCCGGCCCGTCCGCGCGATGTCGACTGCGTCGGCTCGGGTGTCCTGCTACCGGCTGGGTGTGAGTAGTGCGAGGCCGTGACCTGAGGTGCTTGGTCCTGTGTGGGACACGCCGGCCGAGGTTGTTGTCCCGCTTACGTGTGGGCAGTTCGACGCGTGGCATGTACCGGAGAGCCGGGTTCAGCGGCCTTCGGATTGCGGCGGTTCCCAGACCGAGCAGTCGTGGGCGAAGAGCACGCGCCGTGGGTCGAAGTCGGCGAGCCGATCCAGCCAGTGCTGATAAGGAGGGAGTGGCTGCTCAATGCCGTCAAGTGCCGCGTGGCGGGCCAGCTGCTCGGACGCGAAGTGGGAAGCGAAGTCGTGTGCCTGGCCGGCGAGGACCACGGTGCCGTCGCCTTGCCGGACGACCAGCGACTGGTGCCCCGGGGTGTGCCCAGGCGTCGGAATGATCCAGATCCCCGGCCGGACTTCGGTTTCGCCGGCGACTTCCTCGTAGGTTGCGCCAGGGAAGTCGATGAGTTCCTCGAAGGTGTAGTTGCCCTGACGAGCAGTGGCCAGTTCGACGTCCTGAACCAGGATGGGCTTGCCGCCCAGAAGGGGGTTCCCGCCGCAGTGGTCGAAGTGCAGGTGGCAGTTCACGACCATGGAGATGTCGTCAAGGGCGACTCCGGACGCTGACAGGGCGTCCTGCAACGAGCGGCGTCGGGGTCGGTAGTGGGCTTCCGTCCCGGGGTCCGCATCGCCGATGCCGGTATCGAAGAGGATCAGCCCCTGGTCGTGTTGCACCAGGTAGGCAAGGACAGGTTCGACCCGCGGTTGTGAGCTGTCCGTCTCCGAGGCGGGCCGGACGAAGTACCCGAGATCGAGCCTGCGCACCGGCCTGTTCTTCCCCATGTGGCCATCCTGGCAGGTCGTGGTCGGACATCCAGAGGTTCTGCCGGCAGGAGGATGCGGATCGGGTCATGGTTTTTCGACATTCAGACCGGGACGCCGAGCCGGAACACTCCGGAGCTTGCTCACACATGACCGGTACCCAGCCGTGCGTGCCTGCAGAACAGCGGGACTTCGTACACATGGCAGAGAGACAGGGCATCGGGCATCTGCTCCGCCATTCAGGTCGGGACCTGACCTATACGGCTTCTAGCGTGTTCCTTGACGGCGAAACAGGAACGACGACAGAAGGCAGCGATCATGACCGCCAGCGAGACGACCATCCCCGACGCGGCCGAGGCCCCGGCCCTCACCGGCGAGCGCTCCGATCTGCTGGAGATGCTGGCCAAGCACCGGCACTTCCTCCGCTTCACCACCCGCGACCTCACCGACGAGCAGGCCGGTTTGCGCACCACGGTGAGCGAGCTGTGTCTGGGCGGCCTCATCAAGCACGTCACCGGGGCCGAGCGGAGCTGGGCGAACTTCATCGTGATCGGCCCGTCGGCCATGCCGGACTTCACCGCGATGACCGAGGCCGACTGGACGCGGCGGGCCGACGAAATGCGCATGCTGCCCGGCGAGACACTGGCCGGCGTCCTCGCCGACTACACCGAGGCGGCCAGCCGGACCGATGAGCTGATCGCCACCCTCCCCGACCTGGACGCCACCCAGCCACTGCCCAAGGCCCCGTGGTTCGAGGGCACCGCGCACTGGTCGGCGCGCCGGGTGCTGATGCACATCATGACCGAGACCGCTCAGCACGCCGGCCACGCCGACATCATCCGTGAGTCGATCGACGGCGCGAAGAGCATGGGCTGACGGCTGGCCGTCGACTCACAGGCTTGTGCGCGCCCGTTCGTGTGCCCCTGCGGTGTGGCTTCATAGGTGCTTCGGCTCGATAGCGTGCCATGGGGATGGTGACCAGAGACCTTGGCATTGGACAGCTCCGCCGAATTGCACACCGGCGCGCCGTGGGGAGACGCCGTCGGCAAGGAAGACGCGCATCAAAGGCGAGCAGTCCCAAGGTCCGCAGTCAGATGGATTGGTTCGGACTGGTGGTGGTCAGCTTGCCGGGACTAGCTGCGCTGGCTGCACTGCTGTTTACCTGGATGCAGGTAGGGCAGGCCAGCAAGGAACTGCGAATCAGTGAGCAGGGACAGATCACCAACCGGTTCAACGCTGCGATCACCAACCTGGGATCGGATTCCATGGATGTGCGCCTGGGGGGGATTTACGGTCTGGAGCGCATCATGCAGGACTCCGTCCGAGACCGCCCCACGGTCGTCTCCGTCCTGACCGCGTACGTACGGCGGCATGCCCCCCTTTCCGGAGACGGCGCCAGAAGTCAGCAAACCACGACACCAGCGGTTTCCCCGCCAACTGATGTCGCGGCTGTGTTGGACGTTTTGGCCAGACGGCCGCTCGACATTGACGAGGCGTTCAGCATTGATGTGAGCCGTACCGACTTGAGGGGTCTGAGATCGGGCCAAGGCGGCAGCAAGTTCGCTGCGGTGGATTTTCACGAGGCAGATCTGACTGGCGCAGATCTGAACGGCGCGAACCTGACGGGCGCGAACCTGACCCACACCATCCTCCGTACCTCAAGTCTGACCGGGGCACGCCTGTTCGGCGCTTTTCTGACTGGCGCGGACCTGGGCGACGCAAACCTGAACAAGGCGGAGTTGAACAGCGCGGACCTGACCGCCGCGCGGCTCACAGGAGCGAAGTTGAACGGAGCCCTCCTGACGAGCGCAATCCTGAGCCGCACCACCCTTCGCACCGCGGACTTGACCGGCGCGACTCTGTTCGAGGCGGCCCTGAACGGCGCGGACCTGGTTGACGCAGACCTGTCCTACGCGAAACTTTTCAGCGCAGACCTCACCGACGCAGACCTGACCGGGGCTGACTTGACCAAGACGGACCTGAGCGGCGCGAACTTGACCGGGGCTGACCTGACCAGGGCAGACCTGACTGGTGCGGACCTGACTGGTGCGGACCTGACCAACGCGCGTCTCACAGGCGCGCGTCTGAAGGGAGTCCGTGGGTTGTCGCCATTGCGGCGCTGAGTCCACGGTCGTCCGGATTCGAGCTGCGATGGGTGCCGCAGGGCAACTCGCCCCTGTCAATCCTCGGGTATGTATTCCGCACACGAAGAGAACGGGTTTCGTTGCACGCACACCAATAGTCCATGCCACGTCGAGCTCTCCTGGCTGGCACCTTCAGCCACCGACGCAACGCACGACGGACTGGAAAGACCCCAGAGAGATCCGTCTGACCAACCGACCTGACGCGTTCGGTTTTCGACCGTCTCGACACATGCTGCCCACGGCTTGTAATGCTTGATCTCCCTGATCAATTTTAGGTATTGGGAGTCCTTGAGCCCTTCGATCCGCTGCTTCACCTTCTTGAGCGCTTCTTTCCGATCTTCCGGTGATGCCTTCGGATCTTGGGCCGTCCGAAGGGCGTTGCAGGCTTCCTCGAAGATCTTCTGGATTCTCTTTCGGTCCTTCGAATTATCCGGCGCCGACTGTGAGTCGTGGGATGCCACCAGCCCCGCGCCGATATTCCCCAGGGATTTCACCATCTGATTGGGCGTCTGTGGCGCATGTGATGGTGACGTCGGGGCCAGAGCCTCTATCGTCGCTGCGCTCATCGCCTTCACGGTCCCTATGTACGTGGCCCGATCCTCCGGCGTCACATCCGGATCCCGGATCGCTTTCAGTGTTGAAGTGACCCCTCCCGCGATATTCATGTAGGTGGCCTGATCCTCCGGCGTCACGTTCGGGTCCTCGATGAGGTCCAGCACTGTGGCCAGCGCCTTCTTCACCTCACCCTTTACTTCCTCCGGCGCTTGCGCTGTCCGCTCCTCCACCTCCGCCTTCAGCTCCCCGGGCTCTTTTGGATGAGGCGACGAGTCCGGGGGTGGCGATTCCGACGACGTCGACGTGTCGGCTGATGGTGGGGTGTCGGAAGACGGCGGTGTAGCCGGCTGCGTGTCCACGGGTGGTGGCGTCTCGGGCGATGACGGGTTCGGCGTCGGGGGTGTGGTCCGAGCCGGTCCCGCGGTCGTGACACGAGTGGCTGCATCAGGCGCTGCGCCAGCAGTGATCACACCCGGCAGGGCGAAGGTGGCAGCCAGGCAGGACACGCCAACGATGCGGGAGATTTGTCGCCGGGAGGTTTTGGCCATGATGGCTCCAGTTGCTCTCGGGACGTGCGGTTCTACCCCGACAGGCCGCTGGGAGCCACGGGGAGGCTCCCCCTACGGGGTGGACGCCGACCAGGTGCTTACCCGGGTTCGACGACGAGGTCTCCGGGCTCCGGACGGCTCTCGGCGGCCACTTGTCCCGGTCCCGTCACCCGGGCTCGCATCCGGATGGTGTCGCCTGGTTCCGCGTCCGCCAGCAGTTCAGTGCGAACGGCCACCTCCAGGCGCTGCCCGACATGGCGGGACAGCAGGTCGGTGAAGCCGGGTATCGCCCTGGCATCGAGGACCTGAACCCCCACCTGGTCCCAGCCGGCCAGGCGGGGGTGGGCTTCCTTGGAGAGCAGCCGTACTTTCAGGGCGGTACGGTTCTCGATCACCTGGACCATGACGTAGCGCCCTGTCAGTCAGTTGTACGGGGTGTCGAAACGGGACATGTGGCCGGGCGCGGCACTGCTCTTCGCGCTGCTGATCGGGGCGGAGTGGTTGGCCTCCCTCAGATGGCCCTCGACGCTCTCCCACGGATACCGCCGTACCGTCCGCTCCAGGTCGGCAATACGTTGCCGCAGGTCGTCGAGGTTCCGGGACGTTCCGGGCAGTTCGAGTTCCGCTTTTCGGGCGCGGGCGCCGACGGGGACTCCCGGGTCCTGGACCGCAGGCGCCGCACTCACCGAGACGGACGCGGTAATGAGGGTGCGAGACTCCGAAATGTCCGTGATCGACACCTCTGTGGGCACGCCGTCATACGACACGGAGCTGGGCCGGCTGGCCGGGGTGAGGGAAGTGTTGGCGCTGCTCCCGGGATACGCGTCGCCGGTGTCACCGCGGTTCCGGCCCCACTCCAGGTCCTGCTTGCCATCCGCCTGGACGAGACCCACCATGTAGTGCGGTTCGGCGGTGTTGTCCGGCTGGCCCTCGTCGATGTGCCAGGCGAGCAGGCCGTGGCTGGGCAACGAAACGTCGTAGCCCATCTGTTGACGGTTCTCGAGCAGGAAATACTCCTTGTCCGGCAGTCCGTCGGTCCACACCCGGTGCACCTGGTGGCTGGCCTGCACGTTGGGCAGCGTGAGGCTGCCGTCCTCGGTGACGTCGACCTGGTCGACCCAGCCCTGCTGCAGCTTGCACCAAGCAGACGGATGGGTCGGAATGTCTCCTCCACCGCCCCACGAGCCGCCGCCCATAAGGCACCAGTTGCCGACACCCTCGGAGCTTCCGTCTGTGTCGTACAGGTCGGGCAGACCGAAGAGCAGGTGCCCCAGCTCGTGGGCGCAGACGCCGATCTTCGCGTCCTCGGGGATGGTGAGGTACGCGAAGATGTTGGAGCCGTCGGCATGGAAGGTGTTGGGCAGGACCCACTTGTGGGACCAGATGTCGCCCGGGTTGAGGGTGGCCTCACCGCCGGATCCGGAGTGGAGCACCATGAAGGCGTCGACGAATCCGTTGCCGTCGTTGTCGTAGGGCGCGTAGTTGACCAACGGGTCGGCGAGTATCGCGGCATCCCGCGCCATGAGCTGCGCGCGGGGCTCTCCGGTCGGTTTGCCGATGCCAAAGTTGTCGTTTGCGTACCAGGAGAGTTCGTGTGGCAACCGTACGGGACCGATAACCTCGCCGACGATTTCGACCAGACCGTGAGTGACCTCGCGATAGTAGTCGCGCACACTGCCGTGCGGAAGCTCGCCCTCTGAAAAGAAGAGCTTCTCGTAGTGCTCCTTGCTCGCGGTCATCTCCTTGTCCGGAAAGTCCACCAGCACGGCAACCACCCGGACGGCACCCCTGAGCGGGGCACGTTCGGCAGCCGCTCTGCGGAGGGCCCCGGAGGGGGTGCCGGCCGTGAACACCTCGGGGGGGAGCATGATGTTGTCGTCGAATCCGCGCATCCGTGGATGCCCGCTCGGCACGAACTGCCGGGCAATCGGAGACTCACCTCGGAGCCTCTGCAGCTCAGCGTTCATCCTGTCCCGTGCCTCCGGACTGGGGCAGACGGCACAGAAGTCCGACCACACAGCGCCTGCGGCACCTCTGAGAACAGGGTTTTCAGTCATGATTTCCCTCCTGCCGCGCGTTCTTTTTCCTCTCTTCTCAAGTAGGCGCGCAGCGGAGGGGCCTGTCAAAGCGATCTCTGTTTATTTGAAGCACAAATTTTTGAAGCGATGACAAAATCCGCGACGGCCCCCGTGCGGGACTCTGAAGTCGCGTGTCCCGCAGTCCGCCGCAAAATCGCCCTGGGAAGTTCATGGCGCCTGAAACGTGTGGGTGTGGTTGGCGCCGGCA
Organism: Streptomyces sp. NPDC087901; assembly: GCF_044742205.1. Taxonomy (NCBI): domain Bacteria; kingdom Bacillati; phylum Actinomycetota; class Actinomycetes; order Kitasatosporales; family Streptomycetaceae; genus Streptomyces; species Streptomyces sp. NPDC087901. The sequence continues at coordinate 187,997 of NZ_JBIUUC010000006.1, forward strand.
GCGAGGAACTCGCGCATGAGGATCGTCCGGGAACTCGTGTCCGCGATATTCGAGGCGGCGGCTGCCTCCGCTCTTTCGTGGAACAGGGTGCGGTCCAGCGCCTATTCGTCCGTGTCGGTGGCGGCGGGATTTTCCTGACTCATGGCCCGCTCCAATTACCGTGGAATTCCTGGCCACCTTCCCTCGCAGGAAGAAAGGCGAAACGCTGGAACGATAAGGTGACCCAATCGGCGCGCAGCACCCTTGCAGAGTGAATAGGGCCGGGCGAGTGGTCTTTTGGTGAGTTCGTTTCCCTCGTGCACCCGTACCGCCCTCCTGTGCCTCATATGTGTCCGCACTTCCCCTCAGCCTCAACGAAAGGAGCGAGTGGGGAAGACGCGCTGCCGTCGGGTGACCTGGGGAGCAACGGCCACATCATCGGCACGACCAGATTGCGCGACCGGCGACCACTCGGTGGCACTGCCCCTGTGCGAGCGCGAGCGCGTCCGATGGCGCATCGCGCACTGAGGACGACGTCGTTGCGGTCGGCGAGGCTTACGAGGCGAAGGCCGCACCGATCACGGGCGCTCGGGCACACCTGCCGGGCAGGCCCGTTGAGTATGGACCGTTGGATTCGAGCGGTCCTCGGACACGGCTTTCCGCGATTGCGGCAGCTTCAGCCGTACTTCAAAGCCCGACTGGACTCCGACGCCGCGTTGCCGGCCACGGCACCGGACCGCACGGAAGCGGCCGTTGTCCGGCATCCCCTGGCCAGGCTCGGCGAGTTGGGGCAGAGCGCGCTCACCCGCGCGCGGCGCCTCGCCACAGCACGCCGAGCGCCCGCCGTCCTCCCCGGCGGGGGCGGAAGGCGGGCGCGCTCGGTTCGGGGATTCCCCCGGGGATCAGGCCTGCGGTGCGGCGGCCTTGATCGCGGAGATGTCGAAGTTCAGCTTGACCTTGTCGCTGACCATCACACCGCCGGTCTCCAGCGCCGCGTTCCACGTCAGGCCCCAGTCGGAGCGCAGGATGTCCGCGCTGCCCTCGAAGCCGACGCGCTCGTTGCCGTACACATCGGTCGCGGAGCCGTTGAACTCCAGGTCGATGGCGAGCGGGCGGGTGACGTCCTTGATGGTGAGGTCGCCGGTGACGCGGTACTTGTCGCCGCCGAGCTGCTCGGCGGACGTCGAGCGGAACGTCATGAGGGGGAACTTCTCGGCGTCGAAGAAGTCGCCGCTGACCAGGTGGCCGTCGCGGTCGGCGATGCCGGTGTCCACGCTGGCGATCTTGACGTCGATCGAGGCGGCGGAGTCGGCCGGGTTGCCGCCGTCCAGCTTCAGGCTGCCCTCGTGCTCGCCGAAGGAGCCGCGCACATTGGTGACCATCGCGTGACGAACGGTGAAGCCGATGCTGCTGTGGGCCGGGTCGATCGCGTAGTCGCCGGTGAGGGCGGCCAGGGCCGGGTCGACGGCGACGGTGGTGGCGGCGGGGGCGTCGTTGTTCTTGCGGTTGAACAGAGCCATGGCTCCTCCTCGGGGACGTGATCGAGCGGGGCTCGAAGTAGTTGTTTAACCTTCAACGAGATTCACTGTAGACCTATCTTGTTCAAAGTTCAACATCTGTGGTCACGACTGTTACGGAAGGGAGCGCGGCGGGGGCCGGGTGTGGCGCGTGTTCACGCGACCGTCACCGCCGGCCCTCTGGCGGACGCGCGTAGAACTCGGGCAATATCCTTCATGCCCCATTGTCATGCACAGGAGGAGTCCCCCCATGGTGTCCCGTATGACGCTGCGCCCCGCCCTGACCGCCCTCGCCCTTGTCCTCGGTGTCCTCTTCGCCCCCGGAATCGGTGTCGTCACCGGTACGACGGACGCCTACGCCGTCACCAAGCTCACCCACAGCCAGGCGACCGCCAGATTCAGTTCGTCCGGCGTCACCTGGTCGTCGTCCGGCGGCTGCTCCAACCGGAACGTCGCCACCTGCACCTCCTTCGACCAGCTCAACCTGCCGACCGCCCAGGGCGCCCAGACCCTCAAGAGCGCCACGGGCTGCGCGCTCAACATCACCGGCGGTACCGAGACCGGGCACGCCGGCGGCACGTACTCGCACTGGAACGGCTACAAGCTCGACTTCGGCAAGACCACCTGTCTCACCAACTACGTGCACGGCGTGTTCAGTTACATCGGCCTGCGTGGTGACGGCGCACCCCAGTACCAGTCCGGCTCCGGCAACGTCTACGCGGACGAGGGCAACCACTGGGACGTGACGTACTACAACTGCGGCGGCTGCTGACAGCTTTCGCACCCCGCGCACGACGGCGCCCCCGCCCGTGAAGTAAAGGGCGGGGGCGCCGTCATGCGCGGGGCGGCGGTCAGCCCACCGCATCCAGTGCCCGTCGCGCCTGAGCGACGACCTCGGGGTCGGTGACGAAGTGGGTGTCCTGCTCGGCCGACGCTCCGCCCGCGCCGAGCGGTATCCAGGTGCCGTCGAGCCGGCGAGGCGCGCGGGCCTTGGCGGAGAGGTGGACGGAGGCGACACCGGCCGAGGCCAGCGCCGGGATATCGGCGGGGCGCATGCCGCCGCCGGCCATCACCTGCACTCCCGGCGCGGCGGTGACCATCGCGGCGATCGCCGCCCGCCCGTCGGCCGCGACGGGAGCGCCGCCCGAGGTGAGGACCCGGGTCAGGCCGAGGGAGGGCAGGAGGGCGGCGGTGGCCACCGGGTCGGCGGACTGGTCGATGGCTCGGTGCAGGGTGACATCCACCGGGCGGCCCGCGGCACGGGCCGCCTCGGCGAGGCGGGCGACCGCGACGGTGTCCAGGGCGCCGTCGGCGGTGAGCGCGCCGATGACCACCCCGGCGGCGCCGGAGGCGATGGCGGACCGCACTTCGGCGACCATGAGTGCGATCTCCTCCGCGTCATGGACGAAGTCGCCGGGCCGGCATCTGACGAGCACGTGGACCGGCAGCCCTTCCGCGGCGACCGCCTCGACGAGCGCGGCCGAAGGGGTCAGGCCGCCCAGTTCGAGCGCGGTGCAGAGCTCGACCCGGTCGGCGCCGTTCTCCCTGGCGGTGCGGGCGCCCGCCGGTGAGGTGACGGCGATCTCCAGGGCGGGGCGGGCGGTCACTCGTCCTCCCCGGTCAGCGGCTGGTCGGAGGCGGGGATGACGCGGGCCGACAGGTCAGGGTCGGCCATCTCGCGGTCGAACGGGAACATCGGGCGGCGGATGCGGTGGTGGCCCAGACGTACCAGGTCCTGGTCCACACCGCCGGGGGTGAGCGCCATCTTCCAGCCGACCGACATGTCGAAGAGTTCGGGCTCCAGGTAGCCGATCTTCACGATCACGACGTCGGCGCCCCGCGGGTCGAGGCCGAGGTCGGTGAAGTCGTGTTCGTGGTGGTAGGGCTTGCGGAGCTCCGTGAGGATCGCGTACACACTGCCCACCCGGATCACGACCTCGGTCCGGGCGTCGCGGTCGCCGTGCCGGACGGAGTGCACCGTGCCGGTCAGGGTGACCGGGCCCGCGTGCCGGTCGTCCACCTCCGCCCCGGCGGTGACCGTGACGGTGGCGCCGACACCGGCGGCGACGGCCGTCGCGACGGCGGCCGGTCCCGGCACCGAGGCGTAGATGACGGTCGGGCCGTCGTCCTCCCGGAACTCCGGGCGGGCCAGCAGCCGGGTCAGGCCCCAGGTCATGTCACCGGAACCTCCCGCGGTCGGGTTGTCCCCGGTGTCGCTGATGAAGTACGGGCGCTGGTCGGATCCCAGGGCCTCGTCCAGGATGCCGTCGAAGGTGCCGGTCGGGGCGACGAAGGCGAAGTCGTCGCGGGCCTTCCAGAAGCCCTGGGCCAGGCGCTCCGCACCGGCGGACACGGCGGCCCGATCGGTGCCGGTGACCACCACCGCGGCGCGGTTGCGGGGTTCGTCGGCCCAGGCGTAGCCGACCCAGATGGCTGCGTCGGTCACGCCGTCCATGGCCTCGACGTCGTCCACCGCCGCGTACACGCTCCTGGCGGGCTCGATCCGGGTGGAGGTCTGCTCGCCTGCCAGCAGCACCGGTACCGGCACCCAGGCCTTGACCGGCCGGGGTCCCCCGGAGGCCAGCAGCTCCACCAGGTTGCGGACGGCCCGCTCCTTGGTCTCCATGTGGTCCTCGTGCGGGGCCATCCGGTAACAGGTGATCAGGTCGCTGCCGTGGACGAGTTCGCGGGAGACGTTGCCGTGCAGGTCCATCGAGGTGGAGACGATGACGTCGGGGCCGACGGTGGCGCGGATGCGTTCCAGCAGGACCGCCTCGGCGTCGTCGATGCCCTCCACGGTCATCGCGCCGTGAATGTCGTACCAGAGGCCGTCCGGGCGAGGCAGCGCGGCGAGCCGTTCGATCAGCTCGTCGGTCAGCTCGGTCCAGGCGGCGGCGGTGACGGTGCCTCCCGGCAGCGACTTGCCGACCAGGGCGCCGTGCCAGTCGGCCGCCTCGCGCAGTTCCTCACCGGGGGCCAGGAAGGGGTAGCGGTCCAGCACCTCGGCGCCGCGCGAGGGATGGAAGGCGGCGGCCCGGGTCCGGGCGGGGGAGAAGGTGGAGGACTCGATGCCGAGCCCTGCGATGGCGATGACCGGGCGGGATGCTGCGGTGCGGGATTGCGACATGGCTCCTCGTAGGGGTCGGGCGTCAGAGGTGACGGGGGGCGAGAGTGCCGAACCGGTCGGTTCCGCCCACCTCGTGCAGGGCGTGGGCCAGGGCGCGCTGGAGGGCGAACTGCCCGGCGCCGACCAGTCCGGCGTCGGCGCCGAGCCTGGTCCGCTCGATGGTGAGGTGCTCGGTGACGAGCGGGTGGCAGCTCTCGTAGAGCCGGCTGCGCACAGCGGCGACGAACTGTTCCAGGGTGGAGAAAATGCCGCCGAGGTAGACGGCGTCCGGGTTGAAGAAGTTGACGTTGGCGGCCAGCACCTGGCCCAGGTAGTCGCCGGCCCTGCGGACCGTGCGGGTGGCCAGCGGATCGCCGTCGAGGGCCAGCCGGGCCACGTCCTCGGTGCTGTTCACATCCGCCCCCCGCTCGCGCAGGATGCGGACCAGAGCGGCACCGGACGCCACGGTTTCCAGGCAGCCGGTGTTGCCGCAGGAACAGGGGATACCGGCACCGGCGTCGATCCGGATATGGGTGATGTCCCCGGCGGCGCCGGTCGCGCCGCGGTAGAGGCGCCCCTCGGCGATCACGCCCGCTCCGATCGCGGATCCGATCTTCACCATGATCGTCTGGGCGTGCCCGTCGAGCCGAACGGTGTGTTCGCCGACCGCCATGCAGTTGGCGTCGTTGTCCACGGCCGCCGGGACGCCGAAGCGCTCCTCCAGCCAGGCGGTGACCGGGAAGCGGTTCCACCCGGGCATCCGCGACGGGCGGACGACCGATCCCGACACGATGTCCACGGGTCCGGGCAGCGAGAGCCCGACCCCGCGCAGGCGGCCGGGTCCGCGCTGTTCGACCAGTGCTTCCAGGGCCTCGGCCAGCCGTGGCAAGGCCGCCTCGGGCCCGTCGGCGATCTGGAAGGGGACGGTCGAGACGTCGCTCAGGCCGCCGCCCGGAAGCACCACGCCGATCCTGGCGTGCCGGCCGCCGAGGTCGGCGGCGACGGCGAACTCGTCACGGCTCCCGATCCTCAACGCCTTGCGGGGACGCCCGCCAGTGGAGGACTGGGTGCCCTCCTCGGCGACCAGTCCGCGCTCCACCAGGTGTCCCACGGCGAGGGAGATGGTGGAGGCGGCCGCCCCGAGGCGTTCGGCGAGTTCGGCGCGTGACGTCGCCTGGCCCGATGCGATGAGTTCCAGGACGCGCACGGCGAGGGAGGGGGTCCCTTTCGTGGCCTTGCGGTCCCACGCACTTATTCCAGTCATGTACAAAGTTACTTCCGCAACGGGGTATGTGGCGCAGACGATACGCCCGCACTTCGCACAGGGGAACAGTGTCATGAAGGAAGTGCGTCACCCGTAAAATCCCCTATATCCCCCCTAACTACCCCAAGTGGTCGGGAGAAATGGGGCGAGAGGACTTTCGTCGAAAGTGCAGTAACTTACTTGTTATTAATTCTTGTTTGTTTCTTCGACAACAGCGGCGTTAGCTGTCGTGAACGCAGCGCCGACCCCCCTGAGCGGCTGCGGGCCCTTTCAATCCGAGGAGAGTCATGATCCTTACCCGCACGGCGACCAGCCGCCGCTGGGCCCTCGCCGCGGGCGTCGCCACCACGGCGGCCGTTCTGCTGTCCGGCTGTTCCGGCGGTGGCACGACCTCGTCCGGCTCCAGCTCGTCGGACAGCATCAACTACGCGCTGCCGGCGAACTTCACGCCGAACTGGATCCTCCCGGTCGGCACTGCCGCTCACCTGAACACCAACAACTCCTCGATTTCCCAGTCCCTCTGGGAGCCGCTGATCGCGTACGACGGCTCCACCGGCAAGGTCGGCTGGAACAAGGACAACTCGCTGGCCACCGGCGCCGAGTTCGCCAAGGACAGCAAGAGCGTCACGATCACCCTCGGTGACCGGCACTGGAGCGACGGCAAGCAGATCACCTCGCGCGACGTGCAGTTCTGGTTCAACCTGGTCAAGGCGAACAAGGAGGACTGGGCCAGCTACAGCCCGGGCAAGGCGCCGGACAACTGGACCTCGCTGAAGATCGTGGACGACACGCACTTCACCATCACGTTCGACAAGGCGTACAACACGCAGTGGATGCTCGCCAACGAGCTGAGCATGATCCGCCCGATGCCGCAGCACGTCTGGGACAAGACCAGTGACGCGGGCAAGATATCGGACCTCGACCTCACCCCCGCGGGCGCCAAGAAGGTCTGGACGTACCTCAACACGGCCGCCAAGAAGATCTCCGGTTACGCCACCGACCCGCTCTGGAAGACGGTCAGCGGCCCGTACACCATCAAGTCGTTCTCGACCGCGGGCAAGGTGCAGTTGTCGGCCAACGCCAAGTACGACGGCGGCGGCAAGGCCAACATCAAGACGGTGAACCTGCTCCCGTTCACCACCGCGGACGCCGAGGAGAACGCACTCCGGGCAGGCACGGTCGACTACGGCTACATCAACGCCACGAACCTCAGCCAGGAAGCGTCCTTCACCGCCAAGGGCTACACCCTCAAGCCGTGGGCCGGCTGGGCGATCACGTACATGCCCTACAACTTCAACAACCCCACCATGGGCCCCGTCTTCAAGCAGCTCTACGCCCGCCAGGCGATCCAGATGTCGGTGGACCAGGCGACCCTCTCCAAGGTGATCTTCAACGGCACCGCCGTCTCCACCTACGGGCCCGTCCCGCAGGGCCAGACCTCCTCATTCGTCTCCTCGGAGCAGAAGAACAACCCGTACCCCTTCTCCACCGCCAAGGCGAAGAAGCTGCTCACCGACCACGGCTGGACCGAGCAGGGCGGCACCATGGTCTGCACCGGGCCGGGCAGCGGCGACGACCAGTGCGGCGCCGGGGTGGACAAGGGCACGAAGTTCCAGATGCAGGTGCTGTCGCAGTCCGGCTCGACCGTGACCGACAACCTGATGAGCGCGCTCCAGTCGTCCTTCGCCAAGTCCGGCATCGGCTTCGGCATCAAGACCGCTCCGGTCAACTCGGTTCTCTCGCAGGCCGGTCAGTGCACCGCCGGCGAGTCCGGCTGCAAGTGGCAGCTGTCCTTCTTCGGCAGCGCCGGCAGCTGGTACTTCCCGGCCTACCCGAGCGGTGACGCGCTCTTCGCCACCGGCGGCGGCTCCAACTTCGGCAGCTACTCCAACGCCGCCGTGGACAAGCTGATCAGCGAGACCACCACCGACTCCTCCGACGCCGCCATGCAGAAGTACAGCGCCGCACTGGCCAAGGACCTCCCCGTGATCTGGCTGCCGGAACCCGACTACCAGGTCTCCGTGGTCAGGAGCGGCCTCGGCGGCTTCGCCCAGGACTCGCTCGCCAACTTCCACCCCGCCATGTGGAAGTGGACCAAGTGAGACCGGTCGCCGACCACGCGCATCACTGAGCCGAAGCGACCGGAAAACACATGAGCACTTCCTCGTACCTCATCAGGCGGGTCCTCCAGGCCGTCGTGGTGATCGTCATCGTGACGATCGTGGTCTTCGGTCTGCTGCACGCCCTGCCCGGGGGTCCCGCACGCGGGATCCTCGGCCCGCAGGCCACCGCGCAGCAGATCGCGTCCTTCAACCACGAACAGGGCCTCGACAAGCCGCTGCCTGTTCAGTACCTCTACTACCTGAACCAGCTGGTGCACGGCGACCTCGGGACCTCGTACACCCTCAACGAGCCGGTGTCCCAGCTCATCACCGAACGGCTGCCGAAGACCCTGCTGCTCACCATCCTGTCGGCGATCGTCGGCCTGGTACTGGCGATCCCGCTGGGCATGTGGCAGGCCATGCGTCGCAACAAGCCGGCGGACTACGTCATCACCACGCTGAGCTTCATCGCCTACTCCACGCCCGTGTACTTCCTCGGGCTGATTCTGGTGCTGGTGTTCAGCCAGGTGCTGCCGTGGTTCCCCTCCCAGGCACCCCAGGGCGACACGCTCGCCCAGGTGTTCTCCGAACCGCAGGCACTGGTCCTGCCGGTGGTCGCGGGCGCCGCATCGATGATCGCGGTGTTCAGCCGCTACATGCGGGCGGCCACCCTGGAGAACCTCTCCGAGGACTACGTCAGGACGGCGCGGGCCGGCGGTTCCCGCTCCCGCGCCATCCTGTGGCGGCATGTGTTCCGCAACTCGCTGACGCCGGTGGTCGCCATGCTCGGGTACTACGTGCCGGTGCTGTTCGGCGGTGCGCTGGTGGTCGAGCAGCTCTTCAACTACCCCGGTATGGGCCTGCTCTTCTGGACCGCCGCACAGTCCTCCGACTACCCGGTGCTCCTGGGCTGCGTGCTCGTCATCGCGGTCGCCACGGTGACCGGCACGCTCCTCGCCGACATCGTCCAGCGTGTCATCGACCCCCGAGTGAAGGCAGGCCGGGCATGAGTGCCGTCATCCAGCCGGTCCAGGCGCCCGGAACGGCCACCGCCCCCGCGGCGTCCGGCTCCCGCCTCGCCGTCCGGCGCTTCCGACGCAACAGGCTCGCCGTCGTCGGGCTCTGCGTCGTGGCCGTCTTCTTCCTGTTCTGCTTCGTCGGTCCGCTGGTGTACTCCACCGACCAGACCCACACGATGCTCCAGCAGGTCAACCTCGCGCCCAGCGGCTCGCACTGGCTGGGCACCGACGCGGTCGGCCACGACGTACTGGGCCGGCTCATGTACGGCGGCAAGGTGTCGCTGATCGTCGGTCTCGCCGCAGGTGTCCTGGCCACCGTCATCGGCACCCTGTGGGGCGCCGTCGCCGGTTACGCGGGCGGCTGGGTCGACGCGGTCATGATGCGGGTGGTGGACGCGGGGATCGCCATCCCGGCGCTCTTCATCCTGCTGGTGGTCTCGGCCATCACCACCCCGGACCTGACGGGCCTGATCGTCATCCTGGGCTTCGTCTCCTGGCTGGTGCCGTCACGGCTGATCAGGGCGGAGACGCTGAGTCTGAAGAACCGCGACTACGTGCTGACGCTCCGGGCGATCGGCGGGACGCACAGCCGGGCGATCATCCGGCACATCCTGCCGAACTCGGTCTCGACCATCATCGTCGCGGCCACCTTCCAGATCGCCGACGCCATCCTGCTCGTCGCCTACGTCTCCTACCTGGGCCTGGGCGTCCAGCCGCCGGCCACCGACTGGGGCGGCATGCTGTCGGCCGGTCTCACCGCCGCCTACTCCGGCTACTGGTGGCTCATCATTCCGCCCGGCCTGGCCATCATCCTGGTGGTGTGGGCGTTCAACGCGATCGGGGACGGGCTCCGCGACGCATTCGACGTGAGGGGACGCGGATGACCGTCACCAAGAGCCCCGCCGCACCGCAGGCCGGGCCGATCCTCGAACTCGACGACCTCGGCGTCGTCTTCACCACCGAGACCGGTGAGGTGCCGGCCGTGCGGGGTGTCTCCCTGCACGTCGAACCCGGCGAGACCCTTGCCCTCGTCGGCGAGTCGGGCTCCGGGAAGTCCACCATCGCGCTGGCCGCGATGGGCCTGCTGACCGGCAACGCCCGGGCCACCGGCAGCGCCGTCATCGCGGGCACCCAGGTCGTCGGCGCCCGTGAGAGCGACCTCGCGTCGCTGCGCGGCCGGACCGCCTCCATGGTGTTCCAGGAGCCCGCCACCGCGCTGGACCCGCTGACCCGGGTCGGCAGGCAGATCGCCGAGGTGATCCGCAACCACCGCGAGGTGTCCGCCAAGGACGCGGCCGCCGAGGCCGTCGGACTCCTCCGCAAGGTCGGCATACCCGAACCGGAGCGGCGGGCCACGGCCTATCCCTTCCAGCTCTCCGGCGGGCAGCGCCAGCGAGTGGTCATCGCCATGGCCATCGCCAACAACCCGGCCCTGCTGATCGCCGACGAGCCGACCACCGCGCTGGACGTCACGGTGCAGGCCGAGATCCTCGACCTGCTGCGCCGGCTCGCCGCCGAGACCGGTACCGGTGTCCTGCTGGTCACCCACAACATGGGCGTCGTCGCCGACTTCGCCGACCGGGTCGCCGTGATGTACCGCGGCGAGATCGTGGAGACCGGACCGGTCGAGGACGTGCTCCTGCGCCCGTCCCACGAGTACACCCGCCGCCTGCTGGCCGCCGTGCCCCGGCTGTCGGTGGCCGAGGCGGGCCAGGCGGCCCCGGCCGCCCCGGCCGTGGACCCGGGCACCGAGCCGGTGGCCGAACTCCGCGACGTCTCCGTGGTCTTCGGCCGCGGCAAGAACGCCGTGCGGGCTCTGGACGGTGTCTCCCTCGCCGTGTACGCCGGCCAGACCCTGGGGCTTGTGGGCGAGTCGGGTTCCGGCAAGTCCACCGCGTCCCGGGTCGCGCTCGGTCTGATCGCGCCGAGCTCCGGCACGGTCTCCCTGTTCGGCACCGACCTGGGGCGCTCCCGATCCCGGGCCCGCCGGGCACTGCGGGCCGGCATCGGCGTGGTCCTCCAGGACCCGGTCGCGTCGCTGGACGCCCGGATGACGGTCGGCGAGTGCGTCGCCGAGCCGCTCAGGGTCCACAGCCGAGGCCTCTCCGCCAAGGACCGCCGGAGCAAGGTGGCCGCCATCCTCGACCGCGTCCGGCTGCCGCGCGAACTCGCCGACCGGGCACCCCGGGAGCTGTCCGGCGGTCAGCGCCAGCGGGTGAGCCTGGCCCGTGCACTGGTCCTGGAGCCCCGGCTGCTGGTCGCCGACGAACCCACCAGCGCGCTCGACGTGAGCGTGCAGCAGGCGGTACTGGAAGTGATCTCCGAGCTCCAGGAGGAGTTGGGCTTCGCCTGCCTCTTCGTCTCCCACGACCTGGCCGTCGTCCAGCACTTCGCGCAGCGCGTCGTGGTCCTGCGGGGCGGCCGGATCCAGGAGCAGGGCCCCACCGGGGCGACCCTCCTGCACCCGGAGACCGACTACACGCGCGGCCTGCTGGCCGCAGTACCGGTGCCGGACCCGGTGATCCAGCGCGGCCGCAGGGCCGAGCGCCTGGCCGCCCTCTCGGCCGGCCGGACGGAGGTCCAGGCATGAACCCGTACGACCGCAGGCTCTTCGCCGGCGTGGACATCGGCGGCACCACCACACAGGTGGTCCTGTGCGACGACGACCTGACCGTCCTGGACCGGGCCGATACGGTCACCCCGGCGGCTCACGGCGGCCCGGCCATGATCCGCGCGGCCCTGGGCGTGCTGACCCCGCTGCTGGAGCGCACCCCCGGCCGGCTCGCCGGGTGCGGGGTCGGCGCCGCCGGCGTCGTGGACTCCGGCACCGGTCACATCCTGGTGGCCAGCGACTCCTTCACCGGCTGGGCCGGGTTCGGGGTGACGGAGGCCGTCGAGGACGCGCTGGGAGTCCCGGCCTTCCTGGACAACGACGTCAACGCCTTCCTGTACGGGGAGACGTCGGGCGGCGCGGTCCGGGACGAGCCGGACGTACTCGGGATCACCCTCGGCACCGGTGTCGGTGGCGCGTTGTGGAGCGGTGGCACGCTGTTCACCGGACCCCACGGCGCGGCCGGCGAGATCGGGCACATCCCCGGCTTCGGTGACCTGCTCTGCTCGTGCGGCGGGCGGGGGCATCTGGAGACCCTGGCCTCCGGCCGCTCCATCGGTGCCCGCTACGCGGAACGCACCGGCCGGCGGCTGAGCGCCCGCGAGGTCGCGGGAGCGGCGGACCGCGGTGACGCGGACGCCCTCGCGGTGTACCGGGCCGCCGGTGCCGGCATCGCACGGGCGATCGTGATGACGGCGGGCGTCGTCGACATCACGACGGTGGTCGTGGGCGGCGGGGTCAGCCGCGCGTGGTCGCTGCTGAGCCCGATCATCCTCGCATCGCTGGCCGCCGAACCGCCGGTGAGCGGTCACTCCGTCCGGCTGGTCAGGTCCGGCCTGGGTGCCGACGCCGTACCGGTCGGCGGCGCGGCAAGGGCGCGGCAGGAACTCGGGGTGTGTTCCCCGGCCTGATGCCTCTCGGCGCAGTGGAGAGGCATCGGACCCCCGCCCCGGTACCGGGAAACCGGTTGCCGGGCCGTCCGGGCCCCGGCCTGTGTGTGCCCCCGTCGTGGAATCCACCGACGGGGGCACACGCGTACCCGGAAGGGGGTCAGGACCCCACGGTCACCGTGAATCGCCGCGGGTTGCCGTCGTTCGCGGCGCCCGAGACGTCCGGCTGCCCTTCGGGGCGTACGTCGTCGTACGGGAAGGCGTAGCCGATCGGGCTGTTGGCGTGGACGATGCGCGACCAGTGGTTGGTCACCGCACCCTGGTAGTAGTCGGCCACCGTGGTGCCGTTCGGCTGGTCGGGGTGGCTGAGCATGATCGAGCGGTTGAAGCCGGCCGCGAGCCGGGCCAGCAGGCCCTTCTTGTCGTCGGAGTCCGCCGGGTTGTTGGTGAACGGCCCGTGGTTGCAGGTGAAGATGTCCTTGGAGACGGGCTTGGTGAAGGTGTGCCCGCCGTTGAAGGTCAGGGTGTCGCCGCTGACCCGCCCGGTGAAGACGCCGCGCCCGCCCTGGAGGTCGATCCGCAGATCGGTCGAGCGGTACTTCTCCCAGACCTCGTCGATCTGCGCGGTGAACAGATCGCGGAACGGCATCTGGTCCGGGCGGTCGAAGAACGGGGCCATCAGGTTCTGCGGCGAGATGACCCGCAGCACGCTGCCGTCCGCGCCACGCGTGACCAGCTTGTCCCACGGCTGCCCGTCGGCGGCTGCCTGGGCCGTGAGGCCGTCGGCGATCTTCTGCACGGCGCCGTCGGGGAGCGGGGCCACCGTGTGCGTGGTGTCGCCCTCCAGCTTCAGGCCGATCGGCAGCGCCGTCACCAGGTCGACGTAGCTGATGTTCGCGTACAGCTGCTGCGGGTTGAAGGTGAACTCGCAGAACGACCAGGTGCGCCCGTAATTCGCGTCCGTGGACGTGGCGAAGGCCGGCTCGACCAAGGACGGGCCCGGGTTCAGGTAGAAGTCCAGGGTGTCGTCGCGGACGAAGTAGACCCGGGCGCCGTACATCTGCGGGAGCGTCAGGACGACCGGGGCGCCGCCCGCCGCGTTCAGCGGGATCGCGCAGTCGACCGGCAGCGGAGTCTGAGGGGCGGCGGGGGAGTCGGGGCGGTAGACGCTGCCGTCCGGCCGCAGCAGCACCCAGCGGTCGGTGCCCTGCTCGTGGCCGGTGACGTAGGCGTTGACCCGGCCGGGCAGGGACTTGTTCTCCAGGGCCAGTTCGCAGGTCGCGGCGGACGCCGACGCGCTCGGGCTCAGCGCGCTTCCCCAGAGGGGATAGGTGAGCGCGGTGGCGGAAGCGGCGACGCCGCCGGAGAGGAACATTCTGCGCGAAATCATGGGGCGACTCCGGGGTGTGTGGGGGGCCGCGGACGGGGTGGTCGTGCGGGGAGGTGGAACGGGGGCGTCCGCGGTGCGCACTACTCTCGCGACGGCCGGCACGGGCGTCAAGACTTGCGACTGAGAGCGCTCTCAAAAGAAGGAAGTCTTCACAACTCGACGCAGGTCGCCGGTATTTGGTGGGGTGGCGCTGAACTGGCCGCGTTGCAGTGATCAGGAACTGAACACGGCGGGCGCCATGACCTGCGCACACGGACTTGGACTTACGCGGCACGGTTGTTGGACTGGAGAGGCCCTCGGGGCCGTACGTCGTTGACGGTGTCACGACACGGCGACTACGCAGAGCACATGTCGCCAAGATTTACTTCGGTGGGCGCCGCAGCCGCCGCCTCAGCAGCCGTCCTGGCTCTGGTGGGGACCGCCCTCCCCGCCTCAGCCGCCGCCCCCGCCTCCGCCGCGGCCGAGTCCGCCGTCCCGGCGGACGCGCCCGTCATCGGATCGGCGCAGCTCGCCGTCGCCGTCGCCGACGACTTCCCGCGCGTCCTCACGTACACCGACCGCGCCACCGGGGCTCAGCTGTCCGGCAGCACCCGGCCGGTCACCGCCGTCACCCTCAACGGCACCGCACACCCGGTGCAGCTCAAGGGCGCGCCCGGGATCACGGCATCGGCCGCCCGCTACACACTCGTCTTCGCCGGTCTGCCGGGCGTCGAGATCGACGCCTCGCTCTCCGTCTCCGGGCGCGCCACCACCTTCAAGGTGACGGCCGTCCGCGACACCGAGGCGTTCCGGGTCGGCACGATCGACATCCCCGGCCACGACCTCGTCTCCGTCGCGAGCACCGACACCGGGGCCGCCACCGCCTTCACCAGGCTCGACCCCGACTCGACGAAGACGGCTGACGTCTTCGCGAAGGTCACCGACGCCACCAAGGCCGACGCGGCACCGGTCGGCGGCACCTACGCGATCGTCAACACCGGCTCGCTCGCGGCCGCCGTCGAGTCCAACTCCTCGTACGACAAGCCCGCCGGCGCCACCGGCGGCGACGACGCCCGCTTCTGGCACCAGGCCCGCAAGGACGACGACGGCTCCACCCGGGTCGGCGTCTGGTCCGGCCAGTGGACCTACCGCGGCGAGGGTGCGCCCAAGCCCGAGAGCGGCGACAACCTGCCCTGGGCCAAGGTCGTCGTCACCCCCGACGCCAACGGCGACGAGACCGTCGACTGGCAGGACGGCGCCATCGCCTTCCGTTCCATCGGCGTGGTCGCCCCGGGCAGCAAGGACACCGCGGACCGGGTCGTCACCCACATCCCGTTCAACTTCGCCAGCCAGGCCACCCATCCCTTCCTGCGCACGCTCGACGACGTCAAGCGGATCTCCCTCTCCACGGACGGCCTCGGCCAGCTCGCGCTGCTCAAGGGGTACGCGTCCGAGGGGCACGACTCCGCCCACCCCGACTACGGCGGCAACTACAACAAGCGCGCAGGCGGGCTGAAGGACCTCAACGAGCTCCTGAAGGACGGCAAGAAGTGGGGCGCGACCTTCGGCGTCCACGTCAACGCCACCGAGGCCTACCCCGAGGCGAAGGCGTTCGACGAGAACCTCGTCGACAAGTCGAAGCCCGGCTGGAACTGGCTCAACCAGAGCTACTACATCGACCAGCGCCGCGACATCAACAGCGGTGACCTGGCCAAGCGCTTCCAGCAACTGCGGGACGAGACCGGCAGCAACCTCAGCATGCTGTACATCGACGTCTACTACACGCACGGCTGGATCGCCGACAAGACCCTCCAGTCCCTCCAGACGCAGGGCTGGAACGTCTCCAGCGAATGGGCCGACAAGTTCGAACGCGGCTCACTCTGGTCGCACTGGGCCAACGACCTCGACTACGGCGGCGCCACCAACAAGGGCCTCAACTCGCAGATCATCCGGTTCATCCGCAACGACGAGAAGGACGTCTGGAACAACGACCCGGTACTCGGCCAGACCGCCATCGACGAGTTCGAGGGCTGGACCGGTGAGACCGACTGGAACGCCTTCTACGACAACATCTGGCAGCGCAACCTGCCCGCCAAGTACCTCCAGCAGCAGAAGATCACCCGCTGGGACGGCAACGACATCACCTTCACAGGCGGGGTGAGCGGCACGGTCGAGGACGGCAAACGGACCTTCTACGACCACGGCCGCAAGGTGCTCAGCGGCACCGACTACCTGCTGCCGTGGGACGGCGGAAAGAAGCTGTACCACTACAGCAAGTCCGGCGGTACGAGCAGCTGGGCGGTGCCCTCCAAGGGCACGTACACCGTTTACGAGCTCACCGACAACGGCCGGGTCAAGACCGGCACGGTCCGTCCCGCCGACGGGAAGATCACGCTGACGGCCGAGGCCGGACAGCCTTACGTCCTCTACCCGGACAAGGCGCCGAAGGCCGCCGACGCGAAGTGGGGCGAGGGCACCCTCGTCGACGACCCCGGCTTCAACGACAGCAGGCTGTCCGCCTGGTCGAAGACCGGCACCGCCGCCCGCGACACCGACAGCCAGGGCCGCAACAGCGCGAAGCTCTCCGGCACCGGCACGGCCGCGCTCGCCCAGACCATCGGTGGACTGAAGCCCGGCACGCGCTACACCGCGTCCGCCCTCATCGAGGTCCAGCCCGGGAAGACCCGGCACACCACGCTGTCGGCCGGCGGGAAGTCCGTCGCCGTGGACCGCTCCACCGCGAAGGACTACGTCGCCGCTTCCGACTGGCACGGCACGTACTTCCAGCGCGCCAAGGTGAACTTCACCGCCCCGGCGAACGGGCGCACCACCCTGCGCATCGAGGCAGCCGGCGGCAGCGACGCGACCGTCCGTGCCGATGACGTACGCATCGTCGCCAACGCCCCGGTGACCAAGAAGAACACCGTCGTGTACGAGGACTTCGAGGACGTCGACCAGGGCTGGGGACCCTTCCTCAAGGGTGACGCGGGCGGCGCCACCGACCCCCGCACCAGCGTCTCCCAGCTGCACGCCCCGTACACGCAGGCCGGCTGGAACGGGAAGCTCATCGACGACGTGCTCGGTGGCAAGGAGTCCCTCAAGGCCCACGAGGAGAACACCGGACTCGTCTACCGGACCGCCCCCTGGACCGTCCCGATGACCGACGGCCACCGCTACAAGGTCGAGTACGACTACCAGTCCAGCCACGCCGGCGCCTACGAATGGGTCGACGGCTACGACCGGATCACCGCGGCCGGCGCACCCGACGCGGTCGAGACCCGGACCACCGCGATCGGTGCGCAGCACACCACCGCTCACTTCAGCGAGACCGTCACGGCGGGCTGCGGTGACGCCTGGACCGGGCTGCGCAAGCGCGGCGACGCCCCCGACGGCGCCGACTTCGCCCTCGACGGCTTCACCGTGACCGACCTGGGCGCCGCCCCGGCCGGTGAGCAGGCCGCCTGCGGCACGCTCAGCCTCGACCCGGCCGCCGAGACCCTGGAGCCGGGCACGGCCAACACCGTGAAGGCGAGCTTCACCAACTACGAGGCCACCGCCGCCACCGCGGTCTCGGTGAAGCTCACCCTCCCCGAGGGCTGGAAGGCCGAGCCCGCGGGCGCCGTCACCTTCGACTCGGTCGCGGCCGGTGCGAAGGCCACCGCGAGCTGGCAGGTCACCCCGCCGGTGGATGCCAAGTACCAGACGTACCCGCTGAGTTCCGAGGCCACGTACACGGTCGGCGGCGCGCAGCGGACGCTCGGCGCGCAGACCTCCGTACGGACCCTGCCGCCGCCGCCCACCACGGACAGCTGGGCCAGTGACCTGGACTGGACGGCCACCGAGAACGGCTGGGGACCGGTCGAGCGCGACCTCTCCAACGGCGAGACCGGCACCGGCGACGGCACCGCGCTGACCATCGGTGGCACGGTGTACGAGAAGGGCCTCGGCAGCCACGCCCCGGCGAAGGTCCGCTACTACCTGGGCGGCAAGTGCACCTCGTTCACCGCAGAGGTGGGCGTGGACGACGTGCAGAAGAGCGCGGGCAGTGTGCAGTTCTCCGTGACGGCCGACGGCACCGAGAAGGTGAAGTCGCCGGTCCTCAAGGCCGCCGACTCCGCCTGGTCGCTGACGGCGGACGTCACCGGCGCGAAGTACGTCGAGCTGATCGCCGGTGACGGCGGCGACGGCAACGGCAACGACCACGCCGACTGGGGCAGCGCCCGCTTCCACTGCGGAAGCTGAACGGCTCCATGAGGGGAAGGGGGCGGGCCGTCATCGGGCCGCCCCTTCCCCGTCGGGGCGGGCCGTCATCGCCTGCCCCCTTCCCCGTCGTAGTAAGCGCGTGCTAGACCAACCACCGACCGGTCTAAACCACTTGCCCACCGGAGGTAGCCCCGTGTCACTCCTGCCCGCATGGTCCCGCCGTGCCTTTCTCGCCACCGGCAGTGCCACCGCACTCGGTCTGGCGCTCGCCCCGACGGCCCGTGCGGCGCAGGACGAGTTCGAGACGCTCCGGCTGCGGTGGAACGATCTGTCGCTCGGTACCGGCTACGACCCCGCCACCGAGCCCTACGCCGCCAAGCTGGCCGAGACCGGTGAACTCGCCGCGGGATTCCGCTCGACGATGGCCCCCGCCGCCGACTCCCTCTGGGCCGGGCACACCTTCGACCCGCCGTCCGGCATCACCTGGAGCTACAGCCGGCTGTGGACGATGACCCAGGCGTACGCCCAGCAGGGCACCGGCCACACCGGTGACGAGGGCCTCCTCGCCGACATCGTCCGCGGCCTGGACCACCTCTCCACGACCGTCTACAACCCGGCCACGGCCCGGTACGGCAACTGGTGGGAATGGCAGATCGGCAGCCCGCGCCTGCTCATGGACATCGTCGCGGTCCTGCGCCCCCACCTCGGCGAGGAGCGCGTCGCGGCCGCCTGCGCCGCCGTCGACCACTTCATCCCCGACACCATGCTCACGGACTACAGCGGCACCTCGACCGGCGCCAACCGGGTCGACCTGTGCCGCTCGGTCGCCCTGCGCGGCATCCTCGGCCGGGACGCGGCCAGGACCGCGCTCGCGCGCGACGCGCTGTCGCCCGTCTTCCCCTACGTGACGAAGGGCGACGGCCTCTACGCCGACGGCTCGTTCGTCCAGCACACCTGGGTCGCCTACTCGGGCACATACGGCCAGGTCATGCTCGACGGCCTGGGCCGGCTCTTCGCGCTGCTGGCCGGATCCACCTGGGCGGTCACCGACCCCGGCCGGCAGATCATCCTCGACAGCGTCGAGCACGCCTACGCCCCGCTCATCCACGACGGCCTGATGATGGACAGCGTCAACGGCCGTGCCATCAGCCGGGGCCTCCTCAAGAGCGACGAGCTCCGGATCATGCGCAGCGACCACTTCCACGGCCAGGGCCTGATCGCCGCCGTCGCGCTGCTCGCGGGCGGTGCGTCCGCCGCCGAACGCGACCGGTGGAACGGCATGGTCAAGGGCTGGATCGAACGGGACACCGTCAGCCCCGTCCTCGCCGCCCCGCAGTTCGGCGTAGCCGACCTGTCCCGGCTGCACGCGGCGGTGGCCGCGCCCGTCCCCGCGGCGCCCGAACCCGTCGGCCACACCCTGTTCGCCGCCATGGACCGGGCCGTGCACCGCCGCCCGGGCTGGGTCGCGAACCTGTCCATGGCGTCGGAGCGGATCAGCGCGTACGAATGCGGGAACGGCGAGAATCCGCGGGGCTGGCACACCGGGGCCGGAATGCTCTACTGGTGGCAGGGCCGGGACGGCGGCGGTCAGTACACCGACTGGTTCTGGCCCACCGTCGACTGGTACCGGCTGCCCGGCACCACCGTCTCCACCAAGCGGCTGGCCGACCGGGCCGGCGGCGAATGGGGCGAACCCCGCCCGGCCGTGCAGTGGGTCGGCGGGGCGCACGACGGCGAGTTCGCGGCGGTAGGACAGCATGTGAAGGGCCTCGGCTCCACCCTGGAGGCCCGCAAGTCCTGGTTCTGCGCCGCGGACGCGGTCATCTGCCTCGGTGCGGGCATCAGCGCCGCCGACGGGGTCCCCGTCGAGACGGTCGTCGACAACCGCAACCTGGGGCCGGACGGGCGGCAGGCCCTCACCGTCGACGACGGTGACCGCCCCCGCTGGGCCCATCTGGAGGGACACGGCGGCTGGGTGCTGCCCGGTGGCGCGGCCCTGCGCACCCTGCGCGAGGCCAGGACCGGCGCCTGGTCCGACATCAACACCACCAGTTCCACCGAGCGGCAGACCCGTCACTGGCAGACCCTCTGGCTCGACCACGGCACCGACCCGGCCGACGCCACCTACCTCTACCTCCTGATGCCCGGCGCCTCCCGGCGCACCGTCGCCGCCCGCGCGGCCGACAGGCACTGGCTGACGGTGCTCGCCAACACCGCGGCCGTGCAGGCCGTCGCCGTGCGCTCGCTCGGGCTGACCGCCGCCAACTTCTGGCAGCCGGGCACCGCCGGACGGCTCTCCTCGACCGGGCCGGCGAGTGTCCTCGTACGCGAGGGCCGGAGCGCGACAGCCGTCCGGGTCAGCGGGCCCGACCGGAGCGGTGCGCCGTTCGAAGTGGTCTGGGACCGGCCGGTGCGCGAGGTCGTCTCGGCGGACCCGGGCATCGAGGTCCGTGCCACCGGCCGGCGGCTCGTGATCGGCGTGGACCCGGGGACGGCGGGAGCCACCCTGCGGTGCGACGTCCGGTAACCCGTTGGGGCCGGAGTATGCGCGGAGTCTGGGAACCATGGCTGTTGCACGCGTACTCTCAAGCGGTATGGGGGAGTTGAGAGCGGACTGGCGGCTCCGGTTACGCCGCGGCGGTGCGGAGGGGCTCGTGTGCGGGGCCGGGGTGCTCCTCACGCAGGACCGGCTGCTGACCTGTGCCCATGTCGTCGGGGAGCCGGACGCCCGGATGTGGGTGGAGTTCGCCGAGAGCCCAGGCATCCCGCCCGTCGGCGCGCGGGTCGCGCCGGACGGCTGGCTGCCGGGACCGGAGGGGGCAGGCGGTGAGGACGTCGCCGTGCTCGCCCTGGACAGCCCCCGCCCGCAGGCGGCGCCCGCGCCGCTCGGAAGAGGGCTGGAGCGGGGCCGCGAGGTGTGGATCGGCGGGTACTCCCAGAGCTTCGACGACGGGATGTGGCTGAGCGGCCGGATCAGCGGGCTGCACGGGGACTGGGTGCAGCTCGACGCCGGGACCAACGCCGAGGTGGTGCGCCCCGGGTTCAGCGGCGCCGCCGTCCAGACCCGGGGCGAGCGGCCGGGGACGGAGGAGGTCGTCGGCCTGGTCGTCAGCTGGCGCGGCGATCTGGAACTGGCACCGCCCACCGAGAACGACCTGGCGTTCTCGTACATGATCCCCGTCGACCGCATCGCCGCCCTCGTGCCGCTGGTCGCCGAGCTGAGCGGGCCGGACGGCTGGGACCGGGGGCTGGAACAGCGGCTGCGGCAGTGGTTCGCAGGCGGTGAGGAGCCCGCCGTGCGCTTCGGTGTCGTCGCACACGGCAGCGGCCGCGACCGCGTCCTGCAACACCAGCTCCACCGGGCCCACCTCGTCTGCCGGGGCGGGAGCACGACGCCCGCCGAGCTCGTCGAGACCCTCGTGGCGCAGCTGCGGCCGCCCCGGTACCAGCACAACGCCTACCGGGACTGGCTGTTGGAGGGCGGCACCGCCCCGGACCGCACGGAAGGCGGCCGGCCCGCCGGATCGGGACCGGTGCTCGCCGTGATCGGCCTGGACGAGGACCCGGACCCGGTGGCTCTCGTGCTGCTGCTGGCACGCGTCAGGACGCTCGGGTTCAGGCTGCTTGTCGTGTTCCGCCGAGCCGACGGCGCGGGACTGGCCGAGGTGGCGCGGCACCTGCTGGTGCCCGCCCTGGAGGAGCGGGCCGAGACGCTGGTCCGCCGGGTCGAGCGCATCGAGCGGGAGTGGGCCGGACTGCGGGGCATGGTGGAATCGGCCTCCCTGGTCCCGCGCCCCACGGTCGGGGCGGCGGCCCGCCGCCACCGGTTGCGGAAGCTGGGAATGCTGGCCGATCCGCAGGACCAGCTGACCCAACTCAAGCTGCTGTTACGGGAGTTACGTGACGACCTCGGCCGGGCGCACGGAACGGGCGCAGCGGATCTGCCCGGCCCGCGGACCGGGCGCGGGCCCGCGGAGCACCGATGAGGATTCCGTGCCCGCACCGGCGCTTCACCGGCGCCCCCTGCGGCGGGGCGGTCCAGCCGACGGGCTACTGCGACACCTGCGGCCGTGACGAAGCGGCCCCCGGACTGCCGCCACTGCCCACCGCCCCCGAGCGGCACGGCCCCGCCGGACTGCTCGAACTGCCGCTGCTGGACCCGGGCAGCCCGGCCGAGCGCCTCGCCGCCGCCGAGCAGCCGGTGCGCATCGTGATGACGTGCTCGGCCGAGGCGTGCCGCACCTCGTTCGTCCCGCCGCACACGGCGGCCCCGCCGCCGGACGAGGGGTACTGCCCCCAGTGCGGCGCCCCGTACTCCTACCGTCCCGAGCTGACGAAGGACGGGCCGCCGCTCCAGGACCAGTACCGCATCCGTGGTCCCATCGCCCACGGCGGCCAGGGCTGGGTCTACCTGGCGGAGGACACCCACCTGGAGGACTTCGTCGCAGTCAAGGGCCTCCTCAACCGGTACGCGGAGCGCGGCGCCGCCCAGGCCGGTGAGGAGCGCCGCAGCCTGGTCGCCATCCGGCACGAACGCATCGTCCAGATCCGGGACTTCGTCAGCACCCGCAACGCGGACGGCACCGTGTCCGGCGGCTACATCGTGATGGAGGACGTCGGCGACCGGACCCTGACGGCCGTCGTCGAATCGACCCGTCAGGGCGCCTTCGTCCTCGACATCGAGCACGTCATCACCTACGGCTGCCAGATCCTGGAGGCCCTCGCCCATCTGCACGGCATGGGCTTCCTGTACGGCGACATGAAGCCGTCCAACGTCATCCACCACCTCGACGGCATCAAGGTCATCGACCTCGGAGGGGTCCGCAAGGCGGGCGCCACCGATCCGCCGCCCGTCATCACCCCGTGGTTCGCCGCACCCGAGATGGACGGCACGGGCCCGCTCACCGTCGCCCACGACGTGCACACGGTCGGGGTCACCCTGGCCGAGCTGGCCGGCTGGGCCGTAGGTGACGATGTGCCGGGGCTCGGCATCAGCTCGTTCCGGCTGGTCGTGGAGCGGGCGACGGCCCACGACCCGGACCGCAGGTTCGGCTCCGCCGAGGACATGGCCGGCCAGCTGCGCGGGGTACTGCGCGAGATCCGGGCCCTGCGCGGCAAGCGCGACCAGCCCGAACCCTCCGCCTACTTCACCCCGTCCACCGAACTGCTGGGCGCCCGCCTGGGCTCGGTGCCCGACTACGCGCACTGGCTGCGCCGCCCGCTGTACGGCCGTCGGGAGACGCCGCAGGCGCCCGCGCTCGACTCGGGGCTGCCCACCGCGACCGAGATCGCCCGCCGGCTGCCGGTGCCCCGGCCCTATCCGAGAGACCCGCAGGCCGCCCGGTTCGGGGTCAGCAGCTACGACCCGGGGCAGCCGCTGGCCCAGCCGGACCACGGGGAACGGTCGGTGGAGATCTGCCTGCACAACGCCCGGTTGCTGATCGGCAAGGACGGCGACGAGGCACTTGCCGCGGCCCGGGAGCAGGTACAGGCCGCGGCAGCGATACCGGGCCCGGGGCCGGTCCGGCAGTGGCGGCTCAGCTGGCACTGGGGACTCGTCGCGCTGCGCAGCGCCGATGTACTGGACGACCGGCAGCCGATGCTCGAAGCGGCCCTGGAGCACTTCTCGGCCGTGCACCGGGCCCTGCCCGGCGAGTACGCGGCCAAGCTGGCGCTGGCGTACTGCGCGGAACAGCTCGGCGACCGCCGGCCGGCCGCGGCGGGCCCCTCGGCGTACGAACTCTTCCGGGCCGTGCACGCCCGTAACCCCTCGCACGTCGGGGCGGCCCTAGGACTGGCCAGGCTCGCCCTGGCACGCGGCGACCGGGCCGCGGCGACCGAGGTCCTCGGCCTGGTGCCCGACGAGTCGCGGGACCACACCGTCGCCCGGATCGCCGCCCTGCGCATCCGGGCGGCCCGGCTCGCGACGGGGGAGCGGCCGCTGCCCGATGAGGCGGAGATCGACGCCTGTCTCACCGCCCTCGCGCCGGGGCCGGGCACGTCGTCCCCGGTGGTCGCGGGCGACGAGGCGGCCTGGCTGCTGCGGACCGAACTGTACGAGTGGAAGCTCGACGCCGTCCGGGCCGCGGGCCGGGCCGCACGGCCCCGGGGCGGCCTGCTGCGGATCGGGCTGCCGCCCCCGGTCGTGCCCGGGGAGCGGGACGTACGGGAGGAGCTGGAGCAGTGCTACCGCTGGCTGGCCCGGCAACGGCAGGGACCGGCCGAGTACGAGCGGATGATCGACCTCTCCCACGCGGTCCGCCCGCAGACCCCCTTCTGACAGCCGGTGCCCGCGGACCCGCGTCCGACAGCCGCTGTCCGCGGACCGCGTCCGACAGCCGGTGCCGGCGGACCCGCGTCCGAATGCCGCTGTCCGCAGTCCCGCTCACGTCCGCCGCAACCCCGTTCCGTAACCGCTGGAGGCAGTCCCATGGGCGCTGACGCCCCGTCGTCCGGGCTGGAGTTCATGGTGTCCCTGGACGTCCGGCGCGATCAGCAGCCGCACCACGACGCCCGGATCGGCGCCCATCTGCGGGTCGAGGCGGTCGGCATCGGCCCCCGTGACGAGGTGCCCGGCATCGAACTCGCCGTGGTCATCGCGCTGGACGTCGCCGCCGGGCGCCGGGAGGCCGCGGCGGCCGCCCTCGCCGCCACGCTGCGCGCCCTGCCCGACGGTGTCTCCTTCGCCGTCCTGGGCGGCGCCGACGCGAGCGGGGAGCCGACCCGCTGCTACCCGCTGAGCGGCCGGTGGGCGCTGGCCGACACCATGGAGAAGCGCCGCGCCGCGTTCAGCGCGGGCCGGATCGTCCCGGCCTCGGGCGACCGGCCGCCGCCCGGGTATCCGGCCTGGCTCGCCGCCGCCCGCGCGCTGTTCGCCGAGCGCCGGCTGCCGCTGCGGCACCTGTTGCTGATCACCGACGGCAGTGGCCGGGACCCGGCGGACGACGCCGGACCGGACGGCGGTGGTGGCGCACTGCGGGCGGAACTCGACGCCTGCCAGGGCGCGTTCACCGCGGATGTGCTGGCGGTCGGCGGGGACTGGGATCCCGCGCCGCTGCTCGCCCTCGTCGAGAGCCTGCACGGCACGGCCGAACACACCCCCGACCGGTTCGGCCCCGCCGCCACCGGCGCGCTGCGCCGGCTGCGCCGGGTCCGCAGCCCCGAACTGCCCGTCGTGGTGACCGCGCGTCCGGCGGTGCGCGCGGTGGCACTGACCGAGACCGCCCCCCGGCCGCAAGGGATCGGACCCGTCCTGCGGCAGGAGGAGCCGTACCGGGTCGACTTCCCCACCCACCAGTGGGAGCCGGGCACCCGCGACTACCTCCTCACCGTGCTCGCCGACGCGAGCACCGACCCGCTCGGCGTGCTGCTGCAACTGGCCACCGTCTCCGTCGGGGACGCCACCGCCGCGCTGCTGGTGCGCTGGCTGCCGCCCGGAGTCGCCGTGGGCGCGGGAGCGACCGGCGGCGGGGGCGGCACGCTGCAGGCGATGAACGCGGCCACCCAGATGCGGACCGCCCTCAACCGCGGATACGCCGCACTCGACCCGATGAGCCGCGACGAGGCCGAGCAGCAGTTCGGCCTCGCGGTCCGGCTCGCCACGGAGATCGGTGCCGCCTGGGTCCTCCAGGACGTGCGCAAGGTGGCCGACATCGTCGACGGTCCGCGCGGACTGGTCCGGGTCGGCCCGACCGTGGACCGGGGCACCGTGCGCCGGGGGCGGCTGCACATCGCCTCCGGCCACCGGCTGGAACTGCCCGGCCACACCACCGGGAAGCCGGTGAAGTGCCCGCACTGCCGTCATCTCGCCGGGCCCCACGCCCGGTTCTGCATCGCCTGCGGAAGGAGCCTGTGATGCCGATGCCCTCGCCGGTCCGCCGGGTGCGCGCCTTTCGGACCCGCCGCTCGCGCCGTTCACGTACCAGGCGGCTGCTGGAGCGGCATCTGGTCGTCATGGTGGTGACCGCGCTCGTCTCGATGACCGCCCTGCTCGTCTCGTACCGGGAGGTGCAGAACGCCGCCGGCGAGATGCGCACCCACGGGGCCCCCGCCGTACAGGGTGTGGCGGCCACTCAGCTGGCGCTGCTGCGCGCCCACGAGGAGGCGCAGAAGTCGGTGACCCAGAGGACCGACACGGTGGTCGGCGCCGGTGCGCGGTACGAGACCCAGCTGTCCGCCGCCGGGCAGGGCCTGTCCCGGCTCTCCGATGTGCAGCTCGACGGGGAACGCGGCCGCGGCGTCCTCGAAACGGTCAACGGCGTGATGACCTCGTACAGCAGCTCCCTCACGCTCGGCGCCGTCAAGTACGTCGGGGACACGGACGACCTGATGCAGCAGGAGAAGTTCCAGGAGGCGCAGACGCTCCTGCGCCGCCCCGGCACCGGGGTCGTGCCGCGCCTGGACGTCCTCCAGGAGCATCAGATGCGGCGCGTGGACCGGGTCAGCTCCCTGGGCACCCTTCAGCAGACCGGCTGGGCGGCCGCCGAGCTCGGCCTGCTGGTCCTGGCCCTGACCGCCATCAGCGCCCTGTGGGTCCTGCGCGGCCGCTGCGGCCGCAGCGGCGATCCCTGGCTGCTGGCGGCGCTGCTGGTGATCGTCGCCCTGGCGGTCGTCCCGCTGCGGGCGACCGTCAGCACCCAGCGGCAGCTGGACAGCGCCCGCCTGCAGCTGGTCGGGATCGAGCAACAGGCCAACAACCACGAGAGCCTGGCGAAGTCCCAGCGCTTCGTCACCGACAAGTCCACGGACCTGCGCGGCCGGCTGGCCGCCCAGAACTGGCAGAGCTGGACGTACTACGGGGCGCTGGGCGGCGGCGCGCTGATCGTCCTGCTGCCGGCCGTCGGCATCGTCCGGCGCCTCAACGCCGACTACTGGAGGGCCGGATGACCCGCTGCACCCGTGCGCTCCTGCTCGTCCTGGCCCTGTTCATGACAGCGGCCGGCTGCGGTCTCGCGGCCCCCGGCGGCAGTGACGCCGAACCGAAGGTGACGATCCTCGGCCCGTGGACCGACGAGCAGGAGCTCCAGTTCAAGGACGTCCTGAACGGTTTCGGGATCCCCTACACCTACCAGGGCACCGCCGCGACCCGCGAGGTGCTGCTCGCCGAGGTCCAGGCGGGCAACCCGCCCGACATCGCGATCCTGCCGGGCATCGGCGAACTCGTCGAGTACGCGGCCGAGGGCCGGCTGCGCTCGCTGCGCGGCCTGTACGAGCCCACGGAGTACGGGAAGCCCTGGCGGCCCGGAGCGGAGGGCGTCGCCGACCATCTGTGGATGCCGCTCAAGGCCGACCTCAAGTCCATCGTCTGGTACCGCAAGGGCGAGGCGCCGCAGCCCCACCCGGCACCGCTGACCTCCTGGTGCATGGGCATGGGCGACGACGGTGCGTCCGGCTGGCCGGGCAGTGACTGGATCGAGGACCTCATCCTCCAGCGCATGGGCCCGGTGCTGTACGAGCGCTGGGCGACCGGGGACCTGGACTGGACCGACGACCGTGTGATCGCCGCCTGGACCACCTGGGCCGGGATGCTCGCCCAGGATCCGGACGTGGCCCACCGGATGCTGCTGGCCGACCACCGCGGTCCGGTCGGGGGGCACGGGCTGCTCCTGGGCGGCGGCTGTGATCTGGAGCACCAGGGGTCCTTCGCCC
This sequence comes from Streptomyces sp. NPDC087901, assembly GCF_044742205.1. NCBI lineage: Bacteria > Bacillati > Actinomycetota > Actinomycetes > Kitasatosporales > Streptomycetaceae > Streptomyces > Streptomyces sp. NPDC087901. The sequence goes on from NZ_JBIUUC010000006.1 coordinate 215,705, forward strand.
GCGCCTTCTACGGGGACCGCAGCGGCGAGGCGATGTTCGACGACTCGGCGCCGCTGCTGCCAGGCGGCGGCTATACGGTGAGGGCCCACGAGGTGTCGGCCGATTTCGCCGCGCTCTTCGGCGAGGGCGGTCAGGCGCGCGAGCTGATCCGGCGGCTCGCGTCGCGGGACGCGCAGGAGGAGTGGGGCCGCAAGGGCGGGGTGTTCTCGCCGAACGCCGCGGTCCCGCCCAAGAAGGGCGCGGTCGACAAAGAGGTGAGCCGCCGCTTCACGGACCCGCGGGTGCCGTTGTGCCTGGACGCGTCGGACGTCATGCCGGCGGCGGTGCGGGACGCGTTCTACGAGGCCGTGCTGCTCACGATGGCGCACCCCGCGGAGCCGGTACGGCCGAGGCTGACGGACATCCAGAAGGTCCAGAATGCCCAGGCCGAGAACACCCACCGGCTGACCGGGGTGTGTGGCAGACCACAGTGAACCTTTGTGGAACATCCACAAAAATGCAGGGGTATGGCATGGTACTTCGCCTGCATTGGTCACGAGTTCTGTCAGGCTCCACCAGGAAACCGGGCAGGAGACTGTGCGGAGTCGACGGCAGGTTTCTCTAGGTCGAGTTCGTAGGGTCGATGCATGACCGTTGTGGACGAAACCCAGGGCGAGCCGAGCGACACCCGTGGCCGTGTGGCGGAACTGCTGGCACTGCGCGAGCAGGCCCGGCGCGGACCGAGTGAGCGGGCGACCGAGGCGCAGCACGCCAAGGGCAAGCTGACGGCGCGTGAGCGCATCGAGCTGCTCGTGGACCCGGGTTCCTTCAAGGAGGTCGAGCAGCTGCGCCGCCACCGGGCGACCGGCTTCGGCCTGGAGGAGAAGAAGCCGTACACCGACGGTGTCATCACCGGCTGGGGCACGGTCGACGGCCGCACGGTCTTCGTCTACGCACACGACTTCCGGATCTTCGGCGGCGCGCTGGGCGAGGCCCACGCCACGAAGATCCACAAGATCATGGACATGGCCATCTCGGCCGGTGCCCCGCTGGTCTCGCTCAACGACGGCGCCGGCGCCCGTATCCAGGAGGGCGTCTCGGCGCTCGCCGGCTACGGCGGCATCTTCCAGCGCAACACCCGGGCCTCCGGTGTCATCCCGCAGATCAGTGTGATGCTCGGCCCGTGCGCGGGCGGCGCGGCCTACAGCCCGGCGCTCACGGACTTCGTCTTCATGGTCCGCGAGACCTCGCAGATGTTCATCACCGGACCGGACGTCGTCAAGGCGGTCACCGGCGAGGAGATCACGCAGAACGGCCTCGGTGGCGCCGATGTGCACGCCGAGACCTCGGGCGTCGCGCACTTCGCGTACGACGACGAGGAGACCTGCATCGCCGAGGTCCGCTACCTGATCGGGATGCTGCCCTCGAACAACCGGGAGAACCCGCCCACCGTGGCGAGCGACGACCCGGCCGACCGGCGCGGCGATGTCCTGCTGGACCTCGTCCCGGCCGACGGCAACCGCCCGTACGACATGCACAAGGTCATCGAGGAGCTCGTCGACGACGGCGACTACCTGGAGATCCACGAGCGCTGGGCCCGCAACATCATCTGCGCGCTGGCCCGCCTGGACGGCCAGGTCGTCGGCATCGTCGCCAACCAGCCGCAGGCCCTGGCGGGTGTCCTGGACATCGAGGCGAGCGAGAAGGCCGCCCGGTTCGTCCAGATGTGCGATGCATTCAACATCCCCATCATCACTCTTCTGGACGTGCCCGGCTTCCTGCCCGGCGTGGATCAGGAGCACGGTGGAATCATCCGGCACGGAGCGAAGCTGCTCTATGCGTACTGCAACGCGACAGTGCCGAGGATCTCGCTGATCCTGCGCAAGGCCTACGGCGGCGCCTACATCGTCATGGACAGCCAGTCCATCGGTGCGGACCTCACCTACGCCTGGCCGACCAACGAGATCGCGGTGATGGGCGCCGAAGGTGCCGCCAACGTCATCTTCCGTCGGCAGATCGCCGACGCCGAGGACCCGGAAGCCATGCGGACCCGCATGGTCAAGGAGTACAAGGCCGAACTGATGCACCCGTACTACGCCGCCGAGCGCGGCCTGGTCGACGACGTCATCGACCCTGCCGAGACCCGCGAGGTCCTGATCGCCTCGCTGGCGATGCTCCGCTCCAAGCACGCCGACCTGCCGTCCCGCAAGCACGGCAACCCCCCGCAGTAGTCCGCGGCCCCGCAGCAACCCTGCAAGGCCCCGCGAAGACCTGCCGAGAAGACGGAGACATTCATGAGCACTGCCACCGCGTCCGTGCTGCGCGTCGAGAAGGGTCTGGCCGACCCCGAGGAGCTGGCCGCCATAACGGCGGTCCTGCTCGCCCGCGCCGCGGCGCAGCCCGCCGACGCCCCCGCCCGCCACGGCCGCGACACCGCGGGCTGGCGCCGCCTGGAGCGCACCCCCGGCTTCCGCGCCCCCCACAGCTGGCAGGGCTGATCCGCAAGCCCGCACACGCCGAAGGGCCCCGCACTCCTCACGGAGTGCGGGGCCCTTCGTACATCCGGACCCGGGAGGGACCTACCGCAGGCGCGCCATCAAAGCGTGCTCCACCAGAGTGATCAGCGCACTCTTCGCATCCGCCCGATGCCGCGCGTCCGTCACGAGAATCGGGGTGTCGGGTCCGATCTGGAGGGCTTCGCGGACTTCGTCGGGGGTGTAGGGCTGGTGTCCGTCGAAGCCGTTGAGGGCGATGACGAAGGGGAGGCCGCTGTTCTCGAAGTAGTCGACGGCGGGGAAGCAGTCGGCGAGGCGGCGGGTGTCGACCAGGACGACGGCGCCGATGGCGCCGCGTACGAGGTCGTCCCACATGAACCAGAAGCGGTCCTGTCCGGGTGTACCGAAGAGGTACAGGATCAGGTCCTGGTCCAGGGTGATGCGGCCGAAGTCCATGGCCACCGTCGTGGTGGTCTTGTCCCCGGTGTGCGTCAGGTCGTCGATGCCCGCGGAGGCGGACGTCATCACGGCTTCGGTACGCAGCGGATTGATCTCCGAAACGGCACCGACAAACGTGGTCTTACCCACGCCGAAGCCCCCTGCCACCACGATCTTCGCCGAGGTAGTGGAGCGGGCTGCTCCGCCGCTAGAGCTTGCGAAGTCCACTGAGCACCCTTTCGAGCAGTGTCACATCTGGCTGGCCGCCGGCGGACTCGTCGCCGCCGGGCTGGTGGATAGCGACGAGTCCGGCCTCAGCCAGGTCGGCTACGAGGATCCGGGCAACGCCGAGAGGGATCGAGAGCAAGGCCGAAATCTCGGCCACCGACTTGATCTCGATGCACAGCCGGCAGATCCGCTGGTGCTCGGGCAACTGCCCTTGCAGCCGGGACGGATCGGCCGTCGTACTGACCAACGCCTCAATGGCGAGTTGGTAGCGCGGTCGGGTCCGGCCACCGGTCATGGCGTACGGACGAACCAGCGGATTGTGCGCCGCGGGCGCGGCCGGCTCCGGGGCCCGACGCGGCTGCACCGGCTGAATCCGGGGCTGCTGCGGAGAGTCGTACCGGTGCGGGCGCTGCGGCCGGTGGGGCTGCTGCGGCCACTCCGAGCCCTGAACATGCTGCGGCTGCAGGTACGGCTGATAAGGCTGCTGTGCGCCCTGTCTGCCGGGTGTGGAGGGGAAACCGAAACCATTGTCCCCGTGCTCACCCGGTGTGTGCCGGCCACCGTCGAACTGGTGCCCGCCTGGGGGTGTACCCACGATTCCTCCTCCGCCTGCCGGTCCCGATCCCAGTGGGCCCGCGCCACCGCACCTTATGGCGCGGTGACGCGAAACGCACTGCCTGATTACTAGTTAAGAAGACTTCCCTGAAGCTCCGCACGGAGGTCCGGAGTGAGGACACTGCCCGCTCGGTCGACCAGAAGGGCCATTTCGTACCCAACCAGACCGATATCGGCGTCCGGGTGTGCAAGAACGGCCAACGAAGATCCATCGGAAACGGACATGATGAAGAGGAACCCTCGCTCCATCTCCACAACTGTCTGATTGACCGCGCCGCCTTCGAAGATCCGGGAGGCACCCGCGGTCAGCGACGTCAGACCGGAGGCGACAGCCGCCAGCTGGTCCGCACGGTCGCGCGGAAATCCCTCGGACATCGCCAGCAGGAGTCCGTCCGCGGAGACCACCACCGTGTGCGACACCCCAGGGGTGTTGTCCACGAAGTTGGTGATCAACCAGTTCAGATTCTGCGCCGCCTGGCTCATCGGGCTCACACTAACGCTCCTGGTTGTAGGTATTACTGGTGTCCGAACCCTCGTTACGTCCCCGCAGCACGCCACGTCGCAGGTTGCTCAACCTGCCACGTATGTCCTCCGGGGCGCGGGAGACCTGGGGGCCGCCCTGCTGGGTCTGTTCGGCCGTGCCCTCGACCAGATTGGCCTTGGGTACGCGCCGGGGAAGTCCGGACGGGGTGACCCCGCCCGCCTTCGGCTCCCGGAGCTTCTCGGCCCGCTCCCAGCGCTCGTCGTTCGCCGAGCGCCAGTCCTCGGAACCGGCTCCGTCCGCCTGCGCGGGCGAAGGCTGCTGCTGTGGCAGTTCCTCCTGCTGCTGCGGTGCCTCCTGCGCGGCGACGGGCTGGTCGTTGCCGCGGCCGGTGGGCTGCCAGTGCTGCTGGCCGCCGCGGCGCGGCAGACCGGCGTCGGTCAGCTCGTGGCCGGAGTTCGGGACGGGTCCCGAACGGTCGAAGCCTACGCTTTCCTGCGAGGCCGTGGGAGCGCTCGCAACAGATTCCGCCTCGGCCTGCGCCACCGGCTCGTACGCGCCCTGGTACGTGCTCTGATCAGCCCACTCCTCCTGCCGGGGCTGGGCGGAGTACTGCTCGTCGTAGGCGGGCTGAGGTGCCTGCGGAGCCGGGTACGCCGTCTCCTGGTAGCCGGCCTGACCGCTGTAACCGGGCTGCTCGGCATAGCCGGTGCCACCCCGGTACGGGTCGTAGGTGCCTTCGTACGAGGCCTGCTCGTACTGCTGCTCCTGCAAGCCGCCGGCCTGCGGCTCCTGGGCGTACTGGTCCGCGGCGTAGGGCGCCTCGCCGTACGGGGCCTCGGAGTACTGCTGCTGCGGCTCCTGCTGCTGCGGGAACGGCGGACTCTCGTTGCCGGTCTGCGCCTCCAGCGCCGCGCGGCGCTCCTCCCGCATGAGCGAGCGGCCCACCGGGTCGAGCTGAGCGGAGTCCGCGGAGGGCTCCTCGTAGCGCGAGTCGTCGAAGCCGAGCTCCGCCGCCGTACGCAACTGGGGCTGCTGCGGCAGCGCGTCGAAGGCCTGCTGCTGCGGAATGATCGAGGAGACCGTGAAGTCGTCCTGCGCGGGGGCGCCGTCGCCGCCGCCGCCGTGGGTGATCGCGTCCGGCAGCATGACCAGCGAGGTCGTACCGGCCTGCTCGCCCGAGGGGCGCAGCTGGACCCGGATGCCGTGCCGGTCGGAGAGGCGGCCGACCACGAACAGACCCATGCGCTGGGAGACCGCGGCGTCCACGGTCGGCGGGTTGGCCAGCTTGTGGTTGATGTCGGCGAAGTCCTCGGCGGTGAGGCCGATGCCCTTGTCGTGGATCTCGATCATCACGCGGCTGTCGGGCAGCCGGGTCGCGGTGACCCGCACCTTGGTCTGCGGCGAGGAGAACGTGGTGGCGTTCTCCAGCAGCTCGGCCAGCAGGTGCACGAGGTCGGTGACGGACTGGCCGTGGATCTCGGTCTCCGGCACGCCGGAGAGCTCGATGCGCTCGTAGGACTCCACCTCGGAGGAGGCGGCCCGCAGGACGTCCACCAGCGGCACCGGCTGGTTCCAGCGGCGGCCGGGCTCCTCGCCGGCGAGGACGAGGAGGTTCTCGCCGTTGCGGCGCATACGGGTCGCCAGGTGGTCCAGCCGGAAGAGGCTCTCCAGCTGGTCCGGGTCGGCCTCGTTGTTCTCCAGGTCGGTGATGAGGGTCAGCTGGCCCTCGATGAGCGACTGGTTGCGGCGCGAGAGGTTGGTGAAGATCGCGTTGACGTTGCCCCGCAGCATGGCCTGCTCGGCCGCCAGCCGGACCGCCTCGCGGTGCACCTGGTCGAAGGCGCGGGCGACCTCGCCGATCTCGTCCTGGCTGTTGATCGGGATCGGCTGGACGCGGGTGTCCACCCGGCCCGGATCGGTCCGGGAGAGCTGGTCGACGAGCGAGGGCAGCCGCTGCTCGGCGATGCTGAAGGCGGCCGTACGCAGCTGGCGCATCGAGCGGCTCATCTGGCGGGCCATGAGCCCGGCCAGGAGGAAGGCGGCCAGCAGGGCGATGATCACGATCGCGGCGTTGACGATGGCGTCGGTCCGGGCGCTGGACGAGATCTCGGCGGCCTCGGTCACCGCCTTGTCGACGAGCTCGTCCTCGACCGTGGTGTAACCGTCGAACTTCGCCGTGGCCGCGGCCATCCAGGTCTCGGGGGTGATCCCCTTGGCCTTGAGCTGCTTGGGATCCTTGCCCAGGCCGATCTCCTGGGCCATGCCGTCGTAGACCGAGCCGTCGATGGTGGGCGGCGTCACGAACGGCACACCCGCCGCGTCGGCCTGCTCCTTCGCGGACTTGAGCTTGGCGGCACCCTCCACGGCCTTGCCGGCCATGACCGCCTTCAGCCGGGCGGCGTCGGCCTCCGTACCACCGGAGACGAATTCACCGAGGGCGATCTGCTCCAGGTAGTTGTACGAACCGAAGGCCTTGACCTGGTCGTTGAACTTGCCGCTCTCCTGGCTGGGCCGCACCAGAAGGTGCATTCCGATGGAGCGCTGAAGCGATTCTGCAGCCTTGGCCAGCTCGATTGCGTACACGGTACGGCCGTAGCTGGTGATGTTTCCGGTGCCGAGGCCGAGCTCGTTGCAGAACTCCATGAGGGAGTGCTGGACCTGGGTATATCCCTCTTCGGTCTTCACCGGGTCCATGGCGGCGGTGTACGCGGCCTTGCGCAGTTCCGGGAGCTTGGGCTCCTCCAGCTTGAACAGCTTGAGGCGACGCTCCAGACCCTGCTTGCCCGGCATGTCCTTCACGGCCGTGTCGAACTTGTCCGCGGCCGCGTCGGTGGTGATCAGAGCCTGGGTGACGACCTCGGAGTCGCGCTTGTTGGACAGCAGCGGCTGAGCGGTGAGGTCACGCTCGTTGAGCAGCGCCTGACCGTACTCGGCGGCCGCGCGCACGATCAGCGCGGTCTTCTCGGCGTCCTGGGCCTCCTGCCAGGTGTCGACCGAACTCTTCACCTGGAAGCCGCCCATGATCAGGCCGACCAGTACCGGGATCAGGAGGATCGCGTTCAGCCGGGTGGGCACCCGCCAGTTGCGCGGGGACAGCCGACTGGTGCTGCCACCGGCCGGTATCCCTTCGGACACATCGGCGGACGGCGCCACGGTGCGCGACGGCGGGGTGAAGTTTCCCCGCTCCGCCTGCGCCGTTGCGCCCTCGCTGTTACGCCTCACTCGACCAACAACCTCTCGGCGTCGGCACCTACGTTGTGCCGTGTTTGTTCAGGGCTGTACTACTCGGGAGTTCATCGAATTGCAGCACGGCCACCGGTCGCGTTCCAAACAGTCGGAATGTGCGATTCCGAGTGGCCCAGGCCTCAGATAAAACGGGCATAAAGAACGAGCCCCGTCAAAAGGCGGGGCTCGTGTGAGCGCAGTGGTACCGGCCGTGCGCATCGGGTGCCGACCGTGGCTTAATTCTCTTTCGAAACGTTATGAACACGGGGGTGGATCGTGTCAAAGGACACACTCCGCCCCCGTGTGGCTACTGTAATTGCCGTACGGCAATACCGACTTGTGCCTACTTGAGCCGTGCCATCAAAGCGTGCTCCACCAGAGTGATCAGACCGCTCTTGGCGTCACCGCGGTGCCGCGCGTCCGTCGTGATGATCGGGGTGTCGGGTCCGATCTGGAGGGCTTCGCGGACTTCGTCGGGGGTGTAGGGCTGGTGTCCGTCGAAGCCGTTGAGGGCGATGACGAAGGGGAGGCCGCTGTTCTCGAAGTAGTCGACGGCGGGGAAGCAGTCGGCGAGGCGGCGGGTGTCGACCAGGACGACGGCGCCGATGGCGCCGCGTACGAGGTCGTCCCACATGAACCAGAAGCGGTCCTGTCCGGGTGTACCGAAGAGGTACAGGATCAGGTCCTGGTCCAGGGTGATGCGGCCGAAGTCCATGGCCACCGTCGTGGTGGTCTTGCCGCCGGTGTGCGTGAGGTCGTCGATGCCCGCGGAGGCGGACGTCATCACGGCTTCGGTACGCAGCGGATTGATCTCCGAAACGGCACCGACAAACGTGGTCTTACCCACGCCGAATCCGCCCGCCACCACGATCTTCGCCGAGGTGGTGGCCCGGGCTGCACCGCCACTAGAGCTTGCGAAGTCCACTGAGCACCCTTTCGAGCAGTGTCACATCCGGCGCGCCGCCGGCCTCTCCGTTGCCCGGCTGGTGGATGGCCACCATGCCGGCTTCCGCCAGGTCCGCGACGAGGATCCGGGCCACACCGAGCGGCATCGACAACAGGGCCGACACCTCTGCCACCGACTTGACCTCACGGCACAGGTGGCAGATCCGCTGGTGCTCGGGGAGCAGGGTCCCCAGGTGCGCCGGGTCGGCCGTGGTGCTGACCAGTGCCTCTATCGCGAGTTGGTAGCGCGGTCGGGTCCGGCCACCGGTCATGGCGTACGGACGAACCAGCGGCTGGTCGCCTTCACCTTCGTACGACGCGCGGTTCAACGCGCCGTACGGATCGGGTGAGGCGGGTGGCGGGGTCATGAATCCTCCGGGCGTGACAGCAGGGCGTCGACTTGCCGTCTGAAGGGGCCGGTGGGGGGCTGTAAGCGGCCGGACGGGCGAGAGATGAGGGCGGTACCTGGGCTAATCGTCTGTGTCACCGGTTCACGGCCGCCTAGTGGAGCAGGCTGCCCTGGAGCTCGGCGCGGAGGTCCGGGGTCAGGACAGTGCCCGCCCGGTCCACCAGCAGGGCCATTTCGTAGCCGACCAGACCGATGTCGGCGTCCGGATGGGCCAGCACGGCCAGTGAGGAGCCGTCCGAGACGGACATCAGGAAGAGGAATCCGCGTTCCATCTCCACCACGGTCTGGCTGACGGCGCCGCCTTCGAAGATCCGGGAGGCACCCGCGGTCAGCGACGTCAGACCGGAGGCGACAGCCGCCAGCTGGTCCGCACGGTCACGCGGGAAACCTTCGGACATCGCCAGCAGCAGGCCGTCTGCGGAGACCACCACCGTGTGCGACACCCCAGGGGTGTTGTCCACGAAGTTGGTGATCAACCAGTTCAGATTCTGCGCGGCCTGACTCATCGGGCTCAACTAACGCTCCTGCTGGTGAGTGGGGCCGAGTGGGAAACTGCCGGTCGACGGGCCGTTGTTGGCCTGACGTCCCTGCTGGATGCCCCGGCGGAGATTGGTCAGCCGCCCGCGCACATCATCGGGCGCACGCGACACCTGGGGACCGGACTGATGGTTCTGCTGCTGGGCGGTACCCGGCACCAGATTGGCACGCGGGACCCGGCGCGGCAGACCGGACGTGGTAATTCCGCCTGCTGCGGGCTTCTTCACCCGCTCCGCCTGCCGGACGAGTTCGTCGTTCGGTGAGGCGCGCCAGGTGCTTGTGGGGCCGCTGGTGTCACCGGCACCGCGGAGCGGTGCGGCGGGAGCGGGACGCTCCTCGGCGGGCTGCTGGGGGAATCCGGGTGCCTGCGGCGCGGCGGGCGGCTGCTGGCCACCCTGCTGCGGACCGTGGAACCAGTTCGTCTCCAGCGTGTCGTACAGCGGGGTACGGCCGTCGCCGGGACCGGCCGGCGGCAGTGCCTCGGGCTGCGGCTGCTGCGGCAGGACCGGCCGGTACTCCCCACCCGGAGCCGGCGCGACGGGCGGACGCGGGGCACCGAAGTCCCCGTTGTCGCGGTCACGCTGGCGCGGCGCGGGCTGACCCTGGGCCTGTGCGGGCTGGCCGAAGTCCGGGCGGGCGAACTGCGCGGTGCTCGCCGGGTCCGGCGTCTGCGGCACGGGCCGCTGCTGCGGAGCCGGTGCCGAGAAGTCCGGACGGGCGAACTCGGCGGTCGAGCCGGGACCCTGCTGGTTGTTCATCGGCGGACGCGGGCTGAGCGGAGGCGGGTTCAGCGGCCGCTGGAACTGGCCGGTGGACTCGGGCTCCTCATGACCGCGGGGCGCGTCGAGCGGGGAGTGCCGCGGTGCGGCCGCGTCCTCGTTGCTGCCCCAGCTGGTGGTCTGCGGGCGCTGCGGCTGGGGGTTGCCACCCGGCAGCTCCGCGCGCGGACCGCCGACGGGGGGCAGCTGGCGGTCGTTCTGACCGGGCCCACCGGGCCCACCGGGCTGCTGGAAGCCGCCGCCCTGATTCTGCCAGGACTGTGGGGCCTGCCGGCCGGGACCGTTCTGCTCGGGACGCTTCTGGTCGAACAGACTGGGCTGGCCCGAGTCGGTACGGCCGTCGCCCTGGCCGCGGGCGCCCAGCCGGGCACCGCCGCCGAAGGCACCGGAGAGCCCGCCGCCCTGACGCGGCGGCTCCTGGCGCGAGGAGTCCGGCTGCCGGCCCTGCGGACCGGTGCCGGAGAGCCCGGAGTTCTGGAAGCCGGAGTTCTGGAAGCCGGGGTTCTGCTGGCCGCCGGGCTGACCGGGCTGGCCCGGACCCTGCTGGTTCTGGGGACGGCCCGAGCTGCCGTCGCGGGCAGGCAGCGCCGCCCGCGGCCCGGAGCCCGCACCGACCTGGCCTCGCGTGGCACCGGGACCTGCGGGGAGCCGGCCGCCCGGGGCCGAGGGAGCGGCGTCGAGACCCGTACGGGGCGCGTTGCCGCCGGCCAGGAGCCCGCCGGGGGCGCCGCCGTTGCCGCCGGCGAGCAGACCGCCCGGAGCGGGGGACTGCTGACCCTGGGCCTGCTTCGGAACCGGCTGCTTACCGCCGTGCGCGACGTCGACCGGGAGCATGACCAGTGCGGTCGTACCACCCGAGTCGGAGGGGCGCAGCTGGATGCGGATGCCGTGACGCAGCGACAGCCGGCCGACCACGAACAGACCCATGCGGCGGGAGACCGAGACGTCCACGGTGGGCGGCGAGGCGAGCCGCTCGTTGATCGCCGCGAGGTCCTCGGGGGAGAGGCCGATGCCCGTGTCGTGGATCTCGACGAGCACCCGGCCGTCGGGCAGCGCGTGACCGGTGACCCGGACCTTCGTCTGCGGCGAGGAGAACGACGTGGCGTTCTCCAGCAGCTCGGCGAGGAGGTGCACGAGGTCGTTGACGACCCGGCCGGCGACCTCGGTGGCGGGCACCGCGGCCAGTTCGATGCGCTCGTACTGCTCCACCTCGGAGGCGGCGGCACGGAGCACGTCGACCAGCGGCACGGGACGGGTCCACCGGCGGCCCGGCTCCTCGCCCGCGAGGACGAGGAGGTTCTCACCGTTACGACGCATACGGGTCGCGAGGTGGTCGAGCTTGAAGAGGGAGGACAGCTGGTCCGGGTCGGCCTCGCGCGACTCCAGCTCGGAGATGAGCGAGAGCTGACGCTGGATGAGGCCCTGCGAACGACGCGAGAGGTTGGTGAACATCGCGTTGACGTTGCCCCGGAGGAGGGCCTGCTCGGCGGCGAGGCGGACGGCCTCGCGGTGCACGTCGTCGAAGGCCGCGGCGACCTTGCCGATCTCGTCGCGGGAGTGCACACCGACCGATTCGACCGAGGTGTCGACATCCTGCGGGTCGGCCTCGGAGAGCTGCTTGACGAGCTCGGGCAGCCGGTCCTGGGCGACGCGCGTCGCGGTGTCCTGCAGCCGGCGCAGCGAGCGGATCATGGACCGGGCGACGACGAAGGCGCCGACGAGCGAGACACCGAGCACGAGCAGGATGAGCGCACCGGAGATGATCGCCTCGCGCTGGGACTCGTCGCGCAGTTCGCGCGCCTTGCCCTCCATGTCGCTGAGGAGCGTCTCCTCGATCTGCTTCATGGCCTGGATCTTGGTGGAGTCCTGGTCGTACCAGTCCATGTAGGAGCGGCGCACGCCCGGACCGCTCATGCCGTTGGCGTTGTCGAGCACCCTCTTGGCGTAGGTGTCGGCGGCCTTGATCTCGGGCTGGCCCTCGTCGAGCGTGGAGGTCAGCTCGTCGGCGCTCTTGCCCGTGGTCGTGTAGATGGCCTCGAAGGAGTTGCGGGCCGCGGCCTCCTTGCGCTGAGCCGCAAGTCCGAACTGCTGGTCGTTGCGGTCGAGGTGCGGCTGCTTGTCGTTTCCGCCCGGCAGCGCGGCGGCGATGATCGCGCGCTGGACCGACGCGTACTCCTTGGCGGAGGAGAAGGCCGCCAGGGCGCGGGTCCGCTTGATCATCTCGGGGCTGCTGGTCGCCTGCGCCATGTCCTGCGAGAGGCTCAGCAGCGAGGTGATCAGCTGGCTGTAGGCGTCGACGGTCTGGAGACTCGGACTGTCCTTGGCGTACGCCTGCTTGCGGATGTCGCGGATGGAGCCGAGCTGCGACGCGATCTGCTGGACGCTGGAGTGGATGCTCTCCAGGGCCTCGTCGCCGGTGGTGTCACCGATGTCGTTCGTCGCCGTGAAGAAGGCCTTCTTCGCGCGGTCGGTCTTCTTCCGCGGCTCCGTGACCTTGAAGTCGTCCGCCGGTACTCCGTTGGACAGCGGTCCTGCCGACCGGTCGCGCTCCTCCTGGAGCGCCTGGGCCAGCGAGGTCGCCTGCTTCGTCATCTTGGTCAGCAGCTGCATGTGCTCCAGCTGCTGGATGTCGTTCATGGAGTCGTTGATACGAAGACCACCCAGCGTGGTCGCGGCGACCACGGGGAGGGCGAGCAGGGAGACCAGACGCGTGCTGATGCGCCAGTTGCGAAGGGCTACGCGTGATCCCGTGTTGACCGGGCCGCGCGGCTTGAGCGCGGAGACCGGATCGGACCCACCGCCCGCCGCCGCGCCGGGGCGCTGGGAGCGGTCGTTGCTGTCGCCGGCCGCGGCCGGTCCGGGGTTCTGGGCGTGCTGGGGCGAGGAACCGCGGTCGGTCCCGCCGCGCGGCTCCTGTTCCGCCGCAGCGCTGCCATCCCTCTTGAAACGTCCCTGCACTAGCGTCGCAACCTCTGGACCAGGCGCTCTCTCCCGTCATGGACGGAAGGAACGGTGTCGGCGTCGTGGGGCGTTGTTCCGCCCCATGGTGGTCGTGAGTGACCGGCGCTCTTCCCCTTCCCGCCGCCACTCGGCGCTGCGTTGCGCCCCTGCGCGCCGGCTTGAAACCGCGGCGGTGCGTGGAATTCCAGCACAGTGGCGGATCTCCAACAAGGGCCAGGTACCGGGCTGTGACCTGGGTGACACGTTGTGATGGCGGGGTAACAAGCCGTGGAGACCGTTCAGTGACATAACGGACGATTGCGGGTGAAGCAGGTGAGGGTGACGGGTGTCCCAGTCGACATGATCAGGAGCGGAATGGTTCATTCAGTGGTGCAATGTCCGTTTCTTCCGGCCGCATCCGTAGCCCGAATTGGTGGAATTGTCGGCCACTTCGTGAGCAAACTCACAGGATGATCGCCGTCTCATCCGGGCTCGCGCAGGGAATCGGATGTTTAGCCTGGCGCTTTACAGGGATGGCAAAACCGACAACCGGCGCCCCTGCGGGTGGCGCCCCTACCGACAGGGTCCGTACGGCAGATGAAGACGACGATGATGTTCCACAACATTGCCAACCCCCGGCGCACCACGCTGGCGCACCTCAAGGACGCCGAAGCACTGCAGACGCCGGAGCGGCCGGAGCACGCAGTCGACCTGCCGACGCAGACGGCCAACCCGCGCCGCACGATCCTGATGGTCGCCCCCGCGGCCACCGCCGCCGCGGAGTAATACCGCGCAGCACGGGCCCCTCACCCGCGCCGGGGCCTCGCCCGGGGCGATAGCCTGGAGCGTCAGTCTTCAGCTACCCAGCAAGTGAGGGGCGACAGCTTCCCGTGCGCATCGCCAGGTTCTCCATCGACGGCAATGTCGCCTTCGGCGCCGTCGAGGGCGACGGGCCCGATGGTCTCGTCCTCGACATCATCAAGGGCATCCCGTACGCCGACTTCGAGCTCTCCGGGACCAAGGTCCCGCTGAGCAAGGTCCGGCTGCTGCCGCCCGTGCTCCCGAACAAGGTCGTGGCCATCGGCCGCAACTACGCGGAGCACGCAGCGGAACTCGGCAACGAGGTCCCCGACGTCCCCGTCGCCTTCTTCAAGCCCACCACCTCGGTGATCGGCTCCGGCGACGCCATCGAGTACCCCTCCTTCTCCAACGAGCTGCACCACGAGGCCGAGCTGGCCGTGGTCATCGGCCGGATGTGCCGCGAGGTGCCCCGGGAGCGGGTCAAGGACGTCATCTTCGGCTACACCTGCGCCAACGACGTGACCGCCCGCGACGCCCAGAAGCGCGAGAAGCAGTGGGCCAGGGCCAAGGGCTTCGACACCTCCTGCCCGCTGGGTCCCTGGGTGGAGACCGACCTCGACCCCAGCGACATCGCCATCCAGGCCACGGTCAACGGCGAGCAACGCCAGCTGGGCCGGACGAGCGAGATGATCCGCTCCATCGAGGACCTGGTCGTCCACATCACGGAAGCGATGACGCTGCTCCCGGGCGATGTGATCCTCACCGGGACTCCCGCAGGGGTCGGACCCCTCCATGTCGGCGACGAGGTCGCCGTCACCATCGAAGGCATCGGCACTCTCACCAACAAGGTGATCAAGCGTGGTTAACGCACCAGTCCGCGTACGTTTCTGTCCCTCCCCGACCGGCAACCCCCACGTGGGCCTGGTCCGGACAGCTCTCTTCAACTGGGCCTTCGCCCGGCACCACCAGGGCACCCTGGTCTTCCGCATCGAGGACACCGACGCGGCGCGCGACTCCGAGGAGTCGTACGACCAGCTCCTCGACGCGATGCGCTGGCTCGGCCTCGACTGGGACGAGGGCCCCGAGGTCGGCGGCCCGCACGCCCCGTACCGCCAGTCGCAGCGCATGGACATCTACAAGGACGTCGCCGAGAAGCTCCTCGCCGCCGGCCACGCGTACCACTGCTACTGCACCACCGAGGAGCTCGACGCCCGCCGCGACGCCGCCCGCGCCGCCGGCAAGCCGTCCGGCTACGACGGTCACTGCCGCGACCTGAGCGCGGAGCAGAAGGCCGCGTACGAGGACGGGGGCCGCACGTCCATCGTCCGCTTCCGGATGCCCGACGAGGCCCTCACCTTCACCGACCTGGTCCGCGGCGACATCACCGTCCAGCCGGAGAACGTGCCGGACTACGGCATCGTCCGCGCCAACGGCGCCCCTCTCTACACGCTGGTCAACCCGGTCGACGACGCACTGATGGAGATCACCCACGTCCTGCGCGGCGAGGACCTGCTCTCCTCCACCCCGCGCCAGATCGCGCTGTACGCGGCGCTCACCGAGCTGGGCATCGCCAAGCAGACCCCGGCGTTCGGCCACCTGCCGTACGTCATGGGCGAGGGCAACAAGAAGCTCTCCAAGCGCGACCCGCAGGCCTCGCTCAACCTCTACCGCGAGCGCGGCTTCCTGCGCGAGGGGCTGCTCAACTACCTCTCGCTGCTCGGCTGGTCGATCGCCGAGGACCGGGACATCTTCGACATCGACGAGATGGTCGCCGCGTTCGACATCAAGGACGTCAACGCCAACCCGGCCCGCTTCGACCTCAAGAAGTGCGAGCACATCAACGCCGAGCACATCCGTCGGCTCGATGTGAAGACCTTCACCGAGGCCTGCGGTCCCTGGCTGACGGCCCCGTTCGCCCCCTGGGCCCCGGAGGCCTTCGACGCGGACGTGTTCGCGTCGATCGCCCCGCACGCCCAGACCCGGGTCACGGTCCTCTCCGAGATCACGGCCAACGTCGACTTCCTCTTCCTCGACGAGCCGGCGACCGACGAGGCGTCCTGGGCCAAGGCGATGAAGGAGGGCTCCGACGCCCTCCTCGTGACGGCCCGCGCCAAGCTGATCGCCGCCGAGTGGAACGCGGAGGCGCTGAAGGCCGCCATCCTCGCCGCCGGTGAGGAGCACGGCCTGAAGCTCGGCAAGGCGCAGGCCCCGGTCCGCGTCGCCGTCACCGGCCGCACGGTCGGTCTGCCGCTCTTCGAGTCCCTGGAGATCCTGGGCCGGGAGAAGACGATCGCCCGCATCGACGCGGCGCTGGCGAAGCTGGCCGCGTAACGACGGCAGACGGACGGGCCCGGCAACCGCTGACAGCGGTTGCCGGGCCCGTCCGTCTGCCGCCAGGTGCGCCGGACGCCCTAGAGTCGGCTTCATGCCGATCAGAGCCGTCCTGTGGGACGTTGACGACACACTCTTCGACTACACGACGGCCGCCGCCACCGGCATGTCCCGGCACCTTGCGGCCGAGGGGCTGCCGGCGGGCTACGCCACGGCCGATGAGGCGGGCGACGCCTGGCAGCGGCTCACCCGGCACCACTGGCAGCGGTTCGCCGACGGGGAGACCGACTGGCAGGGCCAGCGCCGCGACCGGGCCAGGGACTTCCTCGCACGCCCGCTGGGCGACACCGAGGCCGATGCCTGGTTCGAGCGGCACATCGCCCACTACGAGGCCGCCTGGGCGCTCTTCCCGGACACCGTGCCCGCGCTCGACGCCCTGGCCGGGGCGTACCGGCACGCCGTGCTGTCGAACTCCGCCCTGGAACAGCAGCACCACAAGCTCACCGTGCTCGGTGTGCGCGACCGCTTCGAGTCCGTCCTGTGCGCGGCGGAGCTGGGTATCGCCAAGCCCGCCCCCGGGGCGTTCCTCGCCGCCTGTGAGGCGCTGGCGCTGCCGCCGGCGGAGGTCGCCTACGTGGGCGACGAACCCGACATCGACGCCCGCGGCGCGGTCGCCGCCGGACTGACCGGCATCTGGCTGGACCGCCGCGGACGGGGCGGACGGCCCGAACTCGTCCGGATCACGGCTCTCGACCAGCTCCCTGGCCTGCTGGCGGGCGATACCCGTTTTGGAGCGCCGGACACCTTCAGGTAATGTTCTTCCTGCGCCGCCCAAGCGGAACGAAAGATCCGCACGGGAAGCGCAGACAGAAACAACACCCTCCAGGGGTTGCGTTTCAGTGGGCTATGGTGTAATTGGCAACACTACGGTTTCTGGTACCGTCATTCTAGGTTCGAGTCCTGGTAGCCCAGCGCAAGACCGCAAGACAAGCAAGTTGCAGGAACAAGCCCCCGTTGTGTAGCGGCCTAGCACGCTGCCCTCTCACGGCAGTAGCGCCGGTTCAAATCCGGTCGGGGGTACAGATCCTTCCCGCGAGAACATCTGGGTCGCACCCACGTTCTTGCGGTGAAAATATCCGGCTACCGCCGGGTGGAGGATCGCTAGGGCCCCCGTTGTGTAGCGGCCTAGCACGCTGCCCTCTCACGGCAGTAGCGCCGGTTCGAATCCGGTCGGGGGTACTTGTAACACCATGGGCTATGGTGTAATTGGCAACACTACGGTTTCTGGTACCGTCATTCTAGGTTCGAGTCCTGGTAGCCCAGCGCAAGACCGCAAGACAAGCAAGTCGCAGTATCCAAGCCCCCGTTGTGTAGCGGCCTAGCACGCTGCCCTCTCACGGCAGTAGCGCCGGTTCAAATCCGGTCGGGGGTACAACAGAGCAGCAGGCGAAGGCCCTTCACTCCGGTGAGGGGCCTTCTGCTTGTGTATGCGGGCGGGTTGGTTGTGCGGGCCGTTCGGCCCGCACGCGTTCCGGAGTCCGTACGGGCCGAACTCACAGCCCGTACCGCCGGGCCGACTCCTCCTCCTGGGCCAGGCGTCGCAGCGCCGCCATCAGTGGTTCGTACAGCACCGCGGAGGCGACCGCCATCTCCACCTGCTCCGACTGCGTGGGATACGTCTCCATCATGTCCAGGTCACGGACCGCCGCTTCGTGCATGAGGCGTGCGTGGTCCGCCAGATAGTCGCCCCCGCACGGGTAACCGAGACGGATCAGGGTGGCCAGGGACGCCACCAGTGACCGGTGGGAGGGGGAGAGGGCGCCGACCTCCCGGGCGGTCGACCAGCCCAGCTGGTCCAGGAGCCGCTCGACCTCCGCGGCGGCGATCGCCGTCTCGGGCGCCTCCTCGTCGGGCTCGGGGCCGTGCGGCAGTGACCAGAGGGCCGCACCCAGCCGGATCGTCCGGCCCAGGGACTCGTCGTCGGCGTGGTTCAGCACCTCGCGAGCCGTGGCCACGGGGAGGCGGCCCACCTGGAGGAGGGCCCGGACCAGCCGCAGCCGGCGCACATGGCTGTCGTCGTACGCGGCCTGCGTCGCGCTCACCCGCTGTCCCGGCGGCAACAGCCCCTCGCGCAGGTAGTACTTGATCGTCGCCGTGCTGACGCCGCTCTGCTCGCTCAGTTCCGAGAGCCGCATTCCGTCCCCTCCCTTGCGCCGCCGTTCGGGCGGTGCCACGATCCAACCATTGGATAGTTCAACTCTCCAACGAATCCAGGGGGCCCGCATGTTCGTGAAACCGATACCGGGACGGATGACCGCGGCAGCCGAGGGGGATGTGGTGATCCTGCTGATCGGCATGCGCATCAACCACTTCTGGGGAGTGCACCACTGGCTCCCGGTCTTCCTCGCGATGCCGCGCCTGCTGCGGGAGTTGAGCCGGGACAAGAGCAGGGGACTGCTCGGATACAACCTGCTGTCCGGCTCGCCCAGGACGTACTACGTCGTCCAGTACTGGGAGTCGAAGGAGAAGCTCTACGAGTACGCCGTGGCGCCGGACATGCTGCACCGCAAGGCGTGGGCGATGATCAACCGCAAGGAGAAGAAGTCCCGGCAGCACGTGGGGCTGTGGCACGAGACCTACGTCGTGCCCGAGGGCGGGTACGAGTCCATCTACGCGGATATGCCGGCGTACGGACTGGCCGCGGCGACCGGGTCGCTGCCGATCGAGGGGCGGGGCCGCCGTGGGGCGGATCGTTTCGCACACCGCTCGCCGGCGAAGTGAGGCGTTGAGCCGAAGCTGAGCTGGAAGGGGGCCGCCACGACACTGGGGCGGCCTCTGGTGAAGGGGGAGGGGTGGCGGTTCAGCCCGTGCGGCGCAGCGCCTCGCTCAGCCGGGCGGCCGAGTCGATGACGGCCTGGGCGTGCATCCGTCCCGGGTGCCGGGTCAGCCGCTCGATCGGTCCGGAGACCGAGACCGCAGCGACCACCCGGTTCGAGGGGCCGCGCACCGGGGCGGAGACCGAGGCGACGCCCGGCTCGCGCTCACCGATCGACTGGGCCCAGCCCCGGCGCCGGACGCCGGAGAGCGCCGTCGCCGTGAATCGGGCGCCCTGGAGGCCGCGGTGCAGGCGCTCGGGCTCCTCCCAGGCCATGAGGATCTGGGCGGAGGATCCCGCCTTCATGGTGAGCGTGGAGCCGACCGGCACGGTGTCCCGCAGACCGGACAGCCGCTCCGCCGCTGCCACGCAGATCCGCATGTCACCCTGCCGGCGATAGAGCTGGGCGCTCTCGCCGGTGATGTCGCGGAGGTGGGTGAGTACCGGTCCCGCCGTGGCGAGCAGCCGGTCCTCGCCCGCCGCTGCGGCGAGCTCGGAGAGGCGGGGGCCGAGAATGAAACGGCCCTGCATGTCCCTCGCCACCATGCGGTGGTGTTCCAGTGCCACGGCCAGTCGGTGAGCCGTGGGTCGTGCGAGCCCGGTCGCCGCGACCAGCCCGGCGAGGGTGGCCGGCCCGGACTCCAGGGCGCTCAATACCAGAGCTGCCTTGTCGAGAACGCCGACGCCGCTAGAGTTGTCCATACGACGATACTCGCGTCTCACTCTGTGAAACGCAAGTTCAATTTTCCAGCGAAGTTGCGAACCTGTACGGGCGGCCCCACAACGGCCCGTAGCCACCGCCCCGTACGGGGGTCCGGACGGGGGCGCACCGAATCTCTAGTTGGGCCGGCGACGACGCCGGCCGGAGGGAAAGCGATGGGTAGGACACTCGCGGAGAAGGTTTGGGACGACCATGTCGTCCGGCGCGCCGAAGGTGAGCCCGACCTCCTCTACATCGATCTGCACCTGCTGCACGAGGTGACCAGCCCGCAGGCCTTCGACGGTCTGCGGCAGGCCGGACGCCCGGTGCGGCGCCTCGACCTCACCATCGCCACCGAGGACCACAACACCCCGACCCTCGACATCGACAAGCCGATCGCCGACCCGGTCTCCCGCGCACAGCTGGAGACCCTGCGCAAGAACTGCGCGGAGTTCGGCGTCCGGCTGCACCCGCTGGGCGACGTCGAGCAGGGCGTCGTCCACGTGGTCGGCCCGCAGCTGGGTCTGACCCAGCCCGGCACCACGGTCGTATGTGGTGATTCCCACACCTCTACGCACGGCGCGTTCGGCGCGCTGGCGTTCGGTATCGGCACCAGCCAGGTCGAGCACGTCCTGGCCACGCAGACGCTGCCGCTGGCCCGTCCGAAGACGATGGCGATCACCATCGACGGCGAACTGCCCGAGAGCGTCACCGCCAAGGACCTGATCCTCGCGATCATCGCGCGGATCGGCACCGGCGGCGGCCAGGGCTACATCCTCGAATACCGTGGCTCCGCCATCGAGAAGCTCTCGATGGAGGCCCGGATGACCATCTGCAACATGTCGATCGAGGCCGGTGCGCGGGCGGGCATGATCGCCCCCGACCGCACCACCTTCGACTATCTGCAGGGCCGGGACCACGCCCCGCAGGGCGCGGACTGGGACGCGGCCGTCGCGTACTGGAAGACGCTGCGCACGGACGACGACGCGGTCTTCGACGCCGAGGTGGTCATCGAGGCCGCCGCGCTGGCGCCGTTCGTCACCTGGGGCACCAACCCCGGCCAGGGCGCACCCCTGTCGGCCAACGTCCCCGATCCTGCTTCGTACGAGGACGCCTCGGAGCGCAACGCCGCCGAAAAGGCCCTGGAGTACATGGGGTTGACCGCCGGCCAGCCGCTGCGCGAGATCAACGTCGACACCGTCTTCGTAGGTTCCTGCACCAACGGCCGGATCGAGGACCTGCGCAACGCGGCCGCGATCCTGGACGGACGCAAAGTCGCCGACGGCGTACGGATGCTGGTCGTCCCGGGCTCCGTCCGGGTCGCCCTGCAGGCTGTGGAGGAGGGCCTGGACAAGGTCTTCACCGCCGCCGGCGCCGAATGGCGGCACGCGGGTTGCTCGATGTGCCTCGGCATGAACCCCGACCAGCTGGCCCCCGGCGAGCGCTCCGCCTCGACCTCGAACCGTAACTTCGAGGGCCGGCAGGGCAAGGGCGGCCGTACGCACCTGGTCTCCCCGCAGGTTGCCGCCGCGACCGCCGTGCTGGGCCATCTGGCCTCGCCGGCCGACCTGTCCGACGCCCGTACGCCCGCCGGAGTCTGAGAATCATGGAAGCTTTCACCGCACACACCGGCCGGGCCGTCCCGCTGCGCCGCAGCAACGTCGACACCGACCAGATCATCCCCGCCCACTGGCTGAAGAAGGTCACCCGGGACGGCTTCGAGGACGGGCTCTTCGAGGCCTGGCGCAAGGACGAGAACTTCGTCCTCAACCGCCCGGAGCGCAAGGGTGCCTCGGTCCTGGTGGCAGGCCCCGACTTCGGCACCGGCTCGTCCCGCGAGCACGCCGTCTGGGCGCTCCAGAACTACGGCTTCAAGACCGTCATCTCCTCCCGGTTCGCCGACATCTTCCGCGGTAACTCGCTGAAGAACGGGCTGTTGACCGTGGTCCTGGACCAGAAGGTCGTCGACGCCCTCTGGGAGCTGACCGAGGCCGACCCGACGGCCGAGATCACCGTCGACCTGGAGAAGCGGCAGGTCCTCGCCGAGGGCATCACCGCCGACTTCGAGCTCGATGAGAACGCCCGCTGGCGGTTGCTGAACGGGCTGGACGACATCAGCCTCACCCTTCAGAACGAAGCGGACATCGCGGCCTACGAGGCGGTCAGGCCTGCCCACAAGCCCCGTACAATTAACGCCTGAGCAGCGCGTTTCCAGTACTGCGCCCCCTGCCTTCTGGTAGGGGGCGCAGTCGCTTGTTGAGCCCCCGTCGGGCGACAACTCGCCCCAGATGGCACAATCGGTGCATGGAACGCGACAGCCAACTCAAGCTTTACGGCCAAGTCGCCGACCAATTGAAGGAAGCGCACTCGCGAGTGCGTGCACTGCAAGTCCCGGAGGGCGTACGGATGGCGCTGAACCGGAAGCTGTTGGTCGTCACGGCCGCGGCAAAGCACGATCTCCCAGATGCAGCAAGGCGTCTGGACCGGTTGATGAAGGACCTCGATGAGGGCCGATTCCCCGAAGGTGACTGACTCTGCGGAACTGCGCAGCGGTCGACTTCGTTGCGGCACTAGGGTGATTAGCCCGTTTCGTGTTTGATTTGCGGTATATATCTGCCTAACGTGCGAAAAAGCCTGAACAGTTTCGTTCGGGCAATGTCTCCGAAGGGGAAGACGTGAACAAGGCGCAGCTCGTAGAAGCGATTGCCGACAAGGTCGGCGGCCGTCAGCAGGCCGCGGACGCCGTCGATGCGGTGCTCGACGCGATCGTTCGTGCGGTTGTCGCAGGTGACCGCGTTTCGGTCACCGGCTTCGGCTCGTTCGAGAAGGTCGACCGCCCCGCCCGTTACGCCCGCAACCCGCAGACGGGTGAGCGCGTACGGGTCAAGAAGACCTCGGTGCCCCGCTTCCGTGCGGGACAGGGCTTCAAGGACCTGGTGAGCGGCTCGAAGAAGCTCCCCAAGAACGACGTGGCCGTGAAGAAGGCCCCCAAGGGCAGCCTCTCGGGCGGTTCTTCCACCCGTACGACGGCCAAGGCCGCCGCCAAGAAGGCGACCGCCAAGAAGGCCGTGGCGAAGAAGGCCACCGCCAAGAAGACCGTGGCAGCGGCGAAGACGACTGCTGCAGCCGCCAAGAAGACCACCGCGAAGAAGACGTCCGCGGCGGCGAAGAAGACCACGACGGCCGCGAAGAAGGCGACCCCGGCGGCGAAGAAGACCACGACGGCAGCCAAGAAGGCCGTCGCCAGCAAGACCGCGCCCGCCAAGAAGACCACGGCGAAGAAGGCGCCCGCGAAGAAGACCACCGCGCGCAAGACCACGGCCAAGAAGGCCACTGCACGCAAGAAGTAAGGACCGGCACCACAAGGCTCCTCACACGCGCCGGGCCGGGCTCCCCTCGGGGAGCCCGGCCCGCGGGCTGTCCGGGGTGGCCGGGCCCGGTTTCAGAAGGTCTGCAGCGTCACCAGGGTGATCCGCAGCGCCGCGCCTTCGCCCTCGCCCTCGATCCGCACCCGTTGCCCCGGACGCAGCAGCCGCAGGCCGCCGGCGTCGAAGGCCGGAGCGTCGAAGTCCACCGGGGTGCCGTCGTCGAGCAGCACGCTGCCGGTGCGGGTCTCGGAGTCGTACGTGTACGAGGTCGCCTGCATGGGCGGCAGCCTATCGGTCCGCCGCAGGGACCCCTGCGGCCCAGCGTCCCGCCGTGTACGGGCCGACGCCCAGGGCCAGCGCCGCTCGCAGATCGTCGCCCGTGTCCACGTCCTGGCGCACGGAGTCGATACCCGACAGCGTGACCTCCACCGCCCCCGACGCGAGATGCCGCGCCCTGGACGGGCCGCCGAAGGCGGGGCGCAATTCCACTCCCGGCCCAGCGGAGAGAAAAGTCGTTCCGATTCCCGCGACATCGGTCACAAAGGCCCGGGGAAAGGCGGCAGAGAATTCGAGAACGCGGGCCAATTCCGCCGGGCGCAACGCGGGAAGATCGGCGTTGAGCGCCGCGAGGGCGCCGCGGGGCCGGGCGGACCGCGCCGCTCGCTCACCGTGTGCGAGGGCGGCGTTGAGCCCGGCGGCAGGGGTGTCGGCCACGATTCGGGCCCCGAGCGCCGCCAGCGCGGCCCCGGCCGCCGTGTCGTCCGTGACGACCACCACATCGGCGACTCCCGGACAGGACAGGGCGGCGGACACGGTGTCCCGGGCGAAGGCCAGCGCGAGCCGTGGCCGCAGCAGGGCGCCGGAAGCGGGCGCCAGCCTGCTCTTGGCCCGCGCCAGAGGCTTCAGCGGGACGACCAGCGACCAGGGGCCGGTCGGGTCGGTGTTCGTGGCGGTCTCCCCCTCGATGTGCATGGCCGCCTATTCTCGCCTGCCGGTACGACAACCCGGAGGGTCGGTCCCCGAGGCGAGGCGTACGGTGTTCTCGACAGAGCAGGGGCCTGGGGCGAGACTTGACCGTCGGTAGTCGGTCAGCAGGCAGCTCCACAGTCAGGTCATATAGAGGAAGGTGTCCGAGTGTCCCGCCGCAGAATCGGCTTCTGGTACCGCCTGGCGGCGGTCATCGCGAAACCGCCGCTGGTGATTCTGTTCAAGCGCGACTGGCGGGGAATGGAACACATTCCGGCCGACGGCGGATTCATCACCGCGGTCAATCACAACTCGTACCTGGACCCTCTTTCGTACGGGCATTTCCAGTACAACACCGGACGGGTGCCGCGGCTCCTCGCCAAGGCGGGCCTCTTCAAGACCCCCTTCGTCGGAATGATGCTGCGCGGCACCGGCCAGATTCCCGTGTACCGCGAGACCACGAACGCGCTGGACGCCTTCAGGGCCGCCGTCGACGCCATCGAGCGCGGTGAGTGCGTCGCCTTCTACCCCGAGGGCACCCTCACCCGTGACCCCGAGATGTGGCCGATGGCCGGCAAGACCGGCGCCGCCCGCGTCGCGTTGATGACCAGGGCCCCGGTCATCCCCGTCGCGCAGTGGGGCGCCAACCTGGCGGTGCCGCCCTACGCCACGGAGAAGAAGGTGCGGCTCTTCCCCCGCAAGACCCTCCAGGTCCAGGCCGGTCCGCCCGTCGACCTCTCCCGGTTCTACGACCGGGAGCCGACGCCCGACGTGCTGCGCGAGGCGACCGAGGTCATCATGCTCGCGGTCACCGCGCAGCTGGAGGAGGTACGCGGCCAGCAGGCACCCGCCGAGCTCTACGATCACCGCAAGGCCCGGGCACAACAACGGCGCAAGGCCGAAGGAGAGGGACCCAAGTGACGCACCCCGTAAAGGCAGCCGTCTTCGGAACCGGCTCATGGGGTACGGCCTTCGCCATGGTCCTCGCGGACGCGGGCTGCGAGGTCACCCTCTGGGGGCGCCGGGCCGAGGTCGCCGAGGCCGTCAACACGACCCGTACCAACCCCGAGTACCTGCCGGGGATCGAACTCCCCGCATCGGTCAGGGCCACCACGGACGCGGCCGAAGCGCTGCGCGGCGCCGACTTCGCGGTGCTCGTCGTGCCGTCCCAGACGCTGCGCGCCAACCTCGCCGACTGGGCCCCGCACCTGGAGCCGCAGACCGTCCTGGTCTCACTGATGAAGGGTGTCGAACTCGGCACCGCGAAGCGGATGAGCGAGGTCATCGAGGACGTCACGAAGGTCTCCGCCGACCGTATCGCCGTCGTCACCGGACCCAACCTCGCCAAGGAGATCGCCGAACGCCGCCCCGCGGCAGCGGTCGTCGCCTGCCAGGACGAGTCCGTCGCACGCCGGCTCCAGGCGGCATGCCACACCCCGTACTTCCGCCCCTACACCAGCACCGACGTGGTCGGCTGCGAACTCGGGGGCGCCGTCAAGAACGTCATCGGGCTGGCCGTGGGCATCGCCGACGGCATGGGGCTCGGCGACAACACCAAGGGCTCGCTCATCACCCGCGGCCTCGCCGAGACCATCCGCCTCGGCGTGGCCATGGGAGCCGACCCGCTGACCTTCTCCGGGCTCGCGGGCCTCGGCGACCTGGTGGCGACCTGCTCGTCGCCGCTCTCGCGCAACCACACCTTCGGCGTCAACCTCGGCCGCGGCATGACGCTCCAGGAGACCATCGCGGTCACCAGGCAGACCGCCGAGGGCGTCAAGTCGTGCGAATCCGTGCTCGACCTGGCCCGACGGCACGGAGTCGAGATGCCCCTCACCGAGACGGTCGTCGGCATCGTCCACGAGGGCAAGCCGCCGATGGTCGCGCTCAAGGAACTGATGTCGCGCAGCGCCAAGGCCGAGCGGCACTGAGCCGGTTCACCCACCGGGCGGTACCGGCCGCGCTGACGCGACCCCTACCAGAAGGTACGCTCATCGCGATATGAGCAGCGAGAACCTCCCCCAGAGCACGGAGCAGCAGCTCCGCAAGCCGCGTGTAGCCGTCGTGTTCGGCGGCCGCAGCTCCGAACACGGCATTTCGGTGGTCACGGCCGGTGCGGTCCTGAACGCGATCGACCGGACGAAGTACGACGTCCTGCCGATCGGCATCACGACGGACGGCCGCTGGGCGCTCACCGCCGACGAACCCGAACGCATGGCGATCACGGACCGGAAGATGCCCGACGTGGCACAACTAGCCGAGTCCGACGAGGGCGGCGTGGTGCTGTCCGTCGATCCCGGCAGCCGCGAAGTGGTCTACAGCGAGCCCGGATCCGTCCCCAAGGCGCTCGGCGAGGTCGACGTCGTCTTCCCCGTCCTGCACGGCCCCTACGGTGAGGACGGCACGCTCCAGGGCCTCCTGGAGCTCTCCGGCGTGCCGTATGTCGGCGCCGGTGTCCTCGCCTCGGCGGTCGGCCAGGACAAGGAGTACATGAAGCGCGTCTTCACCTCCTTCGGGCTCCCCGTCGGGCCGTACCTGGTCGTACGCCCCCGCGAGTGGGACAACGACGCCCAGGGCGCCCGCAAGCGCATCACGGACTTCGCCGGCGAGCACGGCTGGCCACTCTTCATCAAGCCCGCCCGGGCCGGCTCGTCCATCGGCATCACCAAGGTCGACGACCCCTCCGGCCTCGACGAGGCGATCGAGGAGGCCCGCCGTCACGACCCCAAGTTCCTTGTGGAATCGCTGCTGCGAGGCCGCGAGATCGAGTGCGGTGTGCTGGAGTTCGAGGACGGTCCGCGCGCCAGCGTGCCCGCCGAGATCCCGCCGGTCACCTCGCACGACTTCTACGACTTCGAGGCCAAGTACATCGACGCGGCGTCCGGGATCGTGCCCGCCCCGCTGACCGACGAGGAGACCGCCGAGGTCCAGCGGCTCGCGGTCGAGGCTTTCGAGGCCACCTCCTGCGAGGGCCTCGTGCGCGCCGACTTCTTCCTCACCGAGGACGGCGGCTTCGTCATCAACGAGATCAACACCCTGCCGGGCTTCACCCCGATCTCCATGTACCCGCGCATGTGGCAGGAGAGCGGTGTCAGCTACCAGCAGCTCGTCGACCGGCTCATCCAGGCGGCGCTGGACCGGCCGACCGGCCTGCGCTGAGAGCCGCCCGCACAGCACAGGGAGTGCGCTCCGGCCGGGGCGCACTCCCTACAGGCTGCTGGGAACCGTCTTCTTGACCGCCGACGCGAAGGCCGCCAACGGGGTCGCGTCATGCGCGTACGCCGCCGAGAGCGTGACCTCGACGTACGCCTTGCGCAGGGTGGTCGTGAAGCGCGGCCCGTCGTCCTCCCGTTGCTCCAGCAGCCAGTTGACGCCGTTGGCCTCCGCGGCCTTCGACTGGGCGTCGTCCATCTTCGCGGGGCGCGGGACACCACAGCGCAGTACGATCGCCCCGTCCCCCCACCCGGCGGTCAGATCCGAACGGGGCGCGGGATCACTGCGCTCCAGACCGGCGACGGAACTCGGCAGCTCCTTGTGCAGCGCACGGCAGTAGGCTGCGGCTTCCGAGGACGGGGTGGGCACCGTGACCGATGCCGACGGGTCCGTGGAAGTGCAGCCCGCCGCAGCCATGAGGACCAGGGCGGCGGACGGACCGAGGAGCACGGGGTGGGGGAGCCGGCGGCAGAAAGATGTCACCGGCCCAGCGTAGACGGGGGCTACAGGTGAACGACCGGACAGGTCAGGGTTCGGGTGATGCCGTCCACCTGCTGGACCTTGGCGACCACCATGCGTCCGAGTTCATCGACCGTGTCGGACTGGGCCCGCACGATCACGTCGTAGGGGCCGGTGACGTCCTCTGCCTGGATCACTCCCGGAATCTTGGCGATGGTCTCGGCGACGGTCGACGCCTTGCCCACCTCGGTCTGGATAAGGATGTACGCCTGTACCACGGAACCTCCAGGGCGGCCACGAGGATCATGTGGGGGAAAGGGACGCCACGTTATCGCGTCGCCGCGGGCCGCGGGGAGACCTGCGGGCCGGATGACGCCCACAGCGTGGCGTACAGAACACACAAGTTGACGTATCTCTTGACAGTACCGACAGCAGTGAACGCCCGCGACCGCAAGCTCAGCGGCGCGGACGGGGGAAACGCATGCCCGTGACCAGCAGGACGGACCGTCCCCTCCGGCGGACACGCTCCACGGCCGGTCCGGGCATCCGGCCGCTGAAGCAGGCCGGACGCCCGTCCGGCCCCATAGATGAGAGGTGAGACTCGGTGAAGGGAACCGTGGGCGAGTTGGGGGAGTTCGGGCTCATCAGGGAACTGACCTCCCGGCTCACCACCACTCCGGCGGTACGGCTGGGACCCGGCGACGACGCCGCGGTCATCACCGCCCCCGACCGCAGGGTCGTGGCCAGCACGGACATTCTGCTGGAGGGACGGCACTTCCGGCGTGACTGGTCGACGGCGTACGACGTCGGCCGCAAGGCGGCCGCACAGAACCTCGCCGACATCGCCGCCATGGGCGCCGTGCCCACCGCGCTGCTCCTCGGCCTCGTCGTCCCCGCCGAACTCCCGGTCACCTGGGCAGGGGAGCTGATGGACGGCATCCGCGACGAGTGCCAGGTCGCGGGGGCGGCCGTGGTCGGCGGCGATGTGGTGCGCGGCGACACCATCACCGTCGCGATCACCGCGCTCGGCGATCTGCGCAACCACGAACCCGTCACCAGGGCGGGCGCCCAGCCCGGCGACGTCGTCGCCGTCACCGGCTGGCTCGGCTGGTCCGCCGCCGGGTACGCCGTCCTCTCGCGGGGCTTCCGCTCACCCCGTGCGTTCGTGGAGGCACACCGCCGCCCCGAACCGCCGTATCACGCGGGCCCCGCGGCGGCCGGGCTCGGCGCCACCGCGATGACGGACGTCAGCGACGGGCTCGTCGCCGACCTCGGGCACATCGCCGAGGCCAGCAAGGTCCGCATCGACCTGCGCTCCGGGCTCATCGACATCCCGTCGCAGATGTCCGACATCGGGCAGGCCGTCGGCGTGGACCCGCTCCAGTGGGTGCTCACCGGCGGCGAGGACCACGCGATCGTCGCCACGTTCCCGTCCGACGTGAAGCTGCCGGCCCGCTGGAAGGTGATCGGCGAGGTCCTCAACCCGTCGGCGCTGCCGCAGGTGACGGTCGACGGGGCGCCCTGGACGGCCAAGGGCGGATGGGACCACTTCGGCGACATCGAGGACGCCCAGTAGATTGCGGCGTATGCCCATACCTTCCGCCGTACCGCCCCGAGTGCTCACCGTCGCCGGATCCGACTCCGGCGGCGGTGCGGGCATCCAGGCCGACCTGAAGACGATGCTGGCGCTCGGTGTGCACGGCATGAGCGTGCTGACCGCCGTCACCGCACAGAACTCCCTGGGCGTGCAGGGCGCCTGGGAGCTGCCCGCGGAGGCCGTACGCGCCCAGTACCGCAGCGTCGTCGACGACATCGGCGTGAACGCGGTCAAGACCGGCATGCTGGCGTCTGCGCTGCTCGTCGAGACCGTCGCCGCACTCCTCGCCGGAACGGACGCCCCCGTCGTCGTCGACCCGGTCGGCGTCTCCAAGCACGGAGACCCGCTCCTGGCCGCCGAGGCGCTCGACTCGGTCCGCACGAAGCTGCTGCCCGTCGCGACCGTGGCGACCCCGAACCTCGACGAGGTGGCACAGCTCACCGGCATCGTGGTCACCGACGAGGCCGGAATGCGGCAGGCCGCGGCAGAACTGCTCGGATACGGGCCCCGCTGGGTGGTCGTCAAGGGCGGACACCTGCCGGGCGAACCCGTCGACCTGCTCACGGACGGCAGCGAGGAACACTGGCTGCGCGCCCCCCGCCACGACAACCGCCATACCCACGGCACGGGCTGCACCCTCGCCTCCGCCATCGCCTGCGGACTGGCCCTGGGCCAGGACGTACCCACGGCGGTACGGGCAGCGAAGGCCTACGTCACCGGGGCGATCGCGGCGGGCTTCCCGCTGGGATCGGGGATCGGCCCGGTCGGCCACGGATGGCGGCTGCGCAGCGCCCGCTGAGCGGCCCCTGCCGTCGCTCTCGCCGACGGAGCGCAGCTTCGACGGCGGAGGTGCCTTTCGATGACGGAGCGCAGCGAAAGGGCCGACGGAGCACAGCAAAAAGCCGGTCCACCGAGGTGGACCGGCTTTTTGGGCAACCGGTAAGGCTGCGCTACGACGGGAACGTCAGCGCGCGACCTTGCCGGCCTTGATGCACGAGGTGCAGACGTTGAGCCGCTTCGGCGTCCGCCCGACCACGGCACGCACGCGCTGGATGTTGGGATTCCAGCGACGGGACGTACGGCGGTGCGAGTGCGAAATGCTGTTGCCGAAGCTCGGCCCCTTGCCGCAAACGTCGCAGTTGGCAGCCACGGGTCACTCCAAAACTTCAGATGCACTTACAGTGAATTCCGGCACGCCGGATTCATTGACTGAAGTGGCGGTACCGGGGGATGTTCCCGACTCTCGTCGGGCAACCGAAGCAGCATACAACGGCTGCGTCGGAGATACGAAACTACCATGGGTCCACAGCCGCCCGCCCCGCCCCTGGACCTGTCCCCGCCGCCGGCCGGGGCTACTCTGCGGTGCAGCCCGCCGCCCCGGTACGCGTTTCGAGGAGGACCATCAGGTGCCGCAGACCGCCGACGCCCTGGACACCGTCGCGGTGCGTACCTGGTGCTCCCTGGCGCTGGACGCGCTGGGCCGGGAGCGCGAGGCCATCGACGCGATCAACGTGTATCCCGTCGCCGACGGCGACACCGGAACCAATCTCTACCTGACCGTGGAATCCGCGGCAGCCGCCGTCGAGGCCGTCTTCGCCGCCCACGAGACCGGCACCTCGGTCCCCTCCACCGCCGACGCGGTACGTGCCATGGCGCACGGGGCGCTGATCGGGGCCCGCGGGAACTCCGGCACGATCCTGGCCCAGCTGCTGCGCGGCATGGCCGGGGTGCTGGCCGAAGGAGAGGGCACCGGCTCGCTGCGCGCGGCGCTGGCCCGCGCCGCGACGTCGGCCCGCGAGGCGGTCGCCCACCCCGTCGAGGGCACGGTCCTGACCGTGGCCTCCGTGGCCGCCGAGGCCGCGGGGCGGGCACCGGACGGCGCCGGAGCGTCCGCGGTGGCGCAGGCGGCGTACGAAGGGGCGCGGAAGGCCCTGGACGCGACCCCGGGACAGCTTGCCGTCCTCGGCCGCGCCGGGGTCGTCGACGCAGGCGGACGGGGACTGGTGGCAGTGCTCGGCGCCCTGGTCGAGGCGGTCTCGGGCCGGGCCCCGGAGCCGGGGCCCCTCTCGTCCACCGCACCGGCCGTCGTTCCCGCTCCGGCCGCCGTCGCGGACTGCCCGGCGGGCGAGGACCCGCAGGACGGACCGGCCTTCGAGGTCATCTAC
Source organism: Streptomyces sp. NPDC087901 (assembly GCF_044742205.1). Taxonomy (NCBI): domain Bacteria; kingdom Bacillati; phylum Actinomycetota; class Actinomycetes; order Kitasatosporales; family Streptomycetaceae; genus Streptomyces; species Streptomyces sp. NPDC087901. Next base: position 247,251 of record NZ_JBIUUC010000006.1, read on the forward strand.
CTGCTGGAGGCCGGTGACGAGGCCGTGGAGCGGCTGCGGACCCGGCTCGACGGCCTGGGCGACTCCCTCGTGGTGGTCGGCGGCGACGGGCTGTGGAACGTCCATGTGCACGTCGACGACGCGGGAGCGGCGGTGGAAGCCGGGGTCGAGGCCGGGCGGCCCTACCGCATCCGGATCACCCACTTCGCCGCGGACCGCGTGCACGCCCGCCCCGAACCGGCCCAGCGCGCGGTCGTCGTGGTCGTCCCGGGCGACGGGCTCGGCGGCCTGTGCGCGGAGGCCGGGGCGACGACGGTGCTCGCGCGGCCCGGGGAGCCCCCCGCCAGCGGCGAACTCGTCGACGCCATCCGGCGCGCGCACGCCCGCGAGGTGGTGCTCCTGCCCAACGACGGCGACCTGCGGCACACCGCCGCGGCCGCCGCCGAACAGGCCCGGGCCGAGGGCATCCGGGTCGCCCTCATCCCCACCAGGGCCGCGGTCCAGGGCATCGCGGCCCTGGCCGTCCACGAACCGGACCGCAGCTTCGACGAGGACGTCGTCGCGATGACCGCGGCGGCCGGCGCCACCCGGTACGCCGAACTGGCCGTCGCCGAACGGCAGTCCTGGACCATGGCGGGCATCTGCCAGGCCGGCGACATCCTCGGCCTGATCGACGGCGATGTGGCCGTCATCGGCGAGGACGTCCCCGGAACGGCCCGCAAGGTGCTGGACCGGATGCTGGCGGCGGGCGGCGAACTCGTCACCCTGGTCCTCGGTGAGGACGTCCCCGGCACCCTGGCCGACGCACTGGAGGAACACGTCCGCGAGGGCTACCTGGCGGTGGACACGGTGGTCTACCGCGGCGGCCACCAGTGCGCCCCGCTGCTGATCGGGGTGGAGTAGCGCCGCCGCCGTGACCGGGCCGGAAAACCAGCCCGTCCGGCGATCGAGACGGAGACACCCCGCCGGACGGTCCCGGCGCTATGCCCCCTCAGCCGCCCCCGCCGCATACCCCCGCACCGACTCCGCCGCCGACCGGCGCGCGTCCACTGTCTCGTCCGTGCCCGCCGGCACGCCCTCGTACGCCGCGAGCACCTCCGCAGCCCGCCTCAGCGCCGCGTCCGCGCGGCCCAGGCCCGCCTCCAGCCAGGCGGCCGTCAGGTCGGCGGCCGTGCGCCGGTCGAGGTGGCCGGGGCCGGCCTCGTGGAAGGCCGCCGACGCCCGGCCGGCGTACCCGAGCGCCTCCTCGTACGCGACCCTCGCCGGATCGTCCGCGGCCTCGCCGGGCTCGCCCTCGTACGCGTGGGCGAGCAGTTCGGCGGTCTGGTGGTAAGTGTCCGCGAGCTCCACCCGCAGCTGCGGGCCCTCGCACTCCCGTTCCGCCGCGGCCATGAACGCCCGCGCCGCGTCGAGTCCCGGCTGCCCCTCCCTGGCCGCGTTCCAGGCCCGGACCCGCAACGTCCGTACCAGCGCGGGAACGTCACCCAGCGCCCGCCACAACTCCCCGGCCCGCTCGTACGCCCGCTCCGCCTCCGGGGTCAGCTCGGCCCGGTACAGCGCCTGCCCGGCGAGCTGGGCGAGCATCGCGTGGTCGTGCTGTTCCGGCCAGCCGCGCGCGACGTCCGCCGCCCGCAGCCAGTACTCCGCCGCAGCCCGCGGCTCACCGAGTGCGGACAGTCCGTCGCCGAGCCACCACAGCGTCTGGACGACCATGCCTTCCCCGTGGTCCTCGGCCGAGACATCGGGCAGTACGGCCTCCAGGACGGCCGCCGCCTCCGCCGCGCGCCCCAGCCGAAGGAGCCAGCCGCCGAGCTGGTGCCGGGCGTAGACCCCCAGCGATTCGCTCTCGCCCGCCTCGTCCGCCCAGTGCGCGGCGTCGAGGGCGTGCTCCGTCGCCTCCGCGAACTGCCCCTTAGCCGCGAGCACTTCGGCCAGCTGGAGATGGAGCCGGGCCCGTCCGGGGGCCGCAAGCGACGTCCCGCCGTGCTCCAGCGCCGCCCGTGCGGCCCCTTCCGCCGTCTCGTGGTCGTCGAGCTGCGCGGCGAGCCGTGCGGTCCGGGACTCGTACTCGACGGCGTACCAGGGAAGTTCCGCCGCGTGGACCTCGGCGGCCGCTCGCGCGTACAGCTCCGCCGCCCCCGGACCGTCGCCCCGGTAGGCCGCGACGTCCGCGAGGAATCCCAGCGCCTCGGATATGCGGGTGGCCACCTTGTCCCGCGCACGCAGGGGTTCGGCGAACGCGAGCACCTCGTGTGCGGCCTGCCCGAGAGCGGCGACCGCCGCGTCCGTGGCCTCCTCGTCCGCAGCCCGGAACATCCGCTGCTGGAGGATCCGGGCCCGGCAGACCAGCACCCCGCTCGCCTGCCGGCCCGTGGCCCCGCCCTCCGTGTGCAGGGCGAGAGCCAGGTCCACGAGCGGCTCGATCTCCGTCAGTGCCTCGTCCGTGGCGCCGTCCTCCATCGAGTGGAGAAAGACGCGCCTGGCATCCGCCGCGACCGCCTCGCCCCGGTCGCCGGCCGCCTCGTACAGCCGGGCGGCCGTCCGGAACGCCTCCACCGCCTCGGCGGGCGGCAGCGAACCGTCCATCGCGCGATGGTCCTCCACGTTCGCCCGGTCGTGGGCGGTCAGTGCGTCCGCCTCCCCGGACTTCTCGGCCCGCTCCGCGACCGCCCGCCAGGCGGACCCGGCGTCCGGATGCTGGGCGTCCGAGAGCCGGTGGGCCTCGGCCAGCAGCCCGGCCAGGTCCTGCGCGGCTTCCGCCGCGGCGGGCGCCACCGCGGAAGCCGGCGGAGCGGACGGCGCCGCGAGCCGCACGGCCCGTACGCCCAGAGGCAGCCGGTCCAGCAGCGGCCGGCGCGCCAGACGTTCCCGTACCTGCTCACCCACGTAGCCGTTGCCGTTGCGTGCGTCGAAGCGGGCCGCGAGGGCGAGCGCCTGGGTCCTGGCCTCGACGCCCAGCGACGCGGCGGTCCAGCCCGTGCCTGCCGGGCCCGGTACGGACTGCGCGCCGTGCCCCAGCTCGGTCAACCGGTCCATCAGCACGGCGGTGACGGCCAGGAAGTCCATCAGGCTGCCGGGGTTGCCGCTGTCGGTGAAGTACGCGGGCCGGTCCGCCAGGATCTCCAGCGCGCGCGGCTCGTTGCCGGTCAGCGCACAGAACTCGAGGTGCAGCGCGACCGAGTACCGCATGCTCTCCATCGGCCGGACCATCCGGTACCCGCGCAGATGGTTGGCGCGGGCCTGCTCCTCACAGCCCGTCCGCAGAAGCGGCAGGAGCGAGGCGGCCAGCACGGCGTGCGGCTCGTGCGCGCACGTGTGCTCACCCTCCAGCACCGGCGCCCAGGCCGTCAGCGCCTCCTCGTCCAGCCCGCGCAGCGCCTGCCAGCTCCCCTGCTCGTGCAGCTCACAGGCGTGGCAGTTGGCCATCCGGTCCCGGTCCGCCGCCTGCCAGGCGGTGTACGCCCGCCCGGCCCGCTCCAGATCGCCCAGATGCCGGGCGATCTCCAGCTCGCCCTGGCGTACCGCCCGCTCGGAATGCCCCGCCAGCCGGTAGCGGTGCTCCATCTCGCCCTGCCACTTCTCGATGGAGGCGAGCGGGATGTGCGGCTGGTCGACCATGGAACTGGAGACCCACTTGAACATCCAGAAGAGATGGTGGGTCATGAACGGGTCGAAGTCCCCCGGCCGTTCGTCCCACAGCCGCAGCAGCCGCGCGAACGGGACGAACATCTTGTCCTTCTCGGAGCTGTAGTTGTAGACCTGCAGCTGATGGACGAGCGCCTCGACCAGCAGGGCCGCGTCCCCGCTCTGCTCCGCCTCGGTCAGCAGCCGCTCCGCACGGGCGTTGCGCGCGGGCCCCTCCGGCTCCTCCTGGTTGTCCCGCAGGGCCTGGCGGATCGTCGCGGCATCGGCGCTCATCGGCCGTCCTCCTGAGGGTTCGCGGGGGAGTGCCCCGGGACGGCGGGATGCGTGGCCCACTCCAGCAGGCCGAGGAACGCCCGGTTCAGCAGCGCCGAGTCGGCCGGCCGCAGCGGCCGCTGCGCCATCAGCAGCGCCTGTCCGTACAGCGACTCCGTCGCGGTCACCGCGAGCTCCGGGCTGTCCAGCGAACTGATCCGGCGGATCAGCGGATTGAGATGGTTCAGCACGAGCCGGGCCCGCGGCGCACTGCCGCGCAGCGAGCCCAGAATGCCCGCCCACAGATCGTCCGCCTGCTCCTCGGCGTCGGCGCGCGCCTGCTCGTGGCGGGCCGCACGGTCGTCCAGGTGCAGCGCCGGCACCGTCAGCGGGTGGAAGGCGCGCAGCACCACATCGCAGCCCAGCGGGTCCAGCCTGGCGCGCGCCGCCGTGAGGAACGCGCCGAGCGCCAGCTCCTCCTCCGGGGCGACGGAGTCCAGGTGCGCGGTGACCGTGTCGGCGTCCAGCTCCGCGACCACCGCCCCCGGCCGGGCCGAGGGCAGCCGCTCGACCAGCTCGGTGTCGTACGTGTAGCCGCCGTTGACCACCCCGATGCCCTGCGCGGAGGCGATCGGCGCGACCTGGCGGAACTCCTCCACGGTCCGGGTGAAGTGCACCACCGGATGACGCCGGGCGAACTCCTCCAGCGAAAGCCGGCCGTCCGTCGTCTCGAACGGCAGCCATGGCAGCATCGTGCGCAGCATGGCGCTGTCGTGCCGGGCGAGCGACTTCACCCCCAGGTGGTGCACGGACAGGAACTCCGCCAGCCGCTCCGGTTCGCCTGCCGCCAGCCCCGTGAGCCAGTCCCTGATCCGCTCGCCCAGCGCGTCCCGGACCGCGGAAAGGGTCTCGTCCGCGTACAGCGCCTCCCGCGATGCCGTGGGCCGCAGACTGTCCGTGTCGATGACGCACCGCACGAAGAACGCCCACTCGGGCAGCAGCTCGTCCGCCCGGTCCGTCAGCAGCATGCCCTTCAGATGGACCCGGTGACCCGCGCGCTGCGCCGGACTGACGGCGGACGGCAGGACATGGGCCACCCCACGGATCCCGGCGAGCGGCAGATCGAGATCGATCGTGTCGAGCGGTGTGAAGCCGAACTGCTCGTGACAGTGGCGCGCCAGTGCCACCCGCCGCCCCGCCGGACTCGCGTACGCGCGGTCCCACGGCGCCGGCAGATCGGTGACGGCCGCCTCGCCGACCCGTACGTCGTAGGGCAGCAGCGAGCCGAAATCCCGGGCCAGCGCGAGCACCCGCTCCTCGGACAGCCACTGAGCACTGCCCGGGCGGGCCGTCAGATACACGGTGGTGCCGGGCTCGGGGCGCGCGCTGTCGGGGAGCGTACGGACGGTGTACGAACCGTCGTCACGGGCGCACCACTCCACCGGCGGGGCGCCGGGCGTCCGCGCGGAGCGGCTCACCACCCGGATCTCGGCCGCGACCACGAAGCAGGCCAGCAGCCCGATGCCGAACTGGCCGAGGAAGTCCGCACGCGCCGAGGCGAGCCCCTCCGCCCCGTCGCGCTTGGAGCTGCGGCCGATCGTGGCGAGCAGGCTGTGCACATCCGCCTCGGTCAGACCGATGCCGCTGTCCTCGACGCGCAGCCGGCCGCCCTCGGCGTACAGCCGCACCAGAGCCGGCGCGTCCACCTGCTCGGCACGTCGTGCCGTGATGGCGTCCACGGCGTTCTGCAGCAGTTCCCGCAGATAGACGCGGGGAGAGGAGTACAGATGATGGGAGAGAAGGTCGACCAGACCGCGCAGATCCACCTGGAAGGTGTGCGGCTGCTGGGCGGTGGCGGACTCGGTGGACGCGGAATTCGCTGAGGTCTCAGATGTCATCGTCGCAGCGCCGGTGGGGGGACTTGCGACAGCGCGGGTCGGGCGATCCCCCGCGGGGCGATCGCGAACGAGAAGCGTGGGAGCCGATCCTAGAGTTGCGGGCACGATTCTGACCAGGAGTTTCGGAGGCCCGGTGGTGCCCCTCGGACAACTGTCAGTGGCGTGGTGTGCAATGGATCGCGTGTCTGCGTTCGACGAACCCCTCAAGAAGCTGCTCGGTGGCGCCACCGCGAAGGTGATGGCCGAGCACCTCGACCTGCACACGGTCGGTGATCTCCTTCATCACTACCCGCGGCGGTACGAGGAGCGCGGCCGGCTCACGGCGCTGACCGAGCTCCCGCTCGACGAGCATGTGACGGTCGTCGCCCAGGTCGCCGACGCCCGCGTGATGATGTTCAACGGCGGACGGGGCAAGCGCCTCGAAGTGACGCTCACCGACGGCCACGGCCGGCTTCAGCTGGTCTTCTTCGGCCACGGTGTCCACAAGCCGCACAAGGAGCTGCTGCCGGGCCGGCGCGCCATGTTCGCCGGCAAGGTCTCCGTCTTCAACCGGAAGATGCAGCTTGCCCACCCCACGTACCAGCTCCTCGACGCGGAATCCGATGACGAGGCCGGTGCCACCGAGGCCGTGGACGCCTTCGCCGGCCGGCTGCTGCCGATCTATCCCGCCTGCAAACAGCTCGACTCCTGGCGCATCGCCAAGGCGGTCGACGCGGTGCTGCCCAGCGCCCAGGAGGCCGTGGACCCGCTGCCGCCCGCGCTGCGCGACGGCCGGGGGTTCACCTCGCTGCCCGAGGCGCTGCTGAAGATCCACCGCCCGCAGACCAAGGCGGATGTCGCCGCGGCCAGGGACCGGCTCAAGTGGGACGAGGCCTTCGTCCTCCAGGTCGCCCTGGCCCGCCGCCGGTACGCCGACACCCAGCTGCCGGCCGTCGCCCGCCGCCCCGTCCCGGGCGGACTCCTCGACGCCTTCGACGCCAGACTGCCGTTCACCCTCACCGACGGCCAGGTCAAGGTCTCCAAAGAGATCTTCGACGACCTGGCGACCGAGCACCCGATGCACCGCCTGCTCCAGGGCGAGGTCGGATCGGGAAAGACCATGGTGGCCCTGCGCGCCATGCTGGGCACCGTCGACGCCGGCGGACAGGCCGCCATGCTCGCGCCCACCGAGGTCCTCGCCCAGCAGCACCACCGGTCCATCACCGAGATGATGGGCGAGCTCGCCGAGGGAGGCATGCTCGGAGGCTCGGACCAGGGCACCAAGGTCGTCCTGCTCACCGGTTCGATGGGCATGGCCGCCCGCCGTCAGGCGCTCCTCGACCTGGTCACCGGCGAGGCCGGGATCGTCATCGGGACGCATGCGCTGATCGAGGACAAGGTGCAGTTCCACGACCTGGGGCTGGTCGTCGTCGACGAGCAGCACCGCTTCGGGGTGGAACAGCGCGACGCCCTGCGCTCCAAGGGGAAGCAGCCACCGCATCTGCTCGTCATGACCGCCACGCCCATTCCCCGTACCGTCGCCATGACCGTCTTCGGGGACCTGGAGACGTCCGTCCTGGACCAGCTCCCGGCCGGCCGCTCGCCGATCGCCAGTCATGTCGTCCCCGCCAAGGACAAACCCCACTTCCTCAGCCGCGCCTGGGAACGGGTCCGTGAAGAAGTGGAGAACGGCCACCAGGCGTATGTGGTCTGCCCCCGCATCGGTGACGACGAGGACGACGCGGCAAAGAAGAAGGGGAAGAAGAAGGCCGCCGAGGAGAAGGCCGAGGAGAAGGAGGAGGGGGACAAACGCCCTCCGCTCGCTGTCCTGGAGATCGCCGAGCAGCTCGCCAAGGGCCCGCTGACCGGTCTGCGCATCGAGGTGCTGCACGGCAGGATGCACCCCGACGACAAGGACGACGTGATGCGCCGCTTCGCCGCGGGCCAGCTCGACGTCCTGGTCGCCACCACCGTCATCGAGGTCGGGGTCAACGTCCCCAACGCCACCGCGATGGTGATCATGGACGCAGACCGGTTCGGCGTCTCCCAGCTCCATCAGCTCCGCGGCCGGGTGGGCCGTGGATCCGCCCCCGGTCTCTGCCTGCTGGTCAGCGAGGCCCACGAGGCGAGCCCCGCCCGCGCCCGGCTCTCCGCCGTCGCCGCCACCCTGGACGGCTTCGAGCTCTCCCGGATCGACCTGGAACAGCGGCGCGAGGGCGACGTCCTCGGACAGGCCCAGTCAGGGGTCCGCTCCTCGCTCCGGGTCCTGAGCGTCATCGACGACGAGGAGGTCATCGCCGCCGCCCGCCAGGAGGCGGTCACCGTCGTGGCCGCCGACCCGGAGCTGGAGCACCTGCCCGAGCTGCGCATCGCCCTGGACGCCCTGCTGGACAAGGACCGCGAGGAGTACCTCGACAAGGGGTGACTCCCAGGGGCTCGGGACGGCGAGGGGCGGGCGGCCGGGGGAGCCCCGGCAGCCCCGACGCCATATCGTGGGTGACACGGCGCCCGCAGCACCCTGCGCGCCGCCCCGACCCGAGGACCAGACACCCATGACCCGCGTGATCGCCGGCTCGGCCGGCGGACGCCGCCTGGCCGTCCCGCCCGGCACCGGCACCCGCCCCACCTCCGACCGCGCGCGCGAGGGCCTGTTCTCCACCTGGCAGGCGCTCCTCGGCACGCTCGACGGCATCAGGATCGCCGACCTCTACGCGGGCTCGGGAGCCGTCGGCCTCGAAGCACTCTCCCGCGGAGCGGTCCACGCCCTGCTCGTCGAGGCCGACGCCGCAGCCGTCCGTACCGTCCGCGACAACGTCCGCACCCTGGGCCTGCCCGGCGCCGAGGTCCGGGCAGGCAAAGCCGAACAGATCGTGACAGGACCGGCGCCCACGGACCCGTACGACGTGGTCTTCCTCGACCCTCCGTACGCCGTCACCGACGGCGATCTTGGCGAGATACTGCTCACACTCCGTTCCCAGGGGTGGCTCACAGCCGATGCGATCGTCACGGTAGAGCGAAGCACCAGAGGCGGAGAATTCAGCTGGCCCAAGGGATTCGAGCCATTGCGGGCCCGTCGCTACGGCGAGGGAACGCTTTGGTACGGTCGCGCCGCCGCTACGTGCGAAGACGCACGATGACCGGACCGGAGAGCGAGGGAATCAAGTTGCGCCGCGCCGTCTGCCCGGGGTCGTTCGACCCCATCACCAACGGACATCTCGACATCATCGGCCGCGCGTCGAAGCTGTACGACGTCGTGCATGTCGCGGTGATGATCAACCAGTCCAAGAAGGGTCTGTTCACGATCGACGAGCGGATCGAAATGATCCGCCAGGTCACCGGGGACTTCGGCAACGTCCAGGTCGAGGCCTTCCACGGGCTGCTGGTCGACTTCTGCAAGCAGCGCGACATCCCGGCGATCGTGAAGGGCCTGCGGGCCGTCAGCGACTTCGACTACGAGCTCCAGATGGCCCAGATGAACAACGGGCTCTCGGGCGTCGAAACGCTCTTCGTGCCGACCAATCCCACATACAGTTTCCTGTCGTCCTCCCTGGTCAAGGAGGTGGCGACCTGGGGCGGAGACGTCTCGCACCTGCTGCCGCCACTGGTCCACGATGCACTGACCGAGCGCCTCTCTCAGCAGTGAGGTGCTGACAGTCCGTCACCAGGGCCTTGCGCTGATCCGGCGGAAGGCCCTGCAGGTGTCGGGCGGGCGCCGACTGGCCGTACAGTCGTCCCGTCCGTCTCCAATCGGCAGTAGAGAGTGGCGAGCACACGGTGGACGTGCAGAAGAAGCTCGACGAGATCGTCGAAGCGGTCGGGAACGCCCGGTCCATGCCCATGTCGGCATCCTGCGTGGTCAACCGCGCCGAACTGCTCTCGATGCTCGAAGAGGTGCGCCAGGCCCTGCCCGGCTCGCTCGCGCAGGCCGCGGAGGTCATCGGCGGCCACGAGCAGCTCGTCGAGCAGGCCCGTCAGGAGGCCGGCCGGATCATCGAGACCGCCCGCGCCGAGCGCGGCTCGCTCATCTCCGGCACGGAGATCGCCCGGCAGTCCCAGACCGAGGCGGACCGGATCCTCGGCGAGGCCCGCAAGGACGCCGAGGAGGTCCGCGCCGAGGCCGACGAGTACGTCGACAGCAAGCTCGCCAACTTCGAGGTCGTCCTCACCAAGACGATCGGTTCCGTCGACCGGGGCCGCGAGAAGCTCCTCGGCCGCGGCCAGGGGTTCGACGAGCAGGGCTACGAGGACCCGGACTTCGCCGAGGCCCCCGAGCGCAGCGCCGACCCGGCCACGCTCCAGCGCCGGGCCGACGAGTACGTGGACACCAAGCTCGGCGCCTTCGAGGCGGTGCTCGCCAAGACCCTGGAGGCGGTCGGCCGCGGCCGGCAGAAGCTGCACGGCCGGGTCGCCACCGACGACCTGGGCGCGCACATGGCCGCCCAGGACGCCGCAGGCGCTCAGGGGCACACCAGCGACGAGGACCACTGGGCGGGTCTGGCCGAGATCGCCACCCCGGAACCGCTCCAGGCCCCCCAGCAGTACCCGGCACAGCCGGAACCGCAGTACGCACAGACGTACGCGTACCAGGAGCAGCAGGACGCGTACCAGGTGCAGTCGCAGCAGCCCGACCCGTACGCCGGCTACCAGCAGCAGCCCGACCCCTACGCGGGATACCAGCAGCAGGGCTACGACCCGAACCAGGCTCAGGTCCCGGCGCAGGGTTATGACCCGAACCAGGTCCCGGCGCAGGGCTATGACCCGAACCAGGTCCCGGCGCAGGGCTACGACGCCTGGCAGCAGCCGGTGCAGGCCCAGCAGCAGCCCCTCCAGCAGCATGGCGAGGGCGCCCTGGACGAGACCAGCCTGTTCGACACCAGCATGATCGACCTCGAACAGCTCCGCCGGTACGAACAGGAGCGCTGACCGCCGGGGGAACCCGCTCCGGTTCCGGAGAGGGGCCCCGGGGGTCGGATCAGGGCCGGATTGGGCGCTGGGCGGTGTGTCCAGTATCCTGGCTCTTCGGTCGCGCGTATGTCCGCGATCCCGGCTGCCCGCTTCGACTCCGAACCGGACGGCCCACCCCCACCAAGCGTGATGCGCACGATTCGAAAGCAGGAAAAGCCCTGAACGGCCACCTCGACCACCGAAACCCTCTCGTGTTCGATACGCACGAGCTGGGCCGGCGTCCGGGTGCCCTCAAGCGGCTGACCCGCTCGGCGGACGCCCCCAAGGACCTCGGTATCGACGGGGTCATCGGTGTGCCTGAGGGTGCACCTGTGAAGCTGGACATCCGCCTCGAATCGGTCATGGAAGGTGTGCTCGTCACAGGCACCGCCCGTGCATCCGCCGAGGGGGAGTGCGTAAGGTGTCTGGAGCCGCTGAGCCTTGAGGTCAAGGCGGACTTCCAGGAAATGTTCTCGTACCCTGACGCCGATGACCGGAACCGCAGCAAGACCGCGGACCCGGTCGACGACGCCGAGGACGACGAGGACAGGTACTTCCTCGAGGACGGCCTGTTCGACCTCGAGTCGGTGCTGCGTGATGCGGTAGTGCTCGCACTGCCGATGCAGCCGGTGTGCAAGGAGACCTGTGCCGGTCTGTGTTCCGAATGCGGAATCAGGCTGGACGAGAATCCGGACCATCATCACGATGCCGTCGACATTCGTTGGGCGGCACTGCAAGGACTCGCCGAGACCGTTCAGGACGGCGAGAAGGACAACATGGGCGGCGCCGAACCTGGCGTCGACGAGAAGCAGGAGAAGTAGCCGTGGCTGTTCCGAAGCGGAAGATGTCGCGCAGCAACACGCGCCACCGCCGGTCGCAGTGGAAGGCTGCGGTCCCCACCCTGGTTTCGTGCGAGCGTTGCCAGGAGCCGAAGCTGCAGCACATTGCGTGCCCCAGCTGCGGCACGTACAACAAGCGCCAGGTCCTCGAGGTCTGAGCGGCTGGTGAGAGGCCCGATGTCTGAGTTGTCCCACGCCAAGAAGCAGGCAGACAACGTCAACACAGCCTCGTCCCACACGCTTCTGGAAGGGCGGCTCGGGTACCACCTCGAGTCCGCCCTTCTGGTGCGTGCGCTGACCCACCGTTCGTACGCGTACGAGAACGGCGGTCTGCCCACCAACGAGCGGCTCGAATTCCTCGGGGATTCGGTGCTCGGCCTGGTGGTCACGGACACGCTGTACCGCACTCACCCCGACCTGCCTGAAGGCCAGCTGGCCAAATTGCGGGCCGCGGTAGTCAACTCGCGTGCGCTTGCGGAAGTGGGCCGCGGCCTTGAACTCGGCTCCTTCATCCGGCTCGGCCGCGGTGAAGAGGGCACGGGTGGCCGGGACAAGGCGTCCATCCTCGCCGACACCCTTGAAGCGGTGATCGGTGCGGTCTATCTCGATCAGGGCCTCGACGTGGCCTCGGAGCTGGTTCACCGGCTCTTCGACCCGTTGATCGACAGGTCCTCGAACCTCGGTGCCGGCCTGGACTGGAAGACCAGTCTCCAGGAGCTCACCGCGAGCGAGAGCCTCGGAGTCCCCGAGTACCTCGTCTCGGAGACCGGCCCGGACCACGAGAAGACCTTTACTGCTGCTGCTCGCGTCGGTGGTGTCTCGTACGGCACCGGCACCGGCCGTAGCAAGAAGGAAGCGGAGCAGCAGGCGGCCGAGTCCGCCTGGCGTGAGATCAGCGCCGCCGCGGAAGCACGGGAGGCTGCGGGGAAGTCCGCAGCCGACGGAGGGGCCGCCGACACCCCTGCCGACCCGGCGTCCACGGACGTTGCTCCTGCCTGACCCCGAGATCCCCCCGGTGCCCTGCGCACCGGGGGGATCTCTCTGTCCGCAACAAGATCCCGCCACACATTCAGGAGCGACGCCGTGCCCGAGCTGCCCGAGGTCGAAGTCGTCCGGCGCGGTCTCGAGCGGTGGGTCGCCGGGCGGACGGTCGGCGAGGTCGAGGTCCTGCATCCGCGTGCCGTCCGCCGGCACCTTGCGGGCGGTGCCGACTTCGCGGCCCGGCTCGCCCATGTCCGCCTGGGCACGGCGATGCGCCGCGGCAAGTATCTGTGGGTGCCGCTCGATGACGCGGCCACCTCGCTCCTCGGCCACCTGGGCATGAGCGGTCAGCTGCTCGTACAGCCCGAGGGCGCACCCGACGAGAAGCATCTGCGCGTCAGGATCCGCTTCGACGACGCCGTCGGTACGGAGCTGCGCTTCGTCGACCAGCGAACCTTCGGCGGCCTCTCCCTCCACGAGAACACCGCCGATGGGCTGCCCGACACCATCGCCCACATCGCGCGCGACCCGCTGGACCCGGCCTTCGACGACGACGCCTTCCACACCGCGCTGCGGCTCCGCCGCACGACCGTCAAGCGCGCCCTGCTCGACCAGTCGCTGATCAGTGGCGTCGGCAACATCTACGCGGACGAGGCGCTCTGGCGGGCCAAGCTGCACTACGACCGGCCGACCGCGACCCTGACCCGGCCCAAGTCGGCCGAGCTGCTGGGCCACGTCCGCGACGTGATGAACGCGGCGCTGGCGCAGGGCGGCACGAGTTTCGACAGCCTCTACGTGAACGTGAACGGCGAGTCGGGTTACTTCGACCGTTCGCTCGATGCCTACGGGCGCGAGGACGAGCCCTGCCACCGCTGCGGCACGCCGATGCGGCGCCGCGCCTGGATGAACCGGTCAAGCTACTTCTGCCCCCGCTGCCAGCGTCCGCCGCGACCGTAGGGTTGTGTCGTCAGCTGCGGCTCGTGTGGGCCTCGTCGTACCGGCCGCGCGCCACCAGGACCTCGGACATCCGGCCCTCGACCAGCTGGATGAGGCCGAGCAACTGGTCGGCGACCTGCCGCCCCAGGGGAGTGAGCTCGTAGTCGACGCGGGGCGGATTGGTCGGCTGGGCCTCACGGTGCACCAGCCCGTCGCGCTCCAGCGCGTGCAGTGTCTGGGAGAGCATCTTCTCGCTCACCCCGTCGACCCGGCGCCGCAGCGCGTTGAACCGGAGGCTGCCCTCGTACAGCGCGCCGAGCGTCAGACTGCCCCAGCGGCCGGTGACGTGCTCCAGGGTGGCGCGGGAGGGGCACTGCTTGGAGTACACGTCGAAGGGCAGCCGGCCGTCATGGCAGCCGTTCGATTCGCTGCTGCTGCGGTGTTCGTCGCTGCCGGTCTCATCCATGAGAATCAGCGTACGCCCGCACAGCGCTGTCCAGTAGATCGCGCATTCTCCGAGTGAGCGCCATTGGTGAGGCCCTGGCAGCCCGGTCGAGGACAGTGCCGGGATCGCGCGCAACACCGCGCGAATCCGCGGTGGCCTTGCCAACGGTGTGCCCGCCGCCGCAGGTGGCACCTCCACGGTGACCCCCAGCAACATCGACCTTTGAGGCCTGGATGTGGGGCTGCGCAGAAACAGTCGGGGCCGCCTCGGGGCCGATATCGGCCCCGAGGCGGCCCGGGAAAGCTGACAGGTCGCTGACCTGTGGAACTCAGAAGCCGAAGTCCTGCGTCCACCAGGGGCCGCCGGAACCGAAGTGGACACCCACGCCGAGTGTCTTGTAGTCGCAATTGAGAATGTTTGCGCGGTGGCCGTCACTGTTCATCCAGGACTCCATCACGGCCTCGGCGTCGGCCTGGCCGCGGGCGATGTTCTCGCCGCCGAGACCCGAGACGCCGGCCTCGGCGGCACGGTCCCAGGGGGACTGCCCGTCGGGGTCGGTGTGGTCGAAGAAGCCTCGGGCGGCCATGTCGTCGCTGAAGTTCTGGGCGAGCGAGGCCAGTGAGGAACTGGCGGTCACCGGGCTGCAGCCGACCTTGGAGCGCTCCTGGTTGACCAGGGCGAGCACGGCGGCCTGGGCCGAGGTGGCGGCGGCCGGCGCGGTGGTCGTGCGGGCGGCCGGCGTGGAGGCAGAGGTCTTGGGCGCGGCCGGGCTCGAAGCGGCGGCCGGTGCCGAGCTCTTCGTGGTTGCGGTGGCGGGGGCCTTCGAGGCGGTGGAGCGGTTCGCCGTCTCCTTCGCGGCCGTCTCCTTCGCCTCCTTGGTCTCCTTCGTCTTCGTCGGTACGGAGGTCTTGGAGGGCGACGCGGACGGCGTGCCGGCCTCGGGGGAGCCCGTTTTCGTGGGGGCCTTGGCACGTTCGGCACCGCGGCTGGCGGCGGCCGACGCGGTGCCGCGATCGGCCGGCGCGGTCGTGGAGCCGCCCTGTGTCAGGAGGTCGGGGGCCGCGTCGGAGCGCACCTGGTCGGCGGCTGTGCCGCCCCCCACGTTGTAGTTGTCACCACCGGGCAGCAGGCCGGAGGCCACCGCCACGGCCCCGACGGCGAGGGCCGCTGAGACGCCGAGCAGTCCCGTACGTACCGGTATGCCGGACCGCTTCCTGCGGCGCGTGCTCCGGTTCTGGCCTGCGGTTCCTGCGGTTCCCTCCGCGTGCTGTTCAGCGGCGGGAGCTGCGGCGGAGCGTCGATGGCGTCCCATCTGCTGTGCCCTTCTGACGATCTTGACGCCGTTGTCGGCGCACCTTGGCTCACCCGATCGAGTGAAGCTATTGCGAGGGGACTGTACGCCATGGCGATTCGGCGAGAAGTGCTCCGAGAGCAATTGTCCGGTTAGCGTTCGGGCATGAACGAAGATGTGCGACTCACCGCTTGGGTACGCGGCCGAGTACAACAAGTAGGGTTCCGCTGGTTCACCAGGGCAAACGCTTTGGAGATCAGCGGCCTCACCGGATTCGCCCTCAATCTCGATGACGGCAGAGTGCAGGTTGTGGCCGAGGGGCCGCGTGAGAATTGCCACCGTCTGCTGGATTGGCTGCGCTCGGACGACACACCCGGCCGCGTTGACGGAGTCACTGAGATCTGGGACACGCCGCGGGGTGGATATGAGGGATTCGCCATCCGCTGATCCGGTCCCCGGGTGGGGGAGGAGCGAGGCCCGTGTTCGGGCCGTGTTCGAGGTGCGGCGGGGGGTGACGGCGAAGGCTGCGGTCATGCGTACACATGAAATGACCTGCGGAATGACCCGGTGGTTGCCAAGATTCGGTTGCCGTGCCAGGCTGCGGCAGTAAGGATGATCTCCGTGCCCCTGAGGGCCCCGTTGGAGAGTCGCGCCGCATGATCGTCAAGCCGCGCGCCCCCGGGACGCCCGCCTTTACAGGGTGTGATCGTGTTGACCGTCAAACTTTTTGGTGAGACGCTGAAAACCCCGCGCACCTTAGCTGTTCGGTAGAGCTGTTTGGCAGCAGAACAGCAGTGAACACAGAGCACTGCCGAGCACCGCGGGTGCGATTCCCTCACGACCCACACCGCATCGGTCGGTCACTCAGTGTGGAGGACCATCCATCATGGCAAAGGCGCTTCTCGGTTACGTCGGCGGTTCCGATCCGCGACTCCTCGCCGAGATGCGACGGCTTCAGCAACGCGTCCAGGATCTTGAGTCCGAGCTTGTACGGATTCAGGACGAGAATGACGCGCTCAACGCCGCCGCCCAGCACCAAGAGTCGCTGCTCGACAGCATCGACATCGACGTACCTCAGGCAGAGCCGGCGCTGACCTGACCCATGGCCCTCAGGGGCCGGTCGGGCTGCATGCGTCAGCCGCACGGGATCATCGCCGGATCGTCACCGGATCATTGAAGATCAATCGCTCTTGATCTGCTTCTTCATATGCCTCGTCACTGATCCGGGCAAGCACGCCTTCATGAAGGCGGGGGTCCGTCGGCGCAGCATTGCACAAGATTTGCAGGGGACGCTTCGGCGTCCCTTCTTTCTTTTCCCCTCCGGCCCGCGCCCGTCCCGCCCCGGACGTACACCCCTTCCCTTACCGTCTGATGTGCCCTGCACCTTCATCAGCGAAACCGAGAGCGAAAGGTAGAGTCCGGCGGCGTGCACCTCAAGGCCCTGACCCTGCGTGGTTTCAAATCGTTCGCCTCCGCCACCACCCTGCGGTTCGAACCCGGGATCACCTGCGTGGTCGGTCCCAATGGTTCCGGCAAGTCCAATGTGGTGGACGCGCTCTCCTGGGTCATGGGGGAGCAGGGCGCGAAATCCCTGCGCGGCGGCAAGATGGAAGATGTGATCTTCGCCGGCACCACCGGGCGGCCGCCGCTCGGCCGGGCGGAAGTATCGCTGACGATCGACAATTCCGACGGCGCACTGCCCATCGAGTACGCCGAAGTGACGATCACTCGGATCATGTTCCGCAACGGCGGCAGCGAATACCAGATCAATGGCGACACCTGCCGGCTGCTGGACATCCAGGAACTCCTCTCCGACTCCGGTATCGGCCGGGAGATGCATGTCATCGTCGGCCAGGGCCAGCTGGACTCCGTGCTCCACGCGGACCCGATGGGGCGCCGCGCGTTCATCGAGGAGGCCGCGGGCGTCCTCAAGCACCGCAAGCGCAAGGAGAAGGCGCTGCGGAAGCTGGACGCGATGGGGGCGAACCTGGCCCGTGTGCAGGACCTCACCGACGAACTGCGGCGGCAGCTGAAACCGCTCGGCCGGCAGGCGGCGGTGGCCCGCCGGGCGGCCGTCATCCAGGCCGATCTGCGCGATGCCCGGCTCCGCCTCCTCGCCGATGACCTGGTGCGCCTGCACACCGCGCTGCGCGGCGAGATCGCCGACGAGGCGGCTCTGAAGCAGCGCCGCGAGGCAGCCGAGACGGAACTGAAGGCGGCCCTCGCGCGCGAGGCCGAACTGGAGGGCGAGGTACGGCGGCTGACGCCGCGGCTCCAGCGTGCCCAGCAGACCTGGTACGAACTGTCGCAGCTGGCCGAACGGGTGCGCGGCACCGTCTCACTCGCCGACGCCCGGGTGAAGAGCGCCACCGCGCCGGCCGAGGAGGAGCGGCGGGGGCGCGATCCGGAGGACATGGAGCGCGAGGCGGCCCGGATCCGCGAGCAGGAGGCGGAACTGACCGCCGCGCTGGAGGCGGCGGAGCACGCGCTGGAGGACACCGCGTCCCACCGGGCCGAACTGGAACGGGACCTGGCGGCCGAGGAACGCAGGCTCAAGGACGCCGCCCGTGCCCTGGCGGACCGCCGCGAAGGGCTCGCCCGGTTGAACGGCCAGGTCAACGCGGCCCGCAGCCGGGCCGGTTCGGCGCAGTCGGAGATCGACCGGCTGGCCGCCTCGCGCGACGAGGCACAGGAACGGGCCGTCGCCGCCCAGGGGGAGTACGAGCAGCTGAAGGCCGAAGTCGACGGCCTGGACGCCGGGGACACGGAACTCGGCGAGCGGTACGAGGCCGCCCGGCGCGAGCTGAAGGAGGCGGAGGGGGCGCTCTCCACGGCCCGGGAGGACCTCACCACCGCCGAACGCAAGCGCGCGGCGGTCGCGGCCCGTCATGACGCGCTGGCCCTCGGGCTGCGCAGGAAGGACGGCACCGGTGTGCTGCTCGGCGCCCGGGACCGGTTGGCGGGTCTGCTCGGACCGGCCGCGGAACTGCTCACGGTGGCCCCGGGGCACGAGATCGCGGTGGCAGCGGCGCTGGGCGCGGCGGCTGACGCGGTCGCCGTGACGGATCCGGCCACGGCGGCGGAGGCGATCCGGCTGCTGCGCAAGCAGGACGCGGGACGCGCGTCCCTCCTGCTCGGCGGCGGAGGCGGCAGAGGCGGCAGAGGCGGCAGAGGCGGCGACGGAGGTGGCGACGGCAGCGGCGGTGCGAGCACGGGCGGAGCCGTCCCCGGCGGATCCGGTGCCGTGGGGCACGTGCCCGGCGGATCCGATGCCGTGGGGCACGTGCCCGGTCAGGGGTCGGAGGCCCACCCCGCGCCGCACACGGGTGTCGCGCATGTCCCGGGGCAGGGTGTGGAGCCCGCCCCACGGGCACCGGAGGCCACGTCGCTCACCCACCGCGGACCGGCCGAAGCCGTCACCGAGGCAGCCGCAACCGAAGCCGAGGCAGCCGAAGCCCGAACCGGGGCTGCCGGACACCTGACTGCCCTGGCCCTCGCCGGCGGCCGGGGCACCCCCGCCGTCGCCGATCTCGTCAGCGGTCCCGTCGGACTGATGGCCGCGGTCCGCAGGCTGGTGCGGGACATGGTGGTCGTCGGGACGCTGGAGGACGCCGAGGACCTGGTCGCCGCCCACCCGGAGCTGACGGCGGTGACCGGCGAGGGCGACGTCCTCTCCGCACACTTCGCGCACGGAGGTTCGGCGGGGGCGCCCAGCCTGCTCGAAGTCCGGGCTTCCGTGGACGAGGCGGCGGCCGAACTGGCCGAGCTGGGCGTGCGGTGCACGGAGCTGGCCGGGACCCAGCGGCGCGCGGCGGAGCGGCGGGGGAACTGCGCCGCGCTCGTCGAGGAGCTGGGGGAGCGCCGCCGGGCCGCCGAGCGGGAGAAGTCCGGGGTGGCCCAGCAGCTCGGCCGGCTGGCCGGTCAGGCGCGCGGCGCCGCGGGCGAGGCCGAGCGGATGGCCGCGTCCGCCGCCCGCGCCCAGGAGGCGCTGGAGCGCGCGACCCAGGAGGCGGAAGAGCTGGCCGAGCGGCTGCTGGTGGCCGAGGAGGCGGCACAGGACGGCGCGGACGAGGAGCCGGACACCGCCGTGCGCGACCGGCTGGCCGCCGACGGTGCCAACGCCCGCCAGACCGAGATGGAGGCCCGGCTCCAGGTCCGTACCCACGAGGAACGGGTCAAGGCTCTGGCCGGCCGAGCCGACTCCCTGGACCGGGGCGCCCGCGCCGAGCGCGAGGCCCGCGCCCGCGTCGAGCAGCGCCGCGCCCGGCTGCGTCACGAGGCCGAGGTGGCCTCGGCCGTCGCGTCCGGGGCCCGTCAGCTGCTCGCCCACGTCGAGGTGTCCGTCGTACGGGCGGAGGAGGAGCGGGCCGCCGCCGAGGCGTCGAAGGCTGAGCGGGAGCGGGAGCTGGCGGCCGAACGGCACCGGGGCCGCGAGCTCAAGGGCGAGCTCGACAAGCTGACGGACTCGGTCCACCGGGGCGAGGTGCTCGGCGCCGAGAAGCGGCTGCGGATAGAGCAGCTGGAGGCGAAGGCCCTGGAGGAGCTGGGTGTGGAGCCGGCGGGTCTGGCCGCGGAGTACGGACCCGACCAGCTCGTCCCGCCGTCTCCCGCGGCGGAGGGGGAGGAGCTGCCGGAGGACCCGGAGCACCCGCGGAACCAGCCGAAGCCGTTCGTCCGGGCCGAGCAGGAGAAGCGGCTGAAGTCGGCCGAACGGGCGTATCAGCAACTCGGGAAGGTGAATCCGCTCGCCCTTGAGGAGTTCTCGGCGCTGGAGGAGCGGCACAAGTTCCTCTCCGAGCAGCTGGAGGACCTGAAGAAGACCCGGGCCGATCTGATGCAGGTCATCAAGGAGGTCGACGAGCGGGTCGAGCAGGTCTTCACCGAGGCGTACCGGGACACGGCCCGGGAGTTCGAGGGTGTCTTCTCGCGCCTCTTCCCGGGCGGTGAGGGGCGGCTCATCCTGACCGATCCGGACAACATGCTGGCGACCGGTGTGGACGTCGAGGCCAGGCCGCCGGGCAAGAAGGTCAAGCGGCTCTCCCTGCTGTCGGGCGGCGAAAGGTCGCTCACGGCAGTGGCGTTGCTGGTCTCGATCTTCAAGGCGAGGCCGAGCCCCTTCTATGTGATGGACGAGGTCGAGGCGGCGCTCGACGACACCAATCTGCAGCGGCTGATCCGGATCATGGAGGAGCTCCAGGAGAGCTCCCAGCTCATCGTGATCACGCACCAGAAGCGGACGATGGAGGTCGCCGACGCGCTGTACGGCGTCTCGATGCAGGGCGACGGCGTCTCCAAGGTGATCAGCCAGCGGCTGCGCTGAGCCTTTACCTAATCTTCAAGGCTTCAACGTACCGATTTGAGTGCTCCTGGGAGGATGTTGGGTGAAACCTCGCCGACACCCCGATGTTGACTTCATAACTTGAACGCATAGTCTCTGCAACGTCGTTTTTACCTTCAAGTGGTGGCAAGGCTGATGTTGTGCCCCACTGGAAGAGCTCACCCCCCACCGCCTGACGTTGCGGCCAGGCCCCAGGAGTTCATGTGACCAGCACATCGCAGGGACCAGAGTCCGGAGCCCGGGCGGCTCATCCGGACCACATCGGCCATGTCATCTTCATCACCGCCGCGGCAGCTATGGGTGGCTTCCTCTTCGGCTACGACAGCTCCGTGATCAACGGTGCGGTCGAAGCGATCCGCAGCAGGTACGACATCGGCTCCGGCACTCTCGCCCAGGTCATCGCCATCGCTCTGATCGGCTGTGCGATCGGCGCCGCCACGGCGGGCCGGATCGCCGACCGAATCGGCCGTATCCGCTGCATGCAGATCGCCTCGGTGCTCTTCACGATCAGCGCCGTGGGCTCCGCGCTTCCCTTCGCGCTCTGGGACCTGGCGATGTGGCGCATCATCGGCGGCTTCGCCATCGGCATGGCGTCGGTGATCGGCCCGGCATACATCGCCGAGGTCTCGCCGCCCGCCTACCGTGGCCGGCTCGGCTCCTTCCAGCAGGCGGCGATCGTCATCGGCATCGCCATCTCCCAGCTGGTCAACTACGGCATCCTGCAGATCGCCGACGGTGACCAGCGCGGCAAGATCGGGGGGCTGGAAGCCTGGCAGTGGATGCTCGGTGTGATGGTCGTGCCCGCGATCCTCTACGGACTGCTCTCGTTCGCGATCCCCGAGTCGCCGCGCTTCCTGATCTCCGTCGGCAAGAAGGAACGGGCCCGGCAGATCCTCTCGGAGGTCGAGGGCGAGAACATCGACCTCGACGCCCGGGTCGCCGAGATCGAGACCGCGATGCACCGCGAGCACAAGTCGAGCTTCAAGGACCTGCTCGGCAGCCGCTTCGGCTTCCTGCCCATCGTCTGGGTCGGTATCGGCCTGTCGGTGTTCCAGCAGCTAGTCGGCATCAACGTGGCGTTCTACTACTCGGCGACGCTGTGGCAGTCGGTCGGCATCGACCCGACCGACTCGTTCTTCTACTCGTTCACGACCTCGATCATCAACATCATCGGTACGGTGATCGCGATGGTCCTGGTCGACCGGGTGGGCCGTCGGCCGCTGGCCCTCGTCGGCTCCTGCGGTATGGCCGTCGCCCTCGCCTTCGAGGCCTGGGCCTTCTCCGCCGACCTGGTGGACGGCAAGCTCCCCAACACCCAGGGCGTGGTCGCGCTCGTCGCCGCCCATGTCTTCGTGCTCTTCTTCGCCCTCTCATGGGGCGTCGTGGTCTGGGTCTTCCTCGGCGAGATGTTCCCGAACCGGATCCGTGCCGCCGCACTCGGCGTCGCCGCCTCCGCGCAGTGGATCGCCAACTGGGCGATCACCGCGAGCTTCCCGAGCCTCGCCGACTGGAACCTGTCCGGCACGTACATCATCTACGCCTGCTTCGCCACGCTCTCGATCCCCTTCGTCATCAAGTTCGTCAAGGAGACCAAGGGCAAGGCGCTGGAGGAGATGGGCTAACCCCCCGCTGCCCCTCTCCTCGAAAACCGTACGGCCCCGCCCGCGTCCGCGAGCGGGGCCGTACGCGTCCCACTCCTCCTCACCCTCCGATCGCCCCGCAGAACAACCGCAGGCTGCGCCACCCCTCCTCGACCGGCATCCCGCCGCACAGCGGATGCAGCACCAGGCTGTCCAGCTCACCGGCCAGTCCCGCACACGCCTCCGGCGTGACGACCCGGTAGACGCCCTCGTCCCGGAGTTCGGACACTGTCGTCGCCGCCGAGCGGACGGCCGAGCGGATGTCCTTGGACTGCCAGGAGGCGTACGTACGCGCCTCGTGCAGGAAGTGCTCCCCGTACTCGTCCCAGGTCCGGTCCGGGTCCTCGGACACGTGCAGCAGCGGTGTCTCGGCCGAGGGCATCATGCAGAAGCCCTCCGTGCCGTGCTCCGCGCGCCGCTCGTGGTAGTACGCCTCCAGCTCCGGCAGGTGCGCGCTCGGGAACAGCGGCAGCCCCAGCCGGGCCGCCCGCCGCGCCGCCGCCCGCGAGCTGCCGCCCACCAGCAGCAGCGGATGCGGGCGGGTGTACGGGCGCGGGGTGACCGTGACCGTACGGCCGCGGAACTCGAACGGCTCCCCGGTCCACGCCTTCAACAGCGTCTCCAGCACCTCGTCCTGGAGGCGGCCGCGCCTGCCCCACTCGACGCCGGCCCGCTCGTACTCCTCGGGCCGGTAGCCGATCCCCGCGACCGTGACCAGCCGGCCCGCACTCAGCAGATCGAGCACCGCGATGTCCTCGGCCAGCCGCAACGGGTCGTGCAGCGGCCCGATGACCGCGGAGACGGTGACCGCGATCCGGCGGGTGGCCCCGAAGACGGCACCGGCGAGGACGAAGGGGGACGGCAGCCAGGAGTTGGCGGCCCCGTGGTGTTCCTCGGTCTGTACCGTGTCGACGCCGTTCTCGTCGGCGTACGTTGCCATGTCCAGCGCCGCGCGGTAGCGGGCCGAGAGGGACCCCGGGGTGGCATCGGGGTCGACGAGGTTGAACCGGACGACTGTGAAGGCCATGACGCTGTCCCCCTGGGTCCTGTCTGGCGAACCGGGCGAGGCCGGACCTTAGCTGACAGAGCGTCAGAAGTGTAGGGGCGCGGCCCGCTGCCGCACCCCGGGCCGCGGCAGCATCGCGTACAGACCGCCCGAGACGGCGATCGTGACCGCCCAGCCCAGCCCGTTGCGTCCCGCCCAGGTCGCCGCGAGCGGGCCGGTGAACCACTCCACGCCGGTGAACAGCAGCCCCACCGACAGGCCCGCCGCCCAGGCCGCCACCGCGGTCCATGCGAAGCCGCCCGTGTACCAGTAGGCGCTGGTCGGGGTGGTGTTCATGAGCGCCACCGGGTCGTATGCGCGCCCGCGCAGCAGATCCACGCCGAAGACGCCGATCCATGCCGAGAACGTCACCGCGAGCAGATTCAGAAAGGAGACGAACGAATCGAGGAAACTGCTCGCCACGAGCATCAGCAGCGACCCCAGAAACAGACTGATCGCGGCATTCACGCCGACGGCCCACGCACGCGGAACCGTGAATCCCAGGGTCTGTGCGGTGAATCCGGCCGAATACATCGACATCGCGTTGATCAGCACCATGCCGAGAACGGCGACGGCCAGATACGGAACCGAGATCCAGTCGGGCAGCAGCACTCCGATGAACGAGACGGGATCACGGGTGAGGGCCAGTTCCGGCGTGCCCACCGCCATCACCGCGCCCATCAGGACCATCGGCAGAAACACGATTCCCGCGCCGCCCACGGTCGCCGCGACCATCGCGCACCCGGACGCGCTGCGCGGCAGATAGCGGGTGAAGTCGGGGCCCGAGGGCGCCCAGCTGATGCCGCCGGCGGCCAGGGTGCCGATCCCGGCGATCATCGCCGATGCCGGTCCGGCCGGCCGGTCCAGCACCGTCCGCCAGGCCGTCGCCCCGGCCAGGTGCACCAGAACCAGGACGCTGAACCCGCCGAAGAGGTACGCGGACCAGACGCAGCACACCCGCAGCGCCCGTGCGCCCAGCCCCGACAGCAGAAAGCTGCCTGCCACGAAGGCGAGCAGCGTCACCATGACCAGCGTCGTGGTGCTTCGGACGCCGAAGAGCAGGTCGAGCACGGCCAGCAGGGCGTACGTGCCGGTGACCGCGTTCGCCGTCTCCCACCCCCAGCGGGCCACCCAGATCAGCGCACCGGGAGCCAGGTTGCCCCGCTGGCCGAAAACGGCCCGAGAGAGCGCCATGCCCGGGGCGCCGCCACTGCGCCCCGCGACCGAGATCAGGCCGACCATGCCGAACGAGACGGCAGGAGCCGCGACCGCGATGACCAGTACCTGCCAGAAGCTCAGCCCGTCGAAGACGACGAGCCCGGCGCCGATGGTGAGCAGCAGTACGGTCATATTGGCTGCCGCCCAGGTGGGGAAGAGGCCCCGTGCCCGCCCGGTGCGCTCGCTGTCGGGCACGGGGTCCAGCCCACGGGTCTCCACGGCCAGGATCGTACCTTTACCGGCATTCGGGGCGAAACACCCAGGAGGCGTCGGCGACGCGGGGCGTCAACCGCCCGGCGCCCAAGGTGGGGCGCGCGTGGCCGGGTGTGCCGTTCTCGCGGCTCGGGGCCGTTGCGCGCACTCGACCCCATGCGTAACCGCGCATCCCCGCGCCGCGCCGCCGACTGGCGACGTCGATCGCTTGGTGACACCCGGAGCGGCGGGGCCACATGATTTCCCGGACCGTAGACAGTGTCTAAAGGATCATGGTAGACACTGTCTATGGAACGCGAGAGCTCTCTCAGGGAACGGTTGATCGACGTCGGAGTGGACCTCGTGATGACCGACGGAACCGCCTCGCTGGGGCTGCGTGAGATCGCCCGCCGGGCGGGGGTGTCACACGGGGCTCCGCGTCGGTACTTTCCCACTCATCACGCCCTGCTCTCTGCCATCGCCCGCCGCGGCTTCGCGGATCTCGAAGTCCGGTTCGCGGCCGCGACCAACGGCACGACGTCGCCGCGCGGTCAGTTGCAGGAGATCGGGAGAACACACGTCGGGTACGCGCTGGAGCACCGCGGCATGTTCGAGCTGATGTTCCGGCACGACCTGCTCGACAGCGGGGAACACCCATCGGGCCGGTCACAGCTCCGGGAATCGACCCTGCCACTGTTCAGGCTCGTCGTCGAGCTCATCGTCCGCCTGCGGCAGGAACAGGCTGCCGCGCGCCGGCCCGGTGCGCCGAGCGGGCCCGAGCCGCTGCCGGCCGTGACAGCCGCCGCTCTCTGGTCGAACCTTCACGGCCTCGCCGAACTGTGGGCCTGGGGGAGCCTCCAGCTCGCCCTTGATGCCCCGCCGCCGGGCGAAGCCTCCGGCAGCGGCCACCTCGACCGGCTCGTCGCGGCGGTGCTGGACGCTCATCTCGGTCCGGT
Organism: Streptomyces sp. NPDC087901; assembly: GCF_044742205.1. NCBI lineage: Bacteria > Bacillati > Actinomycetota > Actinomycetes > Kitasatosporales > Streptomycetaceae > Streptomyces > Streptomyces sp. NPDC087901. Next base: position 272,829 of record NZ_JBIUUC010000006.1, read on the forward strand.
GAACTTATGACCGCAGCAATACGGCGGCGCCTCGCACTCCTGGTCAGTGTGGCCGGTGCGATGATCGTCGCGTTGGACGGCACGGTGCTGATGGTGGCGCAGCCCAGCCTGCAACGCGACTTCGACGCGAGCGTGGCGCAGGTCCAGTGGACCAGTACCGCCTACCTGCTCGCGGTGGCCGCGCTTCTCGTCGTCGCCGGGCGCTTGGGCGACCGGTACGGACACTCGCGGATGTTGTTCGTCGGTGTGCTCGGCTTCGCTGCGGCCTCGGCCGGTATCGCGCTTGCTCCCGGGGTCGGCTGGGTCATGGCTCTGCGTGCCGTACAAGGCGTGTTCGGCGCGCTCCTCCAGCCGGCGACACTCGCGCTGCTGAGGCTGGCGTACCCGGCGGATCGGCTCGGTACGCCGGTCGCCATCCGTACCAGCGCGATCGGGGTGGCTGCGGCGGCCGGTCCGGTACTCGGAGGTGTTCTCGTCGCGCACCTGGGCTGGCGTGCCGTGTTCTGGATCAACGTCCCCGTCGCGCTCGCGATCGCCGCCCTCACTCTCGGTGTGAGAGTGCCGGTGCCCTCACGTACGGGGACTCAGCGGCTCAACCTCGCCGGCGCGGCGTTGCTCGCCACTGTGCTCGCGGTCCTGGTGCACACCTTGTCCGGCATACCGGCGCACGGATGGACCACCTCGCCCACATGGCTCGGCCTCGTGGCCGTGGCGGGCGTCGCGGTGGTGTTTGTCGGGCACGAACGCCGCACCGCGCACCCGATCGTGGCGCCGACGGTGGCGAGGTCCGTGCCGGTGATGGCATCGGCGGCGGTCCTGCTGGTCACCACCGCAGGCATGTTCGGCGCGCTGTTCGTGGCCACCTTCTTCTTCCAGGACGTACTCGGGCTCGGCCCTCTTGCCAGTGGTCTGAGGGCGCTCCCGCTGACCGCACTCATGGTCCTCGGCGCGCCCGTCGCCGGCGCCGCGCTGAGCCGGTACGGTCCACGCCGCACCGCGATCTTCGGTACGGTCCTCGTCGTCCTCGGCACAGGGGGTCTGTCCCAGCTCGGCTCGGCAGGCTCGTGGGCTGTCACCGGCGTGGCCTTTGCCGTCCTGGGAGCGGGATTCGCCACCGTCATGGTCACTGCCACCGCAACCGTCGTGGGCGAGGCGCCGCCCGGATACGCCGGGGTCATCGGTGGACTCAAGCAGACCGCCATGAACGTCGGCCCGGCCCTCGGAATCGCCGTCGGCGCCGGCATGATGCTGCTGAGACCTTCGGCTGCCGAGGCCCGGACCGCCGGTATCACCCCGGCAATGTCGTCCTCGGCGACGGCCCCCACCCTGATGGTCCTCGCCGGACTCGCAGCCCTCGCCCTGCTGCCGGCATCGCTGCTGCCGACACAGCCGGTCCACCGTGTCCGGCGCGACACGGCCGCCCCGGACGATCACGACATCCACACCGTTGACCAACCGGAGGGAAGCGCCGGCTGACACCGGGCCCGCTCGGTCTCCGGTAGAGGCTCCTCGGTGGCGTAAAGGTGTAGGCGGAGTTCTTGCGAGGGCCCGACGGCAGCCGCCGTGATTGCTCGTACGCGCATCGTCACGGGTCGCACCTTCTGCGATTCCCCACCTTTCGTGACTGATACTGGGTGGGTTATGGAATTCGTCATCCTTGCTGTAGTCATCGCCCTGGTCGCGGTCGGCGTGATCAGCGGGCTCGTGGTCAGCAGCCGCAAGAAGAAGCAGCTGCCCCCGGCACCGTCGAGCACGCCGACCATCACTCCTCCCGCCGAGCCCCATGTCGGCGAGGAGGCCGAAACGCCGCGCGACGCATCGCGCCGCACCATCGAGGAGGTCGGCCTTCCGCCCGAGGAGGCCGCCGGGGAAGCCCCGGAATCCGCCGAGCCGGAGGCTCCCGCAGCCCCCGTGCTGGACGTTCCCGAGCCCACCGCCGGCCGTCTCGTACGGCTGCGGGCCCGTCTCGCCCGCTCTCAGAACTCCCTCGGCAAGGGGCTGCTCACGCTCCTGTCCCGGGACAACCTCGACGAGGACACCTGGGAGGAGATCGAGGACACCCTCCTCACCGCCGACGTCGGCGTCGCTCCCACCCAGGAACTGGTCGAACGGCTCCGGGAGCGCGTCCGTGTCCTCGGTACCCGTACCCCCGAGGAGCTGCGCAAGCTGCTGCGCGAGGAGCTCCTCGCCCTCCTCGGCACCGACTTCGACCGTGCGGTCAAGACGGAGGGCGGCGCCGAAACCCCGGGCGTCGTGATGGTCGTCGGTGTCAACGGCACCGGCAAGACCACCACCACCGGCAAGCTGGCCCGGGTGCTGGTGGCCGACGGCCGCAGCGTCGTACTCGGTGCGGCCGACACCTTCCGTGCCGCCGCCGCCGATCAGCTCCAGACCTGGGGCGAGCGCGTCGGCGCCCGCACCGTGCGCGGACCCGAGGGCGGCGACCCGGCGTCGATCGCCTTCGACGCCGTGAAGGAAGGCATCGCCGAGGGCGCCGACGTCGTCCTCATCGACACGGCGGGCCGGCTGCACACCAAGACCGGTCTGATGGACGAGCTCGGCAAGGTCAAGCGGGTCGTCGAGAAGCACGGACCGCTCGACGAGATCCTGCTCGTCCTCGACGCCACCACCGGGCAGAACGGCCTGGTGCAGGCGCGGGTGTTCGCCGAGGTCGTCGACATCACCGGCATCGTCCTCACCAAGCTCGACGGCACCGCCAAGGGCGGCATCGTCATCGCCGTCCAGCGCGAGCTGGGTGTACCGGTGAAGCTGGTCGGGCTCGGTGAGGGGCCGGACGATCTGGCTCCGTTCGAGCCGGAGGCGTTCGTGGACGCCCTGATCGGGGACTGAACTCGCCTGTCCCGTACAGCGAGGAGCCCGGCCACACGCACCGTGTGGCCGGGCTCCTCGCTGTACGGGGGAGCCGAACGGGCGCTCAGGCGCGGGGAGCCAGCCGGTGACAGATGTACGCCAGCGTGCCCAGCAGTAGCCGGGCCTCAGGGGGCGCCGCCGCGGTGTCCAGGGACGGCGGGCGCAGCCAGCGGGCCGGGCCCAGACCCCCTTGGTCCGACGGCGGCGCGGTGATGTGGGAGCCGGTGCCGAACGCCCGCAGGTCCAGGCCCGTGTCGTCCCAGCCCATCCGGTACAGCAGCCGGGGTAGTCCGGCTGCCGCTCCGGGCGCGACGAAGAACTGCGCCCGCCCGGCCGGGGTCACCGCCACCGGGCCCAGCGGCAGCCCCATCCGCTCCATCCGCACGAGCGCCCGGCGCCCCGCCTGCTCCGCGACATCGAGCACATCGAAGCTGCGGCCCACCGGCAGCAGCATCGCGGCACCGGGCACCTCGGCCCACGCGCGCGCCGCCGTGTCGAGCGTCGCCCCGGCGGGCACCTCCTGCGCGAAGTCCAGCGGATGCGCGCCGGGGGAGGGGCAACCCGCCGCCCCGCAGGAGCAGTTGCCGTCCGCGGCCCGCGCGCCGGGCACGACCGCCCAGCCCCAAAGTCCCGTGTACTCGGCCACCGCGGTGCTCTCGGTCGCACGGCCGCGGCGCCGTGCGCCGGACCGCATCTCACGGATGCCGCCGATCGTGAAGCCCATGCCCCCTCCAACGGGTCCGACGCACCGGTGGTTACGAGCGGGAGTGCCGTCGTGACACTCCGTCGTCCCTGGCGATCGGCGTGAGCGCGGGGTGCGCCCCGGGGGTGCGGGACCCCGCGTGCGCCCTTGAGTGCGCTCTGCGCCTGCCGCTGATCGCTGTCTGTCAAGTGAATCGCGCCCGGCGACGGTGGCGTTCATTCGAAGGGGTGGCGAATGGTGGCGTTTCTGCGAACACCCTCGCCGGGCGGGTGATCGTAGGATTACCGTCGGTACACGAAGCATGGAAGTATGTGCGCTCATGGGTATGCCGGGGGCAACTCGATTTTCTGTTCGATGGTGGGCAACCTGCATACGGGCAGCATCGGTTCGCGGCATTCTGATAGAGGTTCGCGCGACAGTATTCGGCGGATGGGGGCGTTCCAGTGAGTGGCAGCGGCGCAGGCGATTCGAATGCCGGCAAGCGCCCCAACGGGCAATTGGGATCATGGTTCGTGCGCAGCGGCTGGTCGAAGGGCGAGCTTGCCCGGCAGGTGAACCGCAGAGCGCGGCAGATGGGCGCCCACCACATCAGCACCGACACCTCCCGGGTGCGGCGCTGGCTCGACGGTGAGCAGCCGCGCGAACCGATCCCGCGCATCCTGTCCGAGCTGTTCTCCGAGCGCTTCGGTTCCGTCGTCGCCGTCGAGGACCTGGGGCTGCGCGCCGCCCACCAGGCGCCCTCCGTGGCCGGCGTCGATCTGCCCTGGGCCGGCCCCCAGACCGTCGCCCTGCTCAGCGAGTTCTCCCGCAGCGACCTGATGCTCGCCCGCCGCGGGTTCCTCGGCAGCTCGCTCGCGCTCGCCGCCGGACCCGCCCTCATCGAACCCATGCAGCGCTGGCTGGTGCCCGTCGCGTCCGGCGGATCCGTCGAGCCGGAGTCGGCCGCCGCCGCCCGTCGCCCCTCCCGGCTCTCCGGACCCGAGCTCGACCTGCTGGAATCCACCACCGCGATGTTCCGCCAGTGGGATGCCCAGTGCGGCGGCGGACTGCGCCGCAAGGCCGTCGTCGGCCAGCTCCACGAGGTCACCGACCTGCTCCAGGAGCCGCAGCCGGCCGCCACCGCGAAGCGCCTCTTCCGCTGCGCTGCCGAACTGGCCGAACTGGCGGGCTGGATGAGTTACGACGTCGGCCTCCAGCCCACCGCCCAGAAGTACTTCGTGCTCGCCCTGCACGCGTCCAAGGAGGCCGGCGACAAGCCGCTGGGCTCGTACGTCCTGTCCAGCATGAGCCGCCAGATGATCCACCTCGGCCGCCCCGACGACGCCCTCGAGCTCATCCACCTCGCGCAGTACGGCAGCCGCGACTGCGCCACCGCGCGGACCCAGGCCATGCTGTATGCGATGGAGGCCCGCGCCTACGCCAACATGGGCCAGCCCAGCAAGTGCAAGCGGGCCGTCCGGATGGCCGAGGACACCTTCCTCGACGCGGGGATCGACGGCGAGCCCGAGCCCGACTGGATCCGCTTCTTCTCCGAGGCCGAGCTCAACGGCGAGAACTCCCACTCCTACCGTGACCTGGCCTATGTGGCCGGGCGCAGCCCCACGTACGCCTCGCTCGCCGAACCCGTCATGCGCAGGGCGGTCGAGCTCTTCGGCGAGGACGACGAGCACCAGCGGTCGTACGCACTCAACCTGGTCGGCCTCGCCACCGTCCATCTCCTCAAGCGCGAGCCCGAGGAGTCCACCGTGCTGGCCGAGCAGGCGCTGCGCGTCGCCAAGAAGGTCCGCTCGGAGCGCGTCAACACCCGGCTGCGCAAGACCGTCGACACCGCGGCCAGGGACTTCGGGGACATTCCCGAGGTCGCCCGGCTCACCGACCTTCTCAGTGCACAGTTGCCCGAGACCGCCGAAGCGGTCTGAGGCGTGTTCTGAAGGTCCCACCTGCCCCGGCCACGGCGGCCACCCCGCACCGACCGACTTCGGCTCCCCCGATTGCCTGGTCAGTGGGTGGTCGCCGTGGCCGGTTCGTGTGGTCGTTCCCCTGCCGGAGCGTCGTAACCGCACCGTATGCGGCTCCGGCCGCAGAGTAGGCCCGAGCGCGGGTACGGCACGGGTGGTTCATGGGGACGTAACACGTCGGTCCCCTTCGTCACTGAGGCGAAACATCGTGTGGCATCGGCGGAAACGGCGCTGGGCGAATCTCATGGCGCATAACCGGCCCGCACCTTTTCCCCAGTGGTCCCGCACGTGGTTACGTCCCCACCGCCCCCGCACGCGGCCGCACCGACGACGAGGAGACGCCGATGCCCCCAGGCATCACGACGCTTGCAGCAGACGCCCCGACGCTCTCTGCCGCCAACACCGGGTTCATGCTCATCTGTTCGGCCCTGGTGATGCTCATGACCCCGGCCCTCGCCTTCTTCTACGGAGGCATGGTCCGCGTCAAGAGCACCCTCAACATGCTGATGATGAGCTTCATCAGCCTCGGGATCGTCACGATCCTGTGGGTGCTCTACGGATTCAGCCTGGCCTTCGGCACCGACGCCGGCTCGATCATCGGATGGAGCCAGGACTTCGTCGGCCTCAGCGGGATCGGCGTCACGGAACTCTGGGACGGCTACACCATCCCGGTGTACGTCTTCGCCGTGTTCCAGCTGATGTTCGCCGTGCTCACCCCGGCCCTCATAAGCGGTGCCCTCGCCGACCGGGTCAAGTTCACCTCGTGGGCGCTCTTCATCACCCTCTGGGTCACCGTCGTCTACTTCCCGGTCGCGCACTGGGTCTGGGGCGCGGGCGGCTGGCTCTTCGAGCTGGGCGTCATCGACTTCGCCGGTGGAACGGCCGTCCACATCAACGCGGGTGCCGCGGCCCTCGGCGTGATCCTCGTCATCGGCAAGCGCGTCGGCTTCAAGAAGGACCCGATGCGGCCGCACAGCCTGCCGCTCGTCATGCTCGGCGCCGGTCTCCTCTGGTTCGGCTGGTTCGGCTTCAACGCCGGCTCGTGGCTCGGCAACGACGACGGTGTCGGCGCGGTCATGTTCGTCAACACGCAGGTCGCCACCGCCGCCGCGATGCTCGCCTGGCTCGGCTACGAGAAGCTCCGCCACGGCTCCTTCACCACGCTCGGTGCCGCCTCCGGCGCCGTCGCCGGACTCGTCGCCATCACCCCGGCGGGCGGTGCGGTCAGCCCGCTCGGTGCCATCGCCGTCGGCGCCATCGCCGGTGTGCTGTGCGCCATGGCGGTCGGTCTCAAGTACAAGCTCGGCTACGACGACTCCCTGGACGTCGTCGGCGTCCACCTCGTCGGCGGTGTCGTCGGGTCCCTGCTCATCGGCTTCTTCGCCACCGGCGGAGTCCAGTCCGACGCCAAGGGCCTCTTCTACGGCGGCGGTCTCGACCAGCTCGGCAAGCAGGCCGTCGGTGTCTTCGCGGTCCTCGCGTACTCTCTGATCGTCTCCGCGCTCCTCGCCTTCCTGCTCGACAAGACGATCGGGATGCGGGTCGAGGAGGACGACGAGGTCTCCGGTATCGACCAGGTCGAGCACGCCGAGACGGCGTACGACTTCAGCGGCGCCGGCGGCGGTGCGGCCCCGCGCACCACGCCCGGCACCACGGCAGCCCCGACGAACAAGAAGGTGGACGCATGAAGCTCATCACCGCAGTCGTGAAGCCCCACCGGCTTGACGAGATCAAGGAGGCCCTCCAGGCCTTCGGCGTCCAGGGCCTCACGGTCACGGAAGCCAGCGGCTACGGGCGTCAGCGCGGCCACACCGAGGTCTACCGGGGCGCCGAGTACACCGTCGACCTCGTCCCGAAGATCCGCATCGAGGTCCTCGTCGAGGACGAGGACTCCGAACAGCTCATCGACGTCGTCGTGAAGGCCGCCCGGACCGGCAAGATCGGTGACGGCAAGGTCTGGAGCGTCCCGGTCGAGACCGCGATCCGGGTACGCACCGGGGAACGCGGCCCGGACGCACTCTGACCGACTGTTCCGCATACGGAAAGGCAGCTGGGTGACGAGCACCGAAGTGACCACCGAATCCGAGGACTCGGGACCCAGCGGCTACGCGGCGGCCCGGCTGCGCCTTCTCCAGGAGAAGGCGCAGTCCGGGCCGCCGCGCCGTGCGGCCCTTGCCTCGCTCACCGACGAGTGGCTGACCGCCCTCTTCACCGCCGCTGCCGAACACGCCGGTGTCCGGGGCGCCGCCCTCGTCGCCGTCGGTGGCTACGGCCGCGGCGAGCTCTCCCCGCGCAGCGACCTCGACCTCCTCCTCCTGCACGACGGCAGCGCCGACGCCGGAGCGGTCGCGGCCCTCGCCGACCGCGTCTGGTACCCCGTCTGGGACCTGGGCCTCGCCCTCGACCACTCCGTACGCACCCCCGCCGAGGCCCGCAAGACGGCAGGCGAGGACCTCAAGGTCCAGCTCGGCCTGCTCGACGCCCGGCCCGTCGCCGGGGACCTCGGACTCGTCGCCTCCCTGCGCACCGCGATCCTCGCCGACTGGCGCAACCAGGCCCCCAGGCGTCTGCCCGCCCTCGACGAGCTCTGCCGCGAACGGGCCGAACGCCAGGGCGAGCTCCAGTTCCTCCTGGAGCCCGACCTCAAGGAGGCCCGCGGCGGACTGCGCGACGCCACCGCCCTGCGCGCCGTAGCCGCCTCCTGGGTCGCCGACGCCCCCCGCGAAGGCCTCGCCGAGGCCCGCCGTGTCCTCCTCGACGCACGCGACGCCCTCCACCTCACGACCGGCCGCGCCACCGACCGCCTGGCCCTCCAGGAACAGGACCAGGTCGCCGCGTCCCTCGGCCTTCTCGACGCCGACGCGCTGCTGCGCCAGGTGTACGAGGCCGCACGCACCGTCTCGTACGCCACCGACGTCACCTGGCGCGAGGTCAACCGGGTGCTGCGGGCCCGTTCGGTCCGCCCCCGGCTGCGCGCCATGCTCGGCGGCGGCAGGGCCCCGGCCACCGACCGCACCCCGCTCGCCGACGGTGTCGTCGAGGCCGACGGCGAGGTCGTCCTCGCCCGCACGGCCCGGCCCGAACGCGACCCGGTCCTCGTCCTGCGCGCCGCCGCGGCCGCGGCCCAGTCCGAGCTGCCGCTCTCCCGCCATGTCGTACGCCACCTCGCCACCGCGGCCAAGCCGCTGCCGGTGCCCTGGCCGGCCGAGGCCCGGGAGGAACTCGTCACGCTCCTCGGCGCGGGCGAGGCGACCGTCCCCGTCTGGGAGGCCCTGGAAGCCGAGGGGCTCATCACCCGGCTCCTGCCCGACTGGGAACGGGTCCACTGCCGGCCCCAGCGCAACCCCGTCCACACCTGGACCGTCGACCGCCACCTCGTCGAGGCGGCCGTCCGCGCCTCCTCCCTCACCCGCCGCGTCGGCCGCCCCGACCTCCTGCTCGTCGCCGCGCTGCTCCACGACATCGGAAAGGGCTGGCCCGGCGACCACTCCGTCGCCGGTGAGGTCATCGCCCGCGACATGGCCGCCCGGATCGGCTTCGACCAGCACGACGTGGGCGTCATCGCGACCCTCGTACGTCACCATCTGCTGCTCATCGAGACCGCCACCCGACGCGACCTCGACGACCCGGCCACCGTCCGCTCCGTCGCCACCGCCGTGGGGAGCGCCGCCACCCTGGAGCTCCTGCACGCACTCACCGAGGCCGACGCTCTCGCCACCGGGCCCGCCGCCTGGTCCACCTGGCGCGCCTCCCTCGTCGCCGACCTCGTCAAACGCGTCGCGGCGGTCCTGGCCGGCGAGGCGCCCGAGGAACCCGAGCCCGCGGCGCCCAGCGCCGAGCAGGAGCGCCTGGCCATCGAGGCCCTGCGCACCGGTGAACCGGTCCTCGCCCTGCACGCCCAGGCCGAGACCCCGCAGGAGGACGGCGGCCCCGAACCCGTCGGCGTCGAACTCCTCATCGCCCTTCCCGACCGGCCCGGCGTCCTCCCCGCCGCCGCCGGGGTCCTCGCCCTGCACCGCCTCACCGTCCGCGCCGCGGACCTGCGGGCCGTGGAGCTCCCCACCGAACTCGGCGAGACCGCGGACCTGCTGCTGCTCAGCTGGCGCGTCGCTGCCGAGTACGGCTCCCTGCCCCAGGCCGCCCGGCTGCGCGCCGACCTCGTACGCGCCCTGGACGGCTCTCTGGACATCCGGGCCCGCCTGGCCGAGCGGGAGGCCGCCTACCCGCGGCGCCGCGGGGTGAAGGCCCCGCCGCCGAGGGTGACGGTCGCGGCCGCCGGTTCGCAGCTGGCCACGGTGATCGAGGTACGCGCCCAGGACGCCCCTGGCCTGCTGCACCGGATCGGCCGGGCGCTGGAGCAGAGCGCGGTACGGGTGCGCAGCGCGCACGTGTCGACGCTGGGGGCGAACGCGGTGGACACGGTCTACGTCACGGACGCGGAGGGCGAGCCGCTGTCCGCGGAGCGGGCCGCTGAGCTGGCCCGGGAGATCGAGAAGGCGCTCGGCTGAGCCGGACGCCGGGGAGCACAGAGCCCGGGTCCCGCACGTAAACCGGGCGAGGGCTTTGCGTTCCCCGGCGTCCGGATACCCTGGGGGACGACTACCTGCCCCCGCCCCCGACCCTGAGGACCGACGAGCGCCGTGTTCGATACTCTCTCCGACCGCCTTGCCGCGACTTTCAAGAACCTCAGGGGCAAGGGCCGCTTGTCCGAGGCGGACATCGACGCCACGGCTCGCGAGATCCGTATCGCCCTGCTGGAAGCCGATGTCGCGCTGCCCGTCGTCCGGTCCTTCATCGCCAAGGTCAAGGAGCGGGCGCGTGGCGTCGAGGTCTCCCAGGCGCTGAATCCGGCGCAGCAGATGATCAAGATCGTCAACGAGGAGCTCGTCTCCATCCTCGGTGGCGAGACCCGGCGGCTGCGGTTCGCGAAGACCGCGCCGACCGTGATCATGCTCGCGGGTCTCCAGGGCGCCGGTAAGACGACCCTCGCCGGAAAGCTCGGTGTCTGGCTCAAGGGCCAGGGCCACTCCCCGCTGCTCGTCGCCTGTGACCTCCAGCGTCCCAACGCCGTGAACCAGCTGAGCGTCGTCGCCGAACGCGCCGGTGTCGCGGTGTACGCGCCGGAGCCGGGCAACGGCGTCGGTGACCCGGTCAAGGTCGCCAAGGACTCGATCGAGTTCGCCCGGTCCAAGCAGTTCGACATCGTCGTCGTCGACACCGCCGGGCGCCTCGGTATCGACCAGGAGCTGATGCAGCAGGCCGCGGACATCCGCGACGCCGTCAACCCTGACGAGATCCTCTTCGTCGTCGACGCGATGATCGGCCAGGACGCGGTCAACACCGCGGAGGCCTTCCGTGACGGCGTCGGCTTCGACGGCGTGGTGCTCTCCAAGCTCGACGGCGACGCCCGCGGTGGTGCGGCCCTGTCGATCGCCCACGTCACGGGCAAGCAGATCATGTTCGCGTCGAACGGTGAGAAGCTCGAGGACTTCGACGCCTTCCACCCCGACCGCATGGCGTCCCGCATCCTCGACATGGGTGACCTGCTCACCCTGATCGAGCAGGCGGAGAAGACCTTCAGCCAGGAAGAGGCCGCTCAAATGGCCTCCAAGCTGGCGTCGAGCAAGGGCGGCAAGGACTTCACGCTCGACGACTTCCTTGCTCAGATGGAGCAGGTCCGGAAGATGGGCTCCATCTCCAAGCTGCTCGGGATGCTGCCTGGCATGGGGCAGATCAAGGACCAGATCAACAACATCGACGAGCGCGATGTCGACCGCACCGCCGCGATCATCAAGTCGATGACCCCGAAGGAGCGCGCCGAGCCGACGATCATCAACGGCTCGCGGCGTGCCCGTATCGCCAAGGGTTCCGGTGTCGAGGTCAGCGCCGTGAAGAACCTGGTCGAGCGGTTCTTCGAGGCCCGCAAGATGATGTCGAAGATGGCGCAGGGCGGCGGCATGCCGGGGATGCCCGGGATGCCGGGCATGGGTGGCGGCCCCGGCCGGCAGAAGAAGCAGGTCAAGCAGGCCAAGGGCAAGCGCAAGAGCGGTAACCCGATGAAGCGCAAGGCCGAGGAGCAGGCCGAGGCTGCCCGCCGTGAACAGGCGGCCCAGGGCGGCGCGCTCGGTCTGCCGGCCGGTCAGGAAGACAAGAACTTCGAGCTGCCGGACGAGTTCAAGAAGTTCATGGGCTGAGCAGCCTGCCGAGTCACGTCCCCGAGGGGGCGCCCGCTTCACGGCGGGCGCCCCCTCGGGCGTGTACGCGAGGTGGTGAGGTCCCTCCATGGGCCCAGCGGACCGCCGCTCCGAGGGCTTCGCCCGTACATCTCCCTTAATGTCGGCTCAATGGCTGTCGGCAGAGGAGACCGAGTGACCAATCCCGTACCTCCCCGCGACCGCACCGACCAGCCCTGGCGCTCCGAGGGTGCGCCGAAGCCCCAGCCACCGGGCCGGAAGATGCCGGGAGGCTGGGGCGGACTCCTGATGGCCGCGCTGGCCGTGTATCTGATCGCCAATCTGGTGCTGTCGTTCTTCAACGGCAAGAACGAGCCGACGATCGCCTACACGGAGTTCAGCAAGCAGGTCACCTCCGGCAACGTCTCCAAGATCTACTCCAAGGGCGATGCCATCCAGGGGCAGCTGAAGAAGGAGGCGAAGGTCCCGGGCGGCGACGAGAAGTACACCAAGTTCGTCACCCAGCGGCCTGCCTTCGCCGATGACAACCTCTGGGGGGAGCTGGTCAAGGACAACGTCACGGTCACCGCCGAACCGGTCGTCCAGGAGCGCAGCTTCCTCGCCAACCTGCTGATCTCGCTGGCACCGATGCTGCTGCTCGTCCTGCTGTGGGTGTTCATCGCCCGGCGGATGTCGCGCGGTGGGATGGGCGGCGGAATGGGCGGCTTCGGCCGCAAGGCCCCGCCCAAACCGGTCGAGCTGGAGGGGGACCGGCGTACGACGTTCAAGGACGTGGCGGGCATCGACGAGGTCGAGGGGGAGCTCAACGATGTCGTCGACTTCCTGAAGAACCCGGACGCCTACCGCAGGATGGGCGCCAGGATGCCCGGGGGAGTGCTGCTCGCGGGCCTTCCCGGCACCGGCAAGACACTGCTGGCGAGGGCGGTTGCGGGAGAGGCGGGGGTGCCGTTCTTCTCGGCCTCGGCCTCCGAGTTCATCGAGATGATCGTGGGCGTCGGCGCGGGCCGGGTCCGAGAGCTGTTCGCCGAGGCGCGCAAGGTCGCCCCCGCCATCGTGTTCATCGACGAGATCGACACCATCGGACGGGCCCGCGGCGGCGGCTCGGGCATGGGCGGACACGACGAGCGCGAGCAGACGCTCAACCAGATCCTCACGGAGATGGACGGCTTCTCGGGCTCCGAGGGCGTGGTGGTGCTCGCGGCGACCAATCGCGCCGACGTACTCGACCCCGCGCTCACCCGGCCCGGCCGCTTCGACCGGATCGTCCAGGTCAGCCCGCCGGACAAGAACGGCCGGGAGGCGATTCTGGAGATCCACACCCGGAAGATCCCGATGGCCGGGGACGTGGACCTGGCCCAGGTGGCCCGCACGACCCCGGGAATGACCGGCGCCGATCTCGCCAACCTCGCCAACGAGGCCGCGCTCCTCGCCGTGAAGCGGGGGCAGCCGGAGGTGAGCGGTGCCGACTTCTCGGACGCGCTGGAGAAGGTCCAGCTCGGGGCGGAGCGCTCGCTCGTCATGTCGGACGAGGACCGCCGTCGGACGGCGTTCCACGAAAGCGGCCACGCGCTGCTGGGGATGCTCCAGCCGGGCTCGGACCCGGTCCGCAAGGTCACCATCGTGCCGCGCGGCCGGGCGCTGGGCGTCACCCTCTCGACGCCGGACGCCGACAAGTACGCGTACACCGAGGAGTACCTGCGCGGCCGGATCATCGGCGCTCTCGGAGGCATGGCGGCCGAGCAGGTGGTGTTCGGCGTCATCACCACCGGTGCGGAGAGCGATCTGGAGCAGGTGACCAGTCTGGCCAGGGGCATGGTGGGCCGCTGGGGCATGAGCCACAAGGTGGGCCGGCTGACGGCGATCCCGGGTGATGCCCAGCAGGCGTACGGACTCTCGGCGGCACCGGCGACGCTGGACGCGGTGGACGGTGAGATGCGGCGCATCGTCGACGAGTGCTACGAGGAGGCCTGCCGGCTGCTGCGCGAGAACCGGGACCGGCTGGACTCCCTGGCCACGGCGCTGCTGGCGAACGAGACCCTGGACGAAGCGGACGCCTACCGGGCGGCCGGGATCACCCGGCTGGTGAAGTAACCGCTTCGAGGGGCGGGTATGGAGTGGCTCCCGGGGCCGGCCCGGCATGACTCCGGAGGGCCGGCCCGCACGGACCGGCCCTCCGGAGGCATGCGGCGTGAATTTCTGCGGCGTGAGGTTCCGGAGAACGCGGGGTTCTGCGTCGTGAAGCCCGCGCCGTGAGCTCCTACGTCGTGCAGACGAGATAGCGGAACACGTTGGGCATCCAGACCGTGCCGTCCCGGCGCAGGTGCGGATGCAGCGCCTCGGCCACTTCCTTCTCCACCTGGGACCGGTCCGTCGCCTCCACAGCGGCGTCGAAGAGCCGCGTCGACAGCAGGCCCCGTACCGCGCTGTCCACGTCCGCGTAGCCGAACGGGCACGCCACTCGCCCCGAGCCGTCCGGCTTCAGCCCTGCCCGGAACGCCACGTTCTCCAGATCGTCCCGCCGCGCTCCGCGCCGGCTCGTGGTCCGCGGTGTTCCCGAGCCCTCCGCCAGCCGGGTCGCCACGCGCAGTACGGCGTCGGTGGCGCACCGCTCGGGCGGCCCCCAGCCGGTCAGGACGACCGTGCTGTGCCGTCCGGCCGAGGGCACCGCGGTGCCGAGCGTCCGCACCAGTTCCTCCCCGTCGTCGGGGGAGCAGCCGATCGGGGTGAACGCGGTGATCAGGCTGTAGGGCTGGTGGCCGGCCGTGGCCGGAAGGGACTCCAGGAGCTGCGGGCCGGTGGACCGGGACACGCGCTCGTCCTCCGGGCCGGCCAGCAGCCGGATCCGGGCGAGCGCCAGACGTTCGAGGTCGGGGTCGACGCCGGTGACGCGTGCCCCGCGGCCGGCCGCGATCAGCAGTGCGAGTCCGGAGCCGCAGCCGAGCGAGAGCATGTGCGTGGCGGGTCCGACTTCGAGCCGCGTGTACACCGCCTCGTAGAGCGGTGAGAGCATCCGCTCCTGGATCTCGGCCCAGTCACGGGCGCGGGAGCCGGTGTCCACGGACGCGGACGGCTTCGCCTGCGTGTGGTGCCGGACGAGCGTTGGTGTCATGGAATGGGCCCCAATCCGCCGAGATGCCGGTCATGCCGATGGGTCGTGCCTGATGGACGATCTCCCCGTGGCCGTACGTCCGCGCGTCCCCCGTATGCCAGAGAACTGCGCATCGGCCGCCGCGTCCAGGGTTCTACGGGTCATGGTTGCCCGCGGCGGTGGCCGGCGATGCTCCCGGACCGGAACGCCTGCAGGGCGTGGCGGCCCAGGGGTTGTGCTTCCCGTGCTGCGGTCCCAGTCTCACCCGGCGCGCGGGGGTGGGCACGTCGAGCGCTCCGGGCCCGGCCCCGCGGCGGCTGCGGCGCTGCTCGGGGGAGGGGCGGGAGGGTGGGCGGTGCGCCGGGTACTGTCGGTTACCGCGCCCGGCACCCGCATCATCAGCGGGGGGCGTACGCGCCGTCTACGCGCTCGGGCGTACGCGGCGCTACGTACCACCTTGGTGCGAGCTGTGAGTCTTCTCCGCAGATCAGCGCACCCGCCCTCGTCAGGACGCATGAATGGCAACTGACTGGTACGTGCAAAATATTTGGGATGGCCCGGAATCGGAACACCGGGGCACTCGCGCTCGTTGTCACGACGTGAGCACGACACCACCTGTACTTGCCGCAGAGCTGGCACAGGCGTGGGCCGACATTCAGCGGTACCACTCCGAGCTGCCCGATCTAGCCGCGCCCGAGTCCCTGATCGGAGAGTCCTCGTCCGCCTGTGGCGCCGAACTCTCCTTCGAGCGACTGCTCCATGAGGCAGTCCATGGCATTGCCGCCGCCCGAGGTGTCCGCGACACCTCGCGCGCCGGCCGATACCACAACCGTCGATTCCTCGCGATCGCCGAGGAGCTGGGCCTCGATCACGCCGAGGAGCCCCACCCCAGCAGTGGCTTCTCGCTGGTCACGCTCAACCCCGAAGCCAAGCGCCGGTACCGGCCGACGATGGAACGGCTGCAGCGCGCCCTCAAGGCGCACAGCGTCGCCACCGCCGCCGACACCAAGCGCTCCTTCCGCGGGCCCGCGGCCCGGCACGGCTCCTCCGGAGGAGGCGTGCGGGTCAAGGCCGTCTGCGACTGCGGTCGCAATGTGCGCGTCGTCCCGTCGGTCCTCGCGCAGGCCCCGATCGTCTGCGGCGGCTGCGGAAAGCCGTTCCGGATCCCGGAAGCAGTGGTCGCGGTGGGGTGAGGCGATGTGGTGTGGCACAATGGCTAGCTGTACTCGACAGTCGCATAGGACCCCTCTCTCCTCCGGCTGACGCGTCCATCGGGCACTCCGAGTACCGCAACCCCACGTGGCATCTTGTTGTGCCCAACCACGTCATAGACCAGGAGACACCACTTCCGTGGCAGTCAAGATCAAGCTGAAGCGTCTGGGCAAGATCCGTTCGCCTCACTACCGCATCGTCGTCGCCGACTCCCGTACCCGCCGTGATGGCCGGGCCATCGAGGAGATCGGCCTGTACCACCCGGTGCAGAACCCCTCGCGCATCGAGGTCAACGCAGAGCGCGCGCAGTACTGGCTTTCCGTCGGCGCCCAGCCGACCGAGCCGGTTCTCGCCATCCTGAAGCTCACCGGTGACTGGCAGGCGCACAAGGGCCTCCCGGCCCCCGCGCCGCTGCTGCAGCCGGAGCCCAAGCCTGACAAGCGCGCCCTGTTCGAGGCCCTCACCAAGGACGCCGGCGAGGAGTCCAAGGGCGAGGCCATCACGCAGAAGGCGAAGAAGGCCGACAAGAAGGCGGACGAGGCTGCTGACGCAGCTGCGCCCGCCGAGTCGACCGAGGCCTGAGCATGCTCGAGGAGGCTCTCGAGCACCTCGTGAAAGGCATCGTTGACAACCCCGACGACGTGCAGGTCGCCTCGCGTGATCTGCGTCGCGGACGTGTGCTCGAGGTTCGGGTTCATCCCGATGACCTCGGGAAGGTGATCGGCCGCAACGGCCGCACCGCACGCGCGCTGCGTACCGTCGTGGGCGCCATCGGCGGCCGTGGTATCCGCGTCGACCTCGTCGATGTGGATCAGGTTCGCTGACAGAGTTGAACACCGGCACGGGCCGGGGAGGGCCATGCGCCCACCCCGGCCCGTCGTCGTACGACAGGAGAGACACAAGGTGCAGTTGGTAGTCGCGCGGATCGGTCGCGCCCACGGCATCAAGGGCGAGGTCACCGTCGAGGTGCGCACGGACGAGCCGGAGCTCCGGCTCGGGCCCGGCGCCGTACTGGCCACCGAGCCGGCCTCGACGGGGCCGCTGACGATCGAGACCGGCCGGGTGCACAGCGGCAGGCTGCTGCTGCGTTTCGAGGGCGTACGGGACCGTACGGGCGCCGAGGCGCTGCGTAACACGCTGCTGATCGCCGATGTGGATCCGGAGGAGCTTCCGGAGGATCCGGAGGAGTTCTACGACCATCAGCTGATGGACCTGGACGTGGTCCTCGTCGACGGTACCGAGATCGGCCGGATCACCGAGATCACGCACCTGCCGTCCCAGGACCTCTTCATCGTGGAGCGTCCCGACGGCACCGAGGTCATGATCCCGTTCGTCGAGGAGATCGTCGCCGAGATCGACCTGGAGGAGCAGCGCGCGGTGATCACGCCGCCGCCGGGTCTGATCGACGAGAGCCAGGCGATCGTGGTGTCCACGCGTGACGAGGAGGCGGCGGACGAGTCCGGATCCGGGCCTTCCGAAGAGGGTTCCACCGAACCCGGGAAAGACGTCTGATGCGGCTCGACGTCGTCACGATCTTCCCTGAGTACCTGGAACCGCTGAACGTCTCGCTCGTCGGCAAGGCCCGTGCCCGCGGGCGCCTCGGTGTGCATGTGCACGATCTGCGGGAGTGGACGTACGACCGCCACAACACGGTCGACGACACCCCCTACGGCGGCGGTCCCGGCATGGTCATGAAGACCGAGCCGTGGGGCGCCGCGCTGGACGAGGTCCTGGCGGACGGATACGAGTCCGGGGCGCACTCCCCGGTGCTCGTGGTGCCCACGCCGAGCGGCCGGCCCTTCGGCCAGGAGCTGGCCGTCGAGCTTTCCGAGCGGCCCTGGCTGATCTTCACCCCGGCCCGCTACGAGGGCATCGACCGGCGGGTGACGGAGGAGTACGCCACCAGGATGCCGGTCGTCGAGGTGTCCATCGGCGACTACGTGCTGGCCGGCGGTGAAGCCGCGGTGCTGGTGATCACGGAGGCGGTGGCCCGGCTGCTGCCCGGCGTACTCGGCAACGCCGAGTCGCACCGGGACGACTCCTTCGCGCCCGGGGCGATGGCCAACCTGCTGGAGGGCCCCGTCTACACCAAGCCGCCCGAGTGGCGTGGCCGGGGGATCCCGGACGTGCTGCTCAGCGGTCACCACGGGCGGATCGCGCGCTGGCGCCGGGACGAGGCCTTCCGTCGTACGGCACTCAACCGGCCCGATCTGATCGAGCGCTGCGAGGCGACGGCCTTCGACAAGAAGGACCGCGAGATGCTCTCCATCCTCGGCTGGTCACCGGAGCCCGGCGGCCGATTTTGGCGCAGGCCCCAAGCCGTGGAAGAATAGGCGACTGCTGTACGTCCGCGTGCGCCCCTGCCACAGGGGGAAAGACGCCCGTCCGACGCGATCAGCACCCCGAACTCATCACTCTCCCGTCGATGACCTGTGGCATCGGCGAAGAAAGCAGACACCATGGCTTCCCTGCTCGATGACGTCAATGCCGCTTCGGTGCGCACCGACGTCCCGGCGTTCCGCTCCGGCGACACCGTCAACGTCCACGTCCGCGTGATCGAGGGCAACCGCTCCCGTATCCAGCAGTTCAAGGGCATTGTCATCCGCCGCCAGGGCGCGGGCGTCAGCGAGACCTTCACGGTCCGCAAGGTCTCCTTCAGCGTCGGCGTCGAGCGCACCTTCCCGGTGCACAGCCCGATCTTCGAGAAGATCGAGCTCATCTCGCGCGGTGACGTCCGTCGCGCCAAGCTGTACTTCCTCCGTGAGCTGCGCGGCAAGGCCGCGAAGATCAAGGAGAAGCGCGACCGCTGAGCTGACTCCCTCGTCCACAGGACGGCCGGATAAGCTCTGGCCCCGATGGACACGGAAGCAAAGCCCCAGGAGCGCGACCGCTCCTCCGCACCCGCTACGGGATCGGAGGAGGGGTCGCGCTTCTCGCGTATCCCGGGCCGGTGGGCCGCCCCGATGTCATGGCGCCGCACCCTTGCGCTCGGTGCCGTCTGCTCGGTCGGTGTGCTGCTCTTCAGTAGCTTCGTTGTGCAGCCCTTCCTGATCCCCAGTGGCTCGATGGAGTCCACGCTGCAGGTCGGGGACCGAGTGCTCGTCAACAAATTGGCGTACCGTTTCGGCTCCGTACCTCAGCGCGGCGACGTGGTGGTGTTCGACGGCACCGGCTCCTTCGTCCAGGAGACGCCGCCGGAGAACCCCGTGACCGGGTTGCTGCACGGCGCGGCGGCTTCGCTCGGGCTCGTGGAGCCCGCCGAGACCGACTTCGTGAAGCGAGTGGTGGGTGTGGGGGGTGACCGGGTGGTCTGCTGCGACAAGCGCGGAAGGGTCGAGGTGAACGGCCGGGCCGTGGACGAGGACTACCTGTTCGCGGGGGACACGGCGTCCCGGGTGCCCTTCGACATCGTCGTGCCCGACGGCACGCTGTGGATGATGGGCGACCACCGGAGCAATTCCCGTGACTCCCGCGATCACCTGGGTGAGCCGGGCGGCGGCATGGTGCCCGTCGACAAGGTGATCGGCCGGGCCGACTGGTTCGGCTGGCCGCTGGGCAGGCTGGGGTCCGTTCCGGACACCGCTGCCTTCGACGGAATACCGGCGCCCGGTTCGGCGCATGGGTAACCGCGGGCGGAGACACGTCGCCGCGGATCCGGAGATTCCGCTGCCCACCGGCACCCGGCCGACGGCCGCGCGCTCGCTGCCCACGCGCGCGGAGCGGCGCAAGCTGGCCCGCAAGGTGAAACGGAAGCGGCGCAGGTCCGCGGTGAAGGAGATACCCCTTCTCATCACCGTCGCACTGGTGATCGCGCTCGTTCTCAAGACCTTTCTGGTCCAGGCTTTCGTGATCCCGTCGGGGTCGATGGAACAGACCATCCGGATCGGTGACCGGGTGCTCGTCGACAAGCTGACGCCCTGGTTCGGGTCCAAGCCGCAGCGCGGCGACGTCGTCGTGTTCAAGAACCCCTCGGACTGGCCGCCGCCGAACCCGGTGGGGGAGTCCAAGGAGTCACCTGTCGTCATCAAGCAGGTGAAGGAGCTGCTGACCTTCATCGGGCTGCTCCCCTCCGACGACGAGCAGGATCTGATCAAGCGGGTGGTCGCCGTCGGTGGCGACACGGTGAGGTGCTGCGAGAAGGCCGGCAGGCTCACCGTCAACGGGGTGGCGGTCGACGAGCCCTACGTCTTTCCCGGCGATTCGCCCTCCACGATCAAATTCGAGGTAAAGGTTCCAGCCGGAAGAATCTTCGTGATGGGGGACCATCGCTCCAATTCGGCCGATTCGCGATTCCACCTGGACAAGACGGGTAACGGCACGGTTTCCGAGGATGCGGTCGTGGGACGGGCCGTGGTGATCGCCTGGCCCTTCGGGCACTGGCATCAACTGGAGGAGCGTTCGACGTTCTCCTCGGTCCCGGACGCGCGCGCCGGGACGGCGGCTGCCCCCGCACCGTCGAATAGTGTGTCCCCGGATCCCAACGGAATGATCCGGCTCCCGACCCCTGCGGAACTCCCGCTCGTTATGGGAGTGGTGGGCCTGCACCGGCTAGGGCGCAGGCGGTGGCACGAAATAGGGAGTGGATGTGGGGGATTTGGCGGTCGGCGCACGATCCGGACACGACGAACCCGAGGACCGGCCGGACAATCCGGGGAATGTCGAGCCCTCCGGGACGACGGCGGACTCGACGGACAGTGACGTCGGCTCCTCGGGCAACGGCAGCACGGCGCAGAAGAAGCCCCGCTCCTTCTGGAAGGAGCTGCCCCTCCTCATCGGTATCGCGCTCATTCTCGCGTTGCTGATTAAGACATTCCTGGTGCAGGCGTTCTCGATCCCCTCGGACTCGATGCAGAACACGCTTCAGCGGGGCGACCGGGTGCTGGTCGACAAGCTGACGCCGTGGTTCGGCTCGGAGCCCGAGCGCGGCGAAGTCGTCGTCTTCCACGACCCGGGCGGCTGGCTGGAGGACACCGCGGCACCCGACCCGAACGTGGTGCAGAAGTTCCTGAGCTTCATCGGTCTGATGCCGTCGGCCGAGGAGAAGGACCTGATCAAGCGCGTCATCGCGATCGGCGGTGACACGGTGGAGTGCAAGAAGAACGGGCCGGTCACTGTCAACGGCAAGGCGTTGGACGACAAGTCGTTCATCTTCGAGGGCAACACTGCCTGCAACGACGAGCCGTTCGGGCCGATCAAGATTCCCAAGGACCGTATCTGGGTGATGGGTGACCACCGCCAGAACTCCCTCGACTCCCGCTATCACCAGGCGCTGCCGGGTGGCGGCACCGTCTCCACCGACGAGGTGGTCGGCCGGGCCGTGGTCATCGCGTGGCCGGTCAGCCGCTGGGCGACCCTGCCGATCCCGAAGACCTTCGACCAGCCGGGGCTGAACGCCGCGATGGCCGCGGCGCCCGGTGCGATCGGTATCGCCGGGGCTGTGCCGCTCGTGCTCTGGCGACGCCGGCGGGCCGCGCTCGATTCCGGCCGTCAGTAGTCGATGGCGGCTCGATGCGGGCCGCGGAGTGAGGACTGGAACGTGAGTGACATGGCTGCCAGCGCACCACCTGGGCATGAAGAGCCCGCGAAGTGGCCCGCCGACCCTGCCTCCGGTCCGCCGGAGGGGTCACCGGGTTCGGACGCGTCCGCGGATACGCAGTCCGCGGACGGGGGCGGCAAGAAGGCAAGGAAGCAGCGTCCCCTCTGGAAGGAGCTGCCGCTGCTGATCGTCGTCGCACTGGTTCTCGCGTTGCTGATCAAGACGTTCCTGGTGCAGGCGTTCTCGATCCCCTCGGACTCGATGCAGAACACGCTTCAGCGGGGCGACCGGGTGCTGGTCGACAAGCTGACGCCGTGGTTCGGCTCGGAGCCCGAGCGCGGTGAGGTGGTGGTGTTCCACGATCCGGACAACTGGCTGGCCGGGGAGCCGACCCCCGAGTCGAACGTGGTGCAGGACGTGCTGAGCTTCATCGGTCTGATGCCGTCGGCCAAGGAGAAGGACCTGATCAAGCGGACGATCGCGGTCGGCGGCGACACCGTGGAGTGCGCGAAGGGCGGTCCTGTCGAGGTCAACGGGAAGGCGCTCGACGAGCCGTACGTCTTCCCGGGCAACTCGGCCTGCGACGACAAGCCCTTCGGGCCCTTCACCGTGCCCGAGGGGAAGATCTGGGTCATGGGCGACCACCGGCAGGCTTCCTCCGACTCGCGCTATCACACCGAGGAAGCGACCAAGGGCTTCGTGCCCGTCAAGGACGTGGTGGGGCGGGCCGTGGTGGTGGCGTGGCCGGTCAATCGCTGGGCGATGCTGTCCGTACCGGACACCTTCGATCAGCCGGGGATCGAGGCGGCGGCAGGTCTGGCCCCTGGCGTGTTCGGTGCCGCGGGTGCGCTGCCTCTCGTGCTGTGGCGCCGCAGGAGGCTGACCAGCAGGCGTACCGCCGGGTAGGGTGCCGACTCGGATCAGCGATTGTCGATCTCCGATGGGGGACGCTGCGATGAGTGGAACAGGACGTACGGGTGACGGCCACGGCCGGCTCGGCAGCAAGCTGTCGGGGCTGGCCGTGGCCATCGGCTGTGTGCTCTTCCTCGGCGGCTTCGCCTGGGCAGCCGTGGTGTACCGGCCCTACACGGTGCCGACCGAGTCGATGACCCCGACGGTGAACGCGGGCGACCGGGTCCTCGCGCAGCGGGTGGACGGCGGCGAGGTGCGCCGGGGCGATGTGGTGGTCTTCACCGACGAGGCGTGGGGTGACATGCCGATGGTGAAGCGGGTCGTCGGCATCGGCGGCGACAAGATCGCCTGCTGCGAGAAGGACGGCCGGCTCACGGTCAATGGCATACCCGTCGCGGAATCGTATCTCCAGGCGGGGGACCCGGCCTCGGCGACCGATTTCACGACCGAGGTGCCGAAGGACAAGCTCTTCCTCCTGGGTGACGACCGCAGGTCCTCGCTGGACTCCCGGGCCCACCTGGAGGAGACCGGGCACGGCGCGGTGCCGCGCAGCGCCGTACAGGCCCGGGTGGACGCCGTCGCCTGGCCGCTGGGCGGCATGATCGGACGGCCGCGGGCCTTCGCCGCGCTGCCCGGCGGGGTGTCGTCCCAGGGGCCGCTGAAGCTTCAGCTCGGTGCCATGGCCGGGGGCGTGGTGCTCATCCTGGGCGGTGCCATGTACGGACCGGTGGCGGCGCGGTCCGCCCGGTCGAAGCGGAACAAGCAGGAGAAGGCGACCGCCGGTGCCCGGTGAGCCGCGAAAGGTCGCCCGTCTGGTGCTCCTCGATCCGGACGACCGCATTCTGCTGATGCACGGGTTCGAACCGGAGGACCCGGCGAGCACCTGGTGGTTCACCCCCGGCGGTGGTCTTGAGGGCGACGAGACCCGGGAGCAGGCCGCTCTGCGGGAGCTGGCCGAGGAAACCGGAATCACGGACGTCGAGCTGGGCCCGCTGCTCTGGCAGCGGATGTGCTCCTTTCCGTTCGACGGGCGGCGCTGGGACCAGGACGAGTGGTACTTCCTGGCCCGCACGGCGCAGACCGCGACGGACACCAGCGGGCAGACCGGGCTGGAACGCCGCAGTGTCGCGGGGCTGAGGTGGTGGACCTCCGCCGAACTGTCGGCGGCGCGTGAGACGGTGTACCCGACCAGACTCGCCGAGCTGCTGCGCACGCTGCTCGACGAGGGTCCTCCGCGTACGCCGCTGGTTCTCGCCCCCGAAATCGCCTGAGCGACCGGGGGAGCCGGGCCCTGGCGCACAATGGGGGAACGCACGGCTGAAGGGGAACATGCCAATGAGCGCCGAGGACCTCGAGAAGTACGAGACCGAGATGGAGCTGAAGCTCTACCGGGAGTACCGCGATGTCGTCGGTCTGTTCAAATATGTGATCGAGACCGAACGGCGCTTCTACCTCACCAACGACTACGAGATGCAGGTGCACTCGGTCCAGGGCGAGGTGTTTTTCGAGGTGTCCATGGCGGACGCCTGGGTCTGGGACATGTACCGGCCCGCACGGTTCGTCAAGCAGGTACGGGTTCTGACGTTCAAGGACGTCAACATCGAGGAGCTCAACAAGAGCGATCTCGAGCTTCCGGGTGGCTGAGTTGTCCACAACGGAAGAGTTGTCCACCAAGATCCACTAGTTGGGGGCGGACGCGTCACAGTCGGTGCCGGAGGTGGTGCCGATATGAACGCACGGGGGGCACTCGGGCGGTACGGCGAGGATCTGGCGGTACGACTGCTGACCGACGTCGGCATGTCCGTACTCGAACGGAACTGGCGCTGTCGCGCCGGCGAGATCGACATCGTCGCGAAGGACGGTGACGCTCTCGTCATCTGCGAGGTGAAGACCCGCAGGGCTGGGGCTTTCGAGCACCCGATGGCCGGGGTCACCCCGGCCAAGGCGGATCGTCTGCGGCGGCTGGCCGAGCTCTGGCTGGCCAGGTACGGCGGTCCGCCGCCCGGCGGGGTGCGGATCGACCTGGTCGGTGTGGTGCTGCCCAGGCGTGGTGCGCCCCTGGCCGAGCATGCGCGGGGGGTGGCCTGATGGGATTCGCGCGTGCCTGCTCGGTGGCCCTGGTCGGTGTCGAGGGCGTGGTGGTGGAGGTCCAGGCGGACCTGGAGGCCGGGGTCGCGGCGTTCACCCTGGTGGGACTGCCCGACAAGAGCCTGGTGGAGAGCCGGGACCGGGTCAGGGCCGCCGTGGTCAACTCCGGGGCGGAGTGGCCGCAGAAGAAGCTCACGGTCGGACTGTCACCTGCTTCGGTGCCCAAGGGGGGTTCGGGCTTCGATCTCGCCGTCGCGTGCGCCGTGCTCGGCGCCGCGGAGCGGATCGACCCCGCGTTGATCGCTGATGTCGTGATGATCGGGGAGCTGGGGCTGGACGGCAGGGTGCGCCCCGTGCGCGGGGTACTGCCCGCCGTCCTGGCCGCGGCGGAGGCCGGGTACCGGCAGGTGGTCGTTCCCGAGCAGACCGCCGGTGAGGCGGCCCTGGTGCCCGGGGTCTCCGTGCTCGGGGTCCGGAGCCTGCGGCAGCTGATCGCCGTGCTCTGCGACGAGCCGGTGCCCGACGAGGCGGAGGCCCACGACCAGGGGCGTCCCGACACCATGCTGGCCGGGCTGATGGTGCCCGGCGCAGGCATGGGCACCGGGATCGCCCGGGGGGCGGCACACGGCGAGGGCCACCGGCCGGATCTGGCGGACGTCGCAGGTCAGGCACGGCCGCGCAAGGCCTTGGAGATCGCCGCCGCAGGCGGACACCACCTCCTGCTGTCGGGGCCGCCCGGCGCGGGCAAGACCATGCTGGCCGAACGGCTGCCCGCCATCCTGCCGCCGTTGACCAGGCAGGAAGCCCTGGAAGTGACCGCGGTGCACTCGGTGGCGGGCATCCTGCCGCCGGGCGAGCCCCTGGTCTCCCGCCCGCCCTACTGCGCACCCCACCACTCCGCGACCATGCAGTCGCTGGTCGGCGGGGGCAACGGGCTGCCGCGGCCCGGCGCGGTCTCGCTGGCGCATCGCGGAATTCTCTTTCTGGACGAGGCTCCGGAATTCTCCGTACGGGCGCTGGACGCGCTGCGTCAGCCGCTGGAGTCGGGGCATGTGGTGGTGGCGCGCAGCGCCGGGGTGGTGCGGCTGCCGGCCCGCTTCCTGATGGTGCTCGCCGCCAACCCCTGCCCGTGCGGGCGGCACACCCTGAGCGGGGCGGGGTGCGACTGCCCGCCCTCGGCGGTCCGCCGGTACCAGGCCAGGCTCTCCGGGCCGCTGCTGGACCGGGTGGACCTGCGGGTGACGGTGGACCCCGTCAGGCGCGAGGACCTGATGGGGCAGGGCGGTCCGGGTGAGTCGACCGCGACGGTCGCCGCCCGGGTGATCCGGGCCCGGGAGCGGGCCGCGGAGCGGCTGGCGGGCACCCCGTGGACCACGAACAGCGAGGTCCCGGGGCACGAGCTGCGGACCCGGCTGGTCGCGGCACCCGGTGCGCTGATGGTGGCCGAGCGGGACATGGAACGGGGCATGCTCACGGCGCGCGGTCTGGACCGGGTGCTGCGGGTGGCGTGGACCGTGGCCGATCTGCGCGGTGCTGAGCGCCCGGACGCCTCGGACATCGGGGTGGCCCTGGAGCTGCGGACCGGAATCCCGCGCGGGGTCCCTATGACTACTGCGGGGGCGTCATGACCGGACAGCGGACCGAGGGCTGCGCGGAAGCTGCCGGGGGAGCGGGGTGGACGGGCGAGCCGGGCGGGCAGACGGCAGGTGAGCAGCGGATGCCCGGCCGGGCGGGCTCTTCCGACGGGGCGAGCGACCGGGAGCGGCTGGCGCGGGCCGCACTGACCCGGGTCATGGAGCCCGGGGACGTGCCAGGCGGGCGCTGGCTGCGCGAACACGGCGGCGCGGAGCTGATGCGGCGCATCACCACCCGGGACGGATCGGCCGAGCAGCTGAGCGGGATGACCGCCAGGCGGTTGGCCGGCTACCGGCTGCGGGCCCAAGCGGTCGAGCCCGAGCGGGACCTGGCGGCGGTGGCCTCGGTGGGCGGGCGCTTCATCTGCCCCGGTGACCGGGAGTGGCCGAGTCAGCTCGACGACCTGGGCGACGCCAGGCCGACAGGGCTCTGGGTACGGGGGAGGCCCGATCTGCGGCTCTGGGCACTGCGCTCGGTCGCCGTGGTGGGAGCCCGTGCCTGCACACCGTACGGGGCCCACATGGCGACGACGCTCGGGGCAGGCCTCGCGGAGCGGGGGTGGGTGGTCGTCTCGGGCGCGGCCTTCGGGGTCGACGGGGCGGCTCACCGCGGCGCCCTGGCCGCCGGTGGCGCGACGATGGCGGTACTGGCCTGCGGGGTGGACATCGCCTACCCGCGCGGCCATGCCGAACTGATCGGACGTGTGGTCGAACAGGGGATCGTCCTCGGTGAACTGCCGCCGGCCGAGCATCCCACCCGCGGCAGATTCATTCTCCGGAACAGGGTGATCGCCGCGTTGACGCGTGGAACCGTCGTCGTCGAGGCCGAGTACCGCAGCGGTTCACTGGTCACGGCGCGCAGCGCGCAGCGGCTCGGCCGCTACACCATGGGCGTACCGGGCCCCGCCACGAGCGGTCTGTCGGCAGGCGTCCACGAACTCCTGCGGGGTGAGGGCGTGCTGGTGACAGACGCCGCGGAAGTCGCCGAACTGGTGGGGGACATCGGGGATCTGGCTCCGTCGAGGAGCGGCCCGATGCTGCCCCGTGATCACCTGGATCCCGTCTGCGCCAGGGTGCTTGACGCCCTGCCGGCCCACGGTTTCGTCAACGGGCGGGAGGTCGCGCGCGCTGCGGCCACGGGTGCGGACGAGGCGCTCGGCAGGCTGTACGAACTGCACTCACTGGGGTTCGTCGAACGCGAAGGCGATGGATGGAGGTTGACGAAGCGGCCGACATGCAATGGCGACGCGCGGCGAGGCGGTTCTTGACCTGGGGCATTCGGGTGAAAAGGTGATGCCGATGACCTCGGTGGATCCTTCAGTGACGCCTCCGGGGCCGGCGCGTCAGGCGACGGCCCCGGAGGCCCGTCATGTCCTTGCCCAAGTGCGCAGTCGTGGCCGCCGCCGCGTCACGCTCCATGTCCGGTCGCCGGGAAGCGCACAGCACCGATCGCCTATCCTGCGCGGACCGCTACACATCAGTCACGCTACGCTCACGAGGATTCCGGCCCAGACGCAAGTCCCCCAGCACTTCACGGCAGAACGGCTCAAGGCACCACATGCCCCAGCACACCTCCGGGTCTGACCGCGCGGCAGTACCACCGGCTGCGCGTGGCACTGTGCGCCCGCCCGCCCCCTCCTCGCTCGACGAGTTGTGGCGTTCGTACAAGACCACGGGCGACGGGCGGCTGCGGGAACAGCTGATCCTGCACTACTCGCCCCTGGTGAAGTACGTCGCCGGCCGGGTGAGCGTGGGCCTTCCGTCCAACGTCGAGCAGGCGGACTTCGTCTCCTCCGGGGTCTTCGGGCTGATCGACGCGATCGAGAAGTTCGACATCGAGCGCGCGATCAAGTTCGAGACCTATGCGATCACCCGCATCCGGGGGGCGATGATCGACGAACTGCGGGCGCTGGACTGGATCCCGCGCTCCGTGCGTCAGAAGGCGCGGGCGGTGGAGCGCGCCTACGCCACCCTGGAGGCGCAACTGCGACGCACCCCCTCGGAGACGGAGGTCGCCGCCGAGATGGGCATCGCGCTGGAGGAACTGCACGCGGTTTTCAGCCAGTTGTCGCTCGCCAACGTCGTCGCGCTGGAGGAGCTGCTCCACGTGGGTGGTGAGGGCGGCGACCGGCTGAGCCTGATGGACACGCTGGAGGACACCGCCGCCGACAACCCGGTGGAGGTGGCCGAGGGCCATGAGCTCAGAAGGCTCCTCGCCC
Source organism: Streptomyces sp. NPDC087901 (assembly GCF_044742205.1). Classification (NCBI taxonomy): domain Bacteria; kingdom Bacillati; phylum Actinomycetota; class Actinomycetes; order Kitasatosporales; family Streptomycetaceae; genus Streptomyces; species Streptomyces sp. NPDC087901. Next base: position 301,244 of record NZ_JBIUUC010000006.1, read on the forward strand.
GCGCGATCAACACCCTCCCGGACCGCGAGAAGACGGTCGTCACGCTCTACTACTACGAGGGCCTCACCCTCGCCGAGATCGGCAACGTCCTCGGGGTCACCGAGAGCCGGGTCAGTCAGATCCACACCAAGTCGGTGCTCCAGCTGCGCGCGAAGCTGGCCGACGCCGGGCGCTGAGACCGCCCGACGGGCCCCGGGCAGGCCCTCGCCGAGCCCCAGGCGGCCTCGCGGCAGCCTCCCGGCAGAAGCACTTCGGTCAACGATCGGGGCCGCCCGCCCCCCTCGTGAACACCGGCCACCGTAGAGTGGTGGTGTGCCCAGGATTCGAGCGGCCTCCGTGGCCGAGCACCGGACCATGCAGCGCGGCGCCCTCCTGGACGCAGCGCGCTCCCTGCTGTCCGAGGGGGGCACGGAGGCGTTGACCTTCCCCGCCCTCGCTGAACGCACGGGCCTCGCCCGGTCCTCCGTCTACGAGTACTTCCGCTCCCGCGCCGCCGTCGTCGAGGAGCTCTGCGCCGTCGACTTCCCGGTGTGGGCGGGCGAGGTCGAGAGTGCGATGGAGCGGGCGGCGACGCCCGAGGACAAGATCGAGGCGTACGTCCGGCGGCAGCTCGATCTTGTCGGCGACCGTCGCCACCGGGCCGTTGTCGCCATCTCGGCGAGCGAGCTGGATGCGGGCGCCCGCGAGAAGATCCGGGCGGCGCACGGCGGGCTGATCGCCATGATCGTGGAGGCGCTCGGCGACCTAGGACACGATCAGCCCCGGCTGGCGGCCATGCTGCTCCAGGGCTCCGTGGACGCAGCGGTCCGTCGTATCGAGCTGAGCGTGGCGGAGGAACCCGGCGTGATCGCGGACACCGCCGTAGCCATGGTCCTGAACGGCGTCCGGGGCTTCCGCGGCGAAGAGGCCTGACGCCCTCCGTCGGAACCCCGGCAGCGCGGGTGTGCGACCAGGTCTGACGCCCTCGTCGGACATCCCGGGAGCGTGGGTGTGCGACCAGGCCTGACGCCCTCGTCGGACACCCCGGCAGCCCTGGTGTGCGACCGGGTCTGACGCCCTCCGCCGGTCACCCCGGCAGCGTGGGTGCCCACTGCTGTCAGCAGAACCTACGAGGGGCCGGGGACAGGTACACCCGACACCGGCAGCAGCCGGGACGGTCCGCGTCGCAGTAGTGCCGGCGGCAGCAGAGACAGCGGGTCCAGATAAGCATCCGCGCGCCGCAGGCCCCAGTGCAGACAGCCGGACGCGCAGTGGGACGGCCCGTCCGCCATGACCGCCACCACCTGGCCCGCCGTGACCTCGTCGCCCTTCGTGACCAGCGGGCGTACCGGCTCGTAGGTGGTCCGCAGCGGCGGATCGCCCGTCCCCGCAAGCTCGATCACGACCACTCCGCGCCCCGCCACGTCACCGGCGAAGGACACCCGGCCCGTAGCGGCCGCGAGCACCTGCGTACCGGGTCCGGCGCCGAGGTCCACCCCGCGATGGCCCCGCCCGTACTCCGTGGCGGGCGGCTCCCACCCCCGCAGGACCGGGGGCCGCCCCTCCAGAGGCCAGACCCGTCCATCGACCGGGTCCACCGGGGCGGGCGCACGGCCATCCCCCGCACCGGGTGAAGCGCCGTCCGAAGTCCTCAACCCGCCCGCAGTTTCCTCCATGCTCGGAGGCGGCCGCTCTGCCGCCAGGGCGTACAGCCCGCCGCACCCCATCGCGAGCAGCCCCACGAGCAGCAGCCCCGATGCGGCCGCCACCGCCCTGCCGGCCCGCCACCCGGTCCCGCCGGCCGGCGCACCGCGGCGAGCGGCAGGGCGGCCGGACCTTCCACCGGACCAGCTGCCGGACCGGACCCAGGAACAACCCAGTTCAGATGTGAATCGCATGCCGCTACCGTCCCCCGCCCCGCGGATCCGTGGGGATCATGGACCGGATCTGTGGACTACCGACCGGTTGTGGACAGCGCCGTCACCCGGCACCCGGCGGGTCCCGTACACTTCTTTTGGCGATCCGGGTCACCGGGTCGACTTCGCACGCCCCGCCATCTCCCTCTCTGCGGAAGGTGGCCGCGCTCCTCGGTCCTTCGTGGCACGGCGCGTCGGGGCGTCAGGCGCGACAGCAATCCTGCGGTCGCGATAACCGAGTACCTCAAGGAGTACGGCCATGGCCGTCGTCACGATGCGGGAGCTGCTGGAAAGCGGCGTCCACTTCGGTCACCAGACCCGTCGCTGGAACCCGAAGATGAAGCGCTTCATCTTCACCGAGCGCAACGGCATCTACATCATCGACCTGCTCCAGTCGCTGTCGTACATCGACCGCGCCTACGAGTTCGTCAAGGAGACCGTCGCCCACGGCGGCTCCATCATGTTCGTGGGTACGAAGAAGCAGGCCCAGGAGGCCATCGCCGAGCAGGCGACGCGCGTCGGCATGCCGTACGTCAACCAGCGTTGGCTCGGTGGCATGCTCACCAACTTCTCCACCGTCTACAAGCGCCTTCAGCGTCTGAAGGAGCTCGAGCTCGTCGACTTCGAGGACGTGGCCGCCTCCGGCCTCACCAAGAAGGAGCTCCTGGTTCTCTCCCGCGAGAAGGCCAAGCTGGAGAAGACCCTCGGTGGTATCCGCGAGATGCAGAAGGTGCCGAGCGCCGTCTGGATCGTCGACACCAAGAAGGAGCACATCGCCGTCGGTGAGGCGCGCAAGCTCCACATCCCGGTCGTCGCGATCCTCGACACCAACTGCGACCCCGACGAGGTCGACTACAAGATTCCGGGCAACGACGACGCGATCCGCTCCGTCACCCTGCTCACCCGCGTGATCGCCGACGCCGTCGCCGAGGGCCTCATCGCCCGCTCCGGCGCTGCGACCGGCGACTCGAAGCCGGGCGAGAAGGCCGCCGGCGAGCCGCTCGCCGAGTGGGAGCGTGACCTGCTCGAGGGCGACAAGAAGGCCGACGCCGAGGTCCAGACCTCCGCCGAGACCGAGAAGGTCGCGGACGCCGAGGCTGCCGACGCCCCCGCCGCCGAGGCTGCTGCCGAGGCCCCCGTTGCCGAGGCACCCGCCGCCGAGGCCGAGGCTCCGGCCGCGGACGCCGAGCAGGCCTGACACCCGTCACGGCTGAAGACGGCGGGGGCCGGTGCCACAGGCACCGCCCCCGCCGTTCACCCGTAGATCTTTCAGACTTCGAGAGAGAAATACAGACTCATGGCGAACTACACCGCCGCTGACGTCAAGAAGCTCCGTGAGCTCACCGGCGCCGGCATGATGGACTGCAAGAAGGCACTCGACGAGGCCGACGGCAACGTCGACGGAGCCGTCGAAGCCCTCCGTATCAAGGGCCAGAAGGGCGTCGCCAAGCGCGAAGGCCGTTCTGCCGAGAACGGCGCGGTCGTCTCCGTCGTCTCCGAGGACAAGACGTCCGGCGTCCTGCTCGAGCTGAAGTGCGAGACGGACTTCGTCGCCAAGGGTGACAAGTTCCAGGCCGTCGCCAACACGCTCGCCGCTCACGTCGCCGCGACCTCCCCGGCCGACATCGAGGCGCTTCTCGCCTCCGAGATCGAGCCCGGCAAGACCGTCCAGGCGTACGTGGACGAGGCCAACGCCAACCTCGGCGAGAAGATCGTCCTGGACCGCTTCGCGCAGTTCAACGGCGCCTTCGTCTCCGTGTACATGCACCGCACCATGCCCGACCTGCCGCCGCAGATCGGTGTCCTGGTCGAGCTGGACAAGGCCGACGCCGACCTGGCCAAGGGTCTTGCCCAGCACATCGCCGCTTTCGCGCCGAAGTACCTGTCCCGCGAGGACGTCCCGGCCGAGATCGTCGAGGCCGAGCGCCGCGTCGCCGAGGAGACCACGCGCGCCGAGGGCAAGCCCGAGGCCGCGCTCCCGAAGATCGTCGAGGGTCGCGTCAACGGCTTCTTCAAGGAGGCCACACTCCTTGGCCAGCCGTACGCGCTGGACAACAAGAAGTCCGTCCAGAAGGTCCTGGACGAGGCCGGTGTCACCCTGAAGCGCTTCACGCGCATCAAGGTCGGCATCTGAGTCCGTCCGCGAAAAACGGTGGACCCCGATAGGGTCTGGTGCAGTCGACGGCCGCACACCGCCGTACGACCGCAGATCTGACGAGGAGGCCATTGCCGCTGAGGGACATCAGACCCACCGGCAATGGCCTTCTTCGTATGTGCACGAGGAGAATCTCCATGAACAAGGGCGCGGACGCCGCAACAGGTGACCACAAGCGCGACGACGGCAAGGTGCGCGGACGCTTCATGCTGAAGCTGTCCGGTGAGGCGTTCGCCGGCGGCGGGGGTCTCGGTGTCGACCCCGACGTCGTGCACGCCATCGCTCGCGAGATCGCGGCAGTCGTCCGCGGCGGCGCGGAAATCGCGATCGTCATCGGTGGCGGCAACTTCTTCCGCGGTGCCGAGCTCCAGCAGCGCGGCATGGACCGGGCCCGGTCCGACTACATGGGCATGCTCGGCACCGTCATGAACTGCCTCGCGCTCCAGGACTTCCTGGAGAAGGAGGGCATCGACTCCCGTGTCCAGACGGCCATCACCATGGGCCAGGTCGCGGAGCCGTACATTCCGCTGCGCGCCGTACGGCACCTGGAGAAGGGCCGCGTCGTCATCTTCGGCGCCGGCATGGGCATGCCGTACTTCTCCACCGACACCACCGCGGCACAGCGCGCCCTGGAGATCGACGCCGAGGCACTGCTGATGGGGAAGAACGGCGTGGACGGGGTCTACGACTCCGACCCGAAGACCAACCCCGGCGCGGTGAAGTTCGACGCGCTGGAGTACAGCGAGGTGCTCGCCCGCGATCTCAAGGTCGCCGACGCCACCGCCATCACGCTCTGCCGTGACAACCAGCTGCCGATTCTCGTCTTCGAGCTGACGACCGCGGGCAATATCGCCCGCGCCGTCAGGAGTGAGAAGATCGGCACGCTCGTGAGTGACCAGGGCACCCGGAGCTGACAACCGGGGGACTCCACCGGGGCGACCCGGTGAGGTTCCGGGGGCCCACGGGACGGCCCCGAAAGATGGACAACGGCCTGCCGGTCGGACACCGTGCAGGTGAGGACGCGACGCAGGACCCGCCGGGCCCGAGCACGCCGGGCCCACTCAAGACACGCAGGAGCACGTGGTGATCGAAGAAACCCTCCTCGAGGCCGAGGAGAAGATGGAGAAGGCCGTCGTCGTCGCGAAAGAGGACTTCGCCGCGATCCGTACCGGCCGTGCGCACCCGGCGATGTTCAACAAGATCGTCGCCGACTACTACGGTGCGCTGACCCCGATCAACCAGCTGGCCTCGTTCTCGGTGCCCGAGCCTCGTATGGCCGTTGTGACGCCGTTCGACAAGACCGCGCTGCGCAACATCGAGCAGGCCATCCGCGACTCGGACCTCGGCGTCAACCCGAGCAACGACGGCAATATCATCCGGGTGAACTTCCCCGACCTCACCGAAGAGCGCCGTCGCGACTACATCAAGGTCGCGAAGACCAAGGCCGAGGACTCCAAGATCTCGATCCGGGCCGTCCGCCGCAAGGCCAAGGAGACGCTCGACAAGCTGGTCAAGGACAAGGAGTCCGGCGAGGACGAGGTGCGCCGCGCCGAGAAGGAGCTCGACGACACCACCGCGAAGTACGTCGCGCAGGTGGACGAGCTGCTGAAGCACAAGGAAGCCGAGCTGCTCGAAGTCTGATGAACGACTCTTCCTGGGGCGCCCCGCAGGGCGCCGGCCACCGGGCTGCGCCCGAGATGCGGGCCGCTCCGGCGGGTCCTGCATACGATGTGCATGACGCCCAGCAGACTCGGCCCATGCCCATCGTGCCGGACGTTCCCGACGCAGGTAGAGACGCTGACGACCGTGATGACCGGGACCAGGGGGCCGGGCGCCTGAGCGGCGGCCCCCTGTTCCGCGACGAGAAGCCGCAGGAGCCCATGTCCACCGCGCCACCACCCCCGCAGAAGAAGCGTGCGGGCCGTGATCTGGGAGCCGCCATAGGGGTCGGCCTGGGGCTCGGGGCCGTCGTCGCTGCGTCGCTCTTCATCGTCAAGGCCGTCTTCGTCGGCGTGGTCGTGGTCGCCGTCGTCGTGGGCCTCTGGGAGCTCACTTCCCGGCTGGAGGAGCGCAAGGGCATCAAGGCGCCGCTCGTGCCACTCGCGATCGGTGGCGCGGCCATGGTCGTGGCCGGTTACGCGCGGGGCGCCGAGGGCGCCTGGATCGCCATGGCGCTGACCGCCCTGGCGGTGCTCGTCTGGCGGATGACCGAGCCGCCGGAGGGCTACCTCAGGGACGTCACGGCCGGAGTCTTCGCCGCGTTCTACGTGCCGTTCCTGGCGACCTTCGTGGCCATGCTCCTGACCGCCGACGACGGACCCCAGCGGGTTCTGACCTTCCTGCTGCTGACCGTGGTCAGCGACACGGGTGCGTACGCCGTCGGCTGGCGGTTCGGCAAGAACAAGCTGGCACCGCGCATCAGCCCCGGAAAGACCCGCGAGGGCCTGTTCGGAGCCGTGGCCTTCGCGATGGTGGCCGGAGCGCTGTGCATGCAGTTCATGATCGACGACGGCACCTGGTGGCAGGGGCTGCTGCTCGGCCTCGCGGTCGCTGCCAGCGCCACCCTGGGCGACCTGGGCGAGTCCATGATCAAGAGAGATCTCGGGATCAAGGACATGGGCACGCTGCTGCCCGGGCACGGCGGCATCATGGACCGGCTCGACTCGCTCCTGCCGACCGCGCCGGTGGTCTGGCTGCTCCTGGTGATTTTCGTCGGCTCCGGCTGACAAGCGAGCGGGTCACCGCTTCTGACCTGCTGTTTTACGAGTGAGGGTCCGTTGTCCACAGGGCGGCGGGCCCTCACTGTTCTGTCTGCGACACTGGATGAACCATGCCTAAGCCCGGAGAACTCACTTTCGTCGCGCCCCGCGGAGCCAAGAAGCCGCCGCGGCACCTCGCCGACCTCACGCCCGCCGAGCGCAAGGAAGCCGTCGCCGCGACCGGCGAGAAGCCCTTCCGCGCCCAGCAGCTCTCGCAGCACTACTTCGCGCGGTACGCGCACGACCCGTCGGAGTGGACCAACATCCCGGCCGGATCGCGGGACAAGCTCGCCGAGGCGTTGTTCCCCGATCTGATGTCCGTGGTCCGGCACATCAGCTGCGACGACGACACCACCCGCAAGACGCTGTGGAAGCTGCACGACGGGACGCTGGTCGAGTCCGTCCTGATGCGCTACCCCGAGCGCGTCACGATGTGCATCTCCTCGCAGGCCGGCTGCGGCATGAACTGCCCGTTCTGCGCCACCGGACAGGCAGGTCTCGACCGCAACCTGTCGACCGCCGAGATCGTCCACCAGATCGTGGACGGCATGCGCGCGCTGCGCGACGGAGAGGTCCCCGGCGGCCCGGCCCGGCTCTCCAACATCGTCTTCATGGGCATGGGTGAGCCGCTCGCCAACTACAACCGTGTGGTCGGCGCGATCCGCCGGCTGACCGACCCCGAGCCCGACGGGCTGGGTCTCTCGCAGCGCGGGATCACGGTCTCCACCGTCGGTCTCGTCCCCGCGATGCTCCGTTTCGCCGACGAGGGCTTCAAGTGCCGCCTCGCCGTCTCGCTGCACGCCCCGGACGACGAGCTGCGCGACACCCTTGTGCCGGTGAACACCCGGTGGAAGGTGCGCGAGGTACTGGACGCCGCGTGGGAGTACGCGGAGAAGTCCGGCCGCCGCATCTCCATCGAGTACGCGCTGATCCGCGACATCAACGACCAGGCTTGGCGGGGCGACCGGCTGGGCCGGCTCCTCAAGGGCAAGCGGGTCCACGTCAACCTGATCCCGCTGAATCCGACGCCCGGCTCGAAGTGGACCGCCTCGCGGCCCGAGGACGAGAAGGCCTTCGTCGAGGCGATCGCCGCCCACGGGGTGCCGGTGACCGTCCGGGACACCCGCGGCCAGGAGATCGACGGGGCCTGCGGACAGCTGGCGGCATCCGAGCGCTGAGGCCGGAACCGGGCGTGTAGCCTGGGCTCGAAATCAACTTCATATTCCGACAGGGGAGCGCCACAGCGCTGAGAGTGCGGCACCAGGAACAGGTTGGCCGCAGACCCTCTGAACCTCGCCCGGGTCATTCCGGGTAGGAAGTTCGGACCTTACTCAAGCTGTTGCGCCCTGCCCGCTTCCGGTTTTCGCCGGTGCGGGCAGGGCCGCGTCTCTTCCTGGTCATCCCAGGAGGAATCACATGAACACCACCAAGAAGATCGCGGTGACGGCCGTCGCCGCCGCGCTCGGCGCGACCGCGCTCGCCGGATGCGGAAGCTCCGACGACTCGGCCGCCGGCACCGGCGGTACCAAGGGCACCGGCTCCAAGACCGTCACCCTCGTCAGCCACGATTCCTTCAACGCCTCCAAGGACGTGCTGAAGGAGTTCACCCGGGAGACCGGCTACACCGTCAAGGTGCTGAAGAGCGGGGACGCGGGCGCCGCCCTCAACCAGGAGATCCTGACCAAGGGATCGCCCCGAGGCGATGTGTTCTTCGGCGTCGACAACACCCTGCTCTCGCGCGCCCTCGACAACGGCCTGTTCACCTCGTACAAGGCGAAGGGGGTCGACCAGGTCGCGGCCGACGTTCAGCTGGACGCTTCGAAGCACCGGGTCACCCCGATCGACACCGGCGACATCTGCGTCAACTACGACAAGAAGTACTTCGCCGACAGGAAGCTCGCGCCGCCGCAGTCCTTCGACGACCTGGCGAAGCCCGCGTACAAGAACCTCCTCGTCACCGAGAACGCCGCGACCTCCTCGCCGGGCCTCGGCTTCCTCCTCGGCACCGTCGCCACCTATGGCGAGGACGGCTACCAGGACTACTGGAAGAAGCTGAAGGACAACGGCGTCAAGGTCGTCGACGGCTGGGAGCAGGCGTACAACGAGGAGTTCTCCGGCTCCGCCGGCGGCAAGAAGGCCAAGGCCGACCGGCCGCTCGTCGTCAGCTACGCCTCCAGCCCGCCCGTCGAGGTGCTGTACGCGGACCCGCAGCCGAAGACCGCCCCGACCGGGGTCGCCACCGCGACGTGCTTCCGCCAGATCGAGTTCGCCGGCCTGCTCGACGGCGCGAAGAACGAGGCGGGCGGCAAGGCCCTGCTGGACTTCCTGATCGGCAAGAAGTTCCAGGAGGACATGCCGCTCAACATGTTCGTCAGCCCGGTCACCAAGGGCGCGAAGGTGCCGGACCTCTTCACGGAGTTCGGCGCCACGGTCGACAAGCCGACGACCGTCGCCCCGGACGAGATCGCCAAGAACCGCGAGCAGTGGGTCCAGTCATGGTCCTCGCTCGTAGTGAAGTAGCGAAGACTCCCGTACGCGGACCGGGCGCGCGCGGGAAGGCCGCGCGCGCCCGGTCGCTGCGCGGGGGCGCGGTGCGGCTCGGCCTGATGGCCGTGCCCGTCGCGTTCTTCGCGCTGTTCTTCGCCTACCCCGTCGTCGCGATCGTCGGACGCGGACTCAAGGACGGTGGGGTGTGGCAGTTCGGACGGTTCGGCGAGGTGCTGAGCCGGCCGGACATCCAGGACGTCCTCTGGTTCACCCTCTGGCAGGCGCTCGCCTCGACCGCCCTGACCCTGCTGATCGCCCTGCCGGGCGCCTATGTGTTCGCCCGGTTCGACTTCCCGGGCAAGCAGCTGCTGCGGGCGATCGTGACCGTGCCGTTCGTCCTGCCGACCGTTGTCGTCGGCACCGCGTTCCTCGCGCTGCTGGGCCGCGGCGGGTTCCTCGACGAGCTGTGGGGCGTACGGCTCGACACCACGGTGTGGGCGATCCTGCTGGCCCATGTCTTCTTCAACTACGCCGTCGTCGTCCGCACCGTCGGCGGACTGTGGTCGCAGCTCGACCCGCGGCAGGAGGAGGCCGCACGGGTTCTCGGTGCGGGGCGTTTCGCCGCTTGGCGCCGTGTCACCCTTCCGGCGCTCGCCCCTGCGGTGGCCGCTGCCGCGCTGATGGTCTTCCTTTTCACCTTCACCTCCTTCGGCGTCGTCCAGATCCTCGGCGGCCCCGGGTTCTCCACGCTGGAGGTGGAGATCTACCGGCAGACCGCGCAGCTGCTGGCCCTGCCCACGGCCGCCGTCCTGACCCTGGTGCAGTTCGCCGCGGTCGGCGCCATCCTCGCCGTGCACGCCTGGACCGTACGGCGCAGGGAGACCGCGCTGAAGCTGGTCGACCCGGCGCAGACCGCCCGCAGGCCGCGCGGCGCGGGACAGTGGGCGCTTCTCGGCGGCGTGCTGCTGACCGTACTGGTACTGATTCTGCTGCCGCTCGCCGTCCTGGTGGAGCGCTCGCTCGACGTGTCCGGCGGCCACGGATTCGCGTACTACCGCGCCCTCGGATCGGCGGAGGCCAACAGCGGTACCTTCCTGGTCGCGCCGATCGAAGCGATCTGGAACTCGATGCGGTACGCCCTGGTCGCGACAGCAATCGCGCTGGTCGTCGGCGGACTGGCCGCGGCTGCCCTGACCCGGAAGGCGGGCCGGCTCGTCCGGGGCTTCGACGCGCTGCTGATGCTGCCGCTCGGGGTCTCCGCCGTCACCGTCGGCTTCGGCTTCCTGATCACCCTCGACGAACCGCCGCTGGACCTGCGGACCTCCTGGATCCTGGTGCCGCTCGCCCAGGCGCTGGTCGGAGTGCCGTTCGTCGTACGCACGATGCTGCCGGTCCTGAGAGCGGTGGACGGCCGGCTGCGCGAGGCCGCCGCGGTGCTGGGCGCCTCGCCCTTGCGGGCCTGGCGCGAGGTGGACCTGCCGCTGGTGCGCCGGGCGCTGCTGGTCGCCGCCGGCTTCGCGTTCGCCGTGTCGCTCGGTGAGTTCGGGGCCACCGTGTTCATCGCGCGGCCGGACAACCCGACGCTGCCGGTGGCCGTCGCCCGGCTCCTGGGGCGGTCCGGGGAGCTCAACTACGGACAGGCGATGGCCCTCAGCACCATTCTGATGCTCGTGTGCGCGGTGTCGCTGCTGCTCCTCGAACGTATCCGCACCGACCGATCCGGGGAGTTCTAGAGATGCTGACACTCGAATCGGCCACAGTGCGATTCGGCGAGCGGACGGCGCTGGAGGCGGTGGACCTGGAGGTCGCAGACCACGAGATCGTCTGTGTGCTGGGGCCGAGCGGCAGCGGGAAGTCGACGCTGCTGCGGGTGGTCGCCGGACTTCAGAGCCTGGACGGCGGCCGGGTGCTGCTCGACGGAGCGGACCAGGACGGGGTGCCGGTGCACCGGCGGGGGCTCGGCCTGATGTTCCAGGATCACCAGCTGTTCCCGCACCGGGACGTCGGCGCCAACGTCGCCTTCGGGCTGCGGATGCATGGCGTGAGCCGGGGTGAGCAGGAGCGCAAGGTCACCGGACTGCTCGACCTGGTGGGGCTCCCCGGCGCCGAGCGCCGCGCCGTGGCCGCGCTCTCGGGCGGCGAGCAGCAGCGCGTCGCCCTCGCCCGGGCACTCGCGCCCCGGCCGAAGCTGCTGATGCTGGACGAACCGCTCGGCCAGCTGGACCGCAGCCTGCGTGAACGCCTCGTCGTCGAACTGCGCACGCTCTTCGCCCGGTTGGGCACGACGGTGCTCGCCGTCACGCACGACCAGGGCGAGGCCTTCGCGCTGGCCGACCGGGTCGTCGTGATGCGCGACGGACGCATCGCCCAGGTGGGCACCCCCCTGGAGGTCTGGCAGCGCCCGGCCTCCGCCTTCGTCGCCCGCTTCCTCGGCTTCGACAACGTGGTGGAGGCGACGGTCACCGGCGAGGCGGCGGACACGGACTGGGGCAAGGTGCCGGTGCCGGCCGGTTCACCGCAGGGGGCCTGCGATCTGCTGGTGCGTCCGGCCGGCGTCCTGATCGGCGGCCCGCAGGACGGGCTGCGCTGCACCGTGGGCGCCCGCACCTTCCGCGGCAACCACGTCGCGGTGAAGCTGCGCCCCGAGCACGGCCCGGTCCTGGACGCGGAGTGTCCGCTGAACAGCACTCCGGACGAGGGCGCGCAGGTCGGCGTGACCTTTGCCGCGGCGGAGAGCGTCGTGCTGCCGGCCGTCTTCTGACCGGCCGCGTCCTACGTCGACGACAGTCGCGCGAGCGCCTCGGGCGCTTCCTCCACCGTGTCGACGAGTGCGATGCGCGACTCCATCGGCCGGCCCGCCGCGAGGGCCCGGAGCAGCGGCCACGCGGGTAGCTCCCGCGTCCAGTGATCACGGCCGACCAGCACCATCGGGGACGGCTCACCGCGTGACCCGTAGTAGTTCGGAGTGGTGCTGTCGAAGATCTCCTGGACGGTGCCGGCCGCGCCCGGCAGGAAGATCACGCCCGCGGTCGAGCGGGCCAGCAGACCGTCCTCGCGCAGGGCGTTGGCGAAGTACTTGGCGATGCGGTCGGCGAACGGGTTCGGCGGCTCGTGGCCGTAGAACCAGGTGGGGATCGACACGGAGCCGCCGCCGTCCGGCCAGCGCTCCCGCACGCCGAACGCCGCCAGCGCCCAGTCGGTGACCGACGGGGTGAACGAAGGCGCCGTGCCGAGGAGTTCGCAGGCCTTGTCCAGCATGGCGTCGGGATGCGCCGCCGCGTAGGCGCCGAGGTTCGCCGCCTCCATCGCGCCCGGCCCGCCGCCGGTGGCAACCGTCAGCCCGCTGCGGGCCAGTGTCCTGCCGAGGCGGGCCGCTGCCGCGTACGGGGCGCTGCCGCGGGGCGTCGCGTGGCCGCCCATCACGCCGACGACCCGGGCGCCGGCGAGGAGTTCGTCCAGCGCGTCGGAGACCGCGTCGTCGTGGAGCGCGCGCAGCATCGACGCGAACGCGTCACCGTTCGACCGCGTGCGCTGGAACCAGCGGTAGGCGCGGGCGTCGGGCGTCGCCTCGTAACCGCCCTTCGTCAGCCCGGCGTAGAGCGCGTCGGGGGAGTAGAGCAGACCGCGGTACGGGTCGAAGGGGAGCCCCGGCACCGGGGGGAAGACGACCGCGCCGTCGGCCCGCACCTTCTCGGCCGCGCCGGGTTCCATCCGGCAGCCGAGGAAGACGGTGCCGGAGGTGTCGGCGGCCAGCAGCGCCGCGCTGCGGCCCGTCAGGTCGACGGACTGGACGCGGTGGCCCGCCAGCGAACCAGCGGCGACCGCCGCGTCGAACTCTGCGAGCGACTCGATCTCGGTGCCGGGTACGGGCGGGCTGTCCTGCGGGGTCTCCACTCCCTCATGCTAGGTCCTGTCCAGGGTGGTGATCCGGATCAGGGAGCGGGTGTGATGCGGGCGATCGCGAGGTGCCGGCAGGCCCCCCGTACCCGAGCTGCGAGGGTGCCCCGGCAACGCGGCGAGCGCACATGCCACGTCCCGTGAGCCCGGGGCATCGCCACCCCGGACAGGACCTGAGGACCGGCCGGTCCGCGCCCCGCCGGAGTCCGTTCAGGCGGTCAGCGGCAGTGCGGCCAGCTCGGCGATCGCCCAGGTCAGCGGGGCGAACACGAGCAGCAGGGCGGCTGCGCGCAGCGCCGTCGCGGCGCGAAGCGCCGAGGCCGGTGCGCCGAGCCGCAGCAGGGCCCGTGCCGTCTCGGCGCGGGCCTGCTTCGCCTCCAGTGCGGAGGTCAGCAGCGTTGCGGTGGTGCAGCCGATGACGAGCACCGCGCCGAGTGCGGTGAGCGGGCCGAAGGGCCGCGGCCCCGTCCCGTACAGCGCGAACACGGCGATGACCGCGGACAGGACCGCGCAGACGACCCCCAGCGGCCGGCCGATCCGGTGCGCCTCGTCCATCAGGACCCGGCCCGCCAGCAGGCGTACGGCTCCGGGGCGCATCGTCTGCAGCAGGCGCCCGCACAGGTAGGTCAGCCCCGGGCCCGCCGTGGCCAGACCGATCGCTGTCAGGGTCCATCCCACCAGTACCCAGGCGGGTGTGGAGTCGAGCTTTCCGGGGAGCGGAAAGGGGCTGCCGGGCGCGCCGAGGTTCGCGTACGCCTCGACGGCGAGTCCGGCGGACGTCAGGGCCACGCCCCACGGCAGCCCGGCAGGCGGCGCCGCAGGGGCGGGGATCCGCTCCTCGGGCACCAGGTCCTCGGTGTCCTCCGGCGCGCCCGCGGACCGCACCGGCCTGGTGCGCAGCGCCAGCGCGCTCGCCGTCGCGGCGGCCGCGGGCACCAGGGTCAGGAGTACGAGGACAGCGGCCAGGGGCAGGGGTGCCTCGGCGCCGAGCAGCCCGGCCGCCGCACCGTCGAACGGCAGGCCGGACAGGTCGCCGCGCAGGTGGAGGAAGAAGAGCAGCGCCACCATCGAGCCGAGGGTGCACGAGACGGCGGTGGAGACCGCGGCGAGCATGCTGAGCCGCACCGGGCCGAGGCCGACGGCGGACAGCCCGGCGCGCGGGCGGGTGCTCGGGTCCGTACGTGCCACCGCGACCGCGAACTGCACCGTGGCGGCGAGCGGTACGAAGCACCACAGCAGCCGCAGCACGGAGCCGGCGGAGTGTGCCGGGTGCCCCGAGGCGTAACCGAGCGTGCACAGCAGGAGGAAGCCGACCCCGGCGGAGGCGGCCGCGACGAGCAGTCGCCGCATCAGGACCAGTGGATGGGAACCGCGGGCTAGACGGAGAGCGAGCACGCCGCGCGGCCCTCCGTGTCGGTCACGGCGGGCAGGGCGACCGTGGCGACCCGGCGTCCGTCCAGCAGCGGAACCACGCGGTCGGCGAGTGCGGCGATCTCCGCGTCGTGCGTGGCGAGCACCACCGTGATGCCGTGCGAACGGGCCGCGCTGGTGAGGGTGCGCAGGACGTGAGCACGGTCGGTGCGGTGCAGCGTGGCGGTCGGTTCGTCGGCGAAGATCACCGAGGGCGCGGCGGCCAGTGCGCGGGCCACCGCGATCCGCTGCCGTTGGGCCTGCTGGAGGGTGTGCGGCCGCTTCCGTGCGCACATGCCGATGTCGAGGCGCTCCAGCCACTCCATGGCGGCCTTCTTGGCCTCCCGATGCCCGGTGCCGCGCAGCATCAGCGGCAGGGCGGTGTTCTCCCACGTGTTCAGTTCCGGCACGAGCTGGGGTTCGGGGGCGATCCAGCCGAACTTGTCGCGGCGCAGCCGCTCGCGCAGCCGTGGGCCCATGGTGTGGACGGGGACGCTGTTGAACCACACCTCGCCCTGCTGGGGCACGAGTTGGCCGGAGAGGCAGTGCAACAGAGTTGTCTTGCCGCTGCCGCGCGGGCCGGTGACCGCGAGGATCTCGCCGTCGCGGATGCCCAGGGAGACCCCGCCGAGTGCGGGTGAGCCGTTGTGGGAGTGCTGCAGGGAACGCGCCCAGATCACGTCGTTGTCCGGCGGGGCCACCATGGCGTACACCTCGGTTCAGATCAGATATCCCGTTCCCCCGTACGGGGGAACGAAGGCGGGGCCGATCGGTCACTCGGCACCGTAAGGACTCGGATCACGGCGTGCGCACGGCACGCGGCCCGGGTGCGCTTCTTCCCACTCGAATGGGCGCATCCGGGCCGCGTGGACCGTATGAAATGACCGCTGGAGGGTCCCTCGCGGGACGGTCAAGCGGTGGTCAAGCCTGAGCCGAACGAGGGGCTCCGGGTCAGAGCTTCGTCCAGGCCTCCGTCAGGACGGACCGGAGGATGCCCTCGATCTCGTCGAAGGTGGACTGGTCGGAGATGAGCGGCGGGGCGAGCTGGACGACCGGGTCGCCGCGGTCGTCGGCCCGGCAGTACAGGCCGTTGTCGTACAGCGCCTTGGAGAGGAAGCCGTACAGGACGCGCTCTGTCTCCTCGTCGGTGAACGTCTCCTTGGTGACCTTGTCCTTCACCAGCTCGATGCCGTAGAAGAAGCCGTTGCCGCGGACGTCGCCGACGATCGGCAGGTCGTGCAGCTTCTGCAGCGTGGTGAAGAAGGCGTTCTCGTTGTCGAGGACGTGCTGGTTGAGGCCCTCGCGCTCGAAGATGTCCAGGTTGGCGAGGCCGACCGCCGCGGAGACCGGGTGGCCGCCGAAGGTGTAGCCGTGCAGGAAGGTGTTGTCGCCCTCGTAGAACGGCTCGGCGAGCTTGTCCGAGATGATGCAGGCACCGATCGGCGAGTAACCCGAGGTCATGCCCTTGGCGCAGGTGATCATGTCCGGCACGTAGCCGAACTTGTCGCACGCGAACATCGTGCCGAGGCGGCCGAAGGCGCAGATGACCTCGTCGGAGACGAGCAGCACGTCGTGCCGGTCGCAGATCTCGCGGACGCGCTGGAAGTAGCCGGGCGGGGGCGGGAAGCAGCCGCCCGCGTTCTGTACGGGCTCCAGGAAGACGGCCGCGACGGTGTCCGCGCCTTCGAAGAGGATCTCCTGCTCGATCTGGTCGGCGGCCCAGCGGCCGAAGGCCTCCGGGTCGTCGCCGAAGAGCGGGGCGCGGTAGATGTTGGTGTTCGGGACCTTGTGCGCGCCGGGGACCAGCGGCTCGAAGGGGGCCTTGAGGGCCGGCAGACCGGTGATGGACAGGGCGCCCTGCGGGGTGCCGTGGTAGGCGACCGCACGCGAGATGACCTTGTACTTGGTCGGCTTGCCCTTGAGCTTGAAGTACTGCTTGGCCAGCTTCCAGGCGGTCTCGACGGCCTCGCCGCCACCGGTGGTGAAGAAGACCTTGTTGAGGTCGCCCGGGGCGTAGTCCGCGAGGCGCTCGGCCAGTTCGACGGCCTTCGGGTGGGCGTAGGACCACACCGGGAAGAAGGCCAGTTCCTGCGCCTGCTTGTACGCGGCCTCGGCAAGCTCGTGACGGCCGTGACCGGCGTTGACCACGAACAGGCCGGACAGCCCGTCGAGGTAGCGCTTGCCCTGGTCGTCGTAGATGTAGGTGCCCTCGCCACGCACGATGGTGGGAACGGGCGCGTTCTCGTAGTCCGACATGCGGGTGAAGTGCATCCACAGGTGGTCGTACGCGGTCCGGCTGAGGTCCTTGCTCACGGCTATCGGGTTCCCCACATATAGGTCTGCTTCTTGAGCTTGAGGTAGACGAAGCTCTCGGTGGAGCGCACACCGGGTATCGCCCGGATGCGTTTGTTGATCGTCTCCAGCAGGTGGTCGTCGTCCTCGCAGACGATCTCCACCATCAGGTCGAAGGAGCCCGCGGTCATCACCACGTACTCGCATTCGGTCATGGCCGACAGGGCCTCCGCGACGGGGTCGAGGTCGCCCTCGACATTGATCCCGACCATCGCCTGTCGCCGGAATCCCACGGTGAGCGGGTCGGTGACGGCGACGATCTGCATCACGCCCTGGTCGAGCAGCTTCTGCACGCGCTGGCGCACGGCCGCCTCGGACAGGCCCACGGCCTTGCCGATCGCGGCGTACGGGCGACGCCCGTCCTCCTGGAGCTGCTCGATGATTGCGAGGGACACGGCATCGACCGCTGGGGACGATCCGTTCCCGGTCCTGGAGTCTGCGCTGCGACTGGCCACAGAGCCACTCTGCACCGGGACTCGTCTGTCTCGCAACCCCAGATCGATGAAATTCGTTGTTGAAGGGCTCAGATCTCACTGAATCCGAAGTTGGCGGCGGTTGGGTATGTCGAAACCGTTACCCATGCGACTAGGCTGGGTGTCTCACCCATTGGACGTGTCGACAGGAGGGGTGGTTGTGACCACCGAGGTGCGCCGTCTGCGCAACTACATCAACGGAGAGTTCCGGGACGCCGCCGACGGGCGGACCATCGATGTGGTCAACCCGGTGACGGAGGAGGTCTACGCGACCTCCCCGCTGTCCGGCGAGGCCGATGTCGACGCCGCCATGGACGCCGCCGCCGCTGCCTTCCCCGCGTGGCGCGACGCCACCCCCGCCGAACGCCAGCGCGCCCTGCTGAAGATCGCGGACGCCTTCGAGGAGCGCGCCGAGGACCTCATCGCGGCCGAGTCCGAGAACACCGGCAAGCCGCTCGGGCTGACCCGTACCGAAGAGATCCCGCCGATGGTGGACCAGATCCGCTTCTTCGCGGGTGCCGCCCGGCTGTTGGAGGGCCGTTCGGCCGGCGAGTACATGGAGGGGCTGACCTCCATCGTCCGCCGCGAGCCGGTCGGTGTCTGCGCGCAGGTCGCGCCGTGGAACTACCCGATGATGATGGCCGTCTGGAAGTTCGCCCCGGCGCTCGCCGCGGGCAACACCGTCGTCATCAAGCCGTCCGACACCACGCCGGCGTCCACCGTGCTGATCGCCGAGATCATCGGGCAGATCCTGCCGAAGGGCGTCTTCAACGTCATCTGCGGCGACCGTGACACCGGCCGCGCGATGGTCGAGCACCGGACCCCGGCCATGGCCTCCATCACCGGTTCGGTCCGGGCCGGCATGCAGGTCGCCGAGTCCGCCGCCAAGGACGTCAAGCGCGTTCACCTGGAGCTCGGCGGCAAGGCTCCCGTCGTCGTCTTCGAGGACACCGACATCGCCAAGGCCGTGGAGGACATCTCGGTCGCGGGCTACTTCAACGCCGGTCAGGACTGCACGGCCGCGACCCGCGTCCTGGTCCACGAGTCCATCCACGACGAGTTCGTCACCGCACTGGCCAAGGCCGCCGCCGACACGAAGACCGGGCAACCGGACGACGAGGACGTGCTCTACGGCCCGCTCAACAACGCCAACCAGCTGGCCCAGGTCAGCGGCTTCATCGAGCGCCTCCCCGCCCACGCCAAGGTCGAGGCCGGCGGCCACCGGGTCGGCGAGAAGGGCTACTTCTACGCCCCGACCGTCGTCTCCGGGCTCAAGCAGGACGACGAGATCATCCAGAACGAGGTCTTCGGCCCCGTCATCACCGTCCAGTCCTTCGCGGACGAGGCACAGGCCCTGGAGTGGGCGAACGGCGTCGAGTACGCGCTGGCCTCCTCGGTGTGGACCAAGGACCACTCCCGCGCCATGCGGATGTCCAAGAACCTCGACTTCGGCTGCGTGTGGATCAACACCCACATCCCGCTGGTCGCCGAGATGCCGCACGGCGGATTCAAGAAGTCCGGCTACGGCAAGGACCTCTCCGCCTACGGCTTCGAGGACTACACCCGCATCAAGCACGTCATGACCTCGCTCGACGGCTGACGGCTGACGGCTGACGGCTGACGGCTTACGCCTGAAGCCCGTCGCCTGAAGCCGTCGACCGACCGTCGCGGCCATCGGTACGGATACGGCCCCCGGGCGCACTGTGCGAGTGCCCGGGGGCCGTATCCGTGCTCCCGGGGCCCGTATCCGGGTCTCCAGGGCCCGTACCCCCGTTTCCGGGTCCCGTCCGCCCTCGACAGGGTGTGCGCGGGGGGCGCGTGCCGCTGGACGGTTGGTCCATTGCCCGCCGGACCGGCGGACCGGCATCCTGCGCAGGTGCGAGCGATCCCGAACCACCCCATGTCCCGCCGGTCCCTGCTCCGCGCCTTCGGGGCGGGAGCGGCCGGCGTCACGCTGGCCGGCTGCGGAGTGCCCGCCGCCTATGTGGAGCCGGGTGACCGTGCCGGACGCGACTACTCCGCAGGCGACCACGCCCTGCACTTCGCCAACTGGCCGCTCTACATCGACACCGACGACGAGAACGAGTCGAAGCGGCCCACCCTCGACGCGTTCAGCAAGCGCACCGGGATCTCCGTCACGTACACCGAGGAGATCAACGACAACGACGAGTTCTTCGGCAAGATCAGCCCGGCCCTGATGAACCACCAGCAGACCGGCCGCGACCTGATCGTCATCAGCGACTGGATGGCCGCACGCTTCGTCCGGCTCGGCTGGGTCCAGGAGATGGACAGGGCCGCGCAGCCCAACGTGACGAAGTACCTCGACCCGCAACTGCGTTCGCCCGCCTTCGACAAGGGCCGGATGCACAGCGTGCCCTGGCAGTCCGGGATCACCGGCATCGCGTACAACCGCAAGAAGCTGGGCCGGGAGATCAAGCACACGAGCGACCTGTGGGCGGACGACCTGCGCGGCAGGATGACGCTGCTGTCCGGGCTCGACGAGTCCTTCGCGCTGCTGATGCAGGGCAACGGCGTCGACATCACCCGCTGGAAGCGCGACGACTTCTACGAGATCTGCGACCAGGTGGAGAAGCTGGTGAAGTCGAAGCACATCCGCCGTTTCACCGGCAACGACTACATCAAGGACCTCTCCACCGGGGACGTGCTCGCCTGCCAGGCCTACTCCGGCGACGTCATCCAGCTCCAGGCGGACAATCCCGAGATCGAGTTCGTGGTGCCCGAGGAAGGGGCGGAACTCTGGGCGGAATCGCTCATGATCCCCAACCTCGCCCGCCACAAGCGCAATGCCGAGAAGCTCATCGACTACTACTACGAGCCCGAGGTCGCCGCCGAGCTCGCCACCTGGGTCAACTACGTCTGCCCGGTGCCGGCCGCACGCGAGGTGCTCGCCTCCTCCAAGGACGAGGAGACCGCCGCGCTCGCCGAGGACCCGCTGATCTTCCCCGACGACGCCATGCGCAAGCGGCTCGCCATCGCCCGGGACATCACCTCCGAGGAGCGCACCGAGTTCGCCAAGAAATGGAACTCCATCGTCGGCTTGTGAAGCCCTGCCAGGGGTGGCGTAAAGGGCCGGTAAACCCGGGCGTACGCTGCGGACATGAGCGAGCGAAGCGCCCTGCGGAGGCGTATACGCGTGTGGTTGGCCGTCTTCATCGTCTGTCTGGTACTGAGCGGGCTGACCGCCTTCCCGCTCGTCCACGAACTGCGCTGGGCCGAGGATCTGCTGAGCTCCTCGGCCTCGCCCGTCCCCGGACACTTCCCCGCCCTGATGGAGTGGATCACCCGCGTCCGGACCGGGCTCGACACGGCCGACGCCGAGTACCCGTTCGTGCTCTACGGCACCGACTGGCTGGCCTTCGCCCACCTCGTGATCGCGGTCGCCTTCTACGGCCCCTACCGCGATCCGGTCCGCAACATCTGGGTCATCGAGTTCGGCATGATCGCCTGCGCCGGGATCATCCCGCTCGCGCTGATCTGCGGACCGATTCGCGGCATTCCCTTCTGGTGGTCGGTCATCGACATGTCGTTCGGCGTCATCGGGGTGATCCCACTCCTGATCGTGCACCGCATGATCAAGCGGCTGGAGACCATCGAGCGGACACCGGAGCCGATCCCCGCGCAGGACGCCGCTCCGGCGGTCTGAGTCACCCGGCCGACGGGGCACCGAACGCGGCCACCACGATGCCCAGCGCCGTGCGATTCATGTCCGACCCCTTGGCATCCGTCGAGTTGACGCTGTAGACGAGAGTCCGGGAGAGATCTGGGGTGGCCGCGATGGCCGTGTTGTAGCCCCAGCGGCCACCCGTCTTCCCCCAGACCTGACGGCCGCCCAGCGTCATCACGGAGAGACCCGCGCCGAACGCCGCGGGCCCGCCCGTGCCGTACTCGCGCACCGACGAATCGGGCAGCGTGAACATCGCCCGGAGCAGCGGCCCGCGCACCACCCGGCCGCCGAACAGTGCCCGGGTGAAGTGCTCCAGATCGGCGGTGGTCGAGATCAGGTCCCCCGCCGCCCAGGCGTCGCTCGTCCCCCACACCGTCACATCGCGCAGCTCACCTGTCGTGCCGAAGAGCTGGTAGCCGAGGTTGTGCGGTCCGCGGATCGACGGATCGGTGCCGGGGAAATAGGTGTCCTTCAGGTGCAGGGGCTCCAGGATGCGGTGGGATACCTGCGAGGCGTACGCGTCACCGGTGACCTTCTCGATCAGCAGCCCCGCCACGGTGTAGCCGATGTTGGCGTAGTGCTGCTGGGTACCGGGCGCGAAGTCCGGCTCGTGCGACGTGGCTTCGCGTACGACGTCCGCCGGGTCGATCAGGTCGAAGCGGTGCGCGTAGACGTCCTCCAGCGTGTCGCCCCAGCCCGGGGCCACGGACGGGATGCCGCTGGTGTGGTTCAGGAGCTGGCGCACCGTGACCTTCCCGTACGCCGCCGGGATCAGCTCCGGCAGATACTGCCGGACCGGGCGGTCCAGGCCGAGCCGGCCCTCACCGGCCAGTTGCAGTACGACGGCTGCCGTGAAGACCTTGGTCACCGAACCCACGCGGAAGCGTCCGTCCGGGTCCGCCGGGCGCCCGGAGGCCAGGTCGTGGACGCCGGCGCTGCCCCGCCAGGTCCCCTCGGTGCCCCCGACCCGCACCAGCGCGGCCGTGGTGTCGGCGCTCGGGAGCCCGGAGACCGCGGCCCGCAGGGCGTCGGCGTCCGGAGCCTCACGGGCGGCTTCCCGCTGCACGGCGTGAGCGGCGGCCGCCGGGGTGCCGGCCGCCGCCAGGGCGGGTGAGGCGGTGCCTGCGGCCATACCGAGGACCAGTGCGGCTGCGATGACGGTGCGGGTCGAGCGGGTGTTCATGTCCGGTGCCTCCTGGGCGGGGATTCGGCTCAACTGGTGACGGAATCCATCCTGTTGAACCGGGCGCCCGGGCGGATCACCCGACCGAGGGGTTCCCGGAGGGAGGCTTCCTCCCCTGCGCGAGGGAGTCGGCCCCCGTCCCTCCCTCCGGAGAGGGAGCGACGACACCGCACTCGTACGCGCAGATCACCGCCTGGATCCGGTCACGCAGGCCCAGCTTGGACAGCACGTTGCCGACGTGCGTCTTCACCGTGTGCTCGCTGACGACCAGTGCCGCCGCGATCTCCGCGTTCGACAGCCCGCGTGCCAGGTGCAGCAGCGTCTCGCGCTCCCGGGCGGTCAGCGCGTCCAGGCGCGCCGACGGTGGCACGGCCGAGGATGCCGGGCGCGAGGTGTATTCGGCGATCAGCCGGCGCGCCACCGACGGCGCCAGCAGCGAGTCCCCGGCGGCCACCACCCGTACCGCATGCACCAGGTCGTCGCGGCGGACGTCCTTGAGCAGGAAGCCGCTCGCTCCCGCGTGCAGTGCCTCGTAGACGTACTCGTCGGAGTCGAAGGTGGTCAGCATGACCGTCCGGCAGCCGGTCTCGGAGCTGATGGTCCGGCAGGCCTCGATGCCGTCCGTGCCCGGCATCCGGATGTCGAGCAGCGCCACCTCGGGCGCCAGCCGCCGCACCGCCTCGATCGCTGCGGCACCGTCGCCGGCCTCGGCCACCACCTCGATGTCCGGCTGCGCGTCCAGGATCATCGCGAAGCCGCTGCGCACCAGTTCCTGGTCGTCGGCCACCACCACACGGATCGTCACTTCTTCACTCCAGTCGGTTGATCCGGTTCGGGCTCCGGCCAGGCCCGCGGGTGCGGGAACGAAACGGCGACGAGGAACCCCCGGCCGTCCGGACCCGGGCCGGTGCGGGCCGTGCCGCCGTGAGCGGCGGCGCGTTCCCGGATGCCGGTCAGACCCAGCCCTGCTCCGCCCCCGGGGCCGCGTCCGTCGTCGGCGACGGTGAGGTTCAGCGCCTCGGGCCCGTGGTCCAGCCGCACGCGGACCGCGGCCGCGTCCGCGTGCCTGACCACGTTCGTCAGGGCCTCCTGCACGATCCGGTAGACGGTGGCCTCGACCGCGAGTCCCGGCGGCCGGGGACGGCCCGTGACCTCGTAGGAGACCGCCGGACCGGTGGCGCGCACCCGGTCCACGAGACCGGGCAGTCCGGCCAGTGCGGGCTGCGGCTCACGGGGAGCGTCCGGTGCGCCTTCGTTCTCGCGCAGCACGCCGAGCATCCCGCGCAGCTGCGCCATCGCGTCCCGGCCGGCCTCCGAGATCGCGTCGAAGGCGGCCTCGGCACGCTCAGGTGCCGTACGCACCGCCACCGGTCCGGCCTCCGCCTGCACGATCATCAGGCTCACCGCATGGGAAAGGATGTCGTGCATCTCCCGGGCGATCCGGGCCCGTTCACGGGCCGCCGCCTGTTCCGCCTCGATGCGGTGCGTCAGCTCCAGCTGACGGGCCCGGTCCTCCACGGCCCGCAGATAGGCCTTGCGCGTCACGGCGAGCCGGCCGAAGGCGTAGGCCGCGGCGAACACGAACAGGGAGAAGAGCAGTTCCCTGAGCGCGTCGCTGTCGACCCCGACCGAGACCAGCACCCCCAGCGCCGTGAGCACCGCGATCCCGGTCCGCTTCGGCGGCGAGGAGAGTTCGGCCACCGTGTAGAAGGCCACGAGGCCGGTGTACGGGAGCGGCTGGCCAGGTCCGTCGATGGCGAACCGGTACACGGCGCCCGCCGCGAGTACGGCGATGAGGACCGCGACCGGTGCCCGGCGGCGGACGACCAGAGGCAGCACCATCAGGGTGGTCAGCCCGTACGCCGTCCACGTCGCGGCCGGCAGTTCCGGGGCGCGCGGAACGACGAACGGCATGGTCACGGCGGCCTGGACCAGCAGAGCGATGAGGAGGTCGACGGTGCGGGGGCCGGCCCGCCCCGCCCACGCCGTGACGTCTCGTATGCGCATCGGGGCGACGCCGTCAGGGCTTCCGCGCGACCACACCGAACTGGGCGACCTCGGGCGCCCGGGTGCCCGGGGCGGGGCGCCAGCGCGCACACGAGACGATGCCCGGATCGACGAGGTCCAGCCCGTCCAGGAACGCGGCGACCTCGAACCGTCCGCGAGCGGTGATCGGGGGAGTGGCGTTCTCGTTCCAGAAGCGCATCGCCGCCTCGTTGCCCTCGCCGCCCAGCTCCAGGGTGGGGTGGGTGAGGGTCAGGTAGCTGCCGGAGGGCACCGCGTCCATCAGCTGCCGGACGATGCGCAGCGCCTCGTCCGTGTCGAGGACGAAGTTCAGGATGCCCAGCAGCATGACCGCCACCGGGCGCTCCAGGTCGAGGGTCGGCTGCGCCGCCCGCAGGATCTGCTCCGGGTTCCGGGCGTCCGCCTCGATGTACTCGGTCGCGCCCTCCGGCGAGCTGGTGAGCAGCGAGCGGGCGTGCGCCAGGACGATCGGGTCGTTGTCCACGTACACGACGCGGGCGTCGGGCGCGGTGTGCTGGGCGACCTCATGGGTGTTGTCCGCCGTCGGCAGGCCGGTGCCTATGTCCAGGAACTGGCCGATGCCCGCGTCACCGGCCAGATACCGCACCACCCGCCCGAGGAACGCCCGGTCGGCCCGCGCCACTTCGCCGATGCTCGGATACATGCCGGTGACCCGGTCGCCGACCGTCCGGTCCACCGGGAAGTGGTCCTTGCCGCCGAGCCAGTAGTTCCAGACCCGGGCGTTGTGGGCGACGTCGGAACGGACGCGGGCGGGAAGGGAACTGCTGCGGGGGGCGGTCACTGCTGATCTCCTTGGCGCCGGCCTGGCATCGGGACGATGAGGTCCCGTCCATGATGCCGGACCGGTCAGGATCCGTCGCGGGACGCGGAGTTGGCGATCACCTTGTGCAGGACGTCGATCCGGTTGGTCGTGATGGAGTCCACGCCCTGCCCGATCAGCCGGCGCATCGTCCGTCCGGTGTCCGCCGTCCACGCCGACACCAGCAGCCCGTCCCGGTGGTTGCGGTCCGTCAGCTCCCGGCTCACCAGGCCGAAGCGGTAGTTCAGCCAGCGCGGCCGCACCGCCTCCAGCAGCCCGGCCCGGGGCGGGGCGAGCGTCGTCCAGGTCATCGCGATCTCGGCAGACGGATCGGCGGCCCGCACCCGCAGCATCGCCTCGGGCCCCGCGCAGTAGTAGGCGCGCTCACCGGCCCCGCACTCCCGGACCACGCCGACGGTCTTCCGTACGGACGCGTCGGTGGAGCCGGGCAGATCGATCATGACGCGATGCGCCCCGGCGGCGAGCAGGGCCTCGCGCAGGGTCGGCACCCCGCCCGCCGTCAGCTCGGTCAGCTCCTGGTGGGTGAGCCGGTCCAGCCGCAGGTCATGACCCCACAGCCGCTCCAGCGTGGCGTCGTGCAGCAGGACCGGCACGCCGTCGCGGGTGACCCGGACATCGATCTCGACCGCGTCCGCCCCCCGTTCGAGGGCGGAGCGGACCGAGGGGAGGGTGTTCTCCCGGACGCGGTACGGATCGCCGCGGTGTGCGACGGCGGTGACACGGGTGACAGGGGTGACATGGGTGACAGTGGCCATGGGGCCATTGTCACCACCGAGCGGTCACCGACCGGTGTGCTCCAGCCAGTCCGTCGTGTACGTGTCGATCTCGGCGGACAGCGTGCGCTTGCCGGCCGCGTCGAGGAAGGACGCCTCGACGGCGTTCTTCGCGAGCGCGGCGAGACCCCGCTCGTCGAGGCCGAGGAGGCGGGCCGCCACCCCGTACTCGTTGTTGAGGTCGGTGCCGAACATGGGCGGGTCGTCGCTGTTGATGGTGACCAGGACACCGGCCCGGACCATCTCCCTGACGGGGTGCTGCTCGATGTCCGTCACCGCCCGGGTCGCGATGTTGGAGGTGGGGCACACCTCGAGCGGGATGCGGTGCTCGGCGAGGTGCTCCAGGAGCCTCGGGTCGCGCACCGAGCTGGTGCCGTGGCCGATGCGCTCGGCGCGCAGCGAGGTCAGCGCGTCCCAGATCGTCTGCGGTCCCGTGGTCTCCCCGGCGTGCGGCACGGAGTGCAGGCCCTCGGCGATCGCCCGGTCGAAGTAGGGCTTGAACTGCGGCCGCTCCACCCCGATCTCGGGGCCGCCGAGACCGAAGGA
The DNA here is from genome assembly GCF_044742205.1 of Streptomyces sp. NPDC087901. Classification (NCBI taxonomy): domain Bacteria; kingdom Bacillati; phylum Actinomycetota; class Actinomycetes; order Kitasatosporales; family Streptomycetaceae; genus Streptomyces; species Streptomyces sp. NPDC087901. The sequence continues at coordinate 327,725 of NZ_JBIUUC010000006.1, forward strand.
GACAAGCCCCTCCGGCCGCAGGTCGACGGCGAGCCGGGTGGTCTCCTCGGCGGCTTCGAGGCCGGCCTCGCCCGGAATGTCGAAGCACCAGCGCAGGACGACCCCGAGCTCGGACTCGGCGGCCTTGCGGGCATCCTCTATGGCCTCCATGAACGCCTGATCGGGAATGCCGCGGCGGGTGGAGGAGAAGGGGGTGACGGTCAGTTCCGCGTAACGGATGTTCTGCCGCGCCATGTCGCGGGCGACCTCGAACGTCAGGAGCCGGACGTCCTCCGGGGTGCGGATCAGATCCACGACCGAGAGGTACACGTCGATGAAGTGGCCGAAGTCGGTGAAGGAGAAGTAGTCGGCCAGTGCCTCGGGGTCGGTGGGGACCTTCGAGTCGGGGTGGTGCGCGGCCAGCTCGGCGACGATGCGGGGCGAGGCGGAACCGACATGGTGGACATGGAGTTCGGCCTTGGGCAGCCCTGCGATGAAGGGGTGCAGATCGGTCATCGGATCCTCCGGGGGCAGGGGTGGTGCGGAGCCCGGGTACGTCGCGGAACCGGGCGGGGGACGGGAGTCATCGTAGGACGGGGGAGGCCCGTAGCATGACGGGCATCACGATGGGGGAGGCCCATGTCAGACAACACAGAACGGCCCGCGGACGGGGCCGCGCCGCGCGATCCATGGGCTCCGCCGGACAACCGGGTGCCGTTGGACAAGAACACCGGGGACACCAGCCCGCAGACGGACGGCGGCACGGGGACCCCTGGCTCGCCGCGCGTGCACGACCAGCAGACGGTCACGTCGATGCCGGGCGTCGGAACGGGCCCGATACCGACGGCCGGCTTCGGACCGCCCGACCAGGGACAGCCGGCCGGCCCCGGCGGCTGGCAGGGCCCGGGCCCCGGGTCGGTGCCGCCCCCGCCGGTCGGACCGAACGGTCCCGGGCAGGGGACACCGCCGCCGGCGGGGCAGTACGGCTACCCGGCCCCGCCGCAGCCGCAGTACGGCTATCCCGCACCGCCGGTTCCGCAGTACGGCGACTACGCGGGCTACGGCGGCCAGCCGGTATGGGGCGCCACCGGGCCCGCGAACGGCATGGGCACGGCGGCGATGGTGCTGGGGATCCTGGCCATCTGCCTCTTCTGTGTGTACGGCATCCCGAGTCTCATCCTGGGCATCCTCGCGTTGATCTTCGGCATCATCGGCCGCAAGCGGGTCGGACGCGGCGAGGCGGACAACGCGGGCCAGGCGCTGGCCGGGATCATCATGGGGTCCATAGGCATAGCCATCGGCGTCATCATCATCGGGTCCGTCATCTGGCTCTTCGCCGCGCACGCGGACGAGTTCGACGACGACACCACCTACGACGACACCTACGGGACGTCCCTGATCGTCGAGGACGCGCGATGACGTCCCTGGCCCCGGGTACTGCCCGATAATCGGCCAGGACCGCAGCGGCCAGGACGACAGCGGCCCGCGGGGCGGTGGGAGATCATCCCGCCGGCCCGCGGGCCGTTTCATATGCCGCTCGCCTCGCCCCGCAGCGCGGATCGTGCCTCCATCAGCGCGAACCCCAGCAGATTCAGGCCCTGCCACGTCGACGGATTCTCCGCACGCGGATCGTCCGCCGCCAGCCCGATGCCCCAGATCCGGTCCTTCGGGCTCGCCTCGACCAGCATCCGGTCGCCCGTGCCCAGCAGGAACTTCCGCAGTGCCGGGTCCTGGCCGAATTTATGGATGCTGCCCGCCACCACCAGCCCGAACCGCTCGCGCTGCCAGACGGTCTCGTCGAAATCGCGGACCAGCCGGCCCTCCTTCTTCGCCTGGGCCGGACTCTTCGCCGCCACCGCGCGCTGCGCTGCCTCCGCGTCACCGAACAGCCTCGCCTTGCCGGCCATCATCCAGTGCTCGGCCGACGCGTATGTCACCCCGTCGACGGTGAACGGCGACGGCCACCACTGGCTGAGGCAGCTCGCACCGATCTGGCCGTCCGGGCGCGGCCGGTGTCCCCAGAACAGCAGGTACTTCACCCTCTTGCCGAGAACGGGCCGATCCGTGGGCGCGCCGACATGCCGGACATCCCCGATGTGTTCCATGACACGCGATTCTGGCATTCGCCACTGACACTACGTACGTGGATTTCCGCACCGACGCGACACATGGTCGACAGATTCCGTCGCGTAACCAAAAGGCAACAACGGAATCACTTGTTGGGTGCGGTCCGCTCTGTCAGGATCGGCAGTCAAATCGAGCAGAAGCTACGCCGCCCCCGGTCTGCGGGGCAGCGGCGGAGGAGATGTGATGGGCAACAGCTTCCAGGTGCAGGACCGCTTCGCGGACGGCGCGCAGTACATCGGCGGAAGGCTGCGGTCCGGCACATCAGGACGCAGGCACGAGGTGGTGAACCCGGCGACGGGCGAGACCGTCTACAGCTACGAGCTGGCGGGCACCGCCGATGTCGACGCGGCCGTCGCCGCGGCGCGCGACGCCTTCCCCGGCTGGTCGGGAGCGACCCCGGCCGAGCGCTCCGAGGCCATGCACCGCTTCGCCGCCGTCCTCGCCGAGCAGGCGGACGACTTCGCGTACGCGGAGTCCCTCCAGTGCGGCAAGCCGGTCAAGCTCTCCACCGAGTTCGACGTCCCCGGCACGGTCGACAACACCTCCTTCTTCGCCGGCGCCGCCCGCCACCTGGAGGGAAAGTCCGCCGCCGAGTACGACGGCGACCACACCTCGTACGTACGGCGTGAGGCGATCGGCGTCGTCGGCTCCATCGCCCCCTGGAACTACCCGCTCCAGATGGCTGCCTGGAAGGTCCTCCCGGCCATCGCCGCGGGCAACACCATCGTGCTCAAGCCCGCCGAGATCACCCCGCTGACCTCGCTGATGTTCGCGCAGGCGGCCACCGAGGCCGGCATCCCGGACGGCGTGATCAACATCGTCACCGGCGCCGGCAAGGACGCCGGTGAACACCTCGTCGGCCACCCGGACGTCGTGATGACCTCCTTCACCGGCTCCACCGCCGTCGGCAAGCGCGTCGCGGAGATCGCCACCTCCACCGTCAAGCGCCTCCACCTCGAACTCGGCGGCAAGGCCCCCTTCCTGGTCTTCGACGACGCCGATCTGGAGGCCGCGGTCAACGGAGCCGTCGCCGGCTCCCTCATCAACACCGGCCAGGACTGCACGGCAGCCACCCGGGCCTATGTCCAGCGCCCGCTCCACGACGCCTTCGTCCAGGGTGTCGCCGCGCTGATGGAGACCGTCCGGCTCGGCGACCCGTTCGACCCGAAGACCGACCTCGGCCCGCTGATCAGCCACGCGCAGCGCGACCGGGTCGCCGGCTTCGTCGAGCGCGCCCGCGCCTACGCCACCGTCGTCACCGGCGGCGAGGTCCCGGGCGGCGACCTCGCCGACGGCGCGTACTACCGGCCGACCCTGGTCGCCGGGGCCGCCCAGGACAGCGAGATCGTCCAGTCCGAGATCTTCGGCCCCGTCCTGGTCGTCCTGCCCTTCGACACCGACGACGAAGGCATCGCCCTGGCCAACGACACCCCCTACGGACTCGCTGCCTCCGCCTGGACCCGCGACCTGTACCGCGCGGGCCGCGCCACCCGCGAGATCAAGGCGGGCTGCGTCTGGATCAACGACCACATCCCGATCATCAGCGAGATGCCGCACGGCGGATACAAGGCCAGCGGCTTCGGCAAGGACATGTCGTCGTACTCCTTCGAGGAGTACACGCAGGTCAAGCACGTGATGTACGACAACACCGCGGTCGCCCGGAAGGACTGGCACCGCACGATCTTCGGGGACCGATAACCCGGCCGTTCCGGCCGCACACCCACCCGAAAGGGCAACGCGTATGGAGCAGTACGAGCCCGAGCGTCTCTCCGCGGCCCAGCTGGCCGCGATGCGCCGGAGTCTGACCAACGGCAGGGGAGCCCTCACCCGCCGATCGATGTTGCGCGCCTCAGGCCTCGGCGCGCTCGCGATCGGCGGACTGGGGACGCTGAGCGCGTGCGGCATCCCGCCCGCCAAGAGGGAGGGCGACGCGGCGGCGGCCTCGGACGACCACTCGGCCAAGGAGAAGCAGGTCAACTTCTCCAACTGGACCGAGTACATGGACGTCAGCGAGGACGAGAAGCACCGGCCCACCCTGGACGCGTTCACCGAACGCACCGGGATCAAGGTCAAGTACACCGAGGACATCAACGACAACGTCGAGTTCTTCGGGAAGATCAAACCGCAGCTCGCGGCCGGCCAGGAAACCGGCCGCGACCTGATCATCGTCACCGACTGGCTGGCAGCCCGCATCATCCGGCTCGGCTGGGCCCAGAAGCTCGACCCGGCGAACCTGCCGCACGCCTTCGCCAACCTCTCGCCCCAGTTCCGTACCCCCGACTGGGACCCCGGCCGCGCCTACTCCTACCCCTGGACCGGCATCCCGACGGTCATCGCCTACAACTCCAAGGCGACCGGCGGGCGCAAGGTCGACTCCGTGACACAGCTGCTCGACGACCCCACGCTCAAGGGCCGGGTCGGTTTCCTCTCCGAGATGCGCGACTCCGTCGGCATGACCCTGCTCGACATGGGCAAGGACCCGGGGAAGTTCACCGACGCCGACTACGACGCGGCGATAGGCCGCCTCCAGAAGGGCGTCGACAAGAACCAGATACGCCGCTTCACCGGCAACGACTACACCGCCGACCTCGACAAGGGCGACATCGCCGCCTGCGTCGCCTGGGCCGGCGACATCATCCAGCTCCAGGCCGGAAACCCGGACATCAAGTTCGCCATCCCGGCCGCCGGATACATCACCTCCAGCGACAACATGCTGGTCCCGGCCAAGGCACGGCACAAGACCAACGCCGAGAAGCTCATGGACTACTACTACGAGCCCCCGGTCGCCGCCCAGCTTGCCGCGTACATCAACTACGTCTGCCCGGTCGACGGGGTCCGTGACGAACTCGCCAGGATCGACAAGGCGATGGCCGCCAACACGCTGATCCTCCCGGACAAGGCGATGGCCGCCAGGTCGCACGCCTTCCGCTCCCTCACCTCCAAGGAAGAGACGGCGTACGAGGAGAAGTTCGCCAAGCTCATCGGCGCCTGACGCCACGCACCTCCTCCCCCTGATCTCCCTCTGACACCACTGGGACTGCGATCCATGACACAGCAGCAGACAGGCGGCGACGTCCGCCTCACCGGGATCAGCAAGGCGTACGGCTCCTTCGCCGCCGTCCAACCGCTCGATCTGACCGTCCCGCAGGGCTCCTTCTTCGCGCTGCTCGGCGCGTCCGGCTGCGGCAAGACCACCACCCTGCGGATGATCGCCGGCCTGGAGGATGCCACTACCGGCACCGTCACCCTCGGCGGCCGCGACATCACCGCCCTGCCCCCGTACAAGCGCCCCGTCAACACGGTCTTCCAGAGCTATGCGCTCTTCCCGCACCTCGACATCACGGAGAACGTCGCCTTCGGTCTGCGCCGGCGCGGCATCAAGTCGGTGAAGAAGCAGGTCGACGACATGCTGGAGCTCGTCCAGCTCGGCGACTTCGCGAAGCGCAAGCCCCATCAGCTCTCCGGCGGCCAGCAGCAGCGCGTCGCCGTCGCCCGCGCCCTGATCAACCACCCCCAGGTGCTGCTGCTCGACGAACCGCTCGGCGCCCTCGACCTCAAGCTGCGCCGCCAGATGCAGCTCGAACTCAAGCGCATCCAGACCGAGGTCGGCATCACGTTCATCCACGTCACCCACGACCAGGAGGAGGCCATGACCATGGCCGACACCGTCGCGGTGATGAACGCCGGCCGGGTCGAACAGCTCGGCGCCCCCGCCGATCTGTACGAGAACCCGCGGACCACCTTCGTCGCCAACTTCCTGGGCACCTCGAACCTGATCGAGGGCGAAGTCGTCTCCGCGGCCACGGACATAGTCGTGGCAGCCGGCGGCGGGAAGCTGCGGCTGCCCGCCGACCGGTGCGCCGGGCCCTCCGAGAACGGCGGCAAGCTGCTGCTCGGCATCCGCCCGGAGAAGATCTCGCTCGCGCACGCCACCGAGGCCGACGCGATAGCCGAGGGCCGCAACCGGGTCACCGGCCGGATCGTCGACTCCAGTTTCATCGGTGTCTCCACGCAGTACGTGGTCGAGAGCCCCGCGGGCAAGACGCTGCACGTGTACGAGCAGAACATCGAATCCCGCACCGGCCTCATCCCCGGGGCCGAGGTCGTCCTGCACTGGAACCCGGCGCACACCTTCGGCCTGGACGCAGCCCAGGACATCGACGCCGGTGTGGAGACGGTGGAGGACGCGGCGTGAGCCTCACCAAGGAGGCGCCACCGGCCCCCGCCACCGAGCCGGAAGTGCGCAAGCCCTCCACCCGCAAGCGCCTCGTCCCCTACTGGCTGCTGCTCCCCGGCATCCTGTGGCTCGTCGTCTTCTTCGCGCTGCCGCTGGTCTACCAGGCCTCCACCTCCGTACAGACGGGATCCCTGGAGAAGGGGTTCGAGGTCACCTGGCACTTCCAGACGTACTGGGACGCGCTGGCCGACTACTACCCGCAGTTCATCCGGTCCCTGCTGTACGCGGGCACCGCGACGATCCTGTGCCTGCTCCTGGGCTACCCGCTCGCCTACCTCATCGCGTTCAAGGCCGGCCGCTGGCGCAACCTGGTGCTGGTGCTGGTCATCGCCCCGTTCTTCACCAGCTTCCTGATCCGTACGCTCGCCTGGAAGACGATCCTCGCGGACGGCGGCGCGGTCGTCGACGTACTGAACACGCTGCACGTCCTGGACGTCACCAGCTGGCTCGGCTGGACCGAGAACAACCGCGTCCTGGCCACACCGATGGCGGTGGTCTGCGGTCTCACGTACAACTTCCTGCCGTTCATGATCCTGCCGCTCTACACCTCGCTGGAACGCATCGACGGCCGGCTGCACGAGGCCGCCGGGGACCTGTACGCCACGCCCGCCACCACGTTCCGCAAGGTGACGTTCCCGCTGTCCATGCCGGGTGTCGTCTCCGGGACGCTGCTGACCTTCATCCCGGCCAGCGGTGACTACGTCAACGCGGAACTCCTGGGCTCCACCGACACCAAGATGGTCGGCAGCGTCATCCAGAGCCAGTTCCTGCGCGTCCTCGACTATCCGACGGCGGCCGCGCTCTCCTTCATCCTCATGGCGGTCGTCCTGGTCATGGTCACCGTCTACATCCGCCGCTCCGGGACGGAGGACCTGGTCTGATGCCCGTACTGCGCTGGCTGCGACGCCATCTGATCGTCATCGCGGGTCTGCTGACCCTCGCCTACATGATCCTGCCGAACATCGTCGTGATGGTGTTCTCCTTCAACAAGCCCAACGGGCGCTTCAACTACTCCTGGCAGCGTTTCTCGACCGACGCCTGGAAGGACCCCTGCGGCGTCGCCGACATGTGCGGCTCGCTCTCGCTCTCCCTCCAGATCGCCGTCTGGGCCACGGTCGGCGCGACCGTGCTCGGCACGATGATCGCGTTCGCCCTGGTCCGCTACCGCTTCCGGGCGCGTGGCGCGATCAACTCGCTGATCTTCCTGCCGATGGCGATGCCCGAGGTCGTCATGGCCGCGTCGCTGCTCACGCTGTTCCTCAACATGGGTGCGCAGCTGGGCTTCTGGACGATCCTCATCGCCCACATCATGTTCTGCCTCAGCTTCGTCGTGACGGCCGTCAAGGCGCGCGTCATGTCGATGGACCCGAGGCTGGAGGAGGCGGCCCGCGATCTGTACGCCGGACCGGTGCAGACCTTCGTGCGGGTGACCCTGCCGATAGCCGCCCCCGGAATCGCCGCGGGAGCGCTTCTCGCCTTCGCGCTCTCCTTCGACGATTTCATCATCACCAATTTCAACGCGGGTTCCACCGTGACCTTCCCCATGTTCGTCTGGGGCTCGGCACAGCGCGGCACTCCCGTGCAGATCAACGTCATCGGTACAGCGATGTTCATCATTGCGGTACTGGTGGTTCTCGTCGGCCAGCTGATCGCGAACCGGCGGAAGAACGCACGACCCTGAAAGTCCCGAAGGAGTTGGAAACCATGGCCCCAGCTGCCATGCGTACTGCCGCACAATCACTCTCCGACGCCAAGCCGGTGTCCTTCTGGCTCGACGACCCCGGCAGGCCCGAGGCGCTCGGCGCGCTCACCGGCGACGAGCAATGCGATCTCCTGGTCATCGGCGGCGGCTACAGCGGACTGTGGACCGCACTGCTCGCCAAGGAACGTGAACCGGAACGTGATGTCGTACTGATCGAGGGGCACGAGACGGGCTGGGCCGCCTCGGGCCGCAACGGCGGATTCTGCGCCGCCTCACTCACCCACGGCCTGCCCAACGGACTGGAGCGCTGGCCGGGCGAGATCGCGAAACTGGAGGAGCTGGGCGCGCGCAACCTCGACGCCATCGAGGCGGCCGTCGCCCGCTACTCCATCGACTGCGAGTTCGAGCGCACCGGCGAGATCGATGTCGCCACCCAGCCCCACCAGCTCGAAGAGCTGCGGGAATGGCACCAGGAGGCCGAACGGCACGGCTTCGGCGGAGTCGAGTTCCTCGACCGCGACGCGCTGCGCGCAGAAGTCGACTCACCGACATTCCTGGGCGGGCTCTGGGACCGGAGCGGCGTCGCGATGCTGCATCCGGCCAAGCTGGTCTGGGGTCTGAAGCAGGCCTGCCTCGACCTGGGTGTGCGGATCTACGAGCACACCCGCGGGCTGGAACTGGCCAGAACCGGAACCGGAATGGCGGTCCGGACGCCGTACGGAAAGGTCCTCGCCCGGCACGTCGCCCTGGGCACGAACATCTTCCCCTCACTCGTGAAGCGGGTCCGCCCGTACACCGTCCCGGTCTACGACTACGCGCTGATGACCGAGCCGCTGACGGAGGACCAGCTTGCCGCCATCGGCTGGAAGAACCGCCAGGGGCTCGGCGACAGCGCCAATCAGTTCCACTACTTCCGGCTTTCCGCGGACAACCGGATTCTGTGGGGCGGCTACGACGCGATCTATCCGTACGGAGGCCGGCTCAGCGCCGCTCTCGACCAGCGGCCCGAGACGTTCCTGAAGCTCGCCGGGCAGTTCTTCGAGTGTTTCCCGCAATTGACTGGCCTGCGTTTCAGTCATGCCTGGGGCGGTGCGATCGACACCTGTTCCCGCTTCTCCGCATTCTTCGGAACGGCCCATCAGGGCCGGGTCGCCTATGCCGCCGGATTCACCGGACTCGGCGTCGGGGCCACCCGGTTCGGAGCCGATGTCATGCTCGACCTCCTCGCGGGGACACGGACCGAGCGCACCGCGCTGGAGATGGTGCGGACCAAGCCGATGCCGTTCCCGCCGGAGCCCCTCGCCTGGGCCGGGATCGAGTTGACGAAGCGGTCGCTGGCCAGGGCGGACGACAACGGCGGCCACCGCAATCTGTGGCTGCGGACGATGGACCGCGTGGGCCTCGGTTTCGACAGCTGAGCCACGGAGCGCCGCCTCGTGACCCAGATCACTACTGATTGGTAGCCGAACCCGCGTAATGGATCGGCCCGACCCCTCTCTCCCGGGTGAACGCACCGGCAACTCCTGCCGGTGCGACACGGAACGGAGGACGGCCATGACGGGCACGGGGGTCAATGCAGCGGTGGAGTGGCTTGCGTCGGTGGCGCCGGATCCGGACGCCTGCAGGTGGGAATGGGAGCGCAATCCGCGAGGGATCGCGCTCCTTCCCGCCGGCCGGCGCTGGGACGTGCTGATTCTCCCGGGGGAGCTGGGCTATCCGACGCTCGACGTGCTCACCCGCCTCATCGACCGGCCGGGACCGGTCCTCTCCGACTTCGGTGACGCCCGCATGGGCTTCTTCGTGCCGCCGGGCACGGTCGCCCGCTGGGTGGGCACAGGGGTGCGGGGTGCGGGCCAGGGCACCTGGATTGTGGTCCCCCACCCGGGACGGGCCGCCGTCGGCGGGGTGCGCTGGCTGATCCCGCCGGACGGGTCCGGCACACTCACCGACGCCACGCTGCTGGAACTGGCGATGCACGAGGCCGCAGCGGGAAGCAGGGAATAGCCGGCCGCGACGGGAAGCAGGGAACAAGGGGCTGGGTGCCAGAGGTCTTGACAACCTGATTGGTCTGGACCATGTTGTGCGCCACACCCAATTCCCCCCTGCACGGAGGCCGTTGTGGAACGCACGGGACCCCCCGCCCGCATGACCGGACTTCTGGCCGCCTTCTCGGCGGCCCTTCTGGCCGTCGGCGGACTGGCCGCCACGGCACCGGGCGCCGCCGCGGCCGACGCGGATCTGGCGCGCAACGGAACCTTCGAGGCCGGCCTGAGCGGCTGGAACTGTACGGGCGGCAGCGGAGCCGCCGTCAGCACGCCCGTACACGGCGGCACCTCGGCGCTGAAGGCGACCCCGGCCGGCAGCGACAACGCCAAGTGCTCCCAGGCGGTGACGGTCAAGCCCGGCTCCACGTACACGCTGAGCGCCTGGGTGCAGGGCAGCTACGTCTACCTGGGTGCGGAGGGCACCGGCACGACGGACGTGTCCACCTGGACGCAGTCCGCCGGTGACTGGAAGCAGCTCACCACCACCTTCAAGACGGGCGCGTCGACCACCTCGGTCACCGTGTACACGCACGGCTGGTACGGAACCCCCGCCTACTACGCCGACGACCTCACCCTCGTCGGCCCCGGCGGCGACCCGGTCGCGCTCCCGGCGGTCCCCGCAGGCCTCAAGGCCGGCACGCCCACCTCGTCCTCGGTCCCCCTGTCCTGGACCGCCGCCACGGGCGCCACCGGCTACAACGTCTACCAGGGCGGTACGAAGGTCCTCTCCGCCACCGGCACCTCGGCGACCGTGACGGGACTGGCCGCCTCGACCGCGTACAACTTCCAGGTCAGCGCCACCAACGCCGCGGGCGAGTCCGCGAAGTCCGCCGCGGTCTCCGCCACCACGACGTCCGGCAGCAGCGGGGGAGGAGGCGGCGCGGAGCTGCCCGCCCACGCGCTCGTCGGCTATCTGCACTCCAGCTTCGCCAACGGCTCCGGCTACACCCGGATGGCGGACGTGCCTGACTCCTGGGACGTCATCGACCTGGCCTTCGGCGAGCCGACCTCCGTCACCTCCGGCGATATCCGCTTCTCGCTCTGCCCGGTCACCGAGTGCCCGAACGTCGAGTCCGTGGCCGAGTTCAAGGCGGCCATCAAGGCCAAGCAGGCCGCAGGCAAGAAGGTGCTGATCTCCATCGGCGGCGCCAACGGCCAGGTGCAGCTCGCCACCACCGCCGCACGTGACACGTTCGTCTCCTCGGTCAGCAAGATCATCGACGAGTACGGGCTGGACGGCCTGGACATCGACTTCGAGGGCCACTCGCTCTCGCTGAACACCGGCGACACCGACTTCCGCAGCCCCACCACCCCGGTCGTCGTCAACCTGATCTCCGCGGTGAAGACCCTCAAGGCCAAGTACGGCGCGAAGTTCGTCCTCACCATGGCTCCCGAGACCTTCTTCGTGCAGCTCGGATACCAGTACTACGGCTCCGGGCCGTGGGGCGGTCAGGACCCGCGTGCCGGGGCCTATCTGCCGGTGATCCACGCGCTGCGCGACGACCTCACCCTGCTGCACGTCCAGGACTACAACTCGGGCTCCATCATGGGTCTGGACAACCAGTACCACTCCATGGGCGGCGCCGACTTCCACATCGCGATGACCGACATGCTGCTGACCGGGTTCCCCGTCGCCGGGGACCAGACGAAGATCTTCCCCGGTCTCCGACCCGACCAGGTCGCGATCGGCCTGCCGGCCTCCACCCAGGCGGGCAACGGACACACCTCGCCGGCCGAGGTCACCAAGGCGCTGAACTGCCTGACGAAGAAGACGGACTGCGGCTCGTACGCCACGCACGGGACGTGGTCGGGGCTGCGCGGGCTGATGACGTGGTCGGTCAACTGGGACCGCTTCAACAACTGGGAGTTCTCCAAGAACTTCGACGCCTACTTCGGCGGCTGAGCACCCACAGCGCCACCAGCAGCACTCCGCACAGACACCAGCTGCCGCTCACGTCCAGCGGCCAGTGGTAGCCGCGGAGCACCAGACCGATGCCCGTCGCCGCCGTCATCAGGACGGCGGCGACGGGCATCATCCATGTGCGCGCCACGTACGGGGCCAGCAGCAGCGCCGCGGCGCCGTACGCCACCGCGGCGGTGGCCGCATGACCCGACGGGTAGTAGCCGGTGGCATCCGTGAGCGGCCCCGGACGGGCGATCCAGCCCTTGAGCGGGACGACGAGCAGCGGCACGGCTGCCATGGCCAGGGCGGCAGCAAGGGGAGCCCGGCGCTCTCCGCGCACCAGGGTCCAGACGATCGCGCAGCCGAGGACCGGGAGCGCGACCTGCATGTTGCCGAGATCGGCGAGGAATTCCGTGAGTTGCTGCGGGCCGTGTCCGACGAGGGCCCGGCCGGCGCGCTCGTCCAGAAGGCGCAGCGGGCCGTCGGCCGCGATCTGCCAGGTGGTGAGTGCGAACAGGGCCAGCAAGCCCGACACCACGGAGAAGAAAAGGGCCGTCCGGCCCGGAACAGGGGGGGTTGTTCCGGGCCGGACGGTGGGACCGGTTTGCCGCGCGCCCCGGGGGGTGTGGGGCGGGCGGCCATCCGATCGGTGAGGAGTTCCGGAGCCAGAGGCCCCAGGGGTGTGCGCGAAGGCACAACCAGGACGGCGCTGGGGAAGCTCCGACCCGGTATCGCCCGCAGTCCCCTGCGGGCGGGGTGCATCTCTCATCTGCGGAAACCGTACGTCAGGTGATGGGGGACCGACAGGTCGAACGGTATCCCGCCATCGCCCCCGCACACGTTCTTCACAGGCCCTCACGCGGGCACCGGGCAACCCCGGAGAAAACGCCGTGCGCTGCTCCCCGGGGCCCAGCGGATCAGACCCCGGCGAACGCCTGCTCGATGACGTCGAGGCCCTCGTTCAGCAGGTCCTCGCCGATCACCAGCGGCGGCAGGAAGCGCAGGACGTTGCCGTACGTGCCACAGGTGAGGACGAGGACACCCTCGGCGTGGCAGGCCTTCGCGAGCTGTGCGGCGACCTCCGGGTTGGGGTCCTTCGTGCCCGCCTTCACCAGCTCGATCGCGATCATCGCGCCGCGGCCGCGGATGTCACCGATGAGGTCGCCGTTGGGCAGCTTCGACTGCATCTCGGCGAGCCGGCCCTTCATGACCTCCTCGATGCGCTTCGCCTTCCCGTTCAGGTCCAGCTCGCGCATCGTCTCGATGGCACCGAGCGCCCCCGCGCAGGCGACAGGGTTTCCGCCGTACGTACCGCCGAGGCCGCCGGAGTGCGCGGCGTCCATGATCTCGGCGCGGCCGGTCACGGCGGAGAGCGGCAGACCGCCCGCGATGCCCTTGGCGGTCGTGATCAGGTCGGGGACGATGCCCTCGTCCTCGCAGGCGAACCACTGGCCGGTGCGGCAGAAGCCGGACTGGATCTCGTCGGCGACGAAGACGATGCCGTTGTCCTTGGCGAACTGTGCGATCGCCGGCAGGAAGCCCTTCGCCGGCTCGATGAAGCCGCCCTCGCCGAGGACCGGCTCGATGATGATCGCGGCGACGTTGTCCGCGCCGATCTGCTTGGTGATCTGGTCGATGGCCTGGGCGGAGGCCTCGGCGCCCGCGTTCTCGGCACCGGTCGGCCAGCGGTAGCCGTACGCCACCGGAACCCGGTAGACCTCGGGCGCGAACGGACCGAAGCCCTGCTTGTACGGCATGTTCTTCGCCGTCAGCGCCATCGTGAGGTTGGTCCGGCCGTGGTAACCGTGGTCGAAGACGACGACGGCGGTGCGCTTGGTGTACGCGCGGGCGATCTTCACCGCGTTCTCGACGGCCTCGGCGCCCGAGTTGAACAGCGCGGACTTCTTCGCGTGGTCGCCCGGGGTGAGCTCGGCGAGCTGCTCGCAGACCTCTACGTAGCCTTCGTACGGCGTGACCATGAAGCAGGTGTGGGTGAAGTCGGCGAGCTGGGCGGAGGCGCGGCGCACGACAGCCTCGGCAGAGGCGCCGACGGACGTCACGGCGATGCCGGAACCGAAGTCGATCAGACGGTTCCCGTCCACGTCCTCGATGATCCCGCCGCCGGCACGGGCGGTGAACACCGGCAGGGTGGAGCCCACACCTGCGGCGACCGTCGCGAGCCGGCGGGCCTGCAGCTCCACGGACTTCGGGCCGGGAATGGCAGTGACGACGCGGCGCTCCTGCGGAATTGCGGTCATGCGGGGCTCCTGGGGGGTGTTTCGGACGCTTCTCTTTCTGCAGGCTAGGGGTGGGGGCGGGGGTCCGGCATGCTCCGATCGGGAGTGGTGGGGGCGTGTCCTTGTCCGTGACGGACAGATGCCCGCACGGGGCCGGCCCGGCAGCGCACCTCCTCACTATCCGGGCGCCTTGCTGTACTCACCGTGTCCGCGCACTAGATTGAGCGGGCAGCGGTCGGACCTGGCTGGTCAGGGGGCAACGGTTCATGGACTACGAAGGCACGCACGGCACCCGGGGCGCGCGGGGTGCGCAGCCGCCCGACGGGCGGCCCGGGCGCTCCGTGCCGCACCCGGCCGGCCCGCCGCCCGCGCTGCCGCCCGGCCCACCGCCCGTCGCCCCGCCCGCTTTCCCCCCGACGGTTCCGCCGCCCTCCGCGCCGCCCGCCGTCCCGAAGCGCCCCGTGACTTCCTCCGGGCAGCACCGGCCGGCGGGCGCGCGCTCGGCCACGGCGGAATGGCTGAACGCGCCCCGCCCCGAGACCGAGCCGGGCGTGTGGCGGTACGCGTACGTGCCACGGGCCGCCGAGCGGCCTCCGCGCCCCTCGCTGGTGGGGCCGGCGGCCACGATGGCTCTGTGGCTCCTGCTGTGGCTGCTGCTCACGGAGCGCGCGGTCCCCTACGTGTCCAAGCCGATCGAGATCATCACCGGGCCCGAATGGTGGTCCTTCGGCGGCCTCAAGAAGGATGCGCCCGCGCTGGTGGTCAACTCCACCACGCTCTACTACCAGGTCCTGGTCCTCGGCCTGGGCTTCTGGGCCGCCCGGGTCGGCGGCTGGGCCCACGTGTTCCGCTACTTCGCAGGCCCCCGGCTGGGCCGGGCCAGGCTGGTGGTCTCGGCGTCCGGTGCGGCAGTGGCCGTCTGGCTCGTCTGGACGCGGCGGGTACCCCTCGCCGACGTCATCCTGCCCGCGGTTCCGACCAGCTGGATGCAGGGCGGCGGCAACCAGTACGCGGCGCTTCTCGTCTCGATCGTTCTCTACGCCCTGATCGGTACCGCGATCGTGTGGCCCTTCGCCAGAACCGGCCGGTGGTCGGTTGAACTCGGCTCTCCTACGGGGCGCGCCGAACCCGGTCCGGAGCAGCTCCGGACCGTTCCCGCCCAGGCCGGCCCGGGCCTCGCCCGCTGGCCCGAGCTGCGGGCTGCCGGAGGCACGGAAGCCGCGGAGGCACTCACCGCGGCCGTGCATGCCGGCCGGCTGAACGACATCGACTGCGTACGGCTGCGCCACGCCTGGGGCGCCGCCCGGACCCGCCCCGACCGGAGCGCCTCCTTCACCGAGACCGTGCTGCGCAAGGGGGCCGACGCCTACCTCCACCCTTCCGGCCGCCGGGACCTGCCCCTGCGCACCGCCGTGCATGACCCGCTCACCGGCCAGGTCCGGATCGGCGACTGCGCCGACGACCCGCGCAACCCCTATCCGCGTCGCGGCGTGGGGATGGCACTGGAACCCGCGTCGCTGGGCACCTCCCTGCTGGTCGTCGGGCCGCCCGGATCGGGGAAGACGGAACGGCTGGTCCGGCCCGTCGTCGAATCGCTCGCCCTGCGGGCGCTCACCGGACAGGCGGCGGTGCTCGCCGTCGGCGGTGCCGGCGACCGGCTCGGCCCGGACGGGGCCTACGACGTCGTCGTCAGGATCGGTGACCCCGCGTCCGTACACGACTTCGACCTGTACGGCGGTACGAGCGACCCCGACGAGGCGGCGGCCGCCCTCGCGGAGGGCCTGGCCGGAGACCTCCCCGCCCTGGACACCCGGCGTGCGGCCACCGCGCTCGGCCAGTTGCTGGGCCCGTACCGTGCCGTTCACGGCACGTTCCCCGCCGTGCCCGAACTCCGCGAACTCCTCGAAGGCTCCGCCGTCGTGCTGGGCGGCCTGCGGCAGGCCCTGGAGTCGGCCGGCGACCACGCGATGCTGCGCGAACTGGATGCCCGGCAACGGCAGTCGGGGAGCTCCGGCGATCCGGCCGCCGTCCTCGCCGACCGGATCGCCGTGCTCGACCGGCCTGCCTTCGCCGGGTTCTTCGCCACCGGGGCCGAGGCCCGACCGTTCTCGTTGCGCTCTCTGGAACAGCACCCGCTGCGGGTGCGCATCGATCTGCCGGAACGCGCCCACGCCGAGGCGTCCCGGGTGCTGGCCCGGATCGTCCTCGCCCAGTTCAACGCGATCACCGCGGCCCGCGCCGACCGCTCGCTCTTCGTCTGCCTGGTCCTGGACGACGCGACTCACACGATCACCGCCGAAACCGTCCGGGGTATCCGCCGGCTGCGCTCCGTGAACGCCGGGGCGGTCCTCTCCCTGCGCACCCTGGACGACGTGCCCGAGGAACTGCACACGGCACTGCTCGGCGCGGTCGGCTGCACCATGGCCTTCCCCGGCGTCACCACCTGGGACGGCAAACGCTTCGCCGAGGCCTGGGGCAAGGAGTGGGTGGAGGTCCGAGAGGTGGCCCAGCACGGTGTCTTCGCCGACCAGCCACTCACCCGAGCCGTGCACGCCCTGCGGAAGCTGGCCACCGGCAAGGCCGTCACCACGGACGCGGTGACCGTGCGCCAGGTCGAGCGGGAACGGTGGTCGGCCTCCGGACTGGCGTACGAGCTGCCCGCCGGCCATGCGGTCCTCTCTCTCACCACGGTCGACGGCGACCATGCGCCCCCGCTCCTGGTGCGGCTGGGGGAGTGAGGGTTACGCCGGAGTAGCCGTGCGGACGGTCCGCCGACGGTGACGGGGACTCTGCCACCCTGGCAGAATCGGCGGGAGCCGTTCATACGGGACGGCGAAAATCACCCCCTCCCAAAGGTCCCCGATCCCCATGCCCCCCACTCTCGCCTCGCTCGTCCAGCACTCGGCGCTCAAGCTCACGGTGCGTGCGGGGGCGGACCGGCTCGACGCGCCGGTGCGCTGGGCGCATGCCAGTGAGCTGGCCGACCCCGTCCCCTACATGGAGGGCGGCGAGCTGCTCCTGGTCACCGCGACCAACCTCGACGCGGAGAACCCGGAAGTGATGCGTCGGTACGTACGACGGCTGGCCGGGGCCGGAGTCGTCGGGCTGGGTTTCGCCGTCGGGGTCACCTACGACGACGTACCGCAGGCCCTGGTCGACGCCGCCGAGGAAGCCGGGCTGCCCCTGCTCGAAGTGCCGCGCCGCACCCCGTTCCTCGCCATCGCCAAGGCCGTGTCCTCGGAGATCGCCGCCGATCAGTACCGGGCCGTCACCGCGGGCTTCGAGGCGCAGCGGGAGCTGACCAGGGCGGCGCTCGCCGGGGACGGCCCCGCCGAACTCCTCACCCGGCTCGCCGCGCACGTCGACGGCTGGGCCGCGCTGTACGACGCCTCCGGGGCCGTCGTGGCCGCCGCCCCCGACTGGGCGGCCCGCCGCGCCGCCCGGCTCACGCCCGACGTGGAACGGCTGCGGGAACGCCCGGCACCGGCCAGCGTCGTCGTCGGCGGCACCGACGACCGGGTCGAGCTCCAGTCCCTGGGCACCGGACGGCGAGTACGCGGGGCGCTGGCCGTGGGCACCGGGGCGGCACTCGGTACCGCGGAGCGCTACGCGGTGCACTCGGCGGTCGCCCTGCTCACCCTCACCACGGCGCGTTCCCGCTCGCTCCAGGGCGCCGAACAGCGGCTCGGCGCGGCGGTGCTGCGCATGCTCCTGGCCGGTCAGCCCGACCACGCGCGCGGTGTCGCCGGGGACCTGTACGGCGGGCTGCTCGACGCGCCCTTCCGGCTGCTCATCGCCGAGGCCGCCGAACCGTCGACCACGGCGCAGCTGACCGAGGCCATGGAGACGGCCGCCGCCCGGTCCGGCGAGGCGCTGCTGATGGTGCCCGAGGGTGAACGCCTCGTCGTGCTGGCCGCCGACGGCGGGGCCGCGGTCGCCGCCTGCGCCGCCTACGCCGAGGCGCAGGAGGACGCGCCCCCGCGCGAACCGTCGGCGGAGGACACCGACGTGGTCGTCGGCCTCTCCGCCCCCGCGGGACCGATCGCCGTCTCGGCCGCGTACAAGCAGGCCGAACAGTCGCTCTCTGTCGCCCGCCGCCGCGGCAGGGCCCTGGTCGAGCACGAGGAACTGGCGGCCGGGTCCGTACTGCCGCTGCTCGCGGACGACGCGGTCAGAGCCTTCGCCGACGGCATGCTCCGCGCCCTGTACGAGCACGACGCCAAGGGGCGCGGCGACCTCGTGGCCTCCCTGCGGGCCTGGCTCTCCCACCACGGGCAGTGGGACGCGGCCGCGGCGGACCTGGGCGTCCACCGCCACACCCTGCGCTACCGCATGCGGCGGGTGGAGGAGATCCTCGGCCGCTCCCTGGACGACGCGGACGTGCGGATGGAGCTGTGGCTGGCACTCAAGGTCGCGAACCCCCCGACCGCGTCGTAGGGACCCCGCCGGCTCCCCGTCCCTCATCCGACAAACCGGCGCACCCCGGCACGCCTCTTGCTCCATGCCGGACAAACACCAGGCGGACGATGCGGCCCTACGGTGGGGACGGAACACCCCACGACATCGAAGGGCCGGAACCTCCATGACCTCCACCCACGCCTTCTGGCTGGCCGGCCGCGAGGCCACCGGCGAGGAAAGCTTCGACGTCACCAACTCCTGGGACGGCCGACTCGTCGGCACCGTCAGCGTGCCCACCGAGGCCCAGGTCGAGGAGGCCGTCGCCGCCGCACACGCCGTGCGCGACGAGTTCGCCGCGACCCCGGCCCACGTCCGCGCCGCCGCGCTCGACCACGTGGCACGGCGCCTGACGGAGCGCACCGAGGAGATCGCCCAGGTGATCTCCGCCGAGAACGGCAAGCCGATCAAGTGGGCGCGCGGCGAGGTCGGCCGGGCCGTCTCCGTGTTCCGGTTCGCCTCCGAGGAGGCGCGCCGCTTCAACAGCGGCGACGCCCAGCGCCTGGACACCGACGCCGGCGGCACCGGCCGCCTCGGCCTGACCCGCCGCTTCCCGCGCGGCACGGTCCTCGGCATCGCACCCTTCAACTTCCCGCTGAACCTGAGCGCCCACAAGGTCGCCCCGGCCATCGCCGTCGGCGCCCCCATCATCCTGAAGCCCGCCCCGGCCACCCCGATCTCCTCGCTGATCCTGGGCGAGCTGCTGGCCGAGACCGACCTGCCGGCCGGTTCCTGGTCCGTGCTGACGGTCCCCAACGACCGCATGCCCGCCCTCGTCCAGGACGAGCGGCTGCCCGTGATCTCGTTCACCGGGTCCGCCCCGGTCGGCTACTCGATCATGGACTCGGTGCCGCGCAAGCACTGCACCCTGGAACTCGGTGGCAACGGCGCCGCGGTCGTCCTCGGCGACTACGCCTCGGAGAAGGACCTGGACTGGGCCGCGACCCGTATCGCGACCTTCTCCAACTACCAGGGCGGCCAGTCCTGCATCTCGGTGCAGCGCGTCATCGCGGACGCCGCGGTCTACGACCGGCTCCTGCCGAAGATCGTCGCGGCCGTCGAGGCCCAGGTCACCGGCGACCCGTCCGACGCCACCACCGACGTCGGCCCGCTCGTCGACGAGAACGCCGCCAAGCGCGTCGAGTCCTGGGTCGACGAGGCCGTGCAGGCCGGCGCCCAGCTGCTCGCCGGCGGCAAGCGCGACGGGGCGACGTACGCGCCGACCGTCCTCGCCGACCTTCCCGACGGCGTCACCCTCTCTCACGAGGAGGTCTTCGGACCGGTCCTCTCGGTGCAGAAGGTGGAAGGCGAGGCCGAGGCGTTCGCCTCGGTGAACTCCTCCAAGTACGGCCTCCAGGCAGGCGTGTTCACCCACGACCTGCAGACCGCATTCCGCGCCCACCGCGCCCTGGAGGTCGGCGGCGTGATCATCGGCGACGTCCCCTCGTACCGTGCGGACCAGATGCCGTACGGCGGCGCCAAGCAGTCCGGTGTCGGCCGCGAGGGAGTCCGGTACGCGATGGACGACTACACCTACGAGCGTGTCCTGGTCCTCACCGGCCTCGCCCTGTAAGACCCCTGCCGCCCGCCGGCCGCCCGCACTCCGCCCGGACAGCGAGACGGCAGGCGGCGGGCGGCAGGTGAACGGCCCGAACCCGCTGTGCGGGGGTTCGGGCCGTTCTCGCGTACAGGGTCCGTCCGCGCGTGACCGGCGGGGGACTCCGGGGGCACAAGGCCGAACCGGCTTCCCACGCCCCTCCGAGGAGATGCCCGTCCGGCTCCCTCAGGCGCCGCGCCTGACCACCGTGCGATGACTCCAGCCGTTCCTGGCATGCCGCACGCCCCGGCGGGCAGTGGAGTGGTGACCGACCCGATCGGCGCCCGAAGGCTGGTGGCACCGTCAGGAATCGGGTACATACGGACGAGTAGAACCGATAGGTACGCAAAGGGCGGACGGTCCCCCGGCCGCCCGCGGACCTGTCGGAACCACCCACCCGACGAAGCGGCGAGGTGAGCTCCTCATGTCCGCACCATCCGCACAACGTCCGTCCGCACAGACGCCCACGCCCAAGGTCACCGAACGCGAAGCACGACAGGTGGCCGAGGACGCACGCGAGCAGGACTGGCGCAAACCCAGTTTCGCGAAGGAACTCTTCCTGGGCCGTTTCCGGCTCGACCTGATCCATCCGCATCCGCTGCCCGCCGCCGAGGCCGTCCGGCGGGGCGAGGAGTTCCTCGCGCGACTGCGCGACTTCTGCGAGACGCACATCGACGGCGCCCTGATCGAGCGCGAGGCGAGGATCCCCGACGAGGTGGTCAACGGCCTCAAGGAACTCGGCGCGCTGGGCATGAAGATCGACGTGAAGTACGGCGGCCTCGGGCTGACGCAGGTCTACTACAACAAGGCCCTCGCCCTGGTCGGCTCCGCCAGCCCCGCGATCGGCGCCCTGCTCTCCGCCCACCAGTCCATCGGGGTTCCGCAGCCGCTGAAGATCTTCGGCAGCCAGGAACAGAAGGACACCTTCCTGCCCCGGCTGGCCCGTACCGACATCTCGGCGTTCCTTCTCACCGAGCCGGACGTGGGCTCCGACCCCGCACGGCTCGCCACCACAGCTGTGCGCGACGGGGACGACTACGTCCTCGACGGGGTGAAGCTCTGGACGACCAACGGGGTCGTCGCGGACCTGCTGGTCGTCATGGCGCGCGTACCGAAGTCGGAGGGCCACAAGGGCGGCATCACGGCCTTCGTGGTCGAGGCCGACGCTCCGGGCATCACCGTGGAACACCGGAACGCCTTCATGGGCCTGCGCGGCCTGGAGAACGGCGTCACCCGCTTCCACGGGGTGCGGGTCCCCGCAGCGAACCGCATCGGGCCGGAGGGGGCAGGGCTCAAGATCGCTCTCACCACCCTCAACACCGGGCGGCTCTCGCTGCCGGCCATGTGCGTCGGCTCCGGGAAATGGTGTCTGAAGATCGCCCGCGAATGGTCGGCGGTCCGTGAGCAGTGGGGCCGCCCCGTGGCCCGGCACGAGGCCGTGGGCGCCAAGATCTCCTTCATCGCGGCGACCACCTTCGCCCTCGAAGCCGTGGTCGACCTCTCCTCGCAGATGGCGGACGAGGACCGCAACGACATCCGGATCGAGGCGGCGCTCGCCAAGCTGTACGGCTCCGAGATGGGCTGTCTGATGGCCGACGAGCTGGTCCAGATCCGCGGTGGCCGGGGCTTCGAGACCGCGGACTCCCTTGCCGCCCGCGGCGAACGGGCCGTTCCCGCCGAGCAGATGCTCCGGGACATGCGGATCAACCGGATCTTCGAGGGCTCGACGGAGATCATGCACCTGCTGATCGCCCGTGAGGCGGTGGACGCCCACCTCAAGGTCGCGGGCGACATCATCGACCCCGACAAGCCGCTCTCGGCCAAGGCCAGGGCGGGCGCGAACGCGGCCGGCTTCTACGCCAAGTGGCTGCCGAAGCTCGTCGCCGGACCGGGACAGCTCCCGCGCACCTACGGGGACTTCCACCCGTCCGGCCACGCCGACCTCTCCGGTCACCTGCGCTACGTCGAACGGTCCTCCCGCAAACTGGCCCGCTCCACCTTCTACGCCATGTCCCGCTGGCAGGGCCGGATGGAGACCAAGCAGGGCTTCCTCGGCAGGATCGTCGACATCGGTGCGGAACTCTTCGCCATGAGCGCCGCCTGTGTCAGGGCCGAACTGCTGCGCACCGAGGGCGACCACGGCCTCGAGGCGTACCAGCTCGCCGACACCTTCTGCCGCCAGTCCCGCATCCGGGTCGAGGAGCTCTTCACCCGGCTCTGGTCCAACACCGACGACCTCGACCGGCGGGTGGTCGACGGCGTCCTTTCCGGCACGTACACCTGGCTGGAGGAGGGCATCATCGACCCGAGTGGGGACGGCCCCTGGATCGCCGACGCCACCCCGGGCCCCTCGGCCCGGGAGAACGTGCACCGGCCGATCCGCTGAGCCCCTGACACCCCCGGGCCCGGCCGGCGGGGCACGTCCACTCGCTGGACGTGCCCCGCCCACGCGCGCGCGGCACGGCAGGATGGGCGCCCGTGACCGTCATCCATGTCCCCGGTTCCAAGTCCGTCACCGCGCGCGCCCTCTTCCTGGCCGCCGCCGCGAACGGCACCAGCACCCTCCTGCGCCCCCTGCGCTCGGACGACACCGAAGGCTTCGCCGAAGGTCTCACCGCCCTCGGCTACGAGGTGGTGCGGGAGGCCGAGGCCTGGCACATCACGGGCCGCTCGTCCGGGCCCGCCGCCACCGCCGCCGACGTCTACTGCCGGGACGGCGCGACCACGGCCAGGTTCCTGCCGACCCTCGCGGCGGCCGGCGCCCGCGGCAGCTACCGCTTCGACGCCTCCGCCCAGATGCGCCGCCGCCCCCTCGCCCCGCTCACCGAGGCGCTGCGCACCCTCGGCGTCGACCTGCGCCACGAGGCCGCCGAGGGCCACCACCCGCTGCGCATCGAGGCCGCCGGCATCAAGGGCGGCGAACTGACCCTGGACGCCGGACAGTCGAGCCAGTACCTCACCGCGCTGCTGATGCTCGGACCGCTGACCGCGGAAGGGCTGCGGATCACGGTCACCGATCTGGTGTCGGCGCCGTACATCGAGATCACCCTCGCGATGATGCGGAGCTTCGGCGTCGAGGTCACCCGCGGCGGCCCCGGCAACGCCGTCTTCACGGTGCCGCCAGGTGGCTACCGGGCCACCACGTACGCCATCGAGCCCGACGCCTCCACCGCCGGCTACTTCTTCGCGGCGGCCGCCCTCACCGGCCGTGAGGTCACTGTCCCCGCACTCGGGCGGGGCGCCCTCCAGGGCGATCTGGGGTTCGTCGACGTACTGCGCCGCATGGGCGCCGAGGTGCACATGACGGCCGAATCCACCACGGTCCGCTCCACCGGTGAGCTCCGCGGCCTCACCGTCAACATGCGCGACATCTCCGACACCATGCCCACACTGGCGGCGATCGCTCCCTTCGCCTCGGGGCCGGTCCGCATCGAGGACGTCGGCAACACCCGGGTCAAGGAGTGCGACCGGCTTGAGGCGTGCGCCGGGAACCTCCGGCGGATGGGCATCACGGTCACCACCGGTCCGGACTGGATCGAGATCCTGCCGGGCACCCCGCGGCCGACGGAGATCGCGACCCATGGCGACCACCGCATCGTCATGTCCTTCGCCGTCACAGGTCTGCGTACACCCGGCATGACGTACGACGACCCCGGCTGCGTGCGCAAGACGTTCCCCCGCTTCCACGAGGCCTTCGCCGAGTTCGCGGAGCTCATGACCGGACAGGGCGCCGGGCCGGGGAATCTCCGGGCGCGAGGCGTTGCGGGCGGGACCCCGTAACCCCGGCACGGGACAAACGAGAAGCCCTAGACTCCGCGGCATGATGTCCGCATCCGATGTGCTGTCCGTTCTGTCCGTGGTGCGTGAGGCCGGTGCGGATGTGGTGATCGCCGGTGGCTGGGGTGTCGACGCCCTGCTCGGTGAGGAGACCCGCGGCCACAAGGATCTCGATCTGCTGCACCGCCGCGAACAGGAAACCGCTCTCGTCGCCGCCCTGACGGCGGCCGGCTATGCGCAGACGCTCGACTGGCGCCCCGCACGGTTCGTCCTGAGTCACCAGTCCGGACTCGAAATCGACCTGCATCCCTTGCAGTTCGCCCCCGATGGTTCGGCGACGCAGTCCTCGCTCGACCCGGGGGAGCCGTTTCGCTACCCGGCGGACTGCTTCGTCACCGGCACCATCGGCGGGACACGGGTGCGCTGCATTTCGGCGCAGCAACAGGTCGAGTTCCACCAGGGGTACGACCCCGGCGCAGCCGACCTGCACGACATGGCCCGGCTCCGCAGGGAGTTCGGGGTGGCCACGCACTTCTGAGCAGGAGCGAACCGGCCGGGCCGGCAACGTCCCGGACCGGTCCCACGCGGCAGCAGTGGGCGTCGGCCGGGAGCACGACGAAGCAACACGGGAACCGGCGAAGCAACACGGGAATCAGGGAATCGGGAATGGGGACAGGCATGTACGGGGCGAGGAACCTGCGGGGGCGGTGGCGCCGGGTGGCGGTCATCGGGATTGCGGCCACGATGGCTCTGGGCGTATCCGCCTGCGGCGGTGACGAGGACAACGCGGGCGGGGCCGGTGGCCCGGCCGGTTCGGACAAGGACAGCAAGGCCTCGGCCAAGCCCTCCGCGCCCGGGGCAGCCGACGGGGCACGGCTGAAAGCCGCGTCCTTCACGGACGGCGAGAAGGTCGGCCGCTACACGGCGTCCGAGTACGTCGTCGGCGGCCCGCTCGGCGACGGGTACACCGCCGCCCCGGCCGGCTGCCAGCCGCTCGTCAGCCTTGCGGGCGAGGTCGGCGACCCGGACCCGGCCGCCCAGGTCCAGCGCCAGGTCGATGTCCCGGACGAGATGCTCGGCCTCACCGTCGACGTCACCCTGCGCAGCTACGCGAACGGCGGCGCCGCCACCGTCATGAAGGCCCTCGGCAAGGCCGGCCGGGACTGCGCCGGCGGCTTCACCGAGCAGCGGGTCGTCGCGGCCGCGAAGTACCTGAAGGTCGAACCCGCCAAGGCCCCCGCCTTCGCGGCCGAGGCCGACGGGGCGAAGGCGTACCGCTTCACCATCCTCGACGTGAAGGGGAAGGAGAAGCTGTACGAGT
The DNA here is from genome assembly GCF_044742205.1 of Streptomyces sp. NPDC087901. NCBI lineage: Bacteria > Bacillati > Actinomycetota > Actinomycetes > Kitasatosporales > Streptomycetaceae > Streptomyces > Streptomyces sp. NPDC087901. Next base: position 353,105 of record NZ_JBIUUC010000006.1, read on the forward strand.
ACCTCACCGTCGTGCGCTCCGGCTCCACGACGCTCGCCTTCCGGGCGGAGATCATTTCCACCAAGGACATCGGCGGGGTGCCGTCCGAGGTCATGGCCGCCCAGTGGGCCAAGTTCCGTGCGACGAAGGGCTGAGGGCTCGATGAGTGAGCAGCCACGACGCGGCGCGAGGGGCGCCCTGTCCACACGCACAGCCGATGCGGCAACAATGGGGGGCATGAGCGACAGCCCCGCCCCCCTCGCCGACCCGCACCTCGTCTTCGACGCCGTGGAAGGCCGCAGGGATCTCGTCATCCTCGGCTCCACCGGGTCCATCGGCACCCAGGCCATCGACCTGGTGCTGCGCAACCCCGACCGCTTCCGCGTGACCGCGCTCTCCGCGGCGGGCGGCCGGGTCGCCCTCCTTGCCGAGCAGGCGCGCCGGCTGAGGGTGCGCACGGTCGCCGTCGCCTCACCCGAGGCGGTGCCCGCCCTGCGCGAGGCGCTGCGCAAGGAGTACGGCGCGGGGGAGCAGCCTCCCGAGATCCTGGCCGGACCCGACGCCGCTACGGAGCTGGCCGGCAGCGACTGCCACACCGTGCTGAACGGGATCACCGGCTCGATCGGTCTCGCCCCCACCCTGGCCGCGCTGAAGGCGGGCCGCACGCTGGCGCTCGCCAACAAGGAGTCGCTGATCGTCGGCGGTCCGCTGGTCAAGGCGCTCGCCGCTCCCGGCCAGATCATCCCGGTCGACTCCGAGCACGCCGCGCTCTTCCAGGCACTCGCGGCCGGCAAGAGGGCCGATGTGCGCAGGCTCGTCGTCACCGCGTCCGGCGGCCCGTTCCGGGGACGTACCAGGAGCGAGCTCGCCGACGTCACGCGGGAACAGGCACTCAACCACCCGACCTGGGCCATGGGCCCGGTCATCACGGTCAATTCGGCCACCCTGGTCAACAAGGGTCTTGAGGTCATCGAGGCGCATCTCCTCTACGACATCCCGTTCGACCGGATCGAGGTCGTGGTCCACCCCCAGTCGTACGTTCACTCCATGGTGGAGTTCACCGACGGCTCGACCCTCGCCCAGGCCACCCCGCCCGACATGCGCGGACCGATCGCGATCGGCCTCGGCTGGCCGCAGCGCGTCCCCGACGCGGCCCCCGCCTTCGACTGGACGAAGGCCTCCACGTGGGAGTTCTACCCGCTCGACACCGAGGCCTTCCCGTCCGTCGGACTCGCGCGGCACGTGGGCACGCTGGGCGGCACCGCGCCGGCGGTGTTCAACGCGGCGAACGAGGAGTGCGTGGACGCGTTCCTGGCCGGGCGGCTGGCGTTCAACGGCATCATGGACACGGTCACGGCGGTGGTGTCCGAACACGGAACGCCTCCGCCGGGAACTTCGCTGACGGTCACGGACGTCCTTGAAGCGGAGGCCTGGGCACGGACCCGGGCCCGGGAACTCTCGGCCAAGGCCACCGCGGAGGCGCGCGCATGAGCATGACGACGATCCTGCTGACCATTCTCGGCATCGCGGTCTTCGCCGTCGGCCTGCTGTTCTCCATCGCCTGGCACGAGCTGGGCCACCTGTCGACCGCGAAGCTCTTCGGTATCCGCGTCCCCCAGTACATGGTCGGCTTCGGCCCGACCGTCTGGTCGCGGAAGAAGGGCGACACGGAGTACGGGATCAAGGCCATTCCGGCCGGCGGCTACATCCGCATGATCGGGATGTTCCCGCCGGGACCGGACGGGAAGCTGGAGGCGCGGTCCACCTCGCCGTGGCGCGGCATGATCGAGGACGCCAGATCCGCCGCCTTCGAGGAGCTGGAACCGGGCGACGAGAAGCGCCTCTTCTACACGCGCAAGCCGTGGAAGCGCGTCATCGTCATGTTCGCCGGCCCGTTCATGAACCTGATCCTGGCCGTGGCGATCTTCCTCGGCGTCGCCATGACCTTCGGATTCCAGACGCAGACGACCGACGTCGCCGGTGTCCAGAAGTGCGTGATCTCCCAGAGCGAGAAGCGGGAGACCTGCAAGAAGTCCGACCCGGTCTCGCCCGCGCAGGCCGCCGGCTTGAAGGTGGGCGACAAGATCGTCGCCTTCAACGGCCAGAAGATCGACGAGTGGTCCGTACTCTCCGACAAGATCCGCGACACGATCGGCCCCGCGACCATCACGGTCCAGCGCGACGGCCAGGAGAAGACCCTCCACGCCGTACTCAAGAAGAACGCCGTGGCGAAGAAGGACTCCGACGGCGAGGTGGTCCCGGGGAAGTTCGTCTCCGCCGGCTACCTCGGCTTCGCGGCGCAGACGGAGATCATCCCGCTCTCCTTCGGCGATTCCGTCGTCCGCATGGGCGACATGATCGAGAACGGCGTCGATTCGATCGTCGCCCTGCCGTCCAAGATCCCCGCCCTCTGGGATGCGGCCTTCAGCGACGGCGAGCGGGCGGCCGACTCCCCGGTGGGTGTCGTCGGCGCCGCCAGGATCGGTGGCGAGGTGATGACGCTGGACGTACCCGCGCAGAACCAGATCGCGATGATGCTGTTCCTGCTGGCGGGCTTCAACCTCTCGCTGTTCCTCTTCAACATGCTGCCGCTGCTGCCGCTCGACGGCGGCCACATCGCGGGGGCGCTGTGGGAGGCGCTGCGCCGGAACGTGGCACGGGTCTTCAAGCGCCCCGACCCCGGCCCGTTCGACGTCGCCAAGCTGATGCCGCTCGCGTATGTGGTCGCCGGGGTGTTCATCTGCTTCACCCTGCTCGTCCTGGTCGCCGACGTCGTCAACCCGGTCAAGATCTCCTGACCGGCCCGTCCTGGGGGCGCCTGTACCCCGAGTGACGGCGGATGCGCACGGTGCGTCCGGGACCCCATATTTTGCCCGGGTTCCCGGACGCGGTGTGCTTCACGCCGTGCTCGGTGCCGTAACCTCGAAGGCCGGAGCCCGCCGACTTCGGGACCTCGATCCACACCTTGGGGATGCTCAGCGCATGACTGCGATTTCTCTCGGAATGCCCACCGTTCCGACCCAGCTCGCCGTACGGCGGGTCAGCCGCAAGATCCAGGTCGGGTCGGTGGCGGTCGGTGGGGACGCGCCGGTCTCGGTGCAGTCGATGACGACGACGCGTACGTCGGACATCGGTGCCACGCTCCAGCAGATCGCGGAGCTGACGGCCTCGGGCTGCCAGATCGTGCGAGTGGCGTGCCCGACGCAGGACGACGCGGACGCGCTCGCGACGATCGCGTCGAAGTCGCAGATCCCGGTGATCGCGGACATTCACTTCCAGCCGAAGTACGTCTTCGCCGCGATCGACGCGGGCTGCGCGGCGGTGCGGGTGAACCCCGGGAACATCAAGCAGTTCGACGACAAGGTCAAGGAGATCGCGCGGGCGGCGAACGACGCCGGGACGCCGATCCGGATCGGTGTGAACGCCGGTTCGCTGGACGCGCGACTGCTGAAGAAGTACGGCAAGGCCACTCCTGAGGCCCTGGTGGAGTCGGCGCTGTGGGAGGCATCCCTCTTCGAGGAGCACGGCTTCCGGGACATCAAGATCTCGGTCAAGCACAACGACCCCGTCGTGATGGTCAACGCCTACCGGCAGCTCGCCGCCCAGTGCGACTACCCGCTGCACCTCGGCGTGACCGAGGCCGGCCCGGCGTTCCAGGGCACCATCAAGTCGGCCGTCGCCTTCGGCGCCCTGCTCAGCGAGGGCATCGGTGACACGATCCGGGTCTCGCTGTCCGCGCCGCCGGCGGAGGAGGTCAAGGTCGGACTCCAGATCCTGGAGTCGCTGAACCTGAAGCAGCGCCGGCTGGAGATCGTGTCCTGCCCGTCGTGCGGCCGTGCGCAGGTGGACGTGTACAAGCTGGCCGATCAGGTGAGTGCGGGCCTCGAGGGCATGGAGGTGCCGCTGCGGGTCGCCGTGATGGGCTGTGTCGTCAACGGCCCCGGCGAGGCGCGCGAGGCCGACCTGGGCGTCGCCTCGGGCAACGGGAAGGGCCAGATCTTCGTCAAGGGCGAGATCATCAAGACCGTGCCCGAGTCGAAGATCGTCGAGACCCTCATCGAGGAAGCCCTCAAGATCGCCGAACAGATGGAGAAGGACGGCATCGCCTCCGGCGAGCCCGAGGTCTCCATCAGCTAGGGGCCCCCGCCCATGACAACCACGACAGCGCCCCGCCGGAGGAACCCTCCCTGCGGGGCGCTGTCCGTGAGCCAGGTCACCGGCATCCGCAGAAACGGTTCACAGCCACGAGCGGCGCCCCTCAGCCTCTTTGGGTACAGTGCGGAAATCAGCAGACCGCATGGTGAGGCCCCCTCGTGTTGACGCAGACCACCACCCGGGTCCTCGAACCCAGCGACCTCGGCGCCGCCCTCGCGGTGCTCGAGAGCGAACCCGTAGCCAACGCCTTCGTGACCTCCCGGGTCCAGATCGCAGGCCTCGACCCCTGGCGCCTCGGCGGCGAGATGTGGGGCTGGTACGCCGACGGCCGCCTGCGCTCGCTCTGCTACTCGGGGGCCAACCTCGTCCCCATCTGCGCCACCCCCGAGGCCGTCCGTGCCTTCGCCGACCGCGCACGCAGGGCCGGCCGCCGCTGCTCCTCGATCGTGGGCCCGGCCGGGCCCACCGCACAACTGTGGCGGCTCCTCGAACCGGGCTGGGGCCCCGCCCGCGAGGTCCGGGCCAACCAGCCACTCATGGTCACCGAGAGTCCCTCCGCCGACGTGGCACCCGACCCGCTGGTCCGTCGTGTCCGCAAGGACGAGGTCGACGTGCTCATGCCGGCCTGCGTCGCCATGTTCACCGAGGAGGTCGGCATCTCCCCGCTCGCGGGCGACGGCGGACTCCTCTACCAGGCCCGCGTCGCCGAGCTCGTCGGCACCGGCCGCTCCTTCGCCCGGATCGAGGACGGCAAGGTCGTCTTCAAGGCGGAGATCGGCGCCACCACCGCGCAGGCCTGCCAGATCCAGGGAGTCTGGGTCGCCCCCGAGTTCCGTGGCCGAGGCCACTCCGAGACCGGCATGGCGGCCGTCCTGCGGTACGCGCTGGCCGACGTCGCACCGGTCGTCAGCCTGTACGTGAACGACTACAACACCCCCGCGCGCAAGGCGTACCGCCGCATCGGCTTCCGTGAGACCGGTGCGTTCATGAGCGTGCTGTTCTGATCCCGCCGGCCCGCCCCGGCCCGTACCCCGCACCCCGCCACGGACAGTAGGGTCTGCTCATGGCAGCAGCTTCCGGGGGCGGCCCCCACACTACCGGCGTCCGGATCGGACCGATCGATCTTGCCGCGCGCGTGGACGAGGCGCTCGCCGTACAGGCCGTCGCCTTCGGACTCGGCCCCGAAGAGATCGAAGTACGCCGCCACATCGTCCTCAGACATCTCGACCACCCCTGCGCCCGCGCGCTCGGCGCCCTGACCCCGGACGGCGGCCTCGTCGCCTTCGTCTACGGCATGCCCAACGAACGCGGCCACTGGTGGTCCACCGTCGTCGAGCCCTACCTGCGGGCCACCGGCTCGGCCGGCTGGCTCGACGACTCCTTCGTGATCACCGAGCTCCATGTCCACCCGGAGTTCCAGAACCGCGGCATCGGGCGCGCCCTCATCACCACTATCACGGACGCCGTCGACCAGCCCCGCTCGATCCTCTCCGCGATCGATACGGAGAGCCCGGCACGCGGTCTGTACCGCTCGCTCGGTTATCGGGACCTCGCCAGGCAGGTGCATTTCCCCAGCGCTCCCACGCCGTACGCGGTCATGGGAGCACCGCTTCCGCTGCTCCGCCCCGGGCACGCCTGAGACCGACCGGCAATGGGGGGCGGCGTCGCGGGGCCGGGCGCGCTCATCCGCCGCGTCGTCGCCGATCACCATGTCCCCGAGCTCCCGGCTCCGCCCGGGCAGGGGAGCCCCGTTCGCCATGTCCCGATCCGCCGCCCTGCAGCGCCGCGCACCCGGCTGCGCTCCTTCTTCCACCCCCATGTGCCGGTCGGTCCGGGGCAATCGATTTCCGCCCGCCCGTGCCACCCGGCTAACCTCCTGCACATCACCCTTCCGAGCAGGAGTTCATCATGGCCCAGGTCCAGCGCATGTCCCGATTGATGATCAAGACACTGCGCGACGACCCGGCGGACGCCGAGACGCTCAACCACAAGCTCCTCGTCCGCGCCGGTTACGTACGCCGCACCGCGGCCGGAATCTGGTCCTGGCTGCCGCTCGGCAAGAAGGTCCTGGAGAACATCACCCGCGTCGTCCGCGAGGAGATGGACGCCATCGGCGGCCAGGAGGTACTGCTCCCCGCGCTGCTCCCCAAGGAGGCGTACGAGGCGAGCGGCCGGTACGACGAGTACGGCGACCTGCTGTTCCGGCTCAAGGACCGCAAGGGCGCCGACTACCTCCTCGGCCCGACGCACGAAGAGGTCTTCACCCAGGTCGTCAAGGACATGTGCTCGTCCTACAAGGACCTGCCCGTGATCCTCTACCAGATCCAGACGAAGTACCGCGACGAGGCCCGCCCCCGCGCCGGCGTGCTGCGCGGCCGCGAGTTCCAGATGAAGGACTCGTACTCCTTCGACACCACGGATGAGGGGCTCGCCGAGGCGTACCAGCTGCACCGCGCCGCCTACATCCGGATCTTCGAGCGGCTCGGTCTCGACCACCGCATCGTCTCCGCGGTCTCCGGCGCCATGGGCGGCTCGGCGTCCGAGGAGTTCCTCGCGCCCGCCCCGGCCGGCGAGGACACCTTCGTCGACTGCCCCAACTGCGACTACGCCGCCAACACCGAGGCCGTGACCTACAAGGCCACCCCGGTCGACGGCTCGGCGACCGCCGCTGTCGAGGAGCTGGACACCCCCGACACCCCGACCATCGAGACCCTCGCCGCCCACCTCGGCGTCCCGGCCTCCGCCACCCTGAAGAACCTCCTGGTCAAGGTCGACGGCGAGATCGTGGCCGTGGGCGTGCCCGGCGACCGCGAGGTCGACCTCGGCAAGCTCGGTGAGCACCTCACCCCCGCCGTCGTCGAGCTCGTCACCGCCGAGGACTTCGTGGGCCGCCCCGACCTAGTCCGCGGCTACGTCGGCCCGCAGGGACTGGAGAAGGTCCGCTACATCGCCGACCCGCGCGTCACCGCCGGCACCGCCTGGATCACGGGTGCCAACAAGGAGGGCAAGCACGCGAAGAACGTCGTCGCGGGCCGTGACTTCGAGGTCGACGACTACCTCGACGTCGTTGTCGTCGAGGCGGGCGACCCCTGCCCCAACTGCGGCGCCGGCCTCCAGGTGGACCGTGCCATCGAGATCGGTCACATCTTCCAGCTCGGCCGCAAGTACGCCGACATCTTCTCCCTCGACGTGCTCGGCCAGCAGGGCAAGCCCGTCCGCGTCACGATGGGCTCGTACGGCATCGGCGTCTCCCGCGCGGTGGCCGCCCTCGCCGAGCAGACCGCTGATGACAAGGGCCTGTGCTGGCCCCGCGAGATCGCCCCGGCCGACGTCCACGTCGTCGCCGCGGGCAAGGCGCTCCAGACCGAACTCGCTCTCGACGTCTCCGAGAAACTGAACGCCGCCGGCCTGCGCGTCCTGGTCGACGACCGCCCGGGCATCTCGCCCGGCGTCAAGTTCACCGACTCCGAGCTCATCGGCGTCCCGAAGATCCTCGTCGCCGGCCGCCGCTCGGCCGAGGGCGTCCTGGAGCTGAAGGACCGCCGCACGGGCGAGCGCGAGGAGCTCACCGTCGACGAGGCGATCGCCCGTCTCACCGAGCAGGGCTGACCACCACCCCGTCATACGCCGGAGGGCGCCGCACGGATGTCCGTGCGGCGCCCTCCGGCATGTGGGGGCTACAGCCAGCCCGCGAACTCCAGCGTCACTTCGCCTTCCTGGCGGCGCCCGGCCGCCAGCGCACGGGTGCCCGACTCCACCGCACGGAACAGCGTCCAGCCGTGCAGCCGCTCACGGTCCACGTCCAGCGCGTCCGCGAGCTTCTTGATCCTCCGCCGGGCGGTGACCGCACCACCGGGTGAGGCGATCAGGTCCTCGACCCGGTCGCGCACCAGCCGCGCCAGATCGTAAGCGCGCTCCCCGACCACCGGCTCGGGGCCGACGGTCAGCCAGGGCGCGCGTTCGCCCGAGAGCACCTTGCTCTGCCGGAAGTTGCCGTGCAGAAGCAGGTCGGTCTCGGGGGAGTGGGCGACCAGTTCCGCGCGTGCCGCCAGGGCCGCCGAGACCAGGGGTTCCAGGGCGGGATCGGCCGCCGCGGAGGCCCGCATCGCATCGATCCGGAGCCCGGTCCGCCCGGCGACGGTCTCGAAGGCGTGCCCGGCGGGAGGTTCGACCCAGAGCCGCCGCACCGTCCCGGCCGCCTCCAGCAGTGCCTTCGCCTCCGGGAGCGAGCGCAGCGACACCTCGGGGTGCAGCCGCTCCAGCAGCAGGGCGCCGCCCTCGGTATCCGTGGCGGGCACCTCGTCCGGGGTCGCGATCAGCTTCACCGCGCCCCAGCCGTTCCAGTGCGCCAGCGCCGCCCTTTCGAGCTCGGGCGCCGCCCCGGCCGGGGCAAGCTTCAGCGCTGCCGGGGTGCCGTCGGCCTCGCGTACCAGCAGGACCAGGCTGCTGCGCCCGCCCGGGGCGGCGACCCGTTCCACGGTCGCTTCCCGTCCGGTCGCGGCCAGCGCCTGCTCGGTCAGACCGGGAAGCCGTGCGAGCCAGTCCCCGGCGGCCGTATCCCCGTACGACTCGCCGAGCGCTCGCACCAGACGCTGCGGCGGTTCAAAACCCATACGTGCCGTGTTCCCTTTCAGAGTTCTCTCAGCGCGCCGTGCCGGCCCGGGCCTCGGACCGGCGGGCCGTCACCTTGTCGCTGTCACCGGTCCCGTCGGTCCGGGACCCGTCCGCGGCCCGCTCGGCGAGCCCGGGAAAGGGTACGCCGCTGCCGCGCCAGCGGACGGCGCGCACCGCTGCCTCCCGCAGGGCGTCCGCCGCCGAGCGCCGCAACGGCCCCTCACAGGCCCGTACGAGGTCGGAGTAGACATCCGCGACCCGGTCCTCCAGCACCGCGGCGAGGCGCGCGGCCGAGGCGGCGTCCGGTACCGCGAAGGGCAGAGCGTACGCGGGACCCGCGGCCACCGGCTCCCCGCCCAGGTCGCGCACCGTCCGCACCAGCGCGTCGCGCCTGGCCCGGTGGGCGTCGTACGCGGCGGTGGCTTCGGTGCGGCGGTCCGCGGCGACCCGGGCGCCCGCCACCCCGTATCCGTACACGGTCGCGTGTTCGGCGGCCAGCGCGGCCTGCGCGGCCTCCAGGACCCCGTCGTCGCTCATGCCTTCGTCTCCTTGGCCAGTTCGGTCAGCAGATAGGCGTGGGCCGAGGCCGCCGCGGCGACCGAGGCGAGCAGCCGGGCGAGCTCCGGCGGGGCCTTCATCAGCGCCTGGGTGTGCGAGGCCGCGGCACGGCGTTCCGCGGCGGCCAGTTCCCTGACCGCCGCCGCGGCGTCACCGGTGCCGGGCCGGGTCCGGACGAGGCCGAGCGCGTCGCCGGGGCCCAGGGCCGTGATGTGGGCGCGGACGGCGTCCCGCAGGGGGGTGAGCCCGGCCGCGGTCGCCGGATGGGCCCGGACCACGTGCTCGTACTGGGCGAACAGCGACGTGCTCACGCCGCGGGCCTGGCTCCGGAGCGACGTCTCAGCCGACGACCGGTCGGCCGCGGTCCGCGCGTCGGCCCGTGCGGAACCCTTGCGTCCGGCGCTCTCGTCATCGCCGCTGCCGCAGCCGGCCAGCACCGCCCCCATGGCGATCGCTCCCGTCGCGGTCAGCGCTCCCCTGCGCGTCGTCCCCGTGCGCCGCACTTGTTCTCCTTCGGGCCTGGACCTGTCTTGACTGGATCTGTCCGGAAGTGATCACCGTTGGCGAGCGTACCCGCGCCCCGGGGGCCGACGGACAGCAACACCCCTTGGGACCGGATACCCTTTGACCAGACACACGACGATCCCCACAACAGCACACGCGGCCGAGGAGTCACCCGGATGAGCACCACCCAGAGCGAGAGGCTGCGCGGGCTGGTAGAACCGCTCGTCAGCGCCGAGCAGCTGGATCTGGAAGAGATCGAAGTGTCCCGGGCCGGCCGTCGCCGGGTGCTGCGGATCATCGTGGACTCCGAGGAGGGCGTGGAGCTCGACGCCTGTGCGGATCTGAGCCGCGCGATCTCCGAGAAGCTCGACGAGACCGACGCGATGGGCGAGGAAGAGTACGTCCTGGAGGTCAGCTCTCCCGGTGCCGACCGCCCGCTGACGGAGCACCGCCACTACGTACGTGCCACGGGCCGCCTGGCCAGGCTGACGTTGAGCGAGGGCGGCGAGCTGGTGGCCCGCATCCTCGCGGTCGACGAAGAGGGCCTGGATCTTGAAGTACCGGGCGTCAAGGGCCGTAAGCCCACGTCCCGCCGCATCGCCTTCGCCGAGATCGCCAAGGCGCGCGTGGAGCTGGAATTCAACCGCAAGGACAAGAAGGAAGAGGAGGCGTAGCCGTGGACATCGATGTGAAGCTTCTGAAGGGCTTGGCGCAGGACAAGGAGATCCCGTTCGACGTGCTCGTCGAGGCGATCGAGTCGGCCCTCCTCATCGCGTACCACCGCACGGACGGCAGCCACCGCAAGGCGCGGGTGGAGCTGGACGAGCGCGGCCACGTGACCGTGTGGGCCAAGGAGGACCCGGCCGACCTCGAGGAGGGCCAGGAGCCCAAGGAGTTCGACGACACCCCGTCGGGCTTCGGCCGGATCGCCGCGACCACCGCCAAGCAGGTCATCCTGCAGCGGCTGCGCGACGCGGAGGACGACCGGACCTTCGGCGAGTACGCGGGCCACGAGGGCGATGTCGTGACCGGCGTCGTCCAGCAGGGCAAGGACCCGAAGAACGTCCTGGTCGACATCGGCAAGCTGGAAGCCATCCTGCCGGTCCAGGAGCAGGTGCCCGGCGAGGAGTACACCCACGGCCTGCGGCTGCGCACCTACGTCGTACGTGTGGCCAAGGGTGTCCGCGGCCCGTCCGTGACGCTGTCGCGGACCCACCCCAACCTGGTGAAGAAGCTCTTCGCGCTGGAGGTCCCGGAGATCGCCGACGGTTCCGTCGAGATCTGCGCGATCGCCCGCGAGGCCGGCCACCGCTCCAAGATCGCCGTACGCTCCACCCGCTCGGGCCTCAACGCCAAGGGCGCCTGCATCGGCCCGATGGGCGGACGTGTGCGCAATGTCATGGCCGAGCTGCACGGCGAGAAGATCGACATCGTGGACTGGTCGGACGATCCGGCCGAGATGGTCGCCAACGCACTGTCGCCCGCACGGGTGAGTGAGGTCGAGGTCGTTGACCTCGGTGCGCGCTCCGCCCGGGTCACCGTGCCGGACTACCAGCTCTCGCTGGCGATCGGCAAGGAGGGGCAGAACGCCCGCCTGGCCGCGCGTCTGACGGGCTGGCGCATCGACATCCGCCCGGACACCGAGACCGACGCCGAGCGCGACGTCGCGGACCGTGAGCGGGCCGAGCGGGCCCGGGAGCGCTCCGAGCGGCGCTGACCGACGACGACCCCGAAGGCCCCGTCGGACCCCGGTCCGGACCGGGGTCCGACGGGGTGACAAGGAATAGATCTCGTCGGCACGCCGCTGAGATCACGACAACATCCGTTCGATTTTTGCCCCAAACGGGTGAGGTCGGTACGGGGAGGTAGACTTAAACGTGTCTGGCCGGACGCACGCCCGCGCTTGCCCCGAGCGAACCTGTGTGGGATGCCGGGAACGAGTGACCAAGAGCGAGCTGCTGCGCATCGTGGTGGACGGGGACGCATGCGTCCCTGATCCTCGCGGTACGCTGCCCGGCCGGGGTGCATATGTTCACCCCGTCTCCGTCTGTCTGGACCTGGCGGTTCGCCGCCGGGCATTCCCCCGGGCCTTCAAGGCCAAGGGGCCGTTCGACCCTGCTGCGGTGCAGCGGTTCGTCGAGCGGGTGACACCGTAAGAAATTGAACGGCACGGGTCCCCGTGCGGTCAGGTACCTCGCGAGTTGGAAGTAGGTCGAGATTGCGATGAGCACTCGATGAGTACGCGATGAGTACGCCCATGAAGTAGCGACGGTCCGGCGGTAACCCGGACCTAAAAGGAGCGAAGTGGCTAAGGTCCGGGTATACGAACTCGCCAAGGAGTTCGGGGTTGAGAGCAAGGTCGTCATGGCCAAGCTCCAGGAACTCGGTGAGTTCGTACGTTCGGCGTCCTCGACGATCGAGGCGCCGGTTGTACGCAAGTTGACTGACGCACTGCAGGGGCCCGGCGGCAACGCCGGCAAGTCCGCTGCAAAGCCCGGCGCGCCCCGCAAGGCAGCGCCCGTGAAGCCCGCAGCGCCCTCCCCGGCCGCTGCGGCACGTCCCGGTGCCCCGAAGCCCGGCGCACCGGCTCCCAAGCCGGCCGCTGCCGAGGCCCCGGCGAGCACCACCCCCGCTGCACCCTCCGCGCCGTCGGCGGGCCCGCGTCCGGGCCCCAAGCCCGCGCCGAAGGCCGCCCCGGTCACCCCGGTGCCCGCAGCCGAGTTCTCGGCTCCGGCTCCGGCCCAGCCGGCAGCACCGCAGCAGCAGCAGGCCCCGCGTCCCGCGGGTGCCACCCCGGGTCCCCGCCCCGCCCGTCCGGCTCCGGCCGGCGGTCAGCGTGACGGCGGCCGCGAAGGTGGTCAGCGTGACGGCGGCCGCGGTGGAGAGCGTGGCGCCGAGCGCCCCGCCCGCCCCGCAGGCCAGGGCGCCCCGCGCCCCGGCGGCGCCCGTCCGGCCGGTCCCCGTCCGGGCAACAACCCCTTCACCTCCGGCGGCTCGACGGGCATGGCCCGTCCGCAGTCGCCCCGTCCCGGTGGCGCCCCGCGTCCCGGTGGCGGTCAGGAGCGCCCCGGCGCCCCGCGTCCGCAGGGCGGCCCCGGCGGCGCCCCGCGCCCGCAGGGTCAGGGCGGCGCACGTCCGTCTCCCGGCGGCATGCCGCGCCCGCAGTCCCCTCGTCCCGGCGGCGCCCCCGGCGCCGGCGGTAACCGTCCGAACCCGGGCATGATGCCGCAGCGTCCCGCTGCCGGCCCGCGTCCCGGTGGTGGCCCCGGCGGTGGCCGTGGTCCCGGTGCCGGCGGCGGCGGTCGTCCCGGCGGCGGTGGCGGCGCAGGCCGTCCCGGTGGCGGCGGCGGCTTCGCAGGCCGTCCGGCCGGTCCCGGTGGCGGTGGCGGCGGCTTCGCCGGCCGTCCCGGTGGCGGCGGTGGCGCTCCCGGTCGTCCGGGTGGTGGCGGCGGCTTCGGCGGTCGTCCCGGCTTCGGCGGTCGTCCCGGTGGCCCCGGTGCCCGTGGTGGCACGCAGGGCGCCTTCGGCCGTCCCGGCGGTCCCGCGCGTCGTGGCCGCAAGTCGAAGCGGCAGAGGCGCCAGGAGTACGAGTCGATGCAGGCCCCGTCGGTGGGCGGCGTCATGCTGCCCCGCGGCAACGGGCAGGCTGTCCGGCTGTCTCGCGGTGCTTCCCTCACCGACTTCGCCGAGAAGATCAACGCCAACCCGGCGTCGCTCGTCGGCGTGATGATGAACCTCGGCGAGATGGTCACTGCGACGCAGTCCGTCCCCGACGAGACGCTGAAGATGCTCGCGGACGAGATGAACTTCGTCCTGGAGATCGTCAGCCCCGAGGAGGAGGACCGCGAGCTGCTCGAGTCCTTCGACATCGAGTTCGGCGAGGACGAGGGCGGCGAAGAGGCCCTGGTCTCCCGTCCGCCGGTCGTGACCGTCATGGGTCACGTCGACCACGGTAAGACCCGACTTCTGGACGCGATCCGCAAGACGAACGTCGTTGCGGGCGAGGCCGGCGGTATTACGCAGCACATCGGTGCGTACCAGGTCGGCGCCGAGGTCAATGGCGAGGACCGCAGGATCACCTTCATCGACACCCCGGGTCACGAGGCGTTCACCGCCATGCGTGCACGTGGTGCGAAGTCCACCGACATCGCGATCCTCGTGGTCGCGGCCAACGACGGTGTGATGCCGCAGACGATCGAGGCGCTGAACCACGCCAAGGCGGCCGACGTGCCGATCGTGGTCGCGGTCAACAAGATCGACGTCGAGGGTGCCGACCCGGTCAAGGTGCGCGGTCAGCTCACCGAGTTCGGTCTGGTGGCCGAGGAGTACGGCGGCGACACGATGTTCGTCGACATCTCCGCCAAGCAGGGCCTCAACATCGAGGCTCTTCTGGAGGCCGTCGTCCTCACCGCCGACGCCTCGCTCGACCTGCGGGCCAACCCGGAGCAGGACGCTCAGGGTATTGCGATCGAGTCCCACCTCGACCGTGGCCGCGGTGCCGTCTCGACCGTCCTCGTCCAGCGCGGCACGCTGCGCATCGGCGACACGGTGGTTGTCGGCGACGCTTACGGCCGAGTCCGCGCGATGCTCGACGACAAGGGCGAGAACGTCGAGGAAGCGGGTCCCTCGACCCCCGTCCTCGTGCTGGGTCTCACCAACGTCCCGGGTGCCGGCGACAACTTCCTGGTTGTCGACGAGGACCGCACGGCCCGTCAGATCGCCGAGAAGCGTGCCGCTCGTGAGCGCAACGCCAACTTCGCCCGCAAGGGTGTCCGGTTCTCCCTGGAGAACCTGGACGAGGCGCTCAAGGCCGGTCTGGTCCAGGAGCTCAACCTCATCATCAAGGGCGACGCGTCCGGTTCGGTGGAGGCTCTCGAGTCCTCGCTGCTCCAGCTCGACGTCGGTGAAGAGGTCGACATCCGGGTCCTGCACCGCGGTGTGGGTGCGGTCACCGAGTCGGACATCAACCTGGCGACCGGCTCCGACGCCATCGTGATCGGCTTCAACGTGCGCGCCGCAGGGCGTGCCGCGCAGATGGCCGAGCGCGAAGGCGTGGACGTCCGGTACTACTCGGTCATCTACCAGGCGATCGAAGAGATCGAAGCAGCCCTCAAGGGCATGCTCAAGCCGGAGTACGAAGAGGTCGAGCTCGGTACGGCGGAGATCCGCGAGATCTTCCGCTCGTCCAAGCTGGGCAACATCGCCGGTGTGCTGGTCCGGTCCGGCGAGGTCAAGCGCAACACCAAGGCGCGCCTGCTGCGTGATGGCAAGGTCATCGCGGAGAGCCTCAACATCTCCGGTCTGCGCCGCTTCAAGGACGACGTCACCGAGATCCGCGAAGGCTACGAGGGCGGTATCAACCTCGGAAACTTCAACGACATCAAGATCGACGACGTCATCGCGACGTACGAGATGCGCGAGAAGCCGCGAGGCTGACCCGTACCTCAACAGTCGGGGCCGGTCGACGGGACGTATATCCGTCGATCGGCCCCGGCCGTTCCGTGTACGGTTCTTGTGTCCCTGCCAATCACCGGCGGGGCGCGAACCCGAACCGGCGGGACATCCGGACACACATGTATGTGGGGACACTGTCCTTCGATCTGCTTCTCGGCGACGTACGGTCGTTGAAGGAGAAGCGCTCCATAGTCCGTCCGATCGTTGCCGAGCTCCAGCGGAAGTACGCGGTGAGCGTGGCGGAGACGGGCGGTCAGGACCTCCATCGCAGGGCCGAGATCGGCCTCGCCGTGGTCTCCGGGGAAACCGGGCACCTCACAGACGTACTCGACCGGTGCGAGCGGTTGGTCGCGGGCCGGCCGGAAGTGGAGCTGCTGTCCGTACGGCGGCGGCTGCACAGCGACGAAGACGATTGAGCAAGGCGAGAAGGAGACGGACCAGTGGCCGACAACGCGCGGGCTAAGAAGCTGGCGGACCTCATCCAGGAGGTGGTCGCCGAGAAACTGCAGCGTGGAATCAAGGACCCGCGCCTGGGTACGCACGTGACCATCACGGACACCCGCGTCACCGGCGACCTGCGGGAGGCCACGGTCTTCTACACGGTCTACGGCGACGACGAGGAGCGGGCGAGCGCGGCGGCCGGGCTGGAGAGCGCCAAGGGCATCCTGCGCTCGGCGGTCGGCTCGGCTGCGGGGACGAAGTTCACCCCCACCCTCGCCTTCGTGGCGGACGCGCTGCCCGAGAACGCCAAGGCGATCGAGGACCTCCTCGACCGGGTACGGGCCTCCGACGCCAAGGTGCGCGAGGCGTCCTCGGGCGCCACGTACGCGGGTGACGCCGACCCGTACCGCAAGCCGGAGGACGAGACCGACGAGGACACAGCCTCCGAATGACAGCGCAGAACAAGACGCCGGACGGCCTTGTCATCGTCGACAAGCCGTCCGGCTTCACTTCGCACGACGTCGTCGCCAAGATGCGCGGTATCGCCAGGACCCGCCGCGTCGGCCACGCCGGCACGCTGGACCCGATGGCGACCGGTGTGCTCGTGCTCGGCGTCGAGAAGGCCACCAAGCTCCTCGGCCATCTCGCACTGACCGAGAAGGAGTACCTCGGTACGATCCGGCTCGGCCAGGACACCGTCACGGACGACGCGGAGGGCGAGATCACCTCGTCCACCGACGCCTCCGGGGTGACGCGCGAGGGCATCGACGCGGGCGTCGCCGCCCTGACCGGCGCCATCATGCAGGTGCCGTCCAAGGTCAGTGCCATCAAGATCGACGGCAAGCGGTCCTACGCACGGGTGCGTGGTGGCGAGGAGTTCGAGATCCCGGCCCGGCCGGTGACCATCTCGTCCTTCCACGTCTACGACGTCCGTGAGGCCGTCGCCGAGAACGGCACCCCGGTGGTCGACCTGGTCGTCTCGGTGGTCTGCTCGTCGGGTACGTACATCCGGGCGATCGCCCGGGACCTCGGCGCCGGGCTCGGCGTGGGCGGGCATCTGACCGCCCTGCGGCGCACCCGCGTCGGTCCGTACGGTATCGACGCCGCGCGGACGATCGACCAGCACCAGGAGGAGCTGGTCGTGATGCCGGTGGCCGAGGCCGCCGACTCGGCGTTCCCTCGGTGGGACGTCGACGACAAGCGCGCCAAGCTGCTGCTCAACGGCGTGCGGCTGGACATGCCCGCGTACCCGCCGGGGCCGGTCGCGGTCTTCGGGCCCGACGGGCGGTTCCTGGTTCTCGTCGAGGAGCAGAAGGGCAAGGCCAAGAGCCTCGCCGTCTTCGCCTGACCTCCGGGCCCCTCCCGGGACGTAGGGCCTTTCGTCCGGATCATGCCGGGTCCCGCGAGCCCTGCATGATCGAGACGAAAGACCCTGGTCGTGGAGCGGGCAGGGCCTCTGAGCCCGCTCCACGCCCCCACCGGATTCTGTCCGGCGAACGCCCCTGATTCACCCCAACGAGCAGGCGCTCGGAGTGAATCGGGGGTGCGAACGGGGCGCTTTTACCCTGTTCGCCTCTCGTGCGGATCACCGTCGTCCTAACGTCGGATCATGGGATGCGGGGACCGGGCGACACTGGTACGACTGTGCGATCCGGCGGGCCGGCCGCGGGGGACGGGCTTTGTCGCGGACGATCGGGGCACGGTCGTGACCAGCCACGAAGCCGTCGACGGCCTCCCGCACCTCCTTCTGCACGGCCCGGACGGCCGTAGCTGCCGCGTCGAGGCTCACGACATCACCGCACTGCCGCAGTCCGACCTCGCGCTCCTGCCCACGGGCGGACCGGACGTGCTCGGAGCGCCGCCCCTGCCGATCGTCCAGCGGGAGCGGACCGACGCCGGTACCTATGTGGCGATCGCCGCGCACGGCTGGCGTGAGGCACGCGTCCTCGGCGCGACCTCCGTGACGTACACCGCCGGCGGCCGCACCCACACGATCGGCCGGGCGCTGGAACTGGCCCTCGGCACGGACGGCAGCGATGCGCTCCGGCTCGGCGGCGCGGCCGTCGGCGGGCCCGTGCTCGACCCGGACAGCGGCGCCGTCATCGCCGTCCTGGGCACCGCCCTGCGCGCCGGTCACGCCGCCGCCGGATGCGCGGTGCCACTCGCCGGACCGGACCGGGACGGCGAGCTCGGCGCGCTGCTGCGGCGCAATGCGAGGGTGGTACCCGGATACGGAATCGATCTGAACGCTGCGGGGGCGCTCCAGCTCACCGCAATGTCGGTCGGCTCCGCGGGCGGCCCGAGTGCCTGGCCCGATCCGGTGGAACGGCCCGACGCCCTCGCGGAGTTCAACGCCTTCACGTCGGCCGGCCGGACGGTGGACGGGGCCGATCCCGCGGTGGTCCTCGGCCTGGTCGGAGCGCCCGGCACCGGCCGCACCACCGAACTTGCCGCGCTCGCCGCGCGACGGGCCCGCGGCGCGGTACCCGAGCTCACCCTGTGGCTGCGCGGAGCCGATCTGCTGGCCGACGACACCTCCGTGGCCGACGCGATCGCCCGCATGCTGCAACAGGCCGGGCGCATCGTCACCGCCGCCGGAGCCGTCGGTGACATGGCGACCGCCACTCCCGAGCGGGTGGCCCGGCTGGCCGCGGATAACGGCAGCCCGCTGCTCGTCCTGCTGGACGGCCCCGAGGAGATGCCGCCCGTCCTGGCACACCGGCTGGCCGGGTGGACCGGGGGGACGGTCGACTGGCTGCGTGAGCACGGGACGCGGCTCGTCGTCGCCTGCCGGCCCGAGCACTGGGAGACCGCGGGTGCGCTCTGCCCGCCCGGCGCGCTGCACCGCCCGGCCCGCCCCGCCAGGCGGCTCCCCTCGGCTGTCCGCATCGGTGACCTGACGGGGGACCAGGCGGAGCGGGCCCGGACGGGGTACGCGCTCCCGCCCGACGGACTCGCGGTCGGCCACGACCGGCACCCGCTCACGCTGCGGCTGCTCGCGGAGGTACGTGAAGCCCTCCCGGCGGACATCCCCGGGCGTCCCGACACGGAAGAGGTCTTCGGCGCCCACCTGGACCTCATGTGCTTGCGCGTCGCGGTCCGGATCGCCGCCCGGTGGCGTCCCGCGCCGCACGGCACGGCGGTGCGACGGCTGGCCGCGCGGGTGGCGGGCCAGGTCCACGAGGCGGCCAGGCGCTGCCTGGGGCCGGGGCAGGGGGAGCTGGACCGGGCCGCGTTCGAGGAGGTCTTCCCGTGGCGCACGGGCTGGGCGTCGGCGGTGCTGGCCGAGGGCCTGCTGGTGCCGGCGGGAGCGGGATACCGGTTCGCGCACGAGGAGCTGGGCGACTGGGTGCAGGGGGCGCATCTCGACCTGGAAGCGGCCCTGCGGGCGCTGGTGCACCGGTGGCACGCGGATGCGGTGGCAGGGGGAGGGGGCCGGGTGCCGCAGCCCCGTCGGCCGGCCGGGCAGGCCGCGCCGGAGACGGCACCCGCACCGGAGCAGCCTCATTCCCTTCCCGTCCCGCGCCACCGGATCGGGCCGGTGATCCAGGCACTCCTCCTCCTGGGCCGTCGCCAGGGCCCGGCCGCGCTGGCCCACCGGCTCGCCGATCTGATCGAGGCGCTGGACCGGCTCTCGGCGGGGGAGGCCGCACAAGCCGAAGAGGCGGCTGAGGCGGCAGAGGCCACAGGGGCCACAGAGGCCATGGACTCCACGGATGCAGCCCCGGACAGCGGCGTGCCGTTCCCCGACGCGCGCTGGTGGGCCGTGCATCTGCTGTCCGAGACGCTGCTGCGGGTCCCCGACGCGCGGCCGCATCTCGGGGTGCTCCGGTTGCTCGCCGGGCGCATCGTCCGGAGCTCGGCCGAAGGCGGCGGGTCCGGGGCGCGGGGTGCGTACGCCGAGTTCGGGCCATGGTTCTGGCGGCGGCTGCGGCTGCCCGAGGCGGACAGGACGGATCTGTTCCGGCGGCTCGTCCCCGCCGACGGACCACCGCGCGCCGACGCCGACGGCGGTGGGCGGTTCCTGGACGCCGTGGCCCGGCGGCTCGCCGCCCATCCGCGCACGCTCCAGCCGCTCCTGTGCACCTGGTTCACCGACGACCGCCCGCTCGCCGCCGAGGAGGGAGTGGCCCTGCGGCCCACCGTGGCGGCGGCCGCGCAGGCGCTCCTCTACGCCCGCCGCGACCTCGCCGTGGACGATCTGACCGACGCGCTCGTGTCCTCGGGCCACCCCCGGGCCGACGAGCTGCTCGCCGCGCTGGCCGAGGACGAACCGGCAGCGCTCTGCCGGGCCGTCGAGCGGTGGTCACGCGACGACGACTGCCGCGTCCGGCGGATGGCGGCCGCCTCGTACGGGGCGCTCGTCGCCCCGCATCTGTCCCGTGAAGCGGATCGCGCCCTGCTGCGCCGCGCCGCGCTCGCCCTGCTGGCCCGCCCCGCCGACAGCGATGTGCACGGCTCCGCGCTCGCTCTGCTCGTGGCCGATCCGCAGACCCGGGACCGCTATCTGCCGCAAGCCCTCCGGGCCTTCGCCGCGGACGGGCCGAAGGTGTCCGCCGCCGCGCTCGCTGTCGCGCTGCCCACGCATCCGGAGCCGGTGCTGGCCGGGTACCGGGACCGGCTCGTGCGGTCCGGGGACGGCGCCGGTGAGGTGCTCCGCGCGCTCGCCGGGCTCGACGCCCCCGCGCTCGCCCTGCACCACGCCGGGCTCGTACGCGCCTTCGTCGACAGCCACCCCGGGGACGCTTCGCACATCGCCGCGTACCTCGACCGCAGGCTGGAGCACGGGCCCGCCGCACGGGCTCTGCTGCTTCCCCTGCTGAGCGGACTGCTCCGGGACCGTCCTGCGCCCGCGCCGGTCCGCGGCGCACTCGCGGGGGTGCTCGCCTCGCCCGGCAGCCCCGCGTCCCAGCAACTGCGGGACACCTTGCTGGAGGTGCTGCTGGACTTCGAGCAGGGCGGCGCGTACCGCGACCCGATCGTGCTGGAAGCGCTGCTGCGGGCAGCCGCGACCGGCTGCGCGGGGCGGTCACCGGCCCGGACCCGGGCCCTGGTGCACCGCACCGGGATGCTGCTCGTCCGCACCACCGAAGGGGCCGGTCTGTTCGACCGGCTGGTGGTCGCGCTCGCCCGTGACGTGCCCGGGTTCGGCGCCCTGGTCATCGGGTGGCTGGCCGACGCCCCGCAGGAGTGGGCGGCGGTCATCGGGCCCAGCGCGCGGCGGACGGTGGAGGCACTCGGTGCCCCGATGACCATGCCGATGCAGGCCGCAGGGCGTGAGCATGGCAGTCTTAGACCTGCGTAAGAGACAAACCCACGTACACAGGTTCGGGCGAGGAGCGGTCAGAGTGCAGCGCTGGCGTGGCTTGGAGGACATCCCCCAGGACTGGGGACGCAGCGTCGTCACCATCGGTTCCTATGACGGGGTGCACCGCGGACACCAGCTGATCATCGGCCGGGCCGTCGAGCGGGCCCGCGAGCTGGGGGTGCCGTCGGTCGTCGTGACGTTCGACCCGCACCCCAGCGAGGTCGTCCGGCCCGGCAGCCATCCACCGCTGCTCGCACCGCACCACCGTCGCGCCGAACTGATGGCCGAGCTCGGCGTGGACGCGGTGCTGATCCTGCCGTTCACCACCGAGTTCTCGAAGCTCGCTCCGGCCGACTTCATCGTGAAGGTGCTCGTCGACAAGCTGCATGCGCAGCTGGTCATCGAGGGCCCCAACTTCCGGTTCGGTCACAAGGCCGCCGGGAACGTGCAGTTGCTCACCGAGCTCGGCGACACCTACGACTACCGCGTCGAGGTCATCGACCTGCGGGTGCGAGGCGAGGCCGGAGGCGGCGAGCCGTTCTCCTCGACCCTCACCCGGCGCCTGGTCGCCGAAGGGGACATGGCCGGTGCCGCGGAGATCCTCGGCCGTCCGCACCGCGTCGAGGGCATCGTCGTCCGCGGGGCACAGCGCGGCCGTGAGCTCGGCTTCCCCACCGCGAACGTGGAGACCCTGCCGCACACCGCGATCCCGGCCGACGGCGTGTACGCGGGCTGGCTGCATGTGGACGGCGAGGCGATGCCCGCCGCGATCTCGGTCGGCACCAACCCGCAGTTCGACGGCACCGAGCGGACGGTGGAGGCGTACGCGATCGACCGTGTCGACCTCGACCTGTACGGCCTGCACGTCGCCGTGGACTTCCTCGCGTACGTACGCGGCATGCTGAAGTTCGACTCGATCGACGATCTGCTCGTGGCGATGGCCGCCGATGTGAAGCGGTGCAGCGAGCTGATCGCCGCGTACGACAAGGGCTGAGGGCTCACCTCGTCCCTACGGCTCCGGCCGGAACCGCTGTCACGCGGTCCCGGCCGGAGCCGTAGCAGTACGGGGGCTGCTCAGCTGTTGAGCTCCTCCAGCGTCTTCCCCTTGGTTTCCACGGCGAACAGCGCGATCACCGCACCCACCACCGCGATACAGCCCAGCTGGGTGAAGACCATGGCCAGTCCGGCGCCCGAGCTGATGATGGCGCCGACCACGATCGGTCCCAGGATGACTCCGAGCCGGTTCCACACCCCGCCGAACGACGCCCCGCGCGCCCGGCTCCGGGTCGGGTAGAGCTCGGGTGTGTAGAGGTAGAGGCTCACGTTGGTGGCGAAGACGAAGAGCGTCGCGACCGAGGCCCATGCCGCGACCTGGCCACCAGAGGTGGCGCCGGAGACGGCCAGCGAGAGCAGTGCGACGGCTGCCCCGCCGAGACCGACGGTCAGGGAGACCCGGCGCCCCACCTTGTCGATGACGAGCGCGACCAGCAGACAGCCGATCAGACCGGTCACGTTGCTCAGCAGCGAGTAGTTGAGTGCGGTAGGCAGATCGAGACCGAACTCCTTGGTGTAGAGCGACGGCAGCCACGTGGCGATGCCGTGGTTGACGTAGTACGCGACGAACCACAGCGCCGACACCACGACCGTGCGCCGCAGGTACCGGCCGGTGAACAGGTCACGCATCCCGCCCCGCTCGGTCTCGACGACCGTCGCCGGTCCGGGTTCGGGGAGCGGAGCGCCGGTGGACCTCGCCACGTCCTTCTCGATCCGCTCGATCACCTGTTCGGCCTCCGCGACCCGGCCCCGGGAGAGCAGCCAGCGGGGCGACTCCGGGACCTGGCGGCGCAGGACGACGACGAGGAGGACGGGCAGGGCGCCGATCATGAACATCACCCGCCAGCCGAAGCTGGGCACCACCCACCTCGCGACGAGCGTGGCCGTGGCGAGACCGGCCGGGAAGATGAGTTCGTAGAGCAGCACGAACCGTCCGCGGTGCTCCGCCCGGGCGATCTCGTTGATGTACGTGGCGGCGACCGGCACGACACCGCCGATGCCCAGGCCCTGGACGAAGCGGAAGAGGGTGAACAGGGCGAAGCCGGGGGAGACGGCGACGGCGAGGCTGGCCAGCGCGGTCACGGCCACGCCCAACGCGACGGTGTTCACCCGGCCGATGCGGTCACCGAGCCAGCCGGCCACGAGGGCGCCGAGCAGCATGCCGACGGAGCCGCTGGTGACGATCATCGTGCCCTGACCGGTGCTCAGCTTCCACTGTTCGGTCAGGACGGGCAGGGCGGAGGCGGTCAGCAGCTGATCGAACGCCTCGAAGAACGTGACGGTGCCGATCAGGGTGCGGACCTTGATGTGCCAGCGAGAGCTCGGCAGGCGTTCGAGCCTGGCCGAGACGGAGCTCACCGTGGGGCCGTTGGCCACGATTGACATGGGAATCCTTCCGCGAACAGAGGAGTTGCGGTGACCCTAGAAAGAAGTGTCTTAGCGGTCAATAACTAAGTGCTTAGATTTAATAACGAAGTGAAACCGGTCCTGAGCTGGGGTTTCGTGGATGGGGATGACCCCGGGCATGACGGACCGGCCCGGGGCGAACGGTGCCAGGGGCTGGGTGGCGGATGCCGGTGCGGGTCGGCGCAGGCGGGACCGCGGGGTGTCGAGGGTCCGTATCCCGTTGGGGCGGGGTGTGTGGGCCGCGCCGATGGCAGAGAGTTACCTAATGGCTCAAACAGCTAATGGTGAGAGTTCTAGCACTAAGAAATTGCCGTCGCAAGGGTTCCATGACCGTCACCGGTTGTACCGTGAACACCTCACCGCTGCGCCGTGCGCGGTGTTCAGGTAAGGAGGCGCGGGGTCGCGGCATCGCGCCGGTCTCCCAACGCACATGACTCGTGGAGCTTCCGGCCGCCCCGACGCGGTCGACCTCATCCTGGAGCAGTGGAAGCGTGAGCTGCCCGCTCTCGATGCCTCGCCGATGGAGGTGCTCGGCCGGCTCCACCGCAGCTTCCTGCGCTACCAGGGGCTGCTGTCCGACCTCTTCGAATGCTTCGACCTGAACATGGCATCCTTCGATGTGCTGGCAGCTCTTCGCAGGTCAGGGCCACCCTACCGACAGACCGCCGGTCAGCTTGCGGACATTGCCCTGGTCACCACGGGCGGCATCACGCTCCGGCTGGACAGGCTGGAGAAGGCCGGCCTGGTGACCCGGGAGCGTGATACGGCGGACCGCAGGATCGTCCACGCACGGCTCACCGAGCGCGGGACCGAGATCGCCGATGTCGTTGCCGTCGCGCACTTCGCCAACGAGGAGCGGATGCTCGCCGAACTGTCCGCCACCGACCGGCGCAGCCTGAGCCTGCTGCTGGGCAAGCTCGAGCGCTCCCTGGAGACGGCGGAACAGACCCCGCCCGACCGCGCCGCGCTGAACGCACCCATCCGGCGGGACACCACCCCTGACCCGGAGCGCTCAATATCTCAGCGCTGAAGCTTCGCTTATGGTGAGCGCATCGGGGCCGGGTGTGCCGGGCCGGAGGAGGTCCGAACCGTGCGTGAACTGCTGTCGGAACTGCGCGCCTGGCTCGACGCCGGTACGCCCTTCGCGCTGGCGACCGTCGTATCCGTCCGTGGCAGCGCTCCCCGGGCGCCCGGCGCCATGATGGCCGTGACCGCCGACGGCACGGTGGCGGGCAGCGTCTCCGGGGGATGCGTCGAAGGTGCGGTGTACGAGGTGGCCGGCGAGGTGCTCGCCACTGGAACCCCGCAACTGCAGTCGTACGGGATCAGTGACGACGAGGCGTTCGGCGTGGGTCTGACCTGCGGCGGCACCATCGATGTCTTCGTCGCACCCTTCACCGGGGCGGCCGACCGGACCTGGCTCCGGGACGTCGGCGCGACCGTCGCACGCGGCGAACCGGTCGCCGTGGCCTCCCTCCTTCCGGACGCCGCCCGTGCGGGCGCGCGGCGGGTGGTCCGGGCGGACGGCGCGGAGGGATCCCTGGGCGACGAGGGACTCGACGTCGCCGTCACCGACGACGCCCGGGGCCTCCTCGCCCAGGGTGCGACCGGCCGGCAGTGGTACGGGGCCCATGGCGAGCGCCGGATGCAGGACGTGTCCGTCTTCATCCAGACGTACGCGCCACCGCCCCGCATGATCGTCTTCGGTGCCATCGACCACGCGGCGGCGACCGCCCGCATCGGATCCTTCCTCGGCTACCGGGTCACCGTGTGCGACGCCCGCCCGGCCTTCGCCACCCGCGAGCGCTTCCCCACCGCCGACGAGGTCGTCCGTGCCTGGCCGCACACCT
Organism: Streptomyces sp. NPDC087901; assembly: GCF_044742205.1. NCBI lineage: Bacteria > Bacillati > Actinomycetota > Actinomycetes > Kitasatosporales > Streptomycetaceae > Streptomyces > Streptomyces sp. NPDC087901. The sequence continues at coordinate 378,428 of NZ_JBIUUC010000006.1, forward strand.
ATCTCTCCGGCACGGACGTCGACGAGCGCACCGTCCTCTGCGTGCTCACGCACGACCCCAAGTTCGACGTCCCCCTGCTGGTCGCCGCACTGCGCACCCCGGCGGCCTACATCGGGGTGATGGGCAGCCGGCGTACCCACCTCGACCGGCTGGCGCGGCTACGGGACGAGGGCGTGAGCGAGACCGACCTGAACCGGCTCGCCTCACCGGTCGGCCTCGACCTCGGAGCCCGGACACCGGAGGAGACGGCAGTCTCGATCGCCGCAGAGATCATCCAGCACCGGTGGGGCGGCACCGGGCGGCCGCTCGGCGAACTGTCCGGCGCGATCCACCACCACGTACAGCGGTGACGGGCTGCCCCAGCGGTATCGGGCGGCCCCCCAGCGGTGACGGGCGGCCCCTCGAACAGGAGAACCACCCACACCGCATCGCGGCCCTACGGCCGCGCCGCCACCGCCGCGTTCGCCCAGTGGCACGCCACCTGGGTCTCGCCGCCGCCCGCGAGCACCGGCAGGTCCTTCGTACGACAGGCGTCGGCGACACCGGCCCGCTCCGCCTCGCCCGAGGCCAGGACCTGGCAGCGCAGATGGAAGCGGCAGCCGGACGGCACCTTGGACGGGTCCGGCGGCTCACCGGTCAGCACCACCGGTTCGCCCCCGGCCTCCGGCAGCACGGACAACAGCGCCTGCGTGTACGGATGCTGCGGAGCCGTGAGGATCTGCTCCACGTCACCCGTCTCCACGATGCGCCCGAGATACATCACCGCCACCCGGTCCGCGATGTTCCACGCGAGACCGAGATCGTGCGTGACCACCAGCGCGGACAGGCCCAGTTCGTCCCTCAACCGCAGCAGCAGCGCCAGGATCTCGCCGCGCACCGAGGCGTCCAGGGAGGCCACCGGTTCGTCCGCCACGATGAGTTCCGGCTCCAGCACCAGCGCGCCCGCGATCACCACGCGCTGGCGCTGACCGCCCGACAGCTCGTGCGGATAGCGCAGGAGGAAGCGCTCCGGAGGCCGCAGCCCGGCCCGGGACAGCGCATCGGTCACCGCCTTCCGCTCGTCGCCCGGGTAGCGGTGGATCCGCAGACCCTCGGCCACCGCGTCGTAGACGGTGTGCCGCGGGTTCAGTGAGCCGCTGGGGTCCTGCAGCACCAGCTGCACCCGCTTGCGGTACGCCTTCAGCGCACGGCTCCCGTAGTCGAGCGGCTTGCCGCCGAAGGTGACCTGCCCGCCCGTCGGCCGGACCAGGCCCAGCAGCGAGCGGGCCAGGGTCGTCTTGCCGCACCCCGACTCGCCGACCAGCGCGACGATCTCGCCGGGGCGGATGTCCAGGTCGACCCCGTCCACGGCACGGGCCGGGTCGGCGCCGTGCCTGCCGGGGAACGCGATCCGGAGATCGCGCGCACTGAGCAGGTCCGTGGTGGTGGTCATGATGTGCTCCTTGCTTCCTCGGCGGCCTCCGGGGCCGCGGCCCCTTCCGGCCCCACCAGCACACAGGCGGCCTGCCGCCCGGGTCCCGACACCCGCAGCACCTGGTCCTGCGTGGTGCAGGAGTCCACGGCCACCGCGCAGCGCGGATGGAACGTGCAGCCGGCCGGCAGCGCCGACGGGTCGGGCGGATCACCCGGCAGCCCCCGCGGCGCGAACCGCGAGGCGGGGTCCCCGATCCGCGGGAAGGCGCCCGACAGGGCCTTGCTGTACGGGTGGTGCGCCCGCTCGTAGACCTCGGACGCCGGACCCTGCTCCACGACTCGTCCCGCATACATCACCGCGAGCCGGTCGCAGGTGTCCGAGAGCACCGCGAGGTCATGGCTGATCATGATCAGTCCGAGGTCCTGCTCGGAGACCAACTGCTCGATCAGCCGCAGGATCTGGGCCTGGATCATCACATCGAGGGCCGTCGTCGGCTCGTCCGCGATGATCAGGCCCGGATCGCAGGCGAGCGCCATCGCGATCATCACGCGCTGCCGCTGACCGCCGGAGAGCTCGTGCGGATAGGCGTCCGCCCGGGCGGCGGGCAGACCCACCTGCTCCAGCAGCTCACCGGCGCGCTTGCGCGCGGCGGCCTGCGTCGTCCTCCTGTGCAGCACGATCGGCTCGGCGATCTGGTCTCCGATGCGGTGCACCGCGTTCAGTGAGTGCATCGCGCCCTGGAAGACGATCGACGCACCCGCCCAGCGCACGGCCCTGACCTGGCCCCACTTCATGGCGAGGACGTCCTCGCCGTTCAGCAGGATCTCGCCGGTGACCTTCGTGCCCGCGGGCAGCAGGCGCAGCAGCGCGAGCGCCAGCGTGGACTTCCCGCACCCCGACTCCCCGGCGATGCCGAGCTTCCTGCCCGCGTCGACCTCCAGGTTCACCCCGCGGACCGCCTGGGCCCCGCCGGCGTACGTCACCGTCAGATCGCGTACTTCGAGAAGAGGCGTCTTGCGGATGCTCGTCGTGCTCAACGGGCCACCCCCAGCTTGGGATTGAGGACGGACTCGATGGCGCGGCCGCACAGCGTGAACGCCAGGGCCACCAGGGCGATGGCGATGCCGGGCGGCGCCAGGTACCACCAGTCACCCGCGCTCACCGCACCGGCTTCGCGCGCGTCCTGGAGCATGCCGCCCCAGGAGGTGATGGTCGGGTCGCCGAGGCCCAGGAAGGCCAGGGTGGCCTCCGTCAGGATCGCGCTGGAGATCACCAGCGTGGTCTGCGCGAGCACCAGCGGCATCACGTTCGGCAGGACGTGCCGGAGCATGATGTGTCCGTGCCCGCCGCCCAGCGCGCGGGCGCGCTCGATGTACGGGCGGGACTCCACGGCAAGCGTCTGCGCCCGCACCAGCCGGGCCGTCGTCGGCCAGGTCGTGACGCCGATCGCGATGATGACCGTCCACAGGGAGCGGTCCATCACGGTGGCGAGCGCGATCGCCAGGACCAGGGTCGGCATCACCAGGAACCAGTCGGTGACCCGCATCAGAACCGTCGAGTACCAGCCGCGGAAGTGCCCCGCGACGATCCCGACGACCGTACCGATGGCCACGCAGAGGAACGCCGCGAGCAGCCCCACGGTCAGTGAGACGCGCGCACCCCAGATCAGCAGGGCGAGGACGCTTCGTCCGAACTGGTCTGTACCGAGCGGGAACTCGGCGCTCGGTGACTCCAGTGCGCCGCCCGGAGCCTCCGTGACGCTCTGCGCGTTCGCACCCGTCAGCAGAGGGGCGCACACGGCGATCAGCGCGATCAGGGCGAGCCCGGCAAGCCCCCACAGACCACCCCGGTGGCTGCGGTACTCCCGCCAGAACCGGGCCAGGGAACGCCGCTTGCGGGCCCGGGCCAGCGCGCCCGGGCTCTTGGCCGCCTCGGGCCCGGATTCCTCGGGTGCGGGGGCCTCGGCCCCCGGCGTGGACGCGGGCATGGATTCGGTCGTCATCGGCCCACCCGGGGATCGAGCAGCGGATACAGCAGATCGGCCAGGGTGTTCGCCAGGATCACCGCGGTGGCGAAGACGAAGAACAGCCCCTGGACGAGCGGAAGGTCGGGGACGCTCAGCCCTTGGTAGAAGAGGCCGCCGAGACCCGGCCAGGAGAACACCGTCTCGACCAGGATCTGTCCCGCGACCACATGGCCCAGGTTGACGAACATCAGGGTGAAGGTCGGGAGCATCGCGTTGGGGACGGCGTGCCGGCGGCGGACCGCGTCGTCGCGCAGCCCCTTCGCGCGTGCCGTCGTCAGATAGTCGCTGCCCATCTCGTCGAGGAGCGAGGAGCGCATCACGAGCAGCGTCTGCGCGTAGCCCACCGCGACCAGGGTGATCACGGGGAGCACCATGTGGTGCGCGACGTCGAGCACGTATGCGAAGCCCGATTCGTTGCCCGACTCCAGGCCGCCCGTCGGGAACATGCCCGGGATCGGTCCGACGCCCACCGAGAAGACGATGATCAGGAGCAGGCCGAGCCAGAACGACGGTACGGAGTACAGCGTGAGCGCGAGCGCGGTGTTGAAACGGTCGCTCTTCGACCCGTTGCGCCAGGCGGTACGGGTGCCGAGCCAGATGCCCAGCGCGCTGTAGAGGACGTACGCCGTTCCGGTGAGGAGCAGGGTCGCGGGGAGCGCCTCGGTGATCTTGTCCATGACCGGGGCGTGGTACTGGAACGAGGTGCCGAAGTCGCCGGTGAGCGCGTCGCCCACGTAACTGGTGAACTGCTGCCACATCGGCTGGTCGAGGCCGAACTGATGCCGCAGCGATTCGAGTTGCTCGGCGGAGACGCGACGCCCGCCGGTCATCTGCTTCACCGGGTCGCTGGGGATGAGCCGGAAGAGGAAGAAGCTGGTGACCAGTACGGCGAACAGCGAGACGGCCGCGCCGACGATCTTGGCGGCCACGTACTTCAGATAGGCCTTGGTGTTGCGCGCCCGTGGGCCGCGGGCGGCCGGGGGCGCGGCCGGAGCCGGGCCGTCCGTGTCCGCATCCGCCTGTTTCACGAGCGCCGGAGTGCTGTCAGCTGTCATGGGAACTCTCGTTACTCGTGCTGCACTTAGAGGGATCGGCCGACGGGGCCCGGCTGCCCGGACCCCGCCGCCGATCGCTCTCATCCCGTCCGCGGGAACTACCCGCGGTCCGCGGAACTACTCGCGCTCGTCCGCGGTGGTGCGGCGGCGCCGGGAGAGGAGGAACCCGCCACCGGCGAGGACCACCACGGCCACGACGATTCCGATGACGATCCCGGTCGAGCTCGAACCGGAGTCGCTGTCACCGTCTCCGCCGTCACTGCCCGCCGGAACGGCAGACCACCAGCTCCAGTACCCGTCCTGGCCGTAGATGTTGCCGGCCGCCTCGGGCATGGTCGTGATCGACTTGATCTGGTCGGTGCGGTAGGCCTCGACCGCGTTCGGGTACGCGATGACGCTCATGTACCCGGAGTCGTACAGCCACGACTGCATCTGCCCGACGAGGTCCGCCCGCTTGGCGGGGTCGTACTCGGCGAGCTGCTTCTTGTACAGCCCGTCGTACGTCTTGTCGCAGATGAAGTTGTCCGTGGCCGCGCTGGCCTTGGCCTCGGTCGGCAGAGCGGCGCAGGTGTGGATGCCGAGGACGAAGTCCGGGTCCGGGTTGACGGACCAGCCGTCGAAGGCGAGGTCGTACTCACCGGCGTACCAGGGAACGGAGACGTCGTCGAGGCAGTCGACCTTGAGGCCGACCCCGATCTTGCCCCACCACTCCTTGAGGTACTTGCCGATCGCCTTGTCGTTCGGGTCCGTCGCGTGGCACAGGATGCGCAGGTCGAGCGCCTTGCCGTCCTTGCCGACGCGCCTGCCGCCCTTGAGCTCGTAGCCCGCCTGGTCCAGCAGCTGTCCCGCCTTGTCGGGGTCGTAGGCGAGGCTCTGGCTCGCCGAGGGCTGCCAGTTGTATGCCGAGAAGCGCGGCGGAATGTAGCCCTGACCCTCGACGGCGTGGCCCTGGAAGACCTTGTCGATGATCGTCTTGCGGTCGATCGACAGGAACAGCGCCTGGCGGACCTTCTGGTCCAGCAGTGCCTTGTTGCCGTTGCCGAACTTCTTGCCGTCCTTGGTCTGCGCGCCCGGGTTGGTGGCCAGCGCGAAGAAGCGGCGGCCCGGACCCTCGTTGACCTTGATGTTCGCGTCACCCTTGAGCGACGCGGCCTGGGCGGGCGTCAGCGCGGGCGAGCCGGCGACGAAGGAGACCTCGCCCTTGCGGAGTGCGGCGACCGCGGCGTCCTGGTCCTTGTAGGTCTTGAAGACCAGCTCGTCGAACTTGGGCTTGCCGCGCCAGAAGTCCTTGTTGGCCTTGAGCTTCACGTACTGGTCGACCTTGTAGTCGCTCAGCACGAAGGGGCCGTTGCCCACGATCGGGAAGTCGGCGTCGTTGTTGAACTTCGAGAAGTCCTTGACCTTCTCCCAGACGTGCTTGGGGACGATCGGGACATCGAGCGCGGCCATCGTGGCCTGCGGTTCCTTGAGCTCGATGACCAGCTCCGTCGGGCTGGGGGCCGTCACCTTCTTGAAGTTGGTGACGAAGCTGCCGTTCGCCTGGGCGGCGCCCTCGTCGGTCATGATCTTGTTGAACGTCCAGGCCGCGTCCTCGGCGGTGGCCTGCTGACCGTCCGACCACTTGGAATTCGACCGAATGGTGTACGTCCACGTCAGCTTGTCGGCCGACGGCTCCCACTTGGTGGCGAGACCCGGGACGGCGTGGTTGTCCTTGGGGTCGTAGTTCGTCAGGAAGTCGTACATGAGCCGGGAGACGCTCGTGCTCAGCAGCTTCTGGGCGAGGAACGGGCTCAGGGAGTCGACGCTCTGCGCGACCGCGACGGTCAGCGTCTTGTTGCCGCTGTCGGCGGCCTGCGCCTGCTGGGGCGCGGCCACGAGGGGTACGCCCGGCACGATGGACCCGGCTGCGAGAGCAAGGGCGGCGGCGCCGGAGGCCAGGAGGACACGCCGACGTGAGCGTGGCTGGGCTGAGGACGGTGGAACTCTTTCGACCATGGTCAGGGACCTCGCGTCATGACTCGCACGGAGAAGGCGGGTTGATCTGTGGTTCGCCAGCTGGTGAAGCGAAGGTTTATCAGCGGTGGTCGAGCCGCGTCAACGGTCACCGAAACGGCGTGTGGTCTGCGGGAATGCAATGAGGGTCCACATCGCGAGAACGATGTGGACCCTCATTGGTTCAGACCTCTGACGCCTTACTGCTGAGGCGCTGGCGGCGGCTGCGGAGGCTGCTGCTGCCACCCCGCGGGCGGGACGGGGCCCTGGAGTTCGGGGTGGGCGGGCTGCCCCGGCTGACCTGGCTGTCCGCCGTACTGCGGCTGCGGCGGCGGACCCGCCTGGCCGGCCTGAGGCTGCGGCTGGGAGGGCGGCTGCTGCTGCCAGTTCTGCCCGGCGCCGGGGGCCGGCTGCGGGGGATAGGGCTGCTGCGGCTGACCGCCGTAGGGCTGTTGCGGGTACGGCTGTCCGGGTTGCTGTGGATACGGCTGCTGGGGTGCGTACGGCTGCTGCCCGGGTGCCGGCTGGCCCGGTGCCTGCTGGCCGGGCATCGGAGGGGCGTACTGCGGCGGCGGGTTGCTGCCGTTCGCCGTCCACAGCCCCTGCTGCTGCTGGGCGCGCGCGAAGTCCTCGGCGACGAGCGCGGAGAGGTGGAAGTACGCGTCCCGGGTCTTCGGACGCATCATGTCGAGGTCGACCTCGGCACCGGCCGACAGGTGTTCGTCGAACGGTACGACGACCACGCCGCGGCAGCGCGTCTCGAAGTGCTGGACGATGTCGTCGACCTTGATCATCTTTCCGGTCTCGCGGACCCCGGAGATGACGGTGAGGGACCGCTGGACCAGCTCCGCGTACCCGTGTGCCGACAGCCAGTCCAGCGTGGTGGAGGCACTTGACGCACCGTCGACCGACGGGGTCGAGATGATGATCAGCTGGTCCGCGAGGTCCAGCACGCCGCGCATCGCGCTGTAGAGCAGCCCGGTACCCGAGTCCGTGAGGATGATCGGGTACTGCTTGCCCAGTACCTCGATCGCACGCCGGTAGTCCTCGTCGTTGAACGTGGTGGAGACCGCCGGGTCCACGTCGTTGGCGATGATCTCCAGGCCGGAGGGCGCCTGCGAGGTGAACCGCCGGATGTCCATGTACGAGTTGAGGTGCGGGATCGCATGGACCAGGTCGCGGATGGTCGCACCGGTCTCGCGGCGGACCCGGCGGCCCAGCGTGCCCGCGTCGGGGTTGGCGTCGATGGCGAGGATCTTGTCCTGCCGTTCGGTGGCCAGGGTCGCGCCGAGAGCGGTGGTCGTCGTGGTCTTGCCCACGCCGCCCTTGAGGCTGATCACCGCGATCCGGTAGCAGGAGAGCACCGGAGTGCGGATCAGCTCGAGCTTGCGCTGCCGCTCGATCTCCTCCTTCTTGCCGCCCAGCTTGAAGCGGGAGGCGCCGGACGGGTTGCGGCTGCTCTTCGCCTTCTGCCTGCCCCGGACGAGCCGGTCGGAGGAGAGCTCCACGGCGGCCGTGTAACCGAGCGGAGCACCCGGCACCGAACGCTCGCGCTGGTCGTGGGTGACCGGTGTGGGCCACGCGCTACCGGCCCGCGGGTCGGCGGGCACGCCCTGCGGCATTCCCTGCGGCATTTCCTGTGGCGGGAGTTGCTGCGGGTACTGCTGCTGTGCGTGCTGAGGCTGTTGCGGGTGCTGAGGCTGCTGCGGGGGAATCTGCGCGGGCAGATTCGGGGTGGGCTGAGCCGGCGGCTGGGCACCCTGGGGGAATCCGTAACCGCCCTGCGGCTGCTGCGGGGCCTGAGGCAACTGAGGTGCATGAGGTGCCGGCGGGGGCAGTGCCGCGCCCTGCTGCTGCGGGGGCCACTGGTGCGCCTGAGGTGTCTGCGGCGCTTGGGGTGCTTGCGGCGCCGGGGGCTGCGGGAGCTGCGCCGGAAGCGCGGCTCCCGGCTGGGCCTGCTGGGGGTGCGGTTGCTGCGGGAAGCCGTACCCTCCCTGAGGTGCCGAGGCGGTCTGCTGCGGGAACGCGGGGGCCTGCGGGTTCGCCGGAGCCTGCGGGAATCCGTAGCCGCCCTGTCCTGCGTCGGCCGGGGCCTGCGGAGGCCAGTGGGACGCCGGCTGAGGTGCGGCGGGCTGTGCCGTCGCGGGCTGGAAGGAGGGCGGCAGCGGCGGCAGGCCGCCCGCTCCCGGCGCAGGCGTCCAGGGGGCCGGTGCCGTGTTCCGGGCGGCGCTGTCCGACGGTACGTCGAGGGGGGCCGCGCCGGTGGGAGCGGCCGGAGGCGCGGAGTCCGTGGGTGCCGGGTCCGTATGTACGGCGTCGGCGGGCTCGTCGGCCTGCGGGCCGTCGCCGGAGTCGTGGCTCGCGGCGGCTGCTGCTCCGTCCACCGGCGGGGTGCCGAAGGGGGCGTCGCCGGCGGTCACGCGGGGCTCTTCCTCCGTTGCGGAGGACGGCCCGGCGTCGGCGGGTGCCCGAGGTGCGTCGGACGGCACGGCGTCGGACGAAGGCGAGGGGGATTCGGACGCGGAGGAGTCCGGGTCCGCCCCGGTCTCCCCGGAACCGGTCTCTCCGGAACCGGTCTCCCCGGCTGCCCCGGAATCGTTCTGCGCGGCGTCCGCGGCCGCATCGGCTCCGGCTTCCGCGACCTCCCCGTCGGCACCGGCCGCAGGGGCGCCGGCCTCCGCCTCGGCGGTGCCCACCGCAGCGGCCTCGCGCTCGGCGATCTCGCGCTTCAGCGCGGCGGCCGGGAACCGCATGGTCGCGCCGCTCTCCACGTCGCCGCCCCCGAAGGGATCCGGCGCACCGCTCGCGCCGGCCGCACCCGGCACCGGATGACTGGCGGCCGCATCGTGGGCCGGTGCCGGTGCCGGTGCCGGTGCCGGTGCCGGTGCCGGTGCCGGTGCCGGGGTCGGCGGTGCCGGAGTCCAGTCGGGTTCGAAGCCGCTCCCCGGCGGCAGTCCGGGCACGGACACCGGGAGGCCGCTGGGCGGCGGGGGCGGTGCCAGGTGTGTTCCGGCGCCGCCCGACGAGTCGCCCGGCGCGTTCTGCGTGTACCAGGCGGGCGGGGTGTAGTCGATGGTGAACTCACCCGTCATCTCGGCGGGTTCCGCGTCGGACGACTCGTCGACGGGCGTGTTCCAGCCCCCGCGCATCTCGTCCCGATCGCCGTTCACTTTGCCTCCTGGTGTGGTCGAGCACCCTTGTGCCGTGGGGGGGGTGGGGGCGACCGTTCCCGCAGTGCGAACCGCCCGGCTCTCCCCCTGGGACGGCCTTGCCTGCCCGCAGGTTCTTCTGCCGCGCCCGGACCCACCCTAATCGTCATCGGGCTCACCACGGCAGGCCGTACGGCACCGCGACCGCTGTCCCGTACGTCACGTACTGCCCCCAAGTGGTCTGAGTGCGGCCGGGAGTGAGTCATAAAGCGGTCAAACATGTACATCTGCGCAGGTAAATCCGAACAATTCGCACACGTGATGGTGGGTCGTCAGTCCATCCTGCGGGCGCTGCCGAGCAGTCCCGATTCCGCATCGGTCGGATGGATCATCACGAACCGGCGGTCCTGGCGGGTGCACCAGAGGGTGACTCCGTCGGTCAGAGTGGACAGAGCCCGGGTCTCGCCGGGCCCCAGGCGCATGAGATGACCGATCTGTTCCGCTTCGCCGGGAGACACCCGTTGAATGCCGACCAGGGACGACTTCGCCATCAACCGGGGCGCCACCGGGCTCAGATACGGCAGCAGCGTCACCACCGACTGCCAAGGGCCGGCCGCCACCCGCCCGCGCGGTGGCCTCGTGCCGCAGTCCCGCACCACCACGACCGGCGATCCGGCCGAGGGCCCCTGCGGCGGCACCCGGCCAACCTCGTGCAGCGCGATGCCGCAGCCGTCACCGCCGGCCGCCCGCACCAGCCCGTCCCAGGCCGCGGCCCGCCCCGTCTCCACCACGATCCGGGCGCCGGTCGCAGCCGCCCGCAGCGCGAGCACCTGCGCCGTCCACAACCCTCCGACCAGGGTGACGTCGTACGGAGTGGGCCGGATGATGCCGAGCACGGCGGGGCGCCCCTCGCCGTCCACGCCGATCACCACACCGTCGTCGCCGACCGGCAGGGCCAGCGAGGCCAGTTGCTCGGGCCGGACCGTATGGCGGAGCCGGCGCGGGCCCGTCAGCCCGAAGCCCAGTCGCCCACGGCCTCCTGCGGGTACGGACATCAGCGGGTGCCTCCGAGGGGCAGGGTGGCGAGCACCCCGGGCAGCTGTTCGTGGTCCAGCCGCACCAGTGACGTCTTCACGCCGCGGGCCGTGAGCTCCAACTCATGGCGGGCGGACCTCAGTTCCCGGTCGTCGCGACCGGTCACGCGGATGTGGCCGGTGACCGTGATCTCCTGCCGGTCGCCGTGTCCCAGCGTGAGGACGAACGTCGTGGCCAGGGCCGGCACGGAGGTGAGCAGCGCGACGAGCTGCGGCATCGGGGCTCCGCCCCCGCCCAGCTCCGGCCAGCGGCGCACCCAGTACGTGGTGTGCAGCCGGTCGTCGCACTGCCAGGTGCGCGAGGTCTCCCGGGTGCGGCGGGCGGGCGCCCCGTTCCGGCCGGCCCGTGCCGTGGCCGACGGGCTCGCACAGACGGACGTGGCGATCGCCGCGCCGAGCTCCTGTTCCGTGAGCACCGTCGCACGCAGCCCCGCCCCTGTCAGCCTGCCGGCCAGCTGGTCGGCCGCGCGCACCAGGCACTTCTGCGCACCGGTGAAGCCGCCGCCCCGCGCCCGTACGGCCTCCGGGCAGAGCTCGGGGGCCAGCTTCAGCGCGATCCAGGTGATCCGGACCGCGGGGGAACCCGCCCGCGCCTGCAGGGGCGCGTAGTTGCGGGCCACGACCGACTGCTCCGGCAGATGTGACGCGGGCGCAGGCTGGGTGTGCTGCACGATCTGAGCCGACTCCAGCCGGATGCCGTCGACGTCCAGTGCGTCCCGCACGAGTGCCAGGGGAAGCGGCCGCGCGGACCGGTCCGGGCGCAGTGCCGTGCCGTCCGCGTCGATCCTGAGGACGGCCGTCAGGTACGTTCCGTCGCCGATCATGCCGACCGGCTGCCGGTCCGGGCCCCCGAACGAGTGCGTACGCAGCGCCGGTTCGCACTCGACCGCGGGCGCGATGCCCGGCTCGGCTCCGGCGGCCGGTCCCGTCGACGCGGACCTGCGGTTACGGGCCCGCAGCGCGAGGACCGCGTACAGCAGTACCGGAAGCGAGCGCCGGTGCCGTCGCACGACGGCGAGCATCACCAGCAGTGCGGCCGCCACCGAGGCCGGGGCCAGCAGCAGCGGATCCACGACCCCGGCACAGAGCAGCAGCGCCCCCGCGATCTCGCACAGGACGAGTTGGTGCAGCCGGAACGGTCCGAACGATCCGGCCCGCCCGCCCCACCGCACGATGCCGGGCCCGCCGCCGTGTACCGAGGCGTCCGGCGCTCCGGCCCGGGGCGGTCTGGGCGGCCGTGTCTCCGGGGCCGGAGCCGTCCGCGTCGTGGAAGCCGTCATCGCGGCATCCCCCCGTTCATCCGGGTCCGGTGTCTCGCGACCCGGCCCGTGCCACGCCCGTCCCGCCGAGGTCTCCGGCGGGGTGAATCACCCTACCCGGACCGCAACACCCCTGAATCGACAGGCATAGTAGGGAGCCGGTCCGGCATCGGGGGGTCCGAAACGGGACGCCGGCCGCGGTCGCTCCCGGTGCCGCGCGGTCGGACACGGGGAGACGGACGGACTCATGGCATCGCGGCGCGACGACCTCAACGCGTACACCTTCGAGAAGCGGCGCATGGTGGCGGCATTCCTTCAGCCCTCGCCCACCGGTTCCGACGAGGGTGCCCCGCGCCCCCTGCGCGCCGTCGTGCCGGGCCTCGTCGTCGGCACCCTGATCCTCGCGGGGTTCGGCGCCTACGGCATGTTCAGGCCCGCCGCCCCCGAGGACTGGGACAGCCCCGGCACCAAAGTGATCGTCGGCAAGACGTCGACCACCCGCTACGTGGTGCTCACCACCGGCAAGGGCGGAAACCGCAGGACGCTGCTGCACCCCGTGCTGAACCTCGCCTCGGCCCGGCTGCTGCTGACTCCACAGAACTACGGTGTCGTTCAGGTCGCCGACGACATCCTCGACGCGGGCAAGCCCCCGCGCGGGCCCGTCCTCGGCATCCCGTACGCCCCCGACCGGCTGCCCGAGAAGAAGGACGCGGGCACCGCCAAGCGCTGGGCCGTCTGCGTCCAGCCCGGCAGCGGCAGCACCGTGCAGAAGGCCTCCTTCGTCCTCGCCGAACGCGACAACGCCCTGACCGAGAACGGCGGCCGGCTCAGCGGCGGCCAAGTGCTCTATGTCAAGGGACAGGACGGGACCCGCTACCTCGTCGACGCCCGCGGCACCAAGTACCGCGTCGACGAGACCGCCGCCGACCTCGGCCATCTCACCGGCGCCCTGGTCGGCAGCGCGCAGCCGCAGTCGGTCACGGACGACTGGCTGGCCACGCTGCACGACGGCAGCCCGGTCGCCTTCCCGCGGATCCCCGGCGACGTCGGCGCCCCGGCACACATCGAGGGACACCTGTCCGCGCGGGAGAACCGCGTCGGCACGGTGCTGCGCACCAGGAACGGAGAGGGCACCGCCCACTACGTCGTCCTCGACGGCGAGGTCCGGCCCGTCTCCGAGTTCACCGCCTGGCTGCTGATCAACTCCCCGCAGACCGCGTCCCTCGACCTGGCCGGAGAGGCGCGCCCCGCCGGCCTCCAGGACTTCGTTCCCGGCCCCGAACCCTTCGCGGGCCAGGCCGCGCGCTGGCCCACGCACAGAGCCGTCCGCGTCAACGCCACCGATGCGGGTGCCGCCGGCCGGGACACCGTCTGCAACGTGTTGCGCGGCACGGACGGCACCGGCCGGACGACGCTGAGTACCTGGGCCGGTGTCGCGTACCCCGCCTCCGTCGGCGCAGGCGGCACGAGCACCTACGTGACCCCGGGCAGCGGGCTGCTTTACACCCAGGTGAGGGAAGGGCAGAGCAGTCCGGACGGATCACTCTTCCTGGTGACGGACACCGGCCTGCGGTACGCGGTCCAGGCGAACGGCGACAGCGACGCCGAACGGTCCGGCATCGGCACCGGCGGAGCGAAGGACGGCTCCGACGGGCGGCCCGAACCCAGCCAGGCACAGATCAGGCTCGGATACGAGAAGGTGACGCCCGCCCTCGTCCCGATCGCCTGGTCGGAGTTCCTCGCCAAGGGCCCCAGGCTCGACACCAACAGCGCCCGTCGGCCGCAGGGTTCGTGACGCACCCGGGCGGGGCGGCGCGACACCGGAACACACGCGGGGGAGAGAGCGCGATGCCGTACCGGAAAAGGGTCCTGCTGACGGCGGCCGCCGCCGCGCTGGGCGCCCTGGCGGGGCCGCAGGCCGCGTACGCCGTTGCGGACCCGGGCGGTCCGCACCTGGACGGCGGCGGCGCGTGCGAGTTCCCGATGAAGGAGCAGTTCGAGGGACGCCCGTGGCCGCTCCAGCGGGTGCTTCTCGACGAACTGTGGCAGGACACGCGGGGCAAGGGGATCCGCGTCGCCGTCATCGACACCGGGGTGGACGACACCAATCCGCAGCTCAGGGGCGCCGTGGACGCCTCCGCGGGCATCGACTACACCGACGGCGGGGGAAGCGACGGGACGGTGGACGAGGTCGGTCACGGCACCAAGGTCGCCGGCATCATCGCCGCCCGCCCCCGCGGCGGCACCGGCTTCGTCGGCCTGGCCCCCGAGGCCACCGTCATCCCGATCCGTCAGAACGACGGGCGGCACAACGGCAGGGACAGCGCGATGGCCGCCGCGATCGACCACGCGATCGCCGAGGGCGCCCAGGTCATCAACATCTCCCAGGACACCAGCAGGCCGCTGGCCGACGACTCGCTGCTGGGCAGGGCGGTGGCGCGGGCGATCGCCGAGGACGTCGTGGTCGTCGCCGCCGCGGGCAACGGCGGCATGGACGGCAGACGGAGAAGCACCTACCCCGCAGCCTTCGACGGCGTCCTCGCCGTCGCCGCGTCAGACCGGAACAACGAACGCGCGCCCTTCTCCCAGGCAGGGGATTTCGTGGGGGTCGCCGCCCCCGGTGTCGACATCGTCTCCACCGTCCCGGGCAACGGCCAGTGCACCGACAACGGCACCAGCTTCTCCGCGCCGTACGTCACGGGGGTCGTCGCGCTCATGCGCGCCAAGTACCCGGACTGGACGGCGGCCCAGATCATCGCCCGTATAGAACAGACGGCGGAGCGCTCCGTCAACGGCCGTGACGCCTTCATCGGATGGGGTGTAGTCGATCCGGTCCGCGCACTGTCCGGAGACGACGCTCCGCAGGACGCCCCCCACCCGGACACGCCCCCCGCCGGGGCCCAGGCTCCCGAGCCGGCGCCCCTGCTGACGTCGGAGACCGCGCAGCAACGCAGTAAGCGGTACGCGGCCTACGCACTGGCCGCGGCTGCCGTGCTGGTGGCCGTGGTGGCCGGTGCCACGACCGTGGCGCGCGACCTCCGCAGACGCCGCGCTCCGCGCCGGCGGTGACCCGCACGAGGCGCCTTGGGTGACCCGGACCGAGGCGGCTCCCCGCCGCCGGGGGCGGCGGCACGAGGCGCCGAAGTGGCTAGGGTGATCGCGGACTTGAGACGGGTGACGGGGGATCAGGACCGGCCGGGGTGCTCCGGAGCCGGTGCGGCGCCCCCTGCCCGCATCCCCCAGCGAACCGAGAGAGGACCTCCGCATGACCAACCCCGCGGGCGGTTTCGGACTTGCCGACGAGCCGGTCATCCAGGCCAGGAACAAGATCGTCAAAACCGCAGAGGCGGTCTCCGTACAGGCCAGGGAGCTTGCCGACATCCTCGCGACGGCCGCGGCGGGCTGGACCGGTGCCGGGGCCTCGGGGTTCACGTCCGCGCAGCTCGTGATCAACGAGGACCACGACGAGATCCGCCGGCTGCTGAATGTGCTGCTCCACGCGGTGGGCAGTACCAGGAACCTCAGCAACGCCAATGACGAGGAGGTCCGCGCGGCCTTCAACGCGGTCAGGACACCGGCCTCGGCGGGCAACGCCTCGGGGCTCAACGGAGTCTGAACCGGTCCCCCCGCACCCGAAGCAGAGGAGAACCCGGATGGGGCACGACCCGCACACCAAGGTCAAGTACGAAAGCGTCCAGGAGATGGCGAACCGCATCCGCGTGGTGTCGCAGAACATCTGCCGCGACCTGGAGGAGATGGACGGCGCGCTCAAGGTGGTGACCGATACCTGGGACGGCGAGGCCCACACCGCGTACGTGATGCTCCAGAACAAGTACCGGGGCAAGGCCGACGACATGAAGGGCCGCCTGGAGCACGTCGCGAGGATCATCGAGAACGGCAAGGACAACTACCGCGCCACGGACCTCAGGGCCTCACGCCTCTTCACCGAGGCGTACTGAACGCACGAGGCACGGCGCCGCGCACAGGCAGGAGGGGTGCACGGCGCCGCGCACAGGCAGGAGGGGTGCACGGCGCCGCGCACAGGCAGGAGGGGTGCACGGCGCCGCGCACAGGCAGGAGGGGTGCACGGGGCCGCGCACAAGCAGGAGGGGCACGTTCCGGTGAACGTGCCCCTCCCGTACGCAGCCCCGCCCCTACGTCAGGTCGAACTCACCGTCCCGGGCGCCCAGTACGAACGCATGCCACTCGGCCTCCGTGTACCGCAGCACGGTGTCCGGATCCAGCGAGGACCTCATCGCCACGGCCCCGCCCGGCAGATGCGCGATCTCGACGCGCTCCTCCGCCTCCTCGGTCCCGGGCGCACTCAGCCATTCCACCCCCGAGATGTCGAGTGCGTACAGCTCGTCCTTCTCCGCCTGCGTGCCCATGGTCAGGGTTCCTCTCCGTACGTGGCTCTGCACGGCACCGTACAGGCAGTGCCGCGGCCTTTGGCGAGGTCGCCGATTCCCCGGCGAACGGCGCCCTTCTGTGCTCCCATGACGCAGTGCGCGCTCCTCGTCGCCCGTCTCAGGGCCGCTCCGGAAGCCTTCCGGTCTGCACCAGCGCACTGCCCTGCCGCCGGGTGGCGAAGTACCCGCGCCCCGGCGGCATCGGATGCCCGCGCACCGCGCCGATGAGATCCCCCTCGGCCGGATTCCCGGACAGCACCACCCCCTGCGCCCCCAGCTCCTTGATCCGCTGCATGAACACCTCGTACATCGCCCGCGAGGCCCCCGCCGAACTGCGCGCGATGACGAAGCGCACCCCGGTGTCCCGGGCGAACGGCAGATACTCCGCCAACGGGGCCAGCGGACCGCCCGCGCCCGTCGCCACCAGGTCGTAGTCGTCGACGACGACGAAGATCTGCGGACCCGTCCACCAGTTCCGGTCCCGCAGCTGCTGCGGAGTCACGTCCGCCGGGGGCTGCCGTCGCGCGAACACACCGGCCAGCGCCTCCATGTGCGTCCCCAGCGCATCCGGCGTCGGCGCGTACTCCAGCAGATGGCTCTCCGGCAGCGCGCCCAGCAGCCCGCGCCGGTAGTCCCCGACGACCAGCTTCGCCTCGTCGGGCGAGTACCGCTCCGCGATCTGCTTCGCGACGAGTCGCAGCAGACTGGTCTTGCCCGACTCGCTCTCGCCGAAGACCAGGAAGAACGGATCGGTGTCGAAGTCGACGAACACCGGCTCCAGATCCGTTTCGGCGATCCCGATCGCGATGCCGCGGTGCGGGAACTCGAACCCCTTCGGCAACAGCTCCGCGGGCAGCCTGAGCGGCAGCAGCCGTACGGCAGGCGCCGGCGCGCCCGCCCAGTCCGCCCGCACCCTGCCGACGAGCGCGGTGGTCGCATCGGCGAGGCCTGTCGCATCCGTGACCGAGTCGATGCGCGGCAGCGCGGCCATGAAGTGCAGTTTCTCCGCCACCTGCCCGCGGCCCGGCGTCCCGGCCGGCACCCTGCCCGCGACCTTCCGGTCGAACTCGGAGTCCATGACGTCGCCGAGCCGCAGTTCGAGCCGCCCGAGGATCTGGTCCTTGAGCGCGGCGCGCACCTCCATGTGACGCGTGGCCGACAGCACCACATGGACGCCGTAGCCGAGACCGCGCGCGGCGATGTCCGTGACGACCGGCTCCAGCGACTCGTACTCGTTCCGGAACCCGCCCCAGCCGTCGATGACCAGGAACACGTCCCCCCACGCCTCGCCGGGCAGTTCACCGAGAGCGCGCCTGCGCCGGTACGTGGCGACGGAGTCGATGCCCCGGGCGCGGAAGAACTCCTCGCGCCGGCTCAGTACCCCCGCCACCTCCGCGACCGTACGCCGCACCCGCTCCGGATCCAGCCGCGAGGCGATCTGCCCCACATGCGGCAGCTCCGCGAGCGGGGCCAGCCCGCCACCACCGAAGTCGAGACCGTAGAACTGCACCTCCTGCGGGGTGTGCGTGAGCGCGAACGACGCGATCAAGGTCCGCAGCAGCGTCGACTTGCCTGACTGCGGCCCTCCGACCACCATCTGATGCCCCGCCGCCCCGGAGAAGTCGCGGTACAGCACCTCGCGCCGCTGCTCGACCGGCTTGTCGACCAGGCCCAGGGGGACCGTCAGCCCGCCGGGCCGGTTGTACTCCGTGGCGGTGAAACCGCGCCCCTCGGACGACGCGAGGCCCGGCAGCAGCTGGTCCAGCGCCGGAGCCCGGTCCAGCGGCGGCAGCCACACCTGATGGGCCGGCACCCCCTGACCCTCCAGCCGCCGCACGACCACATCGAGCACTGTGTCGGACAACGCGTCGTCCCGCACCGGGGCGGCCGGCAAGACGGCCCCGCCGGGCTCCGCACCCGCCGACGGCACCGGCAGTGCGCGGAACAGGGCGGCCCGCCGCACGGCCGGGACGGGCCCCACCGCGGGGGCGGTGCCGCCCGCGCGGTACGCCCCCGACACGTACGCCGCCTTGAACCGCACCATCTCCTCCGTACCGGACTTGAGAAGGCCCGAGCCCGGCACCGACGGCAGGTGGTACGCGTCCGGCGCCCCCAGCACCGTCCGCGACTCGGCGGCCGAGAAGGTCCGCAGCCCGATCCGGTACGAGAGATACGTGTCCAGACCGCGCAGTCTGCCCTCCTCCAGCCGCTGCGAGGCCAGCAGCAGATGAACACCCAGCGAACGGCCGATACGGCCGATCTGGATGAACATGTCGATGAAGTCGGGCTTGGCGGTGAGCAGTTCGGAGAACTCGTCGATCACCAGTACCAGCGAGGCCAGCGGCTCCAGCGCCGCGCCCGCCGCCCGTGCCTTCTCGTAGTCGTGGATGCTGGCGTAGCTGCCCGCCGAGCGCAGCAGCTCCTGCCGGCGCTGGAGCTCCCCGCGGATCGCGTCGCCCATCCGGTCCACGAGGGCCAGGTCGTCGGCCAGGTTGGTGATGACCGCGGCCACGTGCGGCAGCTGCGACATACCGCTGAACGTCGCCCCGCCCTTGAAGTCCGCGAGCACGAAGTTCAGCGTCTCGGACGGGTGTGTGACCGCGAGACCCAGCACCAGCGTCCGCAGCAGCTCCGACTTGCCGGATCCCGTCGCGCCGACGCACAGCCCGTGCGGCCCCATGCCGCCATGGGCCGCCTCCTTGAGGTCCAGCATCACCGGCAGCCCGTCCTCGCCGACCCCGATGGGCACCCGCAGCCGTTCGGAGGCCGGTCGCGGCCGCCAGGTGCGCGCAACATCGACCGTGTCCGCGTCGCCGAGATCCAGCAGTTCGGTGAAGTCCAGGTCGGACAGCAGCGGTTCACCGTCCCTGCCCCCGCCCGTCCGCAACGGCGCCAGCTGCCGGGCCAGCGCCTCGGCCACAGGCAGCGAGATGCCGTCCGGCACACCCTCGTGCACCGCACCCGTCCCCGACTTCACCCGCA
The DNA here is from genome assembly GCF_044742205.1 of Streptomyces sp. NPDC087901. Taxonomy (NCBI): domain Bacteria; kingdom Bacillati; phylum Actinomycetota; class Actinomycetes; order Kitasatosporales; family Streptomycetaceae; genus Streptomyces; species Streptomyces sp. NPDC087901. Next base: position 397,808 of record NZ_JBIUUC010000006.1, read on the forward strand.
GCAGACCCGGCCGCGCCATCACGGTGAGCCCGTCGCGGGGAGCGGCCGGCTCAGCCTGCACCACCTCGACGAGGGTCACGCCCTGCAGCCCCTCGGGCGCCGCCGGCACCGAGCCACCTGCCGGCCACCCGCCGTCCAGGACCACCACGATGTGCGGCTGGTCCGGCAGCGGCGCGCTCTCCCCGCCGAACCGCGGCCGCCCCTCCAGCCGGCCGGCGAGTAACGGCTCCAGACCGGCCAGGTCCGCCGCGAACAGCCGCTTCGGTCCTGCCCCGTCGACCTGCCCCGGCACCTGCGTGTGCGGCAGCCACTTCGTCCAGTCCCAGCGCGCCACCGCTTCCGGCCCCGCCACGACCGCGACCACCAGGTCGTCGGGCGAGTGCAGCGTCACCAGCTGGGCCACCATCGCCCGCGCCACCGACCGGGCCGACTCCGGCAGGCCGCACACCGTCACCCGGTGGAACGCCCGCACCGGGAACGCCACCGGCAGCCCGTCCAGCGAGCCGTGCACCGCCAGGAACCGCCGCAGCGCGCCCGCGCACACCGGCTCCGCTTCGTCGGCCGGATCGGTCTCGGGCGCGGACAGGGGTGTCGACAGCCCCTGAACGCCGAGCCCGATCCGAACCTGCCCGAAGTCCTGGTCACCGGACCGCCGTTCCCAGACCCGGACGCCCTCGGCCACCACCGTCCGAAGCTGTTCGGGGCCCGGGTGCAGATACAACTGCGCGTCACGCTGGGCGCGCGCCGTCCGGCGCACCGCACGCCGGGTATGCGCCAGATACATGAGGTAGTCGCGCCGGGCATCCGCCAACTGCCCCTGTGTGCCCCGCCGATGACGGACCAGCTGGGCGACCGCCATGGCCGCCGTCGACACCAGCATCAGCACGCCCATGATCCGCATGAAGGGCGGCGCCTGGGGCGAGAAGAAGAAGACCACCGACGAACCCATGCCGAGCACCGGCAGGATCTGCATCAACCAGCCCTCCCGCTGCCCGCGCGGAAGCGGGGGAGGGGCTTTCAACACCAGCCCGTCCGCGGGCAGTTCCGGCGGCAGGGCCCGCGGCGGACGCTTCACGACGATCTGACTCACCGGTGCATCAATCCCTCGGTACGGACGGGCCGGGGGCGGAGGCCGGACGGACCCGCACCGGCGCCCCGTGGCTGCCTCCGCCCACGGAACGGCTCCCGCGCGACCGCGATCCTATGTGCCGGACTCCTGCGGAGATTACGGGATTCACCCTTTCCAGTAGGGTTGCGCGCGCATCGTGGGCAATTGCGGAACAGGGGGACCAGACACGTGAGTACGACCGCAGCGACCGGTTTCTGCCGGGTCACCGTCGTGGCACCCGACAGCCGGATCGACGTCGCGCTGCCCGAGGACCTCGCCGTCGCCGACGTCTGCCCGGAGGTCCTCCGCCTCACCGGCCGGACCCAGGCCGTCGCCACTCCCACCGGCTACCACCTCGTACGACGCGACGGCACCGTCCTCGACGACGCCCGCACCCTCGCCGCCCAGCAGGTGCTCGACGGCGAGATCCTCAGCCTGCGCCCGTTCGCCGAATCGCTGCCGCCCGCCTTGTTCGACGACGTCCCGGACGCCATCGCCTCGGCCGTGAGCCGCGACCGTCATCTGTGGAGCGACGACCTGCTGCGCGGCGCCGGCCCGGCGGGCGCCGCACTGCTCCTCGTCCTGCTGGGCCTCGTCCTCTGGTTCGCCGACCCGGTCCACCACGACACGCACAGCCTCCCCGGCGCCATCGCGGGCGCCGCCGGAGTGCTGCTCACCGCCTTCGCCGGGGTGCGCGCCCGGGTCTACGCGGACCGGACCACGGCCGTCGCGCTCGGCCTCGGCGCCCTGCCCCTCGTCCTCATCGCGGGCTCCGGGATCATCGGCCCGGACGCGGGCCAGGGGCCGGGCAGGCTTCAGCTCCTGCTCGGCTGCGTCGCGGTGCTGGCCGCCGCCGTCGTCCTGGTCGCCGTCACCCCGGGCGGCGACGCCCCGTTCGTCGCGGCGGCCTTCCTCGCCACCGCGGGAGCCCTGGCGGCCTTCGCCGCGATCCTCACCGCGTCCGCCGCCGCCTCGGCGGCAGCCGTCTGCGCCCCGGCCGCCATCGGGCTCGTCGCCTTCCTGCCCGGCCTCTCGGCCCGCTTCGCCCGGCTCCCCATCGGGGACGCCCCGCAGCGCCCCGCCCGGACCGGCTACGACGACCCCTTCGCCGATCCCGACGCCGGAGACGGGGACGCCGCCGTCGACGCCGCGCACATCGCGGAGCGGGCGCGGCGAGGCCATGAGCTCCTGCTCGGCCTCGTCGGAGGCTGCGCGGCCCTCGTCACCGCGTCCGCCGCGGTGCTCGGCTTCTCCGGCGACGCCTGGGGGCAGCTCCTCGCCGTGGCCGCGGGGCTCGCCATGCTGCTGCGCGCCCGGCTCTTCCGCTACACCTCGCAGGTCGTCTGCCTGCTCGCGGCGGGCCTCGGAGCCCTCGCCCTGCTGATCCTCGGCCTCGCGCTGAATCCGCCCGCCGGCCTGGCAGCGGAGCTCGCCAGGTACGGAGAGCGCGGCTCGCTCGACATCCGTACGGTGTGGCTTTCCGCGGCCGTCACCGCCGGTGCGGCCCTGCTGACAGCGGCGGGCCTGATTGTTCCCCGCAAGGGACTCTCCCCCTTCTGGGGCCGGACCCTGGACCTGACGGAGAGCGCGCTCCTGCTCTCCCTGGTGCCGCTCTGCATGGCGGTCCTCGACGTCTTCGCGCGCGCCAGGGCCCTCACGGGCTGAGGCCAGTCGGGGCCGCTCCGAACGGCTGGTAGTCTGGCTGTGGCCGTTTGTGTACGCGTTCCCGGTTGTCTCTGGGGGCTGCGCTCATCGGACCTTCGCTCTCGAGTCACTCAAGCTCCCCTGAGATCAAGACCAGGGGCACTCGTGGGCGCATCGAAGACCAAGAGGAGTACCGCGTGCCGCTCGACGCCGCTACGAAGAAGCAGATCATGACCGAGTTCGCGCAGAAGGAGGGCGACACCGGTTCCCCCGAGGTTCAGGTCGCCATGCTTTCGCGCCGCATCTCGGACCTGACGGAGCACCTCAAGACGCACAAGCACGACCACCACTCCCGTCGTGGTCTGCTGATCCTGGTCGGCCAGCGTCGCCGCCTCCTGCAGTACCTGGCCAAGAAGGACATCCAGCGCTTCCGTGCGCTCGTCGACCGCCTCGGCATCCGCCGTGGCGCGGCCGGCGGCGCCAAGTAAGGACGCTGTGAAAGGGAGCGGTTCCCACTTCTAGGGGGCCGCTCCCTTTGCCGTACGTGCGGTACCGGGGGCAACCTCAGTAACCTGGACGTACAACAACAGACGAGGAGAGGCGCGCCACGGCCGCCGCCGGTCCTCGGTAGTGGCCCCCGGGACAACGCCCGGGAGCTTCGATCGAAGACCGGCCCCGCACACACGGTGCGCCTCTCCGCACCGTCCCGCGCCACACGGGCGTAAGGACGAAAGACGACGAGTATGGAGAAAACACTAGTGGAGAACGAGACCCACTACGCCGAGGCCGTTATCGACAACGGAACCTTCGGCACCCGCACCATCCGCTTCGAGACGGGCCGCCTTGCCAAGCAGGCCGCCGGCTCCGCCGTCGCGTACCTGGACGACGACACCATGGTGCTGTCGGCCACCACCGCTTCCAAGCGGCCCAAGGACCAGCTCGACTTCTTCCCCCTCACGGTGGACGTCGAGGAGCGGCAGTACGCCGCAGGCAAGATCCCCGGCTCCTTCTTCCGCCGGGAGGGCCGCCCCTCCGAGGACGCGATCCTCACCTGCCGCCTGATCGACCGCCCGCTGCGCCCCTCCTTCAAGAAGGGCCTGCGCAACGAGATCCAGATCGTCGAGACGATCATGGCGCTCAACCCCGACCACCTGTACGACGTGGTCGCGATCAACGCCGCCTCCGCTTCCACGATCCTGGCGGGCCTGCCCTTCTCCGGCCCGATCGGCGCCACCCGCGTCGCCCTGATCAAGGGCCAGTGGGTCGCGTTCCCGACGCACACCGAGCTCGAGGACGCAGTCTTCGACATGGTCGTCGCCGGTCGCGTCCTCGAGGACGGCGACGTCGCGATCATGATGGTCGAGGCCGAGGCCACCGAGAAGACCATCCAGCTCGTCCAGGACGGTGCCGAGGCCCCGACCGAAGAGGTCGTCGCCGCCGGTCTGGAAGCCGCGAAGCCCTTCATCAAGGCGCTCTGCAAGGCCCAGTCGGACCTCGCCGCCAAGGCTGCCAAGCCCACCGGTGAGTTCCCGGTCTTCCTCGACTACCAGGACGACGTCCTGGAGGCCCTCAGCAAGGCCGTCAGCACCGAGCTCGCCAAGGCGCTCACCATCGCCGGCAAGCAGGAGCGCGAGGCGGAGCTCGACCGCATCAAGGAGATCGCGGGCGAGAAGCTCCTCCCGGCCTTCGAAGGCCGCGAGAAGGAGATCTCCGGTGCCTACCGTGCGCTGACCAAGAAGCTGGTCCGCGAGCGCGTCATCAAGGACAAGGTCCGCATCGACGGCCGCGGCGTCACGGACATCCGTACGCTCGCCGCCGAGGTCGAGGCCATCCCGCGCGTGCACGGCTCGGCGCTCTTCGAGCGTGGCGAGACCCAGATCCTGGGCGTCACCACCCTCAACATGCTCCGGATGGAGCAGCAGCTGGACACCCTTTCCCCGGTGACCCGCAAGCGCTACATGCACAACTACAACTTCCCGCCGTACTCCGTCGGTGAGACCGGCCGCGTGGGCTCGCCCAAGCGCCGCGAGATCGGCCACGGTGCGCTCGCCGAGCGCGCCATCGTGCCGGTGCTGCCGTCGCGCGAGGAGTTCCCCTACGCGATCCGCCAGGTCTCCGAGGCGCTGGGCTCCAACGGCTCGACGTCCATGGGCTCGGTCTGCGCCTCCACCATGTCCCTGCTGAACGCCGGTGTGCCCCTCAAGGCCGCCGTCGCCGGTATCGCCATGGGCCTGATCTCTGAGGAGATCGACGGCAAGACCCACTACGTCGCCCTCACCGACATCCTCGGTGCCGAGGACGCGTTCGGTGACATGGACTTCAAGGTCGCCGGTACGAAGCAGTTCGTCACCGCGCTCCAGCTCGACACCAAGCTCGACGGCATCCCCGCCTCGGTCCTGGCCGCCGCGCTGAAGCAGGCCCGTGACGCGCGCCTCCACATCCTCGACGTGATGAACGAGGCCATCGACGTCCCGGACGAGATGTCCCCGAACGCCCCGCGGATCATCACCGTCAAGATCCCGGTGGACAAGATCGGTGAGGTCATCGGCCCCAAGGGCAAGATGATCAACCAGATCCAGGAGGACACCGGCGCCGACATCACGATCGAGGACGACGGCACCATCTACATCGGTGCCCAGCAGGGCTCGCAGGCCGAGGCCGCGCGCGCCACGATCAACGCGATCGCCAACCCGACCATGCCGGAGGTCGGCGAGCGCTACCTGGGTACGGTCGTCAAGACCACCACCTTCGGTGCGTTCGTCTCCCTGATGCCCGGCAAGGACGGCCTGCTGCACATCTCGCAGATCCGCAAGCTCGCCGGTGGCAAGCGCGTGGAGAACGTCGAGGACGTGCTCGGCGTCGGCGCCAAGGTCCAGGTCGAGATCGCGGAGATCGACTCCCGCGGCAAGCTCTCCCTCATCCCCGTCGTCGAGGGTGAAGAGGACGAGAAGAAGGACGACACCGACAAGTGACGTCCCGTAGTTCCGTGACGACGGCCCGCCCCTCTTCGGAGGGGCGGGCCGTCGCCCGTACCCAAACGCTTCTCAAGGGCACCAACGGCATCGGCACGGTCCGCCGAACGGTCCTTCCCGGCGGCCTGCGCATCGTCACCGAGACGCTGCCCTCCGTACGCTCCGCCACCTTCGGTATCTGGGCCAACGTTGGATCACGCGACGAGACCCCGACGCTCAACGGCGCGACGCACTACCTCGAACACCTCCTCTTCAAGGGCACGGCCAAGCGCAGTGCCCTCGACATCTCGTCCGCGATCGACGCGGTCGGCGGCGAGATGAACGCCTTCACGGCGAAGGAGTACACCTGCTACTACGCTCGGGTCCTCGACACGGACCTGCCGCTGGCCATCGATGTCGTCTGCGACATGCTGACCGGCTCCCTGATCGCCTCGGAGGACGTCGACGCCGAGCGCGGCGTCATCCTCGAAGAAATCGCGATGACGGAGGACGACCCGGGCGACTGCGTGCACGACCTGTTCGCGCACACCATGCTCGGCGACACCCCGCTGGGCCGCCCGGTCCTCGGCACGGTCGACACGATCAACGCCCTGAACCGCGGCCAGATCGCCCGCTTCTACAAGAAGCACTACGACCCCACGCACCTGGTCGTCGCCGCAGCCGGCAACGTCGACCACGCCACGGTCGTACGCCAGGTCCGCAAGGCCTTCGAGCGCGCCGGAGCACTCTCCCGCACCGACGCCGTTCCGACGGCGCCGCGCGAGGGCTCCCGCACGCTGCGCACCGCGGGCCGGGTCGAACTGCAGAACCGCAAGACCGAGCAGGCCCACGTGGTCCTCGGCATGCCGGGGCTGGCCCGCACCGACGAGCGCCGCTGGGCCCTCGGCGTACTCAACACCGCCCTCGGCGGCGGCATGAGCTCCCGCCTCTTCCAGGAGGTACGGGAGAAGCGCGGCCTGGCCTACAGCGTCTACTCGTACACCTCGGGCTTCGCGGACTGCGGACTCTTCGGCGTGTACGCGGGCTGTCGGCCCAGCCAGGTCCACGACGTCCTCAAGATCTGCCGCGACGAGATCGACCGCGTCGCGTCGGACGGACTCGGCGACGATGAGATCAGCCGCGCGATCGGCCAGCTCTCCGGCTCCACCGTCCTCGGCCTTGAGGACACCGGCGCCCTGATGAACCGGATCGGCAAGAGCGAACTGTGCTGGGGCGAGCAGATGTCGGTCGACGACATGCTGGCCCGCATCGCGCAGGTGACACCGGACGACGTCCGCTCGGTGGCGGGCGAGGTCCTCGGACACCGCCCCTCGCTCTCCGTCATCGGCCCGCTTAAGGACAAGCAGGCCGGCCGCCTCGACGAAGCGGTCTCCTAATCCCTTTGTAAGGAAGCAGAGCAATGAGCAAGCTGCGCGTAGCCGTTCTCGGCGCCGGGGGCCGTATCGGCTCCGAGGCGGTACGAGCGGTCGAGGCCGCCGACGACATGGAGCTGGTGGCCGCACTCGGCCGCGGCGACAAGCTGGAGTCCCTCACGGACGCCGGCGCCCAGGTCGTCGTCGAGCTCACCACCCCCTCGTCGGTGATGGAGAACCTCGACTTCTGCGTCGGTTACGGCATCCACGCCGTGGTCGGCACCACCGGCTGGACCGACGAACGGCTCGCGCAGCTCACCACCTGGCTCTCCGGCTCTCCCGCGACCGGTGTGCTCATCGCGCCGAACTTCTCCATCGGCGCCGTCCTCACGATGAAGTTCGCGCAGCAGGCAGCCCGCTACTTCGAGTCGGTCGAGGTCATCGAGCTCCACCACCCCAACAAGGCCGACGCCCCCTCAGGCACCGCGGCCCGCACCGCCCAGCTGATCGCCGAAGCCCGCCGCGAGGCAGGCTGCGCACCCCAGCCGGACGCCACCGCGACGGCCCTGGACGGGGCACGAGGCGCCGACGTGGACGGCATCCCGGTCCACTCGGTACGGCTCCGCGGCCTCCTGGCCCACCAGGAGGTGCTGCTCGGTGGCGAGGGCGAGACCCTCACCATCCGTCACGACTCCCTGCACCACAGCAGCTTCATGCCGGGCATCCTGCTCGGAGCACGCCGCGTGGTGACCACGCCGGGCCTCACGTTCGGCCTGGAAAACTTCCTCGACCTGAACTGACTGAGCCCACCGCCATGCGCGCAAAGATCACATATGTCGTCACCGCTGCCGTCCTGGTCTTCTACTTCGTCCTGGTCGGCAGCCGAGGTGTCCTGCTCATCAAGCACGGCACGCTGCTGACGGTGACCTTCGGGGTCGCCGTGCTGATCCTTCCGGTCATCGGCATCTGGTTCCTCTGGAAGAACACCCAGTTCGTGCAGCGGGCCAACGCCCTGGCGGCCGAACTCGACGCCGAGGGCGGCCTGCCCGTCGACGACCTGGTCCGTACCCCGAGCGGACGTATCGACCGGGACTCCGCCGACGCGGTGTTCGCCCGCCGCCGGGAGGAGACGGAGGACACGCCGGACGACTGGCGCTGCTGGTTCCGCCTCGCTGTCGCCTACCAGGACGCCCGGGACACCCCCCGGGCCAGGAAGGCCATGCAGCGGGCCATCGCCCTCCACAGAGGCCGCACACCGGCCTCAGCGGCCCCGTCCGGCAACTAGTGCCGCGCACGTTCCCGCACAACGAGACCGTCCGGCGTTCTTCACGAACGCCGGACGGTCTCGTTGTTTCCGCCGGGAGGAGGCGAGCCCTCATTGCTGCCGGTACTCGTCCCCCCACGCCTCGATCGTGTCGGCGGCCCTGTCGAACGCCTCACCGCGCGCCAGGAAGTCCGCGTTGGAGTCGGTGAGCAGCGGCGGCATCGCGTCCCCACCCTTGCGTACGACGATCAGGGCCTGGCCCTGCACCGTGCGCGGGAACCCGAGCCACTTCACCGGCTGCTGGACCGTACGCACCGCGGCGGCGCGGTTCCACGGCACGGTCGTCGTCCGGAAGAAGCCCACCCGGCGTACACCGTGCCGGCTCACCCAGGCGCCGATCCGCAGCATCCGCAGGGCGCAGATGATCACCGCGAGGGCCAGGGCGAGACATGCGCCGGCCCCGGGCAGCGCCCCTGCGAACGCCGTGATCATCCCGGCGAACAGGATGAACGAGGCAAGCAGCAGCAGGCCGGCCGCAGCGGCGACACGCCAGGGCCCGGGGCGGTAGGGGCGCCGCCAGCTGTCGTGGTCGTCGAACGGCAGCGCGACGTCCTCAGCGCTCGCGTCAAATGCGCGGTCGGCCGTCAGAAAGGGCAGGGGCACGACTGATCCTCACTCACAAGCACGCTCGATTGCTGTGCCCGGTGAGGCTACCGAGGAGCCTACCGACCGGGCCACCCGAGGGGGCCCGGTCGAGTCAGCGGCCCTGTGCGGCCTCGGCCTGCTGGTGGTGCAACGGCGACTGTTCGGGAGCCAGGGCGGGCAGACCGAGCAGCAGCGATCCGGCGAGTCCGGCGACCACGGCGAGCCCGGTGAGGGTGCGGCCCGCCTTCTCGGAGAGGGAGGTGCGCTCCCGCGGGGGCGGTGTGACGTTACTGCGGAATCGGTCGGCCTCGGCTACGAACGAGAACGGGACGGATTCACGCCGGCGGAACATGAGGTAACTCTCCTTGAACTCTGATTCGGGTGGTGCTATTGAGTCAGACGCACGGGAGGCCCGATCGGTGCCCCGAATCGCCGGATTGGCCGAAGAAATCCCGGGACGGGCGGTGCGGACCACGTTGTCAGTGGCGGCCCGTAGAGTGGGCGCCGCCCGAGCGACGCCATTGGAAGGACCCCGCCGGTGACCGAGACCCCCGAGCCCGCAAAGCCCAGCTTCCGCAGCGATGTCACCGTTGACCTGGTGAAACACGCCGCCGGTGATTCCGATGTGCTGTTCGCCGCCCGTGTTTCCACGGCCGGTGAGCAGTCCCTCGAAGAGGTCACCAAGGACCCTGAGCGCTCCAAGGGGCTCATCAATTACCTGATGCGGGACCGGCACGGAAGCCCGTTCGAGCACAACTCGATGACCTTCTTCATCAGCGCCCCGATCTTCGTGTTCCGCGAGTTCATGCGGCACCGCGTCGGCTGGTCGTACAACGAGGAATCGGGACGCTACCGGGAGCTGGAGCCGGTCTTCTACGTCCCGGGGGAGTCCCGCAAGCTCGTCCAGCAGGGCCGTCCCGGCAAGTACGAGTTCGTCGAGGGGACCGAGGCGCAGGCGGAGCTCACCGGCCGTGTCATGGAGGACTCGTACCGCCAGGCGTACGACGCCTACCAGGAGATGCTGGCGGCAGGAGTGGCCCGCGAGGTCGCCCGTGCGGTCCTCCCGGTCGGCCTGTTCTCCTCGATGTACGCCACGTGCAACGCCCGCTCGCTGATGCACTTCCTCGGGCTGCGCACTCAGCACGAGCTGGCGAAGGTTCCCTCGTTCCCGCAGCGGGAGATCGAGATGGTCGGAGAGCAGATGGAGGCGCACTGGGCGCAGCTCATGCCGCTCACCCATGCAGCCTTCAACAAAAATGGACGCGTTGCCCCGTAAGAGGTGTCCGTATTGCGGCGTTTCGTGAAGTTCATCTAGGCTGATCAAACGGACCCGGCACTGCTTGAACCCCCGAGCAGGCAGTGCCGGGCTCCTCTTGCTTGTCCCCCCGAGGGGACACCGGGCGCCGAGCAACGAGTAGCGTGGTACCCATGGCTCCGATCTCCACTCCGCAGACCCCCTTCGGGCGGGTCCTCACCGCGATGGTCACGCCCTTCACGGCGGACGGCGCGCTCGACCTCGACGGCGCCCAGCGGCTCGCCACCCACCTGGTGGACGCAGGCAACGACGGCCTGATCATCAACGGCACCACCGGTGAGTCCCCGACCACCAGCGACGTGGAGAAAGACCAGCTCGTGCGGGCTGTGCTGGAGGCCGTCGGAGACCGGGCACACGTCATCGCCGGCATCGGTACCAACGACACCCGCCACAGCGTCGAGCTCGCCCGCACTGCCGAGCGCACCGGCGCCCACGGCCTCCTCGCGGTCACCCCGTACTACAACAAGCCGCCGCAGGAGGGCCTCCTCCGCCACTTCACGGCGATCGCGGACTCCACCGGTCTGCCGGTGATGCTCTACGACATTCCCGGGCGCAGCGGTGTGCCGATCGACACGGAGACCCTGGTCCGGCTGGCCGAGCACCCGCGCATCGTGGCCAACAAGGACGCCAAGGGCGACCTCGGCCGCGCCAGCTGGGCCATCGCACAGTCCGGCCTGGCCTGGTACTCGGGCGACGACATGCTGAACCTGCCGCTCCTGTCGGTCGGCGCGGTCGGTTTCGTCTCCGTCGTCGGCCATGTCGTCACCCCGGACCTGCGCGCCCTCATCGAGGCTTACCTCGGCGGCGACGTACAGAAGGCCACGGAGATCCACCAGAAGCTGCTGCCGGTGTTCACGGGCATGTTCCGTACGCAGGGTGTGATCACCACCAAGGCCGCGCTGACCCTCCAGGGCCTCCCGGCGGGCCCGCTCCGCCTCCCCCTGGTGGAACTCAGCGCACAGGAAACGGCACAGCTCAAGATCGATCTTGCCGCCGGTGGGGTACAGCTGTAACCACAGACTTCACAACTGAATACGCGAAGAACATTCGCAACAGAGCAACACCTAAGACAACAGCAAGTGCACGAATGACATGCGCGCCACGTGCCCAAGCGGTACGTGGCGTGCGTGGTAAGGAGAGTCTTTTGAGTCATCCGCATCCTGAACTCGGCACCCCGCCGAAGCTCCCGAAGGGCGGCCTGCGGGTCACCCCTCTGGGTGGCCTCGGCGAAATCGGCCGCAACATGACGGTCTTCGAGTACGGCGGCCGCCTGCTCATCGTCGACTGCGGCGTTCTCTTCCCTGAGGAGGAGCAGCCCGGAATCGACCTGATCCTTCCGGACTTCACCACCATCCGGGACCGTCTCGACGATGTCGAAGGCATCGTCCTGACGCACGGACACGAGGACCACATCGGTGGTGTCCCGTATCTGCTGCGCCTGAAGCCGGACATCCCGCTCATCGGCTCCAAGCTGACCCTCGCGCTCATCGAGGCGAAGCTTCAGGAGCACCGGATTCGTCCGTACACCCTTGAGGTCAAGGAGGGGCAGCGCGAGCGGCTCGGAGTCTTCGACTGCGAGTTCATCGCGGTCAACCACTCCATCCCCGACGCTCTCGCGGTCGCCATCCGCACGCCTGCGGGCATGGCCGTCGCCACCGGCGACTTCAAGATGGACCAGCTGCCGCTGGACGGCCGCCTCACCGACCTGCACGCGTTCGCCCGGCTGAGCGAGGAAGGCATCGACCTTCTGCTCTCCGACTCGACGAACGCGGAGGTGCCGGGCTTCGTACCGCCGGAGCGGGACATCTCCAACGTGCTGCGCACGGTCTTCGCCAACGCGCAGAAGCGCATCATCGTGGCGAGCTTCGCGAGCCATGTGCACCGCATCCAGCAGATCCTCGACACGGCCCACGAATACGGCCGCCGGGTCGCCTTCGTCGGACGTTCGATGGTCCGGAACATGGGCATCGCCCGTGACCTGGGCTATCTGAAGGTTCCCGCGGGCCTGGTCGTCGATGTGAAGACCCTCGACGACCTGCCGGACGACGAGGTCGTGCTGGTCTGCACGGGCTCGCAGGGCGAGCCGATGGCGGCTCTGTCCCGGATGGCCAACCGCGACCACCAGATCCGCATCGTCCAGGGCGACACCGTCATCCTGGCCTCGTCCCTGATCCCGGGTAACGAGAACGCGGTCTACCGCGTGATCAACGGTCTGACCCGCTGGGGTGCCAACGTCGTCCACAAGGGCAACGCCAAGGTCCACGTCTCGGGTCACGCCTCGGCCGGCGAGCTGCTGTACTTCTACAACATCTGCAAGCCGAAGAACCTGATGCCGGTTCACGGCGAATGGCGCCACCTGAGGGCCAACGCGGAACTGGGCGCCCTCACCGGTGTCCCGAAGGACCACATCGTCATCGCGGAGGACGGCGTCGTCGTCGACCTGATCGACGGCAAGGCCAAGATCGTGGGCAAGGTCCAGGCCGGCTATGTCTACGTCGACGGCCTCTCGGTCGGCGATGTCACCGAGACCTCTCTCAAGGACCGTCGCATCCTCGGTGACGAGGGGATCATCTCCGTCTTCATCGTGGTCGACAGCTCCTCCGGCAAGATCGTGGGCGGCCCCCACATCCAGGCCCGGGGCTCCGGCATCGACGACTCGGCGTTCAGCGCGGTCGTTCCGAAGGTCGAAGAGGCTCTCAACAAGTCGGCGCAGGACGGCGTCATGGAGCCCCACCAGCTCCAGCAGCTCGTCCGCCGCACTGTGGGCAAGTGGGTCTCCGACACCTACCGCCGGCGTCCGATGATCCTTCCCGTCGTCGTCGAGGTCTGACCCCGACGGGTGTGAACTCCGGAGCGGGGCCCCCGATTTGCATCGGGGCGCCCCGCTCCAGTACGTTTACGTCTCCGCTTCACCGGGAAGCACCGCGCACACACGTGTGCCGGGAGCCCCGCAGAGGGGCGGAAATCCCGACTCATCACTTCTGATAAAGTCGGGTCCGCCGAAAGGCAAGGTCACTTCAACGGCCATCAGAATTCAAATTCGGACCGGAAACGGGACGGGATGAGTCTGGTAAGGTTGAAACCGCTGGAAAGGGAAAGCGCGAAAGCGAAGAACTGGAAAGCGAAAATGCGAGGCCCGCTTCGACCGGGAATCGGACACGAAAGAGTCTGATAGAGTCGGAAACGCAAGACCGAAGGGAAGCGCCCGGAGGAAAGCCCC
>NZ_JBIUUC010000007.1:0-401292 GCF_044742205.1 Streptomyces sp. NPDC087901
TGCAGGGGGGACCCTGTGGGAGAGTAGGACGCCGCCGAACTCCTTTTGATAGTTAAGCCCCGTGCCCTTGTGGCACGGGGCTTTTCTGCGTTCCGACCGTTTAAGGTCATGACATGCGCTACGAACTGGTCATCTTCGACAACGACGGTGTGCTCGTGGACAGCGAGCCGATCGCCAACACCATCCTGGCCGGCTACCTCACAGAGCTCGGGCACCCCACCTCGTACGAGGAGTCCCTCCGCGACTACATGGGGTCTGCCGTGCACCGGGTGCACGACCTCGTCGAGGAGCGAGGCGGCGAGAAGCTGCCCGCGGACTTCGACGACACGCTTCACTCACGGATCTTTGCCGCGTTCCAGCGGGAGCTGGAACCTGTTCCCGGTGTGGAAGAGGTGCTGGGGGAGCTCGTCGCCGACGGGATTCCCTACTGTGTCGCCTCCTCCAGCAGCCACGAGCGGATCCGGGTCAGCCACCGCAAGACGGGGCTCGACCAGTGGTTCGAGGAGGAGTGGATCTTCTCTGCGGAGGACGTGGGCCGTGGGAAACCTGCGCCCGATCTGTTCCTCCTCGCCGCCGAACGGATGGGCGTGGCTCCCGAACGGTGCGTCGTCATCGAGGACAGCCCGCTCGGGGTGGAGGCAGCCAGGGCCGCGGGGATGGATGTGTACGGGTTCACGTCGATGATGCCGGCGGACCGGCTGGCCGGGGTGACCGGGCATTTTTCCGACATGGGACAGCTGCGGGAATTGCTTGCCTGACGTCTCTACCCATGGGTAGAGACTGGCTCTACGCTCGCGCACATGACAGATGCACGTTTGCGGCACGGCAGAGCCTCCCTTGCGTTGAGCTTCTTCGTGCAGGGCGTCACCTTCGCTCTCCTCGTCACCCGGATCCCCGCGATTCAGGACCGGTACGGGATATCCGACGGCCTGCTGCCCGTGTTCCTCGCCGCCGTGCCGATCCTGGCAGGCGTGGGCAGCGTGGTCACCGAGAAGGTGGTCGCGCGAGTACGGCCGAGGGTGGTCCTGCGGTGGGCGCAGCCGGTCGTGCTGCTTGCGCTGCTCGGCGTCGGTGCCGGGAGCGAGGTGTGGGAAGCGGCCCTGGCGCTCGGCGTGTTCGGGCTGTCCGTGGGTGCACTGGACGCCTCCATGAACATGATGGGGGTCAGTCTTCAGCGGGCGTACGGGCGCTCCATCATGCTCGGCTTCCATGCCGCGTACAGCCTGGGCGGGATTGCCGGGGCGTCCATGGCGTGGGCCGGGGCGCACTGGGATCTGTCGCTGCTGGTCTCGTACCTTCCGGTGGTTGTGGTGTTGCTGCCCGTCGCGTTCGCCGGGAGCCGGTGGTACGTGGAGGGGAAGCAGGAGGAGGAGCTGCTGGGTGCGGAGCGGGGGAAGGCCGGTTCGGTCTCCTTCAAGCTGCTGATGCCGCTCTGTCTGGTGATGTGCTTCGCGTACATCGGGGATTCGACGGTCTCCAACTGGAGTGCGAAGTATCTGCAGGATGTGCTGGGGAGTTCGGAGCAGCTCTCGACCGTCCCGTACAACGTCTACATGGTGACCACGCTGCTGGGGCGGACCGTGGGGGACTTCGGGGTGCGGCGGTTCGGTGCCGTGGCCGTGGTGCGGTCCGGGAGCGTGCTGGCCGCGGCCGGGTTCGGGGTGGTGGCCGTCGCCGGCGGGGCCTGGGTGGGGATGCTCGGGTTCACGATGCTGGGGCTCGGCCTCTGCGTGATCGTGCCGCAGACGTTCGCGGCCGCGGGGCGGATGTTCCCCGGGGCGAGCGACACCGCGATCGCCCGTCTGAACATCTTCAACTACGTGGGATTCCTGGTCGGCTCGCCGTTGGTGGGGGCGCTCGGGGACGCGTGGAGCTACCGGGGCGCGATGCTCGTCCCGATGGTGCTGGTGCTCGCGACGCTGGTGTACGCCAAGTCGTTCGGCGCGGAGCCTGCCCGATACGGTGGCGGGCATGAGCGGCCGCGCACAGTTGATGTGGGATGACGCAGTAACGGGATACGACTTCGGGGACAGTCATCCCATGGACCCGGTCAGGCTCGTCCTGACGATGGGGTTGGTGCGGGCGTTCGGTCTCGACCGGGCGGTGGACGTCGTGGCCGCCAAGGTGGCCGGGGATTCGACGCTGCGGCTTGTGCACCGGTCGGACTACGTGGCGGCCGTGCGGGCCGCCTCCGTCGATCCGCGGGCCGCGGACCAGAGCTACGGGATCGGCACGACGGACGATCCGGCGTTCGCCGGGATGCACGAGGTGTCGGCGCTGATCGCCGGGCAGTCGGTGGCGGCGGCCGAGGCCGTGTGGCGGGGTGAGACCGGGCACGCCGTGAACTTCGCCGGCGGGCTCCATCACGCCATGCCCGGCGGTGCTGCGGGTTTCTGCATCTACAACGATCCGGCGCTCGCCATCGCGCGGCTGCTGGAGCTGGGGGCGGAGCGCGTCGCTTACGTCGATGTGGACGTGCACCACGGCGACGGGGTGCAGGCGGCCTTCTGGGAGGACCCGCGGGTTCTGACCGTCTCGCTGCACGAGCACCCCAGGACGCTCTTCCCGCAGACCGGCTGGCCGGAGGAGACCGGGGCGGGGGCCGGTGAGGGCGGTGCGGTCAATGTGGCGCTGCCGGCCGGCACGGGCGACGCGGGGTGGCTGCGGGCGTTCCACGCGGTGGTGCCCGAGCTGCTGGCGGACTTCCGGCCGCAGGTGCTGGTGACGCAGCACGGGGCCGATACGCACTTCGAGGACCCGCTGGCCCATCTCGCGGTGTCGCTGGACGCGCAGCGGGCCGTGATGGCCGCCTGCCACGACCTGGCGCACGAGTACGCGGACGGTGGCCGATGGGTGGCGCTCGGCGGGGGCGGTTATGCGGTGGTGGACGTGGTGCCGCGGTCCTGGACGCATCTGGTGGGGATCGCCGCGCATGCGCCGGTGGACCCCGAGTCGGTGATCCCGTCGTCGTGGCGGGACGAGGTCTACGCCCGGACCCGGCAGCTCGGGCCGGCCCGGATGACGGACGGGCGTACCCCGTCGTGGAAGGCCTGGGAGGACGGTTACGACCCCGCGGACCGGCTGGACCAGGCGGTGCTCGCGACCAGGCGTGCGGTGTTTCCGCTGCGGGGGCTGCTGACCTGAGGCCGTTCCGGGTGCGGGTGTTGTGCCGGGGTTACTCCAACTGTGGGGCGTATCCCGGGTTTTGGTCCCTGGGTGCGGTCGGTCGGGCAGCATCGGCAGGGTGTTGAGTACCGGAGCGCTTCGCGCGCATCTGCTGGCGGCCCGGCTGGCCGGGCCCGTGGCCACTTCGCGGGAACTGAGTCTGCGGAGCTATCGGCTGTTCGCGGCCAGGGATCCGCGGGTGACGCTCGGTCTTGATCCCGGACGGGTGTGGGGGGAGCGGGACCTGCTGCGGCTCATGGCCGACAAGTGCGGGGTCTCGGACGATCCCGCGCATGTGTCGGGTCCCGATGTGATCGATCCGGAGCGGACGCTGGCGGGGCTGGACGCGTTTGCCGAGCGGTTGTCACAGGCTGCGGTGCGGCGGGCGCCGGTGTTGTTCGGAACGGGGCATCCGCACCGTCTGCTCGGTTTCTACGCTGCGCTGGCAGACGCCTTGTCGGCGGTGGGGTGCACCGTGCTCACTCCCGCGCAGGGGCGACGTATCGACATAACGACCCGGTTCGGCGTACGTACGTACAACCTCGACTACGTACGGGGAGTTGCGATGGTGCGCGAACCCGGCGTGCGGGTGCCCGGTGGTGGCACCGGCGCACACACCCACTCACCGCTCCCGCTGAGGGTGGCGCTGGAGGCTGCCGCGGATGCCCGGGGGCCGCTGCCGGAACTCGTCGTGGGGGACCACGGCTGGGTCTGCGGGGCAGGTCAGCTGGGCATCGAGGCGATCGGTCTGGCCGATACGGACGATCCGGCGCTGTTCGTCGGGGAGGCGGAGGGCCGGGTGGCGGTCGCCGTTCCGCTCGACGACGCCGTGCGGTCCGCGTACTACCTGCCGCTGACGCGCTATGTACTCAATCGGGCGTGTCTGTCACAGTAGGCGGCCGATCGTCTCTCCTCTTCCCCACTCGCATCACCCGCCCCTAATCTGGGGAGTGAGCGCACAACGACGAAGAGTCACCGGAGGGGAAGCCGGTGCGCGTCTCGTGCGGAAGGTACAGGTGGGTCATGGCTGCTGACAGCGAGAGGCCTCTCAACGAGGTCAAGTTTCTGACTGTGGCGGAAGTTGCCTCGGTCATGCGAGTGTCGAAGATGACCGTGTACCGCTTGGTGCACAGTGGTCATCTGCCGGCGATCCGGGTGGGCAGGTCCTTCCGGGTGCCGGAGCAAGCGGTTCACGAGTATCTCCGCGAGTCCTTCGTGGGGGTGGGGACGGCCTGACGTTCCCCTCGGATTACGTACCTCACCCGGTGGCGGGTAGGCTAGGCCGACGTAGGTCGTGTGGGCCCAGACGCCCCGCACCAGTGAAGAAGAAGTGAGCGAGGGTAGTCGTGGGCTCTGTTATCAAGAAGCGGCGTAAGCGGATGGCCAAGAAGAAGCACCGCAAGCTGCTCAAGCGCACGCGCGTTCAGCGTCGCAACAAGAAGTAAGCGAACGCAGTTCGTGAAATCCGCAGCCCTCCCGCCGATCAGGCGGGAGGGCTGCGGTGCTGTATGGGGGGTGTTTGTGAAGGGTGCGCACATTCGGGCCAAGACGCGGGAGAAGGCCGCCGCGCAGTCGCCACAGGGCAGCATCCACCCGCTACGGTGACGACCGGGGGAGTGCCTTTTCGCGGGCGCCCCCTTTCACTCACCTCACGGGAGACCGACGGAAGGCGCTGATCTTGGGGAAGGTCGTGCTCGTCACGGGAGCTGCCCGGCAGCTGGGCGGCCGGTTCGTGCGGCGTATCCAGCGTGATCCGGAAGTGGACCGGGTGATCGCCGTCGACGCGGTCGCGCCCGGGCACCAGTTGGGTGACGCCGTCTTCGTACGCGCGGACATCCGCCAGCCCGCCATCGCCAGAGTCCTCGCCGAGCACGCGGTCGACACGGTCGTCCACCTGGACGTCAGCGCCAAGACGCTCGGGGCCCAGGGGCGTACCGCGGTCAAGGAGACCAACGTCATCGGCACCATGCAGCTGCTCGGCGCCTGTCAGAAGGCGCCGTCGGTCCGGCGGATGGTGGTCAAGTCCAGCACGGGGGTGTACGGCTCCGCGCCCCGCGACCCGGCGGTCTTCCACGAGACGACTCCGGCCAAGGCGCTGCCGAGCGGGGGCTTCGCGAAGGACGCGGTGGAGGTCGAGGGGTACGTGCGGGGCTTCGCGCGCCGCCGGCCGGACGTGGCCGTGTGCGTGCTGAGGTTCGCGAACATCCTGGGGCCCGATCCCGACTCGCCGCTGGCCGACTATCTGTCGCTGCCGGTGCTGCCGACGGTGTTCGGGTACGACCCGCGGCTCCAGTTCGTCCATGAGGACGACGTCATCGACGTGCTGGGCCTCGCGGCGAGCGAACCGCGGCGCGGGACGCTGAACAGCGGCACGTTCAACATCGCGGGGGACGGGGTGCTGCTGCTGTCGCAGTGTTCGCGGCGGCTGGGGCGGCCCACGATGCCGCTGCTGCTGCCCGCGGTCACCTGGGTCGGGCAGGCGCTGCGTACTGTCGGTATGACGGACTTCTCGCCGGAACAGATCCGGCTGCTCACCCATGGCAGGGTGGTCTCCACGGTCCAGATGCGCGAGACCCTGGGCTTCCGTCCGCGGTTCTCCACGGCGGAGACCTTCGCCGAGTTCGCGCGCAGCCGCGGGCCGGGGCTGCTGCCGCCCGCGGCGGTGGGCCGGGCCGTCGACAGACTGGCCGCGATGCCGTTCGCCGGTGGGGCCACCGGGGCCGGCGGCGACACACACCCGACTCCGAGCGTCAGGTAGAGGAGCGCACCGACGATGGCGGATGCCAAGGTCATTCCGTTCGACGACGACCGTTCGCGGTCGGGGGGTGTGTCGCGCGCCGCGCGCCGACGGCCCTCGGGACGCGGTTCAGGGTCCGTCAGCGCCCTGCCCGGGCAGCCGACGGCGGGGCTGCCGCCGGAAGGGCAGGAGGAGGCCGTGGTGGCCGCTGAGGACGCGGGAGGCGGTGACTGGGACCGGCGGATCGCGGGCGGGCTCGCGTTCCTGCGGCGACGGGTCACGGGCGAGTACGACGTCGACGAGTTCGGTTACGACGAGGAGCTCACCGACCAGGTCCTGATGTCGATGCTGCGGCCGGTGTACGAGAAGTACTTCCGGGTCGAGGTGAAGGGCATCGAGAACATCCCGTCGGACGGGGGTGCGCTCATCGTGTCCAACCACTCGGGGACGCTGCCGCTGGACGGGCTGATGCTCCAGGTAGCGGTGCACGACAACCATCCGGCGGGGCGGCATCTGCGGCTGCTCGCCGCGGACCTGGTCTTCATGCTGCCGGTCGTGAACGAGCTGGCCCGTAAGGCTGGGCACACGCTGGCCTGCGCGGAGGACGCGGAGCGGCTGCTGCGCAAGGGCGAGGTCGTCGGGGTGATGCCGGAGGGCTTCAAGGGCATCGGCAAGCCGTTCGGCGAGCGGTACAAGCTGCAGCGCTTCGGGCGGGGCGGTTTCGTCTCGACCGCGTTGCGGGCCGGGGTGCCGATCGTGCCGTGCTCGATCGTGGGGGCGGAGGAGATCTACCCGATGATCGGCAACGCGAAGACGCTGGCGCGGCTGCTGGGTTTCCCGTACTTCCCGATCACGCCGACGTTTCCCTGGCTGGGGCCGTTGGGGGCGGTGCCGTTGCCGACGAAGTGGACGATCCAGTTCGGTGAGCCGATCCCCACGGACGGGTATCCGTTGGAGGCGGCGGAGGATCCCATGCTGATGTTCAACCTGACGGATCAGGTGCGGGAGCAGATTCAGCACACGCTGTACAAGCTGCTGGTGCAGCGGCGGTCGGTGTTCTTCTGAGTGGTGCCCGGGTGCCCGGGCGGGGTGTCTTGCCCTTAATCTCCCCCATGCAATCTCCCACGTAGCCTCAAAGGCATGGGGGGACCCCCTTGACGGGCTTGATTTTGCCCGGCGGCCCTGGGATGTGACGGGGCGGCCCTGGGATGTGGCCGCCCCGTCACATCGCGTCAGTTCTTGTCGTCCTCGGCGTCGATCCCGAGGCCGCCGATCAGGCCGGGGATCAGCGGCGGCAGGGTGATGTCCGGTGACGGGGTCGTGCTCGGTGTGTCCTGTGTCGGTGTGGTGGCGTCGGGCGACGGCGGGTCGAAGAGCCCGTCCGTGCCGCCGCCGATCAGGCCGTCCGCCGGGGTGCTGCCCGAGCCCGACGGCTTGGGCGAGGAGCTGGTGCCCGTACCGCTGTCGTGCGTGCCGGAGGGTGACGAGGGCGACGGGGCCTGCGAACGGGAGGACGAGGCGGAGCCGGAGCCGGTGCCGGAATCGGTGGTGCCGGACTCCTGGGATCCGCTGCCCGTCTCCGGGGTGCGGGGGAGTAGCGACTGCAGTGGCCCGACCTCTTCGTCTATGGCCTCGAAGACCGAGCTCACCTGGTCGCCGACGTCGGTCAGCTGTACGGGGAGGCGGTCGCGGAGGCTGCTCCAGCTCTCGCGGTGCGCGCGGGAGAAGGAGTCGAGGGTCTGGATGGGGCCGATCGTGCCGTCCCGTTCGTAGGCGGCGTGGAGAAGGCGGTGGCCCTCGGTGGCGTCGTGGGTCATGCCGTTGAGCGTGCGTCTGACCTCGCCGAGCTGCTCGTGGTCCAGGTCGCCGGAGCGCGCGCGCTCCATCAGCCTGCGGGCTTCGCTGAGCCGGGTCGAGGCCTGGTCCAGGTAGACCTCGCCGCGGTCCGCGTCGCCGTCGGCCAGGCCGAGGTGGATGTCCTCCATGCCGCGCTTCAGCCCGTAGAGGGAGTCACCCGGCAGGGCGTCGGAGCTGGCAGCCGCCACTCCGCCGAAGGCCCCGGCGGCCACACCGACGGTGAGCCCGCCGGCTGCGAGGCCCTTCGTCCAGCGCGATCTGGGGCGCAGTTTCCGGAGTGGCGAGGCCCGGTGGGCCCCCTTGCCCCGTTGTTCGGGCACCGAAGGGTCCGCGGCTGCGCCGCCCTCGGCGAACATGGCCTCCATGGCGGCGACGAGCTGGGCTCGCTGCACCACTTTGACCTCGGGATCCAACTCCGGCTTCGGTAGCTCACCGAGGCCGTTCGCCAGGGCCAACAGCGGTCCGGGGCCAGCCTGTTCGGCCGGGTCCTCGGGCTGTACGGCCGCCGCACCGCGGAGCGACTGCTCCTCCAGGGCCTGGGCGAAGGCGTTCGCCCGCCGGTGTGCCGAAACGTTTGCGATCACTGGCGGCACCTCCTCTCGTCATGACGGTCGACTCCCCTGTGGGTCCGGAAGGTTGCACACCTTGAGCGCATCCACACGAATGAGTGAGTGTCCGCGGACATGGGGTGACGACAGGGGGCCTGCAACCGGCACAACGAGCGGTGCGGCACTTGGGTTACGCACGAAGGATGATCGGACCAGTGCGTGATGAACATATCGCCGGGAGTAGGGGTGGGGTCAGCGGGCATCGTCCGGAAGGAGCCGGGCAAGGGTGCGGACGGCGCGGTACTGCAGGGTCTTGATCGCGCCCTCGTTCTTGCCCATCGCCCGGGCGGTCTCGGCGACCGAGAGGCCTTGCAGGAAGCGCAGGGTCACGCACTCCTGCTGCTGGGGGTTGAGTCGGCGCACGGCTTGGAGCAGTGCGGCATTGGAGAGGGACTCCAGGACGGAGTCCTCGGGGCTGCGCTCGACCTCGTTGGCGTCGAGCATTTCGCCGGTGGTCACTTCCAGTCGGAAGCGACTGGATTTGAAGTGGTCGGCGACCAGGTTACGAGCGATAGTGACCAGCCAGGCGCCGAAGTCGCGGCCCTGCCAGGTGAACGTGGAGATGCGCCGCAGGGCGCGCAGGAAGGTCTCACTCGTGAGGTCCTCCGCTGTCGCCTTGCCGCCCACCCGGTAGTAGATGTAGCGGTACACGGTGTCGCTGTACTGGTCATAGAGGCGGCCGAAGGCGTCAGCCTCACCGGCCTGTGCGCGCTCGACAAGATCCATCATGCGCGCGCTGTCGCTGTCGGCGGTCGGCCGACGAACGGTGGACGTGGTCGTTGCGCCGCGGTTGCTGCGTCTTCCGACCGCCGCGCTACGTTCAGCCAGGGCGTAGCAGGGGCCGGCAGGTGCAGGGGTGGCAAAGGCGGGTACGGCGTACGCGGTGGGGACGAAGCCGCGCAAGCGGTCGGCGACCGTTGCGCGCAGCGTAGCCAGGCCCGAGGCGTCAACCCCGACGTGTGGGTACACGGGACTCCCAGAGGCAGAGCTTCCATCACGTGCAGTGCGAAACCGTCACTCGTCGTAGTGAGTGGTGGGTTCCGGAATGCGTCTGAGGAGAATAACGCTTCGTACAGGCAGTGCTACACCCAGTTGCTCAAATCACCGATTACGTCGCTTCTGTAGCGACTATGCGACGCATCAAGTAGCACATCGTGACCGGTTGTTGATCGAATTATTTCGAGATCTGCCTGGCGCCGCGACAGGTTGTGGTCGAGTGCGGGTAACCCGACTGGCCGGAGCGCTCGGTGGGTAGGGGGTCCCGATTGGCGGCAGGGGCCGGGCGTGGCCCGGTCCCGCCGGGGCAGCAGCCGAGCAGCAGCCGGGTAGCCGGACCGTCCGCGGGGCGGCCTCGCGGACTGTCGGGCTGCCGGGTGGTCACCGGCCGGGGCCGCCCGGCAGCCTCTCAGCGGCGGCGGCGGTGCAGGGCCACGGCCGCGGCGGTGCCGCCGGCGAGGGCGCCCACACCGGCGGCGGCCGGGATGCCGACCTTGGCGGCCTTGCGGCCGGTCCGGTAGTCGCGCAGCCGCCAGTCCAGGGCGCGCGCGTGCTTGCGGAGCTTGGTGTCCGGGTTGATCGCGTACGGGTGCCCGACCAGGGACAGCATGGGGATGTCGTTGTGCGAGTCGCTGTACGCCGCGCAGCGGGCCAGGTCCAGGCCCTCCGCCGCGGCCAGGGCGCGCACCGCCTCGGCCTTCGCGGGGCCGTGCAGCGGTTCGCCGACGAGGCGCCCGGTGTAGACGCCGTCGACCGATTCGGCGACGGTGCCCAGCGCCCCAGTCAGGCCGAGCCGGCGGGCGATGATCGTGGCGGTCTCCACCGGTGCGGCGGTGACCAGCCAGACCTTCTGGCCGGCGTCGAGGTGGGCCTGGGCGAGCGCGCGGGTGCCCGGCCAGATGCGGTCGGCCATGTACTCGTCGTAGATCTCCTCGCCGATCGACATCAGCTCGGAGACGCGGTGGCCCTTGACGATGGACAGGGCGCTGTCGCGCGCGTCCTGCATGTGTTCGGGATCCTCGACGCCGGCCAGCCGGAACCAGGCCTGCTGCCAGGCGAACCGGGTGAGTTCGCGGCGCTCGAAGAACTTCCGTTTGTACAGCCCGCGGCCGAAGTGGAAGATCGCGGCGCCCTGCATGACGGTGTTGTCGAGGTCGAAGAAGGCGGCGGCCCGGTCGTCGCCGACGACGGGGAACTCGGGTTCTCCGTCGTCCGCGGCGGACAGTGTGCCGGGGGCGGTGCCGTCCTCGGCGCCGGCGGACTGCTCGGCGGCGAGTGAGGACTTCCGTGCTGCCTCCGCCGCCGCTTCGCCTGCCAGCACGCTGCGTGCTGTCGCGGAACGCCTACGCGGTGTGAGCCATCCAAGAGCGGCCATGCCGTGAGCATAGCCAGTTGCCCCGCCCCTTCCCGACCTGCCGGGATGCGGTGGCGTGAACTCTCGGAGGCCGACACGTTAAACGGGTGATTCCGGGCGTAGCGCATCAGGACCGGATCAATGCCGGAGCGGGCCCGGGGGCGGCGCAGAATAAAGGTATGAGTGCCTTGCTGCGTCGTACGAAGAAGAAGCCCGCCGACCGCGTGGTGACCCTGGTCGGGAAGCCGGGGTGTCACCTCTGTGACGACGCCAGGGCGGTGGTGCGGACGGTCTGCGAGGAGACCGGCGTGTCCTGGGAGGAGAAGGACATCACTCAGGACGAGGAGCTGTACCGGGAGTACTGGGAGCAGATCCCCGTCGTCCTCGTTGATAACGAACAGCACACGTTCTGGCGTGTGGACCCGGCAAGACTGCGCAGCGCGCTGCTTTCCTGAGTGAAACCCGGTTACCATCGTGGGCGTTTTGAGTGGTCTCGGGGGCGTGGCTGTGAGGAGTGTGTTCCGCTTTGCCCCCTTCGGGCCTGCAACGGGCTGATGCGAACCCTGGTTCCTGGATCGCGCGAGGAATGCGCGTGACCCCGGTCACTTTGACCGGACAAAACGGACACTATCTTTGTGCACGCGTTCACAAAGACATAGCCTGCATTCGACGGGGCGGTCTTGGGACATACGGCCGCCTGCAGCCCCGCTCATCCCGCAGGAGCACCGTGGCAACTGGCCGAAATCACCGACCGGCGACCCGTAGCCGAGGAATTCCCGAGGCCACCGTCGCCCGACTTCCGCTGTATCTCCGTGCGCTGACCGCGCTCTCCGAGCGCTCGGTCCCCACGGTCTCCTCCGAGGAGCTCGCTGCGGCGGCGGGGGTCAACTCCGCGAAGCTGCGCAAGGACTTCAGCTACCTCGGCTCGTACGGGACGCGCGGCGTCGGCTACGACGTCGAGTATCTCGTCTACCAGATCTCGCGCGAACTCGGCCTCACCCAGGACTGGCCGGTCGCCATCGTCGGCATCGGTAACCTCGGCGCGGCGCTCGCCAACTACGGCGGTTTCGCCTCCCGCGGGTTCCGGGTCGCCGCGCTGATCGACGCCGATCCCGCGATGGCCGGAACGCCGGTCGCCGGGATCCCCGTCCAGCACGCCGACGACATGGACCGCATCATCAGCGAGAACGGGGTGTCGATCGGTGTGATCACCACGCCGCCCGGCGCCGCCCAGCAGGTCTGTGACCGGCTCGTCGCCGCGGGTGTCACCTCCATCCTGAATTTCGCCCCGACCGTGCTCTCGGTGCCCGACGGCGTCGACGTGCGCAAGGTCGACCTCTCCATCGAGCTGCAGATCCTCGCCTTCCACGAGCAGCGCAAGGCCGGCGAGGAGGCCGCTTCCGCCGACAGCGGCCCGGACCCGGCCGCGCCGCCCGTGCGCGCCACGACCAGCAGCCGGAAGGGACCCGACGGGGACATGCCCGCCGTGATGCCGGCATGAGTCTCCTCGTCGTAGGTCTGAGTCACCGCAGCGCCCCCGTCGCCGTACTGGAGCGGGCCTCGCTGTCCGCCGACAACCAGGCCAAGCTGCTGCAGGACACCCTCGCCGCGGAGCCCGCGGTCGAGGCCGCCGTCCTCGCCACCTGCAACCGCATCGAGCTGTACGCCGACGTGGACAAGTTCCACGCGGGCGTCGCCGAGCTGTCCACGCTGCTCGCCCAGCACAGCGGCGTCGGTCTGGACGAGCTCACCCCGTATCTCTATGTGCACTACGAGGACCGGGCCGTCCACCACCTCTTCTCGGTGGCCTGCGGACTGGACTCGATGGTCGTGGGCGAGGGCCAGATCCTCGGCCAGATCAAGGACGCGCTGGCGCTGGGGCAGGAGCTCCACACCGCCGGCCGGCTGCTGAACGACCTCTTCCAGCAGGCCCTGCGGGTCGGCAAGCGCGCCCACAGCGAGACCGGGATCGACCGGGCCGGGCAGTCGCTCGTCACCTTCGGCCTGGAGCAGCTCGCCGACGGGCGCGACACCGGGATCTGGGCGAAGGGCAAGCGCGCCCTGGTCATCGGCGCGGGCTCGATGTCCTCGCTGGCCGCCGCGACCCTGGCCCGTACCGGTGTCGCCGAGATCGTCGTCGCCAACCGCACCCGCGCCCGCGCCGACCGCCTGGTGGAGATCCTCAACCAGGCCGGCGGTACGGGGGTGGCCGCCCACGCCGTGGAGATGGCCGCGGTCTCCGACGAACTGACACGTGCCGATGTCGTCGTCTCCTGCACCGGTGCCACCGGTCTCGTGCTCAGCGCGGAGGCCGTCGCCGGGGCGCTCGGGCTGGACTTCGACCCCGTGGCCGAGGCGCCCGCCGTGCCCGTGCCGGCACCGGCCGCCGAGCCGGACGAGCAGCACGCCGCATGGGTGGAGAACGGTTCCGCCACCGCGATCGCGCAGGCCCAGGCCGTGCGCCGGATCCCGGCCCAGTCCACCGGCCCCGTCCGCCTGGCCCTGCTCGACCTCGCGATGCCGCGCGACATCGACGGCGGCGCCGCCCGCCTCGACGGTGTGCGCCTCGTCGACATCGAGTCGCTCGCCGAGGCGTCCGCGGACGCCCCGATGGCCGCCGATGTGGACCAGGTGCGCACCATCGTCGCCGACGAGGTCGCCGCCTTCGGTGCCGCCCAGCGCGCCGCCCACATCACTCCCACCGTCGTCGCCCTGCGCACGATGGCCGCCGGAGTGGTCGCGGGCGAGATCGCACGGCTGGACGGACGCCTCCCCGACCTGGACGAGAAGCAGCGCGCCGAGATCTCGCAGACCGTGCGCCGCGTCGTCGACAAGCTCCTGCACGCGCCCACCGTGCGGGTCAAGCAGCTCGCCAGCGAGCCCGGCGGCGCCGGGTACGCCGATGCGCTGCGGGAACTCTTCGACCTCGACCCGCAGACGGTCGCCGCCGTCTCCCGGGCAGACCTGAACGACCCGAATCGAGGGCGGTCATGACCGACAACTCACCCCTGGGCGCGGGGGCCACCAAGCCGCTGCGGCTGGGGACCCGACGCAGCAAGCTCGCCATGGCGCAGTCCGGCCTCGTGGCCGACGCGGTCAGCGAGGTGACAGGGCGCGCCGTCGAACTCGTCGAGATCACCACGTACGGGGACACCTCCCGCGAGCACCTCGCGCAGATCGGCGGGACCGGCGTCTTCGTCGCCGCGCTGCGCGACGCGCTGCTGCGCGGCGAGGTGGACTTCGCCGTCCACTCGCTCAAGGACCTGCCGACCACGCCGCACGAAGGCCTCGTGCTGGCCGCCGTGCCGGTGCGCGAGGACCCTCGCGACGCGCTGGTGGCGCGCGACGGGCTGACCTTCGAGCAGCTGCCGTCCGGTGCCCGCATCGGCACCGGTTCGCCGCGCCGCATGGCGCAGCTCAACGCGTACGCCCGCAGTCACGGCCTCGACATCGAGACCGTGCCGATCCGGGGCAACGTCGATACGCGTATCGGATTTGTACGAAGCGGTGAACTGGACGCGGTGGTACTCGCCGCGGCCGGCCTCAGCCGCCTCGGACGGAGCGGTGAGGTGACCGATTTCCTGTCGGTCGACACCGTTCTGCCCGCTCCCGGCCAGGGAGCACTGGCGATCGAATGCGCTGCCAGCAGCGCCGACCTCGCCGCCGCGCTCGCCGAGCTCGACGACCCGTACACCCGGGCCGCCGTGACCGCCGAGCGTGCCCTGCTCGCCGCCCTGGAGGCCGGCTGCTCCGCACCTGTGGGTGCGCTGGCCGACCTCCTGGCCGACGGTCAGGCTGTCAACGAACTGCGCCTGCGCGGTGTCGTCGGTTCCACCGACGGTTCCTCGCTGGTTCAGCTGTCCACCACCGGTCCCGTCCCCACGTCGCACGACGACGCGGCGGCCCTCGGTCGCGAACTCGCGGCCGAGATGCTCGCCAAGGGTGCGGCCGGTCTTATGGGGGAGCGAGCACTTTGAGCCCCACCGGCCACGCCGCATCCGAATTCCCGGTCCTGTCCGCAGGGCACGTCACCTTCCTCGGCGCCGGTCCCGGCGACCCGGGACTGCTGACTCTGCGCGCCGTCGAGGCGCTTGCGAGCGCGGACGTTCTTGTCGCCGAGCCGGACGTTCTCGGCGTCGTCCGCTGCCATGCGCGGGCAGGCGTAAGCACGCCTGAGCTGACGGTTGTTGACGCGCAGTCAACAGCCGCCGGTGTTCCCGTTCTCAGGGATGCGGTCAATCTTGTCATGGAGGCCGCGAAGGGCGGCAGGCGGGTCGTTCGTGCCGTCTCGGGTGATCCCGGCCTGGACGGCAACGCGGGCAGCGAGATGCTGGCCTGCGCCGCCGCGGGCATTCCCTTCGAGGTCGTACCGGGCGTCGCCAACGTCGTGGGCGTGCCCGCGTACGCCGGGGTGCCGCTGCGCGACGCGCAGGGCGCGGACGTCCGCTTCATCGACGCCCGTACCGCCTCGGACCGCTGCTGGAGCGAGGTCGGCGCGAGCGATTCCACGTGCGTCATCTCGACGTCGCTCGACGCGGTGGCCGCGGCCGCCGGCGAGCTGGTCTCGGCGGGCCGCAAGCCCGACACCCCGCTGACCGTGACGGTCGCAGGTACGACGACGCGCCAGCGCACCTGGACGGCGACGCTGGGCACGATCGCCCAGGTCTTCAAGCAGGGCAAGATCCTGCCGTCGCCGGACGGGCACCAGCCCGTCATAGCCGTGGTCGGGGAGCGGAGCTCTGCCGCCCAGCGCGACCAGCTGGCGTGGTTCGAGTCCAAGCCGATGTTCGGCTGGAAGGTGCTCGTACCGCGGACGAAGGAGCAGTCGGCCTCTCTCTCCGACCAGCTGCGTTCGTACGGCGCGGTGCCGCACGAGGTCCCGACGATCGCCGTCGAGCCGCCGCGTACGCCCCAGCAGATGGAGCGCGCGGTCAAGGGCCTGGTCACCGGCCGCTACGAGTGGATCGCCTTCACCAGCGTCAACGCCGTGAAGGCCGTCCGGGAGAAGTTCGAGGAGTACGGGCTCGACGCCCGTGCCTTCGCCGGGATCAAGGTCGCGGCCGTCGGTGAGCAGACCGCAGCCGCGCTCGTCGACTTCGGTGTGAAGCCCGACCTGGTGCCCTCCGGTGAGCAGTCCGCCGCGGGCCTGCTGGAGGACTGGCCGCCCTACGACCCGGTCTTCGACCCGATCGACCGCGTCTTCCTGCCGCGCGCCGACATCGCCACCGAGACGCTGGTGGCCGGACTGATCGAGCTCGGCTGGGAGGTCGACGACGTCACCGCGTACCGCACGGTCCGCGCCTCGCCGCCGCCCGCCGACACGCGTGAGGCCATCAAGGGCGGCGGTTTCGACGCGGTGCTCTTCACCTCGTCCTCGACCGTGCGCAACCTGGTCGGCATCGCCGGCAAGCCGCACAACGTGACGGTCATCGCATGTATCGGCCCGGCCACGGCGAAGACCGCCGAGGAGCACGGTCTGCGCGTCGACGTCCTGTCGCCTGAGCCCTCGGTGCACAAGCTGGCCGCGGCTCTCGCCGAGTTCGGCGCGCAGCGCCGGGACGCGGCGAAGGAGGCCGGTGACCCGGTGACTCGGCCGAGCGAGCGCCGTCCGGGTGCGCGGCGGCGTCGTACGACGACCTGATCCGGTGTGACGCGTGCGGGGCCCGGCTGCTTCTTCGTGAAGCGGCCGGGCCCCGCCCGTTTTCCCGGCCCTCTTCTCCCGTCTTTCCCGGCAGAGGTGTCGGTAAGAGCGTGATGTGTACGGGTCTAGTCTCGAAGGATGACTGTGTACGGAAACTTCCCCGGCTCTCGCCCCCGACGGCTGCGGACGACCCCCGTGATGCGGCGGATGGTCGCCGAGACACGGCTCGACCCGGCGAACCTGATCCTGCCCGCGTTCGTGCGCGAGGGCATCGACGCCCCTGTCGCCATCTCGGCCATGCCCGGCGTGCAGCAGCACACCCTGGACACCCTGCGGAAGGCCGCGGTCGACGCGGTCTCGGCGGGCGTCTCCGGGATCATGCTGTTCGGTGTGCCGTTGGACGAGAAGAAGGACGCCCGAGGCACGGCGGGCACCGACCCCGACGGCATCCTCCAGGTCGGTCTGCGGGCGGTGCGCGAGGAGGTCGGTGACGATCTCGTCGTCATGTCCGACCTCTGTCTGGACGAGTACACCGACCACGGCCACTGCGGTGTGCTGACCGAGGACGGTCGCGTCGACAACGACGCGACGCTGGAACGGTACGCGGAGATGGCCCAGGTCCAGGCCGACGCGGGTGCCCATGTGGTCGGCCCCAGCGGCATGATGGACGGCCAGGTCGGCGTGATCCGGGACGCCCTGGACCAGACCGGGTACGAGGACGTGTCGATCCTCGCGTACACGGCGAAGTACTCCTCCGCCTTCTACGGCCCCTTCCGTGAGGCCGTCGGGTCCTCGCTCAAGGGTGACCGCAAGACGTACCAGCAGGACCCGGCCAACCTCCGCGAGTCGATGCGCGAGCTGGCGCTCGACCTCGCCGAGGGCGCGGACATGGTCATGGTCAAGCCGGCCGGACCGTACCTCGACGTCCTGGCGAAGGTCGCCGAGTCGGTGGACGTGCCGGTCGCCGCGTACCAGATCAGTGGCGAGTACTCGATGATCGAGGCCGCCGCGGAGAAGGGCTGGATCGACCGGGACGCGGCGATCCTGGAGAGCCTGACGGGCATCCGGCGGGCGGGCGCGCAGATGATCCTGACGTACTGGGCGACGGAGGTCGCGCAGCGGCTGGGGCGCGCCGGCTCCTGAGGCGGGCACGCGAAGTGGGTGGTGGTCCCGCCCGGCCCGTGACGTACTCCGGGCCGGGCGGGACTTTCGCGTAACGGGTCCGGTTCGCCGGGCCGGTGAACCTTCTTTCCGGTGGGCCTACTTTCCGGTGGCGTAGGAGGTCCAGATCCGGAGCGGGAGGGCATTGCCGCGCTCAGCGTCGTCGCCGCCGACGCCCTGCATTCCCAGCAGTTGAGGGGTGCCCGGCTTGTTGCGGAACATCGTCACGGCCGTGGTCAGTCCCTGGGCGTGGCCGATGAACCAGGCCGACCTCATCCGGTCGTCCCTGTCGGTCGCGCCGCCCGAGAGGTCGTCGAGCGCTTCGGAACCGGACAGTGCGTCGAACTGCCTGTCCCGCGCCAGCGACGTCCAGGCGGCGATCCCCAGGGTGTTGTTCACATCGTTCGCCACCGAGGCGTCCATCGCGCGCTGAGGTTCTGGCTTACCGAAGCCCTCGACCGTCTCGCCGTCCCGCGTCATCCCGGTCACCGAGTAGGGATCGGCCCTGATGCCTTCGTTGCTGAAGGCGCCGTACGCGTCCGCCATCCTGACCGCGCTCGGAGTGGACGTGCCGAGGGGGAAGGACTTGTCCAGGCGGGCCAGGCTCTCCTCGTGGAGCCCGGCCGCGACCGCCATCTTCTTCACCTTCTTCAGCCCGATGTGCTTGCCGAGTCGTACGAAGGTGACGTTGGCCGATCTGATCAGCGCGTCGCGCAGGGTCGTCTCCACCTCGACCTGCACCGGGAGGGGACGGGCACCCGGCCGGTCCGTGGGCGTCACCGTGAGCGGGGGCCTCGTGATCAGGCGCCCGGTGCTGTCGTAGCCGCTGTCCAGGGTGATTCCGTCGTCGTTCTGAAGTGCCGCGGCCAGCACGAAGGGCTTGAAGGCCGAGCCGACGGGGACGCCCGTGGTGTCGGCGTTGTTGGCGAAGCGGGTGATCGCGTCGGCTCCGCCGTACACCGCGACCACGGCCCCGTCATCGGGCCGCACGGACGCGGCGCCGACCTCGACGTACTTGTCCTCGGGGCGCTTCTTGGGGTCCAGGTCGCGCTTGCGTACGCTCCGCACGGCCCGCTCCAGCTGTTGCACCCTGGCCTTCTCGAAGGTGGTGTGCACCCGGTAGCCGCCCCGGGCGAGGTCCTTGGCGGTGAGGCCCGAGCGCTTCTTGATGTACTTGTTGGCGATGTCGACGAGATAGCCGGTCTGGCCGCCGAGGCTGGTCGGCTTGACGGCCTTCCGCGGCTCGGGGAACTTCGTGTAGGCGTCCCGTTCGCCCTGCGTCATCATGCCGGTCTCGACCTGTCGGTCCAGGACCCACTTCCAGCGGTCGACGGCGCGTTCGTGATTGCCCTTGCCGCCGGCGGGGTCGTACTCCTCCGCGCCCTTGAGCAGCGACGCGAGCATCGCCGTCTGGCTGGGGTCGAGCTCTTTCGCGGGGATTCCGTAGTACGTGACCGCCGCTGCCTGGATGCCGTAGGCGCCGCGGCCGAACCAGCTGGTGTTCAGATATCCCTGGAGGATCTGGGCCTTGCTCTGCTTGTTGCTCAGCTTGAGCGAGATGAAGAACTCCCTGAACTTCCGGCTCGCCGACTGCTCCTGGCTGAGATAGCTGTTCTTCACGTACTGCTGGGTGATGGTGGAACCGCCCTGGGTCTCACCGCCCTTGACCATGCTGACGGCCGCGCGGGCGATCCCCGTCACCGATACTCCCGCGTCGGAGTAGAAGGTCTCGTTCTCGGCGGCGATGACCGCGTTCTCCATCGAGTCGGGTATGTCGGCGAGCGTGACGTTCTGCCGGTTGACCTCGCCCACGCTCACCAACTGGCTGCCGTCCGCCCAGTAGTAGACGGTGCCCTGCCTGCGCGCCTCGATGTTCTCGTCGGGTACGTCGACGGACGCGTACATCGCGGCGAACAGCCCGGCCAGCACACCGATTCCGAGCAGTGCCCCGCTCAGCACCTGTCGCCACGAGGGGACCCAGCGAAGCCAGTTGGTTCTCCCTCGGCGGGGGTAGTCGACTCGGCGTCCGTGCGGGAGTTTCGGGCGGATGGTGCGGATGAGGCGTCGGGGCATGCTTCAGCTCCTCGTTCACCGTCCGCAGCGGGGGTACGGACTTGTGAGAGGAGATGCTCCGGATCACGAGCAGGTTGTCCGGAGCGTGACGGGAATCCGGCGGCCCGGGTCGCCGGTGCGCCTCAGTCCCACCAGAAGGACCAGCCCTCCTGGTTCAGCAGCGCCTTCTCCGCATAGGCCTCAAGGGTGTTGAGCGTGGACTGCTGGATGTTGTCCGGGCAGAACGCGAAGTGTTCGGCGGCCAGGGCAAGGGCCTCCGCCTCGGTGGTGGGCGGGCGTGCCACGCTGACCGTCAGGGTGTCGAAGCCGAGCGACAGGACCCGTATGCCGAAGCGGTCCTCCCAGGAGCGCAGGACCGCGCAGAGCCGCGCGACGTCGTTCTCGTGGTTGAGCGGCCCGCTCCAGCCGATCGCGGCCGGGATGTCCGCACTGCGCCTTGCCGGGACGAGCGCCAGGCGTGCGTCCTCCAGCGGCATGCCGTCAGCCGCCAGCATGTCCGCCATCTCGGCAGCCAGCTTCTCCGGGTTGTCCGGACCGTCGGCCAGGGGGGTGGGCGCCAGCCCCGGCCATGCGTTCTCGGTGTCGAGCTCGTCCTCCGCGTAGGCGTCCCAGATCTCGCTCAGGACCTCCTCGGCGTCATGGTCGCCAGGGTACGACGTGTCGGCCGGGCCGAGGTCCCATGCCTCGGGCCCCTGGTCGCGGCTGCCGCGGTCGATGAGCACGGGGAGCAGCCCGAGGGCCCGCCCCGCGTCGCGCAGCGAGGCCCAAGTGCCGGGGGCCGCAGGCCCGTCCGCGTACCAGAGCAGCGGTTCGTGCCACGGCCCGTCGGTCGTGGCGTCCACGAGGGTGCCGGGCGGGAGTGGGAGCCCTGACGTGGCCAGGGACGGGAGCGGGTTCGGAAGCGTCGCCATGTCCAGGAGCGTACGGGCGGCCACTGACAGTCGGCCGCTGCGCCGGTCGGTCCGTTGGTCGGTCCGTTGGTTGCTCAGGAGCCGATGTGCGCGGCGAAGGCCGACCAGGCGGTGGGGGCGAGGGTGAGCGCGGGGCCCTCGGGGTTCTTGGAGTCGCGGACGTGGACGGCGGCGGGGTGTGCGGCGATCTCCACGCAGGCGCCGCCCTGCTCGCTGCTGTAGCTCGACTTCTTCCAGTCGTAGGCGACTTCGAGGCAGGCGCCGCCGTCGCTGCCGCTGTAGCTGGACTTGAACCACTCGCGTGCGGTGCTCATAACTGCTCCTAGCAGCCGGTCCAACAGGGCTTCTGTGTTCTCGGTGTTGAGGGCCTGCGTTCGCAGCGTCGCAGCGAGATGCCCGAAGTTCTGGCGTAAGTCCGCAGGTGGTGCAGTGTCTCGCGAGACGACTCGTCGCCGCCGAGGCGGTCCCGGACGACGGCCTCGGAGATGACGAAGCTGGTGGTGGGTGGCACGTCGCGGCGCAGGATCTCCTGGCGTTCCAGCCGCTTGGTTACGTGCGCGTCGATCTCGTCCCTGATGCTGTGGCTGCGGGACGAGGGGCAGGGAGCCCGGGGTGCGTGAGCCCGACGGGGAGTCGGGGCGGGGGCTGGTGATCGTCGACGCGCTGGCGGACCGGTGGGGGGTGGGGGAGCGGGTGCCCGGGAAGGTCGTGTGGTGCGAGTTCGGCTGAGGGTGTTCGGGGCGGTCGGGTCAGGCCGGGGGCAGCCGGTCCGTGAAGCCGACGGCCTCGCGTACGTCCTCGTCCGGGTCCTCGGCCAGCTGTTGGAGCAGCACGTCGACTCCGGGGGTCCGCCAGCGGGCCACGGCCTCGACCAGGGCCACCCGGACGGCGGGGTCGGGATGGTCGGCGAGGTGGGCCAATTGGGAGAGCGGTCCCCGTCGGCGGAAGCCGAACCAGTGCAGGGTCGCGCACAGCTGCGCGGCATCGCCGGGGTCGCCCGCTTCGGCGATCCGGGCGAGCAGGACGGGAGTCGCGGGCGCCGGTCCGTCCAGCGGGTGCGGCCGGCGGCGGCGCAGGCGCTGCGACCCGTACTCGCCGCGCACCCGGCAGCCGTAACAGGTGCAGGGCGGCGTGCCGTTGGAGCCGGGGAAGTAGCGCCAGCCGGTGACCTGGCGGACCGCTCGTACGTTGTGGACCTCGGCTCGGGCCGCCGCCCGGGGGAGGAAGACCTCCCAGCCGCGCGGGTCCTCCAGTGCGGCCACCCTGCGCACTGCGTCGCTCGCGGTGGTGGTGGTGTGGGCCCGGCCCGGCCGGTTGCTGTAGTGGCCGACGGTGACGGGCTCGTCGTCCGGCAGCCGGAGCTGGACGGCGACGAGGCCGCGCGGGCCTTCGTGGCGGGCCAGTTCGCGCAGCCACTGGTGGGTCAGCGTGTAGGAGGGGAGTACCGGGAAGCAGAACAGGCCCTTGTCGCCGTCGGGGCCGTGGCTGACGGCGCGTATGCCGGACCTGCGGATGCGGGCCGCGTTCGCGGCGGGTGTCAGGTGCACGAACATGGCCATGGCGTTGATCGTAGGGCCAGGTTCTGCCTGACGAACGAACCGTAGGGAAGGCCCGTCGACTGCTGAAGCCGATCACCTATGTGGGCAGGTGCGCCTACTCAAGCGCGTGTGCGAGGTGCTGGCCGGAGGCTCTGCGCGTGACACATACTCGCGCCTCCAGCCAAGCAGGCGCTTCTAGCCGTGCCGGGCGAAGACCTCGCGGAGGCCGGCCAGCTCCGCTTCCTTCTCCTTCTCGTCCTCGTACCGGCCGTCCTCGTCCCGGAGGGCCACGATGGTCTCTGGGGTGAAGTCCTGGCCGAAGCGGTAGCCGCCCAGGCAGTAGTCGAAGCCGGACTCGCCGAAGAGGTCCGTGTCCTCGCGGCGGCAGTACTCCGCCAGGGCGTCGGACACGTGCCAGCGAGTGCCGTCGTACCAGAAGACACCGCCTGCGTAGTGGATCGTCCGGCCTGTCGCGGAGTCCGTGAGGTTCAGCGACTCGTAGTTCTCGGGACGGTCGCGGACCAGGGCGACGAGGGATCCGGGGACGCCCTCGTAGAAGGACTCCTGAAGGGCGAAATCCTCCTCGGCGTACAGATTCAGGTCCGACTCGTGGTCGAACGTCAGCAGCAGCACGCGGCCGTCCTCCGCGAAGTACCAGACCGCGGACTGGCCGCCGCTGTCGTTCCAGGCCAGACGGCGTGCGCCGGCCACCGTCACCGGCTTGACCTCGGCCAGGTCGTCCATGACGGCCGCGCGGCGCCGTACTTCCGGAAGGGGTGTCGCTGCCAGGGCATCCCACATCGCGTTACTCATTCCCGCAGCGTAGCCACCGCCTATGACAAGGCCGTCACCAACTACCGCGCCGCCATCCGCACCTGGCCGGCACAGCCATTCGGAAGAATCGCCGTGGGGCCCGGGCGCCTGGCCGCTTCCAGAACCTTCGGCC
Organism: Streptomyces sp. NPDC087901; assembly: GCF_044742205.1. Classification (NCBI taxonomy): domain Bacteria; kingdom Bacillati; phylum Actinomycetota; class Actinomycetes; order Kitasatosporales; family Streptomycetaceae; genus Streptomyces; species Streptomyces sp. NPDC087901. Next base: position 22,988 of record NZ_JBIUUC010000007.1, read on the forward strand.
GGCCGTGCGCAGAGCGCCACGAAGCGGCCCTGCCGCACGGGGCGGAGGACCGGTCCGGGGGTGGTGCGGTTCAGTAGCTGAGCGCGTCGGCCATCTCGGTCTGCCAGAAGGTGACGAAGCCGTTGTCGTCCCAGTAGGTGTTGGCCGGGAGCGTCAGCTCGGCCGGGGAGCCCGTGGAGCCCTCGGGGCTCCGGCCGGAGAAGTGCACCTGAAGGTGGGTGGCCTCGCGCGGGGCCGGGCCGGCGCCGGGCTCGCCGGTCAGGCCGATGGCGGCGTACGCGGACTGGCCCGGGTCGAGCGTCACGACGGCCTGCGGCCGGCTGTCGTCCAGGATCGGGAAGACGGCCTGCGCGTCGTCGAACCGGAGCTTGGGTGCGTAGTACGCGTAGCAGGGGCGGCCGCCTGTGTTGGTCAGGGTCAGCAGCAGGTGGTTGATGGGGCGGCTCACCTTGGTGACGGTGGTCTTGGTGTTCGCGCCGTCGCAGGTGACGGGGGTGCGGCTGGTGGTGCTGCCGCTGCCTGCCCGGTTCGTGGAGCCGGTGCTGTTCTTCCCGGCGCTCTTCCCGTCGGTCTTTGCGGGGGCGACGGTGTTGTCGGGCGTGCTGCCGGTGCCTGTGCCGGTGCCGGTGCCGGTGCCGGTGCCGGTGCCTGTGCCCGTGTCGGCGTCGGTGGTGTTCTTGTCCGGCGCGGCGGTGGGGGGCGGGGACTGCTTGACGGCCGTGTGGGCGGCCGATCCCGCCTTGGCGCTGCTGCTGCTGCCGTCGTCGCTGCTGCACGCGGTGAGGGAGAGGGCGGCCAGGAGGGCGGTGGCGGCGAGGGCGGTGGTGCGGATGCGGTGGTTGCGCATGGTGGTACTCCCCGTGAAGTGCGGTGGTGTGGTCTGTGGCGTTCAGTGGAGGTGGATCAGGGCCACGACGAAGGAGCCGGTCGTGCTCACTACGCCGATGGCCGTCCGATCCTCCGGGCAGTTCAGTACTGGAGCGCGTCGCTCATGCTCATCTGCCAGTAGGTGACGCTCAGGCTGCTGTCCACGTAGGTGCTCTTGGAGAGCGGCACGCTGACCGACGAGCCGGTGTTGTCGGAGTTGCCGTCGCGGTTCTGGAAGCTGACGCCCAGGTCCTTGGTGGAGTAACCGTTCGAGCCGCTGCCGTCGGCCATCGAGGTCATGACGCCGGCGTAGGCGGACTCACCCGGGTTGATGGTCGTGACAGCCTGCGGCTTGCTGTCCTCGAAGGTGTTCGGCACGGACTGGGCCTCGCCGAACTTCAGGTACGGGTAGTAAAAGGCGTTGCAGGCCTTCGAGCCGGTGTTGGTCATCGTGAGCAGCATGTGGTTGACGGGGCGGCTCACCTCGGTGATCGACAGCTTGGTGTTCGCACCGGTGCAGGTCTCCGTGGCCGTCTCGCCGCTGTCGCCGCTGTCACCCTTCGGCTTGGTCGTGGACGTGCCGCTGCCGCTGCCGGAGCCCGAACCGGAGCCCGAGCCGGTGGAGTTCTCGCCCTGGTCGGTGGAGGGGGCCTTCGTGGCCTTGTCGCCGGAGGCGCCGGCGCTCTCCGCCGGGGTCTGGGTGGCCGAGCCGGGCGAAGCGGAGGCGAGGGCGTCGTACGGCGCCGGGTCGTCGCCCTGGCAGGCCGTCAGGGACAGGGAGGCGATGAGTGCGACTGCGCCGAGGGCGGAGGTGCGGGCGGCGCGGCGGAAGTTGAGGGTACGCATGAGGTGTATTTCCGTTCGTTAGTTGGTGCGGAGTGTGGGGCGCCGCTTTGGCGCACCTGCAGCTGACGGATGTACTGGACAATGACGTGTGGTCAGAGGTTCCACAGGAGTGCGATGACGGTTGCGACAGAGGCGATCAGAACTCCTGTGGCCACTGCATCGGTCAGGCTGAGTTGAGGACGAGTACGCACGGCGGCTCCCGGGGACGGGCAAGTGGTGGGTGTACGAGTCGCGCTGCTTGCCCTTGCCGGGGAGCTGCTGCGGTGTGTTCCAACATCGTGTCCGGTCGTCGGATCCGGTGGCAACGATTGCCGGCGGGTACGGGACGCTGGAACGGAAACATGGCCTCTGACCTGCAATGACATCACCTGCCTGGGACGCCGTTCCGGGAGGGCAGCAGAGGGGAACGGTCAGGGTGGGCACGGAGATCCAGGACTTCGCCGCATTGCTCAGGGGGCTGAAGCAGCGCTCGGGGCTGAGCTACGGAGCGCTCGCCCAGAAGCTGCACATGAGCACCTCCACGATCCACCGGTACTGCAACGGGGAGGCGGTTCCGCACGACTACGCGCCGGTCGAACGTTTCGCGCGCGTGTGCCGTGCGCCGTCGGACGAGTTGGTGGCGCTGCACCGGCAGTGGATCCTCGCCGACGAGGCGAAGCGGCGAGGGGCCCGGAAGGCGGAGGCTGCCGGGGCGTTCGAGCCGTCGATGGTGACGTCGGAGCTCGCGGCCCCACCGCAGGAGCCGGAGAACGGGCATGAGCCGCGACCGGGACCGGGGCCGGGAGGAGAACCGGAACCAGGACCGGAAGCGGAAGCGGAGGAGACGGCCCTCGGCTCAGCGGCGTCCGAGGACGTGACGCCGGATGCGCGGAGCGCCGGTGCCGCGCCGGCCCCGCGCCGGTTGTCCGGCAAGCGGCTGCGTGTCCTGCTCGCGGCCGTCGCGGTCGTGGCGCTCACCGTGCCCACCGCGTTGGCGATCAGCCACTACTCGGGCGACCGCACCCGCGAGGAGGGTATGGACACGCCCCGCAGCAGCGCACCGGTGACTCCGAGCCGGAGTAGCAGCAAGTCCCCGTCGCCGAGTCCTTCGAAGAAGCCCTCGCCGTCCGCGACCGGTGGGTCCGCGTCACCCACCGCCACGGCCGCGAAGTCGACCGCCCCCCAGGGGGGGGACGGTAAGGGAGGGAAGGGCGCCGTGTCTCAGGGGGTGCCGGTGACCGCCACCCTCAGTGCGTACAACTGGGACTGGCCCTGCGGACAGTACTTCCTGCTCGACCGGGACCCCCAGGGCATGCCGCCGGTGCCCGACGCTGCGGACAGGGCCAGGCGCAGCTGGGCGGCGCAGCTGGGCGGGGTGGACGGGGGGAAGATGCTGATCGAGCTCACCGCGCAGGGAGCGTCGCAGGAGGCTGTCGTCCTGAAGGCGCTCCATGTCCGGGTGGTGAAGCAGGAGGCCGCGACCGACTGGCCCGCGTACTCGATGGGGGAGGGCTGCGGGAGCGGCATCGTGCCGCAGACGTTCAATATCGACCTGGACGACAGCCAGCCCGTATCGCGGCCGGTCGCCGGTGAGGACGCCGGCAAGGCCGTACCGGCGAAGAACTTCCCGTACCGGGTGAGCTCCACCGACGTGGAGGTGTTCCGCCTCGACGCGCACACCGAGGACCACGATGTGACCTGGTACCTGGAGCTGGAGTGGTCCAGCGGGGACCGGAGCGGGACGTTGCGCATCGACGACAACGGCAAGCCGTTCCGTACGGCCGGTATGAAGAACCGGCCCGTGTACGAATACCGGCACGATACGGCCGAGTGGGAGGACATCTCGGAGTCGCTGGAGGGGCAGGGCAACTGACGACGGCCGGTCCGGCCCGCTTGACCCGTCCGGCCCGCTTGACCCGCTTGACCCGTCCGGCCCGTCCGGCCCGTCCGGCCGGAAGCGGATCCGGTACACGCCGCCCTGATCCGCGACCGAGGCGCCGGGCGCGGTGGATCCGCGCCCGGCGTGTGTCTTACGGGGTGGGTCAGGCCTGCTTGCGGCGGCGGGCCACCACGACGAGGCCGGCGCCTGCGGCGAGTACCGCCGCGCCGCCGATGACGATCGGGATCGTGCCGCTGCTGCCGGTCGAGGCCAGGTCGCCCTCACCGCCGCCGGCGGCGCCCGGTGCGGGGCTGCCGGACGGGGCCGGGGTGGCGGGCGTCGCGGATCCGGACGGGCTGTCCGACGGAGTGGCGCTCCCGGACGGTGAGGTCACCGGGGCCGACGGGGTGCCCGTCGCCGGCGGCGTCGTCGCAGGGGTGGTGCCCGGGGTCGTGCCGGGTGTCGGGGTCTCTCCGCCGGGGACCTCGGGGAGGCAGCCGGTGAAGGGGAAGTGGTGTGTCTCGGCCCCGCCCGAACCGTGCAGGGAGGCCACCCACACCGAACCGTTGACCGGTGCCGCCGTTCCCAGCTCCAGGTGGGCCTTGGGGGCGAGCACACTGCCGGGCCAGGCGGCCTGGCTGTTCTTGGTGACCTTGGTGGCGTCGGGGAAGTTCCACAGCAGCTTGGCCCGCACCTTGCCCCCGGACGTGCTCTGCAGCTTGTCGTCCAGGACGAAGTCCTGACCACCCGACAGGAAGAAGCCCGTGGTCCCGGCGGCCGCCATGTCGTAGTCCTGGCCGCTGACGTTGACGATCGTCGTCGCCCCGGCCGGAACCTTGATGAAGACCTCCTTGGCCTTCTCCAGCTGGTCCGCCGGCACCGAGAAGACGTTACGGCCGCTGTCGCCGCCCTCCAGCGTCAGCCGGTTCCCGTCGAGCCGCACCTGGGTGCCGGAGGTCGTGGGCTCCTCGGCCAGCGTGGTGGAGTAGGACCTGAGCTTGGCGAACTCCGCGTCGAAGTCGATGAGTCCGGCCTTCTGGCTGAAGGTGCCGTTGTGCAGTTCGACGGCCCGGTCCGTGACCTTGCCGCCGACGACCGCGTTGCCCTTCATCACGACGGTGGCCGAGCCACCGTTGAGCAGGTCGCCGCGGACGACGAGCGACGCCCGGCCGGGCAGGGCGTCGACCTCGGCGGCCGACAGCTCGTTGGCGACGCTGAACCCGCCCCGGAAGTCGGCGTTGCCGCCGACGGCCACGGCACCTTCCGCGTCGGGGGAGTGGACGTCGTCCCCGAGGACGAACTCGCCGTACTTACCGGCGATTCCGAAGGCGCCGGTGGTGCAGTCCGTCGGGGTGGGCGTGGCCTGGGCGGCCGGAGCGACGGTGAGCCCGAGTACCAGGGCACCGCCGAGTGCCGCGAGGGCAGCAGTGGTGGGTATACGCATGATGCGTGGTTCTCCTGCGGAGCAGTTATGAAGGTTCTGTGGCGACTCCGATCATGATTTTCATACATTCGAAAATTGGTCAAGTCCAATGTCGGATTCTGCTCGATGTTGCAGCGGAGGGGTTCGGCAGCATCGACGCACGCGCCGCCCTCGTTGCCGGCGCAGCCGGACTTCCGCGAGTCGTACGCGACTTCGAGGCGTGCGGCCCCTCCTTCGGGGAAGGTGAGCGGGACCAGACCATCCGGTTCGCGCGGATCTGCTTCCGGCCGCGCCGCCGCGGCGAAGGGAACAGCTCATGTACGAGTCCGCAGGCCACGCACCGGACTCGGCTGCGGTGATCACCGAGCCGGTACCCGACCTTCAGCTCCAGCTGCTGGTCCAGTTGCTCGACCGGGAGATGCGCTCAGGGCTGCCGCTCACGCTGACCATCCCCACCGGTGTGCTGCACGGTGACGTGATCGGGCACGAGGAATGGAAGGCGGAATGGACCAGGAGCCTGCGGCAGGTCGAGGGCGAAGGGGCCGATCTCATCGCCGAGTTCCCCGAGACGGTGGACCAGGGAATCAAGGAGCTGCGCGCCGACGAGAACGCCCGGCGGCTGCCCCGGTGGATCCACCTGCGGGACGCCACGCTCATGTTCGGCGGCGGGGCTCCGCTGCGACTGCCGCTGTGGCGCGGCCGGTTGTCGGACGTATCGGGGTGGGCCCTGGGGCGGCCCCAGTAGCGGCGGCCCGGGACAGCTCTCGGGGCGGGGGCCCGCATACGCCGAGGGATGCCGGGGCCCGCATCCACCGAGGGGATGCTGCCGGCCGATTCCGGCTGTGTGACGCCGGTCCGCCGCCGGCACACCGCTGGGCCGTAACCGCACCAGCCTTCACGGTATGCCGCCCTGCCGACCGCTCGATCGGTGAGGCGAAGCGAACAGGGCCCCGGACCGGCCAACAGCGTCCGGTCGTCGCTACGGAACGCGCGGACTGCCTTTCCCCCAGCTCTCGTTGGTAGCTTGGCCTCTCACCACTACCTGTCCGCGGGGGATCAGTCATGAGTCAGCACTGGCAACAAGAGCCGCAGCCGTACCAGCCCGCCCCCAACCCGTACCTCCAGGCCCCGGCCCAGCCGCCCGCGCCGCCGCAGATGCCTCCGGCCGCCCCGCCCCAGGGTTTCGGGGGTTTCCCCCAGCAGCAGCCGTACCCCGGCGGCGGCTACGCCCAGCAGCCCTACCCCGGTGCACCCCAGCAGCCCCGCTCCGGCAACGCGGTCGGTGCCTTCTTCCTCGGCCTGCCGATCTCCTTCGTGATGTCACTGGTCCTCAGCGGCGCACTCTTCGCCGTGTACAAGAGCAGCCCTGCCTCGGAGACGACCTTCCGTGTCGTCTACGGACTGGCCGCCCTCCTCATCGCCGCCGCCGTCGGCGCCGTTGTCGGCAGGGTCGGCGGGCGCAGCGGCGGGGCCCATGCCGCAGCGGGCTTCCTGACTGCACTGGGCATCTTCTTCGGCTTCACGAACTATCTGTTCCCGGTGCTGTACGACCTCGGCGACATCTACGCGGTCAGGGACGCGCTCGAGGCCGACGCCTTCTTCCCGGCCAAGGCATGGGCGGAGTCGTTCACCGGCATCACGACCCTGGCCGGCGCGGCCGCGGCCTGGGGCATGGCGTACGCCGTCGGCAGCCGCCGGCCCTGAGCACACGTACGGCACACGTACGCGTAAACAGCCCGCACCCCCACCGATGTCCGGTGCGGGTGCGGGCGAAGCCGTGGTTCCGTACGTTCGCGTGCGGCCGAGGACGGCCTCAGCCGCACGCGAGGGGTCAGAGCCGCTCGGGGGTCTTGATGCCGAGCAGCGCCATTCCCTGGTGCAGGGTGCGGGCGGTGACGTCGCAGAGGAAGAGCCGGTTCTCGACGACCTCGGCCGGGTTCTCGTCGCTCAGGACGTGGCACTGGTCGTAGAACGTCGTGTAGAGCGAGGCGAGCTGGTAGAGGTACGCGGCCAGCTTGTGCGGCTCGTAGCCCTCCGCCACCTCGGACAGCACCTCGCCGAACCGGTCCAGGTGCAGACCCAGCGCCCGCTCGGCCGGGGCCAGTTCCAGCTCCGGGTGCGCGACCGGCTTCGCGTCCCCGGCCTTGCGCAGGATCGACCGGATCCGCGCGTAGGCGTACTGGAGGTAGACGGACGTGTCGCCGTGCAGCGACACCATCTGGTCCAGGTCGAACTTGTAGTCCCGCACGGCGGAGGTCGACAGGTCCGCGTACTTCACGGCGCCGACGCCGACGTACCGGCCGTTCTCGACGATCTCGTCCTCGGACAGGCCGATCTTCTCGGCCTTCTCCCGGACCACGGCCGTTGCCCGCTCGACCGCCTCGTCCAGCAGCTCCTCCAGCCGGACGGTGACGCCCTCACGGGTCTTGAACGGCTTGCCGTCCTTGCCGAGCACGGTGCCGAACGCCAGCTGGTGCGCCTTGACGCCGTCGTTCAGCCAGCCGGCCCGCCGGGCCGTCTCGAAGACCATCTTGAAGTGCAGGGACTGCCGCACGTCCACCACGTACAGCAGGCTGTCCGCCTTGAGGTTCTGCACCCGGTCGCGGATCGCGGAGAGGTCGGTGGCCGCGTAGCCGTAGCCGCCGTTCGTCTTCTTGACGATCAGCGGGGTCGGGTTGCCGTCCGGGCCCTTCACGTCGTCGAAGAAGACGCACAGCGCACCCTCGGAGCGGACGGCGACGCCCGTCTCCTCCAGGATCCGGCAGGTCTCTTCGAGCATGTCGTTGTAGCCGGACTCGCCGACGATGTCGGGGTCGCTGATCTCCATGTCGAGCTTGTCGAAGACGGAGTAGAAGTAGATCTTCGACTCGTCGACGAACCGCTGCCACATGGCGAGCGTCTCCGGCTCACCGGCCTGGAGGGCGACCACCCGGTCCCGCGAGCGGGCCTTGAACTCCTCGTCGGAGTCGAACAGGAGCCGCGAGGCCTTGTAGAGCCGGTTCAGGGAGGACATGGCGGCTTCGCCGTCGCCCTGACCGCCCTCGCCGCCTTCGTGGTTCAGCTCGGCGGGGTGCTCGATCAGGTACTGGATGAGCATGCCGAACTGGGTGCCCCAGTCGCCGATGTGGTGCCGCCGGACGACGGTCTCGCCGGTGAACTCCAGGATCTGCGCCATCGCGTCGCCGATCACGGCGGACCGCAGGTGGCCGACGTGCATCTCCTTGGCCACGTTCGGCTGGGCGTAGTCGATGACGGTGGTGCCGGCGGCGGCGTTGTACGGCACGCCGAGCCGGCCCTCGTCGTCCGCGGCGCGCGCGGCGAGCGTCTCGATGATCGCCTTGTCCGAGAGCGTGATGTTCAGGAAGCCGGGCCCGGAGACCTCGATGTCCTTGATCAGGTCCGTCGCCGGGAGGGCGCCGGTGACCTGGGCGGCCAGCTCGCGCGGGTTGCCCTTGAGCTTCTTCGCGAGCGCCAGGATGCCGTTTGCCTGGAAGTCGGCCCGGTCGCTTCGGCGCAGCAGCGGGTCCGCGGTGCCGGCATCCGGCAGGGCTGCCGTCAGGGCGTCCGACAGCTGCTGCTGGAGCGTGGAAGCGAGGGACTGGACCGAGCCGTGCTCAGGCATGGGACGGGCTGCCGTTTCCGTAGGGGGTACAAGGGATGACCCCAAGTATCCCACGCCCTGTAAAGCCGTTTTCGCGCTGTGGGTGGTACCTGGGAGAATGGTGCACGCCCCTACGAGTCCTACAAGAGAGAAGGACGTGCCGACCGTGGCTCAGAGTCAGAGCAGCACCGAGACCGACTGGGTCTCCCGCTTCGCGGACGAGGTCATCGCCGAATCGGAGCGTCGTGCGCCTGGCAAACCGGTCGTCGTCGCGTCCGGTCTTTCCCCGTCGGGCCCGATCCACCTGGGCAACCTCCGCGAGGTCATGACCCCGCACCTGGTCGCCGACGAGATCCGCCGCCGCGGCCACACCGTCCGGCACCTGATCTCGTGGGACGACTACGACCGCTACCGCAAGGTGCCGAACGGCGTCGAGGGCGTCGACGCGTCCTGGGCCGAGCACATCGGCAAGCCGCTCACCTCGGTGCCCGCCCCGGCCGGGTCCGCGTATGCGAACTGGGCCGAGCACTTCAAGGCCGCCATGACGGCGGCCCTGGACGAGCTGGGTGTCGAGTACGACGGAATCAGCCAGACGGAGCAGTACCTGGCGGGGACGTACCGCGAGCAGATCCTGCACTCGATGCGCCACCGCGCGGACATCGACGCCGTCCTGGACCGCTACCGGACCAAGAAGGACCCGGCGGCAGGCGCCAAGGGCGGCAAGAAGCCGCAGCAGAAGAAGGTCGACGAGGCCGAGCTGGAGGCCGAGGCGGGCTCCGGCGCGGCGAGCGAGGACGACGGCAGCGGCGGCTCGGCCGGCTACTTCCCGTACAAGCCCTACTGCGGCAACTGCGAGAAGGACCTCACCACGGTCACGTCGTACGACGACGAGAGCACCGAGCTGAACTACACCTGCACGGCCTGCGGCTTCGCCGAAACGGTCCGGCTGAAGGAGTTCAACCGCGGCAAGCTCGTCTGGAAGGTCGACTGGCCGATGCGCTGGGCGTACGAGGGCGTGATCTTCGAGCCGAGCGGGGTGGACCACTCCTCGCCCGGGTCGTCGTTCGTCGTCGGCGGCCAGATCGTCCGCGAGATCTTCGACGGCGTGCAGCCGATCGGCCCGATGTACGCCTTCGTCGGCATCTCCGGCATGGCGAAGATGTCCTCCTCCAAGGGCGGCGTGCCGACCCCGGCCGACGCGCTGAAGATCATGGAGGCGCCGCTGCTGCGCTGGCTGTACGCGCGCCGCAGGCCCAACCAGTCCTTCAAGATCGCCTTCGACCAGGAGATCCAGCGGCTCTACGACGAGTGGGACTCGCTGGGCCGCAAGGTCGCCGACGGTTCCGTGCTGCCGGCCGACGCCGCCGCGTACGCCCGGGCGATCGGCACGGCCGCAGGTGAGCTGCCCAGCACGCCGCACCCGCTGCCGTACCGGACCCTCGCCTCGGTCGCCGACATCACCGCCGGGGCCGAGGACCAGACGCTGCGCATCCTCAGCGAGCTGGACCCGGAGCACCCGCTGACCTCGCTCGACGAGGCCAGGCCGCGGCTCGACCGGGCCGAGAACTGGATCACCACCCAGGTCCCGGCCGAGGCCCGCACCATCGTCCGCGACGAGCCGGACAAGGAGCTGCTCGGCTCGCTGGACGAGCAGGGACGCGAGTCGCTGCGCCTGCTCCTGGAGGGGCTGGACTCGCACTGGTCCCTGGACGGGCTGACCACGCTTGTCTACGGCGTGCCGAAGGTGCTGGCCGGGCTGGAGGCCGACGCCAAGCCGACGCCGGAGCTGAAGACGGCACAGCGGTCGTTCTTCGCGCTGCTGTACCGACTGCTGGTCAGCCGGGACACCGGCCCCCGCCTGCCCACGCTGCTGCTCGCGGTGGGGGCGGACCGGGTGCGCAGGCTGCTCGGCGCGTAGCCGCCGGCGCCGGGCCCCGGGCCCGCGCTCACGTATGACGAAGGGCCGCCACCCGGTGATGCGGGTGGCGGCCCTTCGTCGTTCCTGAAGTGGATGGCCGGGCGTCGGCCGGACATGCGGCGCCGGTCAGCGGCTCACGCGATGTGGTCGGCCTCGAGTTCGGCGTGGTAGCGGTTCTTGAAGCCCTGGATCAGCTGGCGGAGCAGGGCCATGCTGCGCGGGTGCCGCACGTTGTGGCCGTCCGACAGGTGTATGTCGAGGACCTCGATGCTGGGGTACGTGCTGTGCTGCGTCACGAACGCGGCGAAGACCTCGTAAGCGATCTCGCTGAACTCCGCGTCCTCCTGCGCCCACTCCTCGGCCCACTCGTCGGCGGCCTCGACGACGGGCAGCGGCTGCTGCTCCTGCACCGCGACCTGCTCCTGCGCAGGGACCTGCTCCTGCACCGGGATCTGGGCCTGACCCGGGGCCTGCGCCTCGTCGGCCTCGGGGGCCAACGGCGTCTGCTCGCTGCGGGGGCCGGGCACCGCACCGATCGTGCCGACATTGCCCAGCGGGCGGGTGCGGCCACCGGGTCCCGACGGGATCATGACCGGAGTGGGTTCGAGCCCGTCGACGTACGTCGGGTTGTACGAACCCTCGTACGCCCCGTCCGGAACCTGTGCCGCGAACCACGGGCTCTCATGCGTGCCGGGTCCCTCCGCGGGCTGCTGCTCCTCGGCCCATTCGCCGGGGACCGTCCTGGCGTACTGCTCCTGCTGGGGGGCGTAGGCGAGTTCGGGCTGCGGGGCCGTCTCCACGGCGACGGCGGCTGCCGGGGCGGCGGCTTGGGCGGGGGCCGGGGGCAGCAGGGCGGGCTCGATGCCGGCCGCGGCGAGCCCGGCGGGGCCGGTGTCGGCGAGCGGGACGCCGTACTTGGCGAGGCGGAGCGGCATCAGGGACTCGACGGGGGCCTTGCGGCGCCAGCTGCGGCCGAAGCGGGCCTGGAGGCGGGCCTGGTAGATCAGCCGGTCCTGTTCGAGCTTGATGACCTGCTCGTACGACCGCAGCTCCCACAGCTTCATCCGCCGCCACAGCCGGAACGTCGGCACGGGCGAGAGCAGCCAGCGGGTGAGGCGGACGCCCTCCATGTGCTTGTCGGCCGTGATGTCGGCGATGCGGCCCACCGCGTGGCGGGCGGCCTCGACGGAGACGACGAACAGCACCGGGATCACGGCGTGCATGCCGGTGCCCAGCGGGTCGGGCCAGGCTGCGGCGCCGTTGAACGCGATCGTCGCGGCGGTCAGCAGCCAGGCCGTCTGACGCAGCAGCGGGAACGGGATGCGCAGCCAGGTCAGCAACAGGTCCAGCGCGAGGAGGACGCAGATACCGGCGTCGATGCCGATCGGGAAGACGACCGAGAAACTGCCGAAGCCCTTCTGTTCGGCGAGTTCGCGCACGGCCGCGTACGAGCCCGCGAAACCGATCGCTGCGATGAGCACCGCACCGGCGACCACGAGCCCGATGAGTATCCGGTGCGTGCGTGTCAGCTGCATCGCGGCCACCCGCGACCCCTCCCCAATTCTTTGTCTCCGACGTCCGGACCAGCGGGACGACTTCGAGTTCTGGCGGGCACAGCCTGGCACATGCCTGAGCGGTGCGTTGCGCGGGGAGGGGCGAAGCCCGGTCCTCGGGTGAGGACCGGGCTTCGCAAAACCGCTTCTGCGCAGGAGGGTTGAGGCCACCGGCTGTCACGCCGGCTGTTTCACGGACCGCTTCGTGGGCCGTCCGCTGCCGGGTGCCGGGCGAGCGGGGGCGGTCAGCTCGTCTTCTTGGCCACGGCCTTGCTGGTGGTCTTGCTGGTCGTCTTGGCGGTCGTCTTGCCCGTCGCGTTGCCGGTCTCCTTGGCCGAGGCCTTGGTCTTGGCGGACTGGGCGGGCTTCGGCGAGCTGCTGGACTTTGCCGGGGCCTCGTTGGCGGTGGAGACCGAGGCGACCGCCTCCTTGGCGGCCTTCTGGGCGCCCTTCAGGATGTCGGCGGCGGACGGGGTCTTGGCTCCCGCGTAGCCCGCGCCGTTGTAGTTGAGGGTGACGACGACGTTCCCCGTACGGGCGACGATGGTCGCGTACTTGAAGTCCTCACCCGTTTTGGTGAGGTCGTACGTGATCTGGGTGGCCTGGTCGCCGAGGGAGCTGACGGGGGCCGTGGCGAGCTTCTTCGCACCGTCGGCCGCCTGGGCCTTGGCGACCTGCTTCGTGTAGTCCGCCTGGGCGCGGTCGGCACCGCTGCCCACGCCCTGGTCGGATGCGAAGCGGGTGAAGCCGACATCGAGCCAGCGGTACTGGGAGCCCTTGACGCCGTTGTCGTCGAGGCCGTTCCACGAGCAGCCGCCGCGGGCGGAGCTGTCGCTGGACTTGCCGCGGGTGCCGCTCTTGTTCTTGGCCGAGGGGACCAGGGACTTGACGGTCTTCGCGGTGATCGACTTGCACGGGTCGGGCAGCGCGGCGAACTTCGCCGGCGCGACGGCCGCTTCCGTCTTCGTCGCGTCCGGCGCGGCGGACGAGGACGAGGCGTCGTCCGTCTTGCTGTCGGAGTCCGACGAGCAGCCGGCGACGACGAGCATCACCGGGACGGCGGCGCAGGCGAGTATGCGGGTGAGTCGCGGGGCTGATCGGTGCATGGTTCCTTCACTCGGGTGGCGCGGCGGTCGGGCTGCCAGACGGTCGGTGGGCGTGTTCGGTGGGCGCGGTCGTCGGGTACGGCGCGTCCGGTGTGCGTGGTCGGTGGGCCCGGGGCGGCGCTCGGCCGGCGGGCGGTTCCGGAGGGCCACGGTACGACGGACGGGCGCCGGATGCCGCCTCGGCCGGGAGGCCCGCGGAGCGGCGGACGCCCCGTCCGGGAAGGCCTGGGGCGGGGCTATTCGCTCAACCTGTCGACCAGCTTCTCGCCCAGTGCCTGGGCCTTCTCCTGCAGTTCCTTGCTGTCGGGGACCTCGGTGGAGACGGCCGGCTGTGCGGTGTACTCGATGGTGACGATGACGTTCGATGTGCGGAATACCACGCTCACCGTGCGGTGCTGTGCGGTGGAACCTGCCCGGGTGAGCAGATCGTCCAGAAATGCACTGTCTCCGAGGGTGTCGAGGACGCGGGGCTGGAGGTTCTCGGCGGGGCTGCCGGCTGTACCGCCGTCCGCGGTGTCACCTGCGGTGTCATCCGCGCTGCCGGTCGCGCTTCCGGTCGGGCCGGTGCCGGCGTCCGGCGTCGCGTCCGTCTTTCCGGCGGTTCCGCCGGCGCTCTTGGCTCCGGCTTTCGCGGTCCCTGTGGGGGAGCCCTCGGGCGAGGCCGTTTCCTTGTCCGCGTCGTCGGACGGGAGGGACGCCGAGGGGAGGTCCGCGGCGTCCTCCTTCTTCGCGTACACCTCGCGGGCGCGGTCGTCATCGCTCACGGCCGGGTCGTACGAGACGACGCGCTCGAAGTCGATGGCGATGCTGCGGGAGGCGTCGGGTGCGTCGGAGGTCCAGCGGCAGCCGACGCGGCGGTCCGTGTCGAAGGTTCTGGCGGGCGTGCCCTCGTACACCTTCTCCTGCTGGGCCTCGGGCAGTTGCGCGGCGCCGGGCAGGAGGTCGTTCAGAGTGGCGAGGGGGATGGCCCGGCAGGCCTCGGGAAGGGTGAGGTACTTGCCCGGGGGTGCGGCGGAGGTGGTCAGCGTGCCGGGTTTGCTGTCGCCGGCGGATGCGCCGCCTTCGGTGCCGGCACTGCAGCCGGCGACGAGTGCTGCGATCAGCACGGTGCCGGGTACGTACGCCATTCGTCGCACGGTCCTGGGCTCCCTTCGCGCGAAAAACGGTTGCCGCTCGATGGCGGCCGGTGGACACAATGTGTATCGCACGCGCCGCTGTGAATGCCGGTCGGCCGACCTGTTTGCCGACCTTGGCACCGGTTTTGCGTTTTCAGACTTTTCGGGGGAATCGAGGAACTATGTCGTACGTAGAGGTGCCGGGTGCGAAGGTGCCCATCCGCATGTGGGCCGACCCGGCTTCGGTCGAGGACGTCGCGATGCAGCAGCTGCGCAACGTCGCCACCCTGCCCTGGCTCAAGGGCCTCGCCGTGATGCCGGACGTCCACTTCGGCAAGGGTGCCACGGTCGGCTCGGTGATCGCGATGCACGGTGCGGTCTGTCCGGCGGCGGTGGGCGTGGACATCGGCTGCGGAATGTCCGCGGTGAAGACCTCGCTGACCGCCAACGACCTGCCCGGTGACCTGTCCCCGCTCCGGTCGAAGATCGAGCAGGCCATTCCGGTGGGCCGCGGTATGCACGACGATCCGGTGGACCCGGACCGGCTGCACGGTCTCGCGGCGACCCGCTGGGACGACTTCTGGGCGCGGTTCGACGGGGTGGCCGATGCGGTCAAGTTCAGGCAGGAGCGTGCCACGAAGCAGATGGGAACGCTCGGATCGGGGAACCACTTCATCGAGTTCTGTCTCGACGAGGCGGGTTCGGTCTGGTTGATGCTGCACTCCGGCTCCCGGAACATCGGCAAGGAGCTGGCCGACTTCCACATCGGCCAGGCGCAGAAGCTGCCGCACAACCAGGGCCTTGTCGACCGCGACCTGGCCGTGTTCCTCGCGGACACCCCGCCGATGCAGGCCTACCGCAACGATCTCTTCTGGGCGCAGGAGTACGCGAAGCACAACCGTGCGGTGATGATGGCGCTCTTCCAGGACGTGGTCCGCAAGGAGTTCAAGAAGGCCAAGGTGACCTTCGAACCGGTCATCTCCTGTCACCACAACTACGTGGCGGAGGAGCGGTACGAGGGCATGGACCTGCTGGTCACCCGTAAGGGGGCCATCCGGGCCGGCTCCGGTGACTTCGGGATCATCCCGGGCTCGATGGGCACCGGCTCGTACATCGTGAAGGGCCTCGGCAACGAGAAGTCCTTCAACTCGGCCTCGCACGGAGCGGGCCGGAAGATGAGCCGGAACGCCGCCAAGCGGCGCTTCTCGACGAAGGACCTGGAGGAGCAGACGCGGGGCGTGGAATGCCGTAAGGACTCCGGCGTCGTCGACGAGATTCCGGGCGCCTACAAGCCGATCGAGAAGGTCATCGACCAGCAGCGCGACCTGGTCGAGGTCGTCGCGAAGCTGAAGCAGGTCATCTGCGTGAAGGGCTGAGCGCGCGACCCGGTGGCGCGGTGAGGCCTGCGGGGGGTGAGCCGGTGGCGGGGTGAGGCTTACGGGGGGAGCCTCACCCCGCACGTCCGGCTGCGCGCGGGCCGTCAAACGGTGCGGTGGACCTTGGAGTTGGAGGCCTGTGCGCGGGGGCGGACCACCAGGAGGTCGATGTTCACGTGGCTGGGGCGGGTGATGGCCCAGGTGATCGTGTCGGCCACGTCGTCCGCGGTGAGGGGGGCGTCGACGCCCGCGTAGACCTTGGCGGCCTTCTCGGCGTCGCCGCGGAAGCGCGTGGTGGCGAACTCCTCCGTCTTGACCATGCCGGGGGCGACCTCGATGACGCGGACCGGGGTGCCGACGATCTCCAGGCGGAGGGTCTCCGCCAGGACGTGCTCGCCGTGCTTGGCGGCCACGTAGCCGCCACCGCCCTCATAGGTGGAGAGGCCGGCCGTCGAGGTGAGGATGACCACCGTGCCGTTTCCGCCCGCGGTGAGGGCGGGGAGCAGGGACTGGGTGACGTTGAGCGTGCCGATGACGTTGGTCTCGTACATCTGGCGCCAGTCCGCCGGGTCGCCGGTGGCGACGGGGTCGGCTCCGAGCGCGCCGCCGGCGTTGTTGACGAGGACGGCGAGGGTGCGGAACGCGGTGGCGAACTCGTCGACCGCGGCGCGGTCGGTGACGTCCAGGGCGTAGGCCGTGGCCTCGTGGCCCGCCTCGGTGATCTCGGCGGCGAGCGCCTCGATGCGGTCCTTGCGGCGGGCGGTCAGCACCACGCGGAAGCCGGCGGCCGCCAGCTGCCGGGCGGTCGCGGCACCGATGCCACTGCTCGCTCCGGTGATGACGGCGATGGGGGATGCGGCCATGACGGGCTCCTCGGGCAGCTGATCGGTAGGGAGCCAGGATAGGCAGGGGCGCGGTCAGTGGTTGCGGGGGGCATACATGATCACGGCCATGCCGGCCAGGCAGATCAGCGCACCCGTCACGTCCCAGCGGTCGGGCCGGTAGCCGTCGGCCGCCATGCCCCAGGCGATCGATCCCGCGACGAAGACCCCGCCGTACGCGGCGAGCACCCGCCCGAACTCGCCGTCCGGCTGGAGCGTGGCGACGAAGCCGTAGGTGGCCAGGGCGATGGCGCCCGCGCCGATCCAGGCCCAGCCGCGGTGCTCGCGGACGCCTTGCCAGACGAGCCAGGCACCCCCGATCTCGAAGAGGGCGGCGACGACGAAGAGCGCGAGGGAACGGACCACGGACATGGGAGCAGGGTGTCACGGGCGCTTACCCGGCCTGCCGCCGCGCCGAACCAGTGGGTATATATGGATAATTAGTGACGATCTGTATCTTCAGGGCATGGTAGTGACGCGTAAGGCTCTGCTGGGGGTGTCCGCTGCGGCGGCGTTGGCGTCGACGGTGGCGCTGGGTGTGGGCGGGACGGCCGCAGCCGTCGGTACGCCCGTCGGTACGCCCGTGGGTCGGAACATCGCGCCGGAGGCGGATGTGTCGCACCACGGGCATGTCTCGCTGTGGGGTACCGGGCTCGGGATCTGGCTGCGCAGCGAGAACCGCGGGCCGGCGGATCTGGCCGGGGTCACCGTCCGGCTGCGGGTCTCCGTACCGCTGGCGGGCCGCCAGGAGCTGCCGCAGGAGTGTCTGCAGGCCGATCGGGCGACCGTGCTGTGCAGGACGGGTGCGTTGCACGCGGACGGTTCCGAGCAGCAGCAGCTCGCCCTCGAACTGCAGCTCGTGGGCCGGCCGGCGGAGGTGGTCGTCCGGATCGACACCGTGTGGAACGGCGGTGCGACGGACCGGTTCTCGAAGAACAGCGAGCACGAGGTGCTGGCGCCCGCCACGGGGGACGAGTACGTCTTCTGAGCCGTCGGGGCGTACGGGCGCGCCTCAGATGTCTCCGGCGTCCTCCAACATCCTCCGGCGTCTCCGGCCCGGAGCGGGCGGCCGCAGGTGGTGGTGAGGGACCGGGGCGGCCATGGCTGCTTCGTACACTCTCTGCATGCCGCAGAAGTCATCCGTCCCGCGCCGCAGCGTGCTGCTGGCCGAGCTGGCCGTCACGTCGCGCCGCTACATGGCCTCGTACGCCCTGTTCAACCAGGCCGTCGCCGACCATCTGCGGCTGCATCCCACGGATCTGCAGTGCCTGAACCTGCTCGGCCTGGAGGCCGAGCCCGTCACCACCGGCCGGGTCGCGGAGCTGACCGGGCTCACCACAGGGTCGGCGACCCGGCTCGTCGACCGGCTGGAGCGGGCCGGGTACGTGACCCGCGCGCGGGACACGGCGGACCGGCGGCGGGTGCTCGTCGCGACCGTGCCCGAGCGGATGGCGGAGTTCGGTGCGGTCTGGGAGCGGCTGAACAGCGGGTGGGCCGAGCTGTTCGAGGCGTACGGAGACGACGAGATCGCTTTCCTCATCACCCATATGCGGCGCACGGCGGAGCTGAGCGCGGTACAGGTCGAGAGGCTGCGCGACAGCGACAGCGACAGCGACGCCGCCCAGCGGCAGTGACGGGGCTTCGGGCCGGGGCGGTGTGCGGGTTCAGCCGCCCGAAGGGCCCGGTCCGGCCAGGGCGTTGCCGAACTCGCGGACCGCTTCGGTGACGATCGCCTCCAGGCGGGCGTGGTGGGCGCCGCGCCAGTACACCCGGTCGCACTCCGTGCACTGGGCGAAGACGTCGTACGACCGTTGGGTGCCGTGTTCCAGGTGCGCGCTGACGGAGTCCTTGTCGGCTGCCGCCAGCGGTCCGTTGCACGCCGTGCACCGCGTCCACGGGGCGAGGTCCGGCGCGAACCGCTCCAGTACGTCGCGCAACTGCGCCTCGGGGCGGTCGCTGTAGACGTACGCCCCCGCCCAGAGTTCCCGCCGGTGCAGCAGCCCCCGGTCCCGGGAGAGCAGGACCCGCTGCTCCTTCGCCGACCGGGTGGCCAGCGCGGGGTCGCCGATGTCCTCGCTCTCGTACGCCGCGTCGACGCCGAGCAGCCGCAGTCGTCGCGCGAGAGTGCCGAGGTGGACGTCGAGGAGGAAGCGCAGGGGTGCGCCCGGCACGTTCTGCGGGCGCCGAACGGCCCGCACCTCGACGGTCTCGCCCGCTGCGGGAATGTGCGAGACCGGCACGGGGCGCCCGTCGACGAGGAGCTCTCCGGCCTCGGTCAGCGGAACTCCGAGCGATTCCACGACGTGCCCGAGGGTGGACGAGCCGTCGGTGGTCACGGTCGTCCGGCCCCGGCGTCGTTCGTGCGCGACGAAGAGGCGCAGTCCGGGGGCGACTTCGAGGTGGATCTCGGGTCCGTTCACCTGGTCAGGATGCCATCGGGGCGGGGCACCGGCCATGGGATTCGGGATCGCGGCGTGAGGGCCGGTGCGCGGGCGTCAGGCGCGGAAGGCGGCGGCGTGCCCGGCGGCCCAGGCTGCGAACGTACGGGCCGGACGGCCGGTCAGCTTCTCCGTATCGCCGGTGACTTCGGCGGCGGACCCGTCCGTGGCGGCCCAGTAGTCGAGCAGCGCCTCGGCGATCTCCTCGGGGACGAAGGGGGACACGGACTGCTTCCAGGCGGCCCTGCTCACGGTGTCGACGGTGACGGGGCTGCCCGACGCCGCGGCCAGGAGCCCGACCTGCTCGGCGGCGGTGAGGGTTTCGGGGCCGGTCAGGTGATAGGCCGAGCCCTGCAGGCGTACGTCGGTGAGGACGGCGAGTGCCGCTTCGGCGATGTCGGTCTCGTCGATGGGGCTGGTCCGGCTGTGCGGGTAGGGCAGTGCGACGGGGCGGCCGGACCGGAAGGACTCCGACCACTGGTAGGCATTGCCCGCGAAGGCGCCGGGGCGCAGCAGGGTGGCGGTGAGGGGGGAGTCGCTCAGCGCCTGTTCCACCGCGTGGTGGGAGGCGGCGATCGGGTTGGACCCGGGGTCCGGGGCGAGGACCGAGCTGGAGGAGAGCAGGACGATGTGTGCGACGCCGGCGGTCCGGGCGGCGGCGAGGAATTCGGTGATGTGGGACGGCTCGGCGTAGAGGAAGACGGAGCCGACGCCTTCCAGGGCGGCCGCGAAGGTGCTGGGGTCGCCGAGATCGCAGGCCACGGACGGGACGCCGGAGGGCAGGGAGAGTTCGACGGGGTTGCGGGAGGCGGCACGCACGGCGTGGCCGTCGCGGTGGAGCAGCGATACGAGCGCGGAACCTACGCGGCCGCGGCAGCCGGTGACGAGGGTGAGCATGGAGGGGTCTCCTCGGTGAAGGGGTCCTGACGGTCCTGGACAGATGATGCCGATTGATTGTGGAACGCATAAGCTGCGGGACGCAGGTAAATATCCCGGAGGTGACGATCCCCGTCAAACGCTTTACGCATCCCGGGCGCAGGAGCAGGAGCAGGAGCAGGAGCAGGCACAGGCACAGGCACAGGCACAGGTGCAGGCGCCCCGGCTGCCGGGCCGGCCGCCGCCCCGTTGACGGTCCGGCCCCGGGCCCGGTCAGCGCTCGGGATGGAGGTCCAGCCGCCAGTCGTGGGTCAGCAGCGGGTGTCCCGGCGGGTACTCGACCTCGCACTCGCCGATCAGCAGGAAACCCGCCTTGCGGCACACCCCGTTGGACGCAACGTTGTCCACGGACGGGTAGGCGTGCAGATAGCGGTGCTTGTGCTCGGCGCGCGCCTGCCCGGCCACGGCCTTCGTCGCGGCCGACGCGATGCCCCGGCCCTGGAACTCCGCGAGAACGGCCCACCCCGTCTCGTAGACCTTCCGGCCCTGCCAGGTGCGCTCCCAGAAACCGATGGTGCCCACGCCCCCGACCTCACCGGGCAGCGTGATGCGGAACATCCTGCCCCGGCCCGTCCGGTCCGCGCTCAGCGCCACATAGCGGCCGTGACGCTCTATGAGCTGCTCCTCCGGCTCGGGGCCGCCCAGGTGGTCCATCAGCTCAGGTGCGTTGGCGCGGCGGAGCAGCTCCAGGTCGCTCTCCGACCAGGGCTCGATCCCCACGGGTGATGCTTCGGTCCGCTCCATGACGGAACTGTAGGACGGGCCTCTGACAGTCAGCGGGTACCGAGCATGGTCGGCGGCACGCCCACCGTCGCCGTGAAGTCTCTGACCAGGTGCGCCTGGTCGCTGTAGCCGAGATCCGCGGCGAGCCCCGCCCAGTCCACCGCCGGGTCCGATTCGGCGCGTTCCAGCGCCTCGTGGATGCGGTAGCGGAGGATGACCCACTTGGGGCCGACGCCCACGTACGTGGCGAACAGCCGTTGCAGGGACCGCACCGACAGACCCTCGGTGCGGGCCAGTTCGTCGACACGGAGGACCGTGCGGTCGGTACGTACCAGGTCGGCCAGGGCCATCGCCCGCTCGGCCTGCGGATCCGGTTCCGGGCCGAGCGCCAGCAGGTAGGCGTCGAGTGCCGCGACCCGCGCGTCCTCCTGCCCGGGGTCGAGCACGGCCGACGGCGGGGAGGGCGGCGCGAACACCTCGGCTGCCGGAACCCGGCGCCCCGTCCACTCGGACACCGGCCGGTCCGGTGCGAACGGCCGGAAGCCGCCCGGCCGGAACTGCACACCGCAGACCCGCCCCCGCCCCTCCAGCTTCTGCGTGAAGAGCTTCAGGCCGATGCCCGAGACCTCCGCGTACCCGGCGTCCTCGTCGCCGCAGCCCGCGTACCGCTCGAAGACGAGGTTGACGCTGGGGTGCGGGACCAGGTGGGAGGCGTACGGCTCGCGCAGGTCCCAGTCGATCAGCCAGTAGTGCTCGAGGTAGGGGCGCAGGGCGGGCGCGGGCTCGCGGCGCCGGAAGCGTACGTGCGTGAACAGTTCGGGGGCGTCGACGATGCCCCGGGTGTCGCGGCGGGGACCTTGGGAGCCGGGCATGGCTGCCGATCCTATGACGCGGTCGCTTCCGTGTCTCATGTGTCGCGTTTCTTCAAGCCCGGAGCCGTCGCCGGATGCATGGTCGAGGCATGAGGAAGATCAGTGAATTGCTGGATGCGGCGGCCGACAGCGCGCTGCCCGTGGTGCGTGGGATCGACGACAGCCGGCTGGGCGACCCCACACCGTGCGCGGAGTACGACGTCCGTGCCCTGATCAGCCACCTCGTCCAGGTGGTCGTCAACTTCACCGCGCTCGCGGCCCGACAGGACGCGGACTTCGGCGAGACCCCGGACGCGGTCACCGGGGACTGGCGGAAACGCTTCGGCGAGGAGACGGCCGCGCTGGTCGAGGCGTGGGCGGCGCCGGGCGCGGAGGAGGGAACCGCGGGCTCCATGGGGTTCCCCGCCCGCACGGTGGGGAACATGGTGCTCGGTGATCTGACCGTGCACGCGTGGGACCTGGCCCGGGCCACCGGCCAGGAGTTCGTGCCGGACGCGGACGTGGTGAAGGAGATCGCGCCCGCCATGGAGGGGATGGCGCCGAAGGCCCGCGAGGCCAAGATGTTCGGCGAGCCGTTCCCCGTGACGGAGGGAGCTAGCCCCTTTGCGCGGGTGCTGGCGCTGACCGGTCGTGATCCTGACTGGCAGCCGCCCCGGCCCTGACGCCGGTGGCCGGAACCGGCGTGTCCGCCGCCGTCGGGCCGTCGTAGAGCGTGCCGAGGGCCTCGTAGGAGCCGTCCACGATCCGTTCGGCGTCCACGAGCATCGCGCGCTCGGCGAGGCGGGCCGCCTGATGTGTGTACGGGGACGGCGGCGCCGGGTGACGGCGCCGCCACCAGCTCTCACATGCCGCGTAGATGCCGCTGGCGAAGACCAGTACGGGAATGGACAGAGCCAGCAGAGTGTCGCCCACGACAGGCCCCCCCTTCAGAGTCGATGCCTCCTGCATCGGCAGGTTCGACAGGTCACCTGAAGATCATTCTTCGGCCAATGAATGGCCTGATACAGCTGGCTGACAGATGCTCTTCGTGCAGGTGGGCGCCCGGGTTGACGCTGCTGGGCCGTGTGTTCGGCGGCAGGCCGCTCAGCGGGGTGTGTGTTCGGCGGGAGTGTGTTCAGCGGGTGAGTGTCCGCCGTGGCGGACGTGCCCGAACTCGCCGGGGGAGCCGGTGGGCGGAGGGTGCGGGGCACGGAAGGTGAACGCGCCGGGTCCCTCCCCGATGTCACGGATCAGGGCGATGCGTTCCATCGCCTCGCCGATGCCCGGGCGGTGCCCTGCGGGGACCCACCACAGTGCGTGGTGGAAGTCGGCGAGGCGCTCGAACCATTCCCGGCGGCGGGCCAGGACCTTGAGGTGCTCGCTGCGGTACGTGAAGTTGCGCAGCGCTTCGACCGACTCCCAGACCGAGCAGTTGATCAGGAGCATGTCGTCGTCGTTCTCGGGGCGCAGGTTCGTCGCGTCGGTTCCGCTGTCGTCGACCATGCGCCAGACGAAGCCGGGGGCCTGATCGGCGACCGCGTTGATCTCCGGGAGCTGGGCGACGAAGTCGGCCAGCTGGGGGCTGTCGAGTGGCGCGAGGATGCGCCCGACGTTGACCTGGGCAAGGTGGAATTGGCTCACGGGGGCAAGCATGCCGGGGTGAACCTTCTAAAGTCAATAACTGCTTTTTTAGACTTCTGGTGTGGCTCCGGGGGCGACCTCGGGTGCTGCTTCGGGTGCGGTGTCCGGCGCGGCGTCGTCCGGCGCCGCTCGGGGTGCGACGTCCGGTGCGACTCCGGGTGCCGCTTCCGGCGTGGGTCCCTTCCCCTTCGCGACTTCGAGGGCCACGCAGCAGCCGTGCGGAAGCGGATCCATCGCCGCGGTCCAGTTCTGCCCGCCCGGCAGCCCGGCGAGCAGGCCCTCGATGCCGGCCAGGTTCATCCCGCAGACCAGGGCGGGGAACTGATCGGCCAACGCGTGGAACGGGCAGTTGTTCAGCCGCAGCGTCCCGCCGTCCCAGAACGGCTCGTAACCGCGTGACCGCAGGACCTCGACCGGGTCCTCCTCGCCGTCCGAGGCGCCCCCCTCGGCCTCTCCGGCCGTCCTTGCCGCCGCCTGCAGTTCCCCGTCGAGCCCGGCCTGCTCCACCACCTCGGCCAGCAGCCGGCTCGCCGTGTCGTAGGACCGGGGCGGCACCGACACCGTGCGCTCGCCCTCGGCTCTCCGGTACAGCTTCGAGGGCCGCCCGGCCCCCGGGCCGCTGCGGCCCGAAAGGCGCCGGAAGCAGACCTCCAGGAGCCCGGCCTCGACCAATTTGTCCAGGTGGAACGCGGCCAGTGAACGCGAGACCCCGACCGCTTCGGCCGCCGCGTCCCGCCCCACCTCGCCCGGCGTCCCGGTGACGTGCCGATACAGTCCACGCCGCACGGGATCCCCCAGTGCGACCAACGCCTCCAGGGCGACATCCTCGCTGCTCACGGCACGATTCTATAACCAACGGCGATTGACGACGGTGCGCCTCGGGAGGGCAGGCTCAGGGCCGCATCGGAGGCGGTAGGCCCGATGCCCCGCGTGGTGCAGCCCGGTGGCTGAAGTCCTGCCACTCGCCCAGTCATCGGAAGAGGGGCGCGCTGGGGGGTGGGGCTTCCCTTCCCGGTGTCGGCCATAGGGGCGCGTCACGCATCGGCAAGGGGAGCATGTGGGGGATAAATTCGATATTCGATTCTTGATGGCAGGGCACGAATTTCCGAAGAAACAATTCAGCGTAACGAAGAAACGTTTCGTCTATGGGGTTGGCCTCCAGGGCTCAATCCAGACAAGTGTCAAAACCTGTCACTCTGCATCAGCGATCAAAAAATTGGTATCGGCTTGCCCCGTTTCTCCTGGTTTAGTAAGCCGTTTTGTGCGTAATGTGCTGGCGACAACACGAGGGCTTTCGGTAAACCGTGGAACGGCCCGGGAGCCGACGCCACTCACAGAAATACCGGTTTCTGATGAAACTCAGATCCTCTGCTGCCGCACAACGGTGCACTGTTTCGTCATGGCTCACGGCAACTCTCACCACGGCGGTCGCCGCCGCGCTGGTGGTCGTGGCACCATCTCAGGCATTCGCGACCGCCACTCCTGTCCCGCTGGGTGCCGCAAGCAGTTTCGCTGTTCTCGCCGGCCAGTCGGTCACGAACACCGGCCCGTCCGTGATCACCGGGGACGTCGGCGTCAGTCCCGGTACAGCCATCAGCGGGTTCCCGCCGGGAATCGTGAGCGGGACCTTTCACTCTGCGGATGCTGTCGCGCTTCTGGCAAAGGCCGGCCTGGCGACAGCCTTCAACAACGCCGCAGGTCAAGCGTCGGACGGGGCGCTTCCGCCGGACGCCGGAGGGCTGACGCGGGTGCCGGGTGTCTACACCGCCTCCTCGACCCTGGGCCTGACCGGCACCCTCACGCTCGACGCCCAGGGCGACCCCAACGCGATCTGGGTCTTCCAGGTCGGCTCAGGACTGACGACGGCGTCCGGCAGCCGGGTCGCTCTGATCAACGGCGCGCAGGCGTGCAACGTGTTCTGGAAGATCGGCAGTTCGGCCACTCTCGGTACCAACTCGACCTTCGTGGGCAACCTCCTGGCCCTGACCTCGATCAGCGCCAACACCGGAGCGAGTATCGACGGCCGGGCACTGGCGCGTAACGGCTCGGTCACTCTGGACACCAACCGCATCACCCGCGCCACCTGTGCAGGCGGAACCACCTCCGGCACCACGACGGGGACCACCACCGGCACCACGACGGGGACCACCACCGGCACCACGACGGGGACCACCACAGGCACCACGACGGGAACCACCACAGGCACCACCACCGGGACGACGGGCGGCGCACTGGGCGGTGTGCTCGGTGGAGTCCTGACCGGCGGCACCACCGGCGGCACCGGCGGTGTCCTCGGCGGTGTCCTCGGCGGAGTCCTGACCGGTGGTACCACCGGTGGCGCCACCGGCGGCACCCCGGGCGGCGGAACCACCACCGGGGTCACCACGGGCAACACCGTCGGAAACACCTCCGGGAACATCGCCGGCAACACCACGGGCGGGGGGACCGGCGGCGGCCACGGTGGTTACGGCGACAAGCCCAAGGAGCACGGCACGCACGGCGGCGGCCACGGTGGTTACGGCGACAAGCCCAAGGAGCACGGCACGCACGGCGGCGGCCACGGTGGCTACGGCGACAAGCCCAAGGAGCATGCCGGTCACGGCGAGAAGCCCAAGCAGCACAGCTGTCACTGCGAGAAGCCCAAGGAGCACGCGGGCCACGGTGAGAAGCCCAAGGAGCACGCCAGTCACGGCGAGAAGCCCAAGGAGCAGAAGCCCAAGGAGCACGCCAGTCACGGCGAGAAGCCCAAGGAGCAGAAGCCCAAGGAGCACGCCAGTCACGAGGGCTAGTCGGCGGCGCGGCACGTGCGTTGCCAACTGACAGCGCGCGGCGGAACTTCTCTCAGGAGCCCGCCGCGCGCTGGCACGAGACGGACGACAAGAAGAACAGGGCGAGGCAGTGCAGGGCGAAATCGCATCAGAGCACGGACAGAAGCAGGGGCGGCCCCTCGGCGCGGAGCCGACCTCGGACGCCGAGGACGAAATTTCAGACAGGCCACGCCGTGCGCGGAGGGCGGGGTCGAGAGCCCTGAACACCACCGTAGTCCTCTGCCTGGCCGCGAGCCTGGCGCATGTCGTCCTGGTGTTCCTGCACGTGGCGCCTTCGAATGTCGTCTCCCAGCGCTACGGCCAACAGGTGAATGCCTGGATCTACCCCCTCTTCGAGCAGAACTGGCGACTGTTCGCGCCCGACCCGGACTCCGTCAACCGGAGGATTTCCGCGCGGACCGCGCACACCGCTCAGGACGGTTCCGTCCAGGTCGGCCCCTGGACCGACCTGACCGCAGTGGATGAATCCGCCATCGAGCACAACGTCTTTCCGAGCCACACCTCGCAGAACCTTCTGCGCCGCTCCTGGACCTCCTACGTCGAACTTCACGGAGGCGACGACCTCCCACGCTCGGACCGAGCCGTGATGATGCAGCAGTACCTGCGCAACATCGCCGCCGCCCGGATGACCGATCTGAACGGCAAGCCGTTCGAAGACATCCAGCTCCGGGTGGTCACCCTGCCCGTTGCCGCTCCGGGCACTGCGGCCGGTGACCGCCGTGCCGCGGCCGCGAAAGCCGAAACACGGCTTCTGCCCTGGTGGAAGGTGGCCTCCGATGGCTCCGACGACAAATGACCCCACTCGATCTTCGACAGTTCTGGGCGAGTCTGCTGGAGGGCCGCTGTGCGCCCGTCCGGCTGCACGGCTGTCCGGCCCGGGCCGCGCTGTGTGGGCGTTGCTGACCGAACGCCCCCTCTCGCTCTACGGGGTGTCGGTCCTGCGCATCGGGTACGGCCTGCTCTACCTGGTCTTCCTGCTACGGGAGTTCCCGTACCGCAACGAGATCTGGGGCCCCGGTTCACCGTGGACCCCGACACTGGCGCGGCAACTCTTCGAGCAGACGGGCTGGGTCAGCGTCCTCACGCTGTCGGACAGCCGGATCTACTTCGAATGCTGCTACGCGGCGGCGCTCGTCATCTGCGCGCTGTTCGCGCTGGGCTGGCGGACCCGTGCCGTGTCCGTGGTCTTCGCCGTCGTGGTGACCTCGTTCCACGCGCGGTCGATCTTCATGACGGACGGAGGTGACAACCTCGTTCTCCTGATGTCGCTCTACCTCGTCCTCACCGCGTCCGGCCGCCGCTGGTCGCTGGACGCCCGGAGGCGGCTCCGCCGCAGCTCCACCGGGGGTGCGCGGCCTCTTCGGCTGCCCGTTGTCGCACCGCACCTTCACGCGGCACGACGCACCTTGATCACGACGGTGCACAACTGCGGGCTCCTCGTGATCGCGTGCCAGGTCTGCTTCCTCTACGGCGCCGCCGGCCTGTACAAGGTGCAGGGTGGCACCTGGGGAGCCGGAACCGCGCTGCACTACGTGTTGAACCTCGAACTCTTCCAGCCGTGGCCCGCACTGTCCCACTGGGCCGACGGGCACGCGGTCGCCATCGCGGTGGCCGGATACCTGACCGTGCTGATCCAGGTCGCCTTCCCCTTCGTACTCTTCGGCAGGCTCAAGTACCCCGTGCTGACCATGCTGTTCGGCATGCACCTCGGCATCGCCGTTCTCATGGGACTGCCGCTGTTCTCCGGCGCGATGATCATCGCCGACGCCGTGTTCCTGCCGGATCGCTTCTACGTCGCGGTGGCGAACCTGTGCCGGGGGGCGGTCCGGCTGCCGGGAGCGTCACGGGCCGCGTCAGGAACACATACAGGGTCCGTGCCGAAGCAGGGGAGCTCCGCATCCCTCGACCGCAGTCATCCCTGAACCACGGGCCGTCCGCCGGGCCTGCGGTCCGCCGGCAACGCGCAGGCCGGCGAGCCGCCGGGCAGACGGTCGCGGTTGGTGGCGACGAGCCGGTAGACACCGTGGGCGATCCACC
This sequence comes from Streptomyces sp. NPDC087901, assembly GCF_044742205.1. Lineage (NCBI taxonomy): Bacteria > Bacillati > Actinomycetota > Actinomycetes > Kitasatosporales > Streptomycetaceae > Streptomyces > Streptomyces sp. NPDC087901. The sequence goes on from NZ_JBIUUC010000007.1 coordinate 50,986, forward strand.
GCGCAGGAGGCAAGGTGAGCAGCCCGCCCAGCCATGCCCATGCCCCACCGGCGTTCAAAAGGATCTTGGCGAAGGCCTGCGCACCGCCGTACACCGTGCCGACCTGCGCGACCCACTGCACCTCATGCTCGGCACGCTGCCGCGTAACGCCCAGGGCGGCCAGATCCGCGAACTGCCACGGCGTCACGTCGCAGCTCGGCCGCAGCCGCCGGATGAGGAAGGTCACCGAGGTCGTGCAGAAGGCGCAGTCACCGTCGTAGACGAGCACAGGTCGCATCCCTTCATCCTGCCCGAGCGGAGTGTCCCGCGCCCGGAAGCCGCCCCGGTCATCCGCCCCGCATGAAGAGCGCCGGCCCGGCGTCGGGAGCGTGAAAGGAACGTCTGCGTGGGCAGTGATCGACGATGTCCTCACGGAGACGGAGCCCTCAGGGAGCATCCGCGCCCCTGCGAGAACCGAGTGTGCCTCCCATGGCCCTGGCCACGGGACGGCCCCACCCGGCCATGACGAGGGCGGGGCCGAGCCGGAAACACCGCCTGGATCAGGCGGAATACCAGGTCAGGGCCACACCAGGCAGTAGGCCTGATGCCCTGCGTCATGCAGTCGGTGGCTGAAGTCCTGCCACTCGTGCAGCAGTTGGTAGACGTTGAACGCGTCACGCGGGCCACCGCGGTCCGGAACGGTCGACCAGATGAAGGCCGCAGCGCCCACGGACTCCTCGCCCACGTCGCGCAGCGGGTCCACGACCGTCATGGGTAGCTTGACCACCGCGTAGTCGGGGTGGAGGACGACCAGCTCCAGCGGCGGGACCTTGTGCAGGGGCATGCCCTGTATGCCGGTGAGGACCATCGCGGCCACTGTCTCCGGCTTGATCTTGGTGAACAGGCCGCCCATGCCCAGTTCGTCGCCGCCGAGTTCCTCGGGGCGCATGGAAATGGGCACGCGTGCGGCAGTGGCCCCGTCGGGTGCCCCGAAGTACTTGTAGGTCACCCCCACCCGGCCACCACTCCTGCTTCCGGCTCCGACCTGCGCACTACCGGCCTGTATGCCCTGCTTGCGCTCAGCCTCGCGCCGGTGCCGACCCCGCCGGGCAGGCTCGGGCCCCAGGTCGTCGGTCCCTTCGCCCACTTCGCCACCGCGATGCATATCTCATCCACCCGACTACTAACTAGGAGGCACAGCCCCCGCCGCGCAACCCGATCATCGTGTCAGTGACCTCCCCCACGGGCGTGCGGTGAAACGCGTGTCCGCAAGACTGTCCGTGGCTCCGACACCATGGCATGTGTGAGCTTTCCCTGTGACGACCCAGTTTCGCAGACTTGCGGGGGCTGATGCCCGGTCGTTACGCGGATGTGCCCGCGGGGCTTTCGGTGGCGGGGATCCGCCGTCCCGTGCGGCGCGGGGGCACTGTCCTACCCTGGGGAGGTCAATACCCCCCGGAGTCGGAGAAGTCGCAGGTCATGACCGAACTGCCGTATCGATATGAAGCCCCAGTTTCGCAGACGCTTTTCGACCGCGCGTCCCTCGTGACGCCCGGTGGCGTGAACTCTCCCGTACGGGCCTTCCGGGCCGTGGGCGGTACGCCCCGCTTCATGGTGTCCGGTACCGGTCCGTACCTCACCGATGCCGACGGTCGTGAGTATGTCGACCTCGTGTGCTCGTGGGGGCCGATGATTCTCGGCCATTCCCACCCCGAGGTGATCGCCGCAGTCCAGGAGGCCGTCGCCCGCGGCACCTCGTTCGGTACGCCCGGCGAGGGCGAGGTCGCGCTCGCCGAGGAGATCGTGGCCCGGGTCGAGCCCGTGGAGCAGGTACGGCTCGTGTCGTCCGGCACCGAGGCGACCATGTCCGCGATCCGCCTCGCCCGTGGTTTCACCGGCCGGGCCAAGATCGTGAAGTTCGCCGGCTGTTACCACGGTCACGTCGACGCGCTGCTCGCCGCCGCCGGGTCCGGGCTGGCGACCTTCGGTCTGCCTGACACGCCGGGGGTCACCGGCGCCCAGGCCGGCGACACGATCGTGCTGCCGTACAACGACCTGGAGGCCGTACGGGCCGCCTTCGCCGCTCAGCCCGGCGAGATCGCCTGCGTGATCACCGAGGCTTCGCCGGGCAACATGGGCGTCGTGCCGCCGCTGGACGGCTTCAACGCGGGGCTCAAGGAGATCTGCGCCGCCAACGGCGCGCTGTACATCTCCGACGAGGTCATGACCGGCTTCCGCACGTCGAAGGCCGGCTGGTTCGGCATCGACGGGGTGCGGCCCGACCTGATGACGTTCGGCAAGGTCATGGGCGGTGGCTTCCCGGCCGCGGCGTTCGGCGGTCGCGCCGACGTGATGGCGCACCTGGCGCCCGTCGGCCCGGTCTACCAGGCCGGCACCCTCTCCGGTAACCCGGTCGCCACCGCCGCCGGCCTCGCCCAGCTGCGTCTGCTGGACGACGCCGCGTACGCGAAGGTCGACGCGGTCTCCGCGGAGATCCGGGGGCTGGTGAGCCAGGCCCTGGACAAGGAGGGGGTCGCGCACACCGTGCAGGCGGCGAGCAACATGTTCTCCGTCTTCTTCACGGACGGTCCGGTGCGCAACTACGACGACGCCAAGCGGCAGGAAGCTTTCCGCTTCACGCCGTTCTTCCACTCGATGCTGGCGCAGGGCGTCTATCTCCCGCCGTCCGCGTTCGAGTCGTGGTTCGTCTCCACCGCCCACGACACCCGGGCCGTCGAGCGGATCGCCGCCGCGCTGCCCGCCGCAGCCCGCGCCGCATCGGAGGCCACCGCATGAGTGAGGCCAGCAGCAACGCCGGACGCAAGGACATCACCGTCGTCCACCTGATGCGCCACGGAGAGGTGCACAACCCGGAGGGCGTGCTGTACGGGCGCCGTCCCGGCTACCACCTCTCCGAGCTCGGCCGGCAGATGGCCGACCGGGTCGCCGAGCACCTGGACAAGCGCGACATCACCCATGTCGTCGCCTCACCGCTGGAGCGGGCCCAGGAGACGGCGACGCCGATCGCCAAGACGCACGGTCTTGACCTCGCCACCGACGAGCGGCTCATCGAGGCCGCCAACGTCTTCGAGGGCAAGACCTTCGGTGTCGGCGACGGGGCACTGCGCAAGCCGGACAACTGGAAGCACCTGACGAATCCGTTCCGGCCGTCGTGGGGTGAGCCGTACGTCGAGCAGGTCGTGCGGATGATGGGTGCCCTGGACGCGGCGCGCGACGCCGCACGGGGTCATGAGGCGGTGTGCGTGAGCCACCAGCTGCCGATCTGGATCGTCCGCAGCTTCGTGGAGCGGCGGCGGCTGTGGCACGACCCGCGCAAGCGGCAGTGCACGCTCGCCTCGCTGACCAGCTTCACGTACCAGGGCGACAAGATCGTGTCGGTCGGGTACTCGGAGCCGGCCCGGGACCTGGTGCCGGCGCATCTGCTGGCGGGGGCGAAGCCGGTGAAGGGCGCGTCGAAGGGGTTCGGCGCGTAGCCGGCCCCCTGGGCCGGGGGTCTTCGGGTCCGGGTCCGCCCCGGTTCGGCCCGGTGGGCGGGCCCGGGTTCGACCCGGTTGCTGTCTTGTCCTCAAGCGCCGGACGGGCTCGGTGTGGCCGCTGCGGTCCGAGATGTGGCCGTCGTGGTCCGATCCGGCTGCTGCGGTCCGAGGCGTGGCCGCTGACCGCTGAGGCGTGGCCGCTGCGGTCCGGGGTGTTGGCCGCCGGGTCCGGACCGGCTCGGTTTCCTCGCTGATCGTTTGTAAGCCGACCGGGCGGAATTCAGCCGTCCGGGGTTTCGGCATGCGGTTTTTGAGGGGGTTTCGGGGTCGATCTTGCGTTCGGTCATGGTCGGGGTCTGGTTCCGTAAAGAATTGTGTGCTAATTCGCGGAACCTTCGTGTTGCTTCACCCATCTAAGCCTTTGGCAGTTTGTATGGACTTGAGGCAAAACGACCGCAGATGGGAACGGCATGCGCGACATCAGCCGAAGGGGTTTGCTCGGAGCCGGACTTGGGGCCGCGGCCGCCGCCGGGGTGGCGGGCTGCAGTTCATCCGGTACCTCTCATACGGGCGGGGCCGGGCCGGACAAGGGCGCCAAGGGTGAGAAGGGGGCCGACGGCGCGGTCAAGGGCAACGGACCCGCGAAGAAGGACGTCCGCGCGATCGGGGACGGTTCCACCGCCGACACGGGGAAGCAGCCGCACCAGCCGTCCGCGCCCGTTCCGCTCGAACCCGGCCAGAAGCCGCCGCAGTTCGTGATCTTTTCCTGGGACGGCGCCGGAGAGGTCGGCAACGGACTGTTCCCGCGCTTTCTGGAACTCGCCAAGCAGCACGACGCGGCGATGACCTTCTTCCTCTCCGGGCTCTATCTGCTGCCCGAATCGAAGAAGACCCTCTATCGTCCGCCCAACAACCCCATCGGCGCCTCCGACATCGGTTATCTCACCGACGGTCACATCAAGGAGACGCTGAACAACGTGCGCCAGGCCTGGCTCGACGGCCACGAGATCGGGACGCACTTCAACGGGCATTTCTGCGGCGGTTCCGGATCGGTGGGCAACTGGTCGGCCTCCCAGTGGCAGAGCGAAATCGATCAGTCGATCTCCTTCGTCACCGAATGGCGCACCAACACCGGCTGGACCGACCTCGATCCACTGCCTTTCGATTACCGCAAGGAACTCGTCGGAAGCCGCACCCCCTGTCTGCTCGGACAGGACAATCTGCTGCCCACCGCGAAGAAGAACGGCTGGCGCTACGACGCCAGCTCGCCCGGCGGCACCCAGGTCTGGCCCACCAAGCGCATGGACGTGTGGGATCTGCCGCTCCAGGGCATCCCGTTCCCCGGGCACACCTTCGAGGTCCTCTCCATGGACTACAACATCCTGGCCAACCAGTCGCAGAATTCGACCAGGGGAATGCCGTCCCGTTATCCGGGCTGGCGCGACCAGGCCACACAGTCGTACATCAGCGGTTTCCAGCGTGCGTACGAGACCAACCGCGCACCCTTCTACATCGGAAACCACTTCGAGGAGTGGAACGGCGGCATCTATATGGATGCGGTCGAGGACGCGCTCAAGCACATCGCGGGGAAGCCGGATGTGCGCCTCGTCTCCTTCCGGCAGTTCGTCGACTGGCTCGACGTCCAGGACCCGGTGGTGCTCGCGAAGCTCCGTACGCTGGAGGTCGGACAGGCACCCGACGGCGGCTGGAACGCCTTCTTTAAACAAGCCTGACAACGGGCTTTACGGGCACCGAGGGGGGGGCCCAAGATCCCCGAAACCGCCATGCGAAACTTTTCACATGAGCTATGGCCGCGCGTTCCGACGCCGCTTCACCCTGCTCGCCGCTCCCGCGGCGGCCGCCGCGCTCGCACTGACGCTGACCGCGTGCGGTTCGGGCAACGAGACCGGTGGCGGCGGTGACACGCACTTCGTCACCGGCAGTGGCGGAATCTCCACCGTCGCCAAGGGTGAGCGCGCAGACGCCCCGAAGCTCGACGGTGAGAGTCTGGACGGCAAGCCGCTCAACCTCGACGACTACAAGGGCAAGGTCGTCGTCCTGAACGCATGGGGCTCGTGGTGCGGCCCCTGCCGCCTGGAGGCCAAGCACTTCGCCAAGGTCGCGAACGAGACCGCCGACCAGGGCGTCCAGTTCCTCGGTATCAACACCAGGGACCCGCAGCGCGGCCCGGCGATCAGCTTCGAGAAGGACTGGAACGTCACCTACCCCAGCTTCTACGACCCGGCCGGAAAGCTGATGCTGCGCTTCCCCAAGGGCACGCTCAACCTCCAGACGATTCCCTCCACGCTCGTCATCGACCGGGACGGAAAGATCGCCGCGCGCTCGCTGGCCGCGCTCGACGCCACCAACCTGCACAAGATGATCGACCCGTTGATCGCGGAGAAGTGATCAGGTGATCACCCTCGCCGCCGCCACCCAGAACGAGACCGTTCTGAGCGGGGCCCTGCTGGTCGCCCTGCCCATCGCCCTGCTCGGCGGACTCGTCTCCTTCTTCTCGCCGTGTGTCCTACCGCTCGTCCCCGGCTACCTCAGTTACGTCACCGGGGTCAGCGGCACCGACCTCGGCGATGCCCGTCGCGGCAGGACCGTCGCGGGTGCCTCGCTCTTCGTGATCGGCTTCACCGCCGTGTTCGTCTCCGGCGGCGCGCTCTTCGGTTACTTCGGCCAGACCCTTCAGGAGTACAGCGGGACCCTCTCCAAGGTCCTCGGCGTGCTGATGATCCTGATGGGCGTCTTCTTCATGGGCCTGATGCCGTGGATGACGCAGCGTGAGTTCCGTATCCACAAGAAGCCGGTCACCGGACTGGTGGGCGCCCCGCTGCTCGGCGCCCTCTTCGGGATCGGCTGGACCCCCTGCCTCGGCCCGACACTCGCCTCGGTCAACGCGCTGGCCTTCACCGAGGCGACCGCCGGACGCGGCGCCATACTGTCCGTCGCCTACTGCCTCGGCCTGGGCGTTCCCTTCGTGCTCGCGGCCGTCGCCTTCCGCAAGGCGCTCGGTGCGTTCAGCTGGGTCAAGCGCCACTACGTCTGGGTCATGCGCGTCGGCGGCGGCATGATGATCGTGACCGGGCTGCTCCTGCTGACCGGCGCGTGGGGCAGCATGATGCAGGAACTGCAGGGCTGGTCCAACGGCTTCACGGTGGGGATCTGAGTACCGATGAGCAACACCAAGTCCAACCCTCCCCAGGAGCGCGAGCGCCCCGATGAGCGGGAGGTGCGCGCGGAGCAGGACAGGGAGACCGCCCGGGAGCTCGGCGCCGCCGGCTCCCAGCTCTCCACCGCGCCGCGCGAGGAGACCCTGGCGAACCTTCCCGCCATGGGCGTCATCGGCTGGGCCCGCTGGTTCTGGCGTCAGCTGACCTCCATGCGGGTCGCGCTGATCCTGCTCTTCCTGCTGTCGCTCGGCGCCATCCCCGGCTCGCTGATCCCGCAGAACAGCGTCGACGAGCTCAAGGTGCAGACCTTCAAGGGGCTCCACACCACCGTCACGCCGATCTACGAGAAGCTCCAGTTCTTCGACGTCTACAGCTCGGTGTGGTTCTCCGCGATCTACATCCTGCTGTTCATTTCGCTCATCGGCTGCATCGTCCCGCGCACCGGCACGTTCATCGGTCAGCTCCGCAGCCGCCCGCCGGGCGCGCCCAAGCGCCTGACACGGCTGCCCGCGTACACCACCTGGCGCACCGAGGCCGAGCCCGAGCAGGTCCGCGAGGCCGCGCTCGCGATGATGCGCAAGCGCCGCTACCGGGCGCATGAGGCCGGTGATGCCGTCGCCGCGGAGAAGGGCTATCTGCGCGAGGCCGGGAACCTGATGTTCCACATCGCGCTCATCGTGATGCTGGTGGCCTTCGCCTGGGGACAGCTCTTCAAGTCCGAGGGCGGCAAGCTGGTCGTCGAGGGCGACGGGTTCTCCAACACGATCACCCAGTACGACGACTTCAAGTCCGGCTCGCTCTACGACAAGGACTCGCTCGCCCCCTTCAGCTTCACCCTCGACGACTTCGTCGGTACGTACGAGCGCAGCGGCCCGCAGATCGGTACGCCCCGCACCTACGAGGCCCGCATCACGTACTCCGAGGGCGCGTACGGCAAGTCGAAGAAGGGCGTCATCAAGGTCAACGAACCCCTTGTCGTGGACGGTACGAAGGTCTATCTCAACGCCCACGGCTATGCGCCCGTCGTCTCCGTCAAGGACGGCCGCGGCAAGGAGGTCTACAAGGCCGCCGTGCCGCTGCTGCCGATCGACAACAACGTCACCTCGTCCGGTGCGATCAAGGTGATGGACGGCTACCGCGACAAGAACGACAAGAAGGAGCAGCTGGGCTTCCAGGCCTTCTTCGTGCCGACCTTCGCGGGCAGCGGCAAGGGGACGATGTTCTCGCAGTTCCCCGCCGCCGACATGCCGGTGCTCGCGCTCAACGGTTTCCACGGCTCGCTCGGCGTCGACTCCGGACTGCCCCAGAACGTCTACCAGCTGAACACGTCCAAGATGAAGGAGTTCAAGGACTCCAAGGGCAAGCAGCTCAAGCAGCGGCTGCTCGTCGGCGAGACGATGAAGCTGCCCGACGGCGCCGGCTCCATCACCTTCGAGGGCCTTCAGGAGTGGGCGAGCTTCCAGATCTCGGAGCAGCCGGCCAGCGGCTGGGCGCTCACCGGGGCCATCGGCGCGATCGCCGGACTCGCCGGCTCCCTGTTCATCCAGCGGCGCCGGGTCTGGATCCGTGCCGTGCGCGGAGCCGACGGCGTCACCGTCGTCGAAATGGCGGGGCTCGGCCGCAGCGAGTCCGCGAAGCTTCCCGAGGAGCTGGCCGATCTCGCGGTCACGCTCAACGCCGTCGCGCCCACGGCGCCCGGCCCAGACACCGACCCCGACACCGATCCGGATTCCGGCACCCACGTCGTCGCCGCGTCCTCCGCAGAACCTTCCGAAGGGGCTGAGAAGTGAATCTCGCCGCCGCAACCAACGAGAATCTGGCACACACCAGCAATGTGCTGATCTATTCGTCGATGGCCGTCTACACCCTGGCCTTCTTCGCGCACATCGCCGAGTGGGTGTTCGGGTCCCGCAGCAAGGTCGGCCGCACCGCCGCCGAGCTGACCGCCGAGGGCGCCGCCGGCACGGTGAAAGTCCAGGTCGCGCAGAAGGGCGGCGCCACCGCCGTCCTGGAACGGCCGAAGATCGTCACCCGCTCCGCGGCCGGATCGCGCGACGTTCCGGACGGGCCCGGCGCCGCTGGAGGCACCTTCAAGGGCGACCTCTACGGGCGGATCGCGGTCTCCATGACCGTGCTCGCCTTCCTCATCCAGGCAGGCGGGGTCATCGCCCGCGCCCTGTCCGTGCAGCGCGCCCCCTGGGGCAACATGTACGAGTTCTCCATCACCTTCTCCACGGTGGCGGTCGGCGCGTACCTGGCCCTGCTCGCCCTGAAGAAGAACGTCCGCTGGATGGGCCTGATCCTGATCACGGCCATCCTGCTGGACCTCGGCCTCGCGACCACGGTCCTCTACACCTCCAGCGACCAGCTGGTGCCCGCACTGCACTCGTACTGGCTGTGGATCCACGTCTCCACCGCCATCATCTGTGGCGCCGTGTTCTTCATCGGCGGTATCGGCACCCTGATCTACCTCTTCCGCGACAGCTACGAGAGCAAGATCGCCAACGGCGGGGAGCCGGGCACGTTCGCCCATTCCGTGCTCTCCCGGATGCCGTCCGCGTCGAGCCTCGACAAGTTCTCGTACCGGATCAACGCCGCCGTCTTCCCGCTGTGGACGTTCACGATCATCGCGGGCGCGATCTGGGCCGGCGACGCCTGGGGCCGCTACTGGGGCTGGGACCCCAAGGAGGTCTGGTCCTTCATCACCTGGGTCGCGTACGCCTGCTACCTGCACGCCCGCGCCACCGCCGGATGGAAGGGCCGCAAGGCCGCCTACCTGGCGCTGATCGCCTTCGGCTGCTGGATCTTCAACTACTACGGCGTCAACATCTTCGTCACCGGCAAGCACTCCTACGCCGGCGTCTGAGCCCCCGCACACCACGGCTGCCCGTCCCCGCTCCGGCGGGGGCGGGCAGCCGCGTTCCGTATCCCGCGTCAGGGCGTGGACGACGGCGGCAGGCACTGCTCCTTCGGCGGCTTCCCCTCCGGCCAGGCCAGCGCCGAGAACCGCTGATGCGGCGGGTCCGGTGCCAGCTCCACCACCGGCACGGCCTTGTTGTACGGGTTGCCGTGGTTGTCCAGGCAGATCCAGCCGCTGGCCCCCCGCACCCGCAGGGAACCCTTCACCCGGGGCCACTGGCCGCCCACGTCCTCCAGGCCGGGCAGCTCCTCCCCGTCGGCGGTCGCCCGCCGGATCCCCGCCACCGCCAGCGTCATCGCGTCATGGGCGATGATCAACTGCCCGTCGGTCAGGTCGTCGTGCGCGGTCGCCCCGATCGGACCGACCGGCTTCTTCCCCACCTCGGCCAGCAGGTCGGTGAACGCCCGGTAGTCCTCGGCCGAGCCTCCCGTCGGCTGCTTCTTCCCTGACGTCACCGCGGGCCAGGCGTCCGGATGCGCCAGCGAGGCGTAGCGGACCGTCACCTTGCGCCGCAGCGCGTTCCGGTCGAGCTTCTTGTCGTCACCCAGGTACGAGCCCTCGTCACCGGTGAGCACCGTGAAGCGGCGGTTCTGACAGCCGCGCGCCCCCAGCGCGTTGACGAACTGGCGCAGCTGGACGTGGCGCCCGGCGAAGAACACCGTGTCCGCGTCCGTGTCACAGATGAGATGGGTGATCTGCTCGAAGGTGTTGGCCGTGGTCCCCTCGTCGTACGGATCCTTTCGCGAGGTGAACAGCTGCGGCTCGTACTTCGACCCCTTCAGCAGCGTGCTGAACGCCGACTTCAGGGTGTCCGTGTAGTGGTCGCCGCTGCGGGTGTCCTGCACCAGCAGCGCCTTGTCCGCCTTCACCTCACCGAACGAGGCGAGGGCGCGGGCCTCGTCCCGGTTGGTCGGCGAGACCCGGGCCAGGCCGGGGAACGGGTCGCCGCCGGGGCCGTTGGCGATGTCGTCGGCGGTGATCGTGGAGCCCACGACCGGAATCCCCGCCCCGGTCAGCTCCTTCACCGCCTCCTTGGACTGCGTACTGCTGATCGCGACCCCGGACACCGCGCGCAGCCGGTCCGGAGCCCCTGTCATCGTGAGCAGCCGGTCCACCACGGGGCGCCACTGCAGGCTGTTGTTCCCGGTGTTGGCGAGCACCACCCGGATCCGCGGGACCTGCCCGTTCGCGTGGTGGTTGGCCCGGTACTGCGCGGCGAACGCCCCCTGGAGCTCATGCAGGACCTTCGTCCGCATGGACGCGTCGGTCGAGGTCAGCGGGAGCAGCAGCGCCACCGTCGCATACGGGGCGTCCTTCTTCAGTGAGCGGTTCTCCCGGCCGATCGCCGCGGCGGCAGACGTCAGCTGCGCCTGCCCGAAGTCGTAGCCGTCCCCGGACACCCCGACGCACTCGTCGCTGCCCTGCGGCCGCTCCACCCCCGCCGCGCAGGAACGGTCCTCGGGTGCGGTGATGCGGCCCACGCCGTACCAGCCGGCCGTGACCAGCAGGGCGGCCACCACCGCCGTCGTGACGATCTTCTGCCGGGTGGTCCACCACAGGCGGTACCGCAGCGGGTTACGCATCCGGACCACCGTCTCCCCGGCCGCCCGATCCGGCCCGGGCCGGATCGGGCGCCCCCGGCGGCATGGACAGCGCCCGCCAGTCCCGCAGGTCGCGAGGCCAGTGTGTCGCCGCGTCCCAGAGCACCGCGTGTCCCGTCGCATGCCTGCCGGACAACTGCCGCAGCTCGTGCGCCATCTTGTCGATCACCTCTTCGTCGGGCAGGGCCAGCGGATCGGACAACAGCCAGACGGCGTGCAGCAACCGCCGCAACTGCAGCTGGAGTTCGGCATCCCGCTCGCCGAGTCCGGCGAGCGCCGCCCAGGCGTCGTCCGACGCGGCCCCCCGCCCGAGCGCGACGGCCCGGCGCGGATCGGGACCGGTGCTGCCCGGCGGCCGCGGGAACGGGGCCGAGGCGATGAACCGCAGCGAGTCGAGCCAGCGCAGCACATCGGGCCGGGCGAACTGCACCCGCAGATGCGTCACACAGTCCTCCGTCCCGCCCAGCACCAGCTCCTGGTGCAGCCGGTGCCGCTCGCTCGGGAACCTGCCCCCGGCGGCGTACGCCGAACGCAGCGTCTCGTGCACCGCGCGCCACACCGCGTAGTACGGCGGGTCGTCGTCCTGGAACCGCAGCCGGTGCAGCAACAGCGCCCGCAGCAGCGGATCGGCGACGAAGTGCTCCGGCCCCACCGGCCAGTCCTCCGACCGCAGCGCGTCCCGCACCCGCAGTGCCACATCCCCGTCCAGCGACTCCCCGCGCAGCCGCGTCGTGGCCAGCAGCCGCGCCGAGTCCTCGCCGTGCGCGGCGGCCAGCACGCTCAGCACGTCCGGGCGCTGCCCCGGCAGCAGCCGCTCCAGCAGCTCGTCGGCCACCCGTACCGGTGGCCGGTCCTCGCGCAGCTCCACCGTGCTGTCCAGCAACGCCCCCGGCACCAGGGCGCCCGGGTCCGGCGACTCGCCCGCCGCCTGCGCGAGCAGGGCCACCCCCAGCGGCCGGCCGCCAGTCAGCCGGTGCACCCCGCGCGCCAGCCCGGCGGGGGTGCGGCCGTGCGGATCGTGCCGGTCGAGCGCGGAGCGCACATGCCCCGCGTCCAGGGCGGTGAGGGCGACCGCCAGGATGCCGGAGGTCACCTCCGTGCCCCGCGTCCAGTGCGAGGCGTGCGCCACCTCGGGCAGCCGCCGGCGCACGGCATGGCTCAGCCCCGCGTGGTCATGGACGCGGGAGGACGCGAACACCGCGATCTGGTCCCGCGCCCCGCTCGCGCGCTGCCGAAGCAGCGGCTCGACCAGCTGCCGGCCCAAGGGGGTGTGCGCGTTGTCGAGGAGCAGCACCGGGCGGCCCCGCCGGGCGCTGCGCGCCATCCCGCGGTAGGCCCGCACCACGTCGGCGACCAGGGCCAGCACCAGATGGTCCTCGGCACGGCGGCGCAGATCGCCGCCGCGCTCGAAGTCGACCGCCAACTGCCGCAGTCCGATACGTCCGTTGCCGCCCGCGTGCGGATACGTTCCGTACCAGTCCGCCGCTCGCCGCTGGAACCGGCTGAACGTCTCCTCCAGCACCGTCTCCACGGTCGCCTCGGCCACCATGCCCGCCATCGGCGCCACCGAGTCGAACGCCCCGGCCGCCAGCTTCGTCAGCACCTTGGTGACCCAGCCCGTCGCGGCGTCGCCCCGGGTGTCGAGGGTCGCCATCACCGGGCCGAGCGACTGCAGATCACGCTGGGCCCGCGACTCGTCCTCCCGCCGCCAGGAAACCGAGGCCACCGCCACCAGCCCCAGACTGAGGCGGGGAAACTGCACCGGACGGGCGGCGTGCACCCGCGCCGTGAGCTGTGTGGCCAGCTCCGGCAGCACCCCGGTCACCGGTGTCCAGCCGGGACCGGGGTCCGCGGGCGGCAGCACGGTCTCGCAGTCCACGAGAGCGACCGGGGTGATCTCCCGGTACAGGGTGCGCAGTTGCTTGAGCACGGCCGTCTTGCCCATGCCGCGGCCGCCCGTCAGCACCGCGACCGGCGGGTCTTCGGCGTGCTCGCAGACGACCCGCCGCGCACCGTGTGGAGTGAGACCGGTCAGGCGCGCCGCAAGTCCGTCGTCACCGAAAACTGCCTCGCGCCCGTACAGATCTCTCTCCACAGCACCCCCAGCGCCGACGCCTGCCCCGATCTGTCACTCCGTCAACATCAGGATATCGGCCGGGTGTTGGAGGAGGGTGAAGAATTTCGAACGATCGGCTCGGGGGCGCGATGCGAGGCAGGGGGGCTCAGTCGTCGCCGATGTCCTCGTTCCACAGCGCCGGGTGCTCAGTTACGAAACCGCGCATGAGCTCCACGCACGCCGCGTCGTCCAGCAGCACGACCTCCACTCCGTGCCGGGCCAGCCAGTCGTGCCCGCCGTGGAAGGTCTCCGCCTCACCGATCACCACCCGCGAGATCCCGAACTGTCGTACCAGGCCTGAGCAGTACCAGCAGGGGGACAGCGTCGTCACCATCGTCGTGCCCCGGTACGAGCGCTGCCGCCCGGCCGCCCGGAAGGCGGCCGTCTCCGCGTGCATCGACGGATCGCCGTCCTGGACCCGGCGGTTGCGGCCGCGGCCGAGCAGCGTGCCGTCCGCCCCGTACAGGGCGGCGCCGATCGGGACACCGCCCTCGGCGAGCCCGGCGCGGGCCTCGTCGAGGGCGGTCGCCAGCCACGCCGCGTCCTGCCCGGCCGCGCTCATGAGGGCATCGGGGTGTCCAGGACCGCCTTACGGTGACTGAACGTCTCCAGTGAGTAGCGGCCGTGGTAACTCCCCATCCCGCTCTCGCCGACCCCGCCGAACGGCAGGTCCGACACCGTGAGATGGGCCAGCGGCAGCCCGATGCCGACCGCGCCCGACGACGTCTCGCCGATCAGCCGCTCACGTACGGCGTCCGAATCGGTGAACGCGTACAGGGCCAGCGGCTTGTCGCGTTCGTTGATGAACGTGATCGCCTCGTCCAGACCGCCGACCGTCACGATCGGGAGCACCGGGCCGAAGATCTCCTCCCGCATCACGGGCGCGTCCGGCGCCACGTCGGCCAGCACGGTCGGGGCGATGTACTTGCTGTCGCGGTCATACGTCCCGCCGGTCACCGCGCGACCGGAGTCCAGCAGAGCCGTCAGCCGGTCGAAGTGGCGGTGGTTCACGATCCGCCCGTACTCCGGGTGGGCCGAGGCATCCGCCCCGAACAGCCCCTCGACCGCGGCGGCGAGCGCCTCCGCGAGGGCCGCGCCGGTCTCCGGGTCGGTCAGCACGTAGTCGGGGGCCACGCACGTCTGGCCCGCGTTCAGGAACTTGCCGGCCGCCAGCCGGCCCGCCACCGCCTTCAGGTCAGTGTCCCGGTCCACGAAGACCGGTGACTTGCCGCCCAGTTCGAGCGTCACGGGAGTGAGGTGCTTCGCCGCGGCGGCCATCACGATCCGGCCCACCGTGCCGTTGCCGGTGTAGAAGATGTGGTCGAAGCGCTCCGCGAGCAGTGCGGTGGTCTCGGGGACCGCCCCCTCCACGACGGCGACCGCGTCCGTGTCCAGATACCGCGGCAGCAGCCGCGCGACGGCGGCGGAGGTCGCGGGCGCCATCTCGCTCGGCTTGACCACCACCGCGTTGCCCCCGGCCAGCGCGCCGACGACCGGGGCGAGCAGCAGCTGCGCCGGGTAGTTCCAGGGCGCGATGACCAGGACGACACCGAGCGGGTCCTGCACGGTGTGCGCCTTCGCCCCGCCCAGCGAGGCCGGTACGGGAGCGGGCTCGGGCCGCAGCCAGTCGGCCAGGTGCTCCAGCGTGTGGTCGATCTCGCGGATCGTGAAGTCGATCTCGGTGCGGTACGCCTCCTTGCGGCTCTTGCCGAGGTCGGCGTTGAGCGCGTCGGCGAGTTCGTCACCGCGCTCGGTGAGCAGCGCGCGCAGCTGCCGGAGCTGTCCCGTGCGCCAGTCGAGGCTCTTGGTGCGCCCGGTGCGGAAGGTGGCGCGGAGGTGGGCGACGGTCTCGGGAACGGAGGGCATGGGGGTACTCCCTGCGGTGAGCGGAATGCGGCTGAACACCGGCGAGGCCGGCATGGAACTTGATATGCTCAAGCAATACAGTTCATGTAACTGCCAAAAGTTGAGCATGTCAAATAAATGTCGGCGGACGCCGATCGAAGAATGGCCGACCATGACCACCGAACCGACGCCCCGCGCCGCCACTGCTCCGGACGATCGCCCCGTGCCGACCCCGGAGGACCTCCTGGAGCCCCTGGCCCTCGTCGTCCGCGGCCACCACGACGACCTCACCGCCGTCGCCGCCCGTCACGGCCTGTCGACCTCGCAGGCCCGTGCGCTGATCGCGCTCAACGAGCCCATGCCGATGAGCGCCCTCGCCGCCCACCTGGTCTGCGACGCGTCCAATGCCACCGGTCTCGTCGGCCGCATGGAGACCCGCGGCCTGGTCCGCCGGACCCCGGCCCCCGACGACCGCCGCTCCAAGGTCGCGAGCCGTACCGCCGAAGGCACGGAGCTCGCCCACACCATCCGCGCCGAGATGCGCGCCGTGCACGCCGCACTCGAAGCGCTCACCCCCGAGGAGCGCACAGCACTGCTGCCCCTGCTCGACAAGCTGGGGCAGCAGCTGTACGCGTGATCCGGTCCCGGGCCCGGAAGCGGGCGGGGCCGACGGTCGGGAAGCGGGCGGGAGTGACGGTCAGGAAGCGGGCGGGGTCGAACCCTCAGGCCCGTTCTCCCGCCGCTTGAGCTCGTCCTCGCGGCGGCGCAGGTCCGCCTCCCAGTCCTTGAGGACGGCCTCGTCCTTCTCGTTCTCGTCCTTCAGCGACTTCAGGAAGTCCGGATTGTCGTCGGGCGCCACCCACCGCTGACGGTGGTTGCGGTGCCATTCGGACGGCGTACGGCCTCCGGCGGGCACCTCGCGCATCTTGCCCGCGGCCAGCCACACGATCGGGCCGACGATCCAGAACAGCAGGATGATGAAGACCCAGGCGATCTTCGGCAGGTGCTTGGCCTCGTCCTCCGGGGTGTTCAGGCAGTCGATGAACGCGTAGATCGTCAGCGCCAGAGGCAGGAGATAGATCAGAGCCCGGAACATGGCGGAAGGTCCCCCCGAGGAGAGTTGGCGGGGCAATGTCCCGCCCCGGTGACGGGCCCAGGGTAGCGGGTGGCCGATACTTGACCGCATGGCTTACGACGATCTTCGATCCCTCCTCCGGGCTCTGGAGCGCGAGGGCGAGCTCAAGCGCATCAAGGCCGAGGTCGACCCCTACCTGGAGGTCGGCGAGATCGTCGACCGGGTGAACAAGGCCGGCGGACCCGCGCTGCTCTTCGAGAATGTCAAGGGCTCCTCGATGCCCCTGGCCATGAACGTGTTCGGCACCGACAAGCGCCTCCTCAAGGCGCTCGGGCTGAAGTCCTACGCTGACATCAGCGACAAGATCGGCGGGCTCCTCAAGCCCGAGCTGCCGCACGGCTTCGTCGGCGTACGGGAGGCCTTCGGCAAGCTCGGCACGATGGTGCACGTACCGCCGAAGAAGGTGAAGTCCGAGAACGCCCCCGTCCAGGAGGTCGTCCTCACCGGCGACGACGTGGACCTGGACCAGCTGCCCGCGCTGTTCACCTGGCCCAAGGACGGCGGTTCGTTCTTCAACCTGGGGCTCACGCACACCAAGCACCCCGAGACCGGCGTCCGGAACCTGGGGCTCTACCGCCTCCAGCGCCACGACCGTCGCACCATCGGGATGCACTGGCAGATCCACAAGGACAGCCGCAACCACTACCAGGTCGCCGCCAAGCGCGGTGAGCGGCTGCCGGTCGCCATCGCCTTCGGGGCGCCGCCCGCGGTCACGTACGCCTCCACCGCGCCGCTGCCCGGGGACATCGACGAGTACCTCTTCGCCGGGTTCATCCAGGGCAAGCGCATCGAGATGGTCGACTGCAAGACCGTTCCGCTCCAGGTCCCGGCCAACGCCGAGGTCGTCATCGAGGGGTGGCTGGAGCCCGGGGAGATGCTTCCCGAGGGGCCGTTCGGCGACCACACCGGTTTCTACACGCCGCAGGAGCCGTTCCCCGCGCTGACCATCGACTGCGTGACCATGCGGAAGCGGCCGCTGCTCCAGTCCATCGTGGTCGGCCGGCCGCCGACCGAGGACGGTCCGCTGGGGCGGGCCACCGAGCGGTTCTTCCTGCCGCTGCTCAAGATCATCGTCCCGGACATCGTGGACTACCACCTGCCCGAGTCCGGCGGATTCCACAACTGCGCGATCGTCTCGATCGACAAGAAGTACCCGAAGCACGCCCAGAAGGTGATGAGCGCGATCTGGGGCGCGCACATGATGTCGCTGACGAAGCTGATCGTCGTCGTGGACTCCGACTGCGACGTCCACGATCTGCACGAGGTGTCCTGGCGGGCGCTCGGCAACACCGACTACGCGCGTGACCTCACCGTCGCCGAGGGCCCCGTCGACCATCTCGACCACGCCTCCTACCAGCAGTTCTGGGGCGGCAAGGCGGGCATCGACGCGACGAAGAAGTGGCCCGAGGAGGGCTACACCCGGGACGGGGGCTGGCCGGACATGGTCGAGTCCGACCCGGACACGGCGGCGAAGGTCGACCGCCGGTGGAAGGAATACGGACTGTGAGCGCTGCCGAAGCGACCCTGGGCTCCGGGCCCGCGCAACCGAGCAGCAAGGTCAAGGCGTTCCTGCGGCTCGTGATGATCGAGCACTCGGTCTTCGCGCTGCCCTTCGCGTACATCGCCGCCCTGACCGCGATGTTCCTGGACGACGGGTCGATCCAGTGGGTGACGCTGCTGCTGGTCACCGTCGCGATGGTCGGGCTGCGCACGTTCGCGATGGCCGCGAACCGGATCATCGACCGGGAGATCGACGCCCGTAATCCGCGCACCGCCGGCCGTGAACTGGTGACCGGAGCGGTGTCGGTGAGGTCGGCGTGGACTGGCGCGCTCGTCGCCGTCGTCGTGTTCCTCGGGGCGGCTGCCCTGCTGAACCCGCTCTGTCTGGCGCTGGCGCCGATCGCCGTGATCCCGATGGTCGTCTACCCGTACGGCAAGCGGTTCACGACCTACCCGCACGCGATTCTGGGCATCGCCCAGGCCATGGGGCCGGTCGGTGCCTGGCTGGCGGTGACGGGCACCTGGTCGTGGGACGCGGTGATCCTGGGTCTCGCCGTCGGCGTCTGGATCGGTGGCTTCGATCTGATCTTCGCCTGCCAGGACGTGCAGGCCGACCGCGCCCACGGGGTGCTGTCCGTCCCGGCGCGCTTCGGTGTCCCGGCGGCGCTGTGGGGCGCGCGGGTCTGCCACGTGGTGACGACGGGCCTGCTGGTCTGGTTCGGTCTGGCCACGGAGGCCGGGCTCTTCTACTGGATCGGCATGGTGATCGTCGCCGTGGCGTTCGTGTACGAGCACCGGGTGGTGCGGCCGCACGATCTGTCGCGGCTGAACCGGGCGTTCTTCCAGGTCAACGGATTCATCGGGATCGCGCTGTTCGCGTGCGCGCTGCTGGACCTGCTGGTGCGGGGTCTGGCCGCGTAGCACCGCGGCGGGCCCGAACTCCTGAGGCATCGGTGGAGCGGGGCGCCGGATAGGCTCGGGGGTGTGGATTCCGGGACTTCAGTGAGTCAGCAGCAGCGAAAGCCTTGGATTGTCGGGGTTTCGGGCGCTTCGGGCACCCCATTCGCCGCCTCCGTGCTGCGCGGTCTGCTGGCCGCGGGCGAGAGCGTCGATCTGGTGGTGAGCCGGGCCTCGCGGCTGACGCTGCTGGACGAGACGGGGATCGCGTTCCGCGACGCGCACTGGCAGGAGGACCTGGCCGGCTGGCTGGCGCGGGGTGCGGACGGGAAGCCGCACACCTTCGATGTGGACGTGTCCGGTGTACGGCACTGGGCGGCCGGCGATCTGGCCGCGGGGCCGTCCTCGGGGTCGTACCCGGCGAAGGGGATGCTGATCGTGCCCGCGTCGACGGCGTGTGTGGCCGGGGTGGCGCTCGGGCTTTCGAAGGATCTGCTGCAGCGGGCCGCGAGCGTGACGCTCAAGGAGCGGCGGAAGCTGGTCGTCGCGGTGCGCGAGACGCCGCTGAACGGTCAGACGCTGAAGCACATGGTGACCCTGGACGAGGCGGGCGCGGTCGTGCTGCCCGCCTCTCCGGCGTTCTACGCGGGGGCGACGCATATCCAGGATCTGGTGGATTTCGTCGCGGGGCGGGTGCTGGACGCGGCGGGGGTGCCGCACCGGCTGTACCGCCGCTGGGAGGGAGAGCTCGGTGGCGGCTCTCGCGGCTGATCCGGGTGGGGTCAGCGCTTCTTGGGGGTCCGCGGGCTGCGGCTCTTGTCGACCCGGTGGGCCGCGGCGGGCTGGTGGGCACGCGAGCGGTTGGCCAGGTCCTGCAGCTCGCGCATCCGGGCGTAGGCCATCTCGATCGTGTACACGGTGTATCCACTCCTGAAGATTCGAAAGCATTTTTTGGAAGTTCGGAAAGATTTGCAGGCTGCCAAGCCTGCATGCCTTAGATTCTACACATAGACTCGCGATACTGCTGAACAATGGAAGGTTTCAGTCACATGGACGCGGTGGACAGGCAGCTCATCCAGGCCCTCAGGGAGAACGGCAGGGCCTCGTACGCCGAGCTGGGACGGCTCGTGGGGCTCTCCGGGCCCAGCGTCACCGACCGCATCAACCGGCTGGAAACCGCCGGTGTCATCACCGGCTACCGCGCCACCGTCGACGCCGCCTCGCTCGGCCTCGGGGTCACGGCACTGATCGGCATCTCGCTCTCGGACGCCGCCGACCACGAGGACGTGGCGCGCCGGCTGAAGGACCTCGCCGAGATCGAGGACGCCTGGTTCATCGCGGGCGACGACTCCTACATGCTCAAGGTCCGGGTCGGTGACGTGGACGGCCTGGAGAAGACCATCCGCCGGCTTAGCGGGACCAAGGGTGTCTCGCGGACGCGTACGACGATCGTGCTCTCCACCAAGTGGGAGAACCGGGTCGGGGACCTTCCCGAAGAGGGCTAGGCGTACGGTGAGCTGAAGTCTGTTACGGAGAGATATGGGAGGCGCCCTAGTGGACGCGGGACTCAAGCGCGAGCTGGAGCAGAAGGTCCGGGACGGTGAGCGGCTGACCCGCGAGGACGGGATCGCGCTCTACGAGTCCGACGACCTGGCCTGGCTGGGCGGTCTGGCCCATGAGGTGCGTACGCGCAAGAACGGCGACGTCGTCCACTTCAACGTCAACCGTCACCTCAACATGACCAACGTGTGCACCGCCTCGTGCGCGTACTGCTCCTTCCAGCGCAAGCCGGGGGAGAAGGACGCGTACACGATGCGCATCGAGGAGGCCGTCCGTCTCGCGAAGGCGATGGAGGGCGAGAGCCTCACCGAGCTGCACATCGTCAACGGGCTGCACCCCACCCTGCCGTGGCGCTACTACCCGCGTTCGCTGAGCGCGCTGAAGGAAGCGCTGCCGGAGGTCTCCCTCAAGGCGTTCACCGCCACCGAGATCCACCACTTCGAGACCATCTCGGGGCTTTCCGCCTCCGAGATCCTCGACGAGCTCATCGAGGCCGGTCTGGAGTCGCTGACCGGCGGCGGTGCGGAGATCTTCGACTGGGAGGTCCGCCAGCACATCGTCGACCACGCCACCCACTGGGAGGACTGGTCGCGCATCCACCGGCTCGCGCACGAGAAGGGTCTCAAGACCCCGGCGACGATGCTGTACGGGCACATCGAGGAGCCCCGTCACCGCGTCGACCACGTGCTGCGGCTGCGTGAGCTGCAGGACGAGACCGGCGGCTTCCAGGTCTTCATCCCGCTGCGCTACCAGCACGACTTCGTGGACATGAAGGACGGCAAGGTCCGCAACAAGCTCCAGGCGCGGACGACGATGGCGACGGGTGCGGAGGCGCTGAAGACCTTCGCGGTCTCCCGGCTGCTGTTCGACAACGTTCCGCACGTCAAGGTCTTCTGGGTGATGCACGGTGTGCAGACCGCCCAGCTGGCGCTCCAGCACGGCGCGGACGACATGGACGGCTCGGTCGTCGAGTACAAGATCACGCACGACGCGGACAACTACGGCACGCCGAACAAGCTCGGCCGTGAGGATCTGCTGGACCTGATCCGCGACGCGGGCTTCCGGCCCGTGGAGCGCAACACCCGGTACGAGATCATCCGCGAGTACCCGGGCCCGGACGCGGAGCGGCGCGAGTCGCCGCAGCCGATGCGGGTCTGACCCGGCGCGCGCCCCGTCGCGCGCAGCACTGTACGAAAGCTCCGGCCGCCGTCCCCGGCCGGAGCTTTCTCGCGTTCCGGACGGTGGTTGAGTCGACGGTGAGTAATGGTTAATCTGCGGCTATGGCGCTTACGTTTGAGCTGGATCCCAAGTTCGACCGGTCCGTTCGGGACGGTATAGCCGCGCTCTGGGCGGACGTGTCCAACGCGGGGGGCGCGGTGGGATTCGTGCCGCCCGTGACGGACCAGGACGTCCGGCCCGAGCTCGTCAAGCACCTGGTCGCGATGGCCGAGGGCCGTACGCGGCTGCTGGTCGGCTACGACGAGGACGGCACCATCGCCGCCACGGCCTTCCTCGCACACAACACGCACCGGCTGATGTCGCACTGGCTCTGGATCTACACCGTGATGGTCCACCCCCGTCACCAGGGCCGCGGCTACGGGCGCGACCTGATGACCGCGGCCGCCGACGCCGCCCGCACCCTCGACGGCATCGAGGCCATCCGGCTCACCTGCCGCGGCGGCACCGGCGCCGACCGTTTCTACGCCGCCTGCGGGTACAAGGAGGTCGGAAGGGTGCCGGGGGCGATCCGGGTGGCCGAGGGTGACGACCGCGACGACATCATCATGCTGCTGCCGCTCGGCTGAGTGCGGGCGCCGGGGCTCGAAGGGGTGCCTGGCGTGCCCTTGGAGCAGCCCTCCGAACTGATCGATTGTGGGGCATGCTTCACTGGTCGGGCAGGACTGTCGTACGTAGAGAGAGGGCCAGCTGTGTCCGCTGCCAAGCCGAGCGCAACGATCCGGTACACCGCGATGCGTCTCAGCATCTTCGTCGGCTGCCTCGTCGTTGCCGCCATCGCCGTCAACTTCGGGGTCATCCCCTCCGGCGCCGGGGGCTCCAACATCGTCTGGGTCGTCCTGCTCGCGCTGGTGCTCTCCGCGCCGCTCAGCTACGTACTGCTGCGCAAGCAGCGCGACGAGATGTCCGAGCAGATCGTGTCCTCGGTCGACCGCGCCAAGGCCCGCCTCGAAGCGAACCGCACCCGCGAGGACGGCGTCGCCCAGCAGTGATTCGGTGAGGGTGGAGTAAGGGATTTGTAAGCCTCCTCACACCCGCGCCCTTTCTTTTCGAAACCCCAGCACCGGAGCAAGCGCTCCTGTACTGGGGTTTTCGCGTTCCCGGGGGCAGGGGGCGGGGCGTGGCCCATCCCTCGGGACCAAAGAAGACCTTTGAGGTTCTCAAAGTTCAAGTGTTAACGTGTTCGACATGAAGACAGCTGTGCGCCTCCGTCCTGCCGCGAGCATCCCGCTCGTGGAGCGCCTGCATGTCGATCTCTGCCGCTGTATGTCCGCGGTCTGTTGCCGCAACGTCTGATACCGGCATCATGCAGCGGCGCCGCCCTGTCCGACCCTGATCCACCGGACAGACCCTGACGCGGGCGCCGCACCCCCGTCCCCCCCGCACCGTCCCCGTGCGTCCCGATGCGTCACATCTGGAGTGTGTCCGTGTCCGCGAACCCCGCGTCCGCCACCACCGATGAGCCCTCCGGCTCCGGTTTCCGCATACCCAAGGTCCCGTTCTGGGCCCAGATCGTCGCCGGTCTCGTCCTCGGCGTCCTGCTCGGCTGGCTCACCCGCAGCTACGACATCGAGTGGCTCTACACCACGCTCGACAAGGTCGGCCACATCTTCGTCCAGCTGCTGAAGCTGGCCGTCGCGCCCCTCGTCTTCTTCGCGATCCTGGTGTCGATCACCAACCTGCGCAAGGTCAACAACGCCGCCAGGCTGGCCACCCGCACGCTGCTCTGGTTCATGATCACCTCGCTCATCGCGGTCGCCATCGGCCTCGCGATCGGCCTGATCACCAACCCGGGCTCCGGCACCGGCCTCACCCCGAAGGACGGCAAGCTCCCGGAGCACGCGGGCTCCTGGCTCGACTTCCTGACCGGCATCATCCCGGACAACGTGATCACGCCGTTCACCGAGCTGAACGTCCTGCAGATCGTCTTCATGGCCGCCGTCGCCGGTATCGCCGCGCTCAAGCTCGGCGAGAAGGCCCAGCCGATCCTCACCCTCAGCGAGTCGATCCTGGAGCTCCTCCAGAAGGCCCTGTGGTGGGTCATCCGCCTCGCCCCCCTCGGCACCGTCGGCCTCATCGGCTACGCCATCGCCGACTACGGCTGGGACCTGATCGGCAAGTACGCGACGTTCACCGCCGACGTCTACATCGGCTGCGCCCTGGTGATGTTCGGCGTCTACCCGCTGTTGCTCGCCACCGTCGCCAAGGTCAGCCCGCTCCAGTTCTTCAAGGGTGCCTGGCCCGCGATCCAGCTGGCCTTCGTCTCCCGCTCGTCGGTCGGCACGATGCCGGTCACCCAGAAGGTCACCGAGCGCCTCGGCGTCCCGAAGGAGTACGCCTCCTTCGCCGTCCCGTTCGGCGCGACGACCAAGATGGACGGCTGCGCCGCGATCTACCCGGCGCTCGCCGCGATCTTCATCGCGCAGATCTTCGACGTGCAGCTGGGTATCGGTGACTACATCCTCATCGCGTTCGTCTCGGTGATCGGCTCGGCGGCCACCGCCGGCCTCACCGGCGCCACGGTCATGCTGACCCTGACGCTGTCGACGCTGGGTCTCCCGCTGGAGGGTGTCGGCCTGCTGATGGCGATCGACCCGATCCTGGACATGATGCGGACGGCGACGAACGTGGCCGGCCAGGCGCTCGTCCCGGTGATCGTCTCGGCCCGCGAGAAGATCCTCGACCACGACGCGTACAACTCGGCCTCGGCCTCCCCGGTCGACGACGTCGAGGTGCAGGACGTCGAGCCGGAGCGGGTGGCTGTCGCCGCGTAACCCGCACGCACGATCCTCCGGAGCGCCCCCGGTCCCACTGGACCGGGGGCGCTCCGATGCGTGGCGGGCGCCGTCAGGGCTGCTGGAAGACGACCTCGGGGTTGCCCGGTGTGGGGCCGTCCAGCAGGGGCTGAGGCCGGTCCCGCAGATGCTGGTCGAGGAAGGCCGCCACGTAGTCACGGGTGATCCGTGTCGACCGGTCGGCGGAGAGGCTGGCCGCCGGGTCCACCGGCAGGCCGAGCTGTTCGGCGAGTTCCGGGTTGTCCGTGAAGGTGAAGTGGCCCGAGTCCTTGACGGTCAGCCAGCGCTTCCAGCCGTCCAGGCGCTGCCAGCCCTCGTCCCAGGACCCGTCGAGGCTGCTGGGGTGGTGGCCCGCGTCGGTGCCGAGCATCAGGAACGGACGGTTCCCGATGCCCGAGCGGGGGACCGGCTCGAAGAAGGTGCCGTCCATGTTGACCCCGGCATCGAAGCGAGGATCGGCAAGCATCGCTGAGGCGGCCGCGCTGCCGCCGATGGAGTGGCCGGCCACGGCGACCCGGCGCCTGTCGATCATGCGGGAGTTCTTCCAGGCCGGACGGATGCCGGTCAGCCGGTCGAGCACGAAGGAGAGGTCGGCGGCCCGTCCGGTGGAGACCGTCCTCAGCACCTCCCGTTCGGCCTCGTCGTCCGGTGCCGCCTCGGCCGCGTCGCAGGCCGCGCACGTGAGGACCCGTCCGTCGGGGAACGTCGTTCCGGTGGACTCGTAGGCGTGATCGACGCTCGCCACGACATAGCCGCGGCTCGCCAGGTCCTCGGCGAGGGAGGTCAGAGTGGCGCGGGGCGTGCCGAAGCCGGGGGAGAGCAGCACGAGGGGGAACCGGCCCCGGGCGGCGAGAGCGTCCGTACGGGCGTGGGTGGAGGTGGAGCTGACGACGGAGGCGGGCACGATGCCGTCCAGTCCGCGCGCCGCCAGCATCAGCCGGGCCTCTTCGGCGCTCATGTACGGGGCGGCGGTGCTCCCGCCCGCGGTACGGGCCGGGTAGTGGACGGACACCATCAGTTCACGGTCCCCGGCTTCGGGCACCCAGGGGTCGGTGCGTTCGTGGTCGGTGAGGTGCAGGACCTCGGCGCCGACGGCGTACGGGCCGGTTGGGCGGGGCAGTTCGAGCGTGGTGGTGGCTGAGGCCGACGGTGCCGGTTTCGGTAAGGCCTGGGCGGTGGCGACGGGTGCGGCCAGCAGGAGTGTGGCGGAGAGGAAGGCGATGGTCGTCCGACTGCGGAGTCTCATGGTCATGCCGGGACGCTAGGCGGCGGTACAGGTCGAAAGCATCGGTCCCAGGGGTGACCCCGGGTGGGACCAGGGTCGTACAGGGGTCATCCCACAGGGGTGCACACCGGTGGACGGCTACCGGCCATAGTGGCCCAGCGGCTTCCGTTCCGTACGACGGCCGGGGGACCCGCGCCGTAGTCTTACCGCGGAGTAGCGCAGCGGGGGTGGGAGGAAGTCGACGTGGGTGCTGTGAAGAGCAAACGGATGCCGCGCGCGGTGCGTGAGCAGCAGATGATGGATGCCGCGGTCCGGATCTTCGGGCAGCGCGGATTCCGTGCGGCCTCGATGGACGAGATCGCCGAGCTGGCCGGCGTGTCCAAGCCGTTGGTCTATCTCTACCTGAATTCCAAGGACGAACTCTTCTCCGCGTGCATCGGGCGCGAGGCGAAAGCGCTGGTCGCGGCGGTGCAGGCGGGTGTGCAGCCCGGGCTGCCGGCGGACCGGCAACTCTGGGAGGGGCTCCGGGCGTTCTTCACGCACACCGCGGAGAACCCGGACGGCTGGGCGGTGCTGTACCGGCAGGCGCGGACGCACGGGGAGCCGTTCGCCACCGAGGTGAACGTGATGCGCGAGGAGATCGTTGCGTTCGTGACGGGTCTGATCGGCGCCGCGGCACGCGAGGCGCACCATGATCCGGCGCTCCCCGACCGCGATGTGACGGGGCTGGCGCAGGCGTTGGTGGGCGCCGCGGAGTCGCTCGCCGGATGGGCGAACGAGACTCCGGGCGTCTCCGCCAAGGAGGCGGCGGCCACCTTGATGAACTTCTCCTGGGCCGGTCTGGAGAACCTTATGAACGGCCGTCCCTGGCAGCCTCCGGGTCAGTCCGCGGGCCGGGCGTAGCGTCCCGGCCGGGCGTCGCGGTACCGGTGAGGTGAACGCGGTCGCCGTTGGGGTCGCGGAGCTGGAAGGCGGCGCCGTCCGCTGCGTAGGTGACGGTGCCGGGCAGCAGGACGGGTGCCTTGAAGTCGGCCCGCACCGAGCGGATCAGGTGGGGCTGCGGGGCTTCGGCGAGGCAGCGGGCGACGGTCCACATGCCGTGGGCGATGGCGCGGGGGAAGCCGAACAGCCGGGCGGTCAGCGGGTGGAGGTGGATCGGGTTGCGGTCGCCGGAGGCGGCTCCGTAGCGCCGGCCGAGGCCGGCGGGCAGCTGCCACTCGGTGACGGCGGGGAGTGCCGGTTCGGGAGCGGCGGGAGCCGGGGCCGGGGCCGTGGTCGTATCCGTACCCGTACCCGTACGTGTCGCGTGGCGTGACAGATAGCCGCTGCGGGACTCCCACACCAGCTCGCCCCCCAGCCGCGCCTCGGTCACCACGGTGACCTCGGTGCCCCGGCGGTGCGGCGTCAGCTCCTTCGCGTACACCGTGAGTTCAAGGTGGTCACCGGGGCGGAGCGTTCGGTGTGCGGTGATCTCGATCCAGGTGTGGACGAGCCCGGTGACCGGCAGCGGGAAGCGCCCTCGGGCCATCAGCCGCATGGCGAGCGGGAAGGCCAGGACATGCGGGTACGTCACCGGCAGGGCGTCCGGCTCGGTGAAGCCGCAGATCGCGCGGTACGCGGCCAGAGGCCCGGGGGCGACGGCTGCGGCGGGGAGGTGGGCCCGGCCGGCAGGCAGCGCGGCGCCCGGCCTGCCCGCCCGTTTGAACGGGGAGGTGACAGCGCCGCGGACCAGGGAGAGGGTCAGGCTCGGCATCCGGTTCACGCTCCCAGCAGGCTCTGGCCGCAGACCCGGACGATCTGGCCGTTGACGGCGCTCGACGCGGGCTGGGCGAACCAGGCGGTCGTCTCGGCGACGTCGACCGGGAGGCCGCCCTGCGAGAGGGAGTTCATCCGGCGCCCGGCCTCCCGGATGAAGAGCGGGACGGCCGCGGTCATCTTCGTCTCGATGAAGCCGGGGGCCACCGCGTTGACCGTGACGCCGTGGTCGGCGGCGGCGCGCGGGGCGAGGGAGCGGACGAGGCCGATGATGCCGGCTTTGCTGGCCGCGTAGTTCGTCTGGCCGTTGTTGCCCGCGATGCCGGCGATGGAGGCGGTGGCGACGATCCGGCCGCCGCGGTTGACCGTGCCGGCTTTCAGCAAGGCGTCCGTGGTGCGCAGGACGCTGTCGAGGTTGACGTCGATGACCGAGGCCCAGCGGTCGGCGGCCATGTTGGCGAGCCGCCGGTCGCGGGTGATGCCGGCGTTGTGGACGAGGATGTCGAGGCCGTCCGGGGCCGCGGCTGCGATCCGCTCGGCCGCGTCGCCGGCGGTGATGTCCAGCGGCAGGGCGGTGGCGCCGAGCCGGTCCGCGGTGCGCACCAGGTCCTCCTGGGCCTGCGGGATGTCCAGGCAGATGACGTGGGCGCCGTCCCGGGCGAGGACCGAGGCGACCGAGGCGCCGATGCCGCGGGCGGCGCCGGTGACCAGTGCGGTGCGGCCGGCGAGCGGGGCGGCCCAGTCGGCGACGGGGTCGGGGGCGGCGTCGCTCACCTCGATGACCTGGCCGCTGATGTACGCGGACCGGGGGGAGAGCAGGAAGCGCAGGGTGGATTCGGCGCCGGTGACCGAGCCGGGTGCGATGCGCAGCAGCTGTACGGTGGCGCCCCTGCCGATCTCCTTGCCGAGTGAGCGCACGAACCCTTCGAGGGCCTGTTGGGCGGCGGCCTGGTGGTGGTCGTCCGGGGACGGGTGTGTCCCGAGGACGACGATGCGGCCGCCCGGTGCGAGCGAGCGGACGACGGGGTGGAGTGCGGCGTGCACGGCTCCGAGTCCGGCTGCGGTGTCGACGGCCGTCGCGTCCAGGACGATTCCGGCGGGCCGGTCGGCGCGTGCCACGACCTCCTGGCCGCAGGCGGCGAGGACGGTGCCGAGCTCGTCCGTGACGGCGGAGTCCCCGGCGGTGAGGTGGAGGACCGGACCGGTGAGGGTCCGGGTCTCCAGGGTCCAGCGGCGCAGCTGTGCGGGCTGGGGCAGGCCGAGCTTCCGGGTCAGAAATCGGCCGGTTGCTGTGCCGGTGAGGTGCAGATAGCGGTCGGCCATTGTCCAGACTCCCTGCGCGGTCGTAGATTTACTCTGGAGTAAGGTTACTCAAGAGTCAGGAGTTGGTCGAGATGAGTTGGTCGAGTTGATCCCCCTCGCACTCCCGCAGCCCCGCAGGGTCGCGGTCATCGGCGGCAGCCGTATCCCCTTCGCGCGCTCCGACGGGCCTTACGCGCAGGCCTCCAACCAGCAGATGCTCACTGCCGCGCTGAACGGTCTGGTCGAGCGGTTCGGGCTCCAGGGGCAGCGGGTCGGCGAGTTCGCCGCGGGCGCGGTCCTCAAGCACAGCCGGGACTTCAACCTGGCCCGGGAGACCGTGCTCGGCTCGCGCCTCGATGCCCGCACTCCCGCGTACGACATCCAGCAGGCCTGCGGCACCGGTCTCCAGGCCGTGATCGCCGCCGCGAACAAGATCATGCTCGGGGCGATCGACTCCGCGATCGCGGGCGGCGCGGACACCACGAGCGACGCGCCGCTCGGCGTCAACGACGAACTGCGCCGGCTGCTGCTGTCCGCCCGGCGCGCGAAGTCGACGGGCGGCAGGGTCAGGGCCCTTGCGGGCGTACGTCCCCGGCACCTCATCCCGGACATCCCGCGCAACGCCGAACCGCGCACCGGTCTCTCGATGGGCGACCACGCGGCCATCACCGCGCGTCAGTGGGACATCGGCCGCGCGGAGCAGGACCTCCTCGCCGCCACCAGCCATCAGCGGCTCGCCGCGGCGTACGACCGGGGCTTCCTGGACGACCTCGTCGTCCCGTATCTCGGTCTGGACCGTGACCAGAACCTGCGGCCGGGCTCCACCGTGGAGAAACTCGCCACGCTGAAGCCGGTGTTCGGCGCGGACCACCCGGACGCGACGATGACCGCGGGCAACTCCACCCCGCTCACGGACGGCGCCGCGACGGTGCTGCTGGCGAGCGAGGAGTGGGCCGAGCGGCACGGTCTGGAACCGCTTGCGTACCTCTCCCTGTACGAGACCGCCGCGGTCGACTACGTGGGCGGTGAGGACGGGCTGCTGATGGCGCCCGCGTACGCGGTGCCGCGGATGCTGGAGCGGGCCGGGCTGGGCGTCGAGGACTTCGACCTCTTCGAGGTGCACGAGGCCTTCGCCTCCCAGGTGCTCGCCACACTGGCGGCCTGGGAGAAGCAGGGGCTCGCGCCCGTCGACAGGGAGAAGCTCAACGTGGCAGGGTCCTCCCTCGCGACCGGGCACCCGTTCGCCGCGACGGGCGCACGGATCGTCGCCACCCTCGCCGAGCTCCTCGCGGAACGCGACGCCCCGGGACGCGGGCTGATCTCGATCTGCGCGGCGGGCGGCCAGGGCGTCACGGCCATCCTCGAACGCGCCTGATCCGCACCACAGCCACGCACGGTTCGACGCAGTCCTCAGGGCGAACCGGCCACTGACCGGACCAGGTGAACCGCCCGACCCCGATGTTGAGGAGCCGCACGTGTCCACGCGATCAGCCCCTTCCACCACCGCCCCCGCCGCCCCCGTCCTGGTCGAGCCGACGAAGGTCAGGGCCGCCGACGGCAGCGTCCAGCAGGTCTCCGTACCGGCGTTCGCCCGGCCCGTGCGCCGCGGCTCACTCGCCGAGATCCCGTTCGACAACGCCCGCGAGGCGCCCGCCGACGCCGTTCTCAGCCGCAAGCAGCCGGACGGCAGCTGGCACGACGTGACGGCGGAGGAGTTCGCCGCCGAGGTCCTCGCCGTCGCCAAGGGCCTGATCGCGGAGGGTCTGCGGGCCGGTGAACGCATCGCGATCATGGCGCGCACGACCTACGAGTGGACGCTGCTCGACTTCGCGTCCTGGGCCGCCGGCCTGGTCACCGTCCCCATCTACCCGACCTCCTCCGCCTTCCAGGCCCGCTGGATCCTCCAGGACTCGGGCGCGGTCGCCTGCGCCGTCGAGACGGCCGAACAGGGCCGCATCATCAGCCAGGAACGCAAACAGCTCGGCGACCTCACCCACCTCTGGCAGTTCGACACGGGCGCACTGGGCCGGCTGAAGAAGCTCGGCAAGGACGTCCCCGACGACGCCGTCGCCGCCCGTCGCGCCACCCTGGAGCCGGAGGCCCCGGCCACCCTCATCTACACCTCCGGCACCACCGGCCGCCCCAAGGGCTGCGTCCTGACGCACGGCAACTTCTTCGCCGAGGTCGACAACGCCATCGAGCTGCTGCACCCGGTCTTCAAGTCCGTCAGCAAGTACCCGGCGTCCACGCTGCTGTTCCTGCCGCTGTCGCACGTCTTCGGCCGCATGGTCGCGATCGGCTGTCTGCGCGCCCGGGTCCGCCTCGGCCACGCCCCGTCGATCCGGACCGAGGACCTGCTCGCCGACCTGGCCGGTTTCAAGCCGTCGTTCCTGCTGGCGATCCCGTACGTCCTGGAGAAGGTCTACAACACCGGCCGGGCCACCGCCGAGAAGATGGGCCGCGCCTCGTCCTTCGACCGGGCGGCGCGGATCGCCCAGCGCTACGGGCAGGCCGTGGAGGCCGCCGAACACGGCACGGGCCCCGGCCCGGGGCTCGGCCTGCGGGCGGCCCGTGCGCTGTACGACCCGCTGGTCTACCGCCGTATCCGGGCCGCGCTCGGCGGCCAGGTCCGCTACGCGATCTGCGGCGGTTCCCCGCTGGGCCGCCGGCTCGCCGCCTTCTACGCGGGCGCGGGCATCGAGATCTTCGAGGGCTACGGGCTGACGGAGACCACGGCGGCCGCCACCGTCACCCCGCCCCTCAGGCCGCGCCTGGGCACGGTCGGCTGGCCGATGCCGGGTACCGCCGTCCGCATCGCCGAGGACGGCGAGGTGCTGCTCAGCGGCGGGCAGGTGTTCCAGGGC
The DNA here is from genome assembly GCF_044742205.1 of Streptomyces sp. NPDC087901. Taxonomy (NCBI): domain Bacteria; kingdom Bacillati; phylum Actinomycetota; class Actinomycetes; order Kitasatosporales; family Streptomycetaceae; genus Streptomyces; species Streptomyces sp. NPDC087901. The sequence goes on from NZ_JBIUUC010000007.1 coordinate 82,392, forward strand.
TACTGGGACACCGAGCGCGGTGAGGCCGTCCCCGCGCTGGACGGCGGCTGGTTCGCCACCGGCGACCTGGGCGCGCTCGACGAGGACGGCTACCTCACCATCACCGGCCGCAAGAAGGACATCATCATCACCTCGGGCGGCAAGAACGTCACCCCGGCCCCGCTGGAGGACTGGCTGCGCGCGCACCCGCTGGTCAGCCAGTGCATGGTGGTCGGCGACAACCGCTCCTTCGTCACCGCGCTGATCACCCTGGAGCCGGACGGGCTGTCCCACTGGCGGCAGATGAAGAAGAAGCAGGGCGTCCCGATCCGTGAACTCATCCACGACGAGGAGCTGCGCTCGGCGCTCCAGCGCGCGGTGGACGAGGCCAACCGGCTCGTGTCACGGGCCGAGTCCATCCGTAAGTTCACGGTCCTGCCGGTGGACTTCACCGAGGAGGGCGGGCATCTGACGCCGTCGCTGAAGCTGAAGCGGGATGCGATCGCGCGGGACTTCGAGGCGGAGATCGAGGAGCTCTACCGCAAGTAGGGGCCGCCCACGGTTCTCCTTCCCCCACCACCCCTTGCCTGATGATGCGTCAGGTACGACGATGACTGCGCTCGCGATATGACGAGCCGTCAGATTCGTGTCAGGGCATCCGCCCCAGTGCCGGATGTTCTCAGGGGAAGGAGGCCGTTCGGTGCCGATACTGCCCGCCGGACCGCTGTCGTACGGGATGCAGCTCCCGATCCAGTCGCAGAGCGCCATCTACGCAGAGCCGTGGGAGTCCGGGGCCACCCCGGCCGACCTCGCCGAGATCGCCCGCACCGCCGACCGCACCGGCTTCACCTATCTGGCGAGCTGTGACCATGTCGCCATTCCGCGGAGGCTCGCCGGGGCGATGCGCACCGTCTGGTACGACCCGGTGGCCACGCTCTCCTTCCTCGCGGGGATCACCGAGCGCGTGCTGCTGATGAGCCATGTCGCCGTCCTCGGGCTGCGGCACCCGCTGGCCACGGCCAAGCAGTACGCCACCCTCGACCACCTCAGTGGCGGCCGGCTGATCCTCGGGGTCGGGGCCGGTCATGTGCGCGAGGAGTTCGAGGCGCTCGGGGCGGACTTCGACGGGCGGGGCGCCGTGCTCGACGAGAGCATCGACGCGCTCAAGGCCGCGCTCGGGCCCGAGGAGTACCCGGAGTTCGCGGGGGAGCGGTTCGCCTTCAGCGGGCTCGGGCAGCTGCCCCGGCCGGCCCAGGAGCGGGTGCCGGTCTGGGTGGGCGGCTCCTCGCCCGCGGCGGTGCGCCGGGCCGCCGTGCGCGGTGACGGCTGGCTGCCGCAGGGAGACCCGCGCGAGAAGCTGCCCGCGCAGATCGGCCGCCTGTACGCGCTGCGCGAGGCGGCGGGGGTGGACAGGCCGATCGTCGTCGGAGCCATCACCGAGCCGCTGTACGTGGGGGAGCCGGACTGGCCCGTGGGGCGCCGCACGCTCAGCGGGAAGCCGGAGGCCCTCGCGGAGTCGCTGCGGGAGTACGGCGCGATGGGCGTGCACCAGATACAGGTGCGCTTCCGCAGCCGCAGCAGAAGTGAACTGACCGATCAGATGGCGGCGTTCGCCGCCGATGTCGCACCGCACCTCGGAAACCTCGACAACCTCGACAGGTAGGAGTCAGGCCATGGGCAAGCTGGACGGGCGGGTCGTACTGATCAGCGGCGCGGCGCGCGGACAGGGTGAGCAGGAGGCGCGGCTCTTCGCCGCCGAGGGCGCGCGGGTGGTGATCGCCGATGTGCTCGACGAGCAGGGCGAGGCGCTCGCGAAGGAGCTGGGGGAGGACACCGCGCTCTTCGTGCACCTGGACGTGAGCCGGGAGGAGGACTGGCAGGCCGCCGTCGGCGCGGCGAAGGGCGCCTTCGGGAAGATCGACGGGCTGGTCAACAACGCGGGGATCCTGCGTTTCAACGAGCTGGTGAGCACGCCGCTGGAGGAGTTCCAGCAGGTGGTGCAGGTCAACCAGGTGGGGGCATTCCTGGGGATCAGGAACGTCGCGCCCGAGATCGAGGCGGCGGGCGGCGGGACCATCGTCAACACCTCCTCGTACACCGGGCTCACCGGCATGGCGTTCGTCGGCGCGTACGCCGCGACCAAGCACGCCGTGCTGGGGCTGACCAGGGTGGCGGCGGTGGAGCTGGCCGCGAAGGGCATCCGGGTCAACGCCATGTGCCCCGGCGCCGTGGACACCCCGATGACCAATCCGGCGGCGCTGGACCCGGACGCGGACCCGGAGGAGACGGCGGAGGCCGTGGGTGCCCTGTACAAGAAGCTCGTGCCGCTCGGGCGGATCGGCCGGCCCGAGGAGGTGGCGGCGCTCGCGCTCTTCCTGACCTCGGACGACTCCTCGTACATCACCGGGCAGCCGTTCGTCATCGACGGCGGATGGCTGGCGGGCGTCAGTCTCTTCTGACCGTGCCGCCCACCCCACCCGGTCTGACGAAGCGTCAGGTATTGACGGGTCGGGGTGTCGGTGGAACAGTCGGACACATCAGAATCTGACGATGCGTCAGAAACAATTGAGGACGGTGAACCCCCTTGGAATTCGGGCTCTTTGTACAGGGGTACGTGCCCGCCGCGCGGGCCAAGGCCGACCCCGGGGCAGAGCACAAGGCGCTGATCGAGGAGACCGAGTACGTCATCCAGGCGGACAAGTCCGGCTTCAAGTACGCCTGGGCCTCCGAGCACCACTTCCTGGAGGAGTACTCGCATCTCTCGGCCAACGACGTGTACCTGGGCTATCTCGCACACGCCACGGAGCGCATCCACCTCGGATCCGGCATCTTCAACCCGCTCGCCCCGGTCAACCACCCGGTGAAGGTGGCCGAGAAGGTCGCCATGATGGACCACCTCTCGGAGGGGCGCTTCGAGTTCGGCTCCGGCCGCGGGGCGGGCACTCACGAGATCCTCGGGTTCATGCCGGGCATCACCGACATGAACCACACCAAGGAACTCTGGGAAGAGACCATCGCCGAGTTCCCCAAGATGTGGCTCCAGGACGAGTACGTCGGTTTCCAGGGCAAGCACTGGTCGCTGCCGCCGCGCAAGATCCTGCCCAAGCCGTACGGGAAGTCGCACCCGGCGATGTGGTACGCGGCCGGCTCGCCGCCCTCGTACGCCATGGCCGGGAAGAAGGGCCTCGGCGTGCTGGGCTTCAGCGTGCAGAAGGTCTCCGACATGGAGTGGGTCGTCGAGTCCTACAAGAACGCAGTCAAGGACGCCGAGCCGGTCGGTGACTTCGTCAACGACAACGTGATGGTGACCTCGACGGCGATCTGCGCCGAGACCCACAAGAAGGCCGTCGAGATCGCGGTGGGCGGCGGGCTGAACTACCTCCAGTCGCTGCTGTTCCGCTACCACGACACGTTCCCCCGGCCGGAGGGGATCCCGGAGTGGCCGGAGCTGCTGCCGGAGTACTCGGAGGAGATCATCGAGCTGCTGATCGCCGAGGAGCTCATGATCTGCGGCGACCCGGACGAGGTGCTGGGACAGTGCCGGCGGTGGGAGCAGGCCGGGGCGGACCAGCTGAGCTTCGGACTGCCGATCGGGCTCAGTCCCGAGGACACGTTGAACTCGATCAAGCTGATCGGTGAGCACGTGATCCCGAAGATCGACACGGACCCGGTGCACCGGACGACCCGGTTCCGCGACGCGGCGTAGCAGGTTCCCGGGGCGGGGCTTTCGGGGCGCCGCCCCCGTACCCCCGCTCCTCGATCGCCGGAGGGGCTTGATCTGGCCCCCAGGGGCTTTCCCCCACACACGGGCGGCGTCTTCCCGGACCGCCGCTCCGCGAGCCGGGGTGCGTACCGCGGCCGTACGCACCCCGGCGCAACAGACCACCAAGAAGAAAGGGACCCCGTCATGCTCGACCACCTCATCCGCGGAGCGACCGTCGTGGACGGCACCGGCGGACCCTCCTACCTCGCGGACATCGGTATCCGGGCCGGCCGGATCGCCGTCATCGCGGAGCCCGGCACCGTCGCCGAGGAGGCGGTGACCTCCGAGGACGCCACCGGCCTCGTCCTCGCGCCCGGCTTCGTCGACCCGCACACCCACTACGACGCCCAGCTCTTCTGGGACCCGTACGCCACCCCGTCGATGAACCACGGTGTCACCACCGTCGCGGGCGGCAACTGCGGGTTCACCCTCGCCCCGCTTCATCCGGACCGCCCCGAGGACGCCGACTACACCCGGCGCATGATGTCCCGGGTCGAGGGCATGGCCCTCAAGGCTCTGGAGGAGGGCGTCGACTGGAGCTGGTCCAGCTTCCGCGAGTATCTCGACGCGCTCGACGGGCGGATCGCCGTGAACGCCGGCTTCATGGTCGGCCACTGCGCCCTGCGCCGGCACGTGATGGGCGCCGACGCGGTCGGCGGCCAGCCCACCCCCGCCCAACTCGACGCCATGCTCGCCCTCTTCCACGACGCGATGGACGCCGGGGCGTGGGGCCTGTCCACCACGCAGTCCTCCACACACTCCGACGGCGACGGACAGCCGGTCGCCTCCCGGCACGCACTCCCCGAGGAGCTCCTCGCGCTGTCCCGTGCCGTCGGCGAGCACGAGGGCACACAGATCGAGGCGATCGTGGCCGGCTGTCTCGATCAGTTCTCGGACGACGAGATCGAGCTCTTCGTCGACATGACGGCCGCCGCCGGGCGCCCGCTCAACTGGAACGTCCTGACCATCGATGCCGCCGTCCCCGAACGCGTACCGCGCCAGCTGATCGCCAGCGAGCGCGCCCGTCGCGCGGGCGGCCGTGTCGTCGCGCTGACCATGCCGATCCTCACCCCGATGAACATGTCGCTCGGCACGTTCTGCGCCCTCAACCTGATCCCCGGCTGGGGCGACATTCTCGCCCTCCCCGTCCCCGAACGCATTGAGCGGCTCCGGGACGCGGACACCCGCGCCGAGATGCTGCGCCGCGCCGACAGCAAGGAGGCGGGCGTCTTCCGCCGCCTCGCGAACTTCGGCCGGTACGTCATCGGGGACACGTACAGCGAGGCGAACGAGGGGCTCAGCGGCCGCGTCGTCAAGGACATCGCGGCCGAGCGCGGCCAGGACGCCTTCCACTGCCTGGTCGAGATCTGCGCGGCCGACGACCTGCGTACCGTCCTGTGGCCGATGCCCACCGACAACGACCCCGACTCCTGGGCGTTGCGGCAGCGCACCTGGGAGCACGAGGACGTCCTGCTCGGCGGCTCCGACGCGGGCGCCCATCTGGACCGGATGTGCGGCGCCCCGTACACGACCCGCTTTCTCGGCGACTGTCTGCGCGGCCGCAAGCTCGTCCCGCTGGAGAGGGCCGTCAGGATGCTGACCGACGACCCGGCCCGGCTCTTCGGCCTGCGCGACCGAGGACGCGTCGAGGAGGGCTTCCACGCCGACCTCGTGCTCTTCGACCCCGAACGCATCGACGCGGGTCCCGCCACCCTCGTCCGCGATCTGCCGGGCGACAGTCCCCGGCTCGACTCCAAGGCGCTGGGCATCGTGTCGGTCCGCGTCAACGGGGTGGAGACCCTGCGCGACGACAAGGTGACCGGCGCGGTGCCCGGGACGGTGCTCCGTTCCGGCCGCGACACCCGGACGGTGAGCACGGTATGAGTGAGCACGCTTCGACCACCGCACCCCAGCGCCTCTTCATCAACGGCGAGTGGACCGAACCCGCCGACGGCCACTACGAGGTGGTCGATCCGGCCACCGAGGAGACCGTCGGCCTCGCCCCCGAGGCGAGCCGCGCGCAGGTGTACGAGGCGGCGGCCGCGGCCCGTGACGCCTTCGCCACCTGGTCCCGTACCCGCCCCGAGGAACGTGCCGCGATCCTCGACCGCGCCGCCGACCTGATGCAGCGCGACTTCCTCGCCAACGCCGCCCTCGCGCAGGCGGAGAGCGGCGCCACCACCGGTACGGCCCGGGGCATGCAGGTCGCCGTGGGCGCGGCCCGCTTCCGGCGGTACGCGAAGGGTGCGCTGGAACCGGTCGAGGAAGCCATCGCGCCGCAGATCAACGAGGCGGGCCCGATGGGCCGGGCCGGGATCTTCGGGGCGCTCGCCGTCCGCCAGCCGGTCGGTGTCGTCACCTGCATCACCTCGTACAACAACCCCTGGGCCAACCCGGCCGGCAAGATCGCCCCCGCGCTCGCGATGGGCAACACGGTCGTGGTGAAACCGGCCCCGCAGGACCCGCTCTCCGTCTACCGGATGGCCGAGGCCCTCGCGGAGGCGGGTGTGCCGGCCGGGGTCGTCAACGTCGTCAGCGGTTCCGGCCCGGTCGTGGGCGAGGCCGCCGTCGACTCGCCCGACGTCGACATGGTCAGTTTCACCGGCTCCACATCGGTCGGGCAGCGCATCGCCGAGGTCTGCGGCCGGAGCATGAAACGGCAGCTGATGGAGCTGGGTGGGAAGGGTGCCGCCGTCGTACTCGACGACGCGGACCTCGACTCGGCGGTCGCGGGCATCGGGACGACGTTCTCCTTCTACAGCGGACAGATCTGTACGGCTCCGACCCGCGTCCTGGTCCAACGGGGCGTGCACGACGCGCTGATCGAGAAGCTCGCCGCGTACGCCGGGTATCTGAAGGTCGGCGACCCGACGGCGAAGGGCACGGTCGTCGGCCCGGTCATCTCCGCCGCCCACCGCGACCGCATCGAGTCGTACGTCGAGCTGGGACGCAAGGAAGGGGCCCGGGTCGTCACGGGCGGCGAGCGCCCGGACCCGACCGGCCGGGGCTTCTACGTCGCGCCGACGCTGCTGGCCGACTGCACCAACGACATGCGGGTGGTGCGCGAGGAGATCTTCGGCCCCGTCGTGGTCGTCGTCCCCTTCGACGACGAGGAGGAGGGCATCGCGCTGGCCAACGACAGCGACTACGGACTGATCGACTACGTCTGGTCGGGCGACGTGGCCCGCGCCTTCCGTGTCGCCCGGCGGCTGCGCGCGGGCGGGGTCGGGGTGAACACCATCGGCCGCAACATGGAGGCACCGTTCGGCGGGTTCAAGCGGAGCGGTGTCGGGCGGGATGTCGGCTCGTACGCGCTGCACGCGTACAGCGAACTCCAGGCGATCGTCTGGCCGGGCTGAGCCGGGGCCGTACGCAGTCGGCTGAGTGCCGCACCGCACCGCGAGGTCACTGCGACCCAGCTATCTCGCTATCAAGTATCTTGACATCAAGAGAAACTCCGGGCAGGCTTCCCCCGGTCTGTTGATCTCTTGATGTCGAGATAACCGGAGGCGGGCGGTGCGCGGCACGGCGGGGAGCGGGAGCGGAAGCGGGAGCTCGGGGAAGCGGAAGTCCCAGGGTGGGGGCGGGCAGGGGCTGTTGGTCCAGCTGCGCAATCCGCCGGGCGGCCGGGACGCCCGGATCATGCTGCTCGCCCTGGCCGTGGACCGCACCGGTTCCGGCCTGTGGGCCGCCTCCTCGGTCCTCTACCTCACCTTCGTCACGCATCTGAGCCCTCAGCAGATCGGCGTGCTGCTGGGGGCGGCCGGGGTGGCGGGCATCGCCGGTTCACCCCTGGCCGGACGCCTCGCCGGCCGCTTCCCGGTACGCCCGCTGCTGATCGGCTGCCACCTGCTCCGGCTGGTGACGCTCGTCCTGCTGTTGACGTGCACCGACTTCGAGGCACTGCTGCCCGTCATCGCGGTCACCTACCTGGCGGACCGGGCGGCGAAGACGCTGGAGATGCTCTTCGCCACCCGCGCGGCGGGCGAACGGCGGGCGGCCTACCAGGCGTTGTCCCGCAGCGCGGCCAACGCCGGTTACGGCGTCGGTGCCGGGCTGGCCGCCATCGGGCTGGCCGCGGGCACCACGGACGCCTACCGGGCCATGATCCTGGCCAACGCGCTGTCCTTCGCCGTCGCCGCGCTCCTGGTCCGCCGAACCCGCGAGCAGCGCGACACCGTGACGGTGGAAGCGGCGAAGAGCGAGGCGCCCGGCACCACCCCGGCGGCCCCCCGCGAGCCCGCCCGTCCGAGAAGTCCGTGGCGGGACCGCGGCTACCTCCGCTTCGTCCTCCTCGACATCCCGATGAACCTCGACGACTCGGTCCTCGGCGTCGGCCTGCCGCTGTGGCTGGTGAGCAGCACATCGGCGCCCCACGCCCTCGTACCGGCCGTCCTGGTCATCAACACCGTGCTCGTCGTGACGCTGCAACTGACCGTCTCCAAGCGGGCGGAGGGCCCGCGCCGCGTGCTGCGGACGCTGCTTCTGTGCGGGGTTCTGATGTGCGCGGGCTGCGCCCTGCTTGCCGCGGCCGCCCTGTGCGGGACCTGGACGGCCGCGGCTGTCCTGCTGGCGGCGGCGGTGCTGGTCACCCTGGCGGAGCTGATGCGCTCGGTGAGTTCGTGGGAGCTGGCCGTCCTGCTCGCACCTCCGGACGCGCGGGCCGCGTACCTGGGAGTGGCCGGGATGTCCCAGTCCATCCAGAAGTCCGCAGGGCCGCCGCTGCTGACCGGGGTGGTGATGGCGGCCGGCCCGGCGGGCTGGCTGGTGCTCGGGACGGTGGTCGCCGCGCTGGCGGCTGTACAACAACGGTCCTGCGCCCAGCGGTTGCACACCACCGCACCGACGGCCCCGACGGTGTTCTCGTAGTTCCCGGCAACGTGCGTGAGGGGCGGCGGCAGCGACAGGCCCGGGTGCAGGGCGGGAGGGCAGCGGCAGCGCCAGGCGCAGGTGCGGGGCGACCCGTCGGCTACGCCTACGCCTACGGGTCACGGGTCACGGGGCGCGGGTGCGGGCTGCCGTCGAACCTCCGGGCCGCCCACCGGCGGGAGAGCCGACGGCGGGCGGCCCGGTCGGGCGTGATCAGGGAGCGAGCACGACCGTCTTGCCGAGCAGCCGTCCGGCGCCGGCGTCCTCATGCACGGCGGCCAGCTCGGCCACCGGACGGCGGGCGGCGACGTGGATCCGGAGCTTGCCCGCATCCACCTTGGTGACCAGCCGGCTCAACTGGGCACCGTCGCTGCGAACCCACAGGCTCGCACTGCGCACCCCCCGGGCGGGATCCTCGGGAACCAGGCCGGCGGTGCTGGCCGCGACCCCGCCGTCGGCGACGTAGCCCGTCAGCTGCGCGAGCTCCTCCGGGGAAACGCGCACATGGTTCACCACGGCCTGGAACGGACCGCCCACGGCGGCAGGGCCCGCGGCGAGGTCGAGGGGCTCGACGACCCGGTCGACGCCGTAGCCCCGAAGGCGGTCGGCGTGCTGCGGCGCGTCCACCGCGGTCACGTGCGCTCCCGCGTCGACGGCGAGCTGCACCACGAGGCTGCCCACCGCGCCCCCCGCCCCATTGATCAGGACGGTCTGACCGGGCTTGAGCTCGGCGAGCTCGAACGTCGTCTGCCAGGCCGCCAGGCCGGTCAGCGGCAGCGCCGCGGCATCGGCCAGCTCGATCGTCCGGGGCGCCGGGGCCAGGGACTCGGCCGGGGCGAGCACGTACTCGGCGGCGCCGCCGGCGGAGTCGAGGGGAAGCATCGCCACGACCCGGTCGCCGACCTCCAGGCCGGTCACGCCGGCGCCGAGGTCAGCGACGGTGCCCGCCAGGTCGATGCCCGGCACGTACGGGAGGGTGATCGGGAGCATCTCGGCCATGACACCGGCGCGGATGTGGTCGTCGACCGGGTTGAACGATGTGGCCGCCACCCGCACCAGCACCTGCCCGGCGCCGGGGACCGGACGCTCGATGTCCTCGTAGCGCAGGACCTTGCTGCTGCCGAACTCGTGGAAACGTACTGCCTTCATGGCACTTTCCTCCGGGGTGTACTGATGTCGTCGCCAAGGGGCAAGGCGATCGCACGGGTAGGTGGAGCGCATCGAGGCGCTCAGGTCAGCTGCATCGACCGGGTCGAGTTGCCCATGACCATGCGGTCGATGGCGCTCACGGCGCCGGCGGGGTCATCGGCGGCGCCGACGGCGAGCAGCAGCGGGACGAAGTGGTCGGCCGTCGGATGGGCGACTTCGGCGCCGGGTGCCTTGCTGCGGTAGTCGGTGAGGGCGTCGACGTCGCCCCGGGCGAGGGCGTCGACGGCCCATTCGTCGAAGGCCGTGGTCTCGGCGGCGAGCTCCGGCCGGCGGAAGACGGCGAAGCTGTGGGTCATGAATCCCGAGCCGAGAACGAGGATGCCTTCGTCACGCAGCGGCCGCAGGCGTGCCCCGAGTTCGAGCAGAGCGCCGGGGTCGAGGCTGGGCATCGACAGCTGCACGACCGGGACGTCCGCCGCGGGGTACATGGCCATGAGCGGGATGAAGGCGCCGTGGTCGAGACCGCGGTCGGCGAACTCGTGCACCGGCGTCCGGCCCAGCAGGCCCGTGAGCCGCCGAGCCAGGTCGGTGGCGTCCGGGGTCGCGTAGGGAAGGGTCTTGTAGCGGGGATGGAAGCCGCTGAAATCGTAGTGCAGCGGGGTGCCGGCCGCGGCTCCGGATATTGCGACCGGCGCCCGCTCCCAATGGGCCGAGACGACCACGACGGCCCGGGGTTTGGGCATCGACCGGGCCCAGCCGTAGAAGTCGCCGAGCCACTGCGGATCATCGAGGGTGAACGGGGCGCCGTGGCTGACGAAGAGGCTGGGCGTGGGCCCGTCGGAGGGGTTCCACATCTGCTGCTCGCGTGCCTGTGGCAGGACCCGGGCAAGGAGGTCGTCGTATGCCGCGGCCGGTATGCGTGACGGGAAGGGGGAAGTCGGGCCGTTCGGGGAGTCCATGCTGCTCGTGGTGGTGATCGAAATCAGCTCCTTCACTTGCCCAGGCAAGCACTTTCACTTGCCGAGGCAAGTTGAAAGCTAGCGCATGAAGACTTGCCCAGGCAAGTGATGCAAGTTGCCTGGGCAAGTAGGATGGGGCCCATGGACACCCAGTCACCTTGGCTCGACGACGAACAGCAGGACCTGTGGCAGGCGCTGCTCACGGTCGTCATCGCCCTCCCGGCCGCCCTCGACCGCCAGCTGCAGCGAGATGCGGGCATCTCCAACTTCGAGTACGGGGTGCTGGCTCAGCTGTCCATGGCCGACGAGGCCACGATGCGACTCAGTGACCTGGCCCGGGTCTGCGACAGCACCCAGCCCCGCCTGTCGAAGGTGATGGACCGCTTCGAAACCCGCGACTGGGTCGCCCGCCGGCCCGACCCGGGCGACGGCCGGTACACCCTCGCCACCCTGACCGACGCCGGCCGGCAGAAACTCGTCGAGAGCGCACCGGAACACGTCGCGCAGGTGAAGCGGCTCGTGTTCGATCCGCTCAGCACTGCGCAGCGGCGCCACCTCGGGCCCGCGCTCGCCCGTATCGCCGCCACCCTGCGCCGGGAAGCCGAAGGAGGCTGAGCGCCGTAATCCACCCGGACCGGGACGGTCGGGAGTCAGCCCTCCAGGAACACCGGATTGGTGAGCGCCGCAAGTGCTCCGGGCAGGCCCGGCACCGAGGCCGGGTGGCGGACCTCGGCGCGCACATAGGCGGCGTAGGCAGGCGTCGTACGCCACTGCACCGTCCCCGTGTCCGACTCCGGGAGAGTGGACGTGAACGTAGACGTAGTCGGGCGACCCGGTGGGCGGGACGCCGCGCAAGGTGCGGGTCCTGGTCGCCCCTTCCGGGGAGTCTGCGGCGTCGGCGAAGCTCACGGTGCCCAACGTGAGGGCGGTGGCGGCCGTTCCGACGAGAAGGCCGCGCCTGGCGATCGGGCGGTGCGCGGGATGCGTTGCGCATGCGGGGGCTCCCGGGGCATCGTGGGCCGAGACGAGGTCTGCGTATCCGACACCGTGAAGGTGCCCCGTGAACGCCGCGTGAACTACGGGCGAGCCGGGCGAATTTGCCTGAAACCAGATGGAGTTGAAGGGAGCGGGCTGGAGCCGGCCACCGTCGCGAAACCTGCGGAACCCGCGAAACCCGCGAAGCCGATCACGACCCCGGACCCGGCGCGGAGACTAGGAGGTGCGCCGTGAGCGCGAGACGAGCACGAACGCGATGATGCCGACGGCGATCACGGCGAGCACGATCCCCACGATCAGACCGCCGCCGAACCCGCCCGAGCCGTGCTTCCGCCGCTTCTTGCTCTTGCTCTTACTTTTGCTCTTGTACGTGTGCGCGGCCTCCCGCACACCGGCGTGGGCGGGTGCCGCCCCGTGCAGGTGTCCCGCGCCCTGGCCCGACGCGGTACGGGACACGGTGGGTGCGGAGGCGGGCGCGGCGGCCGATGCCGCAGCGGGTGCGCCGCCGACGAGTACGCCCGTCAGGAACAGCGCGGTGAGAACGGTGCGCGTACGTGTACGAACCATGGTGGTTGACCTCCCCCGAAGTCGCCGAAAGCTCGGCTTTGCGCACCGTACGGCATACGTTTGAGCCGCCACCAGACAACGACGGAGGTGTCCTCGTATGCGGATCGCCACAACGATCTTCCTCACCGACGAAACGATCACCCCGGTGCGGCTGGCGCACCAGCTTGAGCAGCGGGGATTTGCCGGGCTCTATCTCCCGGAGCACACGCACATCCCGGTGAGCAGGGAAACTCTTTACCCGGCGGGCGGCGACCTGCCGCCCGAGTACGGCCGCACCCTGGACCCGTTCGTCGCCCTGGGACAGGCGGCCGCGGTGACCGAACGGCTGACGCTCGGCACCGGCATCACGCTGATCGCCCAGCACGACCCGATCGACCTGGCCAAGCAGATCGCCACGCTCGACCACCTCTCCGGCGGCCGTTTCACGCTGGGCCTCGGCTTCGGCTGGAACGTGGAGGAGGCTGCGGACCACGGCGTGGAATGGCGCACCCGCCGAGAGCTCGGGCGCGACCGCATGGCATTGATGCGCGCCCTCTGGTCCGAGGAACCGATTGCGTACGAGGGCGAGTTCGGCTCGGTCCGGGCCAGCTACGCCTACCCGAAGCCGGTCCAGAAGCCCCGCGGCCCGGTGGTCGGCCCGCGCACCCTGATCGGCGGCGCGGCGGGCCCGAAGCTGTTCGCGCACATCGCGGAGTACGCGGACGGCTGGATGCCGATCGGCGGCCGGGGCCTGACGGAGTCGGTGCCGGTGCTCCGTACGGCGTGGGAGTCGGCGGGCCGCGACCCGAAGGACCTCCAGGTGATCCCGTACGCGGTCCTGCCGAGCCCGGGCAAGCTGGCGTACTACGCGGACCTGGGCATCGAGGAGGTCGTCCTCCAACTTCCCCCGGCTGCCGAACCGGAGGTCCTGCGGACGCTGGACGCGTACGCCGAGTACCTCTAGGAGTTTCACGAGGACCGGGCCGGAATCCGGGTGCGATCAAGTGTGCGTCAAGTGTGCGATCATCTCGTTCACTCTTTACATCTCGCACACATCGCTGGTGTCCCCGTTGTCGGCCGCCCACGCACCTCGCGGGCGACATCCCGGCGCGCTCCGGCCATGGCCCGGTCCGGGGGGAACGGAATGTCTCATCACTCGTACGCGCCCATGAGAAGGGCCGCGTGTACGGCCCTTCTGCTCGCGTTGACGGTTCTGCTGTCGTTGATACTTCCGGCGGCCAACGCCCGGGCGTACGCCGCAGGCGCGGTCTCACCCGCGGCGGCCGCGCACGGTCCGGTCACCGCGGCCGCGCACGCGCCGGCGGCCGCGTCGTCGGCGGAGGACTGTGCCGAGCTCCCGCTGTCCCGATTCGGGGAAGCGGCCTCGAAGGCGGGGACGTTGGCCCTGCCAGGGAACACCACGGTCTGCCTCACCTTCACGGCGGAGAGCGCGGGGCTGCACCGCCTCCTCCTCGTCGACGGCACGACCAGCAGCACCTACCTCACGGTCTACGACGGTGAGACTCAGGTCGAGTGTTACGACCACGAGTGGGGTGCCGGCTGGTGCGAACTTCCCCGGGCGGGCGTCTACACGCTCACCCTGGAGAACAACGGGGTCGACCCCGGCGCGCCGACCGTGGCGATCATTCCCCTGGGAACCCTCGAAGGGTGCGCTCCGGAGACCGGCACCGCGTGGGACACCGCACCGGTCACCGGCTCCGCCACCGGCCCCACGGCCGTCCAGTGCCAGCCGTTCACCGGCCGGGCCGGTGAACGCATCAGCAACGAGATCACCACGACCGGGTACGGCACGGGTCTTTCCTGGATCACCGACGAGACCGGCGCGCACATCTGCCCGCGCTTCAACGAGGACGACAGCGAGGGCTGCGTGCTGCCGGGCGACGGCCCGTACCGGGTGCTGTCGCAGGTCCCGTACGCGGAGCACGGCTTCCCCGTCGCGTACGAGTTGAAGATACGCAGGCTCTCCGACCCGGTCGGCTGCGCGCACGTCGAGCTCAACACCTACGACTCCGCAGCCACCACGACCGAGCCCGCCACCGGCTGTAAGACCTTCACCGCACCGGCGGCCGGCCGCTACGACGCGTACGCGGTCGGCTCCGTCGCCCGCACCGCGCTCCCGGTGTACGACCGGGCGGGCCGGCCCGTGTGCGGCGCCGGGCCGGGATGCAAGCTGCCTGCCGCCGGTGACTACCTCGTCCTCACCGACGACGCGACGCTCATCTTCGACCGGACCGCCACGGCCGGCTGTGTGCCGGTGGAACCCGGCCGGTACACAGCCGCGTTCACCGAGGTGGGCGAGATCGACTGTCTCTCCCTGTCGCTGCCGGCCGACGCCGCCATGGCGATCCTGGAACCGCTCAACGCCGGCGGCCCGGAGACGGACGTCATCGTGATCGACGCCGACGGCACCCAGCTGTGCGACTGGAACACCCTCCCGACCGGCACGTGTGTGCTGTCCGGCAAGGCACCGTTCAGGGCGCTGGTCTCCACCACCACCGAAGAACCGCCGACCGGTGCGTACACCCTCGCGCTGCACCGCACGGACGTGACCACCGGCTGCCAGGCGGTTCCGTCGGGCGACTTCACCGCCACGAGCCCCACGGCCCGGATCACCACCGGGGACGGCGTGTTCTCGCAGTGCCTGACCATTCCGGCCGACGACCACAGCGCGTGGGAGAACCTGCAGTTCCAGCCCGAGCCCGGCACCACTTCCGCGGCTCATGTCACCGTGCTCGACCCGAAGGGTGTCCAGGTCTGCGTGGTGTATTCCCCGTACTCCGCCTGGACCACCTGCGCGCTCGCCCCGGGCGTCGCCTACACCGTGTTGTTCTCCGGCGGTGACACGCCCGGCTCCTACACCCTGGCCCGCCGCGACGTCACCGCCTCCGCCTCCGCGAAGGGCTGCACGGCCAACCCGGTCACCGGGCCGGGCGGCGCGTCCGCGGGCGGGCAGTTGGGCGTCCCGGGCACCCTCCAGTGCCGGCAGGTCACGACCGCCGATGCCCGCGACACCGTGCACCTGAACGTCCGCGACGCCCTCGGGACCGCATACCTCGTGGTGTACGACGCCTCCGGCAAGGCGATCTGCAACAGCGCCGTGGCGTGCGCGGTCACCGGCTCCACCCACTACCAGGTGCTCGTCACGGTCCGCCCGGCGCACAAGACAGCCCCCTCGTACCGCTTCGACGCGGTACGCATCGCGACCGCGGCCGGCCCGGCTCCTGAGTGCGCGAAGGTCCCCAACGTCAGTTATGGCTATGGCCCGTTCACCGGAGTCCTCGACGAGCAGCACGCCACGGTGTGCGCGGTGCTGCCCACCGCCGGCCTGGACAGGTTCGCGATGAACATCGGCGACACCGCCGGAGGAACCGCCACCGCCGTGCCCGCGCTCTACGACCCGAACCGCGCCAACGGCTGCACGCGTTTCTCCTCCGACAGCTACGAGTGCACGGTGCTCACCGGGACAGGTGCCAGGACCCCCGCCCCGAGCACGCTGGTCCTGTCCCTGCCGGAGACAGCCGCGCGGACGGACTTCACGACCGAACTCGTCTGCAAGTCGGGCCTGTGCGGGACGGAGGCCGTGACCGTCGGTGCGCTGACCCCGACCACCGGCGCATCCGGCACCAAAGCCACCGTTCAGCTCACCGGCACCGCCCTCCACGAGACCGACCGGGTACGGATCACCCTGGACGGCAAGAACATCGAGTCGACCACCAAGGCCGTGTCCGCCGACCGCAGGACACTCACGGCCGTCCTCGACCTGACCGGGGCGGCAGCCGGCACCTGGTCCGCCTCCGTCATCACGCACAACGGGTGGCAGTACGGACGAGACTCGTTCACCGTCACACCGGCGCCCCTCGTCAGCGGCACTCCGCCGGTCATCAGCGGTACCCCCAGGGTCGGTGCCAAGCTCACCGCCTCCACCGGCACCTGGTCGGGTGCGCCGACGTCCTACGCCTACCAGTGGTACGCCGACGGCAAGGCGGTCTCCGGGGCCACCGCGTCCACGTACACACCGACGGCCTCCCTGCTGGGCAGGAAGCTGTCCGTCAACGTCACGGCCCGCAAGTCCGGCATCCCTGACACGGTGCGGGGCTCGGCCTCGCTCACCGTGACCGTGGGCGCGGCGCCGAAGGTCACGACGGCACCGAAGGTCACCGGCACGGTGAGGGTGGGAACCAAGCTGACCGCGGCACACGGCACGTGGACCCCTGCCCCCACGTCGTACGCGTACCAGTGGAAGGCGGACGGCAAGGCCGTCAAGGGAGCGACCGCGTCCACGTACACGCCGGCGTCCTCCCTGCTGGGCAAGAAGCTGTCCGTCACGGTCACGGCCCGTCGCACGGGACACACCAGCGGCACGGCGACGACCACCGCCGTGAAGGTGGCAGCGGGCAGCGCCCCGAAGGCGAGCAAGGCGCCCACCGTATCGGGCACCGCCAAGGTGGGCCGCACGCTCAAGGCCGCGCACGGCACCTGGTCGCCCGCCCCGACGTCGTACACCTACCAGTGGTACGCGAACGGCAAGGCGATCAAGGGGGCGACGAAGACCTCACTGCTCCTGAAGACGGCCGTGCGGGGCAAGAAGATCACCGTGAAGGTGACCGCCCGCCGCACCGGACACACGAGTGGCGCGGCCGTCAGCAAGGCGACGAAGGCCGTCGCTCGCTGACGCGGTGCCGCATGGACCTCGTCGCCGGACGGGACCTACGGCGGCGGAGAGGCTGCGTGTGTACGGGTCCGGGTGGGCCTCGACCGCGTTCACCACAGGGTCGAGGAGCACCCGGTCCCGGCACAGCGCCATTCGTACGGCAGCGGACTCGCTCGCGAGCACCCCGCAGCAGGACGTCGACGGGTGCGGCCGGGTTGAGTGCCACACCGACCAGCCGGCGCTCGGCCGGACCGGCGGCTTCCCCTGTCGCGTCAGAAGTCACGGACGGATGTTCCCACTTCGCGGCGGCGACCACTGCCGAGGGAACCGGGATCAAATGCGGCTGCAGCGCGCACGCGTGGCGCCGGACGCCCACCCGCGAGGCGGGACGGCTATCCGGCGTTGTCCTCGGCGAGGGTGTGGACGACGAGTGCGTTGGCGTGGCCGTGGCCCATGCCGTGCTCCGTCTTGAGCCAGGAGACGAGCTCCATGTGCTTGGTCAGGGGCGAGGAGCGGATGAGCTCCTTCCACTCCGTGATCGGGCGGCCGTACTTCTTCTCGATCGAGGGGAAGTAGCTCGCGGGGCCCTTTACCGGTTCGGTCATGTCGTTCGTTTTCCGTTCTTCCGCGTTCTGGTGGTGGTGGACTTCCGGACGGTCAGTGCTGCGCCGCAGGGGCCGTCGTGGCCAGCCGGGCCGTCACCGCGGTGAGCCACAGGAGGCCGAGTGCCGCTCCGAGGGTGAAAGCCAGGACGCTGGCGGACGAGGCCGCGGAGCCGGCCAGGACGCCCACCGGTACGAGGCGGGAGGCGATGGCCCATCCGCGTTCTCCCCGGGCGGCGAAGTACCGGGCCAGCACGAGGAAAGCGGCGCACAGCGCGAGGAAGCCCACGGTGGCGCCGCCCAGGTGGACGGCTCCGTGCGCGCTGACCGAGCCGGTGGCCTCCTCCGGGGTTCCAGCGGGGAATCCGGCGCCGGGGTCGGCGGTGAACACCCCGGCGAGAAGGAACGAGGCACCGAAGACGCCGACCAGGCGCGGGGCCCAGACCCCGCCGGGCGCATCACGCAGTGTGCGGCGCATCCCGATCGCACCGGCGATGGCCAGCAGCCCGGTGAGCAGGAAGACGGTCACCTGGATCCAGCCCAGGTCGCCGAGGCTGAGCTGGCTGAAGGCGTTGCGGGTGAAGTCGAAGCCCTCGCGGGTCAGGGCCTGGATCAGGCTCGCCACGAGGAACAGCGGGCCCGCGACGATACCGCCGGCCAGCAGGGCCCGGGTCGCCGGACGGATGGC
Organism: Streptomyces sp. NPDC087901; assembly: GCF_044742205.1. NCBI lineage: Bacteria > Bacillati > Actinomycetota > Actinomycetes > Kitasatosporales > Streptomycetaceae > Streptomyces > Streptomyces sp. NPDC087901. Next base: position 100,615 of record NZ_JBIUUC010000007.1, read on the forward strand.
GGGGCTCGCGGCACCGGTGGTGACCGGGGTGCTGATGGTTCTGGTCATGGAGATCCTCCTCGGTCGCCCATGCCCCTGACGGGAACTAGACGGTGTAGTACCGACTGGAACTGGACGGTACAGTACCCATAAGAGAACTGGACTGTCCAGTACTGTCAGCTTGAGGAGGCGGCGTGGAAGCAGCCGAGCAGGGCCGGTCGGAGCGCAAGCGGCAGGCCATCATGGAGGCCGGGACCAGCGCGTTCATGGAGAAGGGCTACTCCGGCACCAGCATGGACGACATCGCGAAACTGGCGGCGGTGTCCAAGCAGACGGTCTACAAGCACTTCTCCGACAAGGAGAAGCTGTTCGCCGAGATCGTGCTGGCCACGACCGACCGCATCGACGGCATGGTCGACCTGGTGGCCGACATCCCGTCCGACGCCGACACCCTGGACGAGAACCTGGCCCGGCTCGCCGGCCAGTTCCTCGTCGCGCTCACACAGCCCCAGGTGCTTCAGCTGCGCCGCCTGGTCATCGCCAACGCCGACGCCTTCCCCGAGCTGGGCGCGGCTTGGTACGAGCAGGGATTCGAGCGGGTCCTGGCCACCCTGGCGGCCACCTTCGAGCGGCTCGCCGACGACGGACTGCTCCGGATCGACGAACCGCTCCTGGCCGCCCACCACTTCTCGGGCCTGCTGTTGTGGGTCCCGGTGAACAAGGCCATGTTCCACGGCGGCCCCCGGCACACCGAGGCGGAACTCGACCACTACGCCACCGCGGGCGTCCGCGCCTTCCTCGCCGCCTACCGCTGACGTCCGGCCCTCGCCCCGTCCCACGCCTCGCTCCCGAGGAAGTAGGTGTCGTACACCTCCTGCACCTCCAGCAGGCTCTCCGGAGTGACCTCACCCAGGGCGATGCGCTTCAAGTGGCGGAAGTACTCGAAGCGTTCGACGCCCGGAGTGATGACGATGAGGATGTCTGCGTCGCACCCGGGAGCCGCGGCGAAGGCGTGCGGAAGGCCTGGAGGGACGACGACCAGATCGCCGGGCTCCGCGGTGACGACCTCGTCACCGGAGAGGAACTGGGCGGCGCCGTCCAGCATGTAGAACATCTCGGCGGAGTTGTCGTGACGGTGCGGACGCGCACCGTCGGCGCCGCCCGCGAGGGTGACCCGCTGGGTGGACAGCGCCCCGCCGGTCTCGCTGCTGTCGGCCAGCAGGCGGATCGTGGTGGGTGCGCCACCGACCACTTCGGCGTCGGCCGAGCGGACGATCACGGATGAGGAGAAGTCGGGCAGGACGAGTGACATGAGAACTCCTGTGGCCTGTTGATGCCCATTCGGGCCCGGGTGACTCAGACGGCGAAGAGCAGGGCCGCCCAGACTCCCACCCCGACCCCGCAGGCGAAGGCGGCCAACCGCCACTGCCAGTGCGCTCCTCAGGGGCGGAAGGCCTCAAGTTCGTCCGCGCGACGGAGATCCTTCGGTCGGCTGAGAGAGCGCCTCATACGGATCAGATCATCCAAGTCGACGTACCTGATATCGAATCCCGCCGGGTCACGGGTGCTCACGGCCCGGGCGAGGCAGGGCATGACGTCCATGTCACCCCAGGGGAGAGCGGGCGTGCACAGATCGCCGCTGACGCCGGTCACCTGGTATGTCACCTGCGGCCGGTCCAGCTCGGGCAGGGCCGTGCAGCCTGTGGCGGCCAGGGCATCATGCAGGGCGCGCCCCTGTTCGGGCGAGCCGTCCCACAGCAGGTCGAGGTCACCCGTCAGCTCTGTCGAGCCGTGCATGATGCCGGCGACCTGACCTATGACCACAGCGCGCGACCCGGCGTCATGCAGAGCCTGAAGAAGGGGCAGCGGATCGAAGCCGAGCGCACCATCTGTGGAGAACGTGCCGACAACGTCATCGGCCTCCTCTGGGCCGCGCCCTGTGGCGACACGTTCGCGGGTGGCCTCCTGAAGACGATGGACGGCCTGACGAAGTCGTAGCGCAGCGCTCTCATTCACCCGGCCCATTCAACCGCAGTGGCCGGCCAGTAAACGATCTCTCAGTATCCCCAGCTGGCGTAGACGGTGACGTTCCTGCCATTGTCCCTGGCTCCGACGCACACGTCACGCCAGTCGAGCAGCCAGCCGCTGGAGCGGCAGCTCTCCTGCTGGAGGCCCAGTTCGCGGATGATCTCCGGGCGGGACATGCCGTCCTCGCCACTGACCGTCGCGACGCGCCAGCAGCCGCCGGAACCGCAGCTGGTGCCTTCGTCAACCATGCTGATGCCTGGCGGCAATGAGGGGAGGGCCTTGGACGGCGGGGCGTCCGAGCCTTCGCTGATCATCAGCGCGTACAGGAGGCCGACCACGAGAGTGAGGGCGAACTGCACCCCCAGGAAGCCGATCGCTCCGTTGCGGCGGGAGGTCCATTGCGGGGGAGGAGAGCTCTCGTGCCGTCCTTCCAGTCTCGCGCCGCAGGCGATGAGCAGGGGCGCGAGAGCCGTGAACACGAGATGGGCGTCGGGTCTGGGGGCGTCGATCCAGCCCTGCTGGACACTGATCAGCAGACTGGCTCCGGCGAGCAGCATGCCGCCAATCGCGAAGCCGACGGGGCGAGTGCGGGCGATCGTCATCCAGACGACGGCGGGCGCGACGGCGAAGAGTATCCCCAGGACGATCAGCATGTACTGGGGGACGTGGGGCCCCGAGCACCCGGTTCCCGGTGGTCGGTGCCTCCCTCACCAACTCTTCCTCGAAAATCCGATGACCGCATCGTGCACGTCGACCTACACTCCGGCCATCATGAAGCGCCGTGTTGAGTTCACCGAGCGAGCGGCCCGGCTCCGCGACTACCTCCCGCCCGATGATCGCCGGACCCTGAAACGCCTCGTGGATCGGGTCGCCGATGATCCCTACGGCCCCGACACCCACCTCGCCTTCACGAACGACGACCTCACGCGTGGCAGCTGGCTGGACGGAGCCATGGTCCATTTCATCGTGACCACACGAGTCATCTACGTCGTGGACGCCGACATCTATGACGCCGCCCGAGGCTTCAACGTCATCTGACCGACTGGCCCGACCGGTCCCCATGGAACATCACCGCACGACCTTGATCCACTTCTGCAACACGTCCCGGCCCCGCACTTCGCAGGTCACCGTTTCAGCTGTGGTGACCGGGACCGACCGGTTACGGGGCTGCCTCGCGGAAGAGGGCCAGGAGGGCGTGCGCCTGCGGGGCGCCCGCGTCGAAGAACTGCGTGGCCAGTGCGGGTGGCACGGCGGGTCCATGCATGCGGACTTCATGGCAGTTGAAGCAGAACGCCGCCTCGAACAGCGTTAGGTCGAGAGTGTCCGCGTACGCCCGGACACTCCAGCCCGGCGAAAAGCCGCAGCGGTGCTGCTCGCTGCCGGGCAGGCTCTCGATCAAGGCAAGGACGCCGGCTGCCTCGCTCCCGGTCAAGTGGGCGCCCGCCCTGCCCGGATACGGGGCGCCACGCTCTGTCGGGAGTCCGGAGATCCTCACGACCTCCAGCAACACAGCGGTGGTTACGGCTTCGGCGGGAATCTGCACGTGCGTAGTCTGCCCGCGCCCGGTACCGGGGCGTGCACCTGCCTCTGATGACGGTGATGCCTGTGGCGCAGGGCGTTTCGTCATCGCCGACCGGGCGCGGATGCGCCGGGGCCCGCAGCCTCTGCGCAAGTACAGGCCTAGCTGTGGTCCACTTCGCCCGCACAGTCGTCACAACGTCCCGGAGCCGACGCTCTGAACGCCCGGTCGCAGCCATCGCAGTTCTGCATGGGCACCGGACGATAGGCGGCAGGGAGGGAGCGCCCGGACGGCAGGGAAACGGTGAGCCGGTGCCTCAGCAACTGCGCCGGGAACCGCACGGGCCGGGGCAGATCCTCGGTCAGCGCCTTGCGTACGGTGTCGGGCGAGGCATCCCGCTCGAACCAGGCGGCCACACCGGGAGCGAGGAAGTCGATCTGCTCCTCTTTCAGGCGGAGTTCGGGGTCCTGGTTCTGCAACCCGACGAGGAGGAGCGCGGCAGCCTGGAGGAGCTTCGGCGTGGGGTTGAGCGGCTGCGGGAGCGGGGGGCGCGGGGGCTTCTTGGCGGTGGGGGCGGGGACGAGGGGGAGCGGGGCGGGTTCCGCGGGCGGCGGGAGCGGCAGCGGTACGGGGGGTGCTGGCTGCGGGGCCGGGCGGGGCTTGGGGGCCTTGGTCATCCGGGGGCGGGCCTGCGTCTGCGCCTTGTCGAGGGCGGCGGGCTCCGGGTGGTTGTACGACACCGTGCGCGTGTAGACCCGGCCCTCTGGTGAACGTTCCCGGGTGCGCTTCAGGTAGCCGTGCTGCTCCAGCTCCCGCAGGGCTCCGGCGATGCGGTGCTCGCTGTCGGCGGGCAGGCGGGCGGCGAGGACCTTGATGCCGATCCTGGCGCCGGGCGGCAGCGACTGGATGTGCAGGGCGAGACCACGGGCGGCAAGCGAGAGTTCGGGGTGCTGGCTGAGGTGGTTGCCCACGACGGTGAAGCGTTCGGTGTGGCGGACGTTGACATGCTCGACGCCAGAGGGCGGGGCATAGGGGGGCGCGATAACCTGCGAGGTAGCCATCAGGAAGGTGTCACTTCCGCGTTGGTCAGGCCCCCGCTCGGGATTGTCGTCCCGGCGGGGGCCGTCAGAGGTCTGAAGTTTGGTGCGGCGAGCATATGCCAGGCAACCAGGTCGAAATCCAGCCCAGTTGGCGAACCTCACCCGTGCGGGTGACGAGGCCGCAAGGGGGTTGGGTGGGTTTTTAGTTCTCTTCCAAGAGCCTTTAAAAGCCTTTACGTCGCGGCGCACCGGGACGCGGGAATCCACGACGTGGTGGACCGGGTCGTGGATTTCCGCGACCCGGTGGCGCGCGATCCGATCCGGGTCAGCCTCGGCAGGCGTACGCGACGAAGGCGGACCAGGCGGCGGGGGCCACGTCGAGGTGGGGGGCCTGGAGGTTCTTGGAGTCGCGGATGTGGACGGTGGTGGGGGAGGCGGCTACCTCGATGCAGTTGCCGCCTTCGCCAGTGCTGTAGCTGGACTTGCGCCAGTCGTGGGCGACCTCGATGCAGGTCCCGCCCTCGCCGCCGCTGTAGCTGCTCTTGAACCAGTGCAGTTGCTCGGTGTTCATCGCTCTCCCAGCATCTTCTCGATCAGCGTCAGGGACTCCCTCGGGGTGAGAGCCTGCGCTCGGATGATCCCATAGCGCTCGCTGAAGACTCGGACTGCTTCCGGATCGGTGATCAGTCGCGGGTTTCCGTACAGCTCTGTGTAGGCGGCCTGTGGTCGCCCTTTGGGAGTGATCAAGGTGAACGTGCCGTCGATGGCCGGGTGTTCATCACGGTCTGTCGGCATCACCTGGATCTCCACGGTGCGCAGGCGCCCAACGCGCAGGAGCTGGCCCAACTGATCCGCGTGCACCGCCCTTCCTCCGATAGGGCGACGTAAGGCAGTTTCCTCCAGTACGTAGCTGAAGGTCGGTGGGGGCCAGCGCTCGAAAATTTGCTGCCTAGCAAGCCGATCAACGACGCGTTTCTCGATGGTCTCCTCGTTCAGCAGCGGCCGTCTCTGCGTGAATACGGCGCGCGCGTAGGACTCCGTTTGGAGCAGGCCTGGAACGACCTGGGCGCTGTACTCGTGCAGCGCAACGGCCTCCGCCTCCGTTCGCGCGTAGTCCCGGAACCAGTCCGGATGCCGGGTCCGCGACCGCGCCAACGCCTCCCGCACCTCATCCGCCGCCGCGACCAGCACCCCGCCCGCGCCGACCACTCGGTCCACACGCTCAAGAAAGTCCGGCTGAGGCGTACGCACCCCCCGCTCCACCGCCGACACCAGGTCCTCCCCGCAGTGCGCGGCCAGCCCCAGGTCTCTCTGGCTCATGCCCGCGCGTTCGCGCAGGACCTTGATCTGTTTGCCCAGCGCCCTGAACAGGTGCGCCGTACCGTCCGACTCGGCCGGCCGCTCCGGCCGTTCTTCGCGTTCCGCGTTCGCCATCTGCCCCGTACCGCCTCTGTCCGTCCGGTCACGGCCCGACAAGCCCGTACAGCCGGCAGGGAGGTCCCGTACAGCTTCACGGCGTCGTGGTGTCACTGCTGGTCAGCGTACGAGTACGCGGACACGCTGAGTCACATGAACGCCGAAATCACCCTTGTGGGCGCCGAGTTCGTCCAACGCTTCACCGCCACCCGCCGAGGCGCCCGGCTCGCGCGCCGACTCGCCGTGCATCAGCTGGACGAGTGGGGAGTGCCGTACGGGAGCGAGCTGTCCGACGACGTGGCGGTGATCGTGGCCGAGCTGGCGGCGAACGCGGTGGTGCACGGGTACGTAGCGGGGCGCGACTTCGAGTTGCGGCTGACGTTCGGCGCGGCCGGGCTCCGTATCGAGGTGTCGGACGCGCGAGGGGAGCGGCGGCCGGAGGTGTGCGAACCGGAGGCCGGCGCGGAAGTGGGCTACGGCCTGCACCTGGTCGGGGCGCTGGCGGCGAAGTGGGGCGTGGCCGAGCGGGTGGTCGGGAAGACGGTGTGGGCGGAGTGCCGGACGGGGGGCTCGGCTCCGTAGAGCGTCGGGACCCCCGGGTTGCCCCGGGGCTGCCGCGCGGAGTCAGGAGAGGCGCCCCGAGCGGAGTCCCGGAGCGGGCGTCGTGTGCCGGGATCGTCCTGGTGCACAGGCCGGCAGGTTGAGGGGCGACCGTAGACTCGCGCGCCATGGAAGAGATCTTCAGGCTCGGAGAGATCAGCTGCCCATCAGGGGTGCTGGTCGTCGTCGACGGCGGTCATCTGGGGTTGTGGAGCGGAGAGCGGTCGCCGGCAGAGATCGATCCGGCCCTGCTGGGCGTCGACGACCCGGCGACGGCTACCGAAGTGCGCAACGCGGTCGACTTCGCCGTGGTCGGGCCGGATGCCCCGGCAGCGGCCCGCAGCTTCGACCGGCAGCCGGGTTCCATGCTCCACGACATCCCGGCCTCCCGGGCGGTGGAGTTGGGGAGGATGTTCGACGAGCACTGTCTGGCCGTTGGTCTGGACGCCCGCCTGGAGGCGTTGCCGAACCGTGAATCGCATGCCCGACGCGCGCGCCGTACTGCCGTCGAAGGCGGTGGAGGTTTCCTGATGTTCGGGGTGCCTGTCGTTGTGGTGGGAGGGGTGCCCAGCGATGTTCATCTGCCGGTTCTCGCTTCGCGGGCCGACTTCGGAGACGGTGCCGGACCGCGCTGGTCCGAGATCGCGGTTCGCATGAGTGCGGCCGAAGTGGAGTCGTCCGTGCTGCTGGGTGACATCGGCGTCGACTGGGCCCGGGTGCTCTTCGGTGATGCCGATGCCCTGAACGCCTGGCAGCACGACGAGCCTGTGGACGGCTTGGCCGACGTCGCGTTCTGGGGTGCTGCCGCAGAGGAGGCCGCCGTGACGTTCGCAGCATCGGAACTGGGTGAACCCGGTGAGGACGGTGTCCGCGGGTGGACCGGGCTGGCCGTGGCGGAGGCGATGGAGAAGGTTCTCGCCTTGCAGAACTGGAAGGAGGAGACCGGGCGCCGCATGGCGGTGGACTTCCGGCCCCATTCCCATCACTGGCAGGTCATGCGACAGGTTCGCGCCTCCGAGGTCGAGTCCGGAACCGTGGAGGTCGGCGACGCCCGGCTGCTGTGCGCGATGACGAGCTGGGGTGACGGGTACTTTCCCGTGTCGGCCGACCTGGATGCGTCTGGCGCAGTGGTCGCGGTGCGGGTGAACTTCTCCGACGCGGCCGCGTAGCCGTTCTGCCTCCGTGGAGGCCGGGGTGAGGCCTGTCCGGTCCATCAGAGAGGCGGGGCAGCTGTGGCCCATCACGCCTGCGTCATACTGATGCGCTGAAGCACTCGGGGAGGCGTACAACGCATGGGTTACGGGGCGGACGGTGCGGGCCTGCCGGAGAGTATCGGCGGGTATGCCGTGGAGCGGCAGTTGGGCGCCGGCGGAATGGGCGTCGTCTATCTGGCGCGTTCGCGCGGCGGGCGTGCGGTGGCCGTGAAGGTGGCGCGCTCGGAGCTCGCGACCGACCCGCACTTCCGGGAGCGGTTCCGCGCCGAGGTCGACGCCGCACGCAGTGTGGGAGGCTTCCATACGGCGCAGGTGGTGGACGCGGACCCGGCGGCAGCGGCGCCGTGGCTGGCCACGGCGTATGTTCCCGGGCCCACGCTCTCCGCGCTGATCGAGGCCGAGGGGCCGATGGGCGAGGCCCGGCTACGGCTGCTGGGCGCGGCCCTCGCCGAGGCGCTGGCGGCGATCCATCGCTGCGGCCTGGTGCACCGTGACCTGAAGCCGGGGAACATCATCATGGCCTCGGACGGGCCACGGGTCCTGGACTTCGGCATCGCGCGGGCCCTGGAGTCGACCCGGCTGACGGCCACGGGTATGGCCTTCGGCACGCCGGGGTTCCTGGCACCCGAGCAGGCGCAGGGGCTGCAAGTCGACGGTGCGGCGGACGTGTTCGCGCTCGGGGCGGTGCTCGTCGCCGCGGCGGGCGGCAGCGCTTTCGGGGCGGGGACGCCGATGGGCCTGATGTACCGGTCGGTGCACGAGACGCCGGATCTGGCTGCGGTGCCGGAGGGCCTGCGCCCGATCATCGCGTCGTGCCTGGCCAAGGAACCCGGACAACGGCCCACACCTGACGGGCTGTTGGATCTGTTCGTGCCGGGCGGTGCGGCGCACCCCCCGACGGCTGTTTCTCCTCCGCCACCTTCCTACGCGCCGTCCAATGCCGCTCCGGAGCAGTGGCATCAGGCTCCGGCCGATGCCGTTCCCGCGGCTGCCCCTGGGTTCGGCCCCGGGTATGCTCCCGCGTTCGGCCCTGCGGACCCTGCGACGCCCGGTGCGGAGAGCGACATCGCCTTCATCGCGGTCGCCTCGGACAGGCACCTCCTGATCGACTCCGTGGGCGTCGAGTTCGGAACGCCGGCAGGTGATGTGCAGTTCACCTGGGCCCAGATCAGCGCGGTCGATTACGCGGCCTGGGGCACCAAGCACCTCAGCGTCACCGTCCGCTTCCACAACGGCACCGTGTATCCGTGCATGATCGCCGCCCGTAGGCGGGCCCGTCTCCAGGAATGGCTGGCGGATCTGCCGCTGATCCTGGAGGTCTTCAGGCAGCCGCCGCATCCCTCGCGGTAGCCGTATCTCAGAACCCGGGAGCCGGGACGAAGTCCGGCCACCACGGCGGCACACCGCTGGGGCAGTAGTAGGTGGCGTCTCCCAAGAAGAGCGAGAGAGCGCACCAGGAAACGGTGAGGACGAGCGCCCCGCCGACCACGGCGCAGACCAGAGGGCGCTTTCCCAGGACGGCCGACGTCCCCAGCCAGACGATCAGCAGGACGATCGCGAGAACGGGGATGAAGACCCAGAGGAGAAAGCCGCCGTTGGCCGAGTTGTTCACGCCTGCGTCGCAGGCGCTCCATGCCCTCCCCAGGAGCGTGGCCGTCAGCAGGGCCACCGCCGTCACGCTCACCGATCCGACCCATCCGGATATCCGTCGGTCACTCATCCCGTACGCCCGCGAAGCCCCGCCCCGGCCCATTGATCCCATGGGTGGTCACCCTGGCCTGCGCGGACCTTCCCGTCAATGATCCATTGCGGGAAGCCGGACCGTGACGAGGAGGCCGCCTGCGGGGCGCGGGACGAGGCCGAGGCTTCCGTCGTGGGCGCGGACGATGCTCCGCACGATGGCCAGGCCGCATCAGCCCGTCATCGACTGCGTCACTTGGCGTCGTCGATGAACTTCTTCACCTCGGGGGGAATGTCCGCACCGGTGTGAGCGGCGAAGAGCAGCGCCTCCTCGGGTGTGTCTCCCACGGCGACGGCCGCCTCCCACGGAAGGCCGGCCACCTCGTACGCGTTAGTCGTCGTGGCCGGTTCGTTGTCCGTGTCGCTTTGACCGGTGTCGTTGCAGGGGGGCTGGGTGGCGATGCCGAGCTTCTTCCCGACCGTGAAGTCCACTTGTGGCGCGTCCAGGTACGAGCGGTCGTCATAGGTGAACAGGTTGGCGCAGGAAGCGGATGGGCTTCCCCCGTTGTCCCCATCGGCCGTGCACGCGGCTGCTGCCATCAGCAAGGCCGCCGACAGCAGCGTGCCTGCTGATCTTCCGGTGCGGTTCATGTGGGCCCCCTCAGTGGATGCGTCGAAGAGCGACGCCCGGTAGACGTGGGCAACCCGGGACCGGTTCCCCTCGCCTCCCGCCACCCGCCTCCCGCCGCCCGTCCCACCCCGCCTCGAACGGCCCGGGGCCGGTCAACGGGTCATGGCAGCGGCCCGTCCAGGATCCGCCCGACCAGGTCGGCCACCGCACCCTCGGAGCGGGCTGCTGCCCGCCGGCCGTTCAGTGCGCGGTCAGCGTCATCTCGAAGGAGTACCGGGATGCCCGGTAAAGGTGGGACCCGAATTCCACCGGGCGCCCCGCGTCGCCCTGGACCGTACGTTCCATGGTGAGCAGGGTGCCGCCGCGGCCCTCACCCAGCAGGCGGGCCTCCGCCGCCGTGGCCCGGCGTGCCCCGACGGTCTGACGGGCGGTGCGCAGGGAGACGCCTGCCCGCTTGAGCAGTTCGTAGAGCCCGTACTGGGTGAGGTCGTCCGCGGTCAGCGTCAGCAGATCGGCCGGCAGGTGGTTCTGCATGACGGCTATGGGTTCGTCGTTCGCGTAACGCAGTCTGCGCAGCGCCACGGTGGGTGTCCCGGGTTCGAGTTCGAGTGCGACCGCGACGGTTCCCGCGGCGGGCACGGTCTCCATGGACAGCACCTCGGTACGGGGCAGGCGGCCGTCCCGCTTCAGGTCCTCGAAGAGGCTGCTCAGCTCGATCTGCCTGCGCACCCGGTTGTTGACGACCTGGGTGCCGACCCCGCGCTTGCGTGCGAGGAGCCCCTTGTCGACGAGGTACTGCATGGCCTGACGCATCGTCGGGCGGGAGAGGCCGAACTTGTCCGCCAGGGCGATCTCGTTCTCCAGCCGGGTGCCGGGCGCCAACGTCCCTGACTCGATGAGCTGTTGGAGCTGCTGTGCGACCTGGAAGTACAGCGGTACGGGACTGCTTCGATCGATGCTTATCAGCCTGGTGATCGATTCCATGGGGGCTCCTCGAAACGTGGTACCAGGCGCTCAGTATGCCGCACGCGTCGGCGCCAGCTCTGTACGTATATATGTCAGAACAAATGCTTGACGCGTTGTGAGTGCCGAGATACAAATCGGGGGAGACGAATCAGGACAGCATCCACTCCTCCTCGAACCGGAGGCATTTGCGCATGCGCATCGGACTCATCGGTACCGGCCGGATCGGCACGTTCCACGCCGAGACCCTGATCGGACTGCCCGCCGTGACGCGGGTCGTCCTCCACGACTCATTTGAACGCCAGGCACACGAACTGGCCGTCAAACTCGGTGCCGAGCACGCCGCCGACCTCGACGGGCTGCTGGGTTCCGGCCTGAACGCCGTCGTGATCGCCGCCCCCACCGCCGCCCACGCGGACCTCGTACGCGCCGCTGCCGCCGCCGGAGTACCGGTCTTCTGCGAGAAGCCGATCGCCGGCACCCTCGACGAGACCCGCGCCCTGCTGGCGGAGCTCGACGGCACCGGCGTCCCGCTCCAGGTCGGCTTCCAGCGCCGCTTCGACCCCGGCTACGGCGCCCTGCGCGACGCCGTCGCCGCGGGTGAGCTGGGCTGGCTCCACACCATCCGGGCCTGCACCGCGGACCCTGCACCGCCACCGGCCGGATACCTGCCCGCGTCGGGCGGCATCTTCCGCGACTGCGCCGTCCACGACTTCGACATCGTGCGCTGGGTCACCGGCCGTGAGGTCGTCGAGGTCAGCGCCACCGGCGCCAACCGGGGCGAGTCCTACTTCACCGCCGCCGGAGACGTCGACACCGCGGTCACCGTCCTCACCCTCGACGACGGCACCCTGGTCACCTGCACCGCCACCCGTTACAACGGCGCCGGCTACGACGTACGGATGGAGGTGGCCGGCTCCCACGGCACGCTGGCCACCGGCCTCGACTCCCACGCACCCCTCCGCTTCACCGCAGGCGGACCCCAACCGGGGTCCGTCTCGCACGACGGATTCCTCAGCCGCTTCCGCGACGCGTACGTCGCCGAGCTGACCGCCTTCACCGAGGTCGCCGCAGGCACCCGCCCCAGCCCCTGCACCGGGGACGACGCGCTGGCCGCCCTGCTGGTCGCCGAGGCCGCCGACCGCTCGTGCCGCACCGGCCGACCCGTCCGAGTAGAGGAGGCGGGCCGATGATCCGCGTCGCCGGAGCCCCCATCTCCTGGGGAGTGTGCGAAGTCCCCTGCTGGGGACATCAGATGAACCCGGAGCGGGTGCTCGACGAGATGGCCACCGCAGGTCTGGCCGCCACCGAGTTCGGCCCCGACGGCTTCCTGCCGCAGGACCCCGGGGCCCGCTCCGCCCTGCTCGCGGGACACGGCCTGGCCGCCGTCGGCGGCTTCGTTCCCGTCGTCCTGCACGACCCGGGCCGCGACCCCCTGCCCGAAGTCCGGCGCGCCCTGGCCGGGTTCGGGTCCGCCCGCACCCTGGTCCTGGCCGCCGCCACCGGATCCGACGGCTACGACACCCGCCCCGAACTCTCCGAACGGGAATGGGACGCCCTGCTGGGCAACCTCGACCGGATCGCCGCCCACGCCCGCACCGAAGGCATCACCGCCACCCTGCACCCGCACATCGGCACGATGGTCGAGGGCCCGGACGAGGTCGAACGCGTCCTCACCGGCAGCTCCGTCCCCCTCTGCCTGGACACCGGCCATCTGCTGGCCGGCGGCAACGACCCCGTGGCCCTGGCACGCCGGGCCGCCGACCGCATCGCCCACGTGCACCTCAAGGACGTCGACGCGGCGCTCGCCGCCCGCGTCCGGGCCGGGGACCTCACCTACACGGCCGCGGTCCGGACCGGCCTGTACCAGCCGCTCGGCCGCGGCGACGTGGACATCTCCGCGATCACCACAGCGCTCGGCGCCGCCGGCTACACCGGGTGGTACGTACTCGAACAGGACACCGTCCTCGACGCCGAACCAGCTCCCGGCGAGGGCCCGTTGGCCGACGTCGTGGCATCCCTGGCCCATCTGCGCAAGGTGACGTCGTGACTGCCACGGAGCCTGCGCCCGAGGTACTGGTCATGGGGCGGCTCGGCGTGGACCTCTACCCGCTCCAGCAGGGGGTGGGCCTGGCCGACGTCGAGACCTTCGGCAAGCACCTGGGCGGCAGCGCCGCCAACGTCTCCGTCGCCGCCGCCCGGCACGGCCGCCGCACCGCCCTGATCAGCCGCACCGGACAGGATCCGTTCGGCGACTACCTCAGGTCCGAGCTGCGCCGCTACGGAGTCGACGCGGCCCGGGTCCACCCCGTCGCGGGGCCCCCGACCCCGGTCACCTTCTGCGAGGTCTTCCCGCCCGACGACTTCCCCATCTGGTTCTACCGTCCGCCCGGCACCCCGGACCTGCAGATCCGTACCGAGGAACTGGATCTGGACGAGGTGCGCGCGGCCGGACTCCTGTGGGTCACCGGCACCGGACTGTCCGCCGGACCCAGCGCGGCCGCCCACCTCGCCGCCCTGACCGCCCGCGACCGGTCGGGGATCACCGTGCTCGACCTCGACTACCGGCCCGGACTCTGGCCCTCCCCGCAAGCCGCCGGACCCGCACTGCGGGCCGCCCTCGCGGGGGCCACCGTGGCCGTCGGCAACCTCGACGAATGCGAGGCGGCCGTCGGCGAACGCGACCCGGACGCCGCGGCCGACGCCCTGCTCGCCACCGGCATCGAACTGGCCGTGGTCAAGCAAGGGCCCGCGGGGGTGCTGGCACGCACCGCCACCGAGCGGATCGTGGTCGCCCCCCACCCCGTCCGCGTCGTCAACGGCCTCGGTGCGGGCGACGCCTTCGGCGGCGCCCTGTGCCACGGCCTGCTCGCGGGCTGGCCACTGACGCGGACCCTCCGCTTCGCCAACGCCGCAGGCGCCTTCGTCGCGGGACGGCTCTTCTGCGCCCCCGACATGCCGACTACCCCACAGGTGGAGGACATGATGGAACACGCCCACTCCCACGAAGCGGCACCGCATGCGTGACGGAGCGCTGCAGGCCCTGATGGAGACCCGGGCCCGGCGGCCCGAGGCGATCCTGGAGGCGGCCCGGCGCCGCAGCCGGCGCCCGATGATCCAGCCCTCCGGCCGGCTGATGCTGGTGGCCGCCGACCATCCGGCCCGCGGCGCCCTCGCCGTGCGCGGCCGCCCCGACGCCATGGCGAACCGCGCCGGACTGCTCGACCGCCTGCTGACCGCCCTGGAACGCCCGGGCGTGGACGGTGTGCTCGGCACCCCCGACGTACTGGAGGACCTGCTGCTGCTCGGCGCCCTGGAGGACAAGGTCGTCATCGGCTCGATGAACCGCGGTGGCGTGCCCGAGACCGTGTTCGAGATGGACGACCGCTTCACCGCCTACGACGCCGCGTCGATCGAGGCGATGGGCTTCAACGCCGGGAAGATGCTCCTGCGCATCGATCCGGCCGACGCCGCCACCGCCTCCACCCTGGCGGGCTGTGCGGACGCCGTCTCCGCGCTGGCCGACCGCAGGCTGACGGCCCTGGTCGAGCCCTTCTGGGTCCGGCGCGGTCCGGACGGGCGAGCGGTCAACGACCTGCGCCCCGACGCCATGGTCCGGGCGCTGGCCATCGCCCAGGGCCTCGGCCGCACCTCCGCCTACACCTGGCTGAAGGTTCCGGTGGTCGACAACATGGAGGCGGTGATGGAGGCCTCGACGCTTCCCGCGCTGCTGCTCGGAGGAGACCCTCCGGGTACCCCCGACGAGACGTACGCCTCCTGGGAGAAGGCGCTCCGGCTCCCCACCGTGCGCGGCCTGGTGGCCGGCCGGTCCCTGCTCTACCCGCCCGACGACGATGTGGCCGCAGCGGTGGACACCGCTGTCGGGCTGCTGTGAGAAGAGGCGCCATGGACGGCCATCAGCCCGCGGGCAGCACCGCGCACGGCCCCTGGTCCGTGGACACCGGAATGCGGCACACGCGACTCCGGTGCCGGCACGGCCCGTCGGCCGCACTGCCCGGCTACCCGATGTACTACCTCAACGTCATGGCGGGCCCGCACGCCGAGCGCGCCTGGCGGATCACCGACGACCCGGCGCACGCCTGGGTCCGTGAAACCTGGGACGGTGCTCGGGCCGTCTCCGGAGCACCGTCCACGGAAGGGGCAGCATGATCCGGCTCACCGTCGCCCAGGCACTGGTGCGATTCCTGGTCGCCCAGCACACCGAACGGGACGGGGTGAGCCGACGCCTTTTCGCCGGCTGCTTCGGGATCTTCGGGCACGGCAACGTCGCCGGGCTGGGACAGGCGCTGTGGGAGAACCGCGACCTGACGTACTACCAGGCCCGCAACGAACAGGCGATGGTGCACACCGCGGCCGCGTACGCCCGGATGTCCGACCGCCTCTCGACGTTCGCCTGCACCGCCTCGGTCGGACCCGGGGCCACCAACATGGTCACCGCCGCCGCCGGGGCCACCATCAACCGGCTCCCCGTGCTGCTCCTGCCCGGGGACACCTTCGCCACCCGCGTCGCCGAACCGGTGCTCCAGCAGCTGGAGACGCCGTGGGCGGGGGATGTGACCGTCAACGACGTGTTCCGGCCCGTCTCCCGGTACTTCGACCGGATCGGCCGCCCCGAGCAGCTGATCGGTGCCGCGCTGGCGGCCGTGCGCACGCTCACCGATCCGGTGGACACCGGTGCGGTGACGCTCGCGCTGCCCCAGGACGTGCAGGCGGAGGCCCATGACTGGCCCGAGGAGTTCCTGGCACCCAGGGTGTGGCGCATCGACCGGCCGGCCCCGCAGGCCCAGGTGCTGGCCGATGCCGTCCGGATGATCCGGGCCGCCCGCCGCCCCCTCGTCGTGGCCGGGGGCGGTGTCGTCTACGCGGGCGCCACCGAGGCGCTGGACGCCTTCGCCCGCGCCACCGGAATCCCGGTCGCCGAGACCCAGGCCGGCAAGGGCGCGCTCCGGCACGGCCACCCGTCCGCGGCCGGCGCCGTCGGGCACACCGGCACGACGGCGGCCGACGCGCTGGCCCGGGAGGCCGACCTGGTGATCGGCATCGGTACCCGCTACAGCGACTTCACCACCGCCTCGCACACGCAGTTCGCCGACCCCGGGGTCCGGTTCCTCAACATCAACGTCGCCCGGCTGGACGCCGTCAAGCACGCAGGACTGGCGATGGTCGCCGACGCCCGTACCGCCCTGGAGGCGCTGACCGCCGAGCTGGCGGGCTGGCAGGTGCCCCCGGAGCACCGTGCGCGGACAGCCGCACTGGCGCGTGACTGGGACGCGGTGGTGGACGCCGCCCACCACCTGGGGCACACACCGAAGCCCGCACAGTCCGAGGTGGTCGGAGCGGTCAACGAGGCGGCGGGCGAGGACGGTGTGGTGGTCTGCGCGGCCGGATCGCTCCCGGGCGACCTGCACAGACTCTGGCGGGCGGCCGACCCGAAGCAGTACCACGTCGAATACGGGTACTCCTGCATGGGTTACGAGATCGCCGGCGGCCTCGGCGTGAAGCTCGCCGCCCCGGAGCGCGAGGTCTTCGTCATGGTGGGCGACGGCTCCTATCTGATGATGGCGCAGGAACTGCTCACGGCCGTCTCCGAAGGGATCAAGCTCACCGTGGTCCTGGTCCAGAACCACGGCTTCGCGTCGATCGGGGCGCTCTCCGAGACAGTGGGCGCACCGCGCTTCGGTACCTGGTACCGCTACCGCGACGCGGACAGCGGAGCGCTGGAGGGCGACCGGCTGCCCGTCGACCTGGCGGCCAACGCGGCGAGCCTGGGGGCGGACGTCCTGCGGGTCGCCACCGTCGCCGAACTCCGGGGCGCCCTCGCGGAGGCCAGGGCATCCGACCGGTGCACGGTGATCCACATCGAGACGGACCCGATGGTCCCCGCCCCGTCCTCAGGGGCCTGGTGGGACGTGCCGGTGGCGGAGATCTCCGACGCCCCGGAGACCAGGGCGGCCCGGGACGCGTACGTGAAGGCCAAGTCCGCCCAGCGGCCGTACCTCTGAGGACCCGGCGCGGCGGGCGCCAGGGGCCGTACGGCTACAGCGCCCGCAGCAGCCTCGGTCGCGGCGGCTCCGGCACGTCCGCCGCCTTGCTCAGGAGCGCCGGCAGCTCCGTCAGCGTGCTGATACGGAAGTCCGCCGTCTCCACCACATCCGGGTGATCCGCCCACCAGTACCCGCACGCGCCCCGCCGGATGTGCGCCGCCAGCAGCCCCGAGGACTTGGCCGGGAACAGATCGCCGGCCGGGTGGTCGCCCACGTACAGCGTCGACTGCGGGTCCGAGCCGGAGACCTCCAGGACACGGGCGAAGAACTCCGGGTCCGGTTTGGCGACGCCCCACTCGTCCGAGGTGACGACCACATCCGCGGGCAGGTCCAGCCTCCGCAGCAGTTCCCCGGCCCGCGCCGTCCCGTTGCCCGCGACGATCACCCGTACGCCCAGCGCCCGCAGTTCCGCCAGCGCCGGCCGGACGTCCGGGTAGAGGTCCGACTCGTCCAGGTGCTCGCCGCGTCCGGCGGCGGTGCGGGCCAGCGAGGCCTCGGTGACGTCCATGTCGGGGCGCAGCATGGTCAGCGCTTCGGCGCTGTCCCGCCCCTGGACGACCGCGGCCCCGACCAGCGCACTCAGTGTGTGTGGCGGGACGCCGAGCCAGTTGGCCCAGGACGCCCAGTACCGGTCGTCGCGGATGAGTGTCTCGCCGATGTCGAAGACGATCGTTTCCATCACCGGGCCGAGCCTACGGGTCGAGGACCGTTGTGCGGCCGAGGCGCCAGGGACGCGCGTGACCTGCGGGAGATCCGGGCTGTGACCGGTCAAGTACTCGCTCGTATGCTCGGTTCATGACCGATCCTCAGAGCGGACACCCCACCACCAACTCCATGCGACGTGCCCTCAAGCGTGCCAGAGACGGTGTCGCCCTCGATGTGGCCGAGGCCGCCGTCCTGCTCCAGGCACGCGGCGACGATCTGACGGATCTCGCCGCCTCCGCCGCCCGGGTACGGGACGCGGGACTTCAGGCGGCGGGCCGGCCCGGTGTGATCACGTACTCCCGCAAGGTCTTCATCCCGCTGACCCGTCTGTGCCGCGACAAGTGCCACTACTGCACCTTCGTCACCGTGCCCGGCAAGCTCCGGCGTGACGGCCACGGCATGTTCCTGTCTCCGGACGAGGTCCTCGACATCGCCCGCAAGGGCGCGGCGATGGGCTGCAAGGAAGCGCTTTTCACGCTCGGCGACCGGCCGGAGGACCGCTGGCCCGAGGCCCGGGAGTGGCTGGAGGCCGAGGGGTACGACGACACCCTCGCGTACGTACGGGCCATGGCGATCCGGGTCCTCGAGGAGACCGGCCTCCTGCCGCACCTCAACCCGGGTGTGATGACCTGGACCGATCTCCAGCGCCTCAAGCCGGTGGCGCCCTCCATGGGCATGATGCTGGAGACGACCGCGACCCGGCTGTGGTCCGAGCCCGGCGGTCCGCACCATGGTTCCCCGGACAAGGAACCGGCCGTGCGGCTGCGGGTCCTGGAGGACGCGGGCCGCTCCAACGTCCCCTTCACCACCGGAATCCTCATCGGCATCGGCGAGTCGTACGAGGAGCGCGCCGACTCCCTCTTCGAGCTGCGGAAGACCGCCCGCGCCTACCACGGTATCCAGGAAGTCATCATCCAGAACTTCCGGGCCAAGCCCGACACGGCGATGCGCGCCATGCCGGACGCGGAGCTGGAGGAGCTGGCCGCCGCCATCGCGGTCGCCCGCCACATCCTCGGCCCGTCCGCGCGCATCCAGGCCCCGCCGAACCTGGTCGACGCGGAGTACGCGCTGATCGTCGGCGCCGGGATCGACGACTGGGGCGGCGTCTCGCCGCTCACTCCGGACCATGTGAACCCCGAGCGCCCCTGGCCGCACATCGACGAGCTCGCCGCGAGGACGGCCGATTCCGGCTTCGTGCTCCGCGAACGCCTCACCATCTACCCGGAGTTCATCCAGCGCGGCGAGCCCTGGCTCGACCCCCGCCTCCTCCCGCACGTCCGTGCCCTCGCCGACCCGGAGACCGGGCTCGCGAAGGAGGGCGCGATCCCCGCCGGCCTGCCCTGGCAGGAGCCCGACGAGGGCTTCAACGCCTCGGGCCGCACCGATCTGCACCGCACCATCGACACCGAGGGCCGCACCGGCGACCGCCGCGACGACTTCGACGAGGTGTACGGGGACTGGGAGGCACTCCGCGAGGCGGCAGCGCCCGGCATGGTCCCGTCCCGCATCGACAGCGATGTGAAGGGCGCCCTGAGCCAGGCCGCCGCCGACCCGACGAAGCTCACCGACGACCAGGCACTCACCCTGCTGCACGCGGACGGGCCCGCCCTCGACGAGCTCTGCCGGATCGCGGACACACTGCGCCGTGACGTGGTCGGTGACGACGTCACGTACATCGTCACGCGGAACATCAACTTCACCAACGTCTGCTACACCGGCTGCCGCTTCTGCGCCTTCGCCCAGCGGCGCACCGACGCCGACGCGTACACCCTGTCCCTGGACCAGGTCGCCGACCGGGCCGCACAGGCATGGGACGTCGGCGCGGTCGAGGTCTGCATGCAGGGCGGCATCCACCCGGACCTGCCCGGTACGGCGTACTTCGACATCGCCCGCGCCGTGAAGGAACGCGTGCCCGGCATGCACGTCCACGCCTTCTCGCCGATGGAGGTCGTCAACGGGGCCACCCGCACCGGCATGTCCATCCGGGACTGGCTGACCGCCGCGAAGGAGGCCGGGCTCGACTCGATCCCCGGCACCGCGGCCGAGATCCTGGACGACGAGGTCCGCTGGGTCCTCACCAAGGGCAAGCTGCCGACGGCGACGTGGCTGGAGGTCATCAAGACCGCCCACGAGGTGGGCCTGCGCTCCTCCTCCACGATGATGTACGGCCACGTCGACCAGCCCCGCCACTGGCTGGGCCACCTGCGCACGCTTGCCAACCTCCAACAGGAGACGGGCGGCCTCACGGAGTTCGTGACGCTCCCCTTCATCCACACCAACGCGCCCGTCTACCTCGCCGGTATCGCCCGCCCCGGCCCGACGGACCGCGACAACCGGGCCGTCACCGCGATGGCCCGCCTCCTGCTCCACCCGCACATCACCAACATCCAGACCAGCTGGGTGAAGCTGGGTACGGACGGCGCGGCGGAGATGCTCCGCTCGGGCGCGAACGACCTGGGCGGCACGCTGATGGAGGAGACCATCTCCCGTATGGCGGGGTCGAGTTACGGCTCGTACAAGTCCGTGCAGGACCTGGTCGCGGTGGCCGAGGCCGCGGGCCGGCCGGCGAAGCCGCGCACGACGCTGTACGGAGAGGTCCCCGAGGAGCGGGTGAAGGCGGCCACCGCCTCGGACGGGCATCTGCCCGAGCTGCTGCCGGTGCTGCCTTGAGGAGGTAGGGGGGTGGGCGGTCCGGCGTGAGGTAGCCGGGCCGCCTTCGGCCCCTTGCCGTGCACCCCGTTGCGACGACGGGCCCCGACCCGCGGTGCGGGTCGGGGCCCGTCAGTCCAGGCGGCGCGGGCTCCCGAGGAGTCCGGTCTCGACGTCGGTCGGCACCATCTTGACGAGCTTCCGATGCGTGGTCGTGCACCACAGCATCATGTCGTCGCCGAGCGAGGGCAGTGCTTCCGCCTGCACCCGGGGCAGTCCCAGAATGCGTCCGAGGACCGCCGCCTCCTCGGGGGAGACCCGCTGGATCCCGACCATCCCCGCGTGTTCGAGCAGCCTCGGTGCCGTCGGGCCGAGGAACGGCAGCAACGTCAGCACGGACTGCCACGGTCCGGGCGCAAGGCGGCTGCGCGGCGGCCGCATGCCGCAGTCCCGCACGACGAGGACGGGACTGGCGACCGACGCGCCCTGCGGTCCCACCTGCTTGACGTCGTGCACCGTCATGCACTGCTGCCCCCCGCCGGCGGCCTGCGCGAGCCCCGTCCACGCCTGCGGCCTGGCCGTCTCGACGGCGACGCGCGCGCCGGTGCCCGCTGTGCGCAGCGCCAGTACCTGCGCCGTCCACAGACTGCCGATGACCACGACATCGAGCTGAGCGGGGCGGAAGAGGCCGAGCACCGCGGGCTGCCGCTTCGCGTCGACGCCCACCACGACCCCGTCGTCGCCGAGCGGCAGTGACAGTGCGGCGAGCTGTTCCACGGGCAACACGTGCCGGTCGCGGCGTGGGCCGATCAGCCCGAACCCGGCCCTGGCGCGTCCGGCAGCCGGTGGGGCGGAGACGGTCGGTCCGGGGGTGCCGGGGGGCGTCGTGCGAGGGGTGGTCAACGGGTACCTCCGAGGGGCAGGGTGGCCAGCACGCCGGGGAGCTGTTCGCGGTCGAGCCGTACGAGGCTGACCTTCACACCTCGTGCGGCCCGCTCCAACTGTCGTCGTACGCCGACCAGTTCCTCACTCCCGCGTGCGGTGAGGCGAACGTACCCGCTGACGGCCGGTGCGCCGCCGGTTCCGCGCGACACCGCCAGGCTGAAGGTGCTGGCCGGTGCCGGCATCGACGTCAGGAGCGCCACCAGTTGTGCCGTCGGCACGGCCTCCGCGCCCATGTGCGGCCAGCGGCCGACCCAGTACGTCGTGTGCCAGCGGTCGTCGCAGCGCCACGCGCGGGTGGACTCCGCGGTGCGCCGCAGCGGTACGTCGGCCCGCATCGCCTGCGTACTGGCCTGCGGATTCACCCCGGCCGACGTCGCGAGTGCGGACGTCACCTGCGCCTCGGTCAGGACCGAGGCGTCGAACCCCGCCCCCGCCAGCCGGCTCGCCAGCTGATCCGTGGCCCGCAGGAGGGCGCGCTGCGCTCCGCCGACCCCGCCGCCGCGTGCCTGCACTGCCTCCGGACACAGCTCGGGGTCGAGCTTCAGGGCTATCCATGTCAGCCGGACCGCGGGGGTGCCGACCTGGGCCTGGAGCGGCGCGTACGAACGCGCCGCCGCCGCCTGCTCGGGCACGTGCGGTCCGGGCGCGGGCTGCGTGTGCTGCACGACCTGGACCGACTCCAGCCGGATGTCGTCCACTTCCAGGGCGTCGTTCAGCAGCCCGAGCTCCAGCGGCCGCGCGTCCCGGGCACTCCGCAGCGGTTCGTTCCGTGGCTGCACGAGCAGCACGGCCGTCAGGAACGTCCCGTCACCCACCATCCCGATACCGCGCTCGCGCTGCCGGTCGGTGTAGGTGTACGTCCGCAGCGCCGGCTCGCACTCGACGATCGGCGCCAGAGAGGGATCCACCCCTTCCGCGGACCACGGGCGGCGTGCGGCCCGCAGCCGCCCGCGCAGGGCCGTGACCGCGTTGAGCCACTCCATCACCGGCCGCCCACGCCGCCGCAGAACCGCCAGCAGCACCAGAACGGCCGCGACCAGGCCGATCGGCACCATCAGGATCCTGTTCGTCACCCACGCGATCAGCATCAGCGCGCCGGCGACCTCCATCAGCACCACCTGGTGCAATCGCACCCCGCCGATCCGCCCCGGCTTCGGGTGCACGCTCATCACTGCAGTCGTCGTGCTGGTCATCCCCCGGTATGTCCCTCCGTGTCACTGCACTACGGCGTGTGCGAGCCGGCCCGCCCATCGGCACACGGGCCCGCGACCGCCCACTGTCCCACGCCCGGCGATGAGGGGGTCGAACGGGGGTTCGTGGTGCACCCTGTCGGGCACGGGTGCCGGCCGGCTTTCTCAAGCATGGACCCGCACGGCGGTGAACGAGCGTCGGCGGGCATAGTGGGTGGCGCTCGCGAGGCAGCTATAACCACGGGGAGATAAAGGGCAGATGGCATCACGGCGGGACGAACTCAATGCCTACACCTTCGCGAAGAAGCGGCTGACCGCCGCCTTTCTGCAACCGTCCGCCGTCGGTACGGACGAGGGGGCGCCGCGCCCGCTGCGTGCCGTGCTGCCGGGGGTGGTGGTGGGTGCCCTGATCGTCGCGGGTTTCGGGGCCTGGGGCATCTTCAAGCCCAAGGTTCCGGACGGCTGGGACGACCCCGGTGCCCACGTCATCGTCGGCAGTGAATCGACCACCCGTTACGTCGTCCTGGAGACCGACGGCGTCAAGCGCCTGCACCCCGTGCTGAACTTCTCCTCCGCGAAACTGCTCCTGGACCCGGACAGCTCCTCGGTGATCCAGGTGGACGAGTCCGAGCTCGACAACGGCAAGCTCCAGCGCGGCCCGATGCTCGGCATACCGTACGCACCCGACCGGTTGCCCAGCGGGGACGACGCGGGCCGGAACAAGCTCTGGGCGGTCTGCGAGCAGCCCGGCGCCGGCGCCGGCGGCAGCGTGCAGAAGGCCGTCTTCCTGCTCGCCGACCGGGAGGCCGACAAGGTGGGCGGCAAGCAGCAGCTCCGCGCCGGTCAGGCCCTCTACGTCGAGGCGGACGGCGGGACCGGCACGCGGTACCTGGTGGACGCGGACGGCACACAGCACGTCATCGGGACCACCGGCGGCAAGAAGCTCTCGGCACGGGACGAGGTGCTGCGCCGCTCACTGTTCAGTGAGGGGGCGAAGCCCCAGAAGGTCACCAAGGGCTGGCTGGGCACCCTGCACGCCGGCGCGCCCATCGACTTCCCGAAGCTCCCCGGCAAGGCCGGCGACCCGGCCGGCGTCCAGGGCCTGGACCCCGGCCTGAACAAGGTGGGCACCGTACTCAAAGCCCTGGCGGGCACCGGCATGCAGCAGTACGTCGTGCTGCCGGGGGCGGTCGCTCCGGTGTCCGACCTGGTCGCCAGGCTCCTGCTGACGAGCCCCGAGGCGGAGGTGCTGGGCCAGAAGGCGCAGGCCACCGAAGTCGGACCGCAGTCCTTCACCCCCTCGCCGGACGAGTTCTACGCGAAGTACGGCTGGCCGGAGCAGGTCCCGACCCAGGCCAACGACACCTCGGCCGGGACCGGAACCGTCTGCAACGTGCTGCACGGCGTCAACGCGGCGGGTGTGCCGAAGCTGACCACGTGGGCCGGGTCCACGTATCCGGTCGGCTTCCTGGACGGGGCCACCAGCGCGTACGTGACGCCCGGCAGCGGCGAGCTGTACCGGCAGTTCAACGGCTCCTCCCCCACCACCGGGTCGCTCTTCCTCGTGACGGACACCGGCTTGCGCTACGCCGTGCAGACGAACAACGACAGCAGCGCGGACCCCTCCAAGATCGGTGCCGACCCGACGCCCGGGACCGCGGAGGAGCAGGCCGCCGACGTCAACCAGGCCCAGATCAGGCTCGGTTACCAGGACGTGAAACCGGTGCCGGTGCCGGACAACTGGTCCGCGCTCCTGCCCAAGGGGCCGCGACTGGACACCAACAGCGCCAAGCAGCCGCAGAGTTCCTGACGGCGGAAGGGAGGAAGCGCGTGATGATCTCTCGCAAGAGGTTCCGTTCCCAGGCCGTCGTGCTGCTCCTGATGGGCTCGGTGGCGGTCGGACTGCCGACGTTCGCCCAGACGCCCGCGGTGGCACAGGGTTCCGTCCCGCAGACGGATTCCGAGGGCAGCGGTGAGTGCACGTTCCCGATGAAGAAGCAGATCAAGGGCCGTCCCTGGGCGCTCCAGCGACTGGTCTTCGACCGGCTCTGGCAGGACACCAAGGGGAAGGGGGTCCGGGTCGCGGTGATCGACACCGGTGTCGACGCCACGAACCCCCAGCTGAAGACTGCCGTCGACCGGGCGGCAGGGGCCGATCTGCTCCCGCCGTCGAAGGACGGGACCCAGGACCCGGCCGCGGATGCCTCGAAGGGCAAGGGAGGCGGTGGCAACGGCACCACCGATGTCATCGGCCACGGCACCAAGGTCGCCGGCATCATCGCGGCCCGCCCCCGGGCGGGCACGGGATTCGTCGGTCTGGCTCCCGAGGCGACGATCATCCCCATCCGGCAGAACGACGACAAGGGCACCGGCACCGCCGCGACGATGGCCGCGGCCATCCGCCACGCCATCGCGAAGCGCGCCACGGTCATCAACATCTCCCAGGACACGGTCAAGCCGCTGAAGGCCGACTCCGACCTGGCGCTCGCGGTGCGCGAAGCTCTGAACAAGGACATCGTCGTGGTGGCGTCGGCGGGCAACGACGGCCTCGCCGGCAAGGTCAAGCTGACGTATCCGGCGGCCTATCCGGGCGTCCTGGCGGTGGCCGCTTCGGACCGCAACGACGAGCGGGCGCCGTTCTCCCAGACCGGATCCTTCGTCGGGGTCGCGGCGCCGGGCGTCGACATGGTGTCCACCGTGCCGAAGGGCGGCCAGTGCGTCGACAACGGCACGAGCTTCTCGGCCCCGTACGTCGCCGGAGTCGCCGCCCTCATACGGGCCAAGCACCCGGGCTGGAAGCAGTCCCAGGTGGTCGCCCAGATCGAGCAGACCGCCGAACGCGCGGTCAAGGGGCGGGACGACTTCATCGGGTGGGGAGTCGTCGACCCCGTGCGTGCTCTCAACGACGACGAGCACCCGATGAACGCCCCCACGCCGGACCGTGCGGTTTCGAATGGGCCCGCCGGACCGGAACCGATCGCGCTCCAGATGGGTGAGACAAGGCAGGAGAGGTTCGAACGAATCTCGATCTACGTGCTGGCAGCCACGGGGATCCTCGTCGCAGTGATCGTCGGGACCGCGATCGTGCTGCGGGATCGTCACCGTTCAGTAATTAAGTGAACATCCAACAACTTAACTTGAGCTAATCGTTGTTGGATTGAGTGGCAGCCGCAGTTAAAGTGATTATCGAAAACTTTGGTCCGATGCAGACGTGGTGCCCGACAGTCCGGGTCCACGACATCCGATTCATGGGGGAAGGTGCGTTATGGGAGACAAGCTCAGGCTTTCAGCTGATCAGATCGACAAGCTGATCGGCGAACTCGGCAACATGCACGACACGCTCGAAAGCCGGATCAGCCACCTCAACGGCATCATCGACGCCGTCGAAGGCCACTGGAAGGGCGTCGCGGCCAACGCGTACAACGGCCTCCAGACGCAGGTCAACCTCGATGTCCGCAACCTGAAGGAGCTTCTCGCCTTCACGAAGGAAGCGGTTCAGATGAGCCGTGACGGCTTCGACGCGGAAGAAGTCGAGCGACTCAACAGCTTCAAGGGTGTCGACGGCGGCGACTTGGGCAGCAACGGCGTCCTGGACCGGTTCCAGGTCTCTTCGTAACCCACTTCCATCCCGCCTCGCACCAGGAGAACTTTCCATGGAGATTACGTACTCCGGGGTCGTCGAAGCCTCTAACCAGGTCAAGTCGACTGCCAACACCATCAAGACCCAGCTCGACGAGCTGAACACCAAGGTCAAGGCCGTCGTGGCCACGTGGGACGGTGAGACGCAGCAGGCGTTCTACGACCGCCACAGTGGCTGGGACGTCAAGGTGAACCACATGCACGAGACGCTGCTGACGATCTCGACGAAGCTCCTGGAAGCCACCGAGGGCTACCGGGCGAACGACCTGGCCCAGGCCCGGCGTTTCCAGGGCTGACTCAGGCCCAGATGAACCTAGACGGATCCGGCACGCTGTGGGTGTGGGACGCGGTCACCGCGTCCCACACCCACGCCTGCGGTTCCGCTGCACTTTAGGGGAGGTGCTTTCATGGGATCCCAACTTCCGGACGATGGACCGCGCGCACCTGTGTACGGGCCGTTCCTTCCGGGCAAGGGGCCGGGCGCGCCTGATCTGGCGACGCCCTCCGAGTCTCTGCAGAAGTTCAAAGTCCGTGTGGACAAGCTTCTGACGACGCTCGACGGTTCGCCGGCCGCGCACAGCCGCATCACGGAACAGAAGGTCACCACCGCCGCGTACGGCACCGGCTTTCCGGAGGCGATGGGACTCTCCAGCGCCTACGACATGGTGCACGCGCGCCTGGCTGTGCTCTCCAAGACCCTTGGTGATCAGCTGGAGGCGATGGGCATCACCGTCGACCTGGCGGACCGCGGCTACGAGAACGTTGATCAGGAATACTCCGACCGTCTGAACGCTATCCAGCAGCGCACCGAGATCTACTACAAGAAGCCGGGAACCGACAAGGATCCTGGAGTTCCTGTGGAGGACAAGGGCAAGACCGGTGAGGGTTCGTCGAGCGGAAACGACGGCTTCTAACACGTGAAGTGAACGGGGGACAGGGACAGACATGGGCGAGAAGCTGCCACCACTCAACGCCTGCTACAACACCACGGACTTCGAGAACGCGTCGTACGAGGACATGGTCGCCATGGTCCGTGGTGTCGACGCCACGGAGATCATGAGCCGCGGCACCGCTCTGGTCGACGCGCAGACCGAGATCGAGAAGATCGGCACCGAGCTCAAGGAACACGTCGGCCGCACCACCTGGAAGGGTGCGGGCGGTGACGCCTTCCGCGAGTGGGGCGACGACTTCGCCAAGGAGACCCTGAAGCTGGCCGACTACGCCGGCACCGCGGGCACTTCACTGCAGACAGCGGGCCAGGCGCTCAGCGAGGTCGCCAAGGTGGTGCAGGGGCATCCCGACGCGACGTCGATGTGTTACGCGGACGAGAAGAAGGAAAAGGCCCGGATCGCAGCCGTGGAGACGGCGCGGAACGAAGCCATTCCGCAGATGAACAAGCTCGCCTCGTACTACATGATGGCGGAGCAGTCGATCTCCTCGCAGGAGGAGCCGAACTTCAAGCCGCTGCCCAAGGAAGTCCTGCCGGACATGCCGGTCGACGGCGGGAAGACGGGGTACGGCACTCCGGGGAGCCCTTCCTCCGGCACCACGTACTCGGTGAATGGTCCCCAGAGCAGCACTGGCGCGTCGACGG
The DNA here is from genome assembly GCF_044742205.1 of Streptomyces sp. NPDC087901. NCBI lineage: Bacteria > Bacillati > Actinomycetota > Actinomycetes > Kitasatosporales > Streptomycetaceae > Streptomyces > Streptomyces sp. NPDC087901. The sequence goes on from NZ_JBIUUC010000007.1 coordinate 128,472, forward strand.
GTGACCACCACTACTCGGTCTCGAGTCCGGGCGACGTGGCGTCGTCCTCGAACGGTGCTGCCGTCGTGCACACGCCGCAGCACGTGTCCGCGGTTCCCTCGGCGCCGGACACCACGGGGACGAACATCGACACCGTGACGATGCCGCAGGCCCCGCCGACTGCGGTGACCCCGCCCACGGGTGGCTTGCCCCCTCAGACCCCGGGGGGCGGCGGGCTTCAGACACCTCTTCCGCCCGTGGTGATGCCTTCGCGACCCGGCCCGATCAATTCCGGGGACTACACCGTGCGCACTCCGACCACCGGGCCGGGTGGCCGGGGCGGCGTCGACGCCGTACGGACTCCCACGACCATCCCCGGCAGGGGTGGCGTGGAAGGCGTCCGGCCTCCTCTGTCCACCACCCGGACCGACACGGGCATCCACGGTGGTACACCGGCGCAGGGCCGGACCGGGACCGGCCCGGTCCGGGGCACGTCGCGTGGAACGGTGATCGGTACGGAGCGGCCGTCGGCCGGCCGCGGAATGATGCCGGGCCACGCCGGTGGCGCTCCCGGGATGACCGGGCGGCCCGGGGGCCCCGGTGGCGGTTCGCAGCGCCTGGTCACGGAGCCCGGTGGCGCCGTGCGGGCACCGCGCGGAACGCAGCAGGGGGCGGGACGCGAGTTCACCCAGGGTGGCACCGGACTCGTCCGTGAGTCGTCGAGATCGGGCGGAGCGATGGGCCCGATGGGCGGCGCGATGGGCGGTGCGGGCCAGGGCACCCGACGTTCGCAGCGACGTGACGGCGGGAACTCGGGACACCTCGCCGAGGACGAAGAGAACTGGACCACGGGAGACGACGGTGTCGTTCCCCCCGTGATCGACTAGATCCGGTGTCGCGGAGCAGCGACGCCAGGCGGCGGACAGAGGACGACGAGTGGGTGGCATGAGTTCAATGGTCAGGCGTCGAGGCAGGCGAGCGCCGGCGGTGGTGGCAGCGCTGGGCTCCCTGCTCCTCCTCGGCGGCGCCGTCGCCCCGGCCGCGTCCGCGGACACCATGCGCGACCGCGAGTGGTATCTGGACCGGATGCAGGCCGCTGAGATGTGGAAGACCAGCACCGGCAAGGGGATCACTGTCGCCCTCCTCGATACCGGAGTGATCCCCTCTGTTCCTGAGCTCGCGGGGAAAGTGCTCCCGGGGAAGAACTTTGTCGAGCCCAAGCGGGGAGCGCACAAGGACAAGGACGGGCATGGCACCGCCATGGCGATGCTCATCGCGGGGAACGGGGCGAACGATCAGGGCGTGAAGGGTCTCGCGCCGGACGCGCGCATTCTCCCGTTGACCGTCTTCGGATCCTCCAAGGAAGCGGGCACCAACCACCTCTCGGCTCTGCTCGCGGCCATCCGGTACGCCGCTGACAGTGAAGCCAAGATCATCAACATGTCGTTGGCCTTCCAGGCCTTCACGCTGGACGACGACGAGCGGACCCAGATCCAACAGGCAGTGGATTACGCCCTGAAGCGCGGAAAGCTGCTTCTGGCGGGGAGCGGCAACACCGGCGACTCGGGAAACTACGTCGGGTACCCGGCGGCTTCTGCCGGGGTGGCCGGCATCGGGGCCGTCGACAAGACCTCCTCGGTCGCGAAGTTCTCGGTGTCAGGACCTCAGGTGGCGCTCGCAGCCCCGGGTAAGGACATCCCGATCCTGTGTGGCGGCGGCATGGCGGGCTACTGCAGCAGCTGGGGCACCAGCCAGGCCACGGCCATCGCCTCCGCTTCGGCCGCCCTCATCTGGTCCAAGCACCCGTCCTGGACCGGCAACCAGGTCCTCCGCGTCATGATGAACACGGCGGCCAAGCCGACCGAGGGCAAGGTCCCCAGCCGCTACATCGGCTACGGCACGATCCGTCCCCGCCTGGCCGTACTCGGCGACCCCGGAGACCCGGGCCCGGCCGACGTGAACCCACTGGTGGCCGCCCGGTCGCCCAAGTCCCCGTCGCCGTCCGCCCCGAGCGGAGCCGGCAGTCCCACGGCCGACGCGAAGCAGTCGGCAGCGCCCGCCGCCTCGGCGAAGGCCGATGACGGCGAGGGCGGCGGCGCGACCGTCTGGATCATCGTTGGAGCCGGTGTCGTCGTCGTGGTCGGAGCAGTGCTCCTGCTGCGCCGCCGAACTTCCGGTGTCCGGCGCTGAAGCCGTGTCATCGCTCAGCCATCCCCACCGAAAATCGGCGGTATGCGGGCGGGACAGGTGCAGGAATCGTGAAGGGCGAACCCGCATGCCATGCCATTCGCCGAGGAAATTGCGGCCGACTTCACCATTCCTTCATCTCCCCCACTCGAAGCCACAATTGCTGATGATATTTCAAAGAGGCCCACACGTAGGGAAGTCGGCCCCGGAATCGACTGTGATCACACGTGTTGCCGGGGAAGTGGGGCGGGGTCGCCGCAGAGCGCTCCGCACTCAACTCGGTTTCCTCGTGGCGGCAATGGAATGCAGCACCTGTACCGGAAATTGTTAATATGATCAAGTCGTCGTGTTAGTGTGTGAATACCCTGTCAACTCTGCGCATGATGGCGGCAGATGGGTGCAACCGTGCAAGCAGGGAACAATCGGAAGGGGGAAGCGTGGACGGTGACATATTTCAGGAACTGAAGCAGTTCCAAGAATATGCGAATAAAATGCAGCAACTGATGTCCGAGATGCGCGACCAGATGCCCGAGTTCGCCGAGGGCGAGGATGCGCAGGGCGCTGTCAGGGTCCGGCTGATAGCCGGCGGTATCCCGGAGTCGATCAAGGTCGCATCCGACTGGCAGCGCAGGCAGCCTCCCGAGAATCTTGGTGCGGCGGTCGTCGAGGCGTACGGCTCCGCCCTGAGCGAGTGGATGGAGCGCTGGTCGGGTGGCCTCGAACAGGCGGACTGGGAGAACCGGGCCCATCAGCTTGACGGCACTCTGGGGCAGCCTGCGTCGGCAGGCGCGGCCTCGACGCCTCCGGAGGCATTCGAGCGGGACGTGAGGTACGTCGTTCCGCGGCCACTGCAGGAAGTGGCCGAAGACGTGCTGACGGCTTTCGACGTGGTCGAGCGACAGGATCCGGAGGCGGCTGCGCAGCCCGAGGCGAAGGGCGAATCCGCCGCGCACCGGGTCGTGATCACCCTCGGGTCGCAAGGTCTCTCCTCGTGCGAGATCGACCCGGACTGGGCGGCCCAGCAGTCGGTTGTGCGACTGAATCAAGCGCTTGATGATGCACTGGCCGAGGTGCGCGCCAAGTCCGCCAGCGCTGAAGGCAGCGGCCCGGACGCCGTCGCGGATCTGGACCTGGGCGGCCTGTTGGATGAGGCCATGGCGATCATGAAGAACCCGCGGCACTTCATCTAGGGACCTCCTGAAGGGGTTGAGAGCGTTGGGGAAAGATCTCAAAGTCATTACCGATGCGATACGCGTCGATGTGGGCATGTGGGACGAGCAGGCCAAGGCGATAGGTGAGGTAGCTGCCTCCATCAGGGGGATGCATCAGAATCTGACGGAGCTTGGAATCTTCATCCCGATCTTCTCCACCTACAACGGTGTCATCGCGCATCTGTCGAGTCGATGCGCCGAAGGAAACGTGGAAATGTCGAAGATCGCCGACGAGCTGGTCAGGAACGCGAAGGCGTACGACGACCAGGAAGTGGATACCACGAAATCAGTCGAAGGCGCCTACTAGACAGAGATTCGGAAAGAAAGGGAGCTTCTTATGGGATTCAATCCCGAGCAATTCCAGGCGCTTATAGATAAGTTGAACTCCGGCCTGACGAGCATGTCGACGCATACGACTGCGATGGGTCCGAAGGTGGAGTCGGCGGTGAATCACTGGTACGTTCCGGACGCCGTCGCGCGGGGATGTATCTGGATCGTGAACAAGATCATCGAAGGCGTCAACTGGATCATCAACAAGCTTGTGGACATCCTGCAGGGGGCGTTCGCTCCCATCATCATGTTCTACAACGCCATGCAGTGGCAGGGTGAAGAGATTCGGGGGAAGGCTTCCGGCGTCTCGTCCTCCACGCAGAAGTTCAACCTCGCGGCTCCCAAGTACTGGGAGGGTGAAGGGTCGACCGCGTACACGAATGCCATCTTCCCCCAATCCGGTGCTTCCGCCCAGGTCGCCTCCAGCGCGAGCACGGTGGCGGGCTGCCTCACCGCCTGTGGAGTGGCAGGGTTCGCGTTCTACACCGCAGTGGGAGTCTTCGTCGCCCAGCTGATCCCCGTCCTGGCCGCCTCGGCTGCCGCGGCTGCTTCTGTGGTTGCTCTGCCCGTCGCCGGAGCCGCTGCCGCGGCGGAAGCGACTCTCGGACCCGCCGTCATCGGAGGCGCTGTACTCGCCCTGCTGTCCGTGATCGGCGCGGAGGGCACGACCATGGCTCAGCTCTCGGGCGAGAAGTCCGACAAGAGCGCTTTCCCCAACGGGGGTCACTGGCCGGTCGGAACGGTCTGACGTCCTCACTCGGCCGTCGCCTTCATCGAGTCCGAGATGAGGATGGGCGCGATGTTTTTCCTATTGCCCAGCGACCGCGGAGATTTTCAAGGTCCGGACGAAGAAGCGCTACCGGCCTCCCTCGTCCCTTTCGTCTCCTCGTCACGCCGGGCGTCATCCTGGCTCAGTGCAACGGCACCCGGCGTCGCGATCGTGGCGCCGGGTTTTTGCGCATTTCTGAACGGGCGCGTGGATTCTCGCAGGGACAGTCGGGCGGACTCCGTAAACGCGAGGTGGACGCCTGTCCGGACCGCTGCGGTCGTGGTCCATCTCCCCTCTCGAAGCGACGCTCCATGTCGTCCACGATGACGGATGTGCGGACCGGACCCTCGATGGACCGAGAATTCCGTGAGGTCCCGCGGCAGTTCACGTGTTGACATTGTGCTGCCGTCCCGGTCGGTTCATAGCAGGATGCCCTACTACGCTTCACCGGCGAGGAACGTGCGTCGTGCACTCGCCGCCCGAGACTCAACGAAGGACACATCATGACCACACCCTCCGACACCACCGAAGGGCTTTTTCTCCCCGCCGAGCGGGCGCGCCGCGGCGGTTTCTACCTCGGGTTGGTCCTCGCGGGGATGCTCTGCCTGGTGCTCGCCGAAGTACTCATCTTCTTTGTGACCGGCGTGCTGATCATGGGTGAAGACATGGGGTTCGTGGGTGAGCCGGGTGTCGGATATGTGGGGCTGCCTGTGCTGTTCGGAGTAGTGACCCTGCTGCCGCTGATCCCCCTGGTGTCGCGGACTCCGGCCCTGCGCATCGATCCGGCGGGCATGAGCAAGGTGTGGCGAGGGCGCACGGAGACCGTGTTGTGGGCCGATATCGACAAGGTTCAGTTCAACAGCAGGCAGAGCATGGTGCTGCTGTTGCTGAAGGACGGGGCTCTTCCGGGGAAGCCGACGGCCGTTCGCGGGCCGAGGATGGTCATTCTCTACTCGCTCGGGAACTCCCTCTGGCGCCGGCGGAGGCCGGATCACCCTGCCTTGATCATTGACGCGGTCGAGCGTTTCGCCCCGGGAAAGTACACCGCCCTGCGCTGGAACCTGGGCGCGGGCGGCGCGAAGGGCGCGGGGGCCTCGGCGTAGGGGTGGGGCGCCTCGGCGCATGAAGGAGGGGGTCAGCCCGAAACCGGGCTGACCCCCTCCTTCGTACCGCCGTGTACCGCTCAGCCCAGGTCCGGCGGCAGCCAGCCCGTCTGGACCAGGGCGGGTACCCCGCGGCGCGAGACGAACAGGCCGCGGCCCGGAGGCAGCGGGCGGGCCTTCACGTCGCCGAGGAGCTCGCCCTCACCCGGGTGGCCGGACAGGACGACGCCCTGGGCTCCCAGCTCCTTGAAGCGCTGCATGAAGGGCTCGTACGAGGAGCGGCCGGCCCCCGCGCTGCTGCGCGCGATGATGAAGTTGACCCCGGCGTCGCGTGCGTAGGGCAGGTTGTCGACCAGCTGCGCCATGGGGTTGCCGGACGACGTCGCGACCAGGTCGTAGTCGTCGACGATGATGAACGCCCGCGGCCCCCTCCACCAGCTGCGCGTGCGCAGCTGCTGCGGTGTCACATCGGGGCCGGGGATGCGGCTGGTGATGAGGGTGTTCATGTCCTGGAGGTACTTGTCGAACGCGTTCTGAGTCGTCGAGTATCCGACCAGGTACGGCTCGGGCACGCACTCCAGCAGGCTGCGCCGGTAGTCGCCGACACAGATCAACGCCTCCTGTGGGGTGTACCGCTCGGTGATCTGCTTGATGAGCAGCCGCAGCACCGCACTCTTCCCGGACTCCGACTCACCGAAGACCGCGAACAGCGGATCGGTGTCGAAGTCGACGAAGACCGGGGCCAGGTTCATCTCGTCGATGCCGAACGCGACACCGCCGCGCGCCTGCTCGGGGCCGCTCGGCAGCTCCCTCGCGGACAGCATCCTGGGCAGCATGCGGACCTGCGGGGCGTGCGGGCCGGGCCAGTTGTCGGTCGTGGCCCGGACGAAGGCCGCGGTGGCCTCGGACAGGTCGTCGCCGGAGCCCGCGGCGTCATCGATGCGCGGCAGGCCGCCCATGAAGTGCAGCTTCTCCGCGGTCAGGCCGCGGCCCGGTGTGCCGACGGGGACGTTCACCGCGATCTTGCGGTCCAGTTCGGAGTCGGTCGGGTCGCCGAGGCGCAGTTCCAGCCGGTTGAGCAACTGGTCCTTGAGCGCTGCCCGCATCTCCATGTACCTGGCGACGGTGGCGATCAGGTGGACGCCGAGCCCCAGGCCCCGGGCGGCGATGTCGGCGACGACGGGCTCCAGGAACTCGTAGTCCGTCTTGAAGGACTGCCAGCCGTCGATGACCAGGAAGACGTCGCCCCACGGCTCGCCCGGCAGCCGGCCGGCGGCGCGGAGCCGTCGGTAGGTGGCGATCGAGTCGATGTTGTTGTCCCGGAAGAACTCCTCGCGCCGGTTGAGGATCCCCGAAACCTCGGCGACCGTGCGGCGGATCTTCTCCGGGTCGAGCCGGGAGGCCACCCCGCCGACGTGGGGCAGGCCCTCGACGGCGATCATGCCGCCGCCGCCGAAGTCCATCCCGTAGAACTGCACCTCGTGCGGCGTGTGCGTGAGGGCGAAGGAGCCGATGAGCGCACGCAGGAGGGTGGACTTGCCGGAGCGGGGACCGCCGACGATCAGCATGTGGCCCGCGGCACCCGAGAAGTCCCGTACCAGCGAGTCGCGACGCTGCTCGAAGGGCTTGTCCACCAGGCCGAAGGGAACGACCAGCGAGCCGTTCTGGGCGTACTGCGGGGAGTGGAGTCCGCGCTCGGGCGTGACCGCCAGCGGCGGCAGCAGCTGATCGAGGGACGGGGCTTCGGTGAGTGGCGGCAGCCACACCTGGTGAGCCAGGGGTCCCTGACCCTCCAGGCGGCGTGCGATGACATCGAGAACGGTGTCCGCCAGTGCGTCGGGGGTGCCTTGCCCCGGGCTGTAGGAGACGTGCGGATCGGGCTCGGGGTAGTGGACCGCCACCGGGTCCGCGGTGAAGAGCACGGGGCGCCGGTCGATGGGCAGTTCGCCGCTGCCCACGACGGGGGTGACACCCGGACGGTAGGTGCCCGACACGTAGGCGGCCTTGAAGCGGGTCATCCCCTCGGTGCCGAACTTGAGGAACCCGGAACCGGGTACCGAAGGCAGGTGGTAGGCGTCGGGCACGCCGAGAGCGGTGCGGGATTCGGCGGCGGAGAAGGTACGCAGACCGATCCGGTAGGACAGATAGGTGTCCAGACCGCGCAGGCGGCCCTCCTCCAGGCGCTGCGAGGCCAGCAGCAGGTGCACGCCCAGGGACCGCCCGATGCGGCCGATCTGGATGAACATGTCGATGAAGTCGGGCTTGGCGGTGAGCAGTTCGCTGAACTCGTCGATCACCAGGACGAGCGAGGCGAGGGGTTCGAGCGGGGCCCCGGCGGCGCGCGCCTTCTCGTAGTCGGTGAGGTTCGCGTAGTTGCCCGATGACCGGAGGAGCTCCTGGCGGCGCTGCAGCTCACCCGTGATGGAGTCCCGCATACGGTCGACCAGGGTGAGGTCGTCCGCCAGGTTGGTGATGACCGCGGCGACGTGCGGAAGCTCGGACATCCCCGCGAACGTCGCGCCGCCCTTGAAGTCGGCGAGGACGAAGTTGAGCGTTTCGGAGGAGTGGGTGACCGCCAGGCCGAGCACCAGGGTGCGCAGCAGTTCGGACTTGCCGGAACCGGTCGCTCCCACACACAGTCCGTGCGGGCCCATGCCCTCCTGCGCGGCCTCCTTGAGGTCGAGCATGACGGGCGAGCCGTCCTCACCGATACCGATCGGCACGCGCAGCCGCTCGGCCGTCGAACGCGGCCGCCAGACGGTGTTGGTGTCGACCGCGGCCGGATCGCCGATCCCCAGCAGATCCGTGAAGTCCAGGTTGGCGAGCAGGGGCTCGTCGTCCTCCGACCCGCTGCCCATCCGCAGCGGGGCGAGCTGACGGCCCAGCGCTTCCGCGGTCTCGACCGGCAGGAAGTCGGGCACGCCGTGATAGGTGGCCGTGGCGGACTCCAGCCGGAGCCGGCCCGGCCGTACGGCGATGTGCAGCTGGCCGCGGGGCTCGTCCAGCTCCTCCGGAACGATCTCCACGACGGTCACCCCCTGCAGTCCCTCCGAGGAGGCGAGCAGCGACTCCGCCGGCACGAGTGCGCCGTCCAGCACGACGACCACGTGCGGCTGGTCGAGGAGCGGTGCTCCCTCGCGGTTGAACCTCGACCGGCCCGTGAGGGTGTTCTTGAGCAGCTCCTCGACCTCTGTCAGGTTGTCGCCGAACAGCCGCTTGGTGCCGGCGCCGTCGGACGACCCTGGGACCTGGGCGTGCGGCAGCCACTTCGTCCAGTCCCACTCGCCGGTCACATCCGGGGACGCCGCCACCGCGACCATGAGGTCGTCGGGTGAGTGCAGCGCGACCAGGCCGGCCACCATCGCCCGCGCCGAAGCGCGCACCGGACCCGGCTCACCCGAGAACACGACGTGGTAGAAGGCGCGGAGCGATACCGCCATGGGAAGCCGGTCGAGCGAACCATGAGCGGCCAGGAACTGGTGCATCGCTCCGGCCGACAGCGGCTCCAGCTCGTCCAGCGGCGCGGTGCTCGGAGCCACCAGCGGCGTCCACAACTGCTGCGGTCCGAGACCGACGCGGACCTGCGCGAAGTCGTTGTCGCCGATCCGCCGCTCCCAGAGCCGCTCGCCCTCGGCGACCAGCGACCACAACTGGTCAGGGTCCGGGTGCAGGTAGAACTGCGCGTCCCTCTGGGCCCGCGCTGTCTTGCGCACCTTCCGCCGGGTCTGGGCGAGATACTTCAGGTAGTCCCGGCGGCCTTCCGAGGCTTCGCCCTGGGTTCCCTTGCGGTGCCGCATCACCTGCGCTATCGCCATGGCTACCGTCGACATCAGCATCATGACGCCCATGATCTTCATGAACGGCTGTGAGCCGGGCATGAAGAAGAACACCACGGAAGAGCCCATGCCGAGCATCGGCAGCAGCTGCATGGCCATGCCCTCCTGCTGCCCGCGTGGCAGTTCAGGAGGCGACTCGAGTCTTACTTCCGCCGCGGATGTCTCGGGCGGCATGGCCCGGGGCGGGCGTTTGACGACGATCTGGGTCACCGGCGAATCAATCCCTCAGTGCGGCCCGGAGAGTTGTGGGCCGGCACCCCCGTGGCAGCGACCTACCTCCGCGTGCCGATAATCCTACGTGCAGTCCGTGCAGGCGCCCCCGATAGGGTGGCGCTCTTACCCAGGAGCGCGGTGCACAACGAACCAGGGGGAAATATCAGGTGAGTTCAACCCTTTCAACCGGTTTCTGCCGAATAACGGTCGTGGCACCGGACAGCCGCATCGATGTCGCCCTCCCGGACGACGTCGCGGTCGCCGATCTCCTTCCCGAGATCCTGCGGCTGACCGGCCAGGCCACGCCGCCGGGGACACCTCCCGGCTACCACCTGGCCCGCCGCGACGGCACCCTCCTGGACCTCACTCACCCGATGGCCGTCCAGCGCGTCCTGGACGGGGATGTCCTGCGGCTCCGGCCCTTCGCCGAATCGCTCCCCCCGGCCGTCTTCGACGACGTCACCGACGCCGTCGCCTCCGCTGTCCGCCGCGACCGCGCCCTCTGGAGCGACCAGCTGTTCCGCGCCTCCGGCCTCTTCGGCGGCGCACTCCTCCTCGTACTCATGGGCTTCGTGCTCTGGTTCTCCGACCCGGTCCAGCACGACATGCACGGCCTGCCGGGCATCGTGGCCGGTGTCGTCGGGCTGCTGCTCGTCACGCTCGCCGCCATCAGGGCGCGGAGCTACGGCGACCGGGCCTCCGCGATCGCGCTCGGCCTCGCGGCCCTGCCGCACCTGATGATCGCCGGGTCCGGCATCCTCGCGCTCGATCCGGGCACCGGCATCGGGCGTATGCAGTTCCTGCTCGGCTGCGCCACGGTGCTCTGCTTCTCCGCCGGACTCGTCGCCGCGATGCCGTCCGGCGACGCGCCCTTCGTCGCCGTCGTCTTCGCCTCGACGGTAGGAACCCTCGCGACGTTCTGCTCGATCCTCACCGAAGCCCGTCCCAGCGAGACCGCCGCGGTCTGCGCGGTGGTCGCCATCGGAGCCGTGGCCTTCCTTCCCGGCCTCTCCGCGAGGGTGGCCCACCTGCCGATCGGCTACGCGGCTCCTCGCCCCATGACGGACGCCGACCTCGACCGCGAGCCGGGTCCCGGCGACCGCGGTCCCGTCGACGCCGAACGCATCGCAGCCCAGGCCCGGCGTGGGCACGAGCTGCTGCTGGGCCTCGCCGGGGGCTGCTGCGTGGTGGTCGTCGCGGCCGCCGCCGTCCTGGGCTTCTCCTCCGACGTGTGGGGCCAGGCCCTCGCACTGGTTGCCGGCCTCGCCATGCTGTTGCGAGCACGGCTCTTCCGCTACACCGCCCAGGTCGTCGCCGTGCTGGGCGCGGGTCTCGCCGCCCTGGGCCTGCTGGTGCTGGGGCTGTCACTCAATCCGCCCGCCGACGCTGTCATCAAGCTCCTGACGGAACAGGACCGAGGACCGCTCGACATTCGTACGCTGTGGCTCGCCGCGGCCGTCACGGCCGGTGCCGCACTGCTGATCGGCATCGCTCTGATCATTCCGAAGAGGGGGCTGTCACCCTTCTGGGGCCGTCTCTCCGACCTGGCCGAGGTGGTTCTCCTCCTCGCGCTCGTCCCCCTCTGCCTGGCCGTCCTCGACGTGTACTCCTCGGCACGCGGCATGACCAGCTAGAGCCTGTCGTCCGGGTCATCGGGACCCTGCACGACACGGTGTTCCTGACCAGCTGGTGATCGCGCGGGTTTCCACGCCGAGCAGGGGCGGCCTCGGGCGGGGCACCTGCCGCAGCAGCGGAACACGGGCTGCTTCCGGAGTCGCGCGGTCGGACTCCGGAAGCGACTGCTCGCAACTGTCGTTGCTACTACGTCACTCACATGGGTGAGCCAATTCCCAAGACACGTGCGGGCGTTACGTGCGGGCATATTCTCCTGGCAAGAACGAACCCGGTGCTCGGGGCAGTTCGAGCATCACGCCACTCGCAGGAGTCCCGCATGGTCAGTTCGCCCCACGAGGCGATGCACCGCATCTTCCAGGAGAACCCGGGCCTGTTCTCCCGTGTCTCGGAATTGCTGGGGATCACGATCTCCCCACCCGTCTCGGTCACCGTGATGCCTACCGACCTGACCGAGAACCGTCCACTGGAACGGCGCGTGGACACCTTGCTGCGCCTGGACACGGAGAATGACGAGCCGCTTCTCCTGGCCATCGAGGCCCAAGGAAAGAAGGACACGGACAAGCCGGCGAGCTGGGCCTATTACCTGTCCTACCTGTACACGAAATACCGGCTCCCGCCGCTGCTGCTGGTCGTCTGTCAGGACCGTGCAACCGCGGAATGGGCCTCCCGCCCGGTCCCCATCGGCCCCCGCCAGTGGCCCGCGCTCACCCTGCGCCCGCTCGTGGCGGGCCCGCACAACATGCCGGTGATCACCGATGTCGCCGAGGCCCGCAAGGACCTGGCGCTCACCACGCTGGCGGCGATCACACATGCCGCCGATCCGGACATCGGTGCCATACTGAAAACGCTGTCCACCGCTCTGCGGGACGTACCGGAAATCATCGCCGATCCCCTTGTCGAACTCACCGCACAAGGCCTGGGCAACCGCCCGGCCGCACAACAGTGGAGGAACCTGGTGGCCGTGGACCTCTCTTTCTACAAGTCCTTCATGGCAGAGGAAATCCGGGACGAGGGCCGGACGGAAGGCCGGACGGAAGGCCGGACGGAAGGCCGGACGGAAGGCCGTTCGGAGGGCATCGCGCAGGGCATTCTGCTCTTCCTCGCGCGGGCAGGCGTCGACGTACCGGACGAGGCGCGCGAACGGATCACCACCTGTGGCGATCTCGACACCCTGAACCGCTGGCTTCTGCGAGCCCCCACCGCCCGGTCGGCCGAGGACGTCTTCGCCGAGGAGTAGGCGGCCCCTCAGCTGAAGCGAGCTTCCCGAACGGCCCTCCCCGACCTGCCCGTCACCGGTACCCCGTCGCGTCCGCCGGCTTCCCGGCGGCGTCGACCTCGACGAGGTAGCGCCAGCAGTCGGGGCGGGAGCCGTCGAGGTCGGTGAAGCCGTACTCCTGGGCGAGCTGCCCGCTGGACAGTGACTGGCCGTTCCAGCGGGCGAGGCGGGCGTCACCGGCCAGCGCGGCGACCGCGCGCCCGACGTACGAAGGGCTCTCCGAGATACAGAAGTGCGGCACCTCGGTCAGAGCGTCGCGCCAGTTCTCCTCGGCCACGCCGAACGCGTCGAGCATCATCTCCGAACGCAGCCAGCCCGGGGTGAGCGCCACCGCCGTGCCGCCGTGCGGCTTCAGCTCGTGCGCGAGCACGAACGCCATGCGCAGCACGCTGTTCTTGACCAGGTCGTAGAAGTAGGAGTTGCGATAGTTCGCCTGGTTGTACGCGGCTGTCCCGTCGGTCATCTCGACCACGAGCCCGCCCGGGCGACGCACCAGCAGCGGCAGCAGGAAGTGGCTGGTGATCGCGTGCGTCTCCACGCCGAGCCGGAGCAGCCGCAGTCCGTCGTCGAGGTCGTGCTCCCACACCGGCTTGTCGAACGCGAACAGCCGCTCGCCTCCCCAGATGTCGTTGACGAGCACATCGAGCCGCCCCTGCTCGGCATCGATGCGCCCGGCCAGTGCCCGGACCTGCTCGGGCACCAGGTGGTCGGTCGGCACCGCGATGCCGGCTCCGCCGGCGGCGGTGACGAGCTCCGCGGTGTCCTCGATCGTCTCGGGCCGGCCGTACTCCGAGCGCCGTTCCCGAGTCGTGCGCCCGGTGACGTAGACGGTCGCACCCGCCGCGCCGAGCTCGACGGCGATGCCGCGCCCGGCGCCCCGGGTGGCCCCGGCCACCAGTGCGATCTTTCCGTGGAGTGCCGGTTTCGATGTGTCGGACATGAATCCCCTCGAGGTCACGGTCTGTCGGTTCGCCCCGGTCCAGGTAAATCGTCGACGAGGACCGGTGGCCCCATGCTCGACGGGAAACCGGACACCATGTGTCTTATTTCTTCACTTTTCTTCGCGCGCCTCGGTGCCGTCGGTGCGGTCCGAGGCCGCTGCCGCCATCGGGGGCCAGACTTGCCGAATCGGCAAACGAACTCGTCTTCCTGACGGCGCCCTCCGCATGATCGGTGCAGAACGGGGGACGGCGGATGGGGCCGTTCCCGGCGCACATCGGCTGGTCCTGGAGGACACGTATGGCACCGCAGAGTTCGGAAATCGCGCACCGGTCGGTTACTTCGCCGGGAGGCCGGATCCACCTGGCCGAACAGGGAACAGGACCCCTGGTGCTGCTGATCCACGGCTTCCCCGAGTCCTGGTACTCCTGGCGCCACCAGCTGCCGGCCCTGGCGGCAGCTGGATACCGGGCGGTCGCCGTCGACGTACGCGGCTACGGCCGCTCCTCCGCGCCGGCCGCGACAGATGCGTACCGGATGCTCGATCTCGTGGAGGACAACGCCGCGGTGGTGCGCGCCCTGGGCGAGGAGTCGGCCGTGATCGTCGGCCATGACTGGGGCGCCACCATCGCCGCGCATTCCGCCCTGCTCAGGCCGGAGGTCTTCCACGCGGTCGGGTTGCTGAGCGTTCCCTACACCCCGCCCGGCGGCCCCCGCCCGAGCAGTGTCTTCGCCCGGATGGGCGGGGACGAGGAGCTCTACGTCTCGTACTTCCAGGAGCCCGGCCGTGCCGAGGCCGAGATCGAACCCGATGTACGCGGCTGGCTCGCAGGCTTCTACGCGGCCCTGTCCGCCGACACCATGCCCGCGGCCGGTGCTCCGGACCCGCACTTCGTCAGCAGGGGCGGGACGTTGCGCGACCGGTTTCCCGGCGGCCGGCTGCCCGGCTGGCTCGGTGAGCGGGATCTCGACCTCTGTGCCGCCGAGTTCGAACGCACCGGCCTGACCGGCGCGCTGAACCGGTACCGGAACATGGACCGCGACTGGGAGGACCTCACGGCGTTCAACGGCGCCCCCATCACTCAGCCCTCGGTGTTCATCGGCGGTGCTCTGGACGCCTCCACGACCTGGCTGTCCGACGCGATCGACGCCTACCCGGCCACGCTTCCGGGCCTGTCCTCCTCCCACATCCTCGACGGATGCGGCCACTGGATCCAGCAGGAACGCCCCACCGAGGTCAACCGGATCCTCACCGACTGGCTGGCCACGCTGCCCGGCTGAAGCGCTCACGCAGCGCCGTCCGGTGCTGCCGGGCAGAGGCCGGTACGACACCGCCCCGCACCGGACTCCGGCGCGGGGCAGTGCCGTACCGGGCAGCGCGGTGCGGGGAACGCTGTGGCGTCAGCCCACCAGCAGGTCCCGCTTCAGTGAGCGAACATCCTTGGCATTCAGGCCGAGTGTGAGGAAGCCCTGACACGAGTCATCTGCGTCATGCGTGCATGGTCGAAGGCCCGCACGTGGAGAGGTGTAACCCCGGGTGAACGGAGGACGAAGGCGCGTCCAACAGGGCCTCTTCGGCAGGGGGCACGCCGCTTTCGCCCGGCCGGCGTGCACGGTCCGGCAGGCAGGCAGGCAGGCAGGCAGGCAGGCAGGCAGGCGGGCAGGCAGGCAGGCGGGCGGCCCTGCGTATCGTTCGTCCGGCACATCCGGGCCGGTTGTGTCCTTCTCGGCCGAGTGGGCCGGCGACCGGCTCAGCAGATGGCCGGACTGCCGCGGACCACAGCCGTGCGGACCGGCCGGCCGGTCAGCCGAAGGAGTCGTGATCGGCCAGGACCGCCTCGATCACGCGCAGTTCGCTGCCCGCCCGTTCCGGATCCGTGCCGACGCACCCCGTCAGGTTCAGCAGCGCCTTCCACAGGGCCCAGCCCCGGGCCCGCGCCCAGGTTCCGGCGTCCTGGCCGACAGCACGCCGGAACGCCTCCCGGCTGTCGCCGTCGAAGAATCCCCACGCGATCACCAGGTCACAGGCGGGGTCGCCGACGCCCGACGTACCGAAGTCGATGACGGCCGCGAGCTCACCGTCGTCGACCAGCAGGTTGCCGGAGGCGATGTCGCCGTGGAACCACACGGGTTCGCCGTGCCATTCGGCGGCCAGGGCGGCGTCCCAGACCGCGCGAGCCCGGTCCGTGTCGACCTGGCCCTCCAGTGCGGCCAGGCAGCGCCGGGTCTCCTCGTCGTAGTGGGCGGGCGACGCGCCCCGGTACCAGCTGTGCTCCCCGGCGAGGGGACCGCCCGTCGCGTCGCAGCGTTGCAGGGCGAGGACGAAGCCGGCCACCTGCACCGCGAACGGTGAAAGGTCGTCGATACGGGCCCGAGCGGCGGTCTCGCCCCGCAGCCATCGCCGGACCGACCACGGATACGGATAGCCCTCGCCCGGAGCGCCCAGGGCGAGCACCGGGGGCACGGCGACCGGCAGCGTAGGGGCGAGGCGCGGCAGCCAGTGGTGCTCCTTCTCCACCGCGGGGACGTACCCGGCGGCTGTGGGCAGCCGGGCCGTCATCGCGTCGCCGAGGCGGTAGGTCCGGTTGTCCCAGCCGTCGACCTCCACCGGAGTCACGGGCAGCCCGCTCCACTGAGGGAACTGGGCGTCGATCAGGCGCTTCACGAGCGCGGCGTCGATTCCGGCGCGACCGTCCGGGTGGGGGGATGCCATCCTGCGATCATCGCTCCGGACGGCCGGACGGCACAACGAGATTTCGCCCGGCCGCTCGCCGCACCTGCTCCGGAGGCCCGGCGATAGGAGGAGGGGGCCGGTGGAGGGCTTGCTTCGAGATCACGGAGCGCCTCCCGGCCGCTCCGTTCTCTCAACTCCTGGGCGTGCGTCGCGCGTCGGCTGATTCGGGCCGGCCCCTGCACATCGTGCCGCCGTCTCCTGGCGGCCTCACTTCCACGGGTCGCTGAACGACCGGCCGGGCACCGGCTTGGCGATGAGTGCCGCGGGGGCGAAGAAGCCGACCTGGCCGATCGCGAACATCAGCGTGGCGAGCGCCTTGGGCTCATAGTGCTCGGCCGCTCTCGCATACAGCTCGTCGGAGACCCTCTCTACCCGCCACAAGGCGTCGAAACTCGTTCGGCACGGGCGCAGCAGCGTGCCAGAATCCGGCGCATGCCAGTTCGATATCCACACCCTCTGCGTCCCGGTGACCGCGTCGGCATCACTTCCCCTTCGAGCGGGGTCCCGGACGACCTCCGTGCACGCCTCGACGTGGCCATGCGCGATGTGGAGGCGCGGGGGTACGAGGTGGTTGTCGGCCACTGCATGGACGGTGCCGGTCATGTCAGTGCCCCGGCGGCCGACCGCGCCGGCGAACTGATGGCCATGCTGACGGACCCCGGCATCAGAGCGGTGGTGCCGCCCTGGGGCGGGGAGACGTCGATCGACCTGCTGCCCCTGCTCGACTGGGACCGGCTGCGTGACGCCGAGCCGACCTGGCTGGTCGGGTTCTCCGACATGTCGACCATCATCACGCCGCTCACTCTTCTCACCGGCGCAGCGACCGTGCACGGCAACAACCTGATGGACACGCCCTACCGGGTGCCCGAGGGACTCCTGTCGTGGCTCGACATCGCCGCTGCTCCGCAGGGCCACCGGTTCACGCAGTCCCCGCCCGACCGCCACCGAGCGACGGGCTGGGACGACTACCGTGCCCGGCCCGAGGTGAGCGAGTACACGCTCGATACGCCCGGCAGGTGGACCAGGCTGGACGCCGACGGTGACGTGGAGGCCGAAGGACGCCTGATCGGGGGGTGTATCGAGACACTCTGCAACCTCACGGGAACGGCCTACCTCGACGTTTCCGCCTTCGCGCGAGCCCACGCCCCGGAAGGGCTCCTCGTCTACGTCGAAGCGGGCGGTGACGACGCCTTCACCATCTGCCGAAACCTGCACGGGATGCGGCTGGCCGGCTTCTTCGACGCGGCGAACGCGGTCCTCGTCGCCCGGACCTCGGCACCCGACGCCGACTCGCTGACACAGCACGAAGCTGTTCTCGACGCGCTGGGCCCGTTGAACGTCCCGATCATCGCCGATGTCGAGTGCGGGCATGTCCCGCCGTACCTGCCCATCGTCAACGGAGCGCGCGGCCGAGTCGTGCACACCTCGACCCGGAGCGAACTGACCCAGACCCTGGACTGACGCCCCGAGCCGGCCGGCCGGTGTCAGTGCCCGGCCGCGTACTCCACGAACGCGGACCAGGCGCCCGGCCCGAAGGCGAGCGCGGGACCGGTGGGGGTCTTGCTGTCGCGGACGGGGACGAGGGCGGGGAAGGTGTCCGACACCTCGACGCAGTTGTTGTCGCCGCCGTCGCTGTAGCTGGACTTGTGCCAGGTCGCGGTGGAGAGGTCGGGGATACGGCTCATGATCTGTGCTCCTCCAGGACACCTGATGAACGCGGCGGATTCCGGCGGGGGCAGCGCCAGATCCCGGAACCGATCGTAGGACAGCCGGTAGCGCGTCACGGCGGCCGGATCCTCGCTCAGCTCCGCGCATCCGTTGCCTTCCGTATAGGCAACGGCGCTCGCGTCGTCCTGCCACAGCAACGTCAGGGAACCGTCCATCAGATGGTGCGCCGCGGCGGCGAAGGGCAGGACCTGGAGGACGACGGAGGCTGTCTCGCCCATGTCGATCAGATGCGTCAGCTGTTCGTCCCACGCCTTGGGGTCGGTGACCGGCCTGCGGAGCGCGTACTCGTCCATGATGATCCGTACGGACGGAGCCGGATTACGGTGCAGCAGTTGCTGACGGCCCATGCGGGCTATGACCTGCTCCTCCACCAACTCGGCCTCGGCGTCGGTTTCCTGGGCGCCGGACAACAGCTTCCGCGCCACCTCCTCCGTCAGGAGCAGTCATGGCCGACCTTCCTCCCCGCCTCCTTCCCTGGGCCTCCCCGGAGGGCAAGCCGTGCTGGCTCAGCACCGACGATTCCGGGAGCCTGATGTCACGGCTTGCCGATGACATGGAGGACGAGCAGATCGAGTGCGGCGAGCAGGTGTGGGCCGGGTCGCGGGCCGTGCTGGCGGACCGGGCGGCGGGGGAGCGGGCGGTGCGGTTCGCGCTCACCAGGGCCACGGAGTCGCTGGGGGATCTGCTGCGGATCGCGCACAGCAGGGGGCACCGGATGCAGCGGGAATCCCCGGAGAATGCCGCGCAAAACTGAACCGAACCAGCCACTTCGTACATACCGTTCCGCCCCCGTCGGTCCCGTGGTCGTTCGATTACAGTGCTGCGCAGTTACCGCTTAGTCGCACACGGAAACGAACCGAAGGACCGATGGAAAGGGGCACGGTGAGCTCAGCGACCACAGCTGTCTGGGGCCGTGCCGAGCAGCAGGACTTCCGCAGCCGGGTACGCGGCGCACTGCTCGGCGGTGCCATCGGCGACGCGCTCGGCGCGGGCGTCAGCGGGCTCACGCTGGAGGAGATCCGCGAGGCCCACGGCGCCGACGCCGTCACCGACTTCGTCCCCGCACACGGCGGACGCGGCTTCGTCACCGCCGTCACCCAGCTCACCCTGTTCACCGTCGACGGGCTGATCCGCGCCCAGGTCCGCCGCGACACCGGCGCCTGGCACCCGCCCACAGACGTGCACCAGGCCCATCTGCGCTGGGCCGCCACCCAGCACGACTGGGGGCCCGACGAACGGCGCAAGGACAACGGCTGGCTCGCCGGGCAGGAGTGGCTCTACAGCCGCCGCGCGCCCACCCGGGAGTGCCTGGGCGGCCTCGGGGACACCGTCATGGGCAGCCTCGACCGGCCGAAGAACCCCGCCGCGCACGACTCGGCCGCGCTCACCCGCTCCGCCCCGTTCGGACTGCTCGTCGGCTGGGAGCCGCAGCTCGTGTTCCAGCTGGCCGTCGAGTGTGCCGCCCAGACGCACGGCCACCCCACCGCCCTGCTCTCCGCAGGCGCTCTCGCCGTCATGGTGCACGGGCTGGCGCGCGGCGAGTCGCTGGACGGTTCCGTGCAGCACGCGCTGGGGCTGCTCGCCGAGCATCCGGGCCACGAGCCCGTCACCGAGGCGCTCAAGCAGGCTCTCGGCACCGTGCGCCAGGGCATCCCCGGTCCCGCCCTCATCGAGTCGCTGGGTGCCACGGACTCGGCCGAGGAGGTCCTCGCCGTGGCCGTGTACTGCGCCTTGGTCGGCGAGGACATCCGGCACGGGCTGCGGCTGGCCGTGAACCACGGCGGGCCCTCCGCCGCCACCGGGGCCCTGTGCGGGGCGCTGCTCGGCGCGCTGCACGGTGAGACCGCACTGCCGCCGGCCTGGCTCGCCGAGCTGGAGGGGCGCGCCACGCTCCTGGAGCTCGCCGACGACTTCGCCATGGAGATGACACAGGGGCCCGCCCTGCACGGCCCGGCCGACGCCGCACCGGGCTGGCTGGCCCGCTACCCGCGCGGCTGAACCCGGGAACAGGCGGGGGCGGGGTTACGGAAGCCGCCGCATCCGTAACCCCGCCCCCGCCTCCGTACAGCCGCGGGCGTCAGTCCTTCGCGCCGTCCACCACCGCCACGTCCTCGGGACCGCGCTGGCCCGGCAGGGGTGCACCGGTCGTCGAGTCCCCGCCGTCCGTGTTGATCTGCTCGATGATCGCGTCGCGCTCCGGGGTGTCCTCCGGCTTGATGAAGCCGATGACGATGTAGAGCACCAGCGAGATCGCCAACGGCAGTGCCACCTGGTACTGCAGGGCGACGTCCGTCTTCACCGAACCGTCGAAGTTGTAGTTGGTGAGGTAGAACGCCAGCAGCCCCGCCGCCCAGCTGGTGAGCGCCGCCGTCGGCCCCGACTTACGGAACCTGCGCAGCAGACCCAGCATGAACGGGATCGCGATCGGACCCATCAGACCGGCGACCCACTTGATGACGACCGAGATGATGTCCTTGAACGTCG
The DNA here is from genome assembly GCF_044742205.1 of Streptomyces sp. NPDC087901. Taxonomy (NCBI): domain Bacteria; kingdom Bacillati; phylum Actinomycetota; class Actinomycetes; order Kitasatosporales; family Streptomycetaceae; genus Streptomyces; species Streptomyces sp. NPDC087901. Next base: position 148,896 of record NZ_JBIUUC010000007.1, read on the forward strand.
GCGAGTTGATCTGGGTCGCCAGTGCCATGGACAGGCCCAGGAAGCCGAGCGTGGAGAGCCGTGCGGCCATCAGGCCGGCGCGGTCGCTCCAGTTGCGGGCCGCCTTGGAGAAGACCGGGGCGATGTCGCGGGTGAAGACGGCCGCGATGGCGTTGGCGTCCGAGGAGCACATGGCCATCGTGTGCGAGAAGAAGCCGACGACGACCAGGCCCAGCAGACCGTGCGGCAGCAACTGCTCGGTCATCAGCGCGTAGCTGTCCGAGGCGTCCGGCTTCTGGGCGTCGACGAGCAGCGGGGCGCACCACATCGGGAAGAACAGGACCGTCGGCCAGACCAGCCACAGGATGGCGGAGAGCCGTGCCGAGCGGGTCGCGGAGGCGGCGGAGTCCGTGGCCATGTAGCGCTGGGCCTGGTTCCACATGCCGCCGTTGTACTCGAAGGTCTTGATGAACAGGTACGCCAAGAGGAAGGTCACGGTGTACGGGCCGGCCGTCGGGTCCGTGTGGCCCTCGGGCAGCTTGTCCCAGACCGTCCACAGGGTGCTGAAGCCGTCGAGCTTGCTCATCGCGGTGACGAGCATCGCGATACCGGCGAACAGCTGGATGACGAACTGCCCCAGTTCGGTGAGCGCGTCGGCCCACAGACCGCCGACCGTGCAGTAGACGGCCGTGATGAGGCCGGTGATGAAGATGCCCTGGGTCAGGGTGATGCCCGTGAAGACGGAGAGCAGGGTGGCGATGGCCGCCCACTTGGCGCCGACGTCCACGATCTTCAGCAGCAGGCCGGACCAGGCGAGCGCCTGCTGGGTCTGGATGTTGTAGCGGTTCTTCAGGTATTCGAGCGGCGAGGCGACGTGCAGCCGCGAGCGCAGCCGGTTGAGCCGGGGAGCGAAGAGCTTGGAGCCGATCCCGATGCCGATGGCGATGGGGAGCGACCACGTCACGAAGGACGTCACGCCGTACTGGTACGCGATGCCGGCGTAGCCGGTGAACATCACGGCGCTGTAGCCGGACATGTGGTGCGAGATGCCGGAAAGCCACCACGGCATCTTGCCGCCGGCCGTGAAGAAGTCGCTGACGTTGTCGACACGCTTGTGGGACCAGAGTCCGATCGCGATCATCACGCCGAAGTAGCCGATGAGCACGACCCAGTCGAGACTGTTCATGTGCCCCCTCCTGGGGTCCGCCTTGTGAACGGGTACGCACTTCGTCAGTACGGCCGTTCAGCGGGGTCCCCGTGCGGGAGCGGGGACTTCGGGGATTGAACCGCCTGTTCGGTACCTCGGTCAAGGTCTCCAGCGGTCAGGGATGTGAACATCGATCAGCAAGTCGAACGATTTTACTTGTTCTTGACCCACGGAGGCGTTGTCGTGAACGTGACGGCGGCCACACGATGAGCGGGCACTTCGTCAGGCTGTGCAGAGAAGGCAAGAGAAGGTCCGGAAGCGCCGAAGAGCACAGAAAGACCGCACGGGATGCGGGTCCCGTGCGGCCGAGAAGGAGGAGAACTGTCCTTGCCGAAATCCCTGCGAAGCGCGCCCGCGCGTCAGCGCATCAGCTCGCCCGCGTTGACCAGCAGGGACTGCCCGGTGATCGCCCGTGCCCGGTCGGAGGCCAGGAAGACCGCGGCCTCCGCCACATCGCCGTCCGTGGCCAGCTCGGGCAGCGCCATGCGTTCCGAGAGCCTCCCCAGCACCTCGGACTCGGGCACCGCCTCGGTGTGCGCGGTGAACTGCACGTAGGCCTGCACCGGCGGCCCCCACATCCAGCCCGGCAGCACGGTGTTCACCCGGATCCGGTGCGGTCCGAACTCCCACGCCATGGAGTACATCGCCGAGGTGAGCGCGCCCTTGGAGGCCGCGTACGCCGCCTGCCGCACCTGCGACGGCGCCGCGATCGCGGACTGTGTGCCGATGACGACGACCGATCCGCCCCGCTCCTTGAGAGCGGGCAGGCAGGCGCGCGTCATCCGCAGGGTGCCGAGCAGATTGACGTCGACGACCGCCTTCCAGGTGTCCAGATCGGCGTCCTCGACGCCGCCGAAGTAGCTGTCCCAGGCGGCGACATGGACCACTGCGTCGATCCGCCCGAACCGCTCGACGGCCAGCGCCGCGAGCGCCTCGCACTGCGTCTCGTCGGTGATGTCGGTGGCCAGATGGGCGGTGTGCAGCCCTTCCGGATCGATCTCGGCGGCCGACTTCGCGAGATTGGCCGCGGTGCGCGCCCCGAGCACCGCGTTGCCCCCGTCGCGCACGACTGTGGCCGCGATCTGATGTCCGAGCCCGGCGCCCACCCCGGACACGATGACGGTCTTCCCCGCGAGCAACATCGGCGCCTCCCGGCTCTGGCAGTTCTTCTGACGGGGCGTCAGAGTAGGTCCCTCCGGCACAGTACGGAAGGGGAACGGCATGGGCGAGGAAGCAAAGGGTGAGAGGGCGCGGGGTGGCGGGACGCGGAGCGACACCTACGCCGAGCTGGCCGCGCTGGGGCCGTACGGGGTCCATCCCGGCCACGCGCTGATCACGATGGTTGAGCCACACCCTGGTCATGAGCATGCTTACAATCGCTGGTACGAAGATGATCATTACTACGCGGGCGCGATGGCGATGCCCTGGATGTTCGCCGGCCGGCGCTGGGTCGCCACGCGGGAGCTCCAGGAGCTGCGCTACCCGGACAAGTCGGCGGTAGCCCAGCCGGTCGGCGCCGGGTGCTATCTGTCCACGTACTGGGTGACGGACGGGCGCTACGACGACCACATGAAGTGGACCGTCGGCATCAACAAGCGGCTCAACCGGGACGGCCGGGTCTACCAGGACCGGACGCACGTCTTCACGGCGTTCCAGGACCACGAGGCGACGGTCTACCGGGACGGGGCCGCCGGACCCCGGGACTTCCATGCCCTCGATCATCCGTACAGCGGACTGGTCCTGGAGGTGATCGACGCCGAAGGGCCCGCACAGCGGGACGAGTTGCTGGAGTGGCTGCGTTCCCGGCATCTGCCGAAGCGGCTGAGCGGGTCGCCCGCGGCGATGGTGACGGTGTTCCGTCCCACGCCGTTGCCGGGCGACCGCATGACCTATGTGAAGCAGGTCGAGGGCGTCGACACCCGGCTGACCCTGCTCTGGTTCCTCCAGGAGGATCCGCGGGACTGCTGGGCGGAGCATTTCGCCGGGCTCGACGCGACGGTTGCGGAATCGGGTCTGGGGCGGGTGGAGCTGGTGGCGCCGTTCATCCCGACCGTGCCGGGCACGGACCGCTACGTGGATCAGCTGCGCTGAGGTGCGCGGCGGTTGACGCCGTGCGGTGTTCCCGTTTCTCCGATGTGCGCGGAGAGCCCTCTCGGCCAGGACGGCGAGCCGGACGAGAGGGCTACCGGCAGCACCTGAAGCGGTGCGGCAATGCGGGGTAAGGGAAGCATCGGTCAGGCGTTGACGGAGTCCTTGGCGACATCACGCACGAATGCGGTCCACGCGCCGGGGACGAAGGTGAGCGAAGGGCCTTCGGGGGCCTTCGAGTCACGTACGGCGATCGCCTGCACAAGAGGGGACTTGACTTCGACGCAGGCGCCGTTGCCCCCGGAATACGACGACTTCGTCCAGTTGTCCGTAGCACCCTGACGAATGGCCATGTTCACTCCGGTTCAGAGAGTTGTGTGAGCGCCATCGGATTTCCCGGTGGCGTGATCGACGCTACTCGCCAAGCTCCCTGCGTGAAGGGGCCGTTCACTCGACCGGATGGTATATACCATGCAGGTCTTCCGCTACGAGGTGGCGACGGTGTACCGTGCCGTCGCCTCACCCGTAACATCGCTTCATTTCTCTCATACCGGACTATGTGGGCTGGCTGGTTTACGCGCCCGTACAGCCGGAGTTCATGCCGTGTTCAGACGCGTGTACCCCTTTGCGATCCCGTCGATGAAATGCCGGGTCTGCTCCACATTCAGGGCCTGGGCCCTCAGGTGCTCGTACATGACGCTGTACCGCTGCACGTCATTCGCCTTCTCCAGATAGAGGTCGCTGGTGACGCCCTCGATGTAGACCACGCTGGAATCCGCGGCGTCCGGGAATTCCAGAATGGCGTACTGCCCGTTGATGCCCGGGTGCGCCCCCATGTCGAACGGCAGCACCTGGACGGTCACGTGCGGCAGGTGGGACAGCTCCACCAGACGTTCCAGCTGCTCGATCATCACCTGCTTGCCGCCGACCAGCCGGCGCAGCGCGGACTCGTCGATGACCGCCCACAGCCGCAGTGGGTGCTCGGGGGCGGTGATCCGGTCCTGGCGGCGCGAACGGACACTGACGCGCTTGTCGATGTCCGACTGCGGGGCCTCCGGCAGTGCGCCCTTGATCAGCGCCTCGGCGTACTGCCGGGTCTGCAGCAGGCCGGGGATCACCTGGGGTTCGTACACCCGCAGCGACTCGGCGTCGGTCTCCAGACCGATGTAGACGCTGTACGGGATGTCGCCGAAGGCATGCCACCAGCCCTGCTGGCGGGAGTCCTTGGCCATCTGCATGAGCGAGTCGACGACCCGGACGTCCTCGACCTCGTACACCCCGCAGAGGTCGCGTACGTCGCGCTGGCTGATGGAGCGGCGGCCGTTCTCGAGGCGGCTGATCTTGGACTGCGAGACCAGCAGGCGCTCCGCGACCTCCTCGGCCGTCATGCCCTTGATCTCGCGCAGTCGGCGCAATTCCTGACCCAACCGGCGTCGCCTGACGGTGGGATTGACGTTGGACGGCACGGAAACGGCACCTCCGGCTATGTAGCTGTGCGTATCTACTGCTCAGCAGATTGCCACCCGTGCCCCCGGCCGCGCTGGGAAACGGCCACACGCAGCGGCGCGGGGCAGCCGGTGGTACCGGCTGCCCCGCGCTTGGTGCGGCTCCCGAACCGGGTCTTGGGGACGACGGTGCGGCGGTATTCGGTTGTTGCGGTGGTGCAATTGCGGTGCGAGTGGTGCTGGGCGTGCGGGTGCTGCACCGGCGCAGGTGCGGTCCTAGTGGACCGCGGTGTGCGCCATGCTGTCGCGGCGTGACTGCGACTGCACTTGCTGTTGCAACGGAACTCCGGCCGCCTGGTTGCGACGCGGTTGTGCGACCGCCCCGTTCTGGACGTCCATCACGGCGTGCGCCACGAGACCGCCCATGGGGTCGTGTCTGATCAGGTCCCGGAGCCGGGAGCGCGAGGAGCGCCCCTCGTTTCCGGGGTACAGGTGCTTGCCGAGTCCGACCGCGTGGGCCAGTGCGGCAAGCGCCGCGGTCCGCGGGTCCGGCGGTACGCCGGTGCGGATCGCACTGTCCAGCCTGGTTCTGATGTCCCGGCTGATTGCCGTGTCCGTCGCCTGGTAGCGAGTCGTCGGCAGCACTCCGCACATCTGGCCCGCCACGGCATGCACCATGCCGCACCGCTCCAGATGAGCGAGGTAAATCTGGCGGAGCCCCAACCGGGGTCCGCCGATCCAGTGGACGGCCCGGACCGGGCTGCCGCGTCTGCGCAGCAGTTCCAGTGCGGAGTCCAGAGTCGGATCTCCTGTCGGCCGTGGCATCACCACGGCGATACGATCCCCATCAGGGGCTATCCGTCCTGCCAGAGCCAGCTCTACTAGCTGGGCCCCGGCAAGGCCGAGGTCGAGCGACTGCGGCTGCGCTGTGGTACCCGTGGTCGGGTCCAGAGCGAGCAGCAAAAGCTCCTCCGGAATTGTTCTGCGGCTCCTGCCCATCCATGCCTCCCCGCGTGGATGAGTGACAGGGTGACCCCTCTCACATCTGTCTGTCGAGAGCGCCTGGGTGCTTTGTACGGGAACCAGTAGGTATGTCGTTCTCGTCTAGCAGCCCGGACATGGGTTCACACGGGACACTGGTAGACGGTTCGGACAGCGCGGGGATGTCCCCGCGCCGCATGGAGGAGGCATCGGTGGCGGGCGAGTCCCCCGACAAGTCGGAGCAGCAGAAGTCGTCGGGAACGACTCGGAGCGAGGCTGATCCGCGGCTTGCCGTGTTCCGTGAACCCGCCTCTCCGGCGGAGTCCGGAGGCGGTGTGGACACGGCGACGGCCGTCTTCCGCACGCAGCGGTCCGCGCCGGAGGCGGAGGACGCCGAGGGCGGGGCCGTGGACGAGGTTGCGGCGGATGCGGATGCGGACGCGGATGCGGACGTTGCCGTAGCCGTGGCCGGTGATGTCGAAACCGATGCGGATGTCGCTGCTGAGGTGGACGCCGACGCGGACACCGACGCCGACCCGGATGCGGAAGCCGGGGCCGCCGAGGGCGACGCGGCGGACGGAGCCGAAGGGGCCGCTTCGAGTGGCTCCGACGAAAGCGATGACGTGACCGCTCAGGAGCCCGAGGCCGCTGCGGGCACGGCAGGGGCCGCAGAGGCCGCGGAAGGCCCTGAGAGCCCGGTGGAGGCCTCTGAGGCCGATCCGGGCGCTGCGGAGGCGCCCGTGGAGCCTGCGGAGGCTGTGGAGCCCGCGGTGGGGGCCGAGACCATCGGCGCCGCCGAGCCCGACGCGACCGAGGAACCCGACGCATCCGATCCGGCCGACGAGCCGGAGAAGGCCGTCGAGCCCGAGGGCGGCGACGCGCGGCTGCGTGCAGCCGTTGCCGCGTGGGTGTCCAAGGGCGAAGACACGAAGAGTGACGCGCCCAGCGCCGATCCCGAGCCCGACGTCTCCGAGTCCGACGACGTCTCCGAGCCTGCCGTTCCCGAGTCCGACGACGCCTCCGCTGCGGAGCCGGACGGTGGAGACGAGGAGCCCGCGGACGAGGCCTCTGCCGAAGAGTCCGCTGCCGTCGAGCCCTCCACCGACGATGCCTCCACCGACGGTTCTTCCACCGACGGTTCCTCCGGCCGCGAGGCCCCGGACAGCGCTTCCGGGGCACGCGTTCCGCGGACCCGAGAGGAGTCCGGCGACGAGGCGCGGCCCGCTGAGGACGAGCGGGGAATCGATCAGGCGACGGCCGTCTTCAAGGCGCCGAAGCTGCCCCGCGTCGACCAGCCCACGACCGCGCTGAAGATCACCCCGCCCCCGGCGGAGACGAAGCCGGAGACCGGGACCCGGCCGGAGTCCCCCGCCGAGCGGACCAGCAAGTTCGTACCGCTGCGTGCGGACGACGTACGGTCGGCCCCCGCACCCCGCAAGCCGGAGGCGCCCGCGGCTTCCGGCGCCGGTCGGCAGCAGCTCGCCGCGTCGCTCAGCGGTGCCGAGCGGACCCGGCAGCAGCCGATGCCGCCCCGGCCGCCGCTCGACCTGCTGGCCGAGCTGACGAACACCCCGCCGCCGCCGGAGACCCCGGTCCGCACGGCCGTGCGCCGGGTCAAGATCTGGACTCCGCTGGTCCTCCTGCTGCTGATCGCGTTTGCAATCGCGCAGATGGTCCGCCCGTTGCCGGCCCCCGCGCTCACGATGACGGCGGAGTCGTCGTACACCTTCAAGGGCGGTGAACTGAACCTCTCCTGGCCGGAGCAGGGGCAGTCGGCGGTCACCGTGGACGGTGTCGGCTCGCTGGGTTCGTCGGGAGCGCAGAAGCCGGCGCCCATCGCCAGCGTCGCCAAGATCATGACGGCGTACGTGGTGCTCAAGGAGCACCCGCTCACCGGCAAGGAGCAGGGCGAGAAGATCACCGTCGATCAGCAGGCCGAGGACGAGTCCAAGCTGGATGACGAGTCCACCGCGCCGATCAGCAAGGGGCAGCAGTTCACCGAGAAGCAGCTGCTGCAACTCCTGATGATCCCCTCCGGGAACAACGCCGCGCGCCTCTTCGCCCGCTGGGACTCGTCCGAGACCGAGTTCGTCGCGAAGATGAACGCCGCGGCCAAGGACCTCGGCATGGACAACACCACGTACACGGACCCGAGCGGCCTGAAGAAGACGACGGTCTCCACCGCTGTCGACCAGCTGAAGCTGGCCAGGGCCGTGATGCAGAACGATGTGCTCCGGGAGATCGTGGACACTCCGCAGATCAACGTCGAGGGCGTCGACGGGACGATCTACAACAACAACTCGATCCTGCTGCAGCCGGGCGTGAGCGGCATCAAGACCGGCTCCTCCACGCCGGCCGGCGGCAACCTGGTCTGGTCCGCCAACACGGTCGTGGACGGCAAGAAGCTCTGGATCTACGGCGCGGTCATGGGGCAGCAGGCGGGCACGGGGCAGCCCTACGACAGCCTGGTGATGTCGCTGAACAACAGCCTCAAGCTGATCAAGGACGCGCAGGAGGCCGTGACGTCCGCCACGGTCGTCAAGAAGGGCGATGTCGTCGGATACGTCGACGACGGCTTCGGCGGCCGCACTCCGCTGGTCGCGACCGGTGACCTCAAAGCGAAGGGCTGGCCGGGTCTCAAGGTCGAGCTGTCCGTGCAGGACAACGGCAAGGAGATCTCGCGCAGCATGAAGGCAGGCACGAAGGTCGGCGTGGTGACGGTGGGGACGGGCCCCGGCAAGGTCAGTGCCCCGGTCGCCCTCCAGCAGGACCTGAAGGACCCGGGCTTCGGCCAGAGGCTGACCCGGATCGGCTGACGCCCGCACCGGCCCGGTGCGTACCGGTGGTTGCCCTGCGGGACCCGCTCCCGCTGGGCAACCACCACCTCCGGCGTCCACCAGGGTGCGAGCCACCTCACGGGGTTATTCGGGGCGGCGACGAGAATGTGCGTGTTAGCGTCCCGGGGGCAACGCGTGGACCCTGGAACGCGTCTTCCCGCCCATGAGACCCGAGCAGGCAAGCCGGCGGTTCCAACGCGTCCGGGGAGGGACGGGGAGAGTCGCAGTGACCACTGCCGAGCCGACACGGGCGAAGCACAGCACGGCTTCCGCAGGCTCCACGGAGAGTCCGGGCGGGACAGGCGATCCGGGGGCGCCGCGTCGTTTCACCGACCGGTTCGGCCGGTTCGACCGGCTCAAGCAGCGATGTCTGAGCCACCCCGTGCTGCTGACGACCGCCGTGGCGGCGGCCGTCCACATCCTCTGGTTCCTCTTCTTCGCCAACAGCGGCGGTGACATCGCCGCTCAGGACGCCTGGGCCGAGTTCGTCGGCCGGCACCCCGGGACCGCGTACAACCTGGCCTGGTACGGGGGCATGCACCCCGTCTCGTACAGCGTCGTCTCGCCGTACCTGATGTCGCTGCTCGGTGTGCGTACGACGATGATGATCGTCGGTACGGTCTCGGCGGGGCTGACCTCGCTGATCCTGTACCGGGTGAAGGCGGTGCGCAATCCGCTGGCCTGCTCGATGGCGGGTGTCTTCGCGTATCTGTGCAACGCGCTGTCGGGCCGGGTGACGTTCGGGCTCGGCATGATGTTCGCGGTCGGAGCGGTGGCGGCGGTTTTCTGCTGGCCCCACCGCTGGCGGTACAAGCGCTGGGCGAAGGCGGCCGTCGCCGCGCCGCTCGCCGCGCTCGCGACGGCGGGCAGTCCGGTGGCCGGGCTCTTCCTCGGAGTGATCGCGGCCGCCCTGTTCCTGAACGGGCGGCGCCCCGGCGCGTACGCCCTGGGGCTGGCGCCGGTCGCGGTGGTGGCATTGTCCTCGTGGCTCTTCCCGTTCTCCGGTACGCAGCCGATGTCGATCGCGACGCTGTCGCTGCCGTTCCTCTTCGCCGGCCTTGTCTTCTTCCTGGTGCCGGGCGACTGGAGGACGGTGCGTACCGCGGCCGCCGTGTACGGCATCGGGACGCTGCTGACGTATGTGATCGACTCGCAGATCGGCTCGAACGTCTCGCGGATGGCGATGCTGTTCGCCGGGGTGGCGCTGCTTGCCGCGCTGCCGTACACCGTGCCCCGCTCCCGTAAGTGGTACGCGCTGGTCATCGCGTTCGCCGGGCTGAACTTCTGGATCGGCTTCAAGGGTGTCGACGACATCGTCAAGACCGCGCCCACCGCGTCGTGGGCGCGCGCGCTGGCGCCGCTGGTCGACCAGCTGCAGCAGATCGGGGCCGACCGGGGCCGGGTCGAGGTGGTCCCCGCGAGCAGCCACCGGGAGGCGGCCGCGATGCTGCCGTACGTCAATCTGGCCCGCGGCTGGAACCGGCAGGCCGACATGGAGCGCAACCCGCTCTTCTACGACGACACCCTGAACCCCGTCAACTACCGCCAGTGGCTCGACCGCTGGGCCGTGCACTACGTGGTGCTGCCCACGGGCGACCCGGACTCCAGCGGCGCCGTCCAGGAGGCCGAGCTGGTCGACAAGGGGCAGCCGTACCTCAAGGCGATCTGGTCCGACGAGAACTGGCGGCTCTTCGCGGTCGAAAGCCCCGTGCCGATGGCCGATCCGCCGGCAACGGTGGACGAGGCCGGCGCCGGGGAGCTGACGATCCATGTGAAGAAGGCGGGCCGGGTGCTGATCCGTATCCCGTACTCGCGCTGGCTCGCCGTCGTCGACGAGGACGGCAACGGCCTGGAGCGGCCGCAGGAGACCGAGGAGTCCAAGCAGCGTGCGGACGAGGACACCCCGAAGTCCTTCGTGAACACGAACGGCTGCCTGATCAAGGTGGAGGAGGACGAGCACGGCGACGAGTGGACGGAACTGCTCGCCCCCGGCCCCGGTGTGTACCGGCTCGGTGCTCCCTACCAGCTGTCGCCCGGGACTCCGTGCCCGGACGAACTGCGCTGACACCCGCCACCGGTCCCGGCACAGCGGTACGGGGACCGGCCGGGCCAATTCCGTACGAGCTCTCCCTGCGGGGACGCTGCACTGGCATGGTGTGCTGCCATGAGGTGCCAACAGTGCGGCGGCGAACGGCGTGGGGCGCTGCCCGGTATGAGCTGTCCCGACTGCGGCTCCGTGACGCGTGCGGGCAGCGGGGACGGTGCGTGGATCGCCCGGGAGACGCTCGCCGGCCGGATATCCACCCTTCCCGGGAGCCGTAAGGCCTGGCTGGCAGCGGGCGTGGTGGTGCTGACCGGCTTCCTCGTCACGGCGGTGTCGCTCATCGCGTCGGCGGGCGGCGAGACCCGCACCGGGGCGATCGGCCGTGCGGGCGCGGGCCCCGGAGACCGGGTGGGCGGCGCCCCGACCCGGATCAGCCCCTCGGACGCCGAACCTGCCACCACCGACCCCGCGTCCTCACCGGCCGCGAAGCCGTCGGAGTCCGGCAGCCGCCCGTCCGCACCGGCGCCCGCGCCCTCCTACCGCTACACGGCGTGGGCGGGCCCCGGCTGCTCGACGGGGGAGTACCGCGAGCACGGGCGCTTCGAGAACGGTGACGCGGGCTGGTACACGGTCGCCTCGGGCGGCTTCCACGGCGGCTCGTGCGACGGCCGGTTCAGCGCCGTCCCGATGTCCGGCAGCCCGGACGAGGACCGGGGCAACACGGCCACCTGGTCCTGGCACCTGGGGCCCGGCTTCCGTGAGTGCGCGCTGACCGTCTTCGTCCCGCGCTCGGGCCGTGACCGGGACGTCGCCGGGAACCCCACCGTCTACCGGGTGCTCTCCGACCCCGCGAACGCGGACTCCGCGTACACGGGCTTCGCCGTACGCCAGACCGTGCACCGGGGCAGCGCGGTCGACGTGAAGAGCTACCCGGTCAAGGGCGACACCTTCGCGGTCCAGCTGATCGACCGGGGCCGGGACTGGGGCAGTACGAAGCTGGTGGGTGCGCATCACGCGGCGGCGCAACTGAGGGCCGACTGCCGCTGAGGCGGCGTAAGCAGGGGGACGGATAACTTCCTCTCCGGGGCGGAGTCCGCGCGCCCCAAGTCCGGGGCGGGGCCACACGTCCCGAGCCCCGGGGGGAGCCGCAGGCCCCGACTCCCGACCGGATACGAGCAGATACGAGAGAAGGCAGGTGCGCCCATGCCGGCACCCTCAGGCTTCAGCTACGAGTCCCGCAACGACGGCACCGTCCTCATCACCCACCGCGACCGGAAGGCCACGACGCTGCGTGGCGACCGGGCGGCGAAGTTCGTGGCCGAGGTGGAGGCCGGGGACGCGCAGGCGGTGATGGCCCGCTGGACGGGCGCGTACAAGTTCGGCAATGAGCGCATGGCCCGCAACCACCCAAGGAATCAGGGTCGTTGACCGGCGCGGAGCGGTTCGGTGCCGCGGTCGGCCGTGGCGCACCCGCCGAGGTCGTGGCGGCGCTGGTACACCGTGACCTGGCGGCCGCGTGCGGTGGTCGCGGAGCAGCGGACGAAGTACGTCTTCAGGGCGTGCTGTTTGGCCCGGTCGCGATCCGTGGTGGCGGACGGGGCCCCCGGGTCACTGATGACGACGATCCGGCGTGCGGTCGCCGTCGCGGCGGCTATCTGTTCCGGACTGCCCTCCACGCCGCTCAAGGTGCCGGACTCCAGCGGGCCCCGGACCAGGGCCAGGTCTCTGGTCCCGGTGAACGCGGCAGGGGAGACGAGGGCGGTGTCACGACGCGCCGCGGGGATGTACAGCACCGCGTCACCCGCCTCGCGGACGGCGGCGACGCTCTCGGCCGTGGCCAGCACGTCGTCGACCCGGCTGTTCGCGCTGCGCAGTGACAACTGGAGGGGGAGCAGCCCGAGAAAGGCGAGAGCCATGACCGCGCCGATCGTCCGGCGAGGAGGCGTGCGCAGCCGGGACGCGAGCGCGTGGCAGGCTCCGCCGATGAGCAGGGCGAGCCCGATGTGGCTGAACAGGACGTAGCGGGTGAGGTAGACGGGGCGGGCCAGGGAGGCTGTGAGCAGCACGAGCGGGGGAAGCACGAGCAGGGGCAGGGCGACCGCGGTGAGCGGGAGTCGCGTGCCGTGGGGCATGCGGCGGCCCTCTCCCGACCGTATCGCCCATGCGCAGAGGGCACCCGCGGCCAGTGTGAGCAGGAGTACCGACAGCGTGCCCGGGCTGACGGGGCGGATCCAGGCCACCTGCTGCGACTGCGCCTCGCTCGCCACCACGAGGGGGAGCGTGCCGATCACGGCGCAGGACGCGGCGATGCCCCAGCGCGCCACGGCGGCGCGCGGAGGGCGGGCCAGGGCGATCGTCGCCGCATGGGCGCACAGCATCAGGAGCGAGAACCAGTTGAGCAGTGCCGCGACCAGCACGGTCACGCCGTAGGCCGCCCAGCGCCCCGTGCCCGGGCTGTCCACCGCCGTGACCAGTAGCAGGCAGGCCAGGGCCGAACACGCCGTCACCAGGGCGTAAGGGCGCCCCTCCTGTGCGAACTGCTGGACCGCGGGGATCAGGGCGAAGACCAGTCCGCCGGCGAGCCCCGCACAACGGCCGGCCAGTCGGGAACCCAGGAGGGTGATCAGGGCGGCGGCGCAGGCCATGGCCACGGCGGACGGCAGCCGCAGGGCGACGAGGCTGTCTCCCGCGAGGGCGAAGACCCCGTGCATGAACAGGTAGTAGAGGCCGTGTACGACGTCGATCCGGTCCAGCAGGTGCACTGTGTCGGGGACGCTCCGGTGGGCCGCCTCCCACGTCGCTGCTTCGTCGCGCCACATGCTGTTGTCGCGGGTGATGCCCCAGAGGCCGAGAAGAAGAGTGAGGGCGGCCGGCCCGACCGAGACCAACCCCACACCTCTTTGTGTCGTGGGCATGACAGTTTCAGGCATGACAGTTCCAGGCATGGCGAACCTCTGTCGGACGCGAAGGGGACCACCGGAATGCCGGGTGGTCGCCGGACGATCCCGATCACCTGAAACACGCTAGGCGGCAGGCTCGTTGAGGTCGTCACCTGCGATGGCGACCCCGGGGGTCCGCCGCAGGGACTACGGCGGAGGGCCCTTCGCCCGGCGGACGTAGTCCTCCCGGCAGGCGCCGCCATACGGGTGCCCGCCCTGCGGCCGGCCCGCCATGCGGAAGGGCCGGTACTCAGCGATTCCTGCTGAGTACCGGCCCCTCCGTTCCTGCCTGAGTCGCTACGGCGTCAGCGTCTGGCCCACGTGGGCCGCTGCCGGGGTGCCGAGGTTGGAGCGGCCGTAGTAGAGCGCGCTCTTGGGGGAGACCCCCGCACTGCCGCTGTCCAGCTGCAGGAAGACGCCGTCGCCGGCGTTCTCGCCGTCCGCGCCGATCGCCAGGTCCGCACGGCCGTAACCGGACAGGTCCTGGAGGAGGACGGAGGATCCGAGGCGGTCGCCGGATTCGGTGTCGCCCGAGATGTCGGCCGTGTCCTGGCTGTACGCGATCGAGCCGGTGCCGGAGATACCGGTGGAGGTGCCCTTGAAGAGGATCACCGTACCGGCGTCGACCTGGCTCACACCGCCGCGGGCGATGTCCTCGTTCGGGGCGCCGGCCAGAACGTCCGCGTAACCGTCGAGGTTGTAGTCGCCGACGGCGACGGAGGTGCCGAGGTCGTCCCCCGCCTCACCGGTGCCCGGCACATCGACGGAGTCCTGTCCGAGAGTGATCGCGCCGGTCGCGGTGAGACCGGTCGTGGTGCCCTTGAGCAGGGTGACGGTGCCGCCCTTGGCGGTCGTACCCGACTCGGTCGTGCCCGGCTGGCCGACGACCAGGTCGTCGATGCCGTCGCCTGTGACGTCGCCGACGGCGAGGGAGCGGCCGCCCTTCGCTGTGAGAATCCCGACGCGCTGCAGGCCGGTGGGCGAGCCCTTCAGCCACAGAATCCGGGAAATGCTTGTCGGGTCACGGAAGTTGACGACGGCGTCCGCGTAGCCGTCCCGGTTGAAGTCACCGGTGGCGACGGCCGCGTAGGAGACGGCCGCGGTGTAGGCGGAGGTGTTCAGGTATCCCGACGTGGCCGCGCCGGACTGGGAGTCGTACGACCACCAGCGGCCGGGCGTGCCGGGCGCGACCGAGAAGATGTCGGCCTTGCCGTCCGCGTTGAAGTCCCCGGTGGCGACGGAGGTGCCGAGCTTCTCTCCGGCGGCGCGGGTCGCGGTGGCGGTCCCGTACGACGTGCCGGTGGTGAGCGCGGGGCCGTACATCACGGAGATGAGGCCCGAGTCGGCGTGGCCGCTGGTGTCGTCCTCGCCAGGTGCGCCGACGACCAGGTCGCCGTATCCGTCGCCGTTGACATCGCCGTAGGCATTGGACGTGCCGAAGAGGTCGCCGGATTCATTGCTGCCGGGGACACCGGTGCTGTTCTGGTCGATGATCGTCCCGGCGGAGGCGACCGGGCCGTCGTCACCGCCCGGGACGACCGTGAGCGAACCGGTGTTGCTGCTCGTCTTCGGGGTGCCGGCGACCAGGTCGGTCACGCCGTCACCGTTGAAGTCCGTGCGAGTGAGGGCATGCGAGATGCCGGGAGTGGCAGCGAGGGTGCGGATCAGCGGCAGCTTGCCGTAGAGCGCATCGCCGGGGCAGAGCGTGGAGTTGGTGTCGCGGTGGCCGAAGACCCGGGGCAGCGTGATCGAGGCGCCCTCGGCGACCTTGTTGCCGTCCTGGCCGAGCGGTGAACCGGACACCAGAGTCACGCTGGAGGTCGGGCTGATGCCGTACATGCCGAACTTCCAGGCGACGACACGGGAGATGGCTTCCAGGCCGGCCCGCGTCGGCTTCAGCGTCATCGTGTTGCCGATGTACGAGATGCCGACCGTGTTGGTGTTGAAGCCGACGTCGTGGGCGCCGACCACCGGGAGGTCCATGCCGCCGCTGCGGCCCTCGAAGATCTGGCCACAGCGGTCGACGACGAAGTTGTAGCCGATGTCGTAGTAGCCACGAGCGAAGTGCTCCTGCTGGATGGTGCGCATCCGCGCCTTCGACTGGCTGCACGGGACACCGTTGTCCTGGTCCACGCCGGTGTGGTGGACGACGGCGGCCTTGATCTCCTCGCCGTACCCCGGTGTGCCGTCGTAGTCCGTGGAGGCACCCCACTCGGCCTGGGTGATGACCGGCGGCTTGACGACGGTCGAGGGGAGGGGGGCCGGGACGGTCGGAGACGGGGAGGCCGTCGCCGTCTCGCTGGGGGTGGTGCTGGGCGACGCGGTGCCGGTCGGCGAGGCCGTGTCGGTCGGGGACGCGGTGTCGGTCGGGGATGCGCTGTCCGTCGGGGACGCGCTGTCCGTCGGTGTGGCCGTGTCTGTGACGGCTTCCGACGGCGTCGGTGTGACGTCCTGCGCATACGCGGCGGGCTCTGCGGAGCTCTTCGGGTCGGTGCCCGGGTCGAGGAGCTTCACGTCCATGCCGGACGGGAGGGCGGCGGTGGAGTCGTCGGCGGCGACCACCCGCACCTCGACACCGTCCGATGGCCCGGTCCACACCGAGGCGGTGCCGCCGCGGGTGGCCGCGTCCGCGGCCTCCTTGCCGTCGGCGGAGAAGGGATCGTCCGGCAGGGCCTGCCAGCCCGACCACTCGCCGGTCCCGGCCTCCTGCGACCGGATCTGGGCAGTCCCCTTGAGCTTGGCCGCAGGGTCCGACCAGGTCAGCAGTACCGCGCTGAACTGAGCGGTGTCCTGCTTCGGCAGCCCCTTACGGCCGGCACCCTGCCCGGCGAGCTTGACCGTACGCACGGCTGCGGCCCGCTCCTTGTGGCCGTTCGCCGGTCCGTTGCCGGCCGGCCCGGCGACTGCGTAGGCCGTCGCCCCCGCCCCGGCCAGGACGACGGCGCCGACGGTCAGCCAGGCCCGTCTCTTCAGGCTCAGCGGTTTGTACGCGTGCTTTGTGCGCGGGCTCAATGCCCCACCCCATTGCTTCCGTTCGCGGTCACGTGAGCACCACAAGTTCATTTGACGGTCTGAATTACCCAGCGTCCGCAGGTCCCGGAGTGTCACACCAGAGGCCGGACCGGACGCGGCGGGGGTGTGATCCACCGCTTCGGCGAGTCGGCCCGTCCGGTCCGGTCCGGACCTCCCTGGAACAAAGGACAGCGCAGGGCCGGCCGCGTACGCGTAACTCGGCCCAGGAGCAGTGCAGTTCACGGCCTCGATCAGAGCGGTGCTGATACGGCGCCCGGATACGCGGAACTCGCGGGTTGGGTGGCAGTCGCCATGGGGGCGGTCGCGGGAGGGGGCACTTTCCTGGGGTCCCTCATCGACCAGATCCAGGCACTGTCCAGAAAGGTGACACCTGCTATTCGCTCTGTTCGTGCCGTACGCGACGAGATCAAGCGGAGCAGCAGCAAGTGATCAGTGGCCGCCCGCCTCACGCTCCCGGCCGTGAGGCGCGGCCATCATGCTGTGGGAGAACCGCCGGCCGCGTCACGGCCTCGTCGGGATCAACTGCTTTCGCCGGGGCTTGCCGCTGTTTGCGCTCGGTCCGCTGTTCCCGCTCGCCACGGCGCGGGAGCCAGCGGCGCACGGTCGTCGGACGATCCGGGGCGCGGTTCAGGGACCGCCGCCGGCCGTTGCCCGCGGATGGTGTCGGAACCGGGCAGCATCTGGGTGTCGATGAGATGGAGGGCCTCGGCCCTGCGTTCGTCGTCGGGCCATTCGGAAGCCCACCGGCGCAGGCGCTCGGCCAACTCCCTCGCCTCGGCCCCGGTGAACCGGCCGCTGAGGGCCATGGCACGGCAGCGAGCGACGATGGTGACCAGTGGGCGGTACACGGCGGCGTTCATGGAGAACGGCAGGGCGATCCAGCGCTGGATGCAGTCGTCCGCCCAAGCGGCCCCCACCCCGGTGCGGAATCCGATCGCGAGCTGGCACATGAGGACATCGAGGATGCCGTTCGGATTGCTCGCAGCCCCGCGCAGCTCGCTGTGGTCGAGACACAGTTCGACGGCCCGGAACCAGTCGCGTGTGCTCGCCCACGACGTGACATGGGGGCCCACCAGCGGGGCGGCCGCGGCCATACGCGGGACGACATCCTCGTGATCGGGGTTGGCATGGACCCAGGAGAGCAGCGCCCGGAAGATCTTGGGACTCATGATCCTCTTGCGCAACACCCACTTGCTCATGAACAGGAAGTCCGGCGTCGGCATCCGCGCGTCGAGCCACGCCTCTATGAACCCGGTCACTTCAGCGGGCACTTCGTCGATCGGAAGCCGTCTGAGCAGCGCTTCCAGCACGAACTCGGCCCCCGTGCCGGCGGCGTGGTCGCCGATGGCGAGCCAGGCGAGGGCGGCAGCGATGACTCTCCCGGTTTCACCCGGGGCGAGTTCCGCGCGGTCGAGCAGCGGATCGAGGACGAACTTCGCCTCCAGGGCCGTGGCGTGGCTGTCGGTGTCGAGCCAGGCGAGGGCCGTGGTGATGATTCGGCACGCCTCGTCGTGAGTGAGGTCGGGGCGCGAGAGGAGTGAGTTCAGGACGTACTGGGCGTCGAGGTGGGTGCCGCGGTCATCCGTTCCGAACCAGGCGAACGAGGCCGTGACGGCCTGCCGTACCTGGGGTGGTGTGAGGTCGGTGTGTTCGAGGAGCGGATCGAGTACGTAGCCGGCCTGGGCGGTGGTGATGTGGTCGTCGGTGTCGAGCCAGGCGAGCGCGGTGGTGACGGCTTGACGCGCGTCGTCCTCGGTGAGGTCGGTGCGGTCGAGCAGGGTGTTGAGGACGTACTGGGCGTCGATGTTCGACTTGTGGTTGTCCGTGTCGAGCCAGGCGAGCGCGGTGGTGACGGCCTGGCGCGCGTCGTCCTCGGTGAGGTCGGTGCGGTCGAGCAGCGGGCTGAGGACGAACTGGGCGTCCTGCTGGGCGATGCGGTCGTCGGGTTCGAGCCAGGCGAGCGCGGTGGTGATGGCCTGACGGGCGTCACCCGCACCGAGAATGTGCCGGGACAGCAGTGGCCGGAGCACGAACTTCGCCTGGTCCGTCTGCCCGTGGAACCTCAGCCACCCCAGTGCGGTGCGGCCCAGGCGCCGGGCACTGTCGTCCGGCAGATACCGCAGTCCTCGGTAGAGGAGGTGGCGGGCGTTGACATCGGTGCCGAAGTCGGCGAGCCAGGGACCGACGATCTGTTCCCAGCAGCGGACCGCGGCGGCGGACCAGGGCGATTCCGAGCAGACGGCGCCGAGGGCGTAGCTGCCGATGTTGGAGTTCTCGCGCATGATGCGGCCGATGGTTCCGGCATGGTCGACGAACCAGTCGTTCAGTACGGCGGTCACGGGGCCCGCGCGGTCGACCAGCGCCATGTCGTTGACGAGCCGGGTGACGTTGACCGCGAAGCGCCCGACGGTGCGGGGGCCGGTCAGGCAGCCGGCGAGCATGGCGTACGAGCCGGCCGCATCCGGGGCAGCGTCCCGCTCAGGCAGGAGAACGGACTCCATGAACTGGTCGGCCACGATGTCGTGGGCGACGGAGAGCACGCCTTCACTGTCGGTCTCCAGCCAGCCCAGCGACACGAGAGTGGTCACCACGGCCTCGGCGTCCGGTACGTCGGCCACCGCTTCCCCGTTCGCCATGGCCTCGGCGAGGGCCGCCCGGGCAGCGGCCATGACGGGGGTGCGGGGCTGGGGGCAGGCCGCCGCGGCCGCCGCGGCGGCCACCAGGACGTGGGAGGCGCGGGCAGGCGTGTAGATGCTCGTACGTCCGGGCACGGTCAGCTCGTCCTCGTGGAGTCGGCTGACCAGCCAGACCGGCAGCTCGCCGCCCTCTCGCAGCCCTGCCGTCTCGGGCAGGGACAGCTTCGCCTCGATCCGGTGCTCCATCTCCCGGGCGACCAGCAGGGCCACGATCGGGCGGCGCCCACAGATCGCCAGCATGCGGTCCATACCCAGGCGGCGGATGGCCGTCGGTGCCAGGGTCGTCAGAGCGTTGGTCGCCACCAGCTGTTGGAAGTCGTCGTCCTGCCGCAGTTCCACCTCCTCGAACAGCTCATGCAGCAAAGGGCTGTTGGACTTCTTCAGCCTCAGCCAGCCCGGGCGCACGGAGGCGAGCAGCGCCACATGGACATGGCGGCGGCGGGCCTCGGGCAGCAGCTGGCGCCGCAGGGCGGTCAGGTCGAGCTGTGCCTCGTTCAGATAGTCGACGACGACCAGGACGGGGGTCGGCTCCGCGAACACTTCCTGAGCGATCTTCGCGGTCACCGACTCCTCTTCGCCGGGGACCACGTGCAGGACCCGCCAGCACGCCTCCAGGGCGAGCCGGCCCACTTCCAGACAGGTCCGGGTCTTGCCGGTGCCTGCGGCGCCCACCAGGAGCACGCCGGTGTCCCGCGCGTTGACCAAGCGCACGAACAGATTCTCGGGCTCGGCCGGATGCTCGCTGCCCGGCGAGACGAAGGCGAGCCGGTCCGGTGTGAGGTTCTTCTTGAAGTCCGGTAAGCCGTCGATGAGTTCGCCCTGCGAGATGACCGCGCGCAGCGGCCCCTGTTCGTCCTCGTGCGGCAGGCTGACCGGTACCGTCCAGGACGGCACGCCGTGGCGGGCGAGCGCGGCGCAGAACTCCGGGTCGGCCAGCGCTGTGGCGATCGGCTCGGCCTCTGCGCTGTTGGTGCCCGCCGCGGGCAGGCGCTGCGCCTGCACTGCGATCAGCGTCCCGCTGTCCTCGGCGAACAAGGCGGCGCCGGACATGCCGAGCCAGGGGTCCGGCATGCCTCGCGCCGGTTCGCGGGGTGGGGTGGTGGTGAACGTGAGATCCAGCAGTCCGGACTTCATGTTCGAGCCGAGCTGGACGAATCCGGTGACCTGTTTGCTCTCACGTCGTCGCAACCCCTCCCGGCCCTCCGCCTCGGGCCGCAGAGCGAAGGCGGGGAACCCGACCGAGGCGAACGGGACGCTGCCCGCACCGTCCGGCAGCCGCCCGAAGACGGCGGCCGGAACCCGGTCCGGCACAGGCTCGTCGAGGTGGAGCAGCGCAAGATCCTGCGTCGGGCTCCGCCACAGCCGCGTGGCGGGGTACTGGTCGTCACGTCCCCCGAGGAGGACGGAGCAGACGACGTCCTCCGCCTCGTCGCCGACAAGGTGGTCCGCTGTGAGAACGAGACGGGACGCGATGCGGTAACCGGACCCGTACTCGGCCTTGTCGCTGCGTCTGACCAGGACCTCGGCCACCCGGGCCTTGTCGACAGGACTCATTCAGCGCTCAGTTCGTCGCCAGGAGACCCGAAACATCGTCACTGGTCCGGACCAGCTCGCCCGTGTCCGTCTCAGCTGTCAGGCTGATCTTGACCGTGTGGGTCTGCGCCGACTTCGCACTGCCCTTGCCGCCGAGCGAGACCACCCAGAACCGCACTCCCGCGCTGGCCTCGGCGGACTTCTCCACGGCGACCTGGAGCTCAAGGTCAATGGAGTCGATACGGAACTTGACGTCCTGGCTGTGCGCTTCGAGCCGCGCGCGGTTGATCTCCGACCGCAGGGATGCGAGCAGGTCGGCGAGTTCGATGTCCATGGGGCCCCCGAGACGAACGAGCGGAAGACGAAGTGTTGCAGAAAGCCGGTGTGGTGTCCCCGGCTTGTGCGATCCGTTCCGTTCCGGTCCGGCTCCCGTTCGATCCGCTCGCTGCGGCGGAGAACCCCTGAGATTCGGCCGCGTGCCGAAGCCAACGAGGACGGAACCGTGCCCCACCGCAGACGTGTTGTGGGTGAATGACGGCAGGGTCATGCCGCCTGGAGGATTTCGCAGGAGCAGTGGCGGAATTCCAGGCCGAGTTCGCGGTCCACGGCTGCGCTCGAACGCGTGGCGGCTTCGGCGACCTTCTCCCAGGAGCCGTACTTCATGTAGAGCTGGTCCGCTGTCGGGCCGAGCGGGTTGCCGTACTTCTTCTGGTTGCGTGCCTCCAGCTCCGCGACCTGTTCCGGGGTCATGCCGGCGCGGACGACGTCCTTGGCGTCGTTGCGCATCTGGACCAGAGTGCGGGCGATGTCCTCCTCCGAGCGCCCTTCTGCGCGCATGGCGCACTCCGTGCGTTCCATGTCCTCAAGAAGGTCGTGGTAGCGCATCCGCTGGTCGCGGGCGGTCTCGCGCTCCGCCGGAGTCTCGCTACGGATCAGGCACACGACCGGCTCCGGGCTGGTGCAGTCGCCGTGGTCCGGGGCCGCCTGGGAGACAGGGGCGACGACGACCGAACCGCAGCCGGCGAACGCCCGGCACGGCTGCGCCACGTGCGCGGCGGCGGAGGCGGACTGAAGGGGAAGGAGGACGGCTTGGGCGACCAGCAACGTGGGAACCACGCGGCGGGCCAGCGAACGCACACTGATCAGTGACATGCGCTCATCGTTCGGCAGGCCACGACGAGACCGAGGCATGGCGAGGCCGAAGTACTCCTGGCGGGCGGCCGACTCCACTCCGCCGAGTGAAGCGAGGACCAGCGACCCCGGGGGAGATGCGCTGCCACGGCGCAACCCGTCCGGAACCGCGGACCTCCGGCACGGCACCGCAAGGGCGCGGTGCCGATCGGAGCCGCGGACCTCCGGCACGGCACCGCAAGGGCGCGGTGCCGATCGGAGCCGCGGACCTCCGGCACGGCACCGCAAGGGCACGGTGCCGACCGGTGGACAGGGGGGCGGGGGACCGACTCGTCCCGTTCAGATGACTCCGAGGAGTCCGTTGCCGCCGAGGAGGGTGCTGTCCTTCTGCGGGAAGCCGACGGACGAGGCGGTGATCATGATGCTGCCCTTGCCGGTGGGCCCGACGGCGGCGCCCGGGAGGACCCAGACGGCGCCGGTGGCGTTGTTCTCCTCTGCGGCGCTGACGAAGAGTTCCGGCCTGCCGTCCTTGTTGATGTCGCCGACGGCCACGGTGGTGCCGAACGAGTCATCGGCCTCGTCGGCTCCGGGGATGCCGGCGGAGTCCTGGGTGAAGGCGTAGGCGCCGCCGCCCAGGGCCCCGGTGCGGCGGCCGGGGATGACCGTCACCTGCCCGGCGTTCCGCTGGAGCGTGTCCTCCTGCGGCGCGCCGACCACGATGTCCGCCAGCCCGTCACGGTTCAGGTCGGCCACCGCGAGGGCGCCGCCGAAGTTGTCCCCCTTCTCGCTCGCACCGGGAACACCTGAGGTGTTCTGGGTCAGCTGCACCGGCTTTCCGTCCCGCGCGATGCCGTGCGCCGAGCCGTACCAGAGGAGCACCCGGCCCCCGAGCGCACCGTTGGCTCCGGCGTTGTCCGGCTCGTCCGGGTCTCCGACCACGAGATCGGCGTACCCGTCGCCGTTGACGTCCCCGGTGGCCGCGATCAGGCCGTTGCCCGTCTGCTGCGCGCCGCCGTAGGCAGGGTCGACGTACACCTCGCCGCCGCTCAGCCCGCTCATCCGGACGGTGACGGCCACCTCGTCCGGGGAGCCGTCGTGGCCGAAATCGCCCAGCGCGACGCTTCCCACGGAAGCGGTGTCCCGGTTCTCCACGGCCTGGCCGTAGGTGCCGCTGCGGCTGAAGGGCCCGGTGAAGCGCATCGCCCCCTCGTACCCGGCGACGAGCACCTCGGTCTTCGCGCCGGGGCCGGTGCTGAGCGCTGCGACGTCGAGGCCGTAGTACCTGCCGACCGTGGTCGCCGGCAGGTACGTGCCGGCTGTCAGCCCCTTCGTGCCGCCCCACAGGACCGTCACCGTGCCGGCGTCCTGGCCCTGCGTGGTGTCCTCGTACGGGGCGGAGACCACCAGGTCCGCATAGCCGTCCCGGTTCAGGTCCGCCGTCGCGGACGCGGCACCGAAGCCGTCGTTCGCCTCGGCCGCACCCGGTACCCCCGCGGTGTTCTGCGTGATGGTCGCCCGCCGGGACGTCGACAGCCCCGACTTCGATCCGTAGAGCACGACCACGGCACCGGCTCCCTGCTTACCGGCCACGGTCGCCCCGGGCGCGGGCAGCACGGCGTCGCGGTACCCGTCACCGTTGAAGTCACCAGGCACCGCCCCGTGCACGGCCGCCGCAGGCGTCGCCGACAGCAGCGGAGCGCCCAAGACGACGGCGACCAGAAGCGCCCCTGTTCTCCAACCGCCTGGCAGGCCCTGTCTGTTCAGCATGATCGGGATCCCCTCCCCCTCGACGCACCTGGCGTGCGCCGCAGTGAGGGCATCGTACGAGGAGCCACGATGGGCTGCCCCGGGCGGCCGTACCGGTGCCGAAGCCGCCCGCTGACCTACGGACTACGTGGCCTGTCGGCCGTGGATGTCAGACGGGGCGGGGAGCGATGCTCACCGCCCGGTAGTCGTATCCGTCCTGCTTGAAGCCGGGTGCTTCCCAGGTGAGATCGACCTGTTGCCCTGGTGACAGTGTGCGAAAGCCGGGCGCCTGAATGTCGGCGTAGTGGCCGAAGCACCCTCCGGGAGTCTCGGGCGAGTCGAGGACACCCCAACCCTCCTCGTCACTCCACTCACGCACGGTCGCAGTCACGACCGCGGCGACCTTACGGGTCGCTCTCTGACGACTCATTCAACTCTCCCCTCATCTCATGCTTTCCCCGTCGCTACACAGGATTTGAACCTGTGGCCTCATCCTTATCAGGTCGATCAATGGGCACCCTGTACTACCGCGGATCCTGACCCGCACTGCGCCAACCTGCGGTCTGAGGCCGACAGGGTTCGCCAAGGATCGGACGTGTTGGTGTCAGCTGCTGATGTCATCGCCGGACGGCGCTCTGGACGCGCTCTCGCTCGTCTCTTCTGCCCGTGATCGTGCAAAGGGCCAGTTCGAGAGGATCAAGCCTCCGAACTGGCCCTTGGTGCTGTGCCCTCGGCAGGATTCGAACCTGCGACACCCGCTTTAGGAGAGCGGTGCTCTATCCCCTGAGCTACGAAGGCGGGGATCCGTCGGAAAACGTGTCCGAAAGTCTGCCGGGACGGGCGGACGCTCAGGTTTGCTCAGCGACAGGTCGCGGCGGCGGCCCGTGAGGGCGCAGCCACCGCGGTCAGTGTAGCGGGTGGTGCCTGATCCGAGGGCGGGGAGATGTGCGTACCGGCTCGGGCCGCGAGCGTGTGGATGATCTTGGTGTGGGGGGTGGCTCGGGCCGAAGCGGGAGTGCCGGGCCTCGCTGTCCTGGCAGCAGGCCTTCAGGCGGCTTCGGCGGCTTCGGCGGCCAGGGCGGCCGCCCGTTCCGGATCCCCGCCGGCGCGGGCGAGCAGGGCGTCGGCGTTCCACGTCAACCCGTCGTGTCCGGCGGTGCTGAGCACCAGCGTCAGGTTCGTCTCGAAGCGCGACGTGTACAGCGCCCAGTCCGCCGCCGGCAGCAGGGCGTGGACCGCCTCCAGCAGGGCCCACGCCGCGGCGTCGCGCTGCTCCCTTGCGGCCGGGTCGCAGGCCTGGAGGGCTTCCTGGACACCGGGATCCGCCGGGTCGTACGAGCGCAGCGACGGCAGCAGTCGCGGATCGGCCAGTACCGCTGCCGCGTTGAACGTCTGCACGTATGCGGTCGGCTCTTCGAGCAGCGCGGCGAGCAGCGGAACAGCACGCGGATCCCGGCGTACGGCCAGACCGCGTACGGCCTCCTCGCGCGTCTCGGGGTCCTCGTCGTCGAGGCGGCGCCACAGGGCCGACCTGATGTCCGGTCCGTCCACCTCGGCCAGCTGCCCCAGCGCAAAGGTGGCCCGCTCGCGCACAAATGCCTCGCGGTCGCGGGTCAGCGGGATCAGGGCCGCCAGTGCGGGGTCGTCCGGCTGCCCGGACATGGCCGCGGGCAGCTCGCCCGCGGCCTCGGCGCGGAGGTCGGGGTCCCCATGGCCTGCCTGAGCGATGAGGGCAGCGATCCCGTCCGCGTTCATGCCCTCATTCTCCGGCAGTCCTGTTGGCTTCCGGGGCGGCGGACGGATTCCCCGGAACCGCATCAAGGCGCGGGCGTCAGCGACGCGGCCTCCCAGCCGAACCCGTCCGGGTCGGTGAATGCGCCGGTGCCGCCCACGAGCGCGAGCCGGTGTGCGCCGGTGCCGTCGACAGGCACGCCGACGTCCTTGGCGAGCGCGCGGCGCCCGTACAGGGCCAGCTTGACGGGGCTGCCCTGGGTGTCGAACTCGACGTACTTGCTGCCGAAACTCTTGGCCACGGTCAGCCCGCGCTCGACGTAGAAGCGCTTGCTGGCGGTCACGCTCGCAGTGCCCAGCAGGAGCACCATCTGGTCGATCTGCCCGGTGGCCGGGGCGGTGTCCTTCTTCGCCGATGTGGCGATCTTCCAGATCGTTCCGTCCGGGGCCTGTACGACGCCGCCGTAGCCCCAGAACGACTTGGTGGCGGGCTTCAGCGACGTGGCGCCGGCGTCGAGGGCGGCGTCGACGAGGCCGCGGACGTCGGCCGGCTGGGGCACCGTGAGCGACAGCGAGAACCCGCGGAATCCGCTGGTGGGCGCATCCGAGGAGCGCAGGCCTACCCGGGTGCCCAGGCCGAGGGCGGTGTAGAAGGTGTGGGCGGCCGCGGTGTCGGCCACCTCGAGGGTGAGGGCTTCGATGGAGGTCATGTGCTTCACGTTATTTGCGGGCCTGCCGCGGGTGCTTCTTGATTCCTGACCGGTTCGGCGACCGAGTCGCTGGGCCACCGGGCCGTTGGGCGACCGAGTCGCTGGGCCACCGGGCCGTTGGGCGACCGAGTCGCTGGGCCACCGGGCCGTTGGGCGACCGGGCAGTCGGGGTGCCCGGCAGTCGGGGCGCCGGGCAGCCGCTCGGCGCTTGCCGCTTCTTCGGCGGTCAGCCGGTGACGGTGAACGCGAGCGAGGTCAGAGTGCGTTCGCTGCGTGCTTTGAGCTGCTGGGCGGTGCTGTGCAACCGGTGCGCCTCGGCCAGCGGGAGCGAGATCGCGATGGTCGAGGGGATGGCGCCGACGGTGATGGGCACGGCGGCGCAGACCACGCCCATCGCGTACTCCTCGGTCTCCTGCACGGGCTCGCCCCTGCGGGCACGGGCCAGTCTGCTGAGGACGGTTTCGGGCTCCGCCACCGTGTTCCGGGCCAGGGGAAAGGGCGGATGGCGGTCCAGGTGTTTCCGGCGGGAGGCCTCGTCGAGCTGGCCCAGGAGGCACTGGCCGATGGCGTGGGCGTGGGCCGATGCGCCGAAGGGCGCGCTCTCTTCGACCTTCGCGTGGGAGGGCCCGTCCACGGCGTGCGTGAGCCGTATCTCGCCGTCCACGTAGAGCGCGTGGTAGACGGCGGCGTCCAGGTCGTGGGCCACCTCGGTCAGCCAGCGCGAGGGGTCCGAGCCGGCTTCGGCCGGGCGGACGAGGTTGAGCGTGGCGTCCCCGGGCACGTACAGGCCCTGGTCCCGACGCAGGTAGCCCTCGTGCACAAGGGTGCGCAGCAGGTGGTACGTCGTGCTCAGCGGCAGTTGGGCACGGCGGGCCAGTTGCTTCGCTGTGGCACCGTGCGGATGGTCCGCCGCCGCTTCCAGGAGCCGCAGGGCACGCTGCACGGAGCCGATCAGGGTGGGGGAGGCTGCGGGGGGCGGCGGCACGGACGCTCCGGATTGTCGCTCGGTATCGGAGATGGACACCGCGTCCTCGGAAACCTGCGGAAACCTGCGGACACCTGTGCTTGCGCCTCGGTGCGCGTCTTGCGACCACTGCTCACCCCGGGGTTCTTTCGCATTTTGTCCTGGATCGGGCCGTTGAGGGAAGTTGGCCTGTACCTGGAGTCCGCGCGGCTTCGGGTGCGACCGTTCGCGCTGTGACGTGAGTCACTCGTGCTTGATCGGTACTTGAAGGGCGGCCGATCGGGATTGCCGTCAATGTGTTGCGTCATACGGGGCGTGCCGCCCGATGCCGTACTCAGAAAGGTTGTCCGTGCCGCATTCCGATCCGACCCCAGCCGTATCTCCCTCCTCCGGGCCCGCCGCGGCGAAGGGCGACGTACCGGCGGCGGCTCGTGTGCATGCCGCGCTGACGGGTCCCGGCGGTCCGTTCGCTGTCGTGCGGGAGGAGGACGGGCCGCAGGCGGGCTCGCTCGTGTACGCGGACGGGCCCAGGACGCTCCGTGAGTTCGTGGAGACCACATGGGCGTTCGGGGACCAGCCGTTCCTGATCACGGAGGGGCGCAGCTGTTCGTACGGCGAGTTCTTCGCCGCCGCGTCCGCTCTGGCATGCCGGCTGAGTGAGGGGTACGGGCTCCGCCCGGGCGACCGTGCGGTGGTCGCGATGCGCAACCGGCCGGAGTGGCAGATCGCGTTCTGGGCCGCCCAGCTGGCCGGGCTGGTCGCCGTCCCGCTGAACGCCCGGTGGACGGAGGAGGAGTTCACCCACGCGTTCGACGACTGCGGGCCACGGGTGCTGCTGGTCGACGGGGAGCGGCTGCCGCCGGTCGCGGAATGGGCCCGGAGGGCCGGGGTGCGCGTGATCGTCTTCGGCGGTGACGGCGGCGGTGACGGCGGCGATGACGACGGCGGTGACGGTGACGGCGGCGATGACGGCGACAACGGCCACCGCCCCGCTCACGAGGTCCGCGCCGGGGGGCTTGCCGAGGGCGGCAGCCGGTACGCGGAGGGCGTCGAGCGGTACGAGGACCTGCCGGCGCCCGATCCGTTCGCCGCGCCGCCCGAGGTCGAGATCCGGCCCGAGGACGACGCGACGATCATCTACACCCCGGGCATCACCGGCAGGCCCAAGGGTGCCGTCGCCACGCAACTCGCCCAGGCGGGTGCCGCGCGCAACCCGCGCTTCCACGCGGCCGCCTCCGCGCTCGGCCGGGGAGTCATCCCGGGGCAGGGACCCGCGCCCGTCACGCTGCTGACGTTCCCGTTCTCCCACGTGGCCGCCTTCGCGGGCCTCTGTGCCGCGATGTCGGTGGGCGGCGTCGTCGTTCTGATGCGCGAGTGGGACGCGGAGGAGGCGCTGCGGCTGATCCGGGAGCACCACGTCACGCAGTTCTCCGGGGCGCCGACGAGCGCCTTGCAGCTGCTTGCCGCGGCTGCCCGGACGGGAGACGGGCTGGAGAGCCTCCAGGTGCTCGACACCGGTGGGGCCGCGGCACCACGGGACCTGGTCGCGCAGTTGACCGCCCGCTACGGGGAGCGGATCGAGCCGCGCAACGGCTACGGGCTGACCGAGACCGGCGGCGGCGTCATGGTGGACTTCGGCGCCGAGTGCCGGCTCCACCCGGGCAGCGTGGGGCGGCCGACGCCGAGTACCGAGGTGCGGATCGCCGGCCCGGCGGGCGAGGCGCTGCCCGACGGGGAGACCGGCGAGCTGTGGCTCCGTGGGCAGGCACTGTTCCGTGGCTACTGGCAGGACGAGGAGGCCACGGCGCAGGC
The DNA here is from genome assembly GCF_044742205.1 of Streptomyces sp. NPDC087901. Taxonomy (NCBI): domain Bacteria; kingdom Bacillati; phylum Actinomycetota; class Actinomycetes; order Kitasatosporales; family Streptomycetaceae; genus Streptomyces; species Streptomyces sp. NPDC087901. The sequence continues at coordinate 177,772 of NZ_JBIUUC010000007.1, forward strand.
GTTCACCGGCGGCTGGTTCCGTACCGGAGACCTGGCGGTGGTCCGGGAGGGCCGGGTCGATGCCGTCGACCGGAGCGAGGACATGGCCGGTCGCGGTAGCGAGAACGTGTGCTGAGCCGAGGTCGAGCCGCTGCTGGACCACCACCCCGACCGGGTCACCTGGGCCGCCCGATTACCCGGGCCACCCCGACCGCCCCCACATGGGCGCCGCGATCCTCCGACTCTGCGCCCGTGCCGGCAGCCGCGCGAAGCGCGCGTGGTCAGAGGCGAGTGATGCGTACGCGGTAGTAGCCCTTGGTGTCCTTGTCGAGCACCGAGATGCGGACCCCGTTGGCCCGGTCGGTGAAGGTCTGGCCGGGCTGGAACGGGGCGTCGGAGAGTTCGGCGTGCACATTGGGCAGCCGGGTGCAGCCGCTGCTGTCCCTGGTGCTGTCGGTGACGGACACGGGGCCCTGGCCGGTGTCGACGTCCGAGCTCACCTTGTAGATCAGTACGCCCGGCCGGCACACGTCCTGGTCGTTTCCGGCCTGGGTCCGTACCTCCACCGCGTAGCCGGATTCCGCGGTCAGCGGTACGAACGCCAGCTTCGTGCCGCCGTGGGTGGCCAGCGGTTCCAGGACGTGGTCGCTGGTGCCGGGCTGGGAGGCGCAGCTGATCTGGTTGTTGTCCAGCCAGCCGAGCTTCCATTTGTGCCAGCCCAGCAGGTCGTTGTTGGCGCCCCAGTCCTCCGACATGATGTCCCAGTGCCCGACCGAGCCCCCGCCCTCCATCGTGTAGAGGTCGGGCAGGCCGAAGATATGGCCGTTCTCGTGCGGCAGGACTCGGTAGCCGGTCTGGGGGTACGAGCCCGAGCCGTCGTCCTGGCGGCTGTAGACGAAGGACGTGTTGGAGAGCGGGACGCCGTCCGCGTACGGGGCGTCGTCGTTGCCCGAGAAGGTCACGGACAGCACGGTGTCCAGGGCGGAGGGCCCGGCGTTCGGAGTGACCAGGATGTTGATCAGGTCGTATGCGGTGAAGTCCACCTTCGGGTCGGCGGCGGCGACGATGTCCTGGACGAGGTGGCGGTAGCCCGGTTCGTACGGTGATCCGCGTTCGATCCCGTACCCCGAGAACGGCAGCGGCATCCGCAGCCAGGACTTCACCGGCGCTTCGGGCACATAGGTGAGCCGTCCGTAGGAACTGGTGCGGAACCAGTCCGTGGTCTGGGGGAAGAACTCCGCCAGCCGGTCCATGGCCGGTTCCTTCCCCGGCGCGTCAGGGAAGTCGATCATCAGGTTCAGTGCGTGCACCTGGCCGGTGGAACGGGCGTAGCCCGGCTGCGTGGGCATGCCCTCCGACATCTGTACCCCCATGGTCGCCGATATCCGGCACGGGCCGAGACCGGCCGACCGGGCGGTGGTCAGCGGTCCGGCGGAGGCCCGGCTGGGCAGGGGGAGGGTGCTGCTGGCCGAGGCCAGTGCCGCGATGACCAGGGCCGTTGCCGCGCCGAGGGCTACCGGGTGACGGTGCTTGCGTATCCGGTGGCGGGGCTTCTGCATAGAGGCGCCTTCGGGTCCGCGGCAGTCGGCCGACCCCGACTGCGCTCTGTCGATCAGCCTCGGCCGGGCGGTGCGGCGCCGCGCGTTGGGTGCGCCGATCGGTGGGTTTTTTTCCCAGTCCGAAGAGTGTGACGCGGGTCACAATGGAGTCGGAAATAACCGGGGATCATTTCCCCGTTTGCATCGGTGTCCCTGCGAAACGGGGAAGCGGTCCCCGGTTAACCGGATGGGTCGCCGGAGTTACCAACGCAGGAACGGCACGAGCTCGGGCGGGCACAAGCCCCAGGCAGGTACCCGCCGGAGCAGCAGAACCCGTAGTCGGACGACCGTCCGGAAGATCATCCGGAGGTCATCAAGCCGGAAGACCAGCCGGAAGACCAGCCGGAAGACCAGCCGGAGACCAGGAAGAGAAGGAGCGCCGCCGTGGACACCGTCGCCCGCACCGCAGCCGGAACCGCGCAGCCGCGTACGCCCCGCCCGCGGGCCGACGCGCTGCGCAACCGGGAGCGGATCGTGACGGCCGCGCGCGAGATGTTCGTCGAGTTCGGGCCGGACGTGCCGCTCGACGAGGTCGCCCGCCGCGCGGGCGTCGGCAACGCCACCCTCTACCGGAACTTCCCCGACCGGGCCGCACTGACCCATGAGGTCGTCCTCGCGGTCACCTCCCGAACCACCGACCGTGCCGAGGAGGCCGCGAGGGAGGAGCCCGACGCCTTCGTCGCGCTCAGCCGCTTCGTGCACGCGGCGGCCGACGAACGGATCGGGGCGCTGTGCCCCATGCTGGCCGGCGGCTTCGACAAGGACCATCCCGAACTGCTCGCCGAGCTCCGGCGCCTCGAAGAGGCCGTCGAGGGGCTCGTCGCGCGCGCCATGTCCGTGGGGCGCCTGCGTACCGACATCGCCGTCGGAGACGTACTGGTCGCCCTCTCCCAGCTCACCCGGCCGCTGCCCGGCATCGCCTGCCCGAACATCGACCGGTTCACCCACCGCCACATCCAGCTGTTCCTGGACGGACTGGAGGCCCCGGCCCGGTCCGTACTCCCCGGGACGGCGGCGACCTTGGAGGACCTGCGGCGGCGGACCTGACCAGCGCACCGGGCTCCTGAACCGGACGCCCGGCCGCGTGTCCGCCACGCCTCGACCACCTTCTCCCTGACCAGAGCCCGACCCTCGCTTCCGTTCGGCCCTCACCGAACGCACGGTTAACGACCTCGCGCGCTCTCGCGCGCCCTTAGGTGGCTACTCCCATGTCAAAAACAGCTGATATCCGACTCCCGGACCCCAGTCGCTGGAAGGCGCTGGCGTTCATCGCACTCGCGCAGTTGATGGTCGTGCTCGACGCCACCATCGTGAACATCGCGCTCCCGCACGCCCAGACCGACCTCGGCATCACCGATGCCAACAAGCAGTGGGTCATCACGGCCTACGCCCTCGCCTTCGGCGGACTGCTGCTCTTCGGTGGCCGGATCGCCGACCTCTGGGGCCGTAAGCGCACCTTCGTCGTCGGTCTGATCGGCTTCGCGCTGGCCTCCGCACTCGGCGGCGCTGCGCAGAACCAGGGCATGCTGTTCGGCTCCCGTGCGCTCCAGGGCGTGTTCGGCGCGCTGCTCGCCCCGGCGGCCCTCTCGCTGCTCGCGGTGATGTTCACCGATGCCAAGGAGCGCGCCAAGGCGTTCGGCATCTACGGTGCGATCGCCGGTGGCGGTGGCGCCGTCGGTCTGATCCTCGGCGGTCTGCTCACCCAGACGCTGAACTGGCGCTGGACGTTCTTCGTCAACATCCCGTTCGCGATCGTCGCCGCGGCCGGTGCGTACTTCGTGATCCGCGAGCCGGCCGGCAGCCGTAACCGTTCCTCGCTCGACATCCCCGGCGTCGTCCTGTCCGCGCTGGGTCTGGTCTCGCTGGTGTACGGATTCACCCGCGCCGAGTCCAGCGGCTGGTCGGACTCGCTGACCATCGGGACGTTCGTCGCCTCCGGCGTGCTGCTGCTGGCGTTCGTCCTGACCGAGTCCAAGGTCAAGTCCCCGCTGCTCCCGCTGCGCGTCGTGATGGACCGCAACCGCGGTGGCGTCTACCTCTCGCTGGGTCTGGCCATCATCGCGATGTTCGGCCTGTTCCTGTTCCTCACGTACTACCTGCAGGTCGTCAAGGGCTACTCGCCGATCAGGACCGGCTTCGCCTTCATGCCGATGATCGTGGGCATGATCGCCGGCTCGACGCAGATCGGCGCCCGGCTGATGACGCGGGTCCCGGCCCGCATGCTGATGGCTCCCGGCTTCCTGACCGCCGGTGTCGGCATGCTGCTGCTCACGCAGCTGGAGATCGACTCGTCCTACGCGGCGGTCATCCTGCCGGGGCAGCTCCTGCTGGGTCTCGGCATGGGTACGGCGTTCATGCCCGCCATGTCGCTGGCCACGCACGGCATCGAGCCGCGTGACGCGGGTGTCGCCTCCGCGATGGTCAACACCTCGCAGCAGGTCGGTGGTGCGATCGGTACGGCGCTGCTCAACACCATCGCCGCCTCGGCCGCCACGGCGTACGCCACCTCGCACGCCGCGCTCGGTGCCACCGACCCGGAGCTGCTGAAGCTCCAGTCGATGGTGCACGGCTTCACCGGCGCCATCTGGTGGGCCGTCGGCATCCTGGTGGTGGCCGCCGCGATCGCGGGGACCTTCATCAACGCCGGCCGTCCGTCGGTCACCACGACGTCCGGGGGCACCGGTTCCGGTGACGCCGCGGGTGTCGAGGACGAGTTCAAGGTGCCGGTCGTCGCGCACTGACCGCTCGCGCGCGGCGTGCCGTGACACGGTGTGAAGCGAACTCTGCCCCGGTTCCGTTCGACGGAACCGGGGCAGAGGTGCGTGCTTGCGGGGGCGTGGCGCGGTCAGCGGAGCCAGGGGAGGTCGGCGTCGGTGCCCTCCGGCTGGAGGCCGGTCGCCATGACCTGCATGATCTCGCCGAGCGTGTGCACCTGCTCGGGGGTGAGCCGGTCGAACATCGCCTGACGTACGGCGCTGACGTGGCCCGGGGCCGAGCGGCGGAGCATCTCGTAGCCCTCCTCGGTGAGGACCGCGTTCTGGCCGCGCTTGTCGGACGGACAGTCCTCGCGGCGCACCCAGCCGCTCTTCTCCAGCCGGGCGACGGCGTGCGAGAGGCGGGACCGGGTGATCTTGGCGTCCTTGGCCAGTTCGGTCATCCGCATCTGGTGGCGGGGCGCCTGGGAGAGCTGGACGAGCAGTCCGTAATAGATGTGCGGCATGCCGGCATCGCGCTGCAACTGGCGGTCGAGGTGATCCTCCAGGAGCGTGGTGGCGTGCAGATACGCACGCCAGACGCTCTGTTCTTCTTCGCTGAGCCAGCGCGGCCCACCGGTGGATGCCGTGGTCATGTACTCCACTGTACGACCTTTTCTTGAAAGTTGAACTAGATAGAGCTAAGGTCTCCAAGGGTAGGAACTTGAAGATTAAAGAACTGTTCCTGTTGAAGGCCCCGTAGAAGACTTACCTTGAGCAGCAGTGGATGGGGAGTGTCATGACAGTCACCGCGGAGCGCATGCCCGCCCTCTATCTCTCCCACGGCGCACCGCCGCTGGCCGACGACCCGGTCTGGCCCGGCGAGCTCGCGGCCTGGTCCGCCGGGCTGCCCCGGCCCACCGCCGTCCTCATGGTCTCCGCCCATTGGGAGGAGGCACCGCTCGCGCTCGGCGCCACCGAGATGATCCCGCTGGTCTACGACTTCTGGGGCTTCCCTGAGCACTACTACCAGGTGCGGTACGCCGCGCCGGGTGCCCCGAAGCTGGCCGAGAGCGTCCGGAAGCTGCTGCGTGGCGCCGGTACGCCGGTCCAGGACATCCCGGACCGGGGCCTCGACCACGGGGCCTATGTCCCGCTGGTGGAGATGTTCCCGGCGGCCGACATTCCGGTGCTGCAGATCTCCATGCCCACCCTGGACCCGCAGAAGCTGATGGACATCGGGCGCAAGCTCGCGCCGCTGCGCGACGAGGGCGTCCTGATCGTCGGCAGCGGCTTCTTCACCCACAACCTGGCCGCGCTGCGCCATGCGGGTGGCGGCGTGCCCGGCTGGTCGGCGGAGTTCGACGACTGGGGACACCGCGCGCTCCAGGCGCGGGACATCGACGCGCTGCTGGACTTCGAGCACAAGTCCCCGGCCGGCCGGCTGGCCCATCCGCGCACCGAGCACTTCGCCCCGCTCTTCGTCACGCTCGGGGCCGCGGAGCAGGAGCTCGACCAGGGGCGCAGCGTGATCGAAGGCTTCTGGATGGGTCTGGCCAAGCGCTCGGTGCAGTTCGGCTGAGGCGAAGGGACGGGCCTGCCGCCCCGGGCCGGCCCCGGGGCGGAGACCCGGGGCCGAGGTCAGAACGCCGGCGGGTTCAGCTCGACCGAGCGGAGCGCGGCGGCCCGTGCGGTCGCGTCGCCGGTGTCCAGTGCGGTGTCGGTGAACTTGATGGTGTGGTCGTCGCCGTGGGCTGCCGCCCGCGCGAAGACCTTCTCGGCGGACAGCCTGCCCGGTAACCGGCTGAGGTCCCGGACGGGGCGGGCTGCGGCCCTAGGTCTGCGGCCCCAGGTGTTTCTCGTACCAGGCCACGTCCCAGTACCGGTCGAACTTCCGGCCGACCTCCGAGTACGTACCGATGTGGCGGAAGCCGAAGCGTTCGTGCAGCCGGACCGAGGACTCGTTGGGCTGGGTGATGCCCGCGTACGCGCGACGCAGGTCCTCGCCGGCGAGGGCCTCGAAGAGCGCCGCGTAGAGGAGGGTGCCGATGCCTCGGCCCGTGGCGCCGGGGGAGCAGTAGGCGCTCACCTCGACGGACGTGGAGTACGCCGCCTTGGGGCGGAACGCGCTGCTGGTGGCGTAGCCCAGGATCCGAGGGCCTCCGCTCGGTTCGTCGACATTACGGACATCCTGAGCAACCAGAAGCCGGTGCGGGCCGTCTTCAGGGTGAGAGCGCAACCAGGGGAGGCGCTGCTCGGGAGTGAACGGGGCTGTGTCGAATGTGAGGGCGGTCTCACGTACGTAATGGTTGTAGATGTCCGTGAGAGGCCCCAGATCGCCCTCGTTCCCTGGTCTGACCTGCACTTCTGTGTCCGGCTGTGTCATGTGCCCTCCCTGGTGGCGCGACAGGGTACTGCATGATCTCGAAAATGAATGCCGGTCATGGGAATTCTGTCCGGATTCCAGTCGTTGTTTCCATCGGATGCAGGGCACCCGAAAAGGTGTCGCGACCTACTTAGCAAGGGAGCACGCATGGCAACCCGTGCCGTCGCCCGTCGTTCGTCCGCCACCGGCGGGACCAAGCGGGCAGGCAGTGTTCGCGCCGTGGGCGGGGAGATCGCCGATCGCGACCTGGTCGGCATGTACCTGGACGAGATCGCGCGCACGCCGCTGCTCGATGCCGCCAAGGAGGTCGAGCTGTCGCAGACCCTGGAAGCGGGCGTCTTCGCGCAGCAGGTCCTCGACGGTGCGGTGGAGAGCAAAGCCGGCGGGGCCTCGCGCGAGGAGCTGGAGGCGCTGGTCGCCGAGGGCGAGCGCGCCAAGGACATATTCATCCGTTCCAACCTCCGGCTTGTCGTTGCCGTGGCCCGCCGCTATCCGCGAGCCGGTCTGCCCCTGCTCGACCTGATCCAGGAGGGCAACGCCGGACTGGTGCGCGCGGTCGAGAAGTTCGACTACGCCAAGGGCTTCAAGTTCTCCACGTATGCGACGTGGTGGATCCGGCAGGCCATCACCCGTTCAATAGCCGACCAGTCGCGCACGATCCGGCTCCCCGTCCACCTGGTGGAGGAGCTCGGCCGGATCCGCCGTGTCCAGCGCGAATTCAACCGCGAGAACGGGCGCGACCCGGAGCACTCGGAGATCGCCGCCGAGCTGGACTCGACCACGTCGCGGGTCAGCGACGTCCTGGACTGGGCCCGCGACCCGGTCAGTCTGAACATGTCGGTGGACGACGACGGCGACACGCAGTTCGGTGACCTCCTGGAGGACACCTCCGCCGTTTCGCCCGAGCAGTCCGTGATGACACTGCTGCGCAGCGAGGAGCTGGAGGAGCTGATCGGCAAGCTCGACAACCGCACCGCGTCGATCATCCGTATGCGTTACGGCATCGAGGACGGCCGTGAGCGGACCCTGACCGAGGTGGGCAAGCAGCACGGGCTCACTCGCGAGCGGATCCGCCAGATAGAGAAGCACGCGCTGCTCGAACTGAAGCGAATGGCTCACGACACGGGTTTTGACGCTGCGGCATGAGCTCGCGTCCAGTAACCTCCGAATTGGGCCGCTTCACATCGGTGGCCCCCTAGAGCTGAGTCCCGGCGCCCACCCCCCCCTGGCGCCGGGGCTCATCCTTTTTTCCGGCGCCTGCCGGTGTATCCCGGCTCTTCCCGGCTCTTCCCGGCGTCTTCCGGTGTCTTCCGGCGCGTTTCCGGGTGTCTTTCCCGGCGGTCCTTTCCGGTAGCGCGAAGGGTTCTACGAGGCGGGCGTCGCCCGGGATGCCGCCGCGCGGGTGAGCCGGCTGCCCAGGTCGCTCAGGTACGTCACCAGCTGCGGCGGCTGGTGCGCGGTGAACTCGCAGTCCACCAGTGCGAGGCGCAACGCCACCCATTCCAGTGAGTCGGTCAGCACCGCCCGCAGCCGGCAGCCGTGCTCGCCGGTCTGCTCCAGCGGGCCGATCGAGGCGGGCAGCCGCGATGCCACGAACTCGGCGGGCGCCGCGAAGCTCACGTCGACCGCGAGCTCCGGCTGCCTGCGTGCCATGGAACTGCTGAGGAACTCCGCCGCGTCGCCGGTCGGTAGCTCGCGGGGCGTGAAACGGGCGCCCGTCGGATACGGATCACTCACCCGGTCTACCCGGAAGGTGCGCCAGTCCTCCCGCTCCAGGTCGTACGCGACGAGATACCAGCGCCACCCGGTGCTCACCAGGCGGTACGGCTCCACCTGCCGTCTCGTCTCGGCCCCGTCCCCCGCCCGGTACGCGAACCGCAGCCGCTCCCGGCCGGTGACCGCCGACGCCATCACGGTCAGCGTCTGCGGGTCGATCGTCGAGCCGTCCCCGCGGGCCAGCGGCATCGTCGCGTTCTGCAGGGTGGAGACCCGGTGGCGCAGCCGTGAGGGCAGCACCTGTTCCAGCTTGGCCAGCGCCCGTACGGAGGCCTCGTCGACGCCCTCGATGGCGTGACCGGCCCCGGCCCGCAGCCCCACCGCGATGGCCACCGCCTCCTCGTCGTCCAGAAGGAGCGGCGGCATCGCCGTGCCGGCCACGAGTCGGTAGCCGCCGACCGAGCCGCGTGAGGCCTCGACGGGATAGCCCAGGTCGCGCAGGCGGTCGATGTCGCGGCGGATGGTGCGGGCGCTGACGTCGAGCCGGTCGGCGAGTTCACTGCCCGGCCACTCGCGCGGCGTCTGGAGCAGTGACAGCAAGTTCAGCAGTCGTGCCGGGGTGTCGGTCATGTCACCCAGGATGCCCGCCCATTGGGTCACGACCTGACCTAATGAACGTTTAACTTCCTCATATGACTTCTTCCGCATCCCTGCCGTCGTCGGCGGCCGCCCCCGCGGTGCCCCCGGCCCCGTCGGACCGCCGCCGGTGGTTCGCCCTGGCCATCGTGATGACAGCCGCCTTCATGGACCTGGTCGACGTCACGATCGTCAACATCGCCATCCCGAGCATCAAGGAGGACACCGGCGCCTCCTTCAGCTCGATCCAGTGGATCACCGCCGGGTACGCCCTGGCCTTCGCCGCCGGTCTGATCACCGGTGGCCGGCTCGGTGACATCTACGGTCGCAAGCGGCTCTTCCTGATCGGGATCGGCGGCTTCACCGTGGCCTCCGCGCTCTGCGGATTCGCCGCGAACCCGGAGATGCTGGTCGCCTCCCGCATTCTCCAGGGCGGCACGGCCGCGCTGATGGTGCCGCAGGTGCTGTCGATCGTGCACGCCACCTTCCCGGCCCACGAGCGCGGCAAGGTCTTCGGCCTCTTCGGTGCGATCGTCGGCCTCGGCGCCGTGTCCGGTCCGCTGCTGGGCGCGCTGCTCACCGAGTGGAACATCGCCGGTCTCGAATGGCGTCCGATCTTCCTGATCAACCTGCCGGTCGGCATCGCGGGCCTGATCCTGGGCCGCAAGTTCATCTCCGAGTCCAAGGCTCCGAAGGCGCTCCGCCTCGACATGGTCGGCGTGGTGCTGGTGACGCTGGCGATGCTCATGCTCATCTACCCGCTGACCCGCGGCGAGGAGCTGGGCTGGCCGCTCTGGGGCTACCTGTCGATGGCCGGCAGCATCGTCGTCTTCGCCGGCCTCGTGCTGTTCGAGCGGGCGAAGGCGCGCCGGGACGGCTCGCCGCTGGTCGAGCTGTCGCTGTTCCGGGTCAAGAGCTTCGCCGCGGGCATCGCCGTGCAGCTGACCTTCGGAATCGGCCTCGGGATCTTCTTCCTGGTCTGGACGCTGTACATGCAGGAAGGGCTCGGCTGGAGTGCGCTGCGGGCCGGTACGACCGGCATCCCGTTCTCGGTCTCCGTCTCGTTCGCCGCCGGCATCTCCGTGCAGAAGCTGGTGCCGCGCTTCGGCCGCAAGGTGCTCCAGGCGGGGGCGCTGCTCATGATCGCCGGTCTGTTGCTCTACATCTGGGAGTCCGACCGCTACGGCATGGAGATCACGTCCTGGCAGATGGCACTCCCGCTGGTGGTCATGGGGGCCGGCATGGGGCTGATCGTGGCCCCGCTTGCCGACGCGGTGCTGTCCGAGGTGCCCAAGGAGCACTCCGGATCGGCTTCCGGACTGTTCAACACCGTGCAGCAGATGGGCAATGCGCTGGGTCTGGCTCTGGTCTCGGTCATCTTCTTCGGGGCGATGGGCGACAGGCTGACGCCGCCGGAGATCGGTCCGGCGTTCGCCGACGCCTTCGAGCAGTCGCTGTGGTGGGTCGCGGGCGTGCTCGCGGTGATCTTCCTGGTGATGTTCGCGCTGCCGGCCCGGCCCAAGCAGCACGTGGAGGGCGGCGACGAGAGTGCTGACGAGAGCGGCGACTCCTTCGACGAGCCTGCCAAGGAGCCGGTGCTGACGCACTGAGCCGCCGCGACGCGGAAGCGGAAGACGGAAGAAGCGACGGTGCCCGCACCCCGGCCGGGGTGCGGGCACCGTCGTGTCCGGGGCCGTGCCGGGCAGTGCGTCAGCAGATGCGGGTACGGCTTTCCATCGCGCCGCGCGCCGCGGCCTCGTCGCCGTACACCTCGCACATGTGACGGCCGTCCGGTGTCGCCGTGTGCTCGACCTCCCACAGGCTCGTCTCTCTGCCGTCGAGAAGCAGGAAGGCGTGCTCGTACAGCGTGAATCCGGCGTCCCGTCCGTCCACCTGGCACTGCCGCCCGAAGACCTGGGTGATGTGGTGGGCGAAGGCCGACCGCAGCAGGCGCGCCGTCGCCGTGCCCGGCACATCCCGGTTCTCCGCCCGGCGCAGCACCCGGCGGGCGTGGTCCGCCGAGTTGTCCGGGGCGTACATCCGGGGGAGCGGGGCCGGTGGCGCCGCCATCAAAGCGTCGAGGATCTCCAGGTCGGCCTGCGGCCCGTCGTGCCCGAAGGCAGGGCCGTCGCAGAAGCCGCCGGTCAGCCGGGCCGCCGCGACGTGGGCGTCGGCCTCGTCGTCGTACAGCTCGTACAGCTCGTGCTGCCGGGGGTCGGGCAGCGCGTCGAATCCCGGCTCCGCGGCGTCGCGCGGGCCGCAGTGCACCAGCTCCCACAGGGCGAGCGGTGAGCCGTCGGCCAGCAGATACGTGTGCCGATAGGTCTCGCGGTGCAGGGAGGAACTGTGGTGAGAGGAGTGCAGGGAGCTGCTGTGGGCGAGCGCGGTGCCGAGCCGCTCGATCGTACTGTCGGGCAGGTCGAACGAGTTGAGAGCTCGTCGCAGGAGTCGCTCGAGGTGCTGCTCGGTTGTCTCGTACGGATCGCTCAAGGTGCTGTCTCCAGGCCGTCGCCGCGTGTGACTTGATGCGTGCTCAACGTAGTCCCTGGGTCTGACATCGTGACCGGGGTTGAGAAAAACGTACGGTGCACGCAGAAGGTTCCTGTTCCTCGCCCGAACTTCCCTACGCCGATGGCGAGTCGACTCCGTGCACCCTGTTGTCCGGTGACGGTGCCGTTTGCTGCGGTGTGCCGTAGAGATCGCGGTACGCGAGGTATGTGACGCCGCCGTCACGGCCGTTGACGCCTGTGGCGGCCCGAACGGCCTTCACGATGGCCCGGGTCACGGCCTCCGCGCCCGCCGCCAGCAGGTCGTTGAGTGCGAACGGGTTCGCCGCATCCAGTGATCGCCCGCCGGTGGCCAGGGCGAAAACGGTGTCCCCGTCGGTCATCAGATGTACGGGCCGGATGGCGCGCGCCAGCCCGTCGTGCGCCGTCCCCGCGAGCTTCTGTGCCTGTGCGCGGCCGAGTTCGGCGTCCGTCGCGACGACGGCGAGCGTGGTGTTGAGCGGGGGGCGTGTGTTCGCGTCGTGCGCCTGCGCCAGGCGCCGTTGCGCCTCCTGGTGGATCTCCGGCGCGGGCGCGACGGCCGGCTCGGCGCCGCCGTACTCCCCGTACAGCACGCCGGTGCGCGGATCGAGCACGGAACCCGCCGCGTTCACCACGGCCAGCGCGGCCACGGTGATCCCGGACGGCAGCAGGACGCTCGCCGTGCCCACCCCGCCCTTCAGCTGCCCGGCGACCGCGCCCGTGCCCGCCCCGACGCAGCCCTCGGCGACCGCGGCGCCCGGCTCCGCGCGCGCCGCGTCCTCCACCGCCGCCCGGCCGGTCGAGGCATCCGGCCGGGCCCGCCAGTCGCCGCCCCGCCCCAGGTCGAAGACGCAGGCCGCGGGGACCACCGGAACCACCTGGGCCGGATCGGCGCCGACCCGCACGCCGCGCCCCTGCTCCTCCAGCCAGGCCATCACGCCTGACGCCGCGTCGAGGCCGTACGCGCTGCCGCCGGTGAGGACCACGGCGTCGATGCGCTGCACCAGATTGCGCGGGTCCAGCGCGTCCGTCTCCCGGGTGCCCGGGCCCCCGCCGCGTACGTCGACGGCGGCGACCGCGCCGCCCTCGGGCGCGAGGATCACGGTGGTGCCGCTGAGCGCCCCCTCGCCCGCCACCCGCGCATGCCCGACGCGGATCCCGGCGACATCGGTCAGCGCGTCCCGCCGGCGGGGTGACGGCGAGGGCGGCGATGTGGGGGCTGGGGTGTCCTGGCCGGTCATCCGGTGCTCCTCGTGTGCGGGTGGCTGACGGTGCTGGGCGAGCCGTGCCCCGTGAACGTACCCGCCGGACGACAGGGGAAGCGGGACGCGCCGAAGCGCTTGTGAGTGCGTTCACAAGCGAACGATGGGCTGGGCGCCGAGTAAGCCGTTCACCCTGCACGACACCCCGTCAACCGCCGCCGGTCCGGTGCCCGCCGCCCGCGAGGTTCTTCGCCTCGGCGGGCTGCATGCCGAGTGAGTCGAACGTCGAACTCGTCGCCCGGATGCGGCCGAACCATGACGCGCTCACCCGTAGAGCCATAAAACAGGACTAATATCCCCATATGGCCCTACGGTGGCGGGGTGACCGAGCCACCAGAAGCCTCTGCCGCAGCCGCGCAGCCCGCCCCCGGTGCCAGCACCGGTTCCCCCGGCGCGGCCGCCGGCCCGCCGTCCTCCGGCGGGTCCGCCCGCTCCGGCGCCGCCGTCCCCCGGTCCGTCACCGCGCGCGCGACGGCGGCCGGTGTGATCGTCTCCCTCCTGCTGATCGTGGCCATCGTGCTGGGAAGCAGGTTCCTGGAGAACTTCGACTCCGCGCTTCTGCCGTACGCCGTGGCCACGGTCTTCCTCGCTTTCGGCGTCGCCTACCGCTACACGGTCTGGGTCTCCGCCCCGGGCGCCCGACGGCTGTTCAAGAAGGGCTGGGGGAGCCTGTTCTCGGCCGAGAACTTCCGTAAGGCACCCACCGCCCTACCGAAGATGATCGCCACCTACCTGGGCTTCCAGAAGTTCCTCGGCGCCCGCTCCCACGCCCGCTGGGCCGCCCATCAGCTGATCTTCTGGGGGTGCATCCTCGCCTCCCTGATCACCTTCCCGCTGACGTGGGGCTGGTTCACCTTCACCTCGAACAGCGGCTCCGGGCCCGGCTACGAGATGCGCATCTGGGGCTTCAAGATCGTCGGCTTCGACTCCCTGGACATCCTCGGCTGGCTGATGTTCCACGGCCTGGACATCGCCGCCGTCCTCGTCATCCCCGGAGCCTCCTACTTCCTGTGGCGCCGGATGAAGGACCGCGGCGCCATCACCGGCCAGCGGTTCGGCTACGACCTGGTGCCGCTCATCGCGCTGATCGTCATCTCGGTGACGGGGCTGCTCCTCACCTTCTCGTCGATCTTCCTGCACGGCGGCGGATACGAGTTCCTGGCGATCCTCCACATGGTCTCGGTGGTCTTCACCCTCATCTACATCCCGTTCGGGAAGTTCTTCCACATCGTCCAGCGCCCCGCCGCCGTCGGCATGCAGCTGTTCAAGTACACCGGCCGGCAGGACCAGGAGGTCTTCAGCTGCCGGCGCTGCGAAGAACCGATCGACACCGCCCCGTACGTCGAGAACCTCCGCGGCACCATGCGCGACCTCAGCCTCGACTTCGACCAGTGGGCCGAGTACTGCCCGCGCTGCAAGCGGGTGCTGCGCGGCAGCGCCTATCTCTCCCAGGTGAAGAAGGGCTTCAAGTGACCGCGGATCCGCGAGCAGCCGACACCCGTGCGGTCGTCCCCCTCGACCCCTCCCTCGCCCCGCCCGGCACCCGCGCATTCCGGGACGCCGGTGGCATCCCCGCCGACCAGTGGCACGCCGACCAGAACGGGGAGACGCTCGTCCCCACCCACTGCTGCTTCTGCGGGGTGCAGTGCGGGATGTATCTGCGCGTCGACCGCGGCGGCAAGGTCTTCGGCGTCGAACCCCGCAACCACGACATCAACCGGATGCGCCTGTGCCCCAAGGGCATCAACGCGTACCAGCAGGTCAACCACCCGGACCGGCTCACCGCCCCGCTCATGCGCCGCTCCCGCGACGAGGAGTTCCGGGAGGTCTCCTGGGACGAGGCTCTCGACTTCACCGTCGCCGAGATCAAGCGCATCCAGCAGACCTACGGCAACGACGCCTTCGGGCTGCTCGGCGGCGCGAGCCTCTTCTCCGAGAAGACCTACCTGGTCGGCAAATTCGCCCGGGTCGCCCTCAAGACCCGGCACGTCGACTACAACGGCCGGCTCTGCATGGTCAGCGCGGCGGGCGCCAACAAGCTCGCCTTCGGCATCGACCGGGCCGGCAACCCCTTCTCCGACATCCTGCTCACCGACTGCCTCCTGATCGCGGGCTCCAACGTCGGCGAGTGCTTCCCCGTGATGACCCAGTACGTGTGGGGCGCCCGGGACCGCGGCGCCAGCCTGATCGTCATCGACCCGCGCGAGACGGCCATCGCCAGGACCGCCGACATCCATGTCGCGCTCAAACCCGGGACCGACTCGGCGTTCTTCAACTCCGTGCTCAACGTCGTCATCGAGGAAGGCCTCACCGACGAGTCCTACCTCGCCGCCCACGCCACCGGCTGGGAGGAGGTGAAGGCCAAGGTGGCCGAGTACCCGCCGTCCCGGGCCGCCGAGATCTGCGGCATCCCCGCGGAACAGATCGTCCAGGTCGCCCGCACCTTCGCCCGCGCCCCCAAGGCCATGGCCTGGCACGCCCGAGGCATCGAGCACCACTCGCAGGGCGTCGAGAACTGCCTCAGCGTGATCAACCTCTGCACCGCCACCGGACACATCGGCAAGCCCGGCGCCGGCTACGGCACCATCACCGGGCAGGGCAACGGGCAGGGCGGCCGCGAGCACGGCCAGAAGTCCGACCTCCTGCCGGGCGGCCGCTCGATCCTGAACGAGGAGCACCGCCGGCAGATCTGCGAGATCTGGGGCATCGAGGAGTCCGAACTCCCTTCCGCCGGAACCTCGATGATGGAAATGGTCTGGCAGATGCAGCGCCGCGAGATCCGCGGACTGATCGGCATCTGCAACAACCCCTTCGTCTCCCTGCCCAACTACAAGGTGGTCAAGGAGGGTTACGACACCGCTGAGTTCCACGCTCAATTCGACTTCTTCCTTTCCGAGACCGCGGCCAACGCGCATGTCGTCTTCCCCGTCACCACCTGGGCCGAGGACGACGGTGTGATGGCCAACGCCGAGGCCCGGGTGGTCAAGCACAACAAGGCCCAGGACCCGCCCCCCGGCGTGCGGACCGACACCTGGGTGATGTGCGAACTGGCCAGACGTCTCGGCGCGGGCGACAAATTCGCCTTCGCCGATTCCCGCGAGGTCTTCGACGAACTGCGGATCGCCTCCGCCGGAACCGTCAACGACTACTACGGCATCACCTACGAACGGCTGGAGGAGACCGGCGGAATCGCCTGGCCCTGCCCCTCCACCGACCACCCCGGCACCCCCCGGCTCTTCGAGGACGGCAGGACCTACCACCCCGACGGCAAGATCCATATGCAGGTCGTCGAATGGCACCTGCCGATGGACCCGTACGACGACGACCACCCCATGTCCCTCACCACCGGTCGCACCGTCGCGCACTTCCTCTCCGGCAACCAGACCCGCCGCCTGGGCGCCCTCGTCGAACAGACCCCGCGCCCCTGGGCCGAGATCCACCCCTCCCACGGCTTCCGCAACGGCGAACCGGTCCGCGTCGTCACCCGGCGCGGCAGCGAGGTCTTCCCCGCCCTGGTCACCGAGGCGATCCGCCCCGACACCGTCTTCATCCCGTACCACTGGCCGGTCCCCACCGCCGCCAACGCGCTGACCATCGACGCTCTGGACCCCCGCTCCAAGATCCCCGAGTACAAGGTCTGCGCCTGCCGCATCGAGCACGCCGAGAAGATCGACGAGGTTCCCGCACCCCCGGTCGCACCTGGCCATGTCGCCTACCCGGAGACCCAGGTCTCCCGCACCGACCCGCTGCCGCCCACCTCCCCGCAGGGCCGTGGCACCTCGGAAAGGAGCTGATGCCCGCATGATGGGCAGAACGATCTTCATCGACCCGGGACGCTGCATCGGCTGCCAGGCCTGTGTCTCCGCCTGCCGGGAATGCGACTCCCACCGCGGCAAGTCGATGATCCACCTCGACTACACCGACGAGGGCCAGTCCGTCGCCTCCCTTCCCACGGTCTGCATGCACTGCGAGGACCCCGTCGCGCCCTGTGCCGAGGTCTGCCCCGCCGACGCGATCCTGGTGACCGCGGACGGGGTGGTGCAGCAGGCGGACACCACCCGCTGCATCGGCTGCGCCAACTGCGTCAACGCCTGCCCCTTCGGTGTGCCGAAGATCGACCTCCAGGCGAAGCTGCAGATGAAGTGCAACCTCTGCTACGACCGCACCGCCTACGGTCTCGCCCCCATGTGCGCCACCGTCTGCCCGACCGGAGCGCTCTTCTACGGAACCGTCGAGGAGCTCCAGGCCGAGCGCCCCGGGGTCCAGGTCGCCGACACCTTCGTCTTCGGCGAGACGGAGGTCCGCACCGGCGTGGCCATGGTCGTCCCCGCCGACAAGGTCCAGTGGCCGGTGCCGGGCGGCCTGCCCGTCGTGGAGATCAACGGGAAGGACGTCCGCCGATGAGCGTCACCGAACAGCCGCCCCCCGGGGATTCGCGACAGCCGCCCTCCGGGGACCCGCGCGAGGCCCTGCACGACCGGATCGCGGCGGACTCCCTCACCACCCGCCGCGACTACCTCCGCATCGTGGCCACCGTCTCCGGCGGTCTCGCGGTCGGCGGTCTCGGCGTCGCGGGTGGCATGCTCCCGCGCCACGGCGACCCCGAGGACGACAAGGCGCCCGCGCCGAAGAGGGTCGGCTCCCAACTGCTGCCCGGGGAGTCCATCGCCTTCAGCTACCCGGACGAGGAGGACAAGGCGGTCGCCGTCCGGCTCAATGACGGCACCCTTGTCGGCTACTCGGCGATCTGCACCCACCTGGCCTGTGCCGTGCTCTGGCAGAAGGACCGGGGCTCCGAGGGCGAGCTGTACTGCCCCTGTCACGAGGGTGTCTTCGACGCCCGCACCGGCGAGGTCACGGCCGGACCGCCGCCCCGCGGACTGCCCAAGGTGGTCCTCACCGAGCAGACGGACGGCAGTATCTGGGCGGTCGGGACCACCCGTTCCGGCGAGAGCATCGAGAAGGGGCTGTGCCGCCAGCTCGGCGACGACCGCCCGGACCTCGCCTCCCGGATCGGCTGCCCCGGAGTCCGCACGGGCGCCGAGGCCCCCGGCATCTCCCGTACCGAGGCCACCGAGCCCCCGATCTCCGGCAGGCGGACATGAGCGACGCCCAGCAGCCCACCGGTCCGCACTACCCGGAGTACCACCCGGGCAGCGCACGGCCCGAACTCAACCGGCCCGTCCATGAGCGCTACCCGCAGATCCGGCCCACCAGCGGCTACGGCGACCCCCGCGTCCGCCACACCGGGCCGGGGCCGGGAGCGGGCAGCGACCAGGAACCGGAGCGGTCCTCGAAACTGACGGCACGGCTGACCCTGGCCATGACCGTCGTCATCGGGCAGCTCTGGGGACTCACGGTCGTCATCGACGAATGGATGGAGGGCAACACCGGTACCGCCTGGTGGGGGGCCGGATTCCTCTGCCTGTCGTTCCTCGTCGTACTCGGACTCTGGTGGCTCGACCCCAAGGACCGCTGAGCGGCGTCCCGGGAGGCTGGCCGCCGGGAGCCCCGGCTTCGCGCGGTGCGCTTCGGTGCGCCTTCGCTCCCCGCAGGGCGGCCGTACCCTGGAGGCATGAGTACCGCCCCCGCCCCCGGACCGCGCGATTCGAAGCCGAGCTCGCCGGACCGGCCGAAGCCCAAGCCGGCACTGATCTTCGACGATCCGCTGGACCAGCAGTCCGCGGACGATACGGACCGGGGGTGGGGTGAGCGGGCCCCCTCCGGTGGCAGCGCCGCCGACCTGGCCCGTTTCCTCGACGAGAAGCCGCCCCACCACGTCTGAGCCAGCCTCCACCACGTCTGAGCCCGCCCCACCACGTCTGAGCCAGCCCCCGCCCGGTCCCGCGGTTCTACTCCTGGCGGCCCCGCCCGGGGTCCTCGCCGTGGTTCCCTTCCACCGGGCCGCCGCTGCCGCCGCTCCGCTGTGCGACCAGTGCGTCGCGGATCTCCTTCAGGACCTCCAGCTCGCTCACCTCCATCGTCTCCTGCACGCCTTCCTTCGCCGCCTGCATGGCGGCCCGCCTGGCGAGGTACTTCGCCATCGGCAGCACCATCAGGAAGTAGACGACGGCAGCGGTGATCAGGAAGCTGAGGGTGGCGCTGAGCACCGAACCCCACAGGATCCGGATGCCCTCGGTCGCCTCGCCCGTCCGCGGGTCCGTATGGCAGGGGCCCTTGAGGCAGGAGCTGTAGCTCTCCAGGTCCTTGGTGCCGAACGCACCGACGAGCGGATTGATCACGCCCCTGACGATGGCGTTCACGATGTTCGTGAACGCGGCGCCGATGACGACGGCGACCGCCAGATCGATCACGTTGCCGCGCATCAGGAAGGCCTTGAAGCCGTCCAGGAGACTGACCTTCTTCTTCTCGCTCACGCGTGAGCCGTCCTTTGTATGTGCCGTAAGGGGAGCGAACTGTTCCGCAACCTACGGCAGTACAAGGGGAATCCACCCCATTCACGGTTGATGCCCGGTGACGTGATGGTTCGTCAGTACGAATCAACACAGGATCACCGCAAACCCGGCCGAGATTCCCGCACCGGCCAGCGCCGTGGCCGTCGCCCGCGGTACGGACAGCACGATCAGCGCCCCGCTCTCCGCGGAACCCTCGGTGGACGCAGGGACCTGGGTCACCCGCGCACCTTTCGCCAGCACCCGGGAGCCGCCCCCGGCGCCTTCGGACGCGATCACGTCGACGCGGTCTCCCGGCCGCAGCAGCCGGACGGTTTCCGCATCGGCGATCCGGACGGGCGCGGACATCAGACGAACCGGCGGCGACGCCCGCCGATGCGCCGTCCCGGCCGCGTGCGCCGCACCGCTGCCGGCACCGCCCGCGCCGCTGCCCCCGCCGCCGGCTTCGCCTCCGCCGAGCCCCGAAGCGGCCAGCGCGGCAGCCGTCAGGGCCAGCCCCGCACCCATCGCCCGCCGCTGTCGCCACACCGCGCGCCGCAGCCGGTGTCCACTGCCCCCGCGCACCCGCAACGGGGGGAAGGGCGGCACCCCGCAGGGTGGCGGCGCGGGGGCGGGCAGGGGTGGAGATGCGGATGGGGAGATTGCTGAGGGCTGCGAGGGCGTGGAGGGAGGGCCGTACGGGGACATGCCAAACACCGCCTGCGTCGAGGGAGTTCAGGGACGGGATGAATCGGACGGGGTGAATCGGATCGTGAGGTCCGGCCGAAGGGAAACGGCCGAACAGCCCTCACGATCCACCACCCGTGCGATTCCCGCTGAGCCCTGTGGACGGGCCACCCGATGTGGAAAACTCCCTCACCCGTGCGAGGGCGAAGTACCTGCTTTAGGCGCTTGGCGAGCTTGAGGTGCTTGAGGTGCTTGGCGAGGTTGGCGTGGTAGAGGAGCTTGAAGGCTCGAATGGAGAGCCGCCGGGACTAGCTCCCTACGGCAGCTCGATACCCGTCTCGATCCCGTCCAGCGCATGCGCGCACAGACAATTCCGGTCCGCCTCCGCGGGCAGCGCGGCCACCGCGTCGAAGAGGACCGTACGCAGCCGGTCGACATTGGCCGCGAACACCTTGAGCACCTCCTCGTGGGAGACGCCCTCGCCGGCCTCCGCGCCCGCGTCCAGGTCCGTCACCAGCGTCATCGTCGTGTAGCAGAGGCCCAGCTCCCGGGCGAGCACGGCTTCGGGGTGCCCGGTCATCCCGACCACCGACCAGCCCATCGCCGCGTGCCAGCGCGATTCGGCCCTCGTGGAGAAGCGCGGCCCCTCGACGACCACGAGCGTGCCGCCGTCCACCGCTTCCCAGTCCCGTCCGCGGGCCGCCGCGAGAGCGACCTTGCGGCCCTCGGGGCAGTAGGGGTCCGCGAAACCCAGATGCACCACGTTCGGTGCCGCTCCGTCCGCCCGGGTCTCCCCGTCGTAGAACGTCTGGACGCGCGTCTTCGTACGGTCCACCAGTTGGTCCGGTACGAGCAGCGTCCCCGGTCCGTACTCCGGCCGCAGCCCGCCCACCGCGCAGGGGCCGAGCACCTGACGCACGCCGACCGAGCGCAGCGCCCACAGGTTGGCGCGGTAGTTGATGCGGTGCGGCGGCACATGGTGGCCGCGTCCGTGACGGGGGAGGAAGGCGACCTTGCGGCCGCCGATCTCGCCGAGGAACACGGAGTCGCTCGGCGCTCCGTAAGGGGTCTCCACGCGCACTTCGGTGACGTCCTCCAGGAAGGAGTACAGCCCCGAACCGCCGATCACACCGATCTCTGCGTTCACCATGCGGTCACAGTAGGCGTTCACCCCGCGGCCGACACGGCCGGGCGGAAAAGGCCCGGCGATGCGGCCGGGCGGAAGGGGGCGTCACCAAGGCCCGGGGGTGCGGCCGGGCGGCAAACGCCGAGGACCCCGCCGAGCGGATCGGCGGGGTCCCGGTGAAGCCAGGTGAAACGGTCGGGCAGGCGGCTCAGGCGGCCGACGAACCGCTCGACGAGGACGACGAAGAAGACGGGGACGACGAAGAAGACGCCGTGGAGGAGCTGGACGAACCGGCGGAGGACGTCGACGAAGAGGACGACGACTTCGCGTCCGATC
The DNA here is from genome assembly GCF_044742205.1 of Streptomyces sp. NPDC087901. Lineage (NCBI taxonomy): Bacteria > Bacillati > Actinomycetota > Actinomycetes > Kitasatosporales > Streptomycetaceae > Streptomyces > Streptomyces sp. NPDC087901. The sequence continues at coordinate 199,111 of NZ_JBIUUC010000007.1, forward strand.
CCGTCGAGGACGAGGATCCGGCTGCCTTCGCAGCGGCCGGGGCCGGCGTGCTGCTCGACGACGAACCGCGGCTGTCGTTCCGGTAGAAACCGGATCCCTTGAAGACGATGCCGACCGCCGAGAACACCTTCTTCAGGCGTCCATCGCAGCTCGGGCACACCGTGAGGGCGTCATCGGTGAACTTCTGCACCGCTTCGAGGCCCTCGCCACACTCGGTGCACTGGTACTGGTAAGTCGGCACTTGTTCCTCCTGGCACTCTGACTCGATGAGTGCTAACGACGCTCCATAGTGACTTATTCCGCTGGATCAGTCCACCGTGACCGGCTCGCGGTGACCGATCCCACGTGCCACGGTCCGCCCCGAGGCCCTCGGGAGAAGCCGTGAACGCAGCGCCACCAACGTCACCAGCGCCAGCACCGTGCCCACCAGCGGCACCAGGAATCCGGTGCTCGCGCCATGAGCATCGGCCAGCCGCCCGGCCACGGTCACCGCGCCCGCCTGGCCGAGCGCGACCGCGCCCGTCAGCCAGGTGAAGGCCTCGGTCCGTGCCGATCCGGGGACCAGCGCATCGACCAGGGTGTAGCCGCTGATCAGGGCCGGTGCGATGGAGAGTCCGACCAGCAGCCCGAGCCCGGCCAGCAGCGGCACGGAGTGCACGGCCCAGAGGCCCGACGCGGTGAGTGTCAGGGCCGCGTATCCGGCGATCAGCCGGCGCCGCGGCCCGGTCTTCCAGGCGATGGCGCCGCAGGCGATGCCGGCCAGCATGTTGCCGGCCGCGAAGATCCCGTACAGCAGACCGTTCGCACCGGGGCTGCCGATCTCCTCGGCGAACGCGGTCAGCGATACCTGCATCCCGCCGAAGACCGCGCCGATCCCGAGGAAGGCCACCGCGAGCACGCGTACGCCGGGTACGGACAGCGCGGAGGCGTGCGGCTGGGACCCCGCGGACCCGGTGCCGCGCACGGCCGGCTGGGTGGCGCGCTGCGCGGCGAAGAACAGGCCGCCGAACAGGGTCAGGGCAGCTTCGGCGATCAGCCCCGCCGCCGGGTGCACTCCGGTGCAAAGCGCGGTGGCGAGGACCGGACCGATGACGAACGTGAACTCGTCCGTCACCGATTCGAAGGCCGCCGCCGTCGACATGAGCGGCGAGGCCTCCCGGCCCGGCGCCGCCCCGAGCACGGCCGCCCAGCGGGCGCGCACCATCGGGCCGATCTGCGGGATGGAGGCACCCGTGGGAACGGCTGCGGCGAACAGCGCCCACATCGGGGCGTCCGCCAGCGCGAGCGCGGTCAGGGCAGCGACGGACGCCGCGTGCACGAGGACGCCCGGAAGCAGCACGGCACGCTGGCCGAAGCGGTCGGCGAGCTTGCCGGTCTGCGGTGCGAACAGGGCCATGGAGACGCCGGTCACGGCGGCGACGGCGCCCGCGCTGCCGTAGGAGCCGGTGGTGTGCTGGACCAGCAGGACGATGCCGATGGTCAGCATCGCGAAGGGCTGCCGTGCGGCGAAGCCCGGCAGGAGGAAGGTCCACGCACCGGGGGTGCGCAGCAACTGCCCGTATCCGGGGCGGTCGGAGACCGTGGACACCACGGTCCATGCCTTTCTGCCGCCTGGTGGCCGTGCTCCTGCGAGGTGGGCCGGCACGTGGGTGCGGACCCGGTCAGGAGCTGCCGAGAGCTGTCCTCTTCGCGCGGAACTGCGGTAGATGCCGGGCGCTCGCAGCAAGGGCGGAGGACGCCACGACCGCCATACGGTCGCGCCAGCTCTGCATCAGGCAGAGTTGGTGGATCAAATAGGTCGATCTGGGTTTCCTTGATGGTACAGGCAAAGGTCCTGATCCACCTGTGATTGTGCGCAAGGCAACCTCTCTCACCTGCGGACACGGGGTGTGTCCGCAGGCCCTCAGTGGTGCGCCCTGGTATCCCGGGCAGCCCGGTCCTCGTGCTTCCTGGCGTCGTCCGTTCTGCCCAGCTTCTTCACTGCCTTGAGCGCGTTGGCCACGTTCGGTCCGGTGAGGGTCTCGTCGGCGGCGTTCCCGCCGGTCCCCAGCCAGCCGGCCAGCTTGCCGCCCTCGCCGATCGCGCGCAGCCGGGCCTCGGTGGCGTCGCGCACCGGGTCGGTCGTCACGACCAGCAGTTCGTCGCCGCGGCGCAGCACGGTCGAGGGTGCGGGCACGAAGCTCTTGCCTTCCCGGACGACCAGCGTCACCGCCGCTCCCGCGGGCAGGCGCAGTTCACCGACCTCGACGCCGTGCATCCTCGACTTCGCGGGGATGTCCACCGAGAGGAGATGTCCGCGCAGCCGCTCCAGCGGGGCCGACTCGATGCCCAGGTCGGCCGTCTCGGACGGGTCGTCGGCGATCTTGAGGGCCTTCGCGAGCCAGGGCAGGGTCGGTCCCTGGATGAGGGTGTAGACGACGACGAGTACGAACACGATGTTGAAGACCCGGGTGGAGCCCTCGATCCCGGACACCATGGGAATGGTCGCCAGGATGATGGGCACGGCGCCGCGCAGCCCGGCCCAGGACATGAGGGCCTTCTCCTGCCAGGGCAATCGGAAGGGCGCCAGCGAGATGAAGACCTCCAGTGGCCGGGCCACCACGGTCAGCACCAGTCCCACGACGACGGCGGGCCAGAAGTCGTCGATCAGGTCGTGCGGGGTGACCAGGAGGCCGAGCAGGACGAACATCCCGATCTGGGCCAGCCAGCCCAGTCCGTCGGCGAAGCCTCGGGTGGCGGGCCAGTGCGGCAGCTTGGCGTTGCCGAGAATCATCGCGGCGAGGTAGACGGCGAGGAATCCGCTTCCGTGCAGCATCGCGCCGGCCGCGTACGCGGACACAGCGATCGCCATCACCGCGATCGGGTAGAGGCCCGAGGCGGGCAGGGCCACATGACGCAGGCCGTACGAGCCGAGCCAGCCGACAGCGATGCCCACGGCTGCGCCGATGGCCAGTTCCAGGGCTATCTCGCCGACCAGTACGTACCAGCTGTCGACCGGGCCCACGGTCGAGAAGGCCACCACCAGGATCACCACAGGGGCGTCGTTGAAGCCGGACTCGGCCTCCAGGACGCCGGTGATCCGGGCGGGCAGTGGCACCTTGCGCAGTACGGAGAAGACCGCGGCGGCGTCCGTGGAGGAGACGACCGCACCGATGATCAGCGCCTGCCGCCATTCCAGACCGACCAGATAGTGCGCTCCGGCCGCGGTCACGCCGACGCTCACGCCGACGCCGACGAGGGAGAGGACGACGGCTGCGGGCAGCGCGGGTTTGATCTCTTTCCACTTCGTGCCGAGGCCGCCCTCGGCGAGGATCACGACGAGGGCGGCATAGCCGATCACCTGCGTCAGTTCCGCATTGTCGAACTTGACGTCGAAGAACCCGTCCTGCCCCATGGCGATCCCGATGCCGAGGTACAGGAGCAGGCTGGGGAGCCCGCTGCGGGACGAGATGCGTACCGCCGCCACCGCGACGAGCAGGACGAGTGAGCAGACGAGCAGGAGTTCGTTGAGCGCGTGGACAGTCAGTGGCCGGTCCTTCCCTGCGTACGCCTGCCGGATCGTCTTCCGGTGGCCGGTTACTTCGTTACCTTACCTAATCTTTAACGTTTTCTTGATGCGTTCGAGCATTCGTGCGATCGCTACACAATTCGAACCATCCCGATACCGCGTCGGATCTGCCGCGACGCTGCGCCTATGGTTGCTCCTGCACTCCCAGGACCACCCTGCCCCTCGAAGGACAGCGATGCCCGCCAACACAACCGCCTCTTCCGGCTCCACCGGTACCGCCGGCGGTGGGCCGCGCAAGAAGAAGGGGCGACGCGCCCGCCTGATCTTGATCGTCCTGGTGCTGGCGCTTGTCGCGGGTGTCGGTTACGGAACGTACTGGTCCGTATCCACTGTGCGCGCGTCGTATCCCCAGACGAACGGGACGGCCCAGCTCGCCGGACTCGACAGCAACGTCGAGGTGAAACGCGACAGCTACGGGATCCCGCAGATCTACGCGGACTCCGACGCCGACCTGTTCCGCGCCCAGGGCTTCGTCCAGGCGCAGGACCGCTTCTGGGAGATGGACGTCCGCCGTCACATGACGGCCGGCCGGCTCTCCGAGATGTTCGGCTCCGGCCAGGTCGAGACGGACTCCTTCCTGCGCACGCTGGGCTGGCGCAAGGTCGCACAGGAGGAGTACGACACCGTCCTGTCGGACGAGACCAAGAAGAACCTCCAGGCGTACGCGGAAGGCGTGAACGCCTACCTCAAGGACCGCGACGGCAAGGACATCTCCGTCGAGTACGCGGCCCTCGGCTTCACCAACGACTACAAGCCCGCCGAGTGGACCCCGGTCGACTCGGTCGCCTGGCTGAAGGCCATGGCCTGGGACCTGCGCGGCAACATGCAGGACGAGATCGACCGTTCGCTGATGACCAGCCGGCTCGACGCGAAGCAGATCGAGGACCTGTACCCGCCCTACCCGTACGACAAGCACAAGCCGATCGTCAGCGAGGGCGGGATCTCCCCGGCCACCGGGAAGTTCGACCCGCAGGCCACACCGTCCGACGGCATCGGCTCGGCGACCGCCGATGGCGCCACCCAGGGCCTCACCGTCCAGCTCGGCGCGCTCTCCGACACCCTCGACGAGATCCCCGCACTGCTGGGCCCCAACGGCACCGGCATCGGGTCGAACTCCTGGGTGGTCTCGGGGCAGTACACGACCACCGGCAAGCCGCTGCTCGCCAACGACCCGCACCTGGCGCCGCAGCTGCCCTCGCTCTGGTACCAGATGGGGCTGCACTGCCGCGCCGTCTCGGCGACCTGCAAGTACGACACCGCCGGCTACACCTTCTCCGGCATGCCCGGCGTGATCATCGGCCACAACCAGGACGTCGCCTGGGGCTTCACCAACCTGGGTGCCGACGTCACCGACCTCTTCCTGGAGAAGGTCTCGGGCGACGGCTACCTGTACGACGGCAAGGTGAAGCCCTTCACCGTCCGCGAGGAGACCATCAAGGTCGCGGGCGGCAGCAGCCGGCACATCACCGTCCGCGAGACCAACAACGGCCCGCTGGTCTCCGACCGCAGCGGCGAGCTGGAGAAGGTCGGCCAGAAGGCCCCCGTCAGCAATGCCGCCCCCGACCGGGCGGACGGCTACGGGGTGGCGCTGAAGTGGACCGCGCTGGAACCCGGCAAGTCCATGGACGCCGTCTTCGAGCTGAACCGGGCCAAGGACTTCGCCACCTTCCGTACGGCGGCCGAGCACTTCGAGGTTCCCTCGCAGAACCTCATCTACGCCGACACCAAGGGCAACATCGGCTACCAGGCGCCGGGGAAGATCCCGGTCCGCACGTCCGGTGACGGCACGATGCCCAGCCCCGGCTGGTCGTCGGCGTACGGCTGGAAGAAGGACCCGATCCCCTTCGGCGAGCTGCCGTACGAGTACAACCCGAAGCGCGGCTACATCGTCACCGCCAACCAGGCCGTGATCGACGAGGACAAGTACCCGTACATGCTCACCAAGGACTGGGGCTACGGCAGCCGCAGCCAGCGGATCAACGACCTCGTCGAGTCGAAGATCAAGGGCGGCGGGAAGATCTCGACCGAAGACATGCAGAAGATGCAGATGGACAACACCAGCGAGATCGCCGCGCTGCTGGTGCCCGAGCTGATGAAGATCAACATCTCGGACAAGGACGTCCGCGAGGCGCAGAAGCTGCTGGAGGGCTGGGACTACACCCAGGAGGCCGACTCGGCGGCCGCCGCGTACTTCAACGCGGTCTGGCGCAACATCCTCAAGCTCTCCTTCGGCGACAAGCTGCCCAAGGAGATGAGGGTCGAGGGCGAGTGCCTGAACGTGCCCCCGGCCAAGAGCTCGGGTCCGCTCGACGAGCAGGACAAGCTGGTACGGGAATGCGGTCAGCGCGACGCCGACTCCGCGCAGCCGGACGGCGGCGACCGCTGGTACCAGGTCGTCGCGAACCTCATGGACAAGCCGGACAGCGACTGGTGGAAGGCGCCGGCGAACCGCAAGGACAAGGCGACCGAGAACCGCGAGGAGCTCTTCGCCCGTGCCATGGAGGACGCCCGCTGGGAGCTGACGGCCAAGCTCGGCAAGGACATCACCACCTGGAACTGGGGCCGGCTGCACCAGCTGACCCTGAAGAACCAGACCCTCGGTACGGAGGGCCCCGGACTGCTCCAGCGGGTGCTCAACCGAGGCCCCTGGAACCTCGGCGGCGGCGAGGCCGCGGTGAACGCCACCGGCTGGAACGCGGCAGGCGGCTACGAGGTCGTCTGGGTCCCGTCGATGCGGATGGTCGTCAACGTGGGGGACTGGGACAAGTCCCGCTGGATCAACCTCACCGGCGCCTCCGGGCACGCGTTCAGCGCGCACTACACCGACCAGACCGACAAGTGGGTCAACGGTGAACTGCTCGACTGGTCCTTCGGGACGAACGCGGTGTCCGCGGCGACCACGGACACGCTGACACTGAAGCCGTAGAGGCGGGCCCGCGGACCTTCGGAGGCTGCCTCCGGAGCGCCGCGGGCCGGCCGCTGTCCGCGGACCTCAGCCGTCGCCGAAGCGCCGCGGGCCGGCCGGTGTCACCACGGCGTCCACGGGGTGGTCGTGCGGTTCCTCCGGGACCCGCGCGGTCACCTCGGCGTCGTACAGCAGGACGATCAGCGCGGGATGCGCCCCGGCGGCCGAGAGACGCGCCAGCACCCGGTCGTAGCTGCCGCCGCCGCGGCCGAGCCGCATCCCGCGCCCGTCCACGGCGAGGCCCGGAAGCAGCACCACGTCCGCGTCCAGGACGGCGTCGGGGCCGAGCCGCGCCCCGTCGGGCTCCAGGAGCCCGCGCCCGGCCTTCCTGAGGCCGTCCGCTCCCTCGTACGGCGCCCAGTCCAGGTCGTTGTCCGCGAGGAGCACCGGCAGCAGGACGCGTACGCCCCGCGCGCGCAGCGCGTCCAGCAGGGCGCGGGTGCCCGGTTCGCTCCCCACCGAGACATACGCGGCGACCGTACGGGCCCCGGCGACCTCCGGGAGTTCGAGTGCGCGACGGGCCAGAACCGCGGCGGCCCGTTCTACGTCCTCATGGGTCAGAAGGCGTCGCGCGGCGAGCAGTTCACGCCGCAGCAGGCTCTTTGCGGACATGTCGGTGTTCAACGGGGCACCCATAGATCTCTCGTACCGGCATATTTGAGTACAAAGTTAACCGGAGGCTCATCTTCCGCCCATGTGCGCCGGTTAGGGTTCTGCGCATGACCCAGTCGAACCTCAGGATCAGCAAGGCCGTCATCCCGGCGGCGGGCCTCGGTACCCGCTTCCTGCCGGCCACCAAAGCCACTCCGAAGGAGATGCTGCCTGTCGTCGACAAGCCTGCCATCCAGTACGTCGTCGAGGAGGCCGTCGCCGCCGGACTCTCCGACGTCCTGATGATCACCGGTCGCAACAAGCGTCCCCTGGAGGACCACTTCGACCGCAATTACGAGCTGGAGTCGGCACTGACCCGCAAGGGCGACGCCGAACGGCTCCGCAGGGTCCAGGAGTCCAGTGACCTCGCCACCATGCACTACGTCCGCCAGGGCGACCCGAGAGGGCTCGGCCACGCGGTGCTGTGCGCGGCTCCGCACGTCGGCGACCAGCCGTTCGCGGTCCTCCTCGGCGACGACCTGATCGACCCGCGCGACCCGCTGCTGGCACGCATGGTGGAGATCCAGGAGCGCGAGGGCGGCAGCGTCATCGCGCTCATGGAGGTCGCGCCCGAACTGATCCACCAGTACGGCTGCGCGGCCGTCCAGCCGACGGCCGAGGGCGACGTGGTGCGGATCACCGGCCTGGTCGAGAAGCCCGAGCCGGCCGAGGCGCCCAGCAATCTCGCCATCATCGGCCGCTACGTCCTGGACCCCGCGGTCTTCGACATACTGCGCAGGACCGAGCCGGGCCGCGGCAACGAGATCCAGCTGACGGACGCCCTCCAGCTCCTGGCCGAGGACGAGAAGGCCGGCGGCCCGGTGCACGGCGTGGTCTTCAAGGGCCGCCGCTATGACACCGGTGACCGGAGTGATTACCTCCGTGCCATTGTCAGACTCGCGTGCGAACGTGAAGACCTGGGTCCGGAGTTCCGGACCTGGCTCCGCAGTTACGTCACCGAGGAGATGTAGCACCTTGAGCAGCACGATCTGGTCGGTGGACGAGCACCTGGAAGACATCCTCGCCACGGTGAGGCCGCTCGAACCCATCGAGCTGCAACTGCCCGAGGCCCAGGGCTGCGTCCTGGTCGAGGACGTCGTGGTGGAGATCGCCCTGCCGCCCTTCGACAACAGCTCGATGGACGGCTACGCGGTCCGCGTAGCCGATGTGGCGGGCGCCACCGAGGAGTTCCCCGCCGTCCTCACCGTCATCGGTGACGTCGCGGCGGGCGACGCCGGCCTCCTCGGCGACCAGCGCGTGGGACCGGGCGAGGCCGCCCGCATCATGACGGGGGCCCCGCTCCCGGCCGGTGCCGAGGCGGTGGTCCCGGTCGAGTGGACCGACGGCGGTACGGGCGGCGGGCCCGCCGCCACGATGCGCGCCCACAGCGACGCCCCCGAGGGCGCGCGCGGCGAGGTCCGGGTCCACCGCCCGGCCGAGGCCCGCGCCCACGTCCGGGCCCGTGGCAGCGACGTGCGGCCGGGCGACATGGCGCTGCGCGCCGGCTCGGTGGTGGGACCGCCCCAGATCGGCCTGCTCGCCGCGATCGGCCGCTCGACGGTGAAGGTGCGGCCGCGCCCCCGCGTCGTCGTCATCTCCACCGGCAGCGAACTGGTCCAGCCCGGCGAGGAACTGACCGGCGGACAGATCTACGACTCGAACAGCTTCGCGCTGACGGCCGCCGCGCGCGACGCCGGAGCGATCGCCTACCGGGTCGGCGCCGTCTCCGACGATGCCCAGACGCTCCGGGCCACGATCGAGGACCAGCTGATCCGGGCCGACATCGTCGTCACCACCGGCGGTGTCAGCGTGGGCGCGTACGACGTCGTCAAGGAGGCCCTGTCCCCGACCGGTGACGAGGACGAGCCGGGCGGCGGAGTCGACTTCCGCAAGCTCGCCATGCAGCCCGGCAAGCCGCAGGGCTTCGGCTCCATCGGCCCGGACCACACCCCGCTGCTGGCACTGCCGGGCAACCCGGTCTCCAGTTACGTCTCCTTCGAACTGTTCGTACGGCCCGCGATCCGCACCCTGATGGGCCTGCCGGACGTGAACCGCCCGACCGCCAGGGCGTCGCTGGTCACGGACAAGGCCCTGTCATCACCGGCCGGCCGACGGCAGTTCCTGCGCGGGACGTACGACGCGGAGGCGGGCACCGTCACCCCTGTCGGCGGTTCCGGATCGCATCTGATCGCCGCTCTCGCCCAGGCGGACGCGCTGATCGTGCTGCCCGAGGACGTCACCTCCGCCGAGCCCGGCGCGGACACCGAGGTGATCCTGCTCCGCTGAACGGCGCCCGGTGGCGGTACGGTGTCTGCCGCTGTGCCTTCCGGGGACACCCCCCGGACCCCGGGCCTGCACCCCGGTGCAGCACCAGGGGCAACCGGCGCCCTACCGCTAGGCGGAGTTAGTTGAGTACGCAGAACAGGCTGACGCACATCGACGAGGCGGGCGCCGCCCGCATGGTCGACGTCTCCGCGAAGGACGTCACCGCGCGCGTCGCCCGCGCCAGCGGCCGGGTCCTCGTCTCGCCGCGCGTCATCGAGCTGCTCCGGGGCGAGGGGGTCCCCAAGGGCGACGCCCTCGCCACCGCGCGCATCGCCGGGATCATGGGCGCCAAGCGCACCCCGGACCTGATCCCCCTCTGCCACCCCCTTGCCGTCTCCGGCGTCACGGTCGACCTCGGCGTGGCCGACGACGCGGTGGAGATCACGGCCACCGTGAAGACGACGGACCGCACGGGCGTCGAGATGGAGGCCCTGACCGCGGTGTCGGTTGCCGCGCTCACTGTCATCGACATGATCAAGGCCGTCGACAAGTCCGCGGTCATCACGGACATCCGGGTCGAGGCGAAGTCGGGCGGCAAGTCCGGCGACTACCGGCGCACCGCGCCCGGCGGGGCGGACGCATGAGCACCCCGCAGGCACCTTCCGCCGGTTACCGCGCCCTCGTCGTGACCGCGTCGAACAGGGCCTCCGCCGGGGTCTACGCCGACAAGGGCGGACCGCTGATCGCCGAGGCGCTGGCCGGGCTCGGCTTCACCGTCGACGGGCCGCAGGTCGTTCCCGACGGCGACCCGGTCGAGCAGGCCCTGCGGGCCGGGGTGGCCGCCGCGTACGACGTCATCGTGACCACCGGCGGTACGGGCATCTCGCCCACCGACCGCACCCCCGAGGCCACCCGCCGCATCCTGGACCACGAGATCCCCGGCATCCCCGAGGCGATCCGCGCCGAGGGCCGGGACAAGGTCCCCACGGCCGCGCTCTCGCGCGGTCTGGCAGGTGTGGCCGGCCGTACGCTCGTCGTCAACCTGCCCGGCTCCACCGGCGGGGTGCGTGACGGGCTCGAGGTCCTGAGACGACTCCTGGTGCACGCCGTCGAGCAGCTCCGCGGCGGCGATCACCCCCGACCGGGGAGCCCGAGCTGAACGTCCCGACCTGGCCGGTGATCCTGGTGGACGGTGATGTCACCCTCCGGCCGATAAAGGCGCGTGACCAGCGCATGTGGCGCGAGGTCAACCGGCGCAACCGGGACTGGCTGCGCCCCTGGGAGGCGACGGTGCCACCGCCCGCCCCCGGCGGCCCGGTGGCCCAGCGCCCCACGTACCGGCAGATGGTCCGTCATCTGCGCGCCGAGGCCAACGCCGGCCGGATGCTGCCGTTCGCCATCGAGTACGAGGGCCGGCTGGTCGGTCAGCTGACCGTGGCCGGGATCACCTGGGGTTCGATGTGCTCGGGCCACGTCGGCTACTGGGTGGACCAGGAGGTCGCGGGCCGTGGCGTGATGCCGACTGCGGTCGCCCTCGCCGTCGACCATTGTTTCCGCGCGGTCGGACTGCACCGGATAGAGGTGTGCATTCGCCCGGAGAACGGGCCCAGCCGTCGGGTCGTGGAGAAACTCGGATTCCGCGAGGAAGGGCTGAGGCCCCGCTATCTGCACATCGACGGCGCCTGGCGGGACCATCTGATCTACGCGCTCACCGCGGAAGAGGTGCCGGACGGGCTGCTCCGGAGGTGGCACCGAGCGCGTGCGGAGCGTTCTGAGCGGCCGGAACATCCTGAGCGGCCCGAGCATCCTGAGCGCCGCGCGAAATGAAATATATGTTCGAAATTGATCGGGCGGCGACTGTAAACGAACGTACAAACGTCGCCTGTTGATCCGAACAATCACAAAAAAAGTCCGTGATATCAGCCAGATCGTGCGACACACCGCGCCAATTGGCGGATGCCTCCACGCAAACCCCTCTACGGTGTGAGATGTGAGCAGCAGCGGCCTGATCTACGCAGTCATTGTCGGGGCCTGGGCCGCCTACTTGGTACCGATGTGGCTCCGCAGGCAGGACGAGCTCAATGAGGCCCGTCCGACGGAACGCTTCAGCACCGCCATCCGGCTGCTGTCCGGACGGGCGGCGATGGAGCGCCGGTACGCCAAGGAACTGCGGGAGCGCACCGACGAGGAGGCGGCGCCCGACGCCGACCCGGACTCAGTCACGGACCGAATGGATTCCGCCGACGTCCGGGCCTTTTCCGCGCCCCCGGCGCACACCGAGGCCCGGGTGCACGACCCGGCTCGTGCGCCGGAGCACTCCGCCCAGCAACGCGCGGCGCAGAAGCGCCCGGCCCGCGAGCGGCCCGCGTCCTCCTCCGATTCCTCCGTCCCCGTGCCCGCCCGGCGTCCGCGCCCCGGCGGAATCGACGCGGAACGCGCCCGGCGGGCGCAGCGCCTGCAGGTCCTCGCGCGCCGTCGGCGCACCACCGTCGTCCTCTTCCTCGGGTTCACGCTCGGCGCGGTCGTCGCCGCTGTCGGCGGCCTCCGTCTGCTCTGGGCCCCCGCGGTTCCCGCGGTGCTGCTGAGCACGTACATCGTGCATCTGCGGGCCCAGGAGCGGCGCAGGTTCGCCTTCACCATGGACCGGCGCCGGGCAGAGGTCGCGGCGCAGCGGCTCCGCGAGAGCCGCCCCCGCCGCCACCAGCCGGCCGCGACGGCCCCCGCCGAGTCCGACGAGGACCCCGAAGCCCGCCACCCCACCCCGGAGCCCACCCCCACGGTCTCCCCGCAGGAGGCGGGCCGCCGCGCGCTGGTCGAGCAGACGGACCACGCGGAGTGGGTCGACCAGCAGCGTGAGCGGGGCCGGGTCCAGGGCGACAGCTGGGAGCCCGTCCCGGTCCCGCTGCCGACCTACGTCACCGCCCCGGTCGCCCCGCGCGCCACGGGCGGCATCGAGGTCGGCAACCCGGAGACGTGGAGCGCGGCCCGTTCCAGCACCGCCGAACCCACCCAGCCGGCTGCCACGCAGCAGGCGGCGCCCCCGGTGGATCCGGCGCCCCGCCAGCGCTCCGCCCAGTCCCGCCGCGCCCGCGAGCGGGGCCGGACGCCGCTCTTCGACCAGTACGACGAGGACGACCGCCCCCGCGCGGCCAACGAGTGAGACGCCCGCCCCGCCCGCTGCGGCAGCGACTCGGCTGACCAGCGCGGAACGGATTTCCGAGCACCCCGGTCGGGGTGCTAAAGTTTCACTCGTTGCAAGGGCCTGTGGCGCAGTCTGGTAGCGCACCTCGTTCGCATCGAGGGGGTCTGGGGTTCAAATCCCCACAGGTCCACCGCAGCTCAGAGCCCCTGCCGGGGAAACCCGGCAGGGGCTCTTTGGCGTTACCGGGGCTGTTCGGCGCCCAGTTCGGTGGCGATGACGATCTCGTCCCCCGTCGGTGACCGGCCCGAAGGGCATCGCGCCGAGCGCGAGGACGCTCACCGCGCGTCGGGTGGCGGGAGCGGGATCTGTGCCGATGCTGCGGTACCTCATGACGTTCCCCTCCGGTTTCGGTTTCGGTCACCGTCGTCCGGTGGCCGCAGATGGGAGTGTGCTTGTTGAAGTGCACTTCAACGCAGGAGCGTTGGCAGGAAAACAGCTGACGGGGCCTGATCGCCGTCGCCTAGGCTGAAAGCGGCTACCCGAATGTGAAGTACTCCGCCCCGAGGAGCGACCTGTGACGGCAGGCATACCCGAGCCCGAGCCCCGGATCGACACCAGCAAGCCTCACCCCGCCCGCGTCTACGACTGGTTCCTGGGCGGCAAGGAGAACTACCCGGTGGACCAGCAGTTCGCGCGGACGCTGCCGGAGGAGACGCGCGGGAACGCCGCGCGGAACCGGGCGTTCATGCACCGGGCCTCCGCCTGGCTGGCGCGCAGCGGGATCGACCAGTTCCTGGACATCGGCACCGGCATCCCCACGGAGCCCAATCTCCACCAGATCGTCCAGGCGATCACGCCGACGGCCCGGATCGTGTACGCGGACAACGACCCGATCGTCCTGCGTCACGCGGAGGCGCTCCTCGTCAGCACGCCGGAAGGCGCCACCGGCTACCTTCACGCCGATGTGCGGGAGCCGGAGGCGATCCTCGGAAGAGCAAGGGAGATGCTGGACTTCGAGCGGCCCGTCGCCCTGTCGCTGATCGCGCTGATGCACTTCCTGCCGGACGACCAGGACCCGTACGGCATCACCCGCACCCTGGTCGACGCGCTGCCCACCGGCAGTTATCTGGTCCTCTCGCACGGCACCGCCGATCAGCACCCGGAGCTGAAGCAGGAGACCGAGTCGGCGTACAGGAAGGGCGCCATCGCGCTGCGGATGCGTACGCGCTCCGAGGTCGAGCCGTTCTTCGAGGGGCTGGAGCTCGTCGGTCCGGGACTCGTCCCCGCGACCGAGTGGTTCCTGGAGGAGCCGGCGCCGGTCGTCGAGCGCAGTGGCTTCTACGTGGGCGTCGGGCGCGTGGTCCGATGAGCAGCCGGTTCACGGCGCAGGACGGCACCCTGCTCGCGTACGACGACCAGGGGCCGGGCGGGGAACTGCCGCCCGTCGTCCTCGTCCACGGACATCCGTTCAACCGGACCATGTGGCAGCCGCAGATCACCGCGCTCGTCGGGGCCGGATACCGGGTGATCGTGTCCGACCTGCGCGGGTACGGGGAAAGCGGCGTCGTCACGGGCCGCACGCTGCTCGCGGACTTCGCCGACGACATCGCCGCGCTGCTCGACCACCTGGGCATCGCGCGGGCCGTCGTGGGCGGGGTGTCCATGGGCGGGCAGATCGCCATGGAGTTCCACCGCGCGTACCCGGGCCGGGTGACGGCGCTGGTCCTGGCCGACACGTCCCCGGTCGCCGAGACCGAGGACGGCAAGGCGTTCCGCAACCGCCTCGCCGACCGGCTGCTCGCCGAGGGGATGGGCGGGTACGCGGACGAGGTGATCGACAAGATGCTGGCCCCGTACAACGTCACCGCCCTGCCCGCAGTCGCCGCTCAGGTGCGGGGGATGATGCGGAGCACCGATCCTGAGGGGGCGGCGGCCGCGCTGCGGGGCCGGGCCGAGCGGCCCGACTACCGTGACTCGCTCGCCGGGGCCGGGGTGCCGGTCCTCGTCGTTGTCGGCGCGGACGACGTCTACACGCCGGTCGCGGAGGCCCGGGTCCTGCGCGGGCTGATCCCGGATGCGGAACTGGTCGTGATCGAGGGGGCCGGTCACCTGCCCGGTCTGGAGCGGCCGGAGGCGTTCAGCGACGCGGTGGTGCGGTTTCTGGCAGGGGTGAAGAGCGCTTAGGGCTTGAGCGGCTTCGCGAAGCACCGGCTGCTCTCGTACGTCCGGTAGTGGCCGAACTTCTCGCAGGACTCGTAGCCGCTGGAGAGGTACAGCGCGATGGCCTCGGGCTGCTGATCGCCGGTCTCCAGCACCATGCGGGTGCGGCCCGCGGCACGGGCGTCGGCCTCCAGGGCGGCCAGGATGCGGCGGGCCAGGCCCTGACCGCGGCCCTCGGATATCACGAACATCCGCTTGAGCTCGGCGTCACCGTCCGAGTAGCCCTCGGCGTTGCGCTCCTGCGAGCGCCAGCCGCCAGTGGCGACGGGGCGGTCCGACGCGTCGTAGGCGAGCAGGTACAGCCCGTGCGGCGGGTCGAACATCGTGGCGTCCAGCGGTGTGATGTCGCCCTCGTCGCCGTAGCGCTCGGCGTACTCGAGCTGCACGAGATCGTTGAGTTTGACGGCGTCGGGGTGATCGTAAGGGCGTGGCCGGATAATCATGCGGCATATCGTACATGTATGCGGGCCGTGGGGTCGGTATCGTGCCGGAATGCTCACTGTGACCTCCGTGAATGTAAACGGTCTCCGCGCCGCCGCGAAAAAGGGCTTCGTCGAGTGGCTGGCGCAGACCGACGCCGATGTGATCTGCCTCCAGGAGGTGCGGGCCGAGCCGGAGCAGCTGCCCGACGAGGTGCGTGACCCCGAGGGCTGGCACACCGTCCACGCGCCGGCCGCCGCCAAGGGCCGGGCCGGGGTCTCGCTCTACTCCCGCCGGGCGCCGGAGCGCGTACAGATCGGCTTCGGCGGCTTCGGTGACGAGGGGAGCGAGGAGTTCGACGCGAGCGGCCGGTACGTCGAGATCGACCTGCCGGGCGTCACGGTCGCGAGCCTGTATCTGCCCTCCGGCGAGGTCGGCACGGAGAAGCAGGACGAGAAGGAACGCTTCATGGCGGCCTTCCTGCCCTACCTCGTCGGCCTCAAGGCGCGGGCCGCCGCAGAGGGTCGCGAGGTCGTGGTGTGCGGCGACTGGAACATCGCCCACCAGGAGGCCGACCTGAAGAACTGGAAGGCCAACAAGAAGAACTCCGGATTCCTCCCCGAGGAGCGGGAGTGGCTGACCCGGGTCTTCGGTGAGGCCGCGTACGTCGACGTCGTGCGCGCCCTGCACCCGGACGTGGAGGGGCCGTACTCGTGGTGGTCCTACCGCGGGCGCGCCTTCGACAACGACGCCGGATGGCGCATCGACTACCAGGTGGCGACCCCGGGACTGGCCGCACGCGCCGTGAAGGCATTGGTCGAGCGCGCCGCCACGCACGCGGAGCGGTGGAGCGACCATGCGCCGGTGACAGTGGTGTACGAGCGGTAGGGCGTAGGGGCTGCTGCTCGTACCGTGGCGTACGAGCGGCAGCCCCTACGGCTACGCCGACGGCGGCTGCGCCTCCGCGTCGCGGCGCAGGCGCCGGTCCAGGGCCATGGAGAGTTCCGCGTCCACCACCGCGCGGGCCAGCGGCCGCAGTTGGGGTGGTTCGGCCTCCGTGCTGTGGGCGCGCAGGGTCGCCACGAACAGGTCGGCCAGGGCGTCCGCGTGCTCGCGGACGCGGCGGCCGGAGGCGAGTACCTCGGCGAGAGGGACCCCTTCGCGGACGAGCTCGGCCGACACCTCCAGCAGGCGGCGGCTGATGTGCACGATCTCGTCGCCGTCCGTGCCGAGGTAGCCCAGCTCCATGGCCGCCGCCAGGTTCTCCGGCGTGGACTCGCCCTCGAAGTAGTCCGCGAGCTGTTCGGGCGTGAGTCGGACCGGGGTCTCCTCGGTCGGTTCGCCCAGGCCCAGCACCTCGGCGACGTCGCGGCCGCTCTCGAAGGTGCGGGCCAGGTCGGCGATTCCGGTGAGGGTGTGGCCGCGCTCCAGCAGGCCGGCGATGGTGCGCAGGCGGGCCAGGTGGTGGTCGTCGTACCAGGCGATGCGGCCCTCGCGCCGAGGTGGTGAGATCAGGCCGCGTTCCCGGTAGAAGCGCACGGTCCGGACGGGGATGCCTGCCTCCTTGGCCAGCTCCTCCATGCGGTACTCACGGTGCGCGCTTCCTTCTTCCACACCCGCACCCTACCGGCCTCCCCCGCGAGGGGAGGGCGCATGTTGTACCCCCGGTAACTTTCCCTCGCCGCACCCCTACCCATCGGTATGAAGCTGCTCTACTCTCCCAACAATGCCAGTGATTGCTGGCAGAGTCGTGTGACGTACCGCGGGAGGCGGCAGCATGGCCCAGCACGAGCATGTACGAGTGGCGGTGATCGGATCCGGGTTCGGGGGTCTTGGAGCCGCTGTCCGGCTGCGCCGCGAAGGCATCACCGATTTCGTGATCCTGGAACGGGCCGACTCGGTCGGTGGCACCTGGCGCGACAACAGCTATCCCGGATGCGCCTGCGACGTACCGTCCCACCTCTACTCGTTCTCGTTCGCACCCAACCCCGAGTGGCCGCGCACCTTTTCCGGGCAGGAGCACATCCGCGCCTACCTGGAGCAGGTCGCGGACACCTTCGGGTTGCGCCCGCACCTCAGGCTGAACCACGAGGTGAAGATGATGCGTTGGGACAACGACGAGCTGAACTGGGTCATCGAGAGCGCGAACGGCACGACGGTCGTCGCGGACGTCGTCGTCTCCGCGACCGGCCCGCTCTCCGACCCGAAGATGCCCGACATCCCCGGCCTCGCCGACTTCCCCGGCAAGGTCTTCCACTCCGCCCGCTGGGACCACGACGCCGACCTGAACGGAAAGCGTGTCGCGATGATCGGCACCGGGGCCTCCGCGATCCAGATCGTGCCGGCGATCCAGCCGAAGGTGGGCAAACTGACGCTTTTCCAGCGCACCCCGCCGTGGGTCATGCCGCGCATGGACCGCGTCATCAGCGGAGCCGAACGCTGGCTGCACCGCACGCTCCCCTTCACCGGTACCGCACGTCGCGGAATGCTGTGGGGCATACGGGAGTTGCAGGTCAGCGCCTTCACCAAGCACCCGGACCAGTTGGGCCTGGTCGAGCGGATAGCCAAGTCCAACATGGCGCGGTCGATCAAGGACCCGGCGCTCCGGGCCAAGCTGACCCCCTCGTACCGCATCGGCTGCAAGCGCATCCTGCTCTCCAGCGCCTACTACCCGGCGCTCGCCCAGCCCAACGTGGACGTGGTCGCCTCCGGTCTGAGCGAGGTGCGCGGCTCCACGGTCGTTGCGTCCGACGGTACGGAGACCGAGGTCGACGCGATCATCTTCGGCACCGGCTTCCACGTCACCGACATGCCGATCGCCGAGCGGGTGGTGGGTGCGGACGGCATCACGCTCGCCGAGGCATGGAAGGACGGCATGCAGGCACTGCGCGGCGCGAGTGCGGCCGGCTTCCCCAACTGGATGACGATCATCGGCCCCAACACGGGGCTCGGCAACTCCTCGATGATCCTCATGATCGAGGCCCAGCTGAACTACATGGCCGACTACATGCGCCAGTTGAACGTGCTGGGCGGCCGCGTCGCACTCGACGCGCGCCCCTCGTCAGTCGGTGCGTGGAACCGGCGCGTGCAGGAGCGCATGAAGCGCACCGTCTGGAACACCGGCGGCTGCGACAGCTGGTACCTGGACGCCAACGGCCGCAACACCACGGTCTGGCCCGGCACCACCGCCGAGTTCCGCAAGGTGACACGAGAGGTCGACATCGCGGAGTACGAGGTCGTACGGGTCCCCGCGCAGCGCGACGCGAAGAGGGCCGTCGCTGTCACCGAGGAGGTGGCGGGATGAGCCGACCGCTGCGCGGCGCGCACCCCAGGCCGGTGCCCGTACGGGAACTGATGGCCGTCTCCGCAGACGGCTCCCGTATCCATGTCGAGGTACACGGACAGGACAGCGCCCCCACGGTGGTCCTGTCCCACGGCTGGACCTGCAACACCCACTTCTGGGACGCCCAGATACGCGACCTCGCCGTGGACCACCGGGTCATCGCCTACGACCAGCGCGGCCACGGCACCTCGCCGTCGGTGGGGCGTCAGGGGTACAGCACCGACGCACTGGCCGACGACCTCGAAGCGGTGCTCGCCGCCACCCTCGCACCGGGGGAGAAGGCCGTACTGGCCGGGCACTCCATGGGCGGCATGACGATCATGTCCGCCTCACGGCGGGCCGGACTGCGCGAACACGCGGCCGCGGCCCTGCTGTGCAGCACAGGCAGCTCCCGGCTGATCGCGGAGTCGCTCGTCGTGCCGATGCGGCCCGGCGCCGTGCGGACCCGGATGACGCGTGCCATCCTCGGGGCGCGGGCGCCGCTCGGACCGGTCACATCCCTCTCCCGGCGGATCCTCAAGTACGGGACCATGGGACCGGGTTCGGCCCCGGACCGGGTCGACGCCTGCGCGCGGATCGTGCACGCATGCCCGCGGGCGGCCCGGGTCGCCTGGGGGCATGTGCTCGCGGACCTGGACCTCGACGAGGGCGTACGGGAGCTGAGGGTGCCCACCGCGGTGATCGCGGGTACGGACGACCGGCTGACGCCGCCCGTCCACGCCCGGACGATCGCGGCGGCGCTGCCCGACTGCCTCGGGCTGACCGAGCTGACAGGTATGGGCCACATGACGCCGGTCGAGGCGCCGGAGATCGTCACGACGAAGATCCGTGAACTGGTTACCGCGTACCTCCCGTTGCGGGGTACGACCGATGACGAAGGCAAGGCCGAGAGCAAGGAGGAGGTCGCATGAGCGGCAGGCACGGTCTCGAAGGTCAGGTCGTCGTAGTTACGGGCGCGGCGCGCGGCGTGGGTGAGCTGCTGGCGCGCAAGCTCTCGGCGCGCGGGGCGAAGCTGGCCCTGGTCGGCCTGGAGCCGGACGAGCTGAAGAAGGTCTCCGAGCGGCTGCACGGGGACAGCGACCACTGGCACGCGGACGTCACCGACCACGAGGCGATGGCGCGGGTCGCGCAGGAGGTCAAGGAGCGCTTCGGGAAGATCGACATCGTCGTCGCCAACGCGGGCGTCGCCTCGGGCGGACCGTTCGTCGACTCCGACCCGGTGGCCTGGCGGCGGGTCATCGAGGTCAACCTGATCGGCGGCGCGGTCACCGGCCGGGCGTTCCTGCCGATCCTGATGGAGAGCCGCGGCTACTTCCTCCAGATCGCCTCGCTCGCCGCGATCACCCCCGCGCCCATGATGACCGCGTACTGCGCGTCCAAGTCGGGCGTCGAGGCGTTCGCGCACAGCCTGCGGGCGGAGGTCGGCTACCGGGGCGTGAAGGTCGGCGTCGGCTACCTCTCCTGGACCGACACGGACATGGTGCGCGGCGCGGACGAGGACGACGTGATGCGGGAGCTGCGCCAGCGGCTGCCGTGGCCGTCGAACCGCACGTATCCGCTCGGCCCGGCCGTCGACCGCATCGTGGCCGGCATCGAGCGGCGCTCCCCGCATGTGTACGCCCAGTGGTGGCTGCGCGGGATGCAGTCCGTGCGGGGCTATCTGCCGTCACTGATCGGTGTGGTCGGCCAGCGGGAGATGAAGCGGTTCGGGTCACGTCTGGAGGGTGTCGGCAAGGGGCTCGTGGGCGCCGGTGGAGCGGCTGACCAGGACGAACGGGCGTCGCGGCCGGCGCCGAATACGCAGCGTAAGTGATCGAAATGCGTTGAATGTCCCGTCGTGTAACTCTGGTCGAGGCCCCACAGGGGCCACCCCCACGCACCCCCACATAGGAGTGAACAGCATGGGCATCGCCGACCAGTTCAAGGACAAGGCGCAGGAGCTTGCCGACCAGGGTCAGAAGAAGATGAAGGGCGGCAAGGGCGAAGACCAGCGTCAGGGTCAGCGCCAGGGCCAGGGCCAGGGCCAGGGCCAGCGGCAGGGCCAGGGTCAGGACCGTCGTCAGGACGCGTCCGACCGGGCCCGCCAGGCGTCCGAGCAGGGTCGCGACCGCGCCCAGGGTGCGGCGGACGACGTGCGGGAGCGCTTCGACCACTGACGCATGTACGACTGACGCGTTCTTCGCGTCGCATGGTGAGGGGCGCGCCCGGTTCTTTGGGTCGCGCCCCTTTCCGTGTGCGGATGCAGCGTGCTGCGGGGCGGCATGGGGCGGCATGCGAGATGGCGCGCGGGGCGGCACACATCACGTCATGCAGCACGGCAGGCAGGCAGGCAGGACGGCAGGCAGGACGGCAGGCAGGACGGCAGGCAGGACGGCAGGCAGGACGGTCAGGCGGCGCTCCAGCGCTGGTTGTCACGGCCGTTGCATTCCCAGAGCACGATCTGGGTACCGCTCGCGCCCCCGAAGAGATCCAGGCATTTGCCGGTGGACGCGGACGTCAGCGCTGTACCGGAAAGGCGGATGCGCTGGACGGAAGACCCGTCGCAGGTGGCCAGGACGACCGGGGTCCGGTCCTCGGTTCCGGTGACGGCCGCGCAGAGGCCGCCCTGCCGCAGAGTGCCGTCCGGCTCGGGACTCCAGGACTGGCTGACCGAACCCGCGCAGGCGGATGCCACGAGTTGCGACCCCGAGCCTGCGCCCGTCAGGCACTTGCCCGAGGCTTCGACCGCCAGAGCGCCGCCGCTGACCGTGGTTGAGCCGCTGGGGTTGCCGCTGCCCGGTTTCGCGGCGCTGTCCGTTCCGGGGTCGTCTGCGGCCGACGAGGAGCCGGACCCCGGGGAGGCGGTGCTGTTGCCCCGGCCGGGCGTGCCCGGGGCACTCTTGCTCGATGACGAAGAGGGGGTGGCGGACGGGGTGACGGAGGGGGATGCCGTCGGATCCGCTGTCGGAACTCCTGGCAGTAACGACTGGCCCCCGACTCCCATGTCCTCGCCGTCGGACCGTACGGGCCCTTCGGCGAGCGCATCGGCCTGGCGGCTGGAGTCGCCGGAGCCTCCGCCGGCCATAAGGGCCGCGCCCGTGACGACAGCCGCGACTGCCACGCCGGCGGCCGTAGCCAGGACCCACCTCCGTCGCAGGAACGCCCAGCGACGGGGGGAAGCGGTCGGTGATATCTCATGAGTCGGCTCCGACGCTGCGGAGGATTGCGGGAGACCGGGCTCCGCGACGCCCTGCGCCGGTGCGCTCTCGGCGTTCTCGGCGCGCTGCGCCGCGATGGCGCGAGCGAGTGCGGCACGGGCCGAATCCAGATTCAACGCATCGTTGCTACGAACGGGCCTGGCCGGCCGTGAGCTGTCGGGTCTGGTGACGTTTCGTTTCGGCAGCTCTGGCATTCGGTTGTGCTCCTTGAATATGAGGTCGAGCCCTGAGGAGTGCTCGGGAACGAAAGGGCGACCAACGGTGCATGCCTCCCCCTGATGCGGCAGGCGGTTCGAATGGCGCTGTCCCGGCGGACTGAGGCCCTCGGGGCGCGTGAGGAGGAGCGCAGTGGATCAATCCCCATCTAATCGCTCCACGACCTGCCGAAGAAAGGCGAACACGCCGCTTGGAAGACGGTGAGTTGGCGGGAGGGGTTCGCGATGAGTCGTACGGAATTCGACCGGGCCCGATGTCGTTGGGAGGATCGGGATCGTCATACCGATACGTCGGCCGTTCGGGTGGCGGGCGCCGAAGCCCCGGTAGTTGTGCCGGGCCTCGACCAAGGGCCCTTGTTCGCCCCGCCGTTCAGCAGGGGCAGTGAGGGGGCCTCGCCCGCGCGGCCTCATCGACCGGCCGGTCCTGGGGCCGTGGATATCCAGGCCGGTGGAGGGCCGGGCTGTCCGCAGGGCACTCGTGAACATCCACCGGCGAAGCCGCGTCGGCATGTCGCTCTCATGCCGGGATGACGCTGACGGGCGATCGAAGTGGGAGTTGCCGCAGGCGGGAGTCAGGGCCTGATGGACGGTACTGAGCCCGGGACCCGATGGGCAGTACTGAGCCGAGCCCGGGACCCGACGGGCAGTACTGAGCCCAGGACCCGACGGGCAGCACTCCGGTCACCCGTAACGGTCCGCCCCCGCCACGTGGTGCATGTACTGCGGGTACTACCGGGTTCCCTGCCTGGCTTCCCGCCGGGTTTCCCCATTTCGGGGGCCGCCGGTATGCCCCTTCGCGACGGACTGATCGGCGTCCGTTTCAGCGATCGGCCGCGCGCGCTCGGCCGCCTCTCCCGCCGGCTTCCCCCGTCGCGGCCAACTCCTTCGCCGCCGGCAGACCCAGCGCCGAACGGCATCAGCAACCCCATCGATCAGGAAGCGCGACGCCCCGACGCTTCCACGCCGACGCGGAGCCCGCCCCTGACCAGCAGAAACTCAACAGGCATGACCGGAAGGGCAGGGGCGGGCGACGGCGGAGACCGCTGCTGCCCCTGACCTCTGAGTCAGAGGTCGCCCTGAAGGTAGGCGCGCGCCGCGGTCATGACTTCCTTGAAGTGTTCTCCGGCGATCGCCTCAAGCGGCGAATCGTCGTCGAGTTGGGGATTCATCCCGATCATCCAGGCCCGAGCGGTGTGGAGGTTCTCGGCACTCTCGATGAACTTGAAGATCTGGTAGGCGGTGCGCAGGCGCATCTCGGAGTCGAAGCGCGGGGCGTTCTGCTCCCTGCACCACTTTCCGACCTGCTTGGGGTCTTCGATGCCTGCGATGAAGGCGACGACGCGCTGGCTGAAGGCGTCCTGCAGGAAGCGGGCGATGCCTGCGATGGACTGCTCCGTCATGTCGCGGAGTGCGCGGGCTTCGGCCGTGGTCTCTCGCTGAGTTTGCATGGTCTCCTCGTTTCCTCGTCGCTCGCCGGTGAGGCGTCAGCGGAGGATGGGTGCGCTGAATGCGCGAAGGCCGAGCGCGGGCGCGATTCGCTGCCGCTCGTCAGCCATGTCTGTGGGGTGCTTGCGGCGGGTGGGCAAGTGGTATTGCCGCGGCCGTGCTGTGCACCACTACAGGCGGGAGGAGGTGATCGGGGTGCAGGGGCGAGCGGATCGCTCTGCCTCTGCGGATGCGCGCAGCACTCGCTAAAGGTAAGTGACTGGTGATCAACATCGATTCCCCCCTGTGGTGTTGAGTCAATGGTACCCGTTTACACGCAACTTACTCCATAGATTTCCCCCCTTGGAAGGGTGGTAAATCCTCCCTCTTGTTGCCGGTCGGGCCTGTGAGCTGCATGTTTTCCGATACGTTCGCTAGGGTGCGCTCACAGGTCCTGTGCCGTGCGAATCACCCAGGCATCAGATCGGGGGACATTTCGCACGGCCAGTCGGTCGATCGTGCCGTGTTCACCAGACGGTGAGTCCGTACTCGCGTGCCACTTCCTGTAGTTCGACGGACTCGGCGAGGATCGGACGGCGTTCGGCCTCGGTGTAGTCGGTACCGCTCAGGACCGCCCAGCAGCGGCGTCCGCCGAACCCGGACCGGTAGACGATGCCCTGGGCCAGTTGGTGGCCCTCGGCGTTGCGCTGGGCGACGGTCCAGGCTGCGATCTGACGGGCGACGCGGCGGTCCTTGCCGTGGATGTGGTCGTCGGTCAGTTCCCCTTCGACCCCCCATTCGCTGAACTCGTGCCGGAGCTCGCGTGCGAGTACCTCGCGGGTGATGTCCGCGTCCACGTCGAGGAACCGGGCCTCCGCCGCGAGCTTCAGCCGGACCAGTATGTGGGCGTCGCGCCAGCCGGACGCCAGGTGGCCGATCCTCATGTGACCGGGCTTGTGGGGTTCGTCGGCGAGGAGGCTCCGCATCTCCGGGCGGACGCGGAAGTAGGCGAGCGCTTCGGCGTAGCAGCCGGTCGGTTCGGAGGCGCAGTACAGCATGCCGTAGGTGAAGAGACTGAAGCGGCCGGCCGAGGAGCCCCCGAGAGTTTCGGGCTCGACGCGGTTGAACTTCAGCGGTGCGGCCGACTTGCCCAGGCGCCATACGCCCCGGTCGGGGGCGCGGGCGAGTACGACCGGGGGGACGGAGACGGTCATGCCTGCTGCCCCCGTCCGGCGGGGTCGGTCCCTCGTCTCCCCGTTCGTCCGTCGATCGCGTGGGGGCGGGGCAGGGGGTGTGGCCGGGGCAGGTGCAGGGGGTCGGCGGTGCGAACTAAGACAGCGGTCATGGGTCCTCGACAAGGCTCTTCGGCGGTCATGGGGCGTGGGCCGGTGGCGGGTTCGGGCGGGCCTGTCCGGCCGCCGACGCGGCTGATCATTGTCGCGCAGGTGAGTGTCGCGCGGCGGCCCGCTCGCCGACGCCGAACGGGCGCAAAGGCGTCGCGCCGGAGCGCGCAGAGGGCGCATCCGGCCTCACAGGCGGTCGTGATGAATACGGAAGATCATGGTGCCGGCTTCTCCCGTCGCCAGGAGGACCGTGGAGGGCTCGCCGGGTTGCTGGGGGGCCGTGCGCAGCGCATGGACGCGATAGCCGGTGACGATCTGCAGGAGATGCCGGCCGGCCGCCGGATCCCACAGATGAATGCTGGTGCTGCCGGCCGTGGCGAAGGCGACACGCTGTCCCTGGACCGGGAAGGCCGTCACCGCGTTCAACTCGCCGTCACCCGGGTCGAACTCGCGCAGGGCTTCGGCAGCGCTATCCGGCTCCCAGAATTTGAGTGTGCCGTTCTGCCCGGCGGTGACGAGTCGCAGGCCCGCCGCACCACGCCCGGGAGCGAAGGCGACATCGTTGACGATGTTCTGGCCGCACCGGATCGTGCGGCCGTACTGGGTGAGATCCGCCGTTTCCCAGATCCGGAGGTTGCCGTCGCTGCCGCCGGACGCGAGAAGGGAACCGGCTCCCGTGCTCCTGGTGGCCAGGCACCGCACGCTGAACTTGTGGTCCTTGCGAATCGCGACGGGTTCAGAGGTGTCGAGGTCCCACAGGCGTACGGATCCGTCGGCGCTCGCGCTCGCCAGCCGGGAGGACGGCCCAGGGCCCTCGACGGCCACGAGCGCGAGGGCAGGGGAGTAGTGGCCGTGCAGCGTTGCCACCGGTGCCGAATCCCCGGCGGCGGAGGCATCGAACAGGGCGATGCTGTTGTCGCTGCGAGCGGCTGCCAGCAGCACGTGGTCACGCCGCCTCACCCAGGCGAGCGCGGTGACCTGCTCGTCGTCGATGACGGGGTGTTTCTCGCCGGTGCCGATGTCCCACGCCAGGGTTCTGCTCCCTTCGGTGACCGCGAGGCGATGGGGTGGCCCGGGGGACAGCGCGCTGGCGGTGACCGGGGTCCAGGCAGCTCGGCCGTGCTGGAACGTGGCACCGTCCAGGGGCCAGTTCCGGACGGTGCGATCGGCTCCGGCCGTGATGAGGCGGGCGCCCGGCCGTTCGGTGAACGCGGAGAGCGCGGTGACCGGGGCGGAGTGCGCCTGAATCGACTCGCCGAGGGGTGCCAGCGGCTCCAGGGGCTCCAGCGGTTCGGTCCGCCACAGACACACGGTGCCGTCCGCCCCGGCACTGACAAGCACCTGCCGGTCCTCGGCCTCGACCAGCGCCAGCGCCGTCACGGCGCCCTCGGACGTCGCGACGGTGCTGCTGACGATGGCCCGTCCCGGAACGGTCACATCGTGGACGGACAGGGTGCCGTGGCCGTCGCCCACGGCGTAGTGCCCGGCCGGGGTCAGGGCGACCAGGGCGCGTACGGCCGCCGGATGACGGGATCGCATGACGGCTGTGCGCCCGTCGAAGCTGCTGACGGTGTCGTGCTGGGCGTAGAGCAGAAGTCCGGACCCGTCGGGCCGGGACGTACCGCGCACCATGGCCGCTGCTCGTTCGAGCCGGGGCAGCGGTATGTCGATCTGCTGGAAGGCCGCGGTGTTGAACGCGGCGAGGTAGCCGTCGCTCCACGCGGCGAGCAGCACCTGGCCCCGGTCCCGCGGCCGGTAGAGCGTGAGCGAACTGACCCAGGTGCCGGGACGCCGGAGCACCGGCCCGATGGTGCGGCCGCGCAGCGCGTCCAGGACCGAGACGGTGCCGTCGGTGGCGCCGGTGGCGAGGAGGCCCTCGTGCAGCGTGACCAGGTGCTCGATGGCGCCGTCGTGTACGGCGATCGGTGGCGCGGCGGCGGAACCGTCGGGCCGCAGGATGCGGACGACACCGTGGTCGTCCCCCGTGACCAGCAGGGGCTGGGCCCGCGCGCGCCGCCCCGCCTGCACCGTGGCCAGGGAGGTGACGGCGGCCTCGGTCACGGCCCACACGTTGTCCGGACTCGCGCAGTCGCTCCAGAGCGGGGTCACCGGCGACCCGGCGAGCACCGCGTCCCCGGGGGCCGGAGTGGACAGCGGCTGGTGGCGTGCCGTGGCCGCGTGGTGGGCCAGGTGCAGGCTGGTCAGCCGGGACAGCGGAGTGAGCCCCCGGGAGAAGGGCTCCAGCTTGGCCCAGGCCCGCAGCCACTGCTGACGGTCCGACGGGTCGTTCCCGCCCGCCAGCAGCCGGCCGAGACCGGAGCTGGTTTCCCACGGCAGCAGGGACGGAGGCACGTGCGCGTCGTCCAGCACCCGCCCCTGGGCGGCATGTTGCGCCAGATGACGGCGTAGATAGGGGTGCGGCGGGATGCCGGGGTCGTCAGGCACCAGCTCGGCCAGGGCCGCTGCCAGTCGGCGGTGGATCTCGGTATGCCGGTCGCTGCCCGGTCGCGGGGTCATTCGGACTCCTCCGGGGCGAGGGTGTCCGCGCCCGGATCGGGGGTGTCCGCGTCGAGGTCGAGCAGGTCGGCGTCGAGGTCGCAGAGCACCTCGGCCACCGCTTCGTGGGCCGGCCGGTAGACCCGCCGTTCATCCTCGTGATCGTGCGCGAGATAGCCGTTCAGGCGGCTCTTCAGCAGCTTTCCGATCATGTCGTCCCAGTCGGGTAACTGACGGCCCAGGAACACCCGGCCCATCCGTGGCCAGATGTTCGACCAGGGGATTCCCGCCCCCGCGGCGAAGGCCGAAGCCCGGAGGAGGGCCAGCGCCACGTCGGACGGAAGGCCGTCCCCCGCCACCAGCGCCAGATCACGTCGCAGAAGCCCCTCCACCCCCCGCCGAAGCATCGCGATCCACTCCGGCCGGTGCGCGACCGCCGCCGGGTCCTCGGCGGCACGCAACTGCTCCCCGGCGAGACGGGCCAGGATGAAGGACGGCCACACCTCGGGCGCCACCAGATCCGCCGCTTCCTCGGCCGTGTCGCGATGCCCGCCCTCGCAGATGAGCGCGTGCAGATACTGCGCGATGTCCTTCTCGCTCCCCTCGCCATCCGTCCGCAGCTGCGCGGCGGTGGGGAACGCAGCCTGCAGGGCCTCGCTGAGTCCCTGTTCCGCGTCGGGCAGCTCCACGGGGGAGTCGCTGAGCGGCCGGCTGGAGCGCACGCCGATGAGCAGGCGCAGACCCGCAGGCATGGCGGGGGGAAGCGGGCCGTCGTTCTGCCGGGGGGCGGGCACCTGCCCTATCTGCGGGGAGCAGAACTCACTGAGCGGGGCCAGCACATCGTCGATGACGCGGGGGAGTTCGGCCGCCTCGTCGAGACCGTCGATGACCAGGGTGACCGGCTCGCCACGACCGCGGAGGGTCTCGACGATCTGCTGTGTGCAGGTGACGACGGGATCCTCGGTCGAGGCCGGCCGGCCGGGTTCGACCCCGAGAGCCCGCAGGATGTCGCGGGCCAGATCCGCCGGGCCCCGGTGACGCGCCAGGATCGCCCCGGTGAGGGCGCCGGGAGCGGGCACCGTGCCGGCAGCGGCCAGATCGACCGCGGTCTTGAAGACGGGCTCCTCCTGGAACGACGGATCGCTCAGCACCACCGCCCGCGCCAGCACGGCCGACTTGCCACTGCCGGCGGTCCCGGTGATCAGCAGCACTCCCCGGGCGCGTGTGGGGCTCAGGAACTCGGTGACACTGCGGTTGATGTCATCACGGCCGCGGAAGTACCACCCCGGATCGCTGTCCTGCGTA
Organism: Streptomyces sp. NPDC087901; assembly: GCF_044742205.1. Lineage (NCBI taxonomy): Bacteria > Bacillati > Actinomycetota > Actinomycetes > Kitasatosporales > Streptomycetaceae > Streptomyces > Streptomyces sp. NPDC087901. The sequence continues at coordinate 227,666 of NZ_JBIUUC010000007.1, forward strand.
CGGCCGGTCGCCCGGTCGAGCCAGTAGTCGTCCACCGGAGTGCCGGCCTGCCGCAGCCCCGCCCCGGCCAGGTCATGGCCGTAGCGGTAACCCGGGTTGGGGATGCAGGGCGTCGGGGTGAGGATGCCGCTGCCGTCGACCACCCGGTGCAGTCGGTGCTGTCTGATCGCGGTCTCCGTGCCCAGCTCGCGCTCGAACTCGGCCATGAGTTCGGCGACCGTGAGGTAGGGAGTGGTGATGCCCGCGGTGGTCCGCAGCCGCTGCAGGGCACCGCGCAGCAGCGTGGGGAACCGCCGTACCTGCACCGGCTTGTCGTGCCCGCACGTCACCAGGACATCGAGACTGCACTGCGTACGCCGCTGCCCGCGGATGTCCTCCAGCACCTCGTCGAGCTCGCTGCGGATCTTTCCCGCGTAGCAGGTATTGACGATCACGAGGACGTTGCGGACGTGCGAGTCGAGGGCGGCGGTGATGAGTTCGGTGGTGCGCACCGAGGTGTTGAGGTGGCGTCCCTTGACGGAGGCGGGCAGCTTCAGGAAGTGGGTTCGCGCGCCGGAGACGCCGTGTCCGGTGATGAACATGACGAGGGCCTGGCCCTCCATCTCCCTCACCCTGTGCTCACGCAGGAAGTCCTCGACGTCCTCGCGTCGCCGCAGATCCGGGGGCGGAACCTGACGGAAGGGGGGCTCGGCGCCGTGTCCGGACCACCACTCCGTCACGACTTCCAGCTGCTCGTCGATCCCCTCGGTGAAGCTGTCGTCGCCGTCGCCGTAGTCACGCACCGCCAGGGTCAGCAGAGTCCGCTGAGATCCGGTATCCGCCTCGATGTCCTGCGTTTGTGTGAACGCCTCCGCCCTGTTCTGCATCTCCTTAGTGTTTCAGTCATGACTGAGCAGCCGCAGACGAATCCGCCGGGCCGCGTCCCCGGCGGCCGTCCCCGTACGACTCCGGGACTGACCCCCGCCGTCACGCACGACGCCGTCGTCCTCGTACCGGGAATCATGGGGAGCGAGCTGTACGACACGAGCACCGGCAAAGTCCTCTGGGGCCTGGCACATCCCACGTGGCTGGCCAAGGCCTGGCTGACCAAGGGCGGGCTCGCGCCCCTGCACCTCACAGCCGAGGAGCAGGCCGGGGAGTACGGCCGGATCAAGGCGCGCAGGCTTCTGCAGATTCCGGCGTGGAGCCCGGTCCTGCGAGGCATCGAGCCGTACCACAAGATGACCGGGGCCATCGAGAACGCCGTCGCCCATCCCGCTGCCGTCATGCCGTTCCCGTACGACTGGCGGCTGCCGGTCGAGGTCAACGCGCGACGGCTCGCGAGTGAAGCCCGTGAGCACCTGGAACGGTGGCGACAGCACCCGGCCCACGCGGCGGCACGCCTGCAGGCGGTGGACGAGCGCGAAGCCCGTCTCGTCTTCGTCGCCCACTCGATGGGCGGCCTCGTCACCTACGCGGCCCTCACCCTCGGCTTCGACGGTGATCTCGAAGCGGACACCCGCGGCGTCATGACCCTTGGCACGCCCTTCCACGGGTCGGTCGTCGCGGCGAACATCCTGAACACGGCCCAGGGCGCCCCACTGCCGCTGCCGCACAGCCGGCTCGCCTCCCTCGCCTCCGCGATGCCCGGCGTCCACGACCTCCTGCCCGGCTTCCTCTGCGTCGAGGAGGGCCTCGACGTCCGCCGCCTCACGCCCTCCGACGTCGGCGCGCTGGGCGGTGACAAGGACCTGGCCAGAAGCTCGCAGGAGTTCTTCGACGCGCTCCGGTCGAAGCCGTTCCCGCACCACCGCCCGGTCGTCGGCATCCGTCAGGAGACCGTGCAGTCGATGCGGCTGGAGAACGGCACGGTCATCGCCTCCGAGTACTGCTTCCGGACCCACACGGACGGCGAGCTGATGCGCGACCCGGACGGGGCCCCGCGCCGCTTCCAGGTCGGTGGCGACGGAACGGTCCACCGCGAATCGGCGTCCCTGACACGTCGTACGGTGCCCCTGGCCCTGCAACACGGTGCGCTGGCCAGCGGCAGAGCGGCGCGGCAGGCCGTGGTCGACTTCCTCCTGGAGGACGACCACTTGGGCCCCGACCAGGCAGATGACGGCCTCGGCCTGACGGTCCCGGACTACGTGGTGCCGAACGCCGAATGGACGGTGCGCATCACCGGCACGGACGACCCGTCGGGGGTCGACTGCACCGTGACCGCGGTCGACGGCGGCTTCCAGCGGGAGGCCCCCCTCTACGCCGGTGACGACGATGCCCTCGGAGCGGATCTGGAGGTCCCCGACGCGGGGCTCTACCGGGTCACGGTGGAGGCGGACTACCTCCCGTCGCCGCTCACCCAGCTCGTGTTCGCGGGCCCGGGAGGCACTACGCCGTTGGACGACTGATTCGGTCCGCGTGGGGCTCCCGCGGGCCGCGCAGTGGCATCGTCCGGCTGAAGACGAGATTGGTGGTCGTGCTCCCGAACTCGGCCAGCTCGTCGACTATTTCCTCCAGGTGGGCCATCGAGGTGGCCGCCACCTTGAGGACGTAGCAGTCGTCACCGGTGGTACGCAGACACTCCAGGATCTCCGGCCGTGCCCGGAGCATCCGGTGCAACGGCTCGTGCCGGCTCCCCGGGTACTTCAGCCGGACGACCGCCAGAGCCACATATCCGGCCCGCTCCAGATCCACCTCGGCCCGGTACCCCGTGACGACCCCGACCGCCTCCAGCCGCCGCACCCGCTCCGTCGTCGCCGACGCGCTCAGGTTCACCCGCCGGGCCAGCTCCGTGAACGCGATCCTGCCGTCGCGCTGGAGCTCGTCGAGGATCGCCCAGTCCGTCGCGTCAAGATTCTCGGCCATCCGGTCAGATTACCGGGAGTTCCACGGGTGAACTGCGCCTGGACCGGCAGGAATCCCTTCTGCCGACCGGTCCGGTCTGGCTAGGCTCGGCCCTGTGAAGATCGGCGTGAACGTCCTCAATTTCGGACCCGGAACCGACCCCGGAGTCCTGCACGACTGGGCCCGGACCGTGGAAGGTCTCGGCTTCGACCTGCTGATGGTCTCCGACCACATCGCCGTCACGCCCGACGTCGCCGAGCAGTATCCGGCGCCCTTCTACGAGCCCTTCACCACCCTGTCCTGGCTTGCCGGTCTCACCACCCGCATCCGGCTCGGTACGACGGTCCTCATCGCCCCCTACCGGCACCCGCTGCTCACCGCCCGGATGGCGGCCAACCTGAACGCACTCAGCGGCGGGCGGCTGGTCCTCGGCGTGGGCGTGGGCTGGGCACGGCAGGAGTTCGCCGCCCTGGGCATCCCCTTCGAGCAGCGGGGACGACTGACCGACGCCGCCCTGAAGGACATGCGGGACGCCTGGGCCGACACGGCCGCGTACGGGAACGGGAAGATCCCGGTGTGGGTCGGCGGCAACAGCGATGCGGGCCTACGCCGGGCCGTGCGGCTCGGTGACGCCTGGCACCCGCTGCGGTGCACGATGCCCTGGCTGCGGGAAGCCGCGGACCGGCTGAAGTCGGCCGCGTACGAACAGAACCTTCCGGTGCCCGCCTTCGCTCCCCGGATCGTGCTCCGGCCCACCGCGACCCAGGTCGACGGCCCGCAACGCCTCGCCGGTGAGGGGACGATCGACCAGATCATGGACGACCTCGACCAACTACGGCTGCTGGGCACCGACACGGTCGTCCTCGACCCGTACAACGGCGACCCCCAAGAGACCAGCCACCCACAGCCGGCCCGGCAGGCACTCGCCACGGTGGCCGCGCACTTCTACCCACCCCGCACCACGACGGAGCAGCCATGACCACGCCCGACGACGACACCCTCCTCAGGCGCGCCATCACCCTCGCGGCCGAGGCGCGCGAAAGCGGCAACCCGCCGTTCGGCTCGCTGCTGGCGGCCACGGACGGGACGGTCCTCGCGGAGGACCGGAACACGACGCTCACCGACCGGGACATCACCGCGCACCCGGAACTGAAGCTCGCCCGGTGGGCCGCGAGGGAGCTGGACGCGGCCACGGCGGCGGCCACCACGATGTACACCAGCTGCGAGCCGTGTTCCATGTGCGAGGCGGTCATCCAGCAGGCGGGGCTGCGCCGCGTGGTGTACGCCCTCTCCGGCGAACAGCTCCTGGACATCAGGCCGGGCAGCAGCCGCCCGCCCGTGCCGCAGGAGGGACCGGCGCTGCTGGAGGAGGTGCGGGCGGTGATGGAGCCGTACTACGCCTGACCCCCGCTCGTCGGGTGGGTCAGTGCGCCTTGACGGCCTCGACGAACGGTGTCCAGGCGGCCGCGTTCACGACGAGCACGGGGCCGTGGGGGCGCTTGGAGTCGCGGACGGGGACGAGGCCGGGGTGGCCGTCGGCGACTTCGAGGCAGTCGCCGCCATTGGCATTGCTGTAACTACTCCTCCGCCAGTTTGCGCCGTGCAAGATGCTTGGGGAGCGCACCATTTCGATAGTCCTCTGTCGCTGCTTCGAGCACTGCCAGGGATGAGTCCGGCGACTCGGCGGCGGCCCTGAGCAGATCGTAGGACCTCCGATACTGCTTGACGATCCCCGGATCGTCGATCGTGTTTCCGTGGTACTGCCCTTCGGTGTAGAAGAGCGGAGGCGCATCCGCGTAGTCCAGCAGCATGGCGTTGTTGTACATGAGGGCGTGAGCCCCAGTGTTCCACGGAACGATCTGTAGAATGATCCGTCCGCTTCTGGTGAGAGCGGCCACATGTTCAAGCTGTTCAGCCATCTGCGGCGGCGGCAGGACCGGCTGCCAGAGCAGGGTCTCGGGGATGACGATCCAGTACTCCGGATTGCCCTGGTCCAGGAGACGTTGGGCCCGTTGCAGCCTGGATCGGACCATTACGTCCGTCTCTTCGGTAAGGCCCGGCACGCGTTCGGCCCGGAACAGCTCGCGAATGTATGCCTCCGTTTGCACCAGGCCGGGGATGACGGTGGGCGACCACTGTCCGATCGTCACTGCCTGATTCTCCGTCTCCAGTACGCGCTCGAAGTACTGGGCATGGCCCTTGCGGCGCGCTTCTCGTACGTCTTCACAACGCCGTTGGAAGAACCCGTCCGTCCCCAGCACCAGGTCCACATGCCGCGCCAACTCCACCGGCATGCGCCGATGCCCGTGCTCGATCTCGCTCAGGTACGTGATGCCGAAGAAGCTGCCCTCGACCAGCTTCTCCAGGGTCAGGCCCGCTTCCTCTCTCTTGAAGCGCAGCTCCTTCCCGTAGAACTGCGGGACTCCCGCCGATCCGTCGATCTCCTTGCGTGTGGCCACTCTGCCGACCGCCTTTCGCGCTGTGCTCTGTGGAGCGGGAATCCCTTTCACGGTAGGGCTCCGTACGGCAGCGTGTGAGGCGTTCGTCACAGTCAGCAACGAAAGGTGTACGGGCCCCTCATGGACGACTCGCAGCACGTCACGTACGACATCGGCGCGGAGATCGACGCCCTGCGCGCCGCGCTCACCGCGCACGGCATCACCCTCCCCTCGCTCGGCGTCGACCCCCTGACCCTCGCCGCGCGCACGACCAGGCCACCGCTGATCGCGCTCGGCAACTGCAACGCGGCCACCGCGCGGCAGCTGGCCGAGGCGCTGCGGCCGGCGGTCGACGGATGACCGTGCTGCCACTCGCGGTCGACCTGCTTGCCGTGCCGAAGGCCGTACCGGAGGTGAGGCGGATACTGCGGGCGCGGTTCGCGGGCGTGGATGTGAGCGATCTGACGCTCTGCGTAAGCGAGTTGCTGACCAACGCGATCACGCATCTCGGGGAGGGTGTGCCGGTCACGCTCCGGGTCAGTGGCACGCACGCCGGCAGGGTCCGTATCGAGCTGAGTGATCCGGCGTCCGGTGTCTGGCCGATGCTCCGGTCCGCCGGTATCGGCGACGAGTCCGGGCGGGGGCTGCTGCTCGTGGATGCGCTGGCGCTGCGGTGGGGCGTGGAGCAGGGGCTGTACGCAAAGACCGTGTGGTGCGAGTTGCGATCGCCGGTGTGCGGGTCGGTGTAGATGGCAGGGATATTGCCGACGGCCGTCGCAGAGGCTCGGATGGTCGCGGCCTCCGTGCTCGACGCCGAGGGACTGTGGGCAGAGCCGCTGGGCGACGTGCAACTCCACTTCATGATCCGCGACATGGCGTTCGCTGCCGAGCGACAGAGATGACTGCAAGGATCACCAGGCTGCTGGTGTCAGCCCCTGTGAGGCGCCCGGTATGGCGCCATCTGGTGGAAAGCAACCGCCGAAAGCCGAAGTCAGGAGCACCGATGCGTCGTCACCATCACTCTGCCCAGCCCGATCCCGCCCGACCTGAGTCGGCTGCTACCCTCCGGGCGGATTGAGCCGCACCATCCAGAGTGCGCGCGTCAGGGGGGAACATGTTCGGCGTCATGGCGGGGCTGATCGTTGCGCTGGTCTTCGCGATAGGTGGCACTCGGGTCGCCCTCAATATTCGAGGTGCCGCCACCTCGATGGCACGGCGCCGCGAAGAGAACGTTGACTTGCAACGGCAAGCCCAGGGAATGCTCGGCGCCGCACCTGTCATCTGGCCTGTGGCGCTCTTTCGTAGCGTAGGTGCGGCCGTCGGGCTGGTCGGCCTGGCGGGGGTGCTGTTGGCGGTGATGTTCCTCGTCCCGGCCATCGCCTGAGCTCGCACGAACGCACGCCACCGGGTCAACAACTCGCGAACGCCCGCCTCTACCGGCCTCATGGGTGAGCCGGTTCTTCATGGCGCCACAGTTCAGGAGCCGAACGCGATCCCCCTGAGGGCCATCGGACAGGCCCTGGCGGCCCTGGTGTGGAGCCCCGGCAGCCACTGTTGAGAGGGATGGTCAGCGCAGCTTGAGTTGTTCGCGGAGTCGCTTCACGTGTGCCTGGATGTCGCGCTGAATGCTGGGGGCCTCGGCGGATGTCGGATGGGTTTCGAGGCGCTGGACGGGCTGGCGGCAGGGTGCGCACAGGCCATCGCGGAAGGCTTCGGCCTTGCCGGGGGCACCGCAGTCGGTGCACTCGACCATCAGGCGGGGTGCGGGAGTGCCCGGCGGTGCGGGAGTTGCGGCGGCGTGCCGGCGGGGCGGGAGCTTGGTGATGAGGCGCTTCCTGACGAAGCCGAGCGGTGAGTCGACGGCTGCGGGCAGTCCGGCGGTGAGGGTGTGGACGAGGTAGTCGGCGTCCACACCGCGTGCGAACCATTCGGCGGCCAGCTCCTCCAGCGCCCGGCAGTCGTCCTCGGAGAGCCCCAGCCGCTGGTCGGCTGGGCCCAGTCGGGTCAGGGCGAGGTAGGCGAGTGACGAGTCTCCCGAGGCGGCGCCCTGCGACTGCCCGGTGCGCTGGGGCGGCAACACCGGGGCTGGGGAGCGTTGTTCGGGTGCGTGGTCTTCGGGTGCGGCGGGGGCTGCGGGTGCGGCCGGGACCCATGGAGGGGGCGGCGTGGCCGATGCGACCACCGGTTGCGGCAGACGGCGGCTCGCCTCGGTGGTGAGGAAGGTGTTCCACCATTCGTTGTCCCGGGCCGTACGCGACCAGAATGTGCGGGTGACCCAGCGGAGGGTGTCGCCGTCCCCGACCGCGCACCGCGCCTGGCGCAGGTGACCGGCCACGCCCAGGGCCCGCAGCGCGCTGCCGACGGCCATCTGCCCGTACAGGGGCTGGCATTTGGAGAGCGACTTGATGTTCATGGCCGCGCCCTCGGGGAGCGTGTCGACGTATCCGGCGATGCACCGCTCCCGCTCCGGCAGAAGCGCGAAGTCGTCGGTGCGGGGCGGGCGCTGGTCCGGGACGGAACGCTTGCCGTAGCCGGGGCTGGCCTTCGGGCACGGAGCCGGGGCTGCGGGCGTCGGCAGGGCAGGACTAAAGTTCTGGGTAGCCACGAGATCGACTTTCTGGGTTGCGATCTTGGGTGAGACCCCGGCCGGTGCTATCAACACCGCGTCGGGGTCGTTACGTTGGGGCACCGTAAGCAGCCGCGACGCCGTGCCGCAAGTCGGTCACAAATGGTCAAACTTGCTCGCCGTTACGGGTCAGGGAGGTGGGGAGGTGTTCCCCAACCTCCTTCTTTTACCTACCGGTTGTCAGACATCGCTCGAATCTCGGAACTCGGACCTCGACGCTCGAATCCCGAGGCTCAAGACTCGGGCCGAGCCCTCATCACGTACCCACGAAAGAGTGAACAGGGCCTTCCGAGCCCCGAGCCCCGAGCCCCGAGCCTCGAGAGTCCGGTCGTCGGTGGCACCGTCGACGACCTGTGGTCGAAGGTGCCCCGCACAGGTCGTACGCCGCCCCCGAGGCGTACTGCGAATTGAATTCGACCTTGGAAGGTGTGGCATGGGTGAGAGTAGTAGTGGATTTAGTTCGGAATTTGCAATGGTTTCGTTGAGTTTTGATGAATCCGAGGAAGGAGAGCCCGAGTCGTACTCCCTTGAAGTCCCGAAGGGGCCCATTGGGGGTCTCTATAGGTGCCTCGATCTTCTGGAGAGTGTGACCATTGGGACGTGCGGAAAGTTTATTAAGTTCGGCGCGACTGGGCTTTTTGGGAGTGTCTTTTTGGATCCGATAACTGGCCAGGTAGTGGAATCTGTACGCGGGATGGAGGGCGTGAGGGTGGTCAATACCACCCTTGAGTGTTTCAGTCTGTGCGTTCGCGGTGTGATGCAGATGTATCCATTTACTGTCAGTGGATGTCATGGTTGGGAGGCTGCGGCGAGCGAGGTGGAAGTTCTCGTACGTCGAATTGATCCTGAGGCTTACGAAGTTCCTGATAATCTTTGGTACGAACTTAATGGTCCGTCATGTCGGAAGAGTGGTCGTGAGGAGATTCCGTTGTAATTTCAAGAGGCAGCACACTGTCACCGAACTCTGGTGGAGGTGAAACCGTGCGCAACTCGCTCCGTGGGCACGTAACAGTGCTTATGGGATGCGAGGCAGGCCAAACGGATTCCACTGCCACAAGGAGGCGTGGGGCTGGAATTCTTTTGCCAATGCGTGGGATATCGATGATTCGATGTGGCGAGTCCTCTTGGGAGTGAAGTCATGAGAGTGGAAGTTATTCAAGTTCTGGCGCCGTCACATGAATTCGTGCGTTTCGAGTGCGATTCGGGCACTGCTTCCGGACGCTGGATGGGGTTGGGTCCGGCCGAGCTGGGGCAATTTGATGTCGAGATCGAAGTTCCAGAAGAAGTTGCGGAGTGGACGGCTGTCCCCTCGGGTGATACCTCCATCTCGGGGGGTGTCGGGAGGGGGCATGCGGCCAACATGGTGTGTCGAGTTCTCGGATTTGATGAGGGTGATGACTCAGTTGTAGGAGTCAGGGTGGGATTGGATATTATCCTGATCGAAATTTTGAATCGAAGGTCGGAAATCCCTTTGGGGGGTCTCATTTCCTTCCGGACCCCTGAAATTCAAATTTACCCGTATGATCTCTAGGGATAATTTCGGAATGGGGTCTGGAGTTGCCTCAAGCGGAAGATGCTGCAGGCCCTGCCGAACGTTGCGGGATGAAGCAGCCCCGGATTCCCCGAACCGAAGGGGGCGCCGCCGCAGCTCCTCATCCCGCTCCTGCCACGCCTGACACGCGCTCTCGACGCCGACCTGGCAACCGAGTTCACGGCCCACCGTCGCAAGGCCTCAGCGGCTCCCCGCAGCCCGCAGTCGGCAGCCCTGGAATCCGCTCTCTACCGCGGCGGCAACGGCGGCCGCCTCAGATCCGGGGCCGTGTCGTAAGTAGGCGCCGTCGCCGGCGGGTGCGCCGCCAGCAGGTCCAGGGCAACGCGCACCGCGTCGTCCAGGACCGCGTGCCGTCCCTCCGCCCAGTCCAGGGGGGTGCGTAGCGCCTCCAGGTCTGGTTCGACGCCGTGGTTCTCGACCGACCAGCCGTATGTGTCGAACCACGCGGCGTTCATCGGGACCGTGATCACCGTGCCGTCGCCCAGGCGGTGGCGGCCTGTCATGCCGACGACCCCGCCCCATGTCCGCTGGCCCACTACCGGGCCCAGCTTCAGCAGGCGGAACGCGGCGGTGATCATGTCGCCGTCGGAGGACGTCGCCTCGTCGGCCAGGGCGACGACCGGGCCCCGGGGGGCGTTGGAGGCGTACGAGACGGGCTGGGCGTCCCGGGTGAGGTCCCAGCCGAGGATCGTGCGGGTGAGCTTTTCGACGACCAGTTCGCTGATGTGGCCGCCCGCGTTGCCGCGTACGTCGACGATCAGGGCCGGGCGGGAGACCTCCAGGCGCAGGTCGCGGTTGAACTGGGCCCAGCCCGAGCCGCCCATGTCGGGGATGTGCAGGTAGCCGCAGCGGCCGCCGCTCAGGTCCCGTACGACCTGGCGGCGTTTGGCCACCCAGTCCTGGTAGCGCAGCGGCCGTTCGTCGACCAGCGGGACGATCGCGACTCGGCGGGAGCGGCCCTCGCCCTCGGCGGGGCGGAAGGTCAGCTCGACCGTGGTGCCGCCCGCTGCGGAGAGCAGGGGGTAGGGGCCGGCGACCGGGTCGACCGGGCGGCCGTCGACGTGGGTGAGGACCGCGCCCTCGCGGATGCCCGTACCGGCCAGCGGGGAGCGGGCCTTGGAGTCCGAGGAGTCGCCGGGCAGGATGCGCAGCAGGGTCCAGTCGCCGTCCCGGCACACGAAGTTGACGCCGAGCAGGCCGATCGCCCGCTGGTAGTGCGGCGGGCCCTCGTTGCGGCGGGCGGGGGAGACGTAGGCGTGGGACGTGCCCAGTTCGCCCAGGACCTCGCGGAGGAGGTCGGCGAACTCGTCGGGTGTGGCGACCCGTTCGACCAGGGGGCGGTACTGGTCGAGGATGGCCGGCCAGTCGATGCCGCACATGTCCGGTTCCCAGAAGTAGGAGCGGATGAGGCGGCCCGCCTCGGCATACGCCCCTCGCCACTCCGCCGGGGGGTCCGCCTCGTGCAGGATGCGGCGCAGGTCGATGTAGACCGTGGAGTCGTTGTCGCCCGGCTCGGTGGCGGGGACGGCGCGCAGTTCGCCGTCGTCCATGACGACGAGGCGGGAGGCGTCGCCGCTGACGGCGAACCAGTCGAGGTGGTCGACGAGTTCGGTCTTCTTCGCCTTGGCGATGTTGAAGTACTCCAGGGTCGGGCGGCCCGACATGTCCGCCGGGTTGGCGAACGTCTCGCCCAGCGCGCCGGAGATCGGCCAGCGCAGCCAGACCAGTCCGCCGCCGCTGACCGGGTACAGCGCCGAGTACTTGGAGGCGGAGACCGGGAACGGCGTGACCCGGCTCTCCAGGCCCTCGAACTCGACGGTGACCGTGGAGCCCTCGGCCGCCTCCGCCTCGTCGGAGTCCCCCGGGTCGAGGCCGCCGGCGGCCGGCCGGCCGTCGGGGGAGAGGGCGAAGGGGGAGGGCGTCGCCGAGGAGAGCGGGACGAGGTACGGGCGGCAGCCGAGGGGGAAGGAGAGGTCGCCGGTGTGCACGTCGTAGACGGGGTCGAAGCCGCGCCAGGAGAGGAAGGCGAGATAGCGGCCGTCGCCCGTGAAGACCGGGTTCTCGTCCTCGAAGCGGCCGTTGGTGACGTCGACGATCGTGGGGGCGCCGGGGCCCTGGATGCGGGCCAGCTTGATCTTGCGCAGCGAGCGGCCGATGCCGGGGTGCGACCAGGTCAGCCAGGCGCCGTCCGGGGAGAACGCCAGATCGCGGACCGGGCCGTTGACGGAGCGGATCAGTTCGACGGGCTCGCCGGTGGACGTCTCCTCGCCGGTGTCCGGAGCGTCGGTGTCCAGGGCGCCGGTGTCCAGGAGGAGCAGCCGGCCGTCGTGGGAGGCGATGGCGAGCCGTTCGCCGTCCGGGTCGGCGATCAGCTCCTGGACCCGGCCGACCCGGCCTGAGGCCAGCCGGCGCGGGGCGCGGTCGCCGCTGGCGCGCGGCAGGGAGGCGATCTCGATGGCGTCCTCGCCCTCCGCGTCGGTGACGTACGCGACCTGGCCGCCGCTGCCGAGCATCTCCGGCAGCCGGACGCGGACGCCTGGGGTGTCGGCGATGGTGCGGGCGGGGCCGTCGCGGTGGGTGAGCCAGTACAGGCTGCCGCGTACCGCGACGGCGCTGGCCCGGCCGGTCTCGTCCACGGAGAGGGAGTCGATGTTGCTGGCGGCCGACACCTGGTAGGTCCGGCGTCCGGCGCGCGGGCCGCCGAGCCGTACCTCCAGCTTGCGGGGCACGGCGTCGGGTGACTCCAGGTCGTCGACCAGCCACACCTCGCCCGCGCACTGGTAGACGACCCGCCGTCCGTCGCTGGAGGCGTGCCGGGCGTAGAACGCGTCGTGGTCCGTGTGCCGGCGCAGGTCGGTGCCGTCGGGGCGGCAGGAGTAGAGGTTGCCGACGCCCTCGTGGTCGGAGAGGAACGCGATGCGGCCGCCGACGAACATCGGTGAGTCGAGGTGCCCGCCGATGTCCGGGAGCAGCCGCTCGCCGTGCAGCCACAGCCGCCCGGTCGCGCCGCCCCGGTACCGCTTCCAGGCCGCCGGTTCGTGCGGCGGCTTTCCGGTGAGCAGCAGGGTGCGGCGCTCGCCGTCGATGTCGGCGACGGCGATGTCGGAGACCGGGCCCCAGGGCAGCCGGCCGCCGGGGCTGCCGTCCGTGGGCACGCTGTAGGCCCAGGAGAAGTACGAGAACGGCTGCCGGTGCGAGGACACGGCGAGGATCTGCGGGCAGTCCCCGTCCCCGGGGCCGGGGGTCCAGCCGCAGACCCGGGCGTCGGTCGACCCCCAGTAGGTGAGCCGGCGGGCCGGGCCGCCGGTGACGGGCGCCAGATGGATCTCCGGGTCGAGGGTGCGCCACGTCGTGTAGGCGATCCGGGTCCCGTCGGGGGAGAAGCGTGGATGGCTGACTCTGGTGCGGTCGACGGTCACGCGCCAGGCGCGTCCGGGCACCTCGCCCTCGGGGACGAGGGGGGCCACCCAGAGATCGTCCTCCGCCGCGAAGCAGAGCAGATCGTCGTGGAGGTGCGGGAACCGGAGATACGAGACGTCGTCACTCACCCCCCAATGCTTTCCGCGTGAGGGGGGCGCGGCAACTTGTGGTGCGGAACACAAGCGAAACGATTTCGTTTCGCTGGGTGCGCGGGGTACCGTCGATGTGTACGAAACAGTTTCGTTCGATTGACTGACGTACGAATGCGCATCACCCGAGCTCAGGGAACAGGAGGTCGACCATGGCACGCACACGGCTCACGCCCGAGCGTGAGAGCGAGCTGTACGCCGCCGTGCTCGACCTGCTCCGCGAGGTCGGCTACGACGCCCTCACGATGGACGCCGTCGCCGCGCGCACCCGTTCCAGCAAGGCCACCCTCTACCGCCAGTGGGGGAGCAAGCCCGAGCTCGTCGTCAGGGCCATGCGGCACAACAAGCCCGTTTCCCTCAGCGATGTCGACACCGGCTCGCTGCGCGGTGACTTCCACGCCGTCCTGGGCCGTAGTGACGACTGTCAGATGGAGAAGGACTCCGCGCTGATGCGGGGCCTGAGCCATGCCGTTCACGAGAACCCCGATCTCCTGCAGGCCCTGCGCGAGCTGCTGATCGAACCGGAGATGACCGGTCTCGACCTGCTGCTGCGCCGAGCCGTGGACCGGGGGGAAGTACGTCCGGACAATCCGGCGCTGAAGTACCTGCCCCACATGCTGATCGGCGCGTTCGCCGCTCGGCAGCTGGTCGAGGACCGCCCGGTGGATCAGGCGTTCCTTCTCGACTACGTCGACTCCGTGATCCTCCCCGCTCTCGGAGTCTGACCGCCGTCCCCACGGCACACCCGCACGGCCCCCTCCCCAAGCCCCACCTGACACGCCGCTCTCGTCGTCGGGGTGGTTCCTCACGCCCATTTCCACTCAACGACCTGACCGGGAGTACGCCTCCGTGGCCACATTCCTCTACAAGCTCGGACGGCTCGCCTTCCGGCGCCGCCGCTATGTCGCCCTGATCTGGGTGGCACTGCTGGCACTCGCCGGATTCGGCGCGGCCACCGCGTCCACCGCCACCTCCAGCTCCTTCTCGATCCCGGGTACGGAGGCCCAGAAGGCCTTCGACCTGCTGGAACAGAGGTTCCCCGCCGCCAGCGCCGACGGCGCGACCGCGCGCATCGTCTTCAAGGCCCCCGAGGGCGAGAAGATGACGGACCCGGCCAACAAGGCCGAGGTCAACAAGATCACCGCCGGGCTGAAGTCCGGCTCGGACCAGATCGCCTCGGTCGTCGACCCGTACGCCGGAAAGGCCGTCTCCAAGGACGGCTCGACCGCGTACATCTCGGTGACGTACGAGGTCAACTCGATGGAGCTGACCGACGCCACCCGGGAGGCCCTGGAGGACTCGGGTGAGGCGGCGCAGAAGAGCGGGATGACCGTGGAGATCGGCGGTGACGCGCTCCAGGTGATGCCGGAGACCGGTGCCACCGAGGTCGTCGGCATCGCGCTGGCCGCGGTGGTGCTCGTCATCACCTTCGGCTCGCTCATCGCGGCGGGGCTGCCGCTGCTCACCGCCCTGATCGGGGTCGGCATCGGCGTCTCGTCGATCACCGCGCTGGCCAATGTGCTGGACCTGGGTTCCACCACCTCCACCCTCGCGATGATGATCGGCCTCGCGGTCGGCATCGACTACGCGCTCTTCATCGTCTCCCGCTACCGTGCCGAACTGGCCGAGGGCCGGGAGCGCGAGGAAGCGGCAGGCCGTGCGGTCGGCACCGCGGGTTCCGCGGTCGTCTTCGCCGGGCTCACCGTGGTCATCGCCCTGGTCGGCCTCGCCGTCGTCAACATCCCGATGCTGTCGAAGATGGGCTTCGCCGCTGCCGGTACCGTCGCGATCGCCGTCCTCATCGCCCTCACCCTCGTCCCGGCCATGCTGGGCTTCGTGGGCAAGCGGGTCATGGGACGCAAGGCGCGCAAGGCCGCCGAGGCGGAGAACAAGCCCGACGCCAAGCCGAACATGGGCACCCGCTGGGCGCGGTTCGTGCTGCGCAAGCCGGTGTGGGTGCTGCTGGTCGGTGTGATCGGCCTGGGCACGATCGCCGTACCGGCCGCGTCGCTGGAGATGGGCCTGCCGGACGACGGCTCCCAGCCCACCAGCACCACTCAGCGCCGCGCCTACGACCTGCTCTCCGAGGGCTTCGGCCCCGGCTTCAACGGCTCGCTGCTGGTCGTCGTCGACACGGCGGACAGCTCCGACGGCAAGACCGCCGCCAAGCAGGTCGGTGACGAGATCTCCGGCATGAAGGGTGTCGTCGCCGTCACCCCGGCCACCTTCAACAAGGCCGGCGACGCGGCGATGATCACCGTCGTCCCGAAGGACCGGCCGAGCTCCGTCGAGACGGAGAACGTGGTCCACGCGATCCGTGACGCGGGCAAGGACATCAAGTCCGACACCGGCGCCGAGGTGCTGGTCACCGGCGCCACCGCGATGAACATCGACTTCTCGCAGAAGATGAACGACGCGCTGCTGCCTTACCTGGCGCTCGTCGTCGGCCTCGCCTTCCTGCTGCTGATGGTGGTCTTCCGGTCGATCCTGGTGCCGCTGAAGGCGGCGCTCGGCTTCCTGCTCTCGGTCGTCGCGGCCCTGGGCGCGGTCGTCGCGGTCTTCCAGTGGGGCTGGCTCGGCGGACTGTTCGGGGTCGAGCAGACCGGTCCGATCATGTCGATGATGCCGATCTTCATGGTGGGTGTCGTCTTCGGTCTCGCGATGGACTACGAGGTCTTCCTCGTGACCCGGATGCGCGAGGCGTACGTCCACGGTGAGAAGCCCGGCCAGGCCATCGTCACCGGCTTCAAGCACGGAGCCCGGGTCGTCACGGCCGCGGCCGTGATCATGATGGCGGTCTTCTCCGGATTCATCGGCTCCAGCGAGTCGATGATCAAGATGATCGGCTTCTCACTCGCCATCGCCGTCTTCTTCGACGCGTTCGTCGTCCGCATGGCCATCGTGCCCGCGGTCCTCGCCCTGCTCGGGAAGCGGGCCTGGTGGCTGCCCCGCTGGCTGGACCGGGCGCTGCCCAACGTCGACGTCGAGGGTGAGGGCCTGCGCAAGGAGCTCGCCACCACCTCCGGCGACGGCGATGCGGGCGACGCCGGTCCGGACGCGGGCGGCGAGCGTGAGCTGACCCGCGTCTGACCGGCGTCTGAGCCGGTCACCGAGCCGCTGACCTCCGGGGCCGCGTCTGAGCGGAACGTGGCCCCGGAAGCACCGGTTACCTGTGGGGACGGGGGACCGGGGCGACGAGAGCCCCCGTGCAGCATGTGCTGCACGGGGGCTCTCGCCATGAGGTGGCGGGTGGATCAGGCGCGCGCGGTCTCGGTCCTGGAGACCTCGCTGTGCGTGCGCCTCAGGAAGCGGATCAGCGGCGCGCTGTCGAACTGCACCACCTCGACGCCGTCCGCCGTATGGCGTTCGACCACCAGCTGGGCGCGGCCGCACGGCCAGATCCGGAAGCTGTCGCTTTCGACGGGGGAGCGCAGCCCGCGCTCCAGCAGATCGCGGGCGACGGCCCACTCCGCGCCGCCGGGGAAAGCGACAAGGATGGTGCCGGGGGCGTCGGCGGTGTCGTGACGCAGCTCGACGGGGACCACGGGCAGGTCGCGGGCGTCGGTGACGAGCCGGGCTCGGGCATGTTCTTTGATCACGGGGGACATGGGCCGGCTCCTCCTGTTTACCTATTCATCTTCGTCATCCAATGTCCCATATTTCCGTAAAAGAGCACTGTGAGAACGCTGGGCAGTTGTGACAGAGGTGCTCTTGCGAACGATTCGCAACAAGGCCCTATCATTGAGAGGTTCATGACCCCGCGCAGCAATGCAGGAACGCAGGAAGCGGAGCCGCCCCCATGCATGTACCCGACGGATTCATCAACGCACCCGTCTCCGCCGTCGCCGGAGTCGTGGCCGCCGGAGCCGTGGCCGTCAGTCTGAAGGGGGCCCGGCGCGAGCTGGACGAGCGCACCGCGCCGCTGGCCGGGTTGGTCGCCGCCTTCATCTTCGCCGTGCAGATGCTGAACTTCCCCGTCGCGGCCGGCACCAGCGGACACCTGCTCGGCGGGGCGCTGGCCGCGATCCTGGTCGGTCCGTACACCGGGATCCTCTGCATATCCGTCGTCCTGCTGATGCAGGGCATCCTCTTCGCCGACGGCGGGCTCACCGCGCTCGGCGTGAACATCCTCGACATGGGCGTCGTGACCACCGTCGTCGCGTACGCCCTGTTCCGCGGCCTGGTGAGCGTGCTGCCGCGCACCCGCCGCTCCATGACCGCCGCGTCCTTCGTCGCCGCACTGGTCTCCGTACCGGCCGCCGCCGCCGCCTTCACGCTGCTGTACTGGATCGGCGGCACCACCGACATCCCGATCGGCAAGGTCTTCACCGCAATGGTCGGGGTGCACGTCCTGATCGGCATCGGTGAGGCCGCGATCACCGCGCTGACCGTCGGCGCCGTCATCGCCGTCCGCCCCGACCTGGTCCACGGCGCCCGCGGCCTCACCGCCCCGCTCAAGCTCCGCATCGACGGCGAACTCGTCGACGCCCCCGCCCCCGCTCCCGCCCGGGAGCCCGCCGCCCACCGCTCCACCAAGGGCCTGTGGGCCACCGGCCTGGTCACCGCCCTCGTCCTGGCCGGCTTCGTCTCCTTCTACGCCTCCGCGAATCCGGACGGCCTGGAGAAGGTCGCCACCGACCAGGGCATCGACAAGGAGGCCAGGGACCACGCAGCCAAGGACTCCCCGCTCGCCGACTACGGCGTCAAGGACATCTCCGACGCCCGGATGTCGGGCGGACTGGCCGGAGTGATCGGCGTCGGCGCCACCCTCGTCGTCGGCAGCGGCGCGTTCTACGTCGTCAGCCGCCGCCGTAGGGACGACGAGCCCGCGGACAGCGACTCCCGTACCGACGAGAAGGTCTGAAATGGGCGCGGGACACGCCCACAAGCTCTACCGGCACGGGCACTCGCCGGTCCACGACCTGCCGCCGCACTGCAAGCTCGCCGCGGTGTTCGCCTTCGTCGTGGTCGTCGTCACCACCCCGCGCGAGGCGGTATGGGCCTT
Organism: Streptomyces sp. NPDC087901; assembly: GCF_044742205.1. Classification (NCBI taxonomy): domain Bacteria; kingdom Bacillati; phylum Actinomycetota; class Actinomycetes; order Kitasatosporales; family Streptomycetaceae; genus Streptomyces; species Streptomyces sp. NPDC087901. Next base: position 245,679 of record NZ_JBIUUC010000007.1, read on the forward strand.
CGGGCTCTACGCGCTGCTGATCGCGGGCGCCACCGCCGCGGCCCGCATCCCTGCCGCCTTCCTCCTCAAGCGGCTGCTGATCGAGGTGCCGTTCGTCGCGTTCGCCCTGCTCATGCCGTTCGTCGTACCCGGCGAGCAGACGCAGGTCCTCGGGCTCTCCGTCAGCGTCCCCGGACTCTGGGGCGCCTGGAACGTCCTCGCCAAGGGCACCCTCGGCGTCGCCGCCTCCGTGCTCCTGGCCTCCACCACCGAACTGCGCTCCCTGCTGCTCGGCCTCCAGCGTCTGAAGCTGCCCCCGCTGCTCGTCCAGATCGCCTCCTTCATGATCCGGTACGGCGATGTGATCACCGACGAGATGCGCCGTATGTCCATCGCCCGCCGCTCGCGCGGATTCGAGGCGCGCGGCATCCGGCAGTGGGGTGTCCTGGGCAAGTCGGCGGGCGCCCTGTTCATCCGGTCGTACGAGCGCGGAGAACGCGTCCATCTCGCGATGGTCAGCCGCGGCTACACCGGCTCCATGCCGGTCATCGACGAGGTGACGGCCTCGCGCACCCAGTGGGCGTACGCCTCGGTACTCCCCGTGCTCGCCCTCGTCGTGTGTCTGCTGGGATGGACCCTATGAGCCAGACCTCCGCCACCCCCGAGCCGACCCCGCCGCCGTCCCTGGAGGTCAGCGGCCTCGCCTACGCCTACCCCGACGGCCACCAGGCGCTCTTCGGCGTCGACCTGACCGTCGCCCGCGGCGAGCGCGTCGCCCTGCTCGGCCCGAACGGGGCCGGCAAGACCACCCTCGTCCTCCACCTCAACGGCATCCTCGACGCCGGCGCCGGCAGCGTCCGGGTCGCCGGGCTCCCGGTCGACAAGCGCAACCTCGCCGAGATCCGCCGCCGCGTCGGCATCGTCTTCCAGGACCCCGACGACCAGCTCTTCATGCCCACCGTCCGCGAGGACGTCGCCTTCGGCCCAGCCGCCGGCGGGTTGCGCGGCGCCGAACTGGAGGAGCGCGTCACCGAAGCGCTCAAGCAGGTCGGCATGGAGGAGTACGCGAACCGGCCGCCGCACCACCTCTCCTTCGGCCAGCGCCGCCGCGTCGCCGTCGCCACGGTCCTCGCCATGCGGCCGGAGATCCTCGTCCTGGACGAGCCCTCCTCCAACCTCGATCCGGCCTCCCGCCGCGAACTCGCCGACATCCTGCGGTCGTTGGACGTCACCGTGCTGATGGTGACGCACGACCTGCCGTACGCCCTAGAGCTCTGCGGCCGCGCGGTCATCCTCAGCGAAGGCGTCATCGCCGCCGACGACCGCACCCAGGACCTCCTGTGCGACGACGTACTGATGCGCGCCCACCGCCTGGAGCTCCCCTTCGGGTTCGACCCGCGCTCGGTGACCGTTCGTGTCCCGTGACGGTTCGTGTTCCGTGACGGTGAACATCGGGTGACCCGCCCCTCGTCCGACCTGCGGCGCAATGCACCATGGGGGGATGAGCGGGAGCGCAGGAGCAGGCGTGGACGTACGGGGCACGGCAGCGCCCGGATTCGAACCGGTCCGGGATGCTTTCATCCGTAACTTCGAGCAGCGCGGTGACCGCGGGGCAGCGGTCACCGTCTACCGGCACGGTCAGAAGGTCGTCGACCTGTGGGCCGGCACCAGAGACGTCGACGGCGTCGAACCGTGGGCCGTCGACACCGTGCAGATCGTCCGCTCGGCGGGAAAGGGCATCGCCGCCGCCGTCCCGCTGCTGCTGCACCAGCGCGGCCAGATCGACCTGCACGCCCCGGTCGGCACGTACTGGCCGGAGTTCAAGGCGAACGGCAAGGAACGCGTCCTCGTCCGCCATCTCCTCGCCCACCGGGCCGGGATCCCGGCCCTGGACCGGCCGTTGACGCCCGACGAGGCGGCCGACGGGGTGAGCGGACCGCAGGCGGTCGCCGCCCAGCGCCCCCAGTGGGAGCCCGGCACCGACCACGGCTACCACGCGCAGACCTACAGCTGGCTCGTCGGTGAGCTGGTGCGGCGCGTCACCGGCCGGACCATCGGCCGCTGGGTCGCCGAGGAGATCGCCCGCCCGCTCGGCCTGGACTTCTGGTTCGGCATCCCGGCGGACGAGGCGCACCGGGTGGGCCGGATCGGGCAGGTCGAGCCACCCGCCGGGGACGGCACGGGTGCGCTGCGGATACGCCCCAAGCGCTCGGTCGTCGACGCCTACCGCGACCCGGACTCGCTGACCCGCCGGGCGTTCGGTGCGATCGACCCGTTCCCCGACGAGAACGACCCCGGCTACCGGGCCGCCGAGCTCCCCGCGTCCAACGGCATCGCCACCGCCCGCGGCCTGGCCCGGTGCTACGCCGCGATGATCGGCCCGGTCGACGGCCACCGGCTGTTCGCCTCGGCCACCCTCACCCTGGCCCGCACCGAGGAGTCGGCGGGCCCGGACCGGGTCCTGGTCGTCGGCACCCGCTTCGGCCTCGGCTACATGCTGCACGGACCGGCGGCCCCGCTGCTCGCCCCGGGCTCCTTCGGCCACCCGGGCCGGGGCGGTTCGCTGGGCTTCGCCGACCCCGAATCCGGCATCGCCTTCGGCTATGTGACGAACGGTCTGCAGAAGGGAGTCACCGCCGACCCCCGTGCCCAGGCACTGGTGCGCGCAGTACGTTCGGCGCTATGACTTCTGCCGCTCTCATGCGATTCGACGGATACAGCGTTCTCCTCACCGGGGCCGGCCAGGGCATCGGCGCCGCCACCGCCCGGCGGCTGGCAACCGAGGGCGCCCGCGTCCTGGTCACCGACCTGGACGGCGAACGGGCAGCGCACGCGGCGGCGGAGATCCGGGAGAGCGGCGGCGAGGCCGAGGCGCTGGCCTGCGACGTGACGGACCGGGCGGCGGTCGAGACGGCGGTGGCCCACGCCGTCTCGGTGTTCGGCGGGCTCGACGTACTGGTGAACAACGCGTACGCGTGCACCCCCGACGCCGCGCTCTTCGAGGACGAGCCGGACGAGGCCTGGCAGCGCGACCTGGACGTCACCCTCAGCGGTGCCTACCGGTGCGCGCGCGCCGCGCTGCCGCATCTGGTGGATTCCGGCCGGGGCGCGATCGTCACCATCGGCTCGGTCAACGGCGAGCAGTCCTTCGGCAACCACGCCTACAGCGCCGCCAAGGCGGGCCTGACCAGCCTCACCCGTACGCTGGCCGGCCACGCCGGACCGCGCGGGGTGCGGGTCAACCTGGTCACGCCCGGCACGATCCGCACCGACGCCTGGGCGGGCCGCGACGCCGAACTGTCCCGGGTGAGCGGCCTCTACCCGCTCGGCCGGGTCGGCGAGCCGGAGGACATCGCGGGCGCCGTGGCCTTCCTCGCCTCCCGGGACGCTGCCTGGGTCACCGGGACGACGCTGAGGGTGGACGGCGGGCTGACCGCGGTGAACACGGGCTTCCTGCGGGCGCTCGCCGAGGACTGAGCTCACACAGAGCTGAGCTCGCACAGGACTGAGTTCGCACCGGCCCGTGGGCTACGGGCTCAGCGGTTCGTCGCGTCGTCGTACACGCCCACGGTGGACGCGAGCCGCTGGTGACACCCGCGCTGCCGCGCAAGCCCGCGTTCCCGAGGGCGAGGAGTACGAGGGGGTGGAGTACGCGGAGGCGGGAGCGGACGCCGTGGTGTGACGGCGGCCGCGGCGCCGGCCTCCCGGGGGCAGTCCCGGGAGGCCGGCCGCGGACGTACCCGTCCCCTCAGGCGGGTACGCCCAGGTGCTGCTCCTGCCGTGTCTCCGCGCTCTCCCGGGTGGCTCCGCGGAAGACCGGCAGCCGGTCCACGGCCAGCACGCCCGGACCGGAGAAGACGAGCAGCAGCAGCGTCCAGCGGAAGAAGACCGCCGCCTCGCCGCCGTTCTGCATGGGCAACAGTCCCGCCCGCTGGTGGACGTCGAAGTACGCGAACGCCATGGATCCGGAGCCCACGAGCGCGGCCGTTCTCGTACCGAGGCCGGACAGCACCAGGGCGCCGCCGACCAGTTGGATGACGGCCGCGTACCACCCCGGCCAGGCGCCCGCGGAGAGCATCGGCCTGCCGAGCACGCCGAAGAGGGACGCGACACCGTGAAGGGTGAAGAGCAGTCCGACGACGATCCGGAACAGGCTGAGCGCGTATGGCTGGGCCTGCCCGAGGCGAGTGACCATCATGAGTGACCGCCTCCCGTCAGCTGTAGACGCCGAACTCGTAGAGCGAGTAGCCGTAACCGGAGCCGCGGGCGGTGCCGTTGATCCGCACGTAGCGGCCGGTGCCGTTGACGTCGATGTCGTCGATGTCTCCGTTGCCGTCGGTCACCGACTTCACCGTCGTCCAGTTCTGTCCGTCCTCGGACGTCTGGATGTCGTACGCCTTGCCGAACGCCGGGTCCCAGGCGAGCTGGACGTGCTTGAACGTCGTCGAGGCGCCGAGGTCGACCTGGACCCACTGCGGGTCGCTCCAGTCACTGGCCCAGCGGGTGTCGAACTTCCCGTCCACCGCGTTGGCCGCACCGCACGGGCAGCCGCCCGTCGGGTCGGTCTGGAACGAGGACGCCGTGGCGGCCTTGCCCTGGGAGACGTTCGTCCCGTCCACCTTCGGCGGGATCACCTTGACCGACTTCGTCTCGATGCCCGCGTTCCCGTGGCCGTCCGTGGCCTTCACGTAGACCTTGTAGACGCCGGTTTTGCCCGGGGCCTTCGCGGTCAGGGTGCCGTCGCCGTTGTCCTTGGTCTCGGCCGGGACCAGTGCCTTGTTCTGGTCGATGTAGTTGCTGCTGAAGAGGACCTGGTAGGTGATCGCGTCGCCGTCGGGGTCACTGGTGTGGGTGCTGATCCTGACATCGCCCCCCGTCGGGACGCCGGTGGTGGCACCTTCCACCGCCATGTCCGTGATCACCGGCGGGGTGTTGTCGCCGGAGGTGTCCGCCCCGTAGGCCTTCTTCACGGCGTAGTACGAGAGCCGCTTCTCGCCGCCGGGCAGCAGGTTGAACCAGACGCCGCCGAAGTCGTCCTCGACGCCGTAGTGGAACATCGTGGCGCCGAGCGCGACCCCGGTGTGCCCGGTGATGCAGCCCCACGCCTTCTGGTACCCCTCGCCCTTGGCGACGTCGGCCGGCTCGGTCGGGACGCCGTTCGCGTCGTCGTCGACCTCCCACTCACCGGCCGGGCCCGTCTCGGTGACGATGTAGGGCTTGTCGTAACCGCCCTGCTCCCAGTCGGACTTGATGTTGCAGACCGCGTTGTACGCGTTGACGGCGTACAGGTCGAGGTCGGGGGCGTTCTTCTTGTAGTACGGCCACGCGCCCGTCCAGGCGTCCGTGGAGGTCACCGGGTGATTCGGGTCGACTGCGTGGATCTTCTTCGCGACCTCGTTCACGAAGGTGGTGTACGCGTTGCGCTGCGCCTCCAACTCGTCCCCGCCGTAACAGTTCTGCAGGCCGAGCGTGGACTCGTTGCCGACGTTCCACATCAGCACGCCGGGGTTGTCCTTGTAGGTGTCGACCCACTTGGGGAACTCGGCGAGCATGTTGTTCTTGTATTCGGTGTCCGTCAGGTAGTTCACACAGCCACCGCTGCAGGGGCCGCCGCCGGGCTGGAGCCAGAAGCCGGCGATCACCTTGATGCCGTTGGCCGCCGCCGTGTCGAATAGCGGCTTGCTGGTGGCGTCGGTGCCCCAGGTGCGGATGGTGTTGACGCCCATGGACTTCACGTCGGGCAGGTACTTTCCGGCGTCGGCGACCGAGGGGCCCCAGGTGAGGCCCTTGACCGTATACGGCGAACCGTCCACGGTCAGCTGCCAGTCGCCCTGCGAACCGGTGACCTTCACGACGTTGCCGGCCGCCTGGGCGGCGGGCGCCTGGACGGCGAGCAGACCGCCGCCGAGCAGGGCCGCCGCCGCGAGCGGTGCCACGAGACGTTTGGCCCTGCGAGTGGGGGGATGGTGCATGTCATGCTCCTTGCGGGTGGGGAGTGACGGACGCGATCTTGGAGAGCGCTCTCCAAGATGGCCCGAAAAAGGGCCCCGCGTCCGGTGGGGGGTGGGGCGTGCGGACTACGGCAGTTCGTAGTTCCCGTCGAGCACGGCGCCGGCTCCGGGGTGGTTCTCGTCGTAGCCGTGCGGGTCGCACTGCAGGCCGCCCTTGACGCAGTGGGTGACCATCGCGTCGAGCGTGGCGGCGTCCCAGCCGTTCATGAAGTCGTAGTGGAAGGAGAATCCTGCGCCGCTCGCCAGCTTCACCTGCGACATGTCACCGTTGACCGGCCAGGCCATCTTGAACTCGATCATCGGCAGTGCGACGGGGTGGTCGGCCGGGCAGGAGTTGTAGTTGGCGCCCCCCGCCACCGGGTACGCCATGTGGCTCTTGTGGTCCGGCGTGTCCAGGTGGATGCCGTCCCAGCAACTGGGCGCCTGGAGGCGCAGGTTGAGCTGGACGTCCTGACGGGCAGGGCAGGTCGCCGGGAAGTTGTAGTTCTTGAAGCTGTCGCCGCACTCCCAGCCCTCGACGGTGCCCTTGAGGTTCTTGAACTCGTCCTGCGTCTGCATCGGGCTGCCGACGACGTACCGCAGCCCGCGCGGGAAGGGCCGCACGCTGGTGTAGTCGGTGACGCCCGACTTGTAGTAGATGGTCTGCACGCCTTCGGGGAGGACCTTCTGGTCCCCGTTGAACAGGCTCGGCATCCAGTACCCGGACTTGTCGCCAGGGGCCAGGCAGGTGGTGTCACCCGCCTCCAGCGAGGCGGTGGTGGTGTTGGCGTTCGTGGTGGTGTTGCCCATGAACGTGTGGTCGTGGGACTTGCCGGGCTGCCCCGGATAGACGATCGGGTCGTCCGGAGCGGTGTGCGTCGGGGCGCACTTGGCCTGGAACTCGTGGAAGTACGCCGACGGCGGGACCTTCGTCGAGGGGGTGACCCCGGTGACCGGCGGGTCGGCCATGATGTAGCCGTCGCCGTCGGGGTCGTCGCCCGACGCCTGGGTGGACGCGGGCATGCCGGGCATCCCGGGCATGGAGTACGCGGCGGTGTGCGCGGTGTGCGTACCCGCCGCCGCGGCCGGCGTCTCGGGGGAAGCGTTCGCTGTCGCCGCGATTCCGGCGATCCCTGCCGTGGTCAGGGTCAGCGAGGTGAACAAGAGCAGTCCGGTGAGGGTTCTCGACCTCCGTGGCATGGAGACCTCCTGCTGCGTCGTGGGGCGTGCATGGAGTTGGGAGAGCGCTCTCCCAACTCGGAGTGTTCCGCTCCTGACAAGAGCGTGTCAATAGCTCGTGAACGACACCCGCTCCGGCCGGAGTTGACCGACCGGGGCGGGTTGTCGACGGTGAGGGCGGTTGACCTGCGCGGAGTTGACCGTAACGCTCACGCTCCACCACGCCGGTGTGACGGCCACGTAGCTGCCGTCGCCACCGGCCGGCGGAATGCATCAGGAGGGGGTGGCCTCGATGGCGGCGCTGCCCACCGCCGGGGCACCGGCCGCACTCAACTCGTGTGCAGCATCAGCCCGATGCCCACCACCATCAGCCCGGCCGCCGCGATCCGCGGGGCGCCGAAACGTTCCTTGAAGAACACCGTGCCGATCGCCGCGCCCACGATGATCGAGGACTCGCGCAGCGCCGCGACCGGGGCGAGCGGTGCCCGGGTCTGGGCCCACAGGACGAGGCCGTACGCCGTCACGGACAGGGCCGCGCCGAGCAGGCCGCGCAGCGCGTACGGGCGGAGCTGGGCCGGCAGGGCGGAGCGGCGGCGGTACAGGGCATAGAGGGGGATCGCGAGGCCCTCCAGGATCATCAGCCAGGCGATGTAGCCGAGCGAGCTGCCGGAGGCGCGTACGCCGACGCCGTCCACCGTCGTGTACCCGGCGATGGCGAGACCGGTCGCCAGAGCGGCCAGGATCGCGGGCCACTGGGGGCGCTTGCCGGAGCCGCGGATGCCCCAGACGGCGAGGCCGACCAGTCCCGCCGAGGCCACCGCGACGCCCGCCGTGGCCCAGCCGTCCGGGCGCTCGCCCACGAAGACGGCGGCGAGGACGGTGACCACGAGTGGGGCCGTGCCGCGGGCGATCGGATACATCTGGCCGAAGTCGCCCAGCGTGAACGACCGCATCAGCAGCAGCATGTACACCACGTGCAGGGCGGCGGAGACGGCCAGGTACGGCCAGGCGTCCGCCGCCGGGAACGGGACGAAGAGGGCGGCGGCCGCGCCGATCAGCAGACCGCCCCCGGAGATCAGGGTGAAGGACAGCAGCTGGTCCTTGATCGCGTGCGCGATGGCGTTCCAGCCGGCGTGCGTGAAGGCGGCCGTCAGGACGGCTATCGCGACGAGCGGTGTCACCTGGCCTGCTCGCGTACGTCCACCACGGTGCCGCCGGCGTGCCCGATCAGCGTCCGCGGATCGAGGGGGAAGACCGTGTACGGGGTGCCGGCCGCGGCCCACACCACCTCGTGGGCGAGCAGCCCGCGGTCGGCGAGCACCCGGGTCCTGGTGCGGTGCCCGAAGGGCGGGACGCCGCCGATCGCGTAACCGGTGGCCTCCCGGACCACGTCCGCTCCCGGCCGCCGTACCTTCGTCGCGCCCAGCTCCTGCCGTACCAGCTCCACATCTACGCGGGAGGAGCCGTCCATCAGGACCAGCACCGGGACCCCGTCGGCCTCGAAGATCAGCGACTTGACGATCTCGCCGAGCTCGCAGCCGAGGGCGGCCGCGGCTTCGGCGGCGGTCCGGGTGGCCTCCGGGAAGCGGCGGATCTCGACGTCGAGGCCGAGCTCGCGCAGCGCCTCGGCGAAGCGGGGGTGAGCGGCTGAGGTGTCGTTGCCCGTCGGGGCGTGGGCGTCTGAAGTGCTCATACCCCGCACGCTATCGGCCGTGGTCCGGGGTGTGCGAGCGGGTTCCCGGGGGCGGTCGAGCGGGTGTGCAACGCCGCCCCCGGGGCCGGGCTGTCATGGCCCCGCGAGCAGGACCTCTGCGACGACCGGACCGGCCGCGTCCCCGCCGTGGCCGCCGGACTGGACGAGGGCCGCCGCCGCCAGGTCGTTGCTGAATCCGGTGAACCAACTGTCGGACGTGGCGTGCCCGTCGATCTCCGCCGAGCCGGTCTTGCCGCCCTTGTCGCCGCCCACGCCCGCCATCGCGTGAGTGGCGGTGCCCTCCGGGTTCGTGGCGGTGTACTTCAGCATCTGCCTCAGCTGATCCGACACTCCGCCCGGCAGCGGACTCGCGGTGGCGAACTTCCGGTTGTCCAGCTCCTTCGGGACGATGTAGGGCTGCCGGAACCGGCCCTCGACGGCGGTGGCGGTGATGGACGCCATGTTCAGCGGGTTCATCCGGATCTTGCCCTGGCCGATGTACGAGGCTGCCGTCTCGGCGCCGGTCGAGGCGGGCACGTCGCCGTCGAACGTCTCGATGCCCGTCTGCCAGTTGCCGCCGATCCCGAAGTACTGCGAGGCCTCGTTCGACAGAGCGCTGTCCCGCTTGGCGCCCAGCGGCGCTATCGGTTTGATGAACGCCGTGTTGCAGGACTTGGCGAACGCCCGCTGCAGGGTGGGGTTCTGCATGGAGAAGTTGTCCAGGTTGTGGAACGGCACCCCTTCCCACGTCACGTCCGAGGGGCATTCGACCGGCGAGTTCGCGCTGCCGAGCCCGTTCTGGATGATCATCGCGGCCGTCACGATCTTCATCGTCGAGCCGGGTGCCACCGTAGCCAGCCGGGCCGCGTCGAAGCCGTCCGTCCGGTTGTTGGCGATGGCACGGATCGCACCGGTCGACGGCTCCACCGCCACCACGGACGACTTGTCGTACTTCTTCACGGCCTTCTCCGCCGCCGCCTGGATTCCCGCGTCCAGCGTGGTCGGAACCCGGCCCGGCTTGCCCTTGACCAGGGTCAGCAGGGTCTTGTCCGCACCGTCGGCGTTCGCGCTGTTGATCCACGTCTCGATGCCCGTGGTGCCGCCGGCCTTCTGCCCGTACTTCTTGCGCAGGTCGTCCAGGATGCCGCCCAGCGACGGGTACTTCTCCTTGCTGAGCACGTTGCCGTTGCGGTCGACCGCCTCGATCGACGCGGTGCTCGACTCGCCCGTCTCCAGCGATTCGCCCTTGCCCAGTTCCGGATGGATGACGGATGGGGCCCAGTCGACGAGCGGGCGGCCCGTGGTCAGGCCGCGCACCACCGTCAGCTCGGAGGCGTACGACCAGGGCTTCGTCGTCCCGTCGTAGGAGACGGTCGCTTTGACCGTGTACGGCACCTTCGAGCCGGCCGCCGGGCCTGCCGTGATCACGGCCTTGGTGACGTGGGCCGATTCGCTGTAGCCGATCAGCGCCGGCTCGGCGTCGCCCTCGTTGTTGGTGAGCTCGGCCGCGGTGGCCGCATCGCCCTTCGCCCACGCCGCGAGGAACTTCTTCGACGTCTCGGCGATCTCGTCCTTGGTGACCGGACCCGTCTTCACCTCGTTCGAGGTGGCCTTGGTGTCCGAGCCGCCCCCGACACCGCTGCTGCCGAGCCCGTCCAGGACGTTGTAGGCCCCGTAGCCCACCACGCCGACCACGCCCGCGAACACTCCGCCGACCACGGCGACCTTCACTCCACTGCGCATGCCTGCAGTCCCCCTCCCCAGGAGGCCCCCTTGAACGCGTTCAAGGGGGCTGTTCCCGGCACGTTACGGGACTGCCGTGACAGTGGAGCAGGTTGTTATCGGAATGCGATCCGGTCCGGCGTGAACAGACCGGTCAAATCCAGGTATCCAGCCACATACGGTCCCGCCAGGAATCCTCCGGAATGGAGGTTCCGGTATAGAGCGGCCAGAAGTAAATGAAATTCCAGACGATCAGAAGGACCAGTACACCGGCCGCCACGGCGCCCAGTGTCCGGTGTCGTTCACCCGAGGGATCGCTCTTTGTCAGACCCAGTTCGTGTTTCGCCCCGGTGCCCGCCGCCGGGCCCAGCATCGCGCCGATCATCATCGCCACCGCGAGGCAGAGGAAGGGCACGAACACGACCGCGTAGAAAAGGAAAATGGTGCGTTCCTGGTACAGGAACCACGGCACCCACCCCGCGGCCACCCCGCAGGCGATCGCGCCCGCCCGCCAGTCGCGGCGGAAGAACCAGCGCCACAGCACGTACACCAGGGCGAAGCAGGCGGCCCACCACAGCAGCGGTGTGCCGATCGCCAGGACCTCGCGGGCGCACTTGCCGGTCGACGATTCGGTGCAGCCGTTCTGCTCCTCGTAGAAGTACGAGACGGGCCGGCCCAGCACGATCCAGCTCCAGGGATTGGACTGGTAGGTGTGCCCGGACGTCAGGTTCACATGGAACTCGTAGACCTGGTTCTCGTAGTGCCACAGGCTGCGCAGCCAGTCCGGCAGCCAGGTCCAGCTGCCGCCCTTGCCGTCGGTCGCCGCCCAGTCCCGGTAGTAGCCGTGGCGGTCCGGGTCGTCGCGGATGATCCAGCCGGTCCACGAGGCGATGTACGTGAGGACCGCGACCGGCACCGTGGAGACGAACGCAGGCACCAGATCCCGCTTCAGCACCGCCTTGTACGGCTGCACCGCGCCCGCGGTCCTTCGCGCGCCCACGTCCCACAGGACCGTCATCAGGCCGAACGCGACCATGATGTACAGCCCGTTCCACTTGGTGGCGAAGGCCAGCCCCAACGAGACCCCGGCCGCGATCCGCCACGGACGCCAGCCGAGCCGCAGCCCCTCCGCGACCCCGGCGTCTGGCCGCAGCACACCCTCATCGTCCACCGGCAGCGCGGCCGCCAGCCGGCGCCTCGCCCAGTCACGGTCGATCAGCAGACAGCCGAACGAGGCCAGCACGAAGAACATCAGCACCAGGTCGAGCAGCGCGGTGCGGCTCATCACGAAGTGCAGCCCGTCCACCGCGAGCAGACCGCCCGCCAGGCAGCCCAGGAACGTCGAACGGAACAGCCTGCGGCCGATCCGGCACAGCATCAGCACCGACAGCGTGCCGAGCACGGCGACCATGAACCGCCAGCCGAACGGCGTGAACCCGAAGAGCTGCTCACCGATCCCGATGATCCACTTGCCGACCGGCGGGTGCACCACATAACCGGGATCGGTCGGGACCGGCACCTGCGACGGGTCGTTGAGGATCAGCTTGTCGACGTCCTTGGGCCACGACCCCTCGTAGCCCTGCTTGATGAGCGCCCAGGAGTCCTTGGCGTAATACGTCTCATCGAATATCACCGCGTGCGGGCTGCCCAGGTTCCAGAACCGGAGCACTCCGGCGACCGCCGCGACCAGCAGCGGACCGCCCCACGCCGACCAGCGCACCAGCCGGTCCGCGAGCAGCGGGGGGATTCCGAGCACCGCCCACAACTGGCCACCGGGGCGGGTGTACGGCGGAACCAGGCGTTCGCGCAGCCCGATACCGGGGCGCGGGAAATGGCCGAAGCGGCGCAGCCGCTGCTGCCAGGAAGTCGGCTCCGGGCCATGTTGCTCCCCGGCGTCTTGGCCCTGCCGGGCTTCGGGCGCAGTACTCGTCACCGCGCCATCGTAGGGAACGCATCTGTGCGAGTCCCGCCGCCCGTGCTGGGAGGATGGGCGTTGTGACTGGAACGACTGGAACGCTGGTACTCGCAGGGACCCCCATCGGCGACGTGGCGGACGCCCCGCCACGCCTCGCCGCCGAACTGGAGACGGCCGATGTCGTCGCCGCCGAGGACACCCGCCGGCTGCGCCGGCTGACCCAGGCGCTGGGCATCCACACCACGGGGCGTGTCGTCTCCTACTTCGAGGGCAACGAGACCGCCCGTACGCCCGAACTCGTCGAGGCGCTGATGGGCGGCGCCCGGGTGCTGCTGGTGACGGACGCGGGGATGCCGTCCGTCTCCGACCCCGGTTACCGGCTGGTCGCCGCGGCCGTGGAGAAGGACATCAAGGTCACCGCGGTGCCGGGCCCGTCGGCGGTGCTCACCGCGCTCGCCCTGTCCGGGCTGCCGGTGGACCGCTTCTGCTTCGAGGGCTTCCTGCCGCGCAAGGCCGGTGAGCGCCTCGGCAAGCTCCGCGAGGTCGCCGACGAGCGCCGCACCATGGTCTTCTTCGAGGCCCCGCACCGGCTCGACGACACCCTCGCCGCGATGGCCGAGGTCTTCGGCGCCGACCGGCGCGCCGCGGTGTGCCGCGAGCTGACCAAAACGTACGAGGAAGTGAAGCGCGGTCCGCTGGGCGAGCTCGCCGTCTGGGCGGCCGAGGGCGTACGAGGCGAGATCACCGTCGTCGTCGAGGGTGCGGCCGACTCCGGAGCCGAGGAACTGGACGCCGAGGAGCTGGTGCGCAGGGTGCAGGTGCGCGAGGAGGCGGGGGAGCGGCGCAAGGAGGCGATCGCCGCTGTCGCCGCTGCGGCGGGGCTGCCCAAACGCGAGGTGTTCGACGCGGTCGTCGCGGCAAAGAACGCGGCTCGGACCGGCCCAGCGGACGGCAAAGGACTATCGTGAAAGGCAAAGCGCGAGCCGCGTTCCGGCCCCTTTTGCCACGAGAAGGCCAAAACCGCTCCAACACTCGACAGGGCCCGGTGCGCTCCCGCCGGTAAAGGCGTCCACTGGATCCAGGACGCATTCTCCGGAGTGCTTGTCCGGCGGACAAGAGGAGCAGGCATGAGCGAGATCGCAGCAACCACCGTGCACGAGGCGTATGCCTTCGCCTGCATGAGGTGCGGATACGGCTGGGAACAGGCCTACGAAATAGAGCACCACGTCGACACCTCGAATCACGCATTCGTGGTCTACAAGGCGGACGGCGAACGCGTGCCGTCCCCGCTTTCCACACCGACCTGTACGAACTGCGGCGGGCACGTCGTACGGATCATGCGGGCCGGCCGCGTGTCCACGGTTCAGCAACTGCTCCAGAACCGCCGGCCGGCCGCCGAGGCCGACTCCGAGGTGCGGGACCCGGTTGCGGCCACCGCCGCCCCCGCGGGAGAACACCACTGGCACCTCTCCGACCTGCTCCACCCCTTCCACCGCAAGTGAGGCCCGCCCTTCCACCGCAAGTGAGGCACGCGCGGTGAGGCCCCCGGCCGCGGTCCTCGTACGATCGTGGCCATGAGCCGTACCGAAGCCCCGCCGCTGCCCGAGCCCCTCCGGGTGCCGGTCGCCGATTCGCACACTCACCTGGACATGCAGGACGGCACCGTCGAGGAGGGCCTGGCCAGGGCCGCCGCGGTGAACGTGACGACCGTGATCCAGGTGGGCTGCGACGTGAAGGGCTCGCGTTGGGCCGCCGAGACCGCGGCCGCGCACCCGAGCGTGTACGCGGCGGTGGCCCTGCACCCCAACGAGGCGCCGCGGATCGTGCACGGGGATCCGGACAACTGGTCGCGGCAGGGGGCCCGTGAGGGCGGCGGGACCGCCGCGCTCCACGAGGCGCTCGCCGAGATCGACGCCCTGGCCGCGCTCGACCACGTACGCGGTGTCGGCGAGACCGGACTCGACCGCTTCCGGACCGGCCCCGAAGGGATGGCGGCCCAGGAGGAGTCCTTCCGGGCCCACATCGAGATCGCCAAACGGCACGGCAAGGCGCTCGTCATCCACGATCGCGACGCGCACGCCGATGTGCTGCGCATCCTGGCCGACGCGGGCGCCCCGGAGCGGACCGTCTTCCACTGCTACTCCGGCGACGCCGACATGGCCCGAGTCTGCGCGGACGCCGGGTACTTCATGTCCTTCGCGGGCAACATGACGTTCAAGAACGCCCAGCCGCTGCGCGACGCGCTCGCCGTGGCGCCCATGGAACTGGTCCTGGTCGAGACGGACGCGCCCTTCCTCACCCCCGCTCCGTACCGCGGACGGCCTAACGCGCCGTATCTGATTCCGGTCACGCTGCGCGCCATGGCCGCGGTCAGGGGCGTCGACGAGGACACCCTGGCGTCGGCGATCGCCGACAACACGGCGCGCGCGTTCGACTACTGACCCCGAATTCGCGACGCTGGGTAGTCGCGCCGCTTTGGAGAGTGACGCCTCCTCCGCTATCGTCCCGGGCGCCAAGAGCGAGCCGGCCGGTACGGATCTTCTGGAGCGAGCGTCGTGAGCAATTCGCAGGGCAGCCACCGTGCAGCACGCGGCAGGGGGCGTACGGCGGCCGCCGGGACGCGCGGGCCGGCCACCGTCGTCGTGCCGGGACCGTCCCCCGTACCGCCGCACGAGGAGCTGACGCTCGCCGCGTGGTCCCGGCGCACGCCGACCGTCGTCGACGTGCCGACGGGGCGGACCGTCGCCGCGCTCGGCAGCCCGGTCCGTACCGCACAGGCCCCCACCGTCACCGCCCTCACCGTGCCGGCCCCCGGTGGCAGGTCCGGGGCGCGACGGGGTGCCCGGCGGCGCCGGGTGTCCGTCCGTCCCGAGCGGCTGCGCCGTCTGGTCCCGCGGGCCCTGGTGGTCGCCTTCCTGGCGGGCGGGACGACCGTGTTCGTCGCCGAGGACAAGGCGGTGACGCTGGACGTCGACGGGGAGCCCCGCACCCTGCACACCTTCGCGGACGACGTGGGCGAACTCCTCGCCGAACAGGGCATCGACGCGGACGACGACCGGACCGTGTCCCCGGCCCGCGGCACCCGCCTCGGCGACGGTGACGTGATCACCGTCGGCGGCCCGCGCCCGGTGACGCTCACGCTCGACGGGGTGCGGCGCAGGGTCTGGACCTCCGAGCCCACCGTCGGCGCCGCCCTGCGCCGACTGGGCGTGCGGGCCGACGGCGCCTACGTCTCCGTCTCCCGGTCCGCGCCGATCGGGCGCACCGGACTGACCCTGGACGTGCGCACCGAGCGCACCGTCACCGTGATGGCCGACGGCCGCGAACACACGGTCCGCACCACCGCCGGCACCGTCCGCGAGGCCGTCGCCCGGGCCGGTGTCGTCCTGCACGGCGAGGACGCCACGTCCGTGGCCCCGGACAGTTTCCCGCGCGAGGGCCAGACCGTCTCGGTGCTCCGGATCACCACCACCCGGGTGGTGCGCGAGGAGCTGCTGCCGTACGCCGTGGAACGGTCCGGGGACGGGGCGCTCCCCGCCGGCATGGAGCGGGTCGAGCGGGAGGGGCGGGACGGTTCGCGGCGCGTCATGTACGCCCTGCGGACCGTCAACGGCGTCCGGCAGAAGCCCCGGGTGCTGGCAGCCGAGGTCGTACGGGAACCCGTCAGCCGGGTCGTGAAGGCCGGCACCGGCCCCCGCACCGGCGGGACGGCCGGGAAGGCGACAGCCCGTAGGCTTAACGGGTGAGCACCACAGAGCCCGACGCCCTCCTGGGCCCCGCAGACATCCGCGAGCTGGCCGCGACGCTGGGCGTACGCCCGACGAAGCAGCGCGGTCAGAACTTCGTCATCGACGCCAACACGGTCCGCCGGATCGTGCGCACCGCGGAGGTCCGTCCCGACGACGTGGTGGTCGAGGTCGGGCCCGGTCTGGGCTCGCTGACCCTGGCGCTGCTGGAGGCGGCCGACCGCGTCGTCGCCGTCGAGATCGACGACGTGCTGGCGGGCGCCCTGCCGGCCACGGTCGCCGCCCGGATGCCGGGTCGTGCCGACCGTTTCACCCTCGTCCACTCGGACGCGATGCTCGTACGGGAGCTGCCGGGCCCGCCGCCGACCGCACTGGTCGCCAACCTCCCGTACAACGTCGCGGTGCCCGTGCTGCTCACCATGCTCGACCGTTTCCCGAGCATCGAGCGGACCCTGGTCATGGTGCAGGCCGAGGTCGCCGACCGGCTGGCCGCCAGGCCGGGCAACAAGGTCTACGGCGTGCCGTCGGTGAAGGCCAACTGGTACACCGACGTCAAGCGCGCCGGCTCCATCGGCCGCAAGGTCTTCTGGCCCGCGCCCAACGTCGACTCGGGTCTGGTCTCGCTGGTGCGCCGGACCGAACCCGTCGCGACCACGGCGAGCAAGGCCGAGGTCTTCGCGGTCGTCGACGCCGCCTTCGCCCAGCGCCGCAAGACGCTGCGGGCGGCCCTGTCCGGCTGGGCCGGCTCCGCGCCCGCCGCCGAAGCGGCCCTGGTCGCGGCCGGCATCTCGCCGCAGGCCCGCGGCGAGGCCCTCACAGTCGAGGAGTTCGCAGCCATCGCCGAGAACAAGCCGGAGTCGTCCGCATGAGCGAGAGCATCACTGTCCGGGTACCCGCCAAGGTCAACGTCCAGCTCGCCGTCGGCGCCGCGCGCCCCGACGGCTTCCACGGCCTGGCCAACGTCTTCCTCGCCGTCGGCCTGTACGACGACGTCACCGTCACCCCGGCCGACGGGCTGCGTGTCACCTGCTCGGGTCCGGACGCCGCCCAGGTACCGCTGGACGCCTCCAACCTCGCGGCCCGCGCCGCGGCCGTGCTGGCCGAGCGGCACGGCATCGCACCCGATGTGCACATCCACATCGCCAAGGACATCCCCGTCGCCGGCGGAATGGCGGGCGGCAGCGCGGACGCGGCCGGCGCCCTGCTGGCGTGCGACGCGCTCTGGGCCACCGGCGCCACCCGCGAGGAGCTCCTGGCCATCTGCGCCGAGCTGGGCAGCGACGTGCCGTTCAGCCTGGTCGGCGGGGCGGCCCTCGGGGTCGGCCGCGGGGAGCAGCTCACCCCCGTCGAGGTCGGCGGCACCTTCCACTGGGTCTTCGCGGTCGCCGACGGCGGCCTCTCCACCCCGGCCGTCTACCGCGAGTTCGACCGGCTCACGGCCGGCACGCAGGTGCCCGAGCCCACCGCGTCCGCCGCGCTCATGGAGGCGCTGCGGGCCGGCGACCCCGTCGCACTCGCCGCAGCCCTCAGCAACGACCTGCAGGCCCCCGCGCTGTCGCTGCGGCCCTCGCTGGCCGGCACCCTGGCGGCGGGCACCGCCGCGGGCGCACTGGCCGCGCTGGTCTCGGGCTCCGGGCCCACCACCGCGTTCCTGACCGAGGACGAGGCGTCGGCCCGCAAGGTGGCCGACGCGCTGACCGCCTCGGGGACCTGCCGCACCGCCCGGATCGCGGCGTCCCCGGCGCCGGGGGCCACACTCCGCTGACGGCGAGGCCCGGCCGGGTCTCGGCCGGGCCTCGTCCACGTCCGGTCCCGCTCAGCCGAGCCGCACGCTCTGCTTCGCCAGCTCGAACGCCGGCAGCATGCCCTTGTGCTCCTGCTCGTCCAGCCCGCCCAGGTGCACCACGACCGGTCCGTCCGGAGTGGCGACGGCGAAGGCACGGGCCGGGCGCGACTCCTCCATGATCTTGCTGTAGATGGTGTAGCCCACCTCGGTCACGGACAGCTTCCCGACCGTGGCCTGCGTGTACGTGATCTTCGAAGCGTTCTCGTCGGCCTTCACGAAGCCCTCCAGCGCCTGGCGCGCCGTGCTCCCCTTGCCGTCGCCCTGCCACACCCGCAGGAACCCGATGTGCCCCGCGGGCTTCGCGTCGATCTCGCAGACCATGCTGACGGGGCCCTGCGTGCCGAGCGCGGCGAAATCGGAGTCCGGCTCCACGGGAGCCACGGCCTTCGCCTTCCAGTGCTGCGCCAGGTCGAAGACGACCGGCAGCTCGCATCCCGAACCGGCGCCCCCGACCGAGCCGCCCTTGGCCGCCGTCTTGTCGCCCGCTCCGTGCGCGGCCGCCCCGCCGCCCGGCTTGGTGTCCGCCTTCGCACCCTCGCCGGACCCCGACGAGCAGCCGGTCAGCGCGACGGCTGCCAGCAGGACGGGCGCAAGCCCGCGAACCGTACGTCGTGTCATGAAGTTCCCCACCCCGGTGAGATCCGGGAACCGGCCCGGACCTTGATCAATTCGGGCAAGGTACCGCACAGAGGTGTACGGGAGAACGCCCTTTCCCGGCCCCGTCCCGCACGGGTGAGCGGGCGCTCGTACGGAGGCCTGCGCCATGGCGACTACGCTGAAGGTTCAGTGTTCTCCTTCGAGCTGGAGCGTTTGTGGCCGTCAACCTCGTCAATGTCGAGCAGGTCAGCAAGGTGTACGGCACCCGTGCGCTGCTCGACGGTGTGTCCCTCGGTGTGTCCGAGGGGGACCGGATCGGTGTCGTCGGCCGTAACGGAGACGGAAAGACGACCCTCATCCGGATGCTCGCCAAGCTGGAGGAGGCGGACACCGGCCGCGTCACCCACAACGGCGGACTGCGCCTGGGCGTCCTGACCCAGCACGATTCGCTGGATCCGAAGGCCACGATCCGCCACGAGGTCATCGGTGATCTCGCGGACCACGAGTGGGCGGGCAGCGCCAAGATCCGCGACGTGCTGACCGGACTCTTCGGCGGTCTCGACCTGGCCGGCTTCGAGCACGGCCTGGACACCGTCATCGCCCCGCTCTCCGGTGGTGAGCGCCGCCGGATCGCGCTGGCCAAGCTGCTCATCGCCGAGCAGGACCTGATCGTCCTCGACGAGCCGACCAACCACCTCGACGTCGAGGGCATCTCCTGGCTGGCCGGACATCTGCGCACCCGCCGCTCCGCACTGGTCTGCGTCACCCACGACCGGTGGTTCCTCGACCAGGTCTGCACCCGCATGTGGGACGTCCAGCGCGGCACGGTCCACGAGTACGAGGGCGGCTACAGCGACTACGTCTTCGCCCGGGCCGAACGGGAGCGGATCGCCGCCACCGAAGAGGGCAAACGGCAGAACCTGATGCGCAAGGAGCTGGCCTGGCTGCGGCGCGGCGCCCCCGCCCGCACCTCCAAGCCGCGCTACCGCATCGAGGCGGCCAACGAGCTGATCGCCGATGTGCCGCCGCCCCGCGACACCAGCGCGCTGATGAAGTTCGCCAACGCCAGGCTCGGCAAGACCGTCTTCGAGCTGGAGGACGTGACCGTCCAGGCCGGCCCCAAGACGCTGCTCACCCATCTCACCTGGCAGCTCGGCCCCGGCGACCGGATCGGCCTGGTCGGGGTCAACGGCGCGGGCAAGACCTCGCTGCTGCGGGCGCTGGAGCAGGCGGCCCGCACCCAGGGTGAGGCGCAGCCCGCCGACGGGAAGATCGTCGTCGGCAAGACCGTGAAGCTGGCCTACCTCTCTCAGGAGGTGGCGGAGCTCAACCCGAACCTCCGGGTGCTGGAGGCCGTGCAGCAGGTGCGCGACCGGGTCGACCTCGGCAAGGGCCGGGAGATGACCGCGGGCCAGCTCTGCGAGCAGTTCGGCTTCTCGAAGGAGAAGCAGTGGACCCCGGTCGGCGACCTGTCGGGCGGTGAGCGTCGCAGGCTGCAGATCCTGCGGCTGCTGATGGACGAACCGAACGTCCTCTTCCTCGACGAGCCCACCAACGACCTCGACATCGAGACCCTGACCCAGCTGGAGGACCTCCTCGACGGCTGGCCCGGGTCGATGATCGTGATCTCCCACGACCGGTTCTTCATCGAGCGGACCACGGACAAGGTGCTGGCGCTCCTCGGCGACAAGTCGCTGCGGATGCTGCCGCGCGGCATCGACGAGTACCTGGAGCGCAGGCTGCAGATGGCCGGGACCGCCGCGCCCGCCGCGGCCTCCCGGGCCGCCGCCCCGGCACCGGGTGTCTCGCCGCAGGAGGCACGCGCGGCCAAGAAGGAGCTCCAGAAGGTCGAGCGGCAGCTCGACAAGATGTCGACGCGTGAGACGACGCTGCACGCCCAGATCGCCGACAGCGCCACGGACTTCGAGAAGGTCGCGAAGCTCGACGCCGAACTGCGCGAACTGGTCGCGGAACGCGACGTACTGGAGATGCGCTGGCTGGAACTGGCCGAGGAGGCCTGACCGACCGCTGAGGTGTCTCGCTGCGTGGCCGGTGCAACTTCCTTGACCGGTGTGGCCGATGAGGCCTGTGGTGCGGGTGGTAGAAAGAAGTCCTGCCCGGCGCGGTAGCCGGAGCACGTCGCACCACAGGCACCGACGGAACAACAACGGAACAGGGGGACGGGCCGATGAGCCAGCCGCCCGGACAGCAGCCGCCGCAGGATGGGTTCGGAGCTCCTTACGACCCGCCGCCCGGGGCGTATCCGCCACCGGCCACCCCGCCTCAGCCCGCCGGCCCTTACGGGCAGCCCGGCCCCTACAACCAGCCCGGCCCGTACGGCAGTCAGCCCGGCCCGTACAACCAGCAGCCGCAGGGCTACGGGTACGGCTACCCGCCCCAGCAGCAGCCCCAGCAACAGCAGCAGCAACAGCAGGGTTACGGATACCCGACGCAGCCCCCGCAGTCCGGCGGACCGCGGGGCGGCGGCCGGTTCCGCGGCCGGACCGGGATGATCGTCGGCGGCCTGCTCGCGGTGGCGCTCCTGGCAGGTGGCGGCATCTGGCTCGCCACCGGTGACGACGGCGACGACGGGAAGCCCACGGCGAACGGCGGACACACCTCCGCGCCGCCGGCCCCCGCGCCGACCGTGGACCAGGGCGACGGCAAGGGCGACACCGACGACGACGGTACGGTCACCCCCCGCGAGGAGGCCGCCGACATCAACGCGGCGCTCAAGCCGGGGGAGGCGAAGGCCCTCTGGCTCCGGAAGAGCGGCGTCGATCTCCCGGAGGGCGGCGAGGACTTCTACGGCCCGTGGTTCGCCGGCGACACCGTCGTCACGGCCATGTACCACACCGTCACGGGCTATTCGGCAGCCGACGGCACCCTCAAGTGGAGCCTTCGGCTGCCCACCAACGCGTGCGCGGCGCCCACACAGCCCACCGCCGACGGCAAGATCGTCCTGGGTATCGAGGACAGCACCTCGGAGGACGCGTTCTGCGACAACCTCCAGATGGTCGACCTCACGACGGGCAAGGCCGGCTGGCGCAAGCAGTACGCCCGCGACGGAGCCTGGGACGGGCTCTCCGACCTTGCGATGGCGATCAACGGCGACACCGTGACCGTGGGGCGCACCAGCAGGACCGACGCCTTCCGGGTCAGCGACGGCAAGGTGCTGTTCGGCAAACTGCCCGGCAACTGCCAGCCGTTCGGCTTCGCCAGCGGCCCTGTGGCGATCGCCGCGGCGAGCTGCCAGACCGCCGCGGACGACCACAAGGAACACCAGGTGCAGCGGATCGATCCCGTCACCGGCAAGGTGCAGTGGACGTACAAGGTCAAGAAGGGCTGGCAGGTCGCGCAGATCTACTCCGCCGACCCCATAGTGATCTCGCTCACGCAGCCGGAGAAGTGGGCCATCCTCGTGCTCAACACCGACGGCACCTACCGCACGCAGCTTTCCGGCGGACCGGGCGAGTACGCCGTCGCGTGCGACAAGGACCGGCGCGTCCAGGGGGCCAACCTGGACAGCTGCGCCGGGGTGGCCGCCGGTGCGAACACCTTCTACATGGCGACCAAGGCCGTCGACATCAAGACCGGTGACGGCAACAAGGTCGCCGCCTTCGATCTGTCCACCGGCAAGCACAAGTGGACGGTCAGCTCCCCGAAGGACCAGGCCTTCACCCCGCTGCGGACGGAGGGCGGCAAGCTGCTGATGTACCTCGGGGCGGCGAAGAACAAGGGGGGCGGCATCGCCTCCCTCCCGGCCACCGGCGGTAAATGGGACATGGTGTTGCAGCACCCGGCAGCGGCCTCCAACCTGGAGCGCGGCTTCTACGAGCGGAACGTCTCCTACGTGGACGGACGCAGCTTCCTCACGAGTTCGCGGATCAGCGGTTCGAACGACGAGGAGATCGAGACGCGGTCCATCGCGGCCTTCGGTAACTGACGGCCGATCAGGGCCTGCCCAGGCATAACGGCGGCATCACGGGCCGGTTCTCCCTTGGGAACAGGGGCGGACCGAACCGGAGCCGGTGCGGGGCCGGGTGGTACAAAGAAGCCCCGCTCGACTGACGTAACACTGCGGGATCCATGCCCGATTCGCTCCATTTCGCCGGTAATTCAGGGGTCTTCGCCGACTCCCGGAGCTCCGGCGTGATCGCGGGGGAGTCCGGACCGGGCACCGGACCGCATGAAGGGGGACGCGCTGATGACCCAGCCGCCCAGCCAGCAACCGCCGCAGGGAGGCTTCGGCGCTCCGCAGGAGCCGTCGCAGGGGGTCCCACAGCCGCCCCAGGGCCCGCCGCCGCCCGCGCAGCCACCCCAGGCCCCGGCCGCCCAGCCGGGTTACGGCTACCCCCAGCAGCCGGGCCCCTACGGCCAGCCCCAGCAGCCGGGCCCGTACGGCCAGCCCCAGCAGCCGGGCCCGTACGGCCAGCCGCAGCAGCAGCCCGGCCCGTACGGCCAGCAGCAGCCGGGACCGTACGGCCAGCAGCCCGGCCCGTACGGCCAGCCGCAGCAGCCCGGTTACGGCTATCCGCAGCAGCAGTACCCCGGTGCGCCGGTCCCCGGCGGGCCGACGGGACCCGGCGGGGGCAGCCCCTTCAAGGGCAAGCCCGCCATGATCATCGGGGCCGCGGTCGCCGCGCTCCTGGTCATCGGCGGCGGCATCTACCTGGTCGCGAGCGGGGGTGACGACGACAAGAAGCCCATCGCGAAGAAGAGCGGCGAGGTCAAGGCGCCGTCCACCTCGCCCACCGTCGACGAGGGCGACGGCGACGGCACCGGCCGCGAGGGCAGCGATGACCTGAACGGCGGGCGCAAGCCCGGCGAGGCGAAGGTCCTCTGGCTCCAGAAGAACGATGTCGACCTGCCGCGCAACGGCTCGGACGTGTACGGCCCGTGGATCGTCGGCGACACCATCGTCAAGGGCATGTACCGCACGGTCTCCGGCTATTCGGTGGCTGACGGCAAGCAGAAGTGGACGCTGAAGCTGCCCGCGGACATCTGCGCCGCGCCGGCACAGACCACCACGGACGGCAAGATCGTCATCGGGGTCAAGAACGGCACGACCGACAAGGCCGACTGCGCGGACCTCCAGCTGATCGACCTCAACACCGGCAAGACCGGCTGGAAGAAGTCGGTCAAGAGCAGCGGTCTCTTCGACCTGATGTCGGACATCTCCCTCGCCATCAGCGGCAACACCGTGACGGTCGGCCGCACCGGCGCCTCCAACGCGTTCCGGGTGAGCGACGGCAAGGAGCTGTTCGGCAAGCGCGACGGCATCTGCCAGCCGTTCGCCTTCGCGGGCGGCGCCAAGCTGATCGCCGCCACCAGCTGCCGCACCGACGACCTCGACAACCCGCAGCACCAGATCGAGCAGATCGACCCGAACACCGGCAAGCCCAAGTGGACCTACAGGCCCGCGCGCGGCTGGGAGATCGACAAGGTCTACTCGGTGAGCCCCCTCATCGTGTCGCTGACCAAGGGAAGCAGCAGCGACAACAAGCAGTGGAGCATCCTCGCGCTCCGGGAGAACGGCACGCTCCGCTCGCAGATCGTCAGCGACAAGGGCGACAAGTTCGCACCGGACTGCGGTGGCGCGTTCGCCATCTTCGGCCAGCGCCTGGACGGCTGCACCGGTGTCGCGGCCGACGCCAACACCTTCTACATGGCGACGCAGGACGACACCAGCGGCTCCGGCCGCACCAACAAGGTCGTCGCCTTCAACCTGAACACCGGCAAGACGAAGTGGAAGGCGAAGGCCCCGGCCGAGCAGACCGTGAAGCCGCTGCGGATGGAGGGCGGCAACGTGCTCCTCTACGTGGACGCCGGCTACAGCAAGGGCGGCGGGATCGCCACTCTGGCGCCCTCCGGCGGCAGCCCGAAGATGGTGCTCCAGCACCCGGCGTCGACGGCTCAGATCGAGAGCTCGTTCTGGGACGAGGACGTCCTCTACGCGGACGGCCGTTCGTTCATCGTGAGCGGGCGGGTCAGCGCGACCAACGACGAGGAAGAGCTGGAGACGAAGACCATGATGGCCTTCGGCAAGTAACGCTCCCCACGGCACCCGCAGGAACATCACCGGTCGCGGACGGCGCCAGACCCGCCCGCGACCGGCTCCGGCCCACCGCCCGACTCCCCTTCTCCAGAGGTACGCAACGCCATGACGCAGCCGCCCCAGCCGCCGCCCAACGACCCGTCCCAGGGCGGGTTCGGCGCGCCGCAGGACCCCCCGCCCGGTGGTTTCGGTGCCCCGCAGGACCCGCCGCCGGGTGGCTTCGGTGCCCCGACGCCGCCGCCCGCAGACCCGTTCGGCAAGCAGCCGGCCACCCCGCCGCCCCCGGCCCCGGGCGGCTACGGCTCCCCGCCCCCCGCGGGCCCGCCCCAGCAGCAGCCCGGCTACGGCTACCCGCAGGGCCAGCCGCCGCAGCCCGGTTACGGATTCCCGCAGACACCCCCGCCGGGCCAGCCGGCGCAGCCGTCCGGTTACGGATTCCCGCCCGGCCAGGCGCCGCAGCAGGGGTACGGCTTCCCGCCCGGCCAGCCGACGCAGCAGGGCTACGGCTACCCGACCACCCCGATGCAGCAGCCGTACCAGTCGCCGCAGCCCGGCGGCAACGGGCCGAAGAAGTTCTCCACCCAGTCCCAGATCATCGTCGCCGCGGTGGTCGCCGTGGCACTGATCATCGGCGGCGGTGTCTGGTTCGCGTCGAGCGGCGGCGACAAGAAGAAGGACGAGGCGTCCACCTCCGCCGGCACCTCCGCCGGCACCACCGGCGAGAACAAGGGCGGTTCGGGCAGCAGCCTCGGCGGCGGCGGCAAGGAGAAGGCCCCGGCCAACATCAAGGCCCAGGTCGGCTTCCAGCTCCCGCAGCCCAAGGTCACCGATGTCACCACGGTCGCCGGCTCCTGGCTGACCGACAAGGCGTACGTGAAGACGGGCGTCAACGAGGTCGTCGGCTACGACCCCGCCAAGGGCACCAAGCTCTGGTCGATCCCGCTGGACGGCCAGCTGTGTGCCGCCTCCCGGCACATGAGCAAGGACTTCAAGACGGCCGTCGCCTTCGAGGAGGGCAAGCGGACCGCGGCGAACAAGTACCCCACCTGCAACCAGGTGGGCGCCCTCGACCTGAACACCGGCAAGCTCCTGTGGAGCAAGTCGGTGACCGCGTCCACCGGCGGTGACCGCCCGGTCAGGTTCGACGAGATCACCCTCAGCGGCACCACGGTCGCCGCCGGCGGCACCGAGGGCGGCGCCGCCTTCGACCTGAACACCGGCGCCGAGCGCTGGAAGCCGAAGGTCAGCACGGACGGCTGCTACGACAAGGGGTACGGCGGCGGCGAGGCACTGGCCGTGGTCCGCAAGTGCGGGACGTACGACGACCCGCAGCTCGTCATCCAGGCCCTGAACCCGACGACGGGCGCCCCGCTCTCCTCGTACAAGATGCCGCCCGGCGTCGACTACGCGAGCATCGTCTCCACCAAGCCGCTGGTCGTCGCGGCCGACGTCGGCGACACGGCCGGTGACGGCAGCGGCATCTCGGACTTCTTCTCGATCGACGCCGCCAGCGGCAAGCTGCTCACCAGGATCGCGGCGGACGGCGAGAAGTACGCGGCGAGCTGCCGCGCCACCAAGGTCGAGAGCTGCCAGCACCTCGCGGTCGGCAACAACCGCGTCTACGTGCCCACCGAGGAGCACGAGGGCACCGGGGAGTACGGCAACACCAACGAGATCGTCTCGTTCGACCTGACCACCGGCAAGCCGACCAGTGACCGCGCCGACGCCGGCGACCGCTACTCGATGTTCCCGGTGCGCATGGACGGCGGCAACATCATCGCGTACAAGGAGCCCCCCTACGACAAGGGCGGCCAGATCGTCTCCATCGACGGTGCCACCTTCAAGCAGACCGTGCTGATGGACAACCCGGGCGACGAGTCCGTCCGGGACGCGGAGACCAGCTTCTCCTCGGACTACGCCGAGTACATCTACGGCAACGGCAAGCTGTACATCTCGGAGACGATGGTCAGCAAGCCGCGGGAGAGCTCGCTGGACGACAAGGAGTACCTCGTCGTCTCGTTCAGCACGAGCTGACCGCCGGATGCGCGTGAGGGGGTGGAGCCGGCCGGCTCCACCCCCTCACGCATGTCCCGCCCGCAACGAGGTCAGGAGCTGCTGCTGTCGTCGTAGGCCGGGTACATGATGCCGGACGAGACGCACTTCAGGATGGTGCTGCCCTCCATCTGGCACAGCTCGATCCGTGCGGTGCTGATCCAGCCACCGGGGTTGGCGTAGCTCGTCGCACCCCATGCGGTGCCGGCACCGGTGGAGACCCGGTGGATCGGGAAGTAGTGGGTTCCGGCGTCGCCGGTGGTGATCAGACGCACGCCCACCGAGTGACCGTCGGCGTCCTTGTCCTTCACGTACAGGTAGAGCGGGTCGAGCTTGTACGGGTTGAGCCTCCAGGCGGCCTTCACCTCGGCGTATCCCCAGGTCGTCGAGACGTCTTCGCCGGTGACGTTGGAGGCGGCGGCAGCCGTGCCGGTGAACGCGGGTCCCGCCAGCACGGCACACGTGGCTGCGGAGACGAGCAGAGTTTTCTTGAGACGCACGATTCCCCCAGAAGGTGCTCTGTACTGGTCAGTAGGCAGGTTACAACAGTCTGAATTCGGCCATGATGAGTCATCAACTCGTTGCGAAAGCAGCCGAAGTCGGCTATCTCGATCCTTCTGGCCGCTAAGGTGCCCGCCACCTCGAACAAGCGTGTAACTTGCCGGGTCTGAAGAGGGCCGGGGGGCCTGCTGGTGCTATGGGGGGTTTCTCGATGGGCGTGCGGCTCATGGTGATCGACGACCACCGACTACTGGCCGAGGCACTCGCCTCGGCGCTGAAACTACGTGGACACCGGGTGCTCGCCGCTGCCGCGCCGACCTCCGGAGCGGCGGAACTGGTCGTCAGCAGGGCTCCGGAGATCTGCCTGTTCGGCACGGCGGCACCTGCCGAGCCGGGCACCTTCGACCCGGTCGTCAGGATCAGGCGCGAGCGCCCGCAGACCGCAGTGGTGGTCCTCGGCCCGGTGCCCAGTCCGCGAGGCATCGCGGCCGCCTTCGCGGCGGGCGCCGCGGGGTACGTCCGGCACGACGAGCGCATCGAGGGTGTCGAGCGGGCCATCGTCAAGGCATGCGCCGGTGAGGCGGCCATCGCGCCGCAGCTGCTCCAGGGCGCCTTCGCCGAACTGCTCAACCCGGCCGCGCAGCCGGACGACGAGGGCCGGAGGCTGTTGCAGATGCTCACCCCGCGCGAGGTGGAGGTCCTGGTCCGGGTCGCCGAGGGCGAGGACACCCGGCTGATCGCGGTCGGTATGCGGATCGCGCCGAGCACCGCCCGTACCCATGTGCAGCGCGTGCTCATGAAGCTGGGCGTCGGCTCCCGGCTGGAGGCTGCGGCGCTCGCCGCCCGTACGGGTCTGCTGGACCGGGCGGCCCTGGGGACACGGCAGGGGCCGGACCCCGTCGGCTGACGGTGTCCGGCCCCTGCCGGTGGTGGTGGCGATGCGTCAGTTGCCGGGCGCGTCGCCGGCGTCGGGCGCGGTGGCCGGCGGCTGGGCCGGGCGCAGCTTCAGCCAGACCAGGAAGAACAGCCCCAGGGCCAGCATGGCGAGCCCCGTCCACAGATTGATGTGGACGCCCTGGGCCTTCTTCAGGTCGGCCTCGGACGGGCTGATCCCGGCGATGGTGACGATGACTCCGTAGACCACGAAGAGACCGCCGATGATCGTCCGGATGTCGAACAGCCGGGCCGCCGTGGCGGACTTCCGCTCCAGGTCGGAGACTTCCTTGTGCAGGTCGGACATGGTGAGTTACTCCGATCAGAACGAGTAGGGGATGTAGCACAGGGCGGCGAGCACGATCGCACCCCAGCCCAGCAGCGCGGGCCTGCGGTACCAGGCGCTGTCGCCCTCCTCGGGCACCTCGTCGGCGTCCGGTGACTCGGTTCCGTACACCAGACCGGCCAGTTCGGCCTCGGGCTTCGGGGCCGTGAACAGCGTGACGACGACCATGACGACCGCACCGGCGACGAAGCCGACGATCGCGGAGACGAAGTTGGCGCCCTGGTCGGTAGGGATGTCGATGACACCCTGCTTGTAGATCACGAAGTAGTTGATCATCGCGGCGGTCGTACCCGCGACCAGACCCCAGACGCCCGACTTCATCGAGGCGCGCTTCCAGAACATTCCGATGATGAAGACGACGAACATCGGGACGTTGAAGAAGGAGAACAGCGTCTGGAGGTAGCTCATGATGTTGGAGAAGCTGGCGGCGATGAACGCCGTGCCTATGGAGGCCAGCACACCGACCACCGTGATCCGCCGGCCGAAGCTCAGGTAGTACGCGTCCGGCTGGTCCTTCTTCACGTACCGCGCCCAGATGTCCGTGGTGAACACCGTGTTGAACGAGGAGACGTTGGCGGCCATGCCGGCCATGAACGCGGCCAGCAGACCCGTCACCGCGATGCCGAGCACACCGTTGGGCAGCAGCTCCTGCATCAGCAGCGGGATCGCGTCGTTGTAGGTCAGGTCCGAGCCCGGGGTGCCGATCTTCGGTACGAGGACGGCGGCGACCAGGCCCGGGATCATCACCAGGAAGACGATGAAGATCTTCGGGAACGCGGCGATCAGCGGGGTGCGCTGCGCGGCCGAGAGGTTCTTCGCGGACAGGGCTCGCTGCACCTCGGCGAAGTTGGTGGTCCAGTAGCCGAACGAGAGCACGAAGCCCAGGCCGAGGATGATCGTCAGCCAGTTGGCGCCGAGGGGGTTGGCGTCACCGATGCCCGTGCCGCCCCAGGCGGACAGGAAGTCCTGGCCGTGGCTCTTCTCCAGCGAACCGGTCAGCCCGTCCCAGCCGCCGACGCGCTTGAGGCCCAGCAGCGTCAGCGGGATCAGCGCGGCGAGGATGACGAAGAACTGCAGCACCTCGTTGTAGATCGCGGAGGAGAGCCCGCCGATGGTGATGTAGATCAGCACGAAGAGGCCCGCGACCACGATCGCGACCCACTGCGGCCAGCCGAGGAGCGCCTCCACGACGATCGACAGGGCGTACAGGTTGACGCCCGCGATCAGGATCGCCGCGAAGGCGAAGAGTATGGAGCTCAGCAGGTGCGCTGACCTGTCGAACCGCTGGAGGAGGAACTCCGGTACGGAGCGCACCTTCGACCGGTAGTAGAAGGGCATCATCACGAGGCCCAGGAAGACCATCGCCGGGATGGCGCCGATCCAGTACCAGTGGACGACCGCGACGCCGTACTGCGCGCCGGTCGCCGCCATGCCGAGGATCTCGGTGGCACCGAGATTCGCCGCGACGAAGGCCAGACCGGTCACCCAGGCGGGCAGTGACCGTCCGGAGAGGAAGAAGTCGAGGCTCGTCTTCACGCTCGCCCGGGCGGCGAAGCCGATGCCGAGAACGACGGCGAAGTAGATCGCCAGGATCGTGTAGTCGAGCCCGTTCGTGGGGAGCCGGAGCCCTGCAGCCAGATATTGCATGTGGGGGGTACTCGCTTCGTTGCGCGAACTGAACCCGAAGGAAACTACGCTCTTGTGTTCAGAAAATGAACAGTTCCCATGAGGTTCTTTGTTGGATTGTGATCGTATTGCCCGAAACTCCGGCCTCAACCCCGCGAGATCCCCGTCACTCCATAGGTGCCGACTCATTGACGAGCCTGTTGATTTGTGGTTCATTGTGTTCGGTTCTGTTTGGGAGGAGTCTGGTGAAGAAGACGGTTACGACGCTCGCCGACGGCCGGGAGCTGATCTACTACGACAGCCGTGACGACGTCGTGCGCGACGCGGTCGACCGGCGTCCGCTCGACCCCGTCTCCACCTCGTCCGAGGTCCGCCGCGACCCGCTCCTCGGCGACAGCGTCGCCATCGCCTCGCACCGCCAGGGCCGCATCTACCACCCGCCGGCCGACGAGTGCCCGCTCTGCCCCTCGCAGGAGGGCCGGCAGAGTGAGATCCCGGAGCCGGACTACGACGTCGCCGTCTTCGAGAACCGCTTCCCCTCGCTTGCCGGCGACTCCGGCCGCTGCGAGGTCGTCTGCTTCACCTCCGACCACGACGCGTCGTTCGCCGACCTCACCGAGGAGCAGGCCGCACTCGTCCTGGAGGCGTGGACCGACCGCACCACCGAGCTCGCCGAGCTCCCCCAGGTCACGCAGGTGTTCTGCTTCGAGAACCGGGGCGCCGAGATCGGTGTCACGCTCGGCCACCCGCACGGCCAGATCTACGGCTACCCCTTCGTCACCCCGCGCACCGAGCTGATGCTCCGATCCGCCGCGGACCACCGCGCCGAGACCGGCGGCAACCTCTTCGACGACGTGCTGGCCCGTGAGGAGGCCGACGGCTCGCGGATCGTGCTCGCCGGCGAGCACTGGGTGGCCTTCGTCCCGTACGCGGCGCACTGGCCGTACGAGGTTCATCTCTACCCGCGCCGCCGCGTCCCGGACCTGCGGGAGCTCGACGAGGCCGCACGCACGGAGTTCCCACAGGTCTATCTGGAACTGTTGAGGCGATTCGACCGGATCTTCGGCCCCGGCGAGCCGCCGACCCCGTACATCTCCGCCTGGCACCAGGCGCCGTTCGGAGTCGGGGGACGGGATGACTTCGCGCTCCATCTGGAGCTTTTCACCATTCGACGTACCTCCGGCAAGCTGAAGTTCCTCGCGGGTTCCGAATCCGGCATGAACGTGTTCATCAACGACGTGCCGCCGGAGACCGCGGCCCAGCGACTGCGAGAGGTAGCGAGCGAGTGAGCAAGTCCCCGAAGAAGTACCTGGTGACCGGCGGCGCGGGATATGTGGGCAGCGTGGTCGCCCAGCACCTGCTGGAGGCCGGGCACACCGTCACCGTCCTCGACGACCTCTCCACCGGCTTCCGCGAGGGTGTCCCGGCCGGCGCCGAGTTCATCGAGGGCCGCATCCAGGACGCCGCCAAGTGGCTGGACTCCTCCTACGACGGGGTGCTGCACTTCGCCGCGTACTCCCAGGTCGGCGAGTCCGTCGCCGACCCGGAGAAGTACTGGGTCAACAACGTCGGCGGCTCCACCGCCCTGCTCGCCGCGATGCGCGACGCCGGGGTGCGCACCCTCGTCTTCTCCTCCACCGCAGCCACCTACGGCGAGCCGGTCTCCAGCCCCATCACCGAGGCCGACCCCACCGCCCCGACCAGCCCGTACGGCGCCACCAAGCTCGCCGTCGACCACATGATCACCGGTGAGGCGGCCGCCCACGGACTGGCCGCGGTCTCACTGCGGTACTTCAACGTGGCGGGGGCCTACGGCAGCTGCGGCGAGCGGCACAGCCCCGAGTCCCACCTCATCCCGCTGGTCCTCCAGGTCGCGCTCGGGCAGCGCGAGTCGATCTCCGTCTACGGCGACGACTACCCCACCCCCGACGGCACCTGCGTCCGTGACTACATCCACGTCGCCGACCTCGCCGAGGCCCACCTGCTGGCCCTCGACGCCGCCACCGCGGGCGAGCACCTGATCTGCAACCTCGGCAACGGCAACGGCTTCTCGGTCCGCGAGGTCATCGAGACGGTCCGCGAGGTCACCGGCCACCCGGTCCCCGAGACCGCGGCCCCCCGCCGCGCCGGCGACCCGGCCGTCCTCGTCGCCTCCGCCGCCACCGCCAGGGAGCGCCTCGGCTGGCAGCCGTCCCGCGCCGACCTGGCCGGAATCGTCTCCGACGCCTGGACGTTCGCCCGCCGAGAGGAGCCCACCGCACCATGACCGACAACGCTGAGCTGACCGCCTCCTTCACCGAGCTCTACGGGACCGGGCCCGAGGGGGTCTGGGCCGCCCCCGGCCGGGTCAACCTGATCGGCGAGTACACCGACTTCAACGACGGCTTCGTGATGCCGCTCGCGCTGCCGCACACCGCACGGGCCGCCGTCCGCCGCCGTACCGATGGCGAACTGCGGCTCCACTCCACCGATGTGCCCGGCGGTGTCGTCCAGCTCCGCGTCGACGAGCTGGTCCCGCACGAAGGACATGGCTGGGCCGCCTACCCGGCCGGTGTCGTCTGGGCGCTGCGCGAGGCCGGCCACGAGATCACCGGTGCCGACATCCAGCTGTCCTCCACCGTCCCCACCGGCGCCGGGCTCTCCTCGTCCGCCGCCCTCGAAGTGGTGACCGGGCTGGCCCTGAACGACCTCTTCGGGCTCGGGCTCACCCCCGCCGAGCTCGCGGTCCTCGCCCAGCGCGCCGAGAACGCGTTCGTCGGCGTCCCCTGCGGCGTCATGGACCAGATGGCATCGGCCTGCTGTACCGAGGGCCACGCCCTGCACCTGGACACCCGCGACCTCACCCAGCGCCAGGTCCCCTTCGACCTGGCCGCCCAGGGCCTGCGGCTCCTGGTCGTCGACACCCGCGTCAAGCACGCGCTGGGCGACGGCGCCTACGCGGAGCGGCGCGCGGGCTGCGAGGAGGGCGCCCGCCTCCTCGGCCTCCGTACCCTGCGCGAGCTTCCGTACGAGGAACTGGGCACCGCGCTCGGCACCCTGGCCGCGTCCGGCGCGGACGAGTCCGTCGTGCGCTACGTACGCCATGTGGTCGGCGACAACCAGCGCGTCGAGCAGGTCATCGCGCTGCTCGACTCCGGCGAGGTGCGCGCGGCCGGCCCGGTCCTCACCGCCGGCCATGTCTCGCTCCGCGACGATCTGCGGGTCTCCTGCGTGGAGTTGGACCTGGTCGTCGAGACGGCGAACGCCGCCGGTGCACTCGGCGCGCGGATGACCGGCGGCGGCTTCGGCGGCTCGGCGATCGTGCTCGTGGAGGAGTCGCAGGCGGACACGGTCACCAAGTCCGTGCAGGAGGCGTTCGCCGCGGCGGGCTACGCGGCGCCGGGCGTCTTCCCCGCGACGCCGTCGGCGGGGGCCCGCCGGCTCGTCTGAGCCGGGCGCGAGCCGTTCAGCCGAGCTCCTTGGTGAGCGTGAACTCGGTGACGCCGGGAGGGTAGTTCTCGACCCGACCGCTCACCTCGTAACCCCGCTTCCGGTAGAAGTCCGGGGCCTGGAAGTCCCAGGTCTCCACCCGGGAGCGGGTGCAGGACCGGTCCGTCCTGGCCACCCGTTCCGCCTCGGCGAGCATCCGCGAGCCGAGGCCGGAACCGCGGTGGCGGGCGTCGACCCAGAGCAGATCCACATGGAGCCAGTACGCCCAGGTGCGGCCGGTCAGCCCCGCGGCGAGCCGGCCCTCCGCGTCCAGCGCCCATACCTCCAAGGGGACTTCGAGCGCGGCCGGTGTGTCGCGCAGGGCGCGGATCCGCGGTGAGCGTGCGGTGTTGTCGTCACGCAGCAACCTGTTCAGCAGCTGACGTCGTTCTTTGTCCACTTCTGTCTCAAGACGGAACATGAACAACACCCTAGGACCCGACCTCCCGTCAGTTCTGTGAATCTCCTTCCGCTCCGGGCTGCCGCCCGTACGCTGATGCACAGCACCGGCGGGGGCCGGTGCTGATTCAGGGGTACGAGACAGCCGGGTGCGACGCCCGGGCGGGATGGCAGTCGGACCACGGCGGCGGCCGTGGACTGCGGTTCAACTCCCCGCTCGGGCGTCGCACCCGCGCCGGTCCGTCCCTGCCGGGGGTCGCACGCTTCGGGCGCCCCCAGAACACACAGCATGGGGGTGACTGTGGCCCGTATCCGGGTTCTCGTCGTCGACGACCACCGCATTTTCGCCGAGTCACTCGCCGCGGCGCTCGCCGCCGAGCCGGATGTCGACGTGGCCGCGGCGGGCAGCGGCCCGGCCGCACTGCGCTGTCTGGAACGCGCGGCGGCCGAGGGGCGCGGCTACGACGTCATACTGGTCGACGCCGAGCTGGGCATCGTGCGCCCGCCGGGCCGCCCGGCCGTGGGCCCGGTTCCGGTGCCCGCTCCGAACACCGGGGAGGACGGTCTGGTCGACGGCATCTCCCTGGTGGCCGGCATCCGTTCGCTGCGGCCGTCGGTGCGCACGGTGGTGCTCGCCGAGAAGGACGACCCGCGCAGGGCCGCGCGCGCACTCCAGGCGGGCGCCTTCGGCTGGGTGGCCAAGGACAGCTCGCTGCAACGGCTGCTCGCGGTGATCCGGGGGGTGCTGCGCGACGAGACGCATCTGCCGCCCGCGCTGCTCACCGGCGTGCTGCGGGAGCTGATGGCGGACCGCAAACACCGCACCGAGAGCGAAGAGCTCGTCGAGTCCCTGACCCCGCGCGAGTGTGAGGTGCTGCGCTGCATGGTGGCGGGACTCGGCCGCAAGGCGGTGGCGGAGCGGCTCTTCCTCTCCCCGCACACCGTGCGTACGCACATGCAGAACGTGCTGGGGAAGCTGGGTGTGCACTCGACGCTGGCGGCCGTCGCGCTGGCCCGGCGGGCGGGCGTCGGCCCGGCCGACCTGGAAGCACCGGCCCCGGTGCCGGTCCTAGCCGGGGACGTTGTCGAACGGGGCGGTCAACTGGCGTAGCAGTCCCGCCAGTTCGCCCCGCTGCCGACGGGACAGTTCGCCCAGGATGGCGCGCTCCTGGGCGAGCAGGCCGGCCAGTGACTGGTCGGCCTTGTCGCGGCCCTCGGCGGTGAGCCGGACCAGCACGCCACGGCGGTCGCTGGGGTCGGGGAGCCGCTCGACGAGATTCTTCTTGGTCAGCCGGTCGATGCGGTTGGTCATCGTGCCCGAGGTGACCAGGGTCTGGGTGAGGAGCTGGCCGGGGGAGAGCTGGTACGGGTCGCCGGCGCGGCGCAGCGACGTGAGGACGTCGAACTCCCACGGTTCCAGGTGGTGCTCGGCGAAGGCGATTCTGCGGGCCCGGTCGAGATGGCGGGCCAGGCGGGAGACGCGGCTGAGGACCTCGAGTGGTTCCACGTCGAGGTCGGGGCGCTCTCGGCGCCATGCAGCGACCAGTCGGTCGACCTCGTCCTCCATGTGGATCAGTGTAGAGGGTCTGTCGACATGAAGTCTCTTGAATTCAAGTGTCTTGACATCAAGATACTTTCGGGTTGATCCTGGAGTACATGACCGCACCCACCTGGGACCCGCAGCAGTACCTGCGCCACGCGGACCACCGCACCCGCCCCTTCCGCGACCTGCTGGCCCGTGTCCCCGAGCTGCCGGGCGCCCCCGCCCCCCGGATCGCCGACCTCGGCTGCGGTGCGGGCAACGTCACCGCCCTGCTTGCCGCGCGCTGGCCGACGGCCCGCATCACCGGCTACGACAACTCCCCGCAGATGCTGGACCGGGCCCGCGCCCACGCCACCGCCCTGCTGGACTTCGCCGAGGCCGACGCCGCGACCTGGACCCCCGGGCAGCCGCACGACCTGATCATCTCCAACGCCCTGCTCCAATGGGTCCCCGGCCACGCGGACCGCTTCCCGGACTGGCTGGACGCCCTCACCCCCGGCGGCACCCTCGCCCTCCAGGTCCCGGGCAACTTCGGCCGGCCCTCGCACGCCCTGATGCGCGAACTCGCCGAGTCCCCGCGCTGGCGCTCCCGCCTGGGCGGCCGCCTGCGCCACACGGACGCGGTCCTGAGCCCCGCCGGCTACCTGGACCGCCTCACCGCTCCCGGCCGCACCGCCGACGTCTGGGAGACCACCTACCTCCACCTCCTGCACGGCGAGGACGCCGTCCTCGACTGGGTGAAGGGCACCGGGCTCCGCCCGCTCCTCACCGCCCTCGCCGACGACGAGGAGGCCAGGGACGCCTTCCTCGCCGAATACCGCGACCTGCTGCGTGCCGCCTATCCCGCGGGCCCGCACGGCACGGTCTTCCCGTTCCGTCGCATCTTCGCCGTCGCACACCGGGAGAAGTGATGATCGCCGCCGTCGACCATGTCCAGCTGGCCGCCCCCGCAGGATCGGAGGAGGCGCTGCGCACGTACTACGTGCACATCCTCGGCATGACGGAGATCCCCAAGCCGCCGGTCCTGGCGGCCCGCGGCGGTTGCTGGTTCCAGGCCGGCCCGGTCCAGCTCCACCTGGGCGTCGAGGCGGATTTCCGCCCGGCCCGCAAGGCCCACCCGGGCCTGCGGGTGCGGGACATCGAGGCGTACGCGGCCCGGCTGACGGAGCGCGGCGCCGAGGTGCGATGGGACGGGGACCTGCCGGGCCACCGACGCTTCTTCAGCCACGACCCGGTGGGCAACCGGCTGGAGTTCCTGGAACCCTGAGAGGGTCCGGCAATTGGGGGGCGGCGTCGCGGGGCTGCTGAGGGCCCCGGCACCGGAGATCCGGTGACGGGGCCCCGTCACGCACGTGTGCCGTCGCCGCTCAGCTCCTGCGGTGCCCGATCAGCCGGGGCTTCGACTCCAGGTTCTCCAGACCGTGCCACGCCAGATTCACCAGATGGGCGGCGACCTCCGCCTTCTTGGGCTTGCGCGCGTTCACCCACCACTGACCGGTCAGCGCCACCATGCCGACCAGCGCCTGTGCGTACAGGGGGGCCAGCTTCGGATCGAAGCCCCGGGCCTTGAACTCCAGACCCAGGATGTCCTCCACCTGAGTGGCGATATCGCTGATGAGGGAGGCGAACGTGCCCGTCGACTGGGCCACCGGCGAGTCACGGACCAGGATGCGGAAACCGTCCGTGTACGTCTCGATGTAGTCCAGCAGCGCGAACGCCGCCTGCTCCAGCAGCTCACGCGGATGGCCGGCGGTCAGCGCGCTGGTGACCATGTCCAGGAGCTGACGCATCTCCCGGTCCACCACCACGGCGTACAGCCCCTCCTTGCCGCCGAAGTGCTCGTACACCACCGGCTTGGAGACCCCGGCACGCGCCGCGATCTCCTCCACCGACGTGCCTTCGAAACCCTTGTCGGCGAAGAGGGTGCGACCGATGTCCAGCAGCTGCTCGCGGCGTTCCTTCCCGGTCATCCGCACCCGGCGGGCTCGCCGGGCGGAGGGTGCACGGGTGTTCTCGCTGCTTGCGCTTGAGTCGGTCGCCACGTCGTCAATCATGCCGCGTCGGCCTGCGCGGGGTGGCGCCGGGACTCGATACGGGCGGAGTCGGGCCAGCGCACGTCGGTCGCCCAGCCCAGCTTCTCGAACCACCGGATCAGCCGCGCGCTCGAATCGATCTGACCCCGCATCACGCCGTGCCGTGCACTCGTCGGGTCGGCGTGGTGCAGGTTGTGCCAGGACTCACCGCACGACAGGACCGCCAGCCACCACACGTTGCCGGACTTGTCACGGGACTTGAAGGGGCGCTTGCCGACCGCGTGACAGATCGAGTTGATCGACCAGGTCACATGGTGCAGCAGTGCCACCCGGACCAGCGAGCCCCAGAAGAACGCGGTGGCCGCACCCCACCACGACATCGTGACCAGGCCACCCACCAGCGGCGGAATGGCCAGCGAGACGATCGTGAAGGTGAGGAAGTGACGGGAGATCCCGCGGATCGCCGGGTCCCTGATCAGATCGGGGGCGTACTTCTGCTGAGGCGTCCGCTCCTCGTCGAACATCCAGGCGATGTGCGCCCACCAGAGGCCCTTCATCAGGGCCGGCAGCGTCTCGCCGAAACGCCACGGCGAGTGCGGGTCACCCTCCGCGTCCGAGAAACGGTGGTGCTTGCGGTGATCGGCCACCCAGCGGACCACCGGGCCCTCCACCGCCAGTGAACCGGCCACGGCCAAGGCGATACGGAGCGGACGTTTCGCCTTGAACGAACCATGGGTGAAATACCGGTGGAAACCGATGGTGATGCCGTGGCAGCCGATGTAGTACATCGCCACCAGCAGGCCCAGATCGAGCCAGCTCACACCGCGGCCCCAGGCCAGCGGCACCGCCGCGACCAGAGCCACGAACGGCACGACGATGAACAGCAGGAGCGCGATCTGCTCGATCGACCGCTTGTTGTCCCCGCCGAGCGTGGCGGGGGGAAGAGCCTGACCGTCGGCCGTCTGAGCGGCCTCGATCACTTCGGGGCTGGACTTCATGGGGAGTCCCCTGTGGGGTGAGAAAGCGGCGGAAAGGCAGGGCCCCCGAAGGGGAG
The DNA here is from genome assembly GCF_044742205.1 of Streptomyces sp. NPDC087901. Taxonomy (NCBI): domain Bacteria; kingdom Bacillati; phylum Actinomycetota; class Actinomycetes; order Kitasatosporales; family Streptomycetaceae; genus Streptomyces; species Streptomyces sp. NPDC087901. Next base: position 284,359 of record NZ_JBIUUC010000007.1, read on the forward strand.
ACCCTCGGGCTACGCGCCCGTAACCTACGGCGTCGTAAGTATGGCAGCGAGGAGGCCCGCCACACGAGAGGAGGAGGGAGACGGCACGTACGGGTGCCGTACGGGGTAGGGGACATCACGCGTACCCCGCAGGTACCCGTCATGAACAGGCGGGCACCTCTCGGGGCGCGAACAGCACCGACAGCACGGACACCTATCCTGGAGAGGTCGGACAGCGCGGTCCGCACCCTGCCACCCGGGGGGTTGCGTCAGCACCGCTGCCAGCCGCGGGCCCCGGATCCCGTGCTCAACCACTGCAAGGAGCCGCACACTGTGAGCAGTGCCGACCAGACCCCTGCCGCCAGCCCCGAGCTGCGCGCCGACATCCGCCGCCTCGGCGACCTGCTGGGCGAGACCCTCGTACGCCAGGAGGGCCAGGAGCTCCTCGACCTCGTCGAGCGTGTCCGCGCCCTGACCCGTACCGACGGCGAGGCCGCGGCCGAGCTCCTCGGTGACACGGACCTGGAGACCGCCGCACAGCTCGTGCGGGCCTTCTCCACCTACTTCCACCTCGCCAACGTCACCGAGCAGGTCCACCGCGCCCACGAAATGCGCGACCGGCGCGCCGCCGAAGGCGGACTCCTCGCCCGGACCGCCGACCGGCTCAAGGACGCGGACCCCGAGCACCTGCGCGAGACCGTCAAGAACCTCAACGTCCGGCCGGTCTTCACCGCGCACCCCACCGAGGCCGCCCGGCGCTCCGTACTGAACAAGCTCCGCCGCATCGCCGCACTCCTGGAGACCCCGGTCATCGAGGCCGACCGGCGCCGCCAGGACATCCGGCTCGCCGAGAACATCGACCTCATCTGGCAGACCGACGAGCTGCGCGTGGTCCGCCCGGAGCCCGCCGACGAGGCCCGCAACGCCATCTACTACCTCGACGAGCTCCACGCCAACGCCGTGGGCGACGTCCTGGAGGACCTGGCCGCCGAGCTGGAGCGCGTCGGCGTCGAACTGCCCGCCGGCACCCGCCCGCTCACCTTCGGCACCTGGATCGGCGGCGACCGCGACGGCAACCCCAACGTGACGCCCGCCGTCACCTGGGAGGTGCTGATCCTCCAGCACGAGCACGGCATCACCGACGCCCTCGAACTCGTCGACCAGCTGCGCGGACTGCTCTCCAACTCCATCCGCTACACCGGAGCCACCGACGAGCTCCTCGGCTCCCTCCAGGCCGACCTGGAGGCACTCCCGGAGATCAGCCCCCGCTACAAGCGGCTGAACGCGGAGGAGCCCTACCGGCTCAAGGCGACCTGCATCCGGCAGAAGCTCGTCAACACCCGCGAGCGCCTCGCCTCCGGCACCCCGCACCGCCCCGGCTGCGACTACCTCGGCACCGCCGAGCTCATCGCCGACCTGGCCCTCATCCAGACCTCGCTGCGCGAGCACAAGGGCGGCATCGTCGCCGACGGCCGGATGGACCGCACCATCCGCACGCTCTCCGCGTTCGGTCTCCAGCTCGCCACCATGGACGTACGCGAACACGCCGACGCCCACCACCACGCGCTCGGCCAGCTCTTCGACCGCCTCGGCGAGGAGTCCTGGCGCTACGCCGACATGCCGCGCGACTACCGGCAGAAGCTCCTCGCCAAGGAGCTCCGCTCCCGCCGCCCGCTCGCCCCGACCCCGGCCCCGCTGGACGCTGCGGGCGAGAAGACCCTCGGCGTCTTCCACACCATCAGCCAGGCCTTCGAGCGCTTCGGTCCCGAGGTCATCGAGTCCTACATCATCTCGATGTGCCAGGGCGCCGACGACGTCTTCGCCGCGGCCGTCCTCGCCCGCGAGGCCGGACTCCTCGACCTGCACGGCGGCTGGGCCAAGATCGGCATCGTGCCGCTCCTGGAGACCACCGACGAGCTCAAGGCCGCCGACGTCATCCTCGACGAGATGCTCGCCGACCCGTCCTACCGCCGTCTCGTCTCGCTCCGCGGCGACGTCCAGGAGGTCATGCTCGGGTACTCCGACTCCTCCAAGTTCGGCGGCATCACCACCTCCCAGTGGGAGATCCACCGCGCCCAGCGCCGGCTCCGCGACGTCGCCCACCGCTACGGCGTGCGCCTGCGCCTCTTCCACGGCCGCGGCGGCACCGTCGGCCGCGGCGGCGGCCCCTCGCACGACGCGATCCTCGCGCAGCCCTGGGGCACGCTGGAGGGCGAGATCAAGGTGACCGAGCAGGGCGAGGTCATCTCCGACAAGTACCTCATCCCGGCGCTCGCCCGCGAGAACCTGGAGCTGACCGTCGCGGCCACGCTCCAGGCCTCCGCGCTGCACACCGCACCCCGCCAGTCCGACGAGGCCCTGGCCCGCTGGGACGCGGCCATGGACACCGTCTCGGACGCCGCCCATGCCGCGTACCGCAAGCTGGTCGAGGACCCCGACCTGCCGACGTACTTCCTCGCCTCCACCCCGGTGGACCAGCTCGCCGATCTGCACCTGGGCTCGCGGCCCTCCCGCCGCCCCGGCTCGGGCGTCTCGCTCGACGGCCTGCGCGCCATCCCGTGGGTCTTCGGCTGGACCCAGTCACGGCAGATCGTGCCCGGCTGGTACGGCGTCGGCTCCGGCCTCAAGGCGCTGCGCGAGGCCGGTCTGGACACCGTCCTGGACGAGATGCACGAGCAGTGGCACTTCTTCCAGAACTTCCTCTCGAACGTCGAGATGACCCTGGCCAAGACCGACCTGCGCATTGCCCGGCACTACGTCGACACGCTCGTCCCCGACGAGCTGAAGCACGTCTTCGACGCCATCGAGGCCGAGCACGCGCTGACCGTGCGGGAAGTCCTCAAGGTCACCGGCAACACCGAACTGCTCGGCACCAGCCCGGTGCTCCAGCAGACCTTCGCCATCCGCGACGCCTACCTGGACCCGATCTCCTACCTCCAGGTGTCCCTGCTGGCCCGCCAGCGCCAGGCGGCCGAGCGCGGCGAGGAAGCCGACCCGCTGCTCGCCCGCGCCCTGCTGCTCACCGTCAACGGTGTCGCCGCGGGTCTGCGCAACACCGGCTGATCAGCAACACCGGCTGACCGGCTGAATCAACGCGGTCGCGGGTGCGGGTCCTGTCACAGGGCGATGAACGTCGCCACGAGCAGGACCCCGCCCGCGATCCCGGTGCCCCAGGCGGTCCGGGGCAGCCGCAGACCGCCGCCGATCACCAGCGCGGCCAGGATCAGCGCCCCGCCCAGCGGCACCCACGCATGCAGAAAGCCCGGCGTCCCGGTGCGTACCACGTCATCGGTGCCGGGCTTCACGACGACCGGGAACCGGTCGCCCTTACGGGCCGCGACGGACTGGTCCACCGTCACCCGGGAACGCGCCACGGCCCCGTCCGAGGGCGTGAACGGGCCCGTACAGACATCGGCCCCGCAGCCCGTGACCGTCATCGTCCCGTGCTCGCGCCCCTTCGCCAGCACGATGTGATGCGCCGAGTCCCACGAGGACAGCACACCCGCGACGAGCAGCAGCAGGACGACGCAGCCGAGCGCCGCGCTTCGGCCGTACTGCAGGGCGGGGTGGGAGGAGCTGCGCTTCATGGGGGCCGATCCTTGGCCAGGGCCATGCGGTCGGTCAAGCCATGGCTGAAAACAGCATGGTTACCAGCGGGTATGTCGGGATTCGCGCACGCCCGCGCGGCTCAGGAGTTGTACGCGCCCTGCGCGCGCTCCAGCCCCTCGGCCAGCAGACACTCCACCGAGTCCGCCGCCCGGTCCACCAGGAAACCGAGCTCCTTGCGCTCCGTGGACGAGAAGTCCTTCAGTACGAAGTCCGCCACCTGCATCCGCCCCGGCGGACGCCCGATCCCGAACCGGATCCGGTGATACTCGGGTCCCATCGACTTCGTCATCGACTTCAGCCCGTTGTGGCCGTTGTCGCCGCCGCCCAGCTTCAGCCGCAGCGTCCCGTAGTCGATGTCCAGCTCGTCATGGACCGCCACGACGTGGTCGAGCGGCACCTTGTAGAAGTCGCGCAGCGCGGAGACCGGACCGCCGGACAGATTCATGTACGACATCGGCTTGGCCACCACCACCCGGCGGCTCGACGGGCCGGGCGGGCCGATCCGTCCCTCCAGCACCTGCGCCTGGGCCTTGGGAGCCCGCTTGAACTTCCCGCCGATCCGCTCCGCGAGCAGGTCGGCGACCATGAACCCGACGTTGTGCCGGTTCGCCGCATACTCGGGACCGGGATTCCCCAGGCCCACGATCAGCCAGGGGTCGTTGGCGTCGGACATCGCGCTGGGTCTCCTCGCGTACGGGCGGGTGGCGGCAGGAACAGGGAAACGGGGCGGCAGACCCCTCGGAAGGAGACCGCCGCCCCGTCAGTCAAGCAGGTGGGGCGAGGCTCAGGCCTCGGTGCCCGCGGCCTCGGTGCCCTCGGCGGCCGGCTCCTCGGCCTGCGCGGCGACGACCTGGAGCACGACGGCGTCCTCGTCACCGGCCAGCACGGAACCCGCGGGCAGCGGGATGTCCTTGGCGAGGATCGAGTCGCCGGCGTCCAGGCCCGCGACGGAGACCGTGACGGACTCGGGGATGTGGGTGGCCTCGGCCTCGACGAGCAGGGTGTTCTGCACGTACTCGAGGAGGTTGCCGCCCGGGGCCAGCTCGCCCTCGACGTGCACCGCGATCTCGACCTCGACCTTTTCGCCGCGCTTCACGGTCAGCAGGTCGACGTGCTCGATGTTGCCCTTGAGGGCGTTGCGCTGCACGGCCTTCGGGATGACCAGGGCGTCCTTGCCGTCGATCTCGAGACCGATCAGGACGTTGGCGGTGCGGAGCGCGAGGTGCAGCTCGTGAGCCGGCAGCGTGATGTGGACCGCTTCGGCGCCGTGGCCGTAGATGACCGCGGGGACCAGGTTGGCGCGACGGGTACGGCGGGCAGCGCCCTTGCCGAACTCGGAACGGACCGCGGCGTTGAGCTTGATCTCGGCCATGACTGCACTCCTCGTAAGGTGACAAAACTGCGGATGGTCACCCGGCCCACGACAGGCCTGCTACGAAGAGCGCGTCGATAACGGACCGCCGTACCTATGGGTACGGCCTCCCTCGCCGAGCAACTCGCTGAGTCTACCCGGCGGGGAGGCCGCACCCAAAGTGGATCTTCTGTGACGCTTTCCGCCAGGGGCGGAAGTGCCTACTGCTCCTCGAAGAGGCTCGTGACCGAACCGTCCTCGAACACCTCGCGCACCGCGCGCGCGATCGTCGGCGCGATCGAGAGCACCGTGATCTTGTCGAGCTCCAGCTCGCCCGGGGTCGGCAGGCTGTCCGTGAAGACGAACTCGCTGACCTTCGAGTTCTTCAGCCGGTCGGCGGCCGGACCCGAGAGCACGCCGTGCGTCGCCGTCACTATGACGTCCTCGGCACCGTGTGCGAACAGGGCGTCGGCGGCGGCGCAGATGGTGCCACCCGTGTCGATCATGTCGTCGACCAGGACACAGACCCGGCCCTTCACGTTGCCGACGACCTCGTGGACGCTGACCTGGTTGGGTACGTCCTTGTCGCGGCGCTTGTGCACGATCGCCAGCGGAGCGTCCAGACGGTCGCACCAGCGGTCGGCGACACGGACCCGGCCGGCGTCCGGCGACACGATCGTCAGCTTCGAACGGTCGACCTTCGCACCGACGTAGTCGGCCAGGATCGGCAGCGCGAAGAGGTGGTCGACCGGGCCGTCGAAGAAGCCCTGGATCTGGTCGGTGTGCAGGTCGACGGTGAGGATGCGGTCCGCACCCGCCGTCTTCATCAGGTCCGCGATCAGACGCGCCGAGATCGGCTCACGGCCACGGTGCTTCTTGTCCTGACGGGCGTAGCCGTAGAACGGCACGATCACCGTGATGGAGCGGGCCGACGCGCGCTTCAGCGCGTCCAGCATGATCAGCTGCTCCATGATCCACTTGTTGATCGGAGCCGTGTGGCTCTGGATCAGGAAGCAGTCGGCGCCGCGAGCGGACTCCTGGAAGCGGACGTAGATCTCACCGTTGGCGAAATCGAAGGCCTTCGTCGGCACGAGGCCCACACCCAGTTGGTGCGCAACCTCCTCGGCCAGCTCGGGGTGGGCGCGGCCGGAGAAGAACATCAGTTTCTTCTCGCCGGTCGTCTTGATCCCGGTCACAGCACAGTCTCCTCAGACGTGTATCTGGCGCTGCACGCAGATGTCCCGATGTGCAACGAGCCAGCCGAAATGGGGTGAGCATCTATCACGGTACGCCGTGCGAGGCGCACCTGTTTCCGGTCAGCTTTCGCTGCCGGTGTCCTCTGTTGCGGCCTGGGCGGCCTGCGCGGCCGCGCTGCCCGGACGCTTACGGGCCACCCAACCCTCGATATTCCTTTGCTGGCCACGGGCCACGGCCAGCGAACCGGCAGGCACGTCCTTCGTGATGACCGAGCCCGCCGCGGTGTAGACGCCGTCCCCGACCGTGACAGGCGCCACAAACATATTGTCCGAACCGGTACGGCAGTGAGAACCGATCGTCGTGTGGTGCTTGTTCACGCCGTCGTAGTTCACGAAGACGCTCGCGGCACCGATGTTGGTGTGGTCGCCGATGGTCGCGTCCCCGACATAGGACAGGTGGGGGACCTTCGTCCCCTCCCCGATCGTGGCGTTCTTCATCTCCACGTAGGTACCGGCCTTGGCCTTCGCGCCGAGCTTCGTGCCCGGCCGCAGGTACGCGAACGGGCCGACCGTCGCGCCCGGACCGACCTCGGCCCCGTCCGCGACCGTGTTGTCCACCCGCGCACCCGCCCCGACGACGGTGTCCTTCAGCCGCGAGTTCGGGCCGACCTCGGCGTCCTCCGCGAGATGCGTGGTCCCCAGGAGCTGGGTGCCCGGGTGCACGAGCGCGTCCGGCTCGTACGTCACGGTGGCGTCGATCAGTGTGGACGCCGGGTCCACCACGGTCACGCCCGCCGTCATCGCCCGCTCCAGCAGCCGCTGGTTCAGCAGCCGGCGGGCCTCGGCGAGCTGCACCCGGTTGTTGATCCCGAGGATCTCCCGATGGTCGGCGGCTACCGACGCGCCCACCCGGTGCCCGGCCGCACGCAGGATGGAGAGCACGTCGGTGAGGTACTCCTCGCCCTGGCTGTTGTCCGTACGCACCTTGCCGAGCGCTTCCGTGAGGAGCTGCCCGTCGAACGCGAACACCCCGGAGTTGATCTCTCGGATGGCGCGCTGCGCGTCGGTGGCGTCCTTGTGTTCGACGATCTCGGTGACCGCGCCGGTCGCAGCATCGCGGACGATCCGGCCGTAGCCGGTCGCGTCGGGGACCTCCGCGCTGAGCACGGTGACGGCGTTGGCGTCGGCGGCGTGGGTGGCGGCGAGCGCGGCGAGCGTCCCGCCGGACAGCAGCGGGGTGTCGCCGCAGACGACGATCACGGTGCCCTCGACGGTCCCGCCCAGCTCGTCGAGCCCGACACGTACCGCGTTCCCGGTGCCCTTCTGCTCAGCCTGGTAGGCGGTGCGCACCTGGGCGTCCGCTGCGGTGAGGTGGGCGGTGACCTGCTCGCTCGCGTGGCCGACGACCACGACGAGGTGCTGCGGGTCCAGCTCGCGGGAGGCTGCGACGACGTGTCCGACGAGCGAGCGCCCGGAGATCTCGTGCAGGACCTTGGGGGTCTTCGACTTCATGCGGGTGCCCTCACCCGCTGCGAGGACGACGACGGCTGCCGGGCGTACGGAGCTCACGGATATGCCCTTCGGCTTCGGGTGGTGGACATCCGCAGGATACCGGGGGGTGCTGTGCCGGACATGGGTGCGGGCCCCGACCGGTGAGGTCGGGGCCCGCGACGAGAGGCTCCCCCACCAGGACTCGAACCCGGACAAATAGCACCAAAAGCTACTGTGCTGCCAATTACACCATGGGGGAACAAAGGCGAACTAACCGGACATTGCGTCAGGTCGCCGGATCGGCACCCAACACTATGCCGTACCACCGGCCTTCGACGCGACGGTATAGGTCTGTCCTTTCGCCGGGACGAACCACCGCTCATTCGAATCCGTTCGACGGCGCGACGTGCTGTGCAGGTCACCCGAAAATGAGGTGCACCCGCCCGTACGCTGGATGCCATGACCGCAACGGGGGCAGACCGGGAAGCGGCGGGACCGACCACCCGCGGCTACTGGTGGTGGGAACGGCGACGGAGTGTCGCACTGGATGTGGGACTGGCGCTGGTATCGGCGCTGGAGTGTGCGCTGGAAGGGGTGGATTTCGCAGGGGACACCGGGCTGCCGGTGCCGCTGGGGGTGATGTTCGGGCTGTTCGCCGGGGCCGTGCTGCTGGTACGGCGGAAGTGGCCCATCGCCGTGGTGCTCGTGTCGATCGCGACGACGCCGGCCGAGATGGGCTTCCTGATGGGCCTGGTCGGCCTCTACACGCTGGCCGCGTCCGATGTGCCGCGCCGGATCACCGCCGTACTCATGAGCATGTCGCTCGTGGGGACGTTCATCGTCACGTACGTGCGTCTGCGGCAGGGCGTGAACGCCAACGCGGACTTCGGTCCCGGCGACTGGTACGTCCCGATGCTGTCCCTCTTCATGGCGGTGGGCCTGACCGCGCCGCCGGTGCTGTTCGGCCTCTACATAGGGGCGCGGCGCCGGCTGATGGAGAGCCTGCGGGAGCGGGCGGACTCGCTGGAGCGGGAGCTGTCGCTGCTCGCCGACCGGGCGGAGGAGCGGGCGGAGTGGGCGCGTACGGAGGAGCGGAACCGGATCGCCCGTGAGATGCACGACGTGGTCGCGCACCGGGTGAGCCTGATGGTGGTCCACGCGGCGGCTCTGCAGGCGGTGGCGCCGAAGGATCCGGCGAAGGCGGTGCGCAACGCGGCGCTGGTGGGTGACATGGGGCGACAGGCGTTGACGGAGCTGCGCGAGATGCTCGGTGTGCTGCGTACCGGGGATCCGATGATGGCGCGGGTGACGAAGGTGCCGCTCGCTTCCGTGGGCCGTGCGGTGCCGGCGGCGACGGAGGACGGACCGCGGCTGGACGAGATGGAGACCCTGGTGGGGGAGTCGCGGGCGGCGGGGATGACGGTGGAACTGTCGGTGGAGGGGGATGCGCGTGCGTACGCGCCCGAGGTCGAGCAGACGGCGTACCGGGTGGTGCAGGAGGCCCTGACGAACGTGCACAAGCACGCGGCGGGCGCGAAGACGTGGGTGCGGCTGGCGCACCGGGCCTCCGAGGTCGCCATGCAGGTGGAGAACGGCCCGTCGGACGCGGCCACGGCGGATGCGGGGCTGCCCAGCGGGGGCAACGGGCTGCTCGGCATGCGGGAACGTGTGCTGGGGCTGGGGGGCGTCTTCGTGTCAGGCCCGACGGATGCGGGTGGCTTCCGGGTGTCGGCGGTCCTGCCGGACGCCGGCGCCGCGTAGCGGCGCCGCGTCCTCGGCCCGGGACCGGGCGTCAGCCCGAGACCAGGCGTTCCGGCTGGATGCCGGTGACGAGTGTGGCGAGGGCGCCGTCGATGTCCGGCCCGAGGTACCAGTCGCCGGTGTGGTCGATGCTGTAGACCCGTCCGTCCGCGTCGATGGCGAGTACGGCCTGTCCGTCCCCTTCTTCGCCCAGGGGCGCGACTTCCGTTTCCAGGGCGCGTCCGAGGTCTCCCAGGGTCCGGGCCAGGTGGAGTCCGCGCAGCGGGTCGATCCGTACCGACGCCGGAGCGATCTGCCGGCCCGGTGCGGTGGCGGTGATGTGCAGTCCGCCGAATTCGGCCCAGGCCTCCACCGCGGCGGGGAAGACGGCGTGCTGGTGTCCGGCGGGTGAGGCGTGGGAGCGCAGGGCGTCGGCCCACTCCTCGGCCTGGCGGATGTCCCAGCGGCCGGGCTGCCAGCCGGCGGCGCGCAGGGCGGCGTCGACCGCGACGGGGAAGCGGGTGGAGCTGTGGCGGTCCTGGTCGGCCGGGCCTGTCTGTGCGGGTAGGTCGGTTCGGTCGCGCATGGGGGCGTGGTCAGCCCTTCTCGGCGGTGGTCGCCGTTCCGGTCGTGGTGAGGTCGACGGGACGTACGCCGAAGTGGGCGAGCATGACGGAGCAGGAGCGGCAGGGAGCTGCGTAGCTGCCGTGGAGGGGGTCGCCGTCCTCGCGGATGCGGCGTGCGGTGAGCCGGGCGTGCTTGAGCGCGCGCCGGGCCTCGCCGTTGGTGAGGGGCTTGCGCTGGGCGCGCTTGGAGCGGCCGGTCTCGGCGGCGGTGAGGTGCCGGGAGAGCAGTATGGCTTCGGGGCAGCGGCCGGTGAACCGTTCGCGTTGTCCGCTCGGGAGGGTGTCGAGGAAGTCCTGGACGAGGTGGTGGAGTACCGGTGGCTGGTCGCCCTTGCCCGCGGTGCAGGTGAGGGTTTCGCCGCGTACGGACAGCGCTGCGGCCACCGCGGGCAGGATGCCGTCGCGGCGGTGGGCCAGCCGGGGTGGGCGGCCGGTCTCGTCGCTGCTCCAGCTGAGTCGTGGGTCCCCGGTGGTGACGGTCTGTGCGGAGTGTGCGGTGTGCATGGTGCTGTGTCCCTCCCGTGCCCGCAGCGGCTGCTGCCGAATGTGCACGCCCCCGTGTATGCGGGTGACAGCCTGCCAAATGTGTCGGGTCCTGTGAAAGCTGGGTCGGTGAAACGTGTCTGCGTGTCGCGATTCAGTGGCCTGTTCGTCGCCCGTCCGTCACCCCGTTGTGACGGTTGGTGACGGAAGTGGTCGTGAGGCGGAGGGGCGGGGTCTGTTACGGGCTCACCGCATAGGCTGTGCCTGGACCGCCCCCGTGGGCAGGTCGGTCCTCATCAGCCAGACGCAGCAGGGGGCAACCGCCATGACGACAGGTCGGCTCGGGCAGCAAGCCGCGCCACCGAACGCGGCCTACGCCGGGCAGCTCGTGCACTTCCCGGATCCGGTCCGGGCGTCCCGCCACCCCAGAGGTGTGCGCATGGACGGGAACGGCTGTCCGGACTTCGCGCCGTACGCGCGCGCCGCCGCGGAGATCGCAGAACCTCCGCAGGGCTTCGGTGTGGACGAGCTGCGGCTCACGGACTACGTGTCGGCGAACGCGGCGCTGGCGGCGAGCGGGCACGAACTGTGGGGCACGATTCCCGCGGTGGCCACTCCGCACGGCTGGACCTGGCATCACGTGCCGGGCAGCCGGCGGATGGAGCTGGTTCCGGTCGAGGTGAAGGCGTTGCTGCGGCATCACGGCGGCCTGGCGACGACCGCGGTGGACCAGAACAAGCGGGGCACGCGTCCACTGCAGGAGACCCGGCCCGCGCACTTCCGGTTGCCGAAGGGCGCCGTGGCGGTGAGCGAGCAGCAGATCCAGGGCGTCGAGGAGGACCTCGGCTACCGGCTGCCGGGTGCGTACCGCTCGTTCCTGAAGGCGGCGGGCGGTTCGGCTCCGGTGGGTACGGCCCTGGACGCGGAGCTCGGTCTTCTGGTCGACCAGCCGTTCTTCACGGTGCGTGAGGAAGCCGGGGTGAACGACCTGGTGTACGTGAACAAGTGCCTGCGGGACCATCTGACCAAGGACTACCTCGGGGTCGGTTTCGTTCAGGGCGGCATTCTCGCGGTGAAGGTCCGGGGGGATGGCATCGGTTCGGTCTGGTTCTGTGCGTACGACGACGCGCGTGACCAGGACGGCTGGAGCGTGCAGGAGCGGGTGGACCGGCTGCTGCTGCCGTGCGGCGCTGATTTCGACGCGTTCCTCCAGCGCCTCGCGGGCAATCCGCCCGAGCTGGAGACGGTGGCGAACCTGATGGTGGACGGCGGCTTCGCGCGCGCCGTCCCGGTGGAGGGGTGAGCGCGATGGTGACCTTTGCGCAGGCGCAGGAGCGCGCGGACGAGTGGGTCAACGGTGACGTTCCCGGGTACCAGCACCGGGAGGTGCGGGTGCGCGAGTTCGAGCTGGGCTTCGTGGTGTGGGCCGAGGACCGTGCCGAGGGCCCGGTGTCGGACGGTGGCCGGCAGCGGCTGGTGATCGCCCGGGACAGTGGCGAGGCGACGTTGTGGCCGGGGCTGCCGGTGGGTGAGGTGATCCGGCGGTACGAGGAGGAGTACGGGTCGTCGGACGGTGCGCCGCCGGCCCCCGAGCCGCCGCAGCGTATCGATCTGAATCAGACGTCGTTCCTGTTGAGCCCGCCGGAGTGGCTCCAGGAGGCGGCGGACAAGCTGGGCATCCCGGACCGGCGGGCGGAAGCGGCGGGTCAGGTGTCTCCGCCCGCGGCCCCGTCCCCTTCTCCTTCCCCTTCTCCTTCCGCGCAGGGCGGGCCGGTTCCGTACGAGCCGACCGCTGCTTCGGACGGGCGGGCGTCCGCGCCGCAGCCGCCCGTCGGGGCTACTCCGTGGGCGGGTACCGACACGAATGCGGGTTCCGACGAGGGTGAGGTGGGGCTGCCCGCCACCGTGTTCGCGCCGCCGCTCTCGGGTGCGGACGACGAGGGCGCGCCGCCCCGGGTGGTGCCGGCCGACGCACCGACCGCACTGATGTCGGGCGGCAGCGGGCTGCCTCCGACGGCGATCGCCCCGGGTCTGCCCCCGCGGGGCGGCCCTTCGGCCCCGCCCGCGCCGGTTCACGGCGGTCCCGGCGCTCCGCCGCCGGCTCCGGTGCCGGGCAGTCCCGCGCCGAACCGTGCCGCCGGTCCGGGCCCTCGTGCCGGTGACATCTCGGACGAGGCGACCAGCAAGGCGGTCGTTCCGCCGCGCGGCGCGCGTGGTGGCGGCTCGACGACTCCGCCGCCGCCCGGTGCCCCGGGCACTCCGGGCGCCCGGCCGGGCGGTGCGCCGCTGCCGCCGCCGTCGGGGCCGGGTACGCCGGGTGCTCCGGCGGGTGGGTACGTGCCGACGCAGCTCGTGTCGCAGCTGGGCCCGCCCGGTGCGCCGCAGCCTCCGGCGCCCCCGGCGCCGCCCGGTTCCACGCCGCCGCCCGGTGGTGGCAACGTGCACCACGCGGCGACGATGTTCGCCGAGCCGGGCATGGTCGGGCCGTCGGCTCCGCGGCCGCCCGGGGTTCCCGGTGCGCCGCAGCCTCCGGCGCCTCCGCCGCCGCCCGGTTCCACGCCGCCGCCCGGTGGTGGCAACGTGCACCATGCCGCGACGATGTTCGCCGAGCCGGGCATGGTCGGGCCGTCGGCTCCGCGGCCGCCGGGTCCGCCCGGTCCGCCCGGTCCGCCCGGTCCGCCGGGGGTGCCGATGGGTCAGGGCGGTTCGCTGGGCGGGGCCCCCGGTCCCGTACCGCCGCCGGGTCACACCCCGCCGCCGGCGTACGGCTCTGCGCAGGCGCCGGCCGGTCAGCCGACCGTCGGTCCCGGCTACCAGGCCGTGCTGCGCTACCGCGGACCGGACGGCAGCGAACAGCAGCTGATCCGTCGTTCGGCGCCGGGCACTCCGCACCCCGAGTGGCAGATGCTGCACGAGCTGCGGGCCATGAACGTGCCGCCGCAGCAGGTCATCGAGCTGCACACGGAGCTGGAGTCGTGCGAGCTGCCGGGTGGTTACTGCGCGCGGATGATCCGCGAGACGTGGCCGCAGGTACGGATCACGAGCGTCGCTCCCTACGGCACGGATCACGCGAGCCGGCAGCAGGGCATGCAGCATCTGCTCACGCATCAGGGGGAGCTGCACCAGGTCGCGGACGGTCCGGCGCGTCCGGCGCCGGTGCGGGCTCCGCTGCCGCAGGTGCCGCCCGCGATGCAGGTGGCGCCGGAGGCCATTGCGGAGGAGATGCTCCAGACGTTCGGCCCGCAGGGGGTGCTGCGCTTCGATCAGCGTGCCGTGTCCCGGCAGGGTGTGCCGGAGATCGTGGCGCGGACGCTGGTGTGGGCGGGACTGCCGGCCGACTTCGGGCCCTTCTTCTGGGCGCAGCCGGGTCAGCCCGTGGTGCCGACGCTGGCGGAGCTGGCCGCGCAGCGGCAGGTGCAGGCGGCTCCTGACGCGGGGTCGTATCTGGTGATGGGTTCGGACTTCGGCCGGGCGATCTGTGTGCAGTACGGGACGGCGAACATCGTGGCCGTGCCGGTGGAGGCGGGTCCGGGCGGGCAGTCGGTGGCGCCGCAGTTCGTGAACACGGGGCTGCCGGAGTTCGCGCGTTGCATGGCGTTGCTCGGCCGGATGTGGCGGCTGCGGTTCGGGTTGAATCCTGAGCAGGCGGGTCGCTGGACGGTCGACTTCCAGGCCCAGCTGGTGGCCTTGGACCCGGCGGCCCTGGCGTCGCCGGAGAGCTGGTGGTCGGTGCTGCTGGAGCAGATGTGGGACGGGCTGATCTGACGGGCCGGTCTGCGCGGTGGTGCCGGGGTGTGGCGCCTCTTCCCTGCGGGGGAGGGGCGCCACACCCCTTCTGTGACCTGTGATGCCTGTCGCTTCCGTCCGGAAAGCATCGAATCGATTCCGACTTCCGGGCCAATTGCCGCATCCTTGACGTATTGCTCGATGGTCGGTAGTCGGAAAGAGGCGTCAAGGATGAGTTCTGCACCGGTGTCCGCGCACGGCTTCGTCGGCGTACGCGGACGTGGTTACCGCCCGGAGCAGGTGGACCGGACGGTGGCCACCCTGTCGGCGGAGCGGGACGGGGCGCTGGAGCAGGTGGCCGCGCTGACGGCGCTTGCGGAGCGGCTGGTGGCCGAGTCGGCCAGGCTGGACGAGGCCGTCGCCGCGCTGGCCCCGCAGGACTACGCGTCGTTGGGGGAGCGGGCGCAGCAGATCCTGGCGCTTGCCGAGGGTGAGGCGGAGACGGTCGTGGCCGCGGCCCAGGAGGAGTCGCAGGCGCTGCGGGACGAGGTGGACGCGGCGGCGCGGGCCCTGCGCGAGTCGGCCAGGGTCGATGCGGAGGCGATGCGGTCGGCCGCGACGGGCCATGCCGAGAAGGTGCTGGCCGCTGCCGAGGGTGCGGCCGGTGAGGCGCTGGCCGCGGCCCGGCTTGAGGCGGCGCAGGTGCGCGAGGAGGCGGAGGCCGCGATGGAGGTGACCCGCAGCCGTACGGCGAGTGTGCTGGCCCATCAGGAGCAGGAGCACGCCGATCGCTGGAAGACCGCCGGGCAGGAGCTGGCGGATGCCGAGGCGGCGCAGTCGGCGGACCACGTGGAGTCGACGGAGCGGGCGGAGGCCGGGCTGGCCGGGGCGCGGCGTGCGCTGGCCGAGGCCGAGGAGGCCGCGCGGCACGGCCAGGAGGACGCGGAGGCGCAGGGGGCGGAGCTGATCGCGGAGGCCCGGGTGCGCGAGGAGCGGGTGGTGCGGGAGACGGAGCGGATCCTGCGCGAGCACGAGGAGGGGCGCGAGGACGTGCAGGCGCACATGGCGCACGTGCGTAACTCGCTGGCGGCGCTGACCGGGCGGGTGGCTCCGGCGGAGGACTGAGGGTCCTCGCGCCGAGTGGTTGTCGCCCCCGCGCCCGCCCCGCCGTCGGCGGGGGCTCGCGTGCGGGGCCGGGTCAGGGGCGCGGCCAGGGGCGCTTGGAGAGTTGCTCGATGCTGCTGTTGAAGCGCTTGAGGTAGCCGGCGAAGGCGGCGATGTCGTCGTCCGGCCAGTCGTTCATGACCTGGTCCAGGGACTGGACGACACGCTCGCGTTCTGCGTCGAGGAGCTCGGCGCCCTGGTCGGTGATGCGGAACTTGCGGGCCATGCCGCCGTCGGGGTCGGCGATGCGTTCCGCCAGTCCGGCGCGGGTCACGGCGGCGGTCTGGCGGTTGAGGGTGGAGGCGTCGAGGCCGAAGGCGTCGCTCAGTTCGCCGTTGGACATGGGGCCCTGGACGCGGAGGCGGCTCAGCAGGATGTAGGCGCTCCGGTCCAGGAGGGCGTACTTGTGGCGTCCGCCCCGGTGGTCGGCGAGGCTGTGGCGGCCGAGCAGCATCTGCTCGTACTCCACTTCTTCGGTGGGTCTCGGCATGTCTGCGGCCTCCTGCTTCTGCGCCGGGATCGGTCGCGCGTCGGGTTCTGAGCGGCGGCCCATGCTCTCACGTGGTGTGCACTGGACACATGGTGTGTATGACACATCGGACATGTACGATGCACGTCGCTGTCCCGGTAGACGGGACCACGACCCCCAAGGAGTCTCTCCTCATGGATGCCCCCCAGCCGACAGCCAGATCGGGCGGCGTGGTCGCCACGCTCGCCTTCGCCGGCACCGTGGCGGCGGTCATGCAGACCCTGGTCACGCCGCTCATCGCCGAACTGCCGAAGCTCCTCGACACGAACTCCTCCAACGCCGCCTGGGTGATCACGGTCACCCTGCTGGTCTCGGCGGTGTGCGTCCCGGTCTCCGGGCGGCTGGGCGACCTGCTGGGCAAGCGCCGGATGCTGCTCGTGTGCTCGGTGCCGCTGTTCGTCGGCTCGGTGGTCTGCGCGCTCTCGTCCACCGTCATTCCCATGATCGTCGGGCGTGGTCTGCAGGGCATGGGCATGGGCATGGTGCCGCTCGGTATCGCCCTGCTGCGTGACGTGGTGCCGAGGGAGAAGCTGAGTTCCTCCATCGCCCTGGTCAGTGCCTCCCTCGGGATCGGCGGCGCCCTCGGCCTGCCGATCGCTTCGGCGGTCGCCCAGTACGCGAACTGGCGGGTGCTGTTCTGGGGCTCCGCCGTGCTGGCCCTCGCGATCTCCGCGCTGGTCTGGTTCCTGATCCCGGACGTCCCGGCCGCCGCCAAGGGGCAGCGTTTCGACGTGCCCGGTGCCCTCGGCCTGGCCGTCGGTCTGGTCTGCCTGCTCCTCGCCGTCTCCAAGGGCGCCGAGTGGGGCTGGGCCTCCGCGACGACGGTCGGCCTGTTCGTCGCCTCCGTCGTGGTGCTCATCGGCTGGGGTTTCTGGGAGCTGCGGACCAAGGACCCGCTGGTCGACCTGCGCACCACGGCCCGCCCCCGCGTGCTCATCACCAACCTCGCGTCGCTCTTCGTCGGCTTCGGCATGTACGCCGGCATGCTGATCGCGCCGCAGCTGCTGCAGTTCCCCGAGGCGACCGGCTACGGCCTGGGCCAGTCGATGCTCCAGGCGGGTCTGTGGATGGCCCCCGGCGGCATCATGATGATGATCGTCTCCCCGTTCGGCGGAAAGCTCACCGACGCACGCGGTCCGAAGTTCACGCTGATCAGCGGTGTGCTGGTCATCGCCGCGGCCTATGGCCTGGGCATTCTCCTCATGGGCTCCGCCTGGGGCCTGATGCTGTTCCTCATGGTCAGCAGCAGCGGTGTCGGCCTCGCCTACGGTGCGATGCCCGCCCTGATCATGAGTTCCGTCCCGGCATCCGAGACGGCCGCCGCCAACGGGTTCAACACCCTCATGCGCGCGCTCGGCACGTCCATCGGTGCCGCCGTGATCGGCGCGGTCCTCGCGCAGATGACCACGGAGACGGCCGGCTACAGCTTCACCTCCGAGGCGGGGTTCCGTACCGGCCTGATGTTCGGCTGCGGTGTCGCCCTCGTCGCCGTGCTGATCTCGGCGTTCATCCCGGCCGTCCGCGCGTCCGCCATTGCCGGTGAGACGGCTGACGAGACCGCCTCGCCGGAGGTGGCCGCGGCCAAGGGCTGACCCGGCCCGCGGCCCCGTCGAAGCCGGACAGCCCGGCTCCGGCCCCGCCTTCCCCGCCTCAGCAGAACTGCCCGGCTCCGTCCCCGACAAGGGGCCCGGAGCCGGGCAGTTCTGCGTGATGGCCGGCGAGGCGGGTCTCCCGGGGTGGTGCTGTTCGCACCCGGGGGACCGCTTCGGCAACGGTCTTCGCGCTGGACGGCCTTCGTACTACTTGAGGTCGAGGATCTGTTGCAGCGGGTCGATCGCGAAGTAGATGAGGAAGAGCGTCGCGGTGCCCCAGAGCAGCCAGTGGACTTCACGGGCCTTGCCCAGGCATGCCTTGATGATGACGTAGGTGACGAAACCGGCGCCGATGCCGTTGGTGATGGAGTAGGTCAACGGCATGACGGTGATGGTGAGGAACGCCGGGATGGCGAGGTCGTAGCGGTCCCAGTCGATGTGCTTGACCTGGGTCATCATCAGGAACCCGACCGCGACGAGTGCGGGCGATGCGGCCTGCATGGGCACGATGGTCAGGACCGGGGCGAAGAAGAGGGCCAGGGCGAACATGCCGCCCGTGACGAGGTTGGCGAAGCCGGTACGGGCGCCTTCACCGACACCTGCGGCGGACTCGACATAGGTGGTGGCGGACGACGAGGACGCGGCACCACCGGCGACCGCTGCCGCACCGTCGATGAGCAGGACCCGGCCGAGGCCCGGCACCTGTCCCCGCTCGTCGAGGAGTCCGGCTTCGGCGGTGACGCCGACGACGGTGCCCATCGTGTCGAAGAAGTCCGACAGGATGAGCGTGAAGATGAGCAGGATGACGGTCAGGACGCTGATCTCACCGAACGAGCCCAGCAGGTCGAAATGGCCGAGCAGCCCGAAGTCGGGTGCGGCGACGGGCTTGTCGGGCATGGAGGGGACGGTCAGACCCCAGGACTTCACGTCGGCGAGCGAGTTGATGACGATGGAGAGCACGGTCATCACGACGATGCTGATGAGGATGGCGCCCTTGACCTTGCGGGCGAGGAGGACGATCGTCATGATCACGCCGAGGCAGAAGACGAGCATGGGCCAGCCCGCGAGGGTGCCGGTGCCGAGCTGGACGGGAACGGTGGTGTTCGCGGCGTCCGGAATGCGGGTGACGAACCCGGCGTCGACGAAACCGATGAACGCGATGAACAGGCCGATGCCGACACTGATGGCTTGTTTGAGAGCCTGTGGGATGGCGTGCATGATCGCTTCGCGCAGGCCGGACGCCACGAGGATGCAGATCAGCAGACCCTCGAGCACGATGAGGCCCATCGCGTCGTCCCAGGCCATGAGGGGGGCGACCTGGTACGCGACGACAGCGTTGATGCCCAGCCCCGCTGCCAGGGCGAGCGGCAGGTTGCCGCCTACGCCCATGATCAGGGTCATCACCGCAGCCACGAGGGCGGTGGCGGTCACCAGCTGAACCGTGTCCAGCTGCTCGCCGAACTTGTCCTTCGCGCCGCCGAGAATGATCGGGTTGAGCACGAGGATGTAGGCCATGGTGAAGAAGGTGGCGAAGCCACCGCGAACTTCCCGGCCATAGGTCGATCCGCGTTCGGTGATGCGGAAGAACCGGTCGAGGGCGCTGTCACCGGATCTGGTCGGCGGTATGGCGGCCGGGCTGGTCTTGCTGGGTTGCATGGATACGTCTCCTGGGCCTGCAACGGACAAGGGGGAAGGGGGAGCCGCTACCGCCCGGCATAGGTGTCAGGCAGTTGTGCGAACACACGTGCGGCGCCTTGCGAGCGGATCATACGTGCCATGGCCGCACCCTCAAGAGCCTTACGACATACCGTTGTTGCTGACCCGAATCCGACTGTCGGTTCCTACGGAATCGCCGGTGATCTAATGAGTCAAACCGTGATTCAGGCGACAGCGGACGTGGATTTTCTGGTGACGATGCCCATACGTTCTGTGCGTGCACCCTCCACCCCCTTTCAATGCGCGCGCTGCCCGAGCCCTGCGTGAGAAGCTCGGGATGGCTCACGGCCACGTCGCTTACGCAATGAGGGCCTCCTTCGGGACGGCCCACGTCACCCCGGAACACATAGCGGCGTGGGAACGTGGCACGGCCCTGCCCGATCCGCATGAACTCGCGGCGCTGGCGGGTGCGTTGTGGTGTCACCCCAGCGAGATCATGGGGCACCCGCGCACCTTGCGCGAGCACCGTGTCGCCTGCGGGATATCGGCCGAGGATGTCGCTCGCGGTACGGGCCTCCCTCTGGGTGCCTACGTCCGTATGGAGGAGACCGGCCAGTGGACCGGTGACCAGAGGCAGTCCGCGAAACTCGGCAACCTGCTCCGCCTCCCCCCGCGCGACCACGTCGCCGTCACCGGGCACGAGGACGAACTCGCCCGTCTGCTCACCGAAGCCGTCAGCACCCGCTGGCAGGCGCATGTGCGCGCCATCGCCAAGCTAGTCTCCGTGGACCGCAAACAGCTGCACGAGCCGCTGGACTCCATGTACCACGAGTACCAGGCCCTCATGGCGGCCACCCTGAGCCGGGCCAGTGGCAGCACCGCTTCCGGCGAGGACGGGCGACGCTACGTCGAGGAGATCGTCGACCACTTCTGGGCCAGGCTGCCGGAGTAGCCGCAGCCGGTCCCCGGCAGGGCTGCCCGGAACGCTTCCCGCTGTTCAGTGCTCGGCGGGCTCCGCTGCCTGCCTCCGGAGGGCCCGCACCAGAGCCGCCACCTCGGCATGGGCGCGGCGGTGGCCGGTAGTGGCCACGCCGATGTGCCGGGCCGGCGCCGGCGGCCTGACCGGGACGGTGCGCAGGCCCGGCACCTGCGGTGTCAGCGCGATGGAAGGGATCAGCGAGACTCCCATCCCCGCGGCGACCAGCGAACGGGCGAAGAAGTAGTCGGTCGTCGTGCCGCGTACCTCGGGATCGAAGCCCGCTCTCTCGGCGTAACGACGCAGGTACGCCTCGGTCTTGAGGCAGCCGAGCACCCAGGGTTCGGCAGCCAGCTCGGCCAGGTCGAGTACCTCGCAGCCGGCCAGACGATGCGCCTCGGGCAGGACCACGTGCAGCGGGTCGTCCATGAGTGCGGTCCACTCCAGGGCGGGGCCGCTGCCCGGCTGCCCGGGCAGCGGGCCGTCGAAGTGGTAGGCGAGCGCGACGTCCACGGCGCCCTGGCGGACCAGGGGCAGGCTGTCCTCGGGCTCGAACTCCCGTATATGGACGACGAGTTCGGGGTGCGAAGCCGTCAGCTCGGTGAAGGCGCCGGGGAGCAACAGCCTGCCACCGCTGGTGAACGTGGCGACGGTGAGCTGGACCCGGCCCGTGCCGAGCTCGGCGACCTGCTGCCGTGCGTGCTCGATCTCGGCGGCCACCGACTCGGCCGCACCGACCATGATCCGGCCGGCCGGGGTGAGGCTGACCCCGCGCGTGCTGCGCGTGACGACCTGGGAGCCGAGGCCGCGCTCCAGGGCGGCCACGTGCTGCGAGACGGCCGAGGCGGTGAGGTGCAGGGCTGCCGCCGCCCTGTTGAAGCTGCCGTGCTCCGCCACCGCCCGCAGGACACGGAGCCGCTGCACATCGATCAACAGTTTCCCTTAACGCGTGACCAGTAAGTGAGCACTTCTGCTGGTGACCGTACGTCCTCAGGATGGGGGCATGCAAAGGATCTGCGTCATCGGCGGTAGCCGGTACTTCGGAAAGCTCCTGGTTCAGCGGCTGCACGCCGCCGGGCATCAGGTCACGGTCATCAACCGCGGCTCCACCCCGCCGCCCCCGGGCGTCGAGCACCTCGTCGCCGACCGCGACGACGAGGCCGCCCTCACCGCCGCGCTCGGCACGCGCACCTTCGATGTGGTCGTCGACCAGGTCTGCTACACGCCGGTGCAGGCAGCGATCGCCGTCCGCGCCTTCCGCGGCCGCACCCGGCGGTACGTCATGACGTCCACCATCGAGGTCTACGACCCGGCAACCGCAGCCCTGCCCGCCCATGCGCAGAACACCCCGGTGCCGGAGGAACACGTCGACCCGGCAGCCTGGACCGTGCGGACCGACCTGCCCTGGCACGACGAGACCTACCTGGAGGCCCACTACGCCGAGGGCAAGCGCCAGGCGGAGGCCGTCTTCACCCGCGACGGCCGGTTCGCGTTCGCCTCCGTACGCAGCGCCCACGTACTCGGCGGCGGCGCCCAGGAGTTCACCGGCCGCCTGGCCCACCACGTCGAGCGCCTCGCCCGGGGCGCGGAGATCGTCGTGCACGCGCGGGCGCTGCCCACGGTGTTCATCCACTACGAGGAGCTGGCGGACCTGCTCCGGTGGGCGGCGACGGCCACCGGCTTCACCGGCCCGCTGAACGCCTGCTCCGACGGACTGCTCGACGTACGCGACGTGGCCGCCGTCATCGCCGCCGAAACCGGCCGGCAGCCCGTGTACCGGACCGTCGCCGCAGGCGAGCCGGCTGCCCCGTTCTCCGTCGACCGGCACTACGCCATGAGCAACGACCGCGCGAAGGCGCTGGGCTTCGTCTTCTCGCGCACCGCCGACTGGCTGCCCGGCGCTGCCGCCGAGTCCGTCACCGCGGCCACCACCCCTGCGGTCTGAGGAGCACACCCGTCATGCGACAACGCACCATCGGAGACAGCACGGTCGGCGCCATCGGCCTGGGTGCCATGCCGCTCTCCATCGAGGGGCGCCCGGACGAACAACGGGCCATCGCCACCGTCCACGCCGCCCTCGACGCGGGCGTCACCCTCATCGACACCGCTGACAGCTACCACTGGCATGCCGGCGAGAGAGGCCACAACGAACTTCTCGTCGCCCGCGCGCTGCGGAGCTACCGCGGCGACACCTCCGGCGTCCTGGTCGCCACCAAGGGCGGCCGCGGACGGCCCGGCGACGGCAGCTGGACGGTCACCGGAACCCCCGAGCATCTCAAGCGTGCCGCCCAGGACTCCGCCCGGCGCCTGGGTGGTGAGTCACTCGGTCTCTTCCAGCTGCACAAGCCGGACCTGGCCGTGCCCTGGGCCGACTCCGTCGGCGCGCTGCGCGACCTGCTCGACGCCGGCACGATCCGGGCCGCCGGCATCTCCAACGTGACCACCGGCCAGATCCGCGAGGCGCACACGATCCTCGGCGACGGTCTGGTCTCCGTACAGAACCGGTACTCGCCCGCAGTACGCGGCAGCGAGCCGGAGCTCCGGCTGAGTGAGCGACTGGGCCTCGCCTTCCTGCCGTGGAGTCCGCTGGGCGGCATCACCCGCAGCTCACTCGACGGCCCTCCCGGGCCGACCTCCGCGGGCACCGCCTTCCACGACATCGCGGCCGAGCGCGGGGTCAGTCCGCAACGAGTCGTCCTGGCATGGTTGTTGGCCCGATCCCCGGCGGTCATTCCCGTGCCGGGAGCCAGTCGCCCGGCATCGATCCAGGACTCGGCCGGAGCCGCGGAGATCGAGCTGAGCGAGGCGGAGGCCGCACGCCTGGACGAAGTGCGCGCTCTGTAGTGGAGATTCGTTCCGCACGGGGCGTATGCGGTGCGGGATCCACGCGGTGCGGGGTCAGAGACCGAGGCTCAGTACGCGGTCGACGGCGATCTCGACGACGACCAGGTCCGGCGGAGTGGGTGGGGCCGCGCGGTAGCGGGCGGTGTAGCGGTCGACCGCCTCGGCCAGGCGCGCGGGGTCGTCGCTGACCGTGGCCCGGCCCTCGACGGTGATCCAGCGGAAGCCGTCCGCCTGGCAGAGTGCGACATGGGCCGCCACGCCACCTGCCGACACGTTGCGGGCCTTGCGGGCTCCCGCCCTGGTGGTCACCCGGACCAGACCGCTGGACGCGTCGAAGGTGAAGCGGACGGGGGCGACGTGCGGGGTGTTGTCGGGGCGCAGCGTGGTGAAGGCGGCCGTGCGGGGGAGCACAAGGAACTCCCGGGCAGCTGTGGAGAGTTCAATGGCAGTCGGGCTCACTTCTTCTTCACCGCCTCGTTCCAGATCAGCTTGGCGATGTTCGGCTTCACGGCGGTGGTGATGACGCCCATGGCCGCACGGACGTAGCGCCGCTCCGTCAGCTCGCGCAGCATGCTCGCGGCGAGGTCCGCACGGGCGGTGAAGACGCCGTCGGCGCTGGTCCGCTCGGTGCGGTAGTCCGTGACGGCGGGGTGCTCGAAGAGGCCTGACGGCCGTACGAGAGTCCAGTCGAGGCCGGTTCCGCGGATCACGTCCTCCATGCGGCGCATGTCCTCGTGGAGGGTGCGGCCGAGGCGGCGGTTCACCAGCGGGTCGAGCACGTGGTTGAAGAAGTGTGCGCCGGTGGGTTGCCAGTCGGGGTCGGCGATGCTGGAACTGATGGCCAGGAGCCGCTTGATGCCGTGGTGAGCCATGGCTTCGGTGATGGCTGTGGCGCTTGCCGAGTACGTGCTGATGCTCTCCTTGCTGAAGCGTGCGCCCAGCGCGGAGAGCACGGCGTCCGTGCCGCCGATCGCGGCGTCGACGGCCGCCGGATCGGTGGCATCGGCGACGGCCACGGTGAGGCCGGGCCGTTCGGGCAGGGAGCCGGGGCGGCGGGTCACGGCGACGACCTGGTGACCGGCGGCGAGGGCCTGTTCGGTGAGGTGGCTGCCGGTCGCTCCGTTGGCGCCGAAGACTGCGATACGCATGGTGACGATGGTCCTTTGTGTGGTGGCCGGAACGCCCTTGACTGTGCCGATCACGAAACGCAGGCTCAACGCTGATGAATAACGCCGCCCCCGCCTCAGCCCGCACCCGGGGCCGCCCCCGCGGCAATCCGCCGACCCGCGAGTCGATCGTCCCGGTGGCCCGTGCGCTGTTCCTGGAGCGCGGCTACCGGGCCACCACCCTGCGCGCGGTGGCCGGGGAGGCCGGGGTCGACCCGGCGCTGATCGCGTATCACTTCGGTTCGAAGAAGGGCCTGTTCGCCGACGTGATGCAGTTCCAGTGCGCCAACGCGCTGGCGGTGGAGGAGGTCCTCGGCGGTGACCCGGCTACGCTTCCCGGCCGGCTGATCGACGCGGTGACGGACCTGTGGGAGGACGCCGACTTCCGCCGGCTGACCGCGCAGGGCGACGAGGCCGCCGACGTGATCCGCGAGTACCTGGAACGCGAACTGCTGGCCCGCCTTGTTGAATTTCTCGGCGGCCGGGACGCGACCGCCCGTGCCACCGCCGTCGTGACGATCCTCGGCGGACTGATCTACACCCGCTACCTCAACCCGCTCGCCACCCCCGCCGCCCTCACCCCGGCCGAGGCACGCACCGTCCTCACCCCGGCCCTGCGTGCGGCGCTGGCCCCGGGACGGCACGCCGGAGCAGGCCGCAGGCCCTGAGGCACCGCACCGCCAGGGCCCTGCCGGTCCACCCGGCGGTCCGGACCCACGGGTGCAGCCCTGAGACACCTCTCCACCCAGGGGCTCAGTCCCCTAGGGGTAGCTCCTTACTTCTACCGAGGGGCCGTTCCTCCCGGCGGAGGACGTGCCGGGCCCTGCCCGCTCCGTAGCGTGGTCATGCACCGCGGTTGAGGCAGACCACAGGGGGCGGGGTGGGGAAAACCCCACCCGAAGACTGCGCTGGGCACCAGCGCGCCGGACCCCCTCCAACGACCAGACTTCACAGCAGACGGCGACAGTCCGTCGCCGACCGACATAGGAGAAAAACCGTGACAACGGCTGTAACCATTCCCAGGCACGGGGGCACTGGAGGGCGTACGGCCGTGGCTGCGCGAGCGCGGCAGGTCGTCAAGGCGTACGGGGTCGGTGAGACCCGGGTCGTCGCACTCGACCACGTCGACGTCGACATCGCCCGCGGCCAGTTCACGGCCATCATGGGCCCGTCGGGCTCCGGCAAATCGACGCTGATGCACTGCCTCGCCGGTCTGGACACCGTGACCTCGGGGCAGATCCACCTCGCGGAGACCGAGATCACCGGGCTCAAGGACAAGAAGCTCACCCAGCTGCGCCGCGACCGCATCGGCTTCATCTTCCAGGCGTTCAACCTTCTGCCGACGCTCAACGCGCTGGAGAACATCACGCTTCCGATGGACATCGCGGGCCGCAAGCCGGACGCCGTCTGGCTGCGGCAGGTCGTCGAGACCGTCGGCCTCGCCGAGCGGCTCAAGCACCGTCCGACCGAGCTCTCCGGCGGTCAGCAGCAGCGCGTCGCGGTGGCACGGGCACTCGCCGCCCAGCCGGAGATCATCTTCGGTGACGAGCCGACCGGGAACCTGGACTCCCGGGCCGGCGCCGAGGTGCTGAACTTCCTGCGCAAGTCCGTCGACGAGCTGGGCCAGACCATCGTCATGGTCACCCACGACCCGGTCGCCGCCTCCTACGCCGACCGTGTGCTGTACCTCGCGGACGGACGCATCGTCGACGAGATGCTCAACCCCACCGCCGACCAGGTGCTGGACCGCATGAAGGACTTCGACGCGCGCGGGCGGACGTCATGACCGTCTGGAAGACCTCGATGCGCAACTTCTTCGCGCACAAGGGACGCATGGCGCTCTCCGCCGTCGCCGTCCTGCTGTCGGTGGCGTTCGTGTGCGGGACGCTCGTCTTCACCGACACGATGAACACCACCTTCGACAAGCTCTTCGCCGCGACGTCGGCCGATGTCACCGTCAGCCCGAAGAGCGCGAAGGTCGCCGAAACCCCCGAGAACGGCAAGCCCGATTCGCTGCCCGCCTCCGTCGTCGCCCAGGTCGAGAAGGCCGACGGGGTGAAGAAGGCCGAGGGTGCCGTCGTCAGCATGGCGGTCACGGTCGTCGACAGCCACAACAAGAACATGGGCTCCGAGAGCGGCGCCCCCACGATGGCGGGCAACTGGACGCAGAACGAGCTGCGTTCCATGGAGATCACCTCCGGCCACGCACCGCGCGGCCCGACCGAGGTCATGGTCGACGCCGACACCGCGGACAAGCACGACCTGAAGATCGGTGACGAGCTGCGCACCATCGCGGTCACCGGCGACATCAGGGCGCACATCAGCGGAATCGCCGCCTTCAAGGTCACCAACCCGGGCGCGGCGATCGTCTATCTCGACACGGCCACCGCCCAGCAGAAGCTGCTCGGCAGCCCCGGCGTCTTCACCCATGTCTCCATCACCGCCGAACCCGGCGTCAGCGACACGCAGTTGAAGCAGAACGTCGCCACGGCGCTGGACGGTTCGACCGCGTACAAGGTGCAGACCCAGAAGGAAGCCGCGGAGGCCAACAAGGACTCCATGGGCTCCTTCCTCGACGTGATGAAGTACGCGATGCTCGGCTTCGCCGGGATCGCCTTCCTCGTCGGCATCTTCCTCATCGTCAACACCTTCTCGATGCTGGTCGCCCAGCGGACCCGCGAGATCGGCCTGATGCGGGCCATCGGCTCCAGCCGCAAGCAGGTCAACCGGTCCGTGCTCCTCGAAGCGGTGCTCCTCGGCATCGTCGGATCGATCCTCGGCGTCGGCGCCGGTGTCGGTCTGGCCGTCGGGCTGATGAAGCTCATGGGCGCCATGGGCATGGAGCTGTCCACCGAGGACCTCACCATCGCCTGGACGACCCCCGCGATCGGTCTCGCGCTCGGCATCATCGTGACCGTCCTCGCCGCGTACATCCCGGCCCGCCGGGCCGGCAAGGTCTCCCCGATGGCCGCCCTGCGCGACGCCGGAACGCCGGCGGACGCCAAGTCGGGCTGGATCCGGGCCGGCATCGGCCTGGTCCTCACCGCCGCCGGCGGCGCGGCCCTGTGGGCGACGACGCAGGCGGACAAGGCGAGCGACGGCTCCCTCTTCCTCGGCCTGGGCGTGGTCCTCACCCTCATCGGCTTCATCGTCATCGGCCCGCTGCTCGCCGGGGTCGTCGTACGGGCGCTCAGTGTCGTCGTCCTGCGGCTGTTCGGCCCGGTCGGCCGGCTGGCCGAGCGCAACGCGCTGCGCAACCCGCGCCGGACCGGTGCGACCGGTGCGGCCCTGATGATCGGCCTGGCCCTGGTGGCCTGCCTGTCGGTGGTGGGCTCCTCCATGGTCGCCTCGGCCACGGACGAGCTGGACAAGTCGGTGGGCGCGGACTTCATCGTGCAGGGCGGCCCCGGTCAGCTGATCGTGCCCCAGGCGGCGAAGGCGCTGAAGACCGCTCCCGGCATCGAGCACATCACGAACTACAAGGTTCTCGGCGCGAAGCTCACCAACCCCGACGGTTCGACGACGGACGAGGACGTCACCGCCGCCGACCCGACGTACCCGAGCGACCTGCGGCGCGAGACCGTCGCCGGTGAGCTGTCCGCGGCGTACGGCAGGAACGCCATGTCGGTCGGGGACGACTACGCCACCAAGCACGGCATCAAGGTCGGTGACACGGTCACCGTCGCGTTCAAGGCGGGCGACACGGCGAAGCTGAAGGTCGCCGCGATCACCTCGGACGACACGACCGTGGACCAGGGCGCGATGTACCTCAACATCACGACCGCCGAGCAGTACGTCTCCGCCGACAAGATGCCCCAGAACATGATCATGTTCGCCAAGGCGCAGGAGGGCAAGGAGACGGAGGCCTACGCCGCCCTGAAGGACTCGCTCCACGCGTACCCGACGTACAAGGTGCAGAATCAGGCCGACTTCAAGCAGGACCTGAAGGACCAGATCGGCCAGCTGCTGAACATCGTCTACGGTCTGCTCGCCCTGGCGATCATCGTCGCGGTGCTCGGGGTCGTGAACACCCTGGCCCTGTCCGTCGTCGAGCGGACCCGCGAGATCGGCCTGATGCGCGCCATCGGCCTCTCCCGCCGCCAGCTGCGCCGGATGATCCGGCTGGAGTCCGTGGTCATCGCCCTGTTCGGCGCCCTGCTCGGCCTCGGCCTGGGCATGGGCTGGGGCACCTCGGCCCAGAAGCTGCTGGCCCTGGAGGGCCTCGGCGTCCTGGAGATCCCGTGGCCGACCATCATCACGGTGTTCGTCGCCTCGGCCTTCGTCGGTCTGTTCGCGGCGCTGGTCCCGGCCTTCCGGGCAGGCCGGATGAACGTCCTGAACGCCATCGCCACGGACGGGTGAGGCGGACGGTCCGCATAGACTGACGGTTCCCGCCCTGGGGCGTTCCTCCAAACGCCCCAGGGCGGGATTCCCGTATGGAGGGCCCGGTGCGCAGCCCCGTTGCGGGAGCGGCTGTCACCCCGGAGTCGTACGCTGGAGACGCCCCCGGCCCGTCTGACGTGTCGGGCCCTTCGCGTTGCCCCTGGCGGCAGCGTCGCCCCTGGCAGCAGCCGGCTGTCAGACCTCGCCCTCGTTACCCGGACGGAAGCCCTTCATGAGCCTGCACGGTCTGCTGGATGTCGTCGTACATGACCCGGCGCTGTCCGAAGCGGTGAAGGCCGCCGGAGACGGCCACCGGATGCACATCGACCTGGTCGGCCCGCCCGCCGCCCGGCCCTTCGCCGTGGCGGCGCTGGCAAGGGACTCCGGGCGCACCGTGCTCGCCGTCACCGCGACCGGGCGCGAGGCCGAGGACCTGGCGGCCGCGCTGCGCACGCTGCTGCCTCCGGACACGATCGCGGAGTACCCGTCGTGGGAGACCCTGCCGCACGAGCGCCTGTCGCCCCGCTCCGACACCGTGGGCCGCCGGCTGGCCGTACTGCGGCGCCTGGCGCACCCGAGGGAGGACGACCCGGAGACCGGTCCGGTCTCCGTCGTCGTCGCGCCGATCCGGTCCGTGCTCCAGCCGCAGGTCAAGGGGCTCGGCGACCTGGAGCCCGTGGCGCTGCGGATCGGGCAGAGCGCGGATCTCGGCAAGACCGTGGAGGCGCTGGCGGCAGCCGCGTACTCCCGGGTCGAACTGGTGGAGAAGCGCGGCGAGTTCGCGGTGCGCGGCGGCATCCTGGATGTCTTCCCGCCGACCGAGGAGCACCCGCTGCGGGTGGAGTTCTGGGGCGACGACGTCGAGGAGATCCGCTACTTCAAGATCGCCGACCAGAGGTCGCTCGAGATCGCCGAGCACGGGCTGTGGGCCCCGCCCTGTCGCGAGCTGCTGCTGACCGAAGAGGTCCGCGAGCGGGCCGCCGCACTCGCCGAGGCACACCCCGAGCTGGGGGAGCTCCTCAACAAGATCGCCGAGGGCATCGCGGTCGAGGGCATGGAGTCCCTCGCCCCGGTCCTCGTCGACGACATGGAACTGCTGATCGACGTCCTGCCCAAGGGCTCCATGGCCGTGGTCTGCGACCCCGAGCGGGTCCGTACCCGGGGCGCCGACCTGGTCGCCACCAGCCAGGAGTTCCTGGAGGCGTCCTGGGCGGCCACCGCGGGCGGCGGCGAGGCCCCGATCGACGTCGGCGCGGCCTCGCTGCGCGGCATCGCGGACGTCCGCGACCGGGCCCGCGAGCTGAACATGATGTGGTGGTCCCTCTCCCCGTTCGCCGCGGACGAGGAACTGGACGACGACACCCTCAAGCTCCGGATGCACGCCCCGGAGGCGTACCGCGGCGACACCGCCCGCGCGCTCGCCGACACCAAGGGCTGGCTGGCCGACGGCTGGCGCACGGTGTACGTCACCGAGGGCCCGGGGCTCGCCTCCCGTACCGTCGAGGTGCTGAGCGGCGAAGGCATCCCGGCCCGCCTCGACGCGGACCTCGGCGAGATCTCCCCGTCCCTCGTCCATGTCTCCTGCGGCGCCATCGACCACGGCTTCGTCGACCGTGAGCTCCGGATCGCCGTCCTCACCGAGACGGACCTGACCGGCCAGCGCACCGCCATCAAGGACCTGGGCCGGATGCCGGTCCGCCGCCGCAAGAGCATCGACCCGCTGACGCTGGAGACGGGCGACTACATCGTCCACGAACAGCACGGCGTGGGCCGCTACATCGAGATGGTGCAGCGCACGGTGCAGGGCGCCACCCGCGAGTACCTCCTCGTCGAGTACGCCCCCGCCAAGCGCGGCCAGCCCGGCGACCGGCTCTACATCCCGACCGACCAGCTGGAGCAGGTCACCAAGTACGTCGGCGGCGAGGCGCCCACCCTGCACCGGCTCGGCGGCGCCGACTGGACCAAGACGAAGGCGCGCGCCAAGAAGGCCGTCAAGGAGATCGCCGGCGACCTGATCAAGCTCTACGCGGCGCGGTTGGCGGCCCCCGGCCACGTCTTCGGCCCGGACACCCCCTGGCAGCGCGAGCTGGAGGACGCCTTCCCGCACGCGGAGACGCCCGACCAGCTCACCACCATCGCCGAGGTCAAGGAGGACATGGAGAAGTCCGTCCCCATGGACCGGCTGATCTGCGGCGATGTCGGCTACGGCAAGACGGAGATCGCCGTGCGGGCTGCCTTCAAGGCGGTCCAGGACGGCAAGCAGGTCGCCGTCCTCGTCCCCACGACCCTCCTGGTCCAGCAGCACTTCGGCACCTTCACCGAGCGGTACGCCCAGTTCCCCGTCAACGTACGGGCGCTGAGCCGCTTCCAGTCCGAGTCCCAGTCCAAGTCGACGCTCGAAGGGCTCCGCGAAGGCTCCGTCGACCTGGTCATCGGCACCCACCGTCTGTTCTCCTCCGAGACGAAGTTCAAGGACCTGGGCCTGGTCATCGTCGACGAGGAGCAGCGCTTCGGCGTCGAGCACAAGGAGCAGCTGAAGAAGCTCCGTGCCAACGTGGACGTCCTCACCATGTCCGCGACGCCCATTCCCCGTACGCTCGAAATGGCGGTGACCGGCATCCGCGAGATGTCGACGATCACCACCCCGCCCGAGGAGCGCCACCCGGTCCTGACCTTCGTCGGCCCGTACGAGGAGAAGCAGATCGGCGCGGCCATCCGCCGCGAACTGCTCCGCGAGGGCCAGGCGTTCTACATCCACAACCGCGTCGAGTCCATCGACCGCGCCGCCGCCCGGCTGCGCGAGATCGTCCCCGAGGCGAGGATCGCCACCGCCCACGGCCAGATGTCCGAACAGGCCCTGGAGCAGGTGGTGGTGGACTTCTGGGAGAAGAAGTTCGACGTCCTGGTCTCCACGACGATCGTCGAGTCCGGCATCGACATCTCCAACGCCAACACCCTGATCGTGGAGCGCGGCGACAACTTCGGCCTCTCCCAGCTCCACCAGCTGCGTGGCCGCGTCGGCCGTGGCCGCGACCGCGGCTACGCCTACTTCCTCTACCCGCCGGAGAAGCCGCTCACCGAGACGGCCCACGAGCGCCTCGCCACGATCGCCCAGCACACCGAGATGGGCGCGGGCATGTACGTGGCGATGAAGGACCTCGAGATCCGCGGCGCCGGAAACCTCCTGGGCGGCGAACAGTCCGGCCACATCGCGGGCGTCGGCTTCGACCTGTACATCCGCATGGTCGGCGAGGCGGTCGCCGGCTACCGGGCCTCCCTCGAAGGCGGAGTGGAGGAGGAGCCGCCCCTGGAGGTCAAGATCGAGCTCCCGGTCGACGCGCACGTCCCGCACGACTACGCCCCCGGCGAGCGGCTGCGCCTCCAGGCCTACCGCTCGATCGCCTCGGCCTCCTCGGAGGAGGACATCAGGGCGGTACGCGAAGAGCTCACCGACCGCTACGGCAAGCTCCCGGAGCCGGTCGAGAACCTCCTCCTGGTGGCCGGCCTGCGCATGCTGGCCCGCGCCTGCGGGGTCGGCGACATCGTGCTCCAGGGGTCGAACATCCGCTTCGCCCCGGTGGAGCTGCGCGAGTCGCAGGAACTCCGCCTGAAGCGCCTCTACCCGAAGACGATCATCAAGCCGGCCCTCCATCAGATCCTGGTCCCGCGCCCCACCGCCGGAAGGATCGGGGGCAAGCCGGTCGTGGGACGCGAACTCCTGGCGTGGACGGGGGAGTTCCTCACGACGATCCTGGGGTCGTGAGGGGTGCGGGTGCGGGCGCGGGTGCGGCCGGGGCCTTGAAGACCAGCCACACGGTCTTGCCGACGATGTGGTCATTGATGCCGAAGTCGTCGGCGAGTGCGCGCACGAGGCGTAACCCGCGCCCAGAACAGGCGTCGTCGTCGGGGCACTGGACCACCGGCTGACCGGGCCCGCTGTCGCGGACCTCCAGTCGGACCAGTTCCTCGACCCGGTGGAGGCCGACGCTGAACTCGCGGCCGGGCGGCGCGCCGTGCAGCAACGCATTGGTGGCGAGTTCTGACACACATAGCTCTATGTCTTCGATCAGGGAGTGGAGCTGCCACTCGATGAGGACGCCGGTGACGAAGTCACGTGACGCACCAACAGAGGTGCGCCTGCGGGGGAAGCGTCGCTGCTGAGACAGGGACACGGTGGTTCACCGCCTTGCTCGCGGGGTCGTAACGTGCATGACCGTACTGCTATTCGCGAAAAGCGGCAAGGTCTACTGTGGTGACTGCGCCCGAGTCCCCTACCGTGTGATGCGGCAGGCTGGTGAGGGCATCGGCAGCGGAGGAGACGGGCATGGGCATGGACGGCAGTGAATGGATCAGCACCTCGGTGCCCTATCTCGCCGCGCCTTCCGCGGCCCAAGGTGACGCGTGGGCGGCGGAGGCGGCCGCAGAGGGGCGCCGGGGCAGTCAGCGCATTGTCCAAGCCGGTGAGGTGGAGGCTCCGGAAGCGGTGGCGGCGTTGCTGGGGACGCCCGCCGGGCAGCAGGTGGTCACGCGTCGCAGGATCATGTATCTCGACGGTGAGCCGTGCGAGTTGACGGACACCTACTACCCCGTGGGTATCGCGGGCGGCACCGGTCTGGCCGGTACTGCCAAGATCCAGGGCGGAGCGATCAGGCTTCTGGCGGACCTGGGTCATGTGGGCGTCCGTGTGCGCGAGGACGTGACGGCGCGGCCTCCGACCGAGCGTGAGCGGGAGCAACTGCTACTGGAGGCGGGGGAGCCCGTACTGCAACTGACGCGGCTCACGCTGGACGATGCGGACCGGCCCATTCAGGTCGACGTCATGGCCATGCCTCCACGGCGCCAGAAGCTGCGGTACGAGATCAGGATCGGATGACTGTGCCCAGACCCGAAGCGGATGCCGTCGACCGCCGTTCACTGCACGAACGGATCGCGGCCGACCTCAGGGACCAGATCATGGGCGGGGACCTCGCTCCCGGTGCCAGTCTGCCCTCCACCATCCGCCTCAAGGAACGGTTCAACGCCTCGAATGCGACCGTGCAGAAGGCGCTGCAGCTGCTCAAGGAGGAACAGTTGGTTGTCGGCAGGGCGGGGGCCGCGGTGACGGTTCGCGAGCATCGCCAACGAACCGTCCGCCCGGCCTCGTACATGGCGCCGGCGGGCTTGGGGGAGCCGTACCGCTGGCTGACCGAGGCCGCGAAGGACGGCTCCCGTGCGCACAGTGAGCTCCTTGACGTCGTCGAGTGCGAGCCGCCTGCCGATGTCGCCGAGGCGCTGGGCCTGCCGAAGCCCGGCGTCGCGCTCCTGCGGCGCCAACTCCTCATGGTCGATGATGAACCGGTCGAGCTCGTAGCCTCGTACTACCCGCTGGAGATTGTCCGGGACACCGGGATGTCAGAGCGTCGAAAGATCCCCGGCGGCACGCCGACCCTGCTGGCGGAACTGGGCTACCCACCCCGGCTCAGCGTGGACCGGGTGTCCGCGCGGGTGCCCACGCAGGATCAGTACCAGGCGCTGCGGCTGCCCGGTGGACTTCCGGTTCTGCGGACGCTTCGTGTCGTCTACAGCGACGATGAGCGGCCCATCGAAGCGACCGTCATGGTCAAGGCGGGCCACCTGTACGAGTTGCAGTACGAGTTCACGGCGGAGCCCGAGTGACAGTCGGCGCGGCCCTCCGAACCGACAACCGCGCCATCGCCTGCCGGGCCGCACTCCATCTCGTGGCCATGCTGATCTGGAGGGGGCCGCGTGCGTACCGGTAATGCGTGACGAGGGCCCGCCGATCCCGTCGGCCTCTGACTCACCTTGCGGCAGCAGCCCTCGTTCTGCGCTTTGAGTGTCTACCGGCGCCCCGTGCAACGCATAGGTGCCGATACACCGTCACACGGTTCGTGTGGATGCCGCAGAGTGTGGGCCCCTTACCCGGGGCGATGCTCCGAAGCCGGTGCATCCGTCTCTGGGCACGCAGTAAAGGGCGATGGCTTGAGCGAGAGCGAGACCCCGATGGAACTGAAGCGGCGACCCGGGTCCGACATAGCCATCATCTTTCGCCGATGCCAGACCGCCATCCAGAGACGTTCTAGTCGATCGGGAAGCGGAAGACCGTCGACTCCCGAGCGTGGAAACCGAGGCGCTCGTACAGCCGGTTCGCTGCAGCACGATCCGGCCGGGAAGTGAGATCCACCGTCCGGGCTCCCGCCTCCCGAGCGATTCGCAAGGCCTCCTGGGTGAGGAGTGCGGCGACGCCCTGACCCCGCGCAGCACTGTCGACAACCACGTCTTCGATGCGGGCCCGCGATCCGGACGGCAAGGGCAACAGCGCCAGAGTCAGGGTGCCGACGATCGCCTCGGACGTCCGGGCGACAAGTACCGTGTTGGCGTCCCACGTCACCATGCGGTCGATGGCTTCGTAGTCCAAGGGCTTGGCCGTCGCGGACAGCTGCGGCAGCAGCCGGCCGAAGGCCTCGACGAGTTCCTGACTGGCTTCCCGGATGATCTCTACACGGACGTCCATGTCAGGAGCCTATCCATCGACCAGGGCCACCTGGACATGCCGGCCGGGCAGGGTGCACCGGCGTGTTGGTGGCTCCGGGCAGACACCTCCGACCGGCAGAGCCGCGCCTCAACCTGCCGCTTTCCGTCCATGGATTCCGTGCCCACGGCCTTCCGGCCGCCGCCTCTGGCCGCTCGGTGTGCGCACTGGAGCAACCTCTCGGAAGCGAGCTCCTCATGCGCGCCAGGCGGCCAGCAGATCCGCAGGGGTGAGTGTCAGGTCCGGGCGTACGCCGTCCTCGACGCCCGCCGGGCACACCGCTAGTAGAGGGGCTGCCGACGCGCCCGGGACGGTGGACCGGGCCTCGGCAAGGTGGGCGAGCTCGCGGTCGCTGAAGCGTTTGGTCTCGCGCCACTTGACCGAGCCGAGGAGCAGCGTGCGCTTCCCCGAGGCGGCGGGGACGACGATGTCGTACTCCTGGCTGTTGTCGCGGTTCCACCAACTTCCCACTGGCCCGCCGTCCTCCAGCCCCGGCAGCTCGGGGCTGAGCCGGTAAACCGCCTCCTGGACGAGTGGTTCGACGGCGCGGCCCCGCCAGCTCGGCCAGCCCCGGTCGAAGGTGGCGCGGGCGATGTCCGACCGGCCACGGGCGATGTGGGCCTGCTGTTCCTCGACGAAGCGGAACCAGAAGCGCAGATACGGGTCGTCGATGCGGTAGCGCCGCAGCTTGCTGTTCGCGGGGGCCCCCACCGGAACGGCCACGCTGACCACTCTCTTGTCGACGAGCACCTTTATGGCCCTGGTGACCGCCGTGTGCGCGGTCACTCCCTCTTCGGGAATCCTTCCGGCGACCTGGCTGAAGGTACTGACCCCGACCTCGCTGCTTCCGATCGCGGACAGGATGCGCCGCGCCTGCTGCGCGTCGGGGAATTCCGCGTCGAGTGACCGCTGGCCCATCACCGCCAGATCGCTGTTCTCGTCGCCGAGCTGTTCGTGCACGAACGCCCGGGTGCTGCGCGCGCGTGCGCGGTCCAGTACGAGGCGTGGGTAGCCCCCGGTGATGAGCGCTGTATCGAAAGCGGCCATCGGGTGCCCGCCGCCCAGGGCCTCGGCGCACTCCGCGGGGTCGAAGGGGGCCACGGTGGTGCTTTTGGCCCGACCGTAGAGCGGCCTGTCGTGTTCGGTCAGCCGCTCCATCATCGCGACATCGGAGCCGATCAGCACAAAGAGGACGGGAGTGTTCTCGAGTTGGCGGTCCCAGGCGTTCTGAAGCTGCCCCTCCAGGGCCGGATCCGTCGCGGCGGCCCACGGGAACTCGTCGATGACGACGATGGAGGGGGTGTCGCGGCATGCGACGGCGATCCTGCCCAGTGCGTCCCGCCAGTCGGTGGGGGGAGCGGCGAAGAGCGAATCGGCATCGGCGAGCGGGGTGGTCGAGGTGTGCAGCTCGGCGGTGAGGGTCTGGAGCTGGACGGCAGGCGACGCGTTCTTCATGGCGGAGAAGTAGAGGTAGGGCAGCCCCGACTGCTCGGCGAAGCGCGTGAAGAGCCGGGATTTCCCCACTTGCCGACGCCCGCGCACGGCAAGCAGCTGCCCGGCTCCGGCCTTGCGGATGCGCAGCATGCGGCGTTCCAGATCGGCGAGCGTACGTTGACGGCCATAGAAACCCATGGGTGCCTTCTCCCCGGCTAAACATACACGGATGAATCATACACCGATGAAACATGCGTGTATGTATGTTTAGTTCTGGGCGCGGCATCAGCATCGGACCGGGAGGTCAGCCCAGGTCCGGCCAGGCCAGGAGGTTCTCCAGGGTGGTGCGGTCGCCCTCGCTCCGCAGGTTGTCCAGGGGGAGACGGCCGTGCAGGGTGAGCAACAGGCTGCTTGCCGATCCGTGGAGTCCGGCGTCCGCCCGGTGGTGGTCCCCGACGTGGTGCGAGTCCGGATGCGGCAGGTCGATCAGCCACGACGGGCCCTCGGCGGAATGCAGGCCGATCCGGACCGGCCCGTGCGGCCAGGGGCGGGCGGTCCCATGGCTGACGCCGATGAACTCGGCGATGCCGTCGAGTGCGACAACCGCGGGGACGGGCTGTGGCGCTCCGGTGGCCAGCTGGGCGTCGAAGGCGTGGACAGCGGCCTCCTGAACCTGGTGTCGCGCCACGGCACCGCTCGTCATGGGTACGCCGGAGTCACCCCACCAGGCCCAGCAGCCTGCCGCGGGACCTGCGGTTCGCAGGGCGGTGAGCAGCTCCTCAGTGGCTGCGGCCGAACGGGCCAGCAGGCCGGCGGGCGGAGCGTCATCGGCCGGTGCCACGGTCGGGGGCTTCTCGCTGGGCCCGGCCGCGACCGCCGCTGCCCAGAACCGCTGCACCTCGGTAACGTGCTCGACGAGGTCGCGGAGCGACCAGTCGGGGCAGCTGGGGACGCGGACAGCCTGATCGGGTATACCCGCGATGCTGCTGCGCAGGGCGTCGGAGCGGTCCTGGACCAGGGACAGCAGTTCTTCGAAGGAAGGGGTCTGGGTCATTCGGGCTTCCTATCACCCGCCACTGACAGCGGTGCTCCGCCATCCGACTCCAACAACGCGATCACAGAACGCTGTTGAACTACTCCGGGGTCACCGGGGGCGCGTGAGGCGGGACGGCTGCCCGTCCTCGTCGGAGGCTCTAACTCGTCGCTTCCTCGCCCATGGCTTCCGTGCCCGCGGTCTTCCGGATCTCCGGCTGATCCGCCGCCGTGGGCCGCTCGGCCTGTGCCGGGGAGCGAAGAGTGCGCACCTGGGGAACCAGCAGGGCCCCCAAGGTCGCCGCGACGATCAGAGCGGCGCAGACGAACAGCATCCGGTCCGTTCCCCATGCGGCGGCAGCCGGTCCCGCGAGCAGCAGGCCCAGCGGGGCGAACGCGAGCGAGCCGAACCAGTCGTACGAGCTGACCCTCGACAACGCCTCCTCCGGCACTTCCCGTTGCATCGTGGTGGACCACAGCACGCCGAAGACATCCGAGGACACTCCCGACCCGAACATCGCCACTGCGATCAGCCACACCGGCGCCCCGAGCCCCAGCAGCACGATCGGCACAGCCGACGGCAGCATGGCCAGAACCGCTACCAGGATCGGCCGCTCCACCCGCACCCTGGCCGCCAGGCCCGCACCCGCGACTGCTCCGAGGGCCTGCGCCGCGACGATCACCGCCCAGGCGCGCGCGCCACCGAGGTGGTGCTCGGCCGCCAGCGGGCCCAGCACGCCGACGTTGGCGTTCAACGCGGCCACCACGATGGTGCATTGGCAGACCACGGCCCAGAGCCACTGCCGGGAGGAGAACTCCCGCCACCCCTCCCGGAGGTCCGCCCAGCCGGAGGACTGCTTCCGTGGACGTTCACCGATCGCCAGCAACGACGTCAGGACCGCACTGATCACGAAGGAGAGGGCATTCAGCGCCAGCGCCCAGCCGGCTCCCAGCCAGGCCACCGTGACACCCGACAGGGCCAGGCCCAGCAGCAGCGAGATGTTCGTGCTCACCCGCAGCGATCCATTGGCCTGTTGGAGCTGCTCGGCCGGTACGACCAGGGGGACCATGCCGTCCATCGCCGGAGCGAACAGCGCGGTCGCCGTGCCCGCGGCCACGGCCAGCACACACATCAACAGCAACGGGGCGTGGCCGGCCAGGACCAAAACCGCCAGCCCGCCGTACGCCACGGCACCGACGACATCGGCCATCGCCATCAGCCGGGAGCGGGACATCCGGTCCGCGATCACGCCGCCCAGCAGGACGAGAGCCAGCTGTGGCACTGCCTGACAGGCCAGCACCAGCGACAGCCGCCCCGGACCGGCGCCCGGCAGCGCCAGCACGGCGAACGCCAGCGCCACGCGGGCGAAGCCGCTGCCCAGGACCGAGACGGCGCGCGCGGAGGCCAGGAGGGCGAACTGCTGGTTCCGCCACAGCGGCGGCTGGACCGATTCGACGGACATGGCGGTGGACTCTACGACTGCACCGCTCCGCCGTACCTCTGATCAGGCCAGGGCGGGGATGCGGCCGGCCGGTGCCAGGAAGGCACCCGGTCCTCCGAGCCCCGTCGGAGCCAGGCCCTCCAACGGCCGAAAGCTGCCTCTCCGCTCCAGTCGGCCGGTCACTCGCCGGCAGGCTCCTCCGGGGCGAACAGCAGGTACGCGAGCCCCCGGAACACCTCCTCCGGGTCCCGGTCGCCCACCGCCCCGCCCAGATTGCCGCTCAGCAGCAGCGTGGCGAAGCCGTGGGCCAGGGACCAGGCGGCCACGCCCGCGAGGCGGGGGTCGTCGCCGCGTCCGGAGGCGGGGAGTTCGGTGACGCCCGCGCGCAGTTCCTCCGACGCCCGCTCCTTCGCCGCGAGGAGGTCCGGATCGTCGGCGCGGTAGAGGTCCGGCTGGAACATCACCTGGAAGTGGGCCGGGTGTTCGGCCGCGAACCGTACGTACCGCACGCCCCGCTCCCGCAGATCCGGCGCGTCGGCCAGGGCGGCGGCGAAGAGGTCGTATCCCTCGGTGGCGATGGCGGTGAGCAGGCCGGTGCGGTCCTTGAAGTGGTGGGCGGGGGCGGCGTGGGAGACGCCTGCCCGGCGCGCCAGGTCGCGCAGACTCAGCGCGGCGGGGCCCTCGGTGCGGATGACGTCGAGGGCGGCGGCGAGAACGGCTCGCCGCAGGTCGCCGTGGTGGTAGGTGCGGGTGCTGGTCATGACAGCAGATTACGCGGAATCTAGTCATTGACAAGTTCGCGGAGCGAGGTGCACCCTGAGGATCTAGTCAGTGGCAAGATCAAGTGTGGTCGCGGAAGGCGGAGACATGTCCGACGAGCTGGGTCGCGTACGGCAGATGTGGCACCTGTTGGAGCCCCTGCACGCTGTTCTCTACTACGCGCCGGAGGCCTTCGAGGAGGCCTCGGCGCTCGGATACGCCGTGGGCGAGCGCTGGCCGAGCTACTTCGCCTGGCGGGCGGCGCCACTCGGGGAGGCCGGGGCCGCCCGGGTCACGGAGACCTTCTACAGCTTCAGCGCGCGGATGGTGGACGCGTACGTCCCGGCCGTCTGGTCCGTCGCCTCGCCGGACGCCGTGCTCGCCGCCCGGCACCGGGCCGTCGACCGTACGTACCGGACGCTGCTGGGGGAGGCGGCCGTCGCTCCGGACACGGCCGAGGCCGCCGCGCTCCTGCGGCGCGTCGCCCAGGCCGCCGACACGACGGGGCGCCCGCTCGCCGCGGCCAACGCCGCACTGCCCTGGCCGGACGAACCGCACCTTGCGCTCTGGCATGCGGCGACCGTCCTGCGCGAACACCGCGGCGACGGACACCTCGCGGCGCTCGCGGGCGCGGAGCTGGACCCGGTCGAGGCGCTGGTGTCGTTCGCCGCTGTCGGTGCGGCGCGACCGGAGGTGTTCGCGAGTCGGCGATGGAGCGACGAGGAGTGGTCGCAGGCCCGTGAACGACTGCTGAAGCGAGGGCTGTTGGCGGAGGACGGTACGGCGACGGAGGCGGGCGGGGCGCTGCGTGCCGAGGTCGAGCGGCGTACGGACGAGGCGGCGGCCGCTCCGTGGCGGGTGCTGGGGGGCGAGGAACGGGAGCGGCTCGTGGAGCTGTTGGGGCCGTTGTGGGTAGCGGCGATCGGCTCCGGGCTGCTGCCGTCGGAGACGACGCTGGGCATCGGCAAGGTGTGATTCGGGCCGCATCGGGGGTGAACAGGAGTCATGAACACGTCCTGGCGGGGAAGACGTCCGTAGGATTCCCGGGTTGGTTCGGCTTTCTCCCCGTCAGGACGGCTTCGAGTGATATCTCCCCGCGATTGTCGAGTGATCGTGCCCGCCCTGGGTGTGGTGGCGGTACTGGCCCTGACCGGCTGTGACCCCGAGCAGGTGTCCTCGGGTACCGGCAGATCGAACGCCGGTGGCCAGTCGGTCACCGGCTTCGGCGCCAGCCCGCTGGACAACCCCGACGGTACGAAGCCGGGTCTCGCCCCCCTCACCTCCGACGCGGACCGGGCGGCGGCCCGCAAGGTCATCGAGAAGGTGGCGACCAAGGGGCGTGGCCCCAGGACCGGCTACGAGCGGGACAAGTTCGGGTACGCCTGGAAGGACTCGGTCGACGGCATCCCGCTCTCGCGGAACGGCTGCGACACGCGGAACGATTTGCTGGCCCGCGACGGCAAGGACGTCGCGCTCCGCTCGGGTTCCGACTGCGTGGTCGTCGCCTTGACGCTCAAGGACCCGTACACCGGCTCGACCATCGAGTGGCGCAAGCAGCAGGCCACCAAGGTCCAGATCGACCACGTCATGCCGCTCTCGTACGACTGGCAGATGGGCGCCGCCCGCTGGAACGACGCCAAGCGGCAGCAGATCGCCAATGACCCGCTCAACCTCATCCCGGTCGACGGACCCACCAACGGCTCCAAGAGCGATTCCGGCCCGGCGTCCTGGCTGCCGCCGAACAAGCAGATCCGCTGCTCGTACTCGCTTCGGTTCGCCCAGGTCTCTCTCAAGTACGAGCTGCCTGTGACCGCGGCGGACAAGCAGATGATGCTGCGGCAGTGCGGAGCCTGAAGGGGTCGGGGAGCCCGGGGAGTCTGGGGAGGCCGGAGAGTCCGGGGCGGCCGGAGAGGGGCTGCTGAACGTGCCCTGGCTCGTCCAAGCCGCGGTTGATGACCGGCGGATGGGCCCGAAGCGGAGAGGTGCTGTCGGACACCCACAGGGTCGAAGGGATGTCCTGTCGGGATGTCCTGTCCTCCTCGGCATGACCCCTTGCGCAAGACGATCAGGGATGAGCTGGACCGGCTGCGTCCGGTGAACTGACGGCGGGCACATCGCGAGGCTGCCTCTGCGTGGTGAGTGCGAGGGCGCGTCCGTTCCGAAGCGGCACCGGTGGGTGTCCCGCTCTTCACGGCCTGGTGCTCGTGGCGGGCCTGAGCCCTGCCTCGTGCCGCGCGCGTGGTCGCGGTGCCGGTGTCGCGGGCGCGT
The DNA here is from genome assembly GCF_044742205.1 of Streptomyces sp. NPDC087901. Lineage (NCBI taxonomy): Bacteria > Bacillati > Actinomycetota > Actinomycetes > Kitasatosporales > Streptomycetaceae > Streptomyces > Streptomyces sp. NPDC087901. Next base: position 326,334 of record NZ_JBIUUC010000007.1, read on the forward strand.
GGTCCGGCGGTACGGCCCGCGATCCCGCCATCGGCCGGTGCCGGTGTGGAGCCCTGGTCGTGCGCCGCCACGTCAGTTCGGCCGAGGGGACTGCCAGACGCCGGCCCGGGCTGCTTCGGCGGCGCTCCGGGCGGCGGTGTCCGCGTCCTCCTCGGTGAGTGCGTGGCCCGTGTTGAGCAGGGCGTAGTACAGGGGCGCGGAGACGGCGCCGATGACGGCGTGGGGGTCGGTGCCTTCGGGGAGCTCGCCACGGGTGACGGCGTCGGTGACGCAGCCCGACCATTCGGCGATGCGGACCTCGTAGAAGTGGTGGAGGGCCTCGGCTGCCTGGTCGTCGCAGAGGGAGGCGGCGATCAGGGCCTTGAAGAGGCGGCCCTGGCGGGGATCGGTGAGGGTCTTGACGACGAGGCGGGCGTTGGCGGTGAGGTCGCCGTCGAGGGTGCCTGTGTCGGCGCGGGGGAGGGAGGTCGCGGCCATGTCGGTGAGGAGGTCGGCGGCCAGTGCGCCGGGGGTGCCCCAGCGGCGGTAGACGGTGGTCTTGCCGACGTCGGCGCGGCGGGCGATCTCGGTGAGGTCGAGGGTGGCGAAGCCGTCGGTGGCGAGGGTGTCGCCGGCCGCCTTGAGTACTGCTTCACGGACCCGGGCGGTGCGGCCGCCGGGGCGCACGGTGCCGACAGGGGCCGGGGGAGCGGCCGGGGCCGCGTGGTCGTCGGCGGGCGGGGTGGCCGGGGGTGTGGGCATGGCGGTCTCCTTCTGATGATTTCTCACGACGCCACCCCATCTTATCGGGACTCGGGTTCCCATTGGCGAGCTGTGGTGCTACTTTCATGTCGTAACGGAACGGCAGGCCCATTAGGGGTTGCCGTCCTGAAGCCCAGGCCGCCCGGCCCGCCCGCGTCCCGCCGTACCGGCGAACGGCGGGAAAGAAAGGAATCTCTGTCATGTCTATGACTAAGGCAAAGTCGGGAACCGTCCCCGGGGAGCAGCGCTCGCCCCGGCCCGCCCCCGCCCCCCGAACGGCCGCCCCGGAGGATCAACCACAGCGCCTGACCGGCCGGTTGAAGCTGATCCTCGCGGTGCTGCTGGTGGCCCAGTTCATGCTGGCCGTCGACTTCTCGATCCTGAACGTCGCGCTCCCGGCGATCGGCGACGGCCTCGGGTTCTCCCTCTCCAACCTGCAGTGGATCGCGACGACGTTCGCACTCAGCGCGGCCGGCTTCACCCTCTTCTTCGGGCGGATCGGCGACCTGATCGGCCGTAAGAAGATCTTCATCGGGAGCCTGGTGCTGCTGGGCGCCTCGTCCCTCGTCGGCGGGCTGGCCACCACCCCCGAGATGCTCCTGATCGCCCGTGTCGCCCAGGGTCTGGCCACCGCCGCCGCCACCCCGGCAGGGCTCTCGCTCCTCACCACGATCTTTCCCGAGGGCCCGCTCCGTCAGAAGGCGCTCGGTATCAACGGGGCTCTGATGTCCGCCGGGTTCACCGCCGGCGCGATCCTCGGCGGCGTCCTGACCGACCTGCTCTCCTGGCGCTGGGCGTTCTTCATCAACGTCCCCGTGGCGCTGGCCGTCGTCCTCATCGCACCTGCCGTCATCAAGGAGTCCAAGCCCGCCACCCGCCCCCGGCTCGACCTGCCCGGCGCGCTCGCCGTCACCGGCGGACTGCTCGCCCTGGTCTACGGCCTCACCCAGGCCGGCGAGCACGGCTGGGGCAACGCCCACGCCGTCACCGGTCTCCTGGTCGGCACCGTGCTCCTCGCCGCCTTCTTCCTGATCGAGCGCAAGGTCGCCGAGCCTCTCGTCCCGCTCAAGACCCTGGGCCGCCGCAACGTCGCCTGGGGCAACGCGCTGGGCATGCTCGCCTTCGTCACCGAGACCTCGCTCGTCTACCTGCTCACCCTTTACCTGCAGAAGACGCTGGACTTCTCGCCGCTCACCGCCGGGATCTCCTTCGGCGTCCTGGGCATCGGCACGGTTGCCGGCGGACTGCTCGCCCCCAGGGTCATCGCGAGGACCTCCACCCTGACCGCCCTGATCGCCGGCGGCATCATCCAGACGGTCTTCACCGCCTCGCTGCTCTTCCTCGGTACGACGACCGGCGCCGCCCTCGCCCTGCTCCTGCCCGCCACCTTCTTCGGCGGCATCGGCAACATGCTCGTCATCGTCGGCTTCATGGTCACCGCCACCAGCGGCCTGCCCGACAAGGAACAGGGCCTGGCCACCGGGCTCGCCTCGATGTCCCAGCAGGTAGGCATCACCCTTGGCACCCCGATCATGTCGACGGTCGTCACGGCGACCACCGCCGGTGCCGCCTCCGCCTCCGCCATCCACCACGGCGTCACCGTCGCCATCGCAGTCAACGCCGCCCTCGTCGCCCTCGGGGTCGTCATCGCGGCGCTCTTCCTCCGTAACAAGAAGTCCGAGGACGGCCCCGCTGTCCCGAACGAGAAGTCCGAGGACGGCCCCGCCGCCGCGAATGAGAAGCCCCAGGACGCCCCCGCTGTCGCGCAGAACGCCTGACGGCCGGCCCCCGCCGGGCACGTCGGTCCCCGCCCCCCCCGGCACCACCGGCGGCGGAGGCGGGGACCGGCGGGCTTCGCCGCCTCCCGCCTCCCGCCTCCCTCAATCACCCCCCACACCGCTCCCGGAAGGAACTTCCCCCGATGAACGCGACCGACCTGCCCCGGTGGACCGACCTGCCCCGGTGGACCGACGTGAAGATTCCGGGAGGGCGGCCCGTCCGTGCCCGTCTGCACTCCCCGGCCGGGGCCGGGCACACAGGCCGTGGCGGGTGGCTGGTGTGGGCGCACGGAGGGAGTTGGCAGCGGGGATCGGCGGCCGAATGGCACCCCGTCACACAGCGGCTGGCCGAGCTCTCCGGGTGGCGGGTACTGAGCGTCGACTACCGGCTCGCCCCTGCCCACCGCCATCCCGCAGCCCTGGAGGACGTTCTCACCGCTCTCGACTGGGCCCGGAGCCGGGCGGGTGCCGAGGCGGTACCGGTGGCAGTCGGCGGGGACAGCGCCGGCGGCACGCTGGCCGCTGCGGCCGCCCTGGCCGCCCGCGACCACCGGGGCGCGGACCCGGAACGGGCTCCGCTGGCCGCCCAGTTGCTCGCCTACCCGCCCCTCGACCCGGCCTGCTCAGGGGCCAGCCACCGACGCGACCCGGCGGCCTTCCCGCACCCCGCCGACCTGCGCCGCGCCTGGCGGGTTCTGCGCGGCACCGCGTCCCCGGCCCCCACGGCCGGTGGCCGGGTCCTGTACTCCACCCCGCTCGACGCCCCCGACCTGCGCGGACTGCCACCCACCGTGCTGGCCGTCGGCGGACTGGACCCCGTCGCGGACGACGTCCTCACCTACGCAGCCCGGCTGCGTACCGCCGCCGTGCCCGTCGACCTCGTCCACCCGCCCGGCGCCGCCCACGCCGACCTCATGCACCCCGACAGCAAGCTCCTTCCCGCACTCGCCGGACGTCTGCGCACCGTCACCACCGGCGCAGCGCGCACCTGAACGCAAAGGACACCCCGCGATGACCACCACAGCTGGCTCTTCCGCTGCCCCTTCCGCTGCCCCCTCCGCCGTTCCCGCACCGCTGGACGCCCTCGTACGCCACTTCACCGACCTGCGTGAAGGCACCCACGCCGGACACGCCGACCGGCCGTCCAAGGAGACGGCGTTCAGCGAGGCCGCCGAACTCCTGGACGCTCCCGCACGCCAGGTCCTCGCCGAGTTCGACACCCACCTGCTGCTGGGCACCGGAACGATCCGTGCCACCGGCCTGCGCCGCGACCAGTACGGAGGCCACTTCGCGGCCTGGCGTCTGACCTGGCCCGAACAGCGCCGCGCCGGGATCACCGCCCTCACCCTGCACGCCCACTACGGCGCCGGCTTCCACCACCCGCACCTGCGCGGCGCGACCGTCGCCGAGTGGCCGCTGAACGTCTTCACCCCCGCCCAGGCCGCCGAACTCGTCCCCACCTTCCGCGCCATCGTCGCTGCCGACCTGCACAACCTCGTCTTCCAGCGCGACTGGCGCATCGTCCCCGCCCTCCGCGACCACGGACACCACCCCCACCCTCACCCCGATCAGCCGGTGACCACGGCTGCCGATGCCGCCGCACCCACCCCGAACGAGGTCCGGCCGTGACGACCCCCCACCCCCTTCCCGTCGGCACCGCCCACGGCGACGCGGCCTGCAGGCGGCGCTCACGGTCCTGGGCCGCCTCGCCTCTGCTTACGATGCGGGCGAGCGCGGCACGCGCAGAGTGCCGCCGCATCCGGAAGAAGCGTCCATGGACGACACAGTCGCCCGCATCCACGCCAAGCTGTCCGCAGCGTGCCCGGAGCCGGTCCCCCGGCGGAGAACCTTCGTGCGGGCGCCCGGTGGTCGACGGCTGGGTCTCCCGCTCGACGAGCAGCGCGTGGCCGCCTTCGAGGCGGTCCACGGCATCCGTCTTCCCTCCGCCTATCGCACGTTCCTGCGGGAGGTCGGCAACGGAGGCATCGGCCCGGACTGCGGCCTTGAGCCGCTGACCCGCTGGAACATCCGTGACATCCCGGATGCCCGTCAGTGCCTGGGGATGACTTTCGCGCCGGATCCGACCGGCTGTGTGCCCGAGGAGTGGGCGCGTCTGTGCGCCGATCGGACGGATCCGTACGCGGGAACCCATCCCGTCGTCCAACGGGGCGGCCTGGAAGTGACCTTGCTGGTCATCACCGGGCCCGCCCGGGGCCGACTCCTCGACGCCGACCTCGGGAACACGGCCGTACCCCCGGTGTTCCATCCCGCGCCGGATTTCCTCCGCTGGTACGAGCACTGGCTGGACGGGTTGCCGCAGGGGAGGCTTGCTCCTGATCTCCGTGACCAGTCCCCGGGCGGCGACGATGAACTCGTCGATCGACTGGCCGATTCGGATTCTGCCTGCGAGCGACTTGCCGCCGCCTACACCCTGGGTGGGCGCCGGCCACTCGGCAGCCGTGCCCGGGAGGTGTTGCTCGCCGCCCTCGCCGACGATCCCGTCCGCGGAGTCCGTATGGAGGCGGCGAAGACCCTGGCAGACCTGTACACCGGGGTGGCCGACGCCCTCGCGCAGGCGCTGAGCGATCCCGACCACTGGGTCAGACGGCGGGCGCTCGTCCATCTGCTGCGGGTCACCGACGATGAGCCCGCATACGGCTCCGCGGCCCGCGCACTCCTGCACGACGAGAACCCGAACGTCAGGATGGCGGCGGCCGACATCCTCGGCCGCGCAGGCTGGGCCTCGTAGCGGCCGGGGGGTGAACGCACGACGCCACGGAACCTGCCGGGGCGGGTTCCGTGGCGTCGTGCGTGCGGGCGCCTCGGCGCGGGTCAGAGCTTCAGGTCCCACTGGGTCGCTTCGTACGTGAAGCCGGGGTTGACCTCGACGGTCAGGTTCTTGGCATCCGCGGGAGCGTCGAAGGCGTAGAGGACCGTGACCTTCTTGCCCGGGAGCACCGTGCCGCTGAAGCCCTCGCCGACCTTGCCGTCGAAGATCTGCTCGGCGTCGACCCCGTCCTGACCGGCGCGCGCTTCGACGCTGACCAGTGTGGAGTCGAACTTCTCCTTGCCCGCGTTCTCGATGACGACGGCCACGCGGTAGGCCTTGTTGCCCTTCGTGTGACCGGCGGCGAAAGAGCCCGCGGAGTACGAGGTCGCGTCGCCGACGGTGACCGTGACGTCGTCGTCGTACACCGCCGAGTCGCCGGCCTCCAGGGCCTCGGCGGTGTCCTCCTGCTTGGCCTCGTCCTTCTTGGCCTCGCCGCCGGTGCTCGCGTCGTCCGCGTTCTTGCCGGTGTCCCCGCCGGCCTTCGGCTTCGCGGAGGCCGTCGTGTCCGACACCGCCTTGTTGAGGTCGTTCACCGCGTCGTCGACCGCCTTGAACGTGATCACGGCGCCGACCACCGAGAGGATCAGCGCGATGAGGCCGAGGACCGTGCCGAACGTGGCCATGTTCTTGTTCGTCGCCTCGCCCCTCTTGGCGCGGCCCCGGCCCACCAGGCCCAGGATCAGCGCGATCAGGCCGAGGGTGCCTGCCAGCCAGAAGAGGAACGGGATCAGACCCGAGACCGCGCCGATGAGACCGAGGATCAGCGCCGCGATGCCGAGCCCGTTGCGTGCGGGGCGCAGGCCGGGCGTCTGGGCGGGGATGTACGGCTGCTGCGGGGACTGCGGGGACTGCGGCTGCTGCTGCGGGGACTGCGGCGGCTGGGTGAACTGGGACATGGCTGTGCCCTTCGGCAAGTGCGGAGTTGAGTGGTGAGCGGTTCCACGCGCCGCCTTGTGCAGCGACAGGTCAATGACACCATTTCCTGTGAACCGAGTCAACATGGTTCACAGTGTTTCGACTCATGCAGGCTGTGAACCGGGTGCTGTGAACAGGTCGGTATGCTCGCCGACACAGCAGTGAGCACGCGCTATGAGCACGCGCTATGAGCACGCTCTATGAGCACGCGCTATGAGCACGGGCAGTGAGCACGGACGGGCCAGCAGCGGTACGAGCACCAGGGAGACAGCAAGTGCCGGAGAACGCGACAGAGGTGACCGCCGCAGGGATCGCCCGGCTGGCAGGGGTGGGGCGCGCCGCCGTCAGTAACTGGCGCCGTCGTCACGCCGACTTCCCCAAGCCCGTCGGCGGTACCGAGACAAGCCCGTCGTTCGCCCTGCCCGAGGTCGAGCAGTGGCTGCGCGACCAGGGGAAACTCGCTGAGGTCCCGCTCCGCGAGCGCGTCTGGCAGCAGTTGGCCGGACATCCCGCGGGTGCTGTCCCCGCCCTGTTCCACGTCGGGTGCGCACTGCTCCTCGTGCGGGAGCGGCCCTCCGCCTGGCGGGAGATCACGGGGGTGTCCGACGAACGGATGGCGGGTGTGCTCTCCCTCGCGCTGAACGAGGTGCTCACCGCCAGGTTCGGACCGGCCGCCGAGGCCGGGCGCGCGGTTCACAGCCCGGACCGCTCCGAGCTCCTGCCGTCCGTCCCGCTGCTGCGGGGCGCCGCGGAGCTCGCTGCCGCGGCCGGGGTCCGGGAGACCTTCGAGTTCCTGCTCGGGCGTCAGCTCGACGCCAACCCGCGCCAGTACACACTCACCCCGCCCGGCCTCGCGGAGCTGATGGCCGCGCTGGCGGGCGCCGGTGGCCGGCCCCTGAGCACGGTTCTCGACCCGGCGGCGGGCACCGGGGCCCTGTTGGGTGCCGTCTCCCGGCCGGGCGCGCTGTACGCGCAGGAGAACGACCCGGACCTCGCGGCACTCACCGCACTCCGTCTCGCCCTGCACACCGACTCCACCGAGTGCACGCTCACCGTGCGCACCGGCGACACCCTGCGCGCCGATGCCTTCCCCGGCCTCACCGTCGACGCGGTGCTCTGCCATCCGCCGTTCAACGAGCGCAACTGGGGCCACGACGAGCTCGCCTACGACCCGCGCTGGGAGTACGGCTTCCCAGCCCGCACGGAGTCCGAACTCGCCTGGGTGCAGCATGCGCTGGCCCGTCTGCGCGAGGGCGGCACCGCGGTCCTGCTGATGCCGCCCGCCGCCGCGTCGCGTCGCTCCGGCCGACGTATCCGCGCCGATCTGCTGCGGCGCGGCGCCCTGCGGGCCGTCATCGCGCTCCCGGCCGGTGCCGCACCCCCGTACGGCATCCCGCTCCACCTCTGGGTCCTGCGCAAGCCGGACGCTGGGCCGCACCCCTCGCCCGAACTGCTCCTGGTCGACACCACCGAGCCCACCGAACAGGCCTCCTCCCAGAGCGGCCGCGACCGGCTCGACTGGCCGGCCCTGCACGCCGCCGTGCTCGACGCCTGGCAGCCGTTCAGCGGTGAGACCGGTGGGGCTGATGGGGCGAGGGAAGCCGGTGAGACCGGTGAGACCGGTGAGACCGGTGAGGCTGATGGGGTGAGGGAAACCGGTGCGACGCGGGCCGGGGGCGGGAGCCTCGCGAACGGCGGGATCAATCGCTTCCGGCCCGGCACCAGCCGCGTCGTCCCGGTCATCGAACTCCTCGACGACGATGTCGACCTGGCACCCGCCCGCCATCTGCCCGCCGCAGCAGCGGCGGACGGGCCCGCCGAGCTGATCGACGTACGGGAACGGCTGACGAAGAGCCTGGGCCTCGCTGACAGCCTCACCCCGCCGCCCGTGGAGGTCTCCGCCCCCGCGCGCTGGCCGCTCACCACCGTCGGCGAACTCGCCCGGGCCGGCGCCCTCCAGCTCCGCACCGGCGGCTCCGGCACCGGGACCGGCCCCGTGCTCACCGAGCACGACGTCCTCGGCTCCTCCGCGCCGTCGGGGAACCTGCCGGCCGACGGGCCGCACGAGGAGCCCGTGCTCGTCGAACCGGGCGACGTCGTCGTCCCCGTGCTCGGCGGCGGCTCCGTCGCCCGCGTCATCGACGACGCCACGGCGGGCGCCGCGCTGGGCCGCAACCTCCAGCTGCTGCGACCCGATCCGGCCGCGCTCGACCCCTGGTTCCTCGCCGGGTTCCTGCGCGGCACCGCCAACAACCGTCAGGCCAGCAGCTACGCCTCCACCGCGACCCGGCTCGACGCCCGCCGCCTCCAACTGCCCCGGCTTCCGCTGGCCGAGCAGCAGCGGTACGGCGAACGCTTCCGCACTCTGGCCGCGTTCGAGGACGCACTGCGCCTCGCCGGACGACTCGGGGGCCGGCTCGTCCAGGGCATGTACGACGGACTGACGGACGGAACGGTCACGCCGAAGTGAGCGGAACCACAACGGTTCTGTACAACCCGGGGCCCCTTGTAGGTGTCGCCCTTTACGCTCGTTTCTGCGTGCACGCCCAGGTGCGCGCGGACGTCCCATGACCAGGTATCCAGGAGCAGCCATGTACGCCCCGGGCCAACCGCCGACGGCGCCGCGCAGAGTCCCCAGCCGGGCCTGGATCGTGTCGATGCGCGTGCTGTTCACCGTGCTGTCGGTGTGCTCCTTGGGCCTGCTCCTGTGGGCGCCCCTGCTGCGGCTGGCGATCGTGCGCCGCAGAGCCTTCGACTGGTGGATGACCGGGGCCGGCTTCGTTCTCATCTGCGTTCTGCTGCCGGTCATCGGAAGGGACGGAGACGACGCCGATCCCCACGGAGTCGACAACGTCCTCATACCGCTGCTGCTGCTCGCGATGGTGGCCGCCCCCGTGTACTACCTCGTTGCCGACATCCGCCACTACGCGCAGCTGACACAGCAGAACGTGGGGGGCGGCGGCCCCGTACCGCCGGTGCCGGGCTACGCGTACGCGCCCACGGTGCCCATGCAGACACCTGTGCAGCCGCCGATGCAGCCGCTCGGACAGCACCCCCGGACTCAGCACTCCCCGGCCCAGCACCCCCCGGCCCCGCAGCCCTACAGCGCGCCGCCGTACGCACCACAGCAGTACCAGCAATCCCCTCCCACACCCCAGCCCCAGCCGACGCCCCCCACCCACCAGCCGCACTCGACGCCTCACCAGCCCCACCCGGCGCCCCACCCCCAGCGCCTCGACCAGGTCCGCGCCGAGCTCGACGAGCTGAGCGACTACCTCCGTAAGGAGGAGGGCCGGTGAGCGGTCGCCTCATCGGCGGGCGGTACGAGCTGGCGACGATCCTCGGGCAGGGCGGCATGGGCCAGGTCTGGACGGCCTACGACCAGCGCCTGGACCGCCGGGTCGCGGTCAAGCTGCTGCGCCCCGACCGGGTCACCGGCCCCATCGGCAGCGACGCCGCGGGCGAGCTGCGCCGCCGCTTCGTCCGCGAGTGCCGGGTCACCGCGCAGGTGGACCACCCCGGCCTCGTCACCGTCCACGACGCGGGCAGCGACGGCGACGAACTGTTCCTCGTCATGCAGTACGTCGAGGGCGCCGACCTCGGCGACCATCTCGCCGAACACGATCCGTATCCCTGGCAGTGGGCCGTCGCCGTCGCCGCCCAGCTCTGCGCCGTCCTGTGCGCCGTGCACGCGGTGCCGATCGTCCACCGGGACCTCAAGCCCCGCAACCTGATGGTGCGCCCGGACGGCACCGTCGTCGTGCTCGACCTCGGCGTCGCCTCCGTCCTGGACACCGACACCACCCGCCTCACCCACACCGGCTCGCCGATCGGCTCCCCGGCCTACATGGCCCCCGAGCAGGCCATGGGCGGCGCCGTCGGCCCGTACACCGACCTGTACGCCCTCGGCGTGCTCCTGCACGAACTCCTCAGCGGAGACGTGCCGTTCGTCGGATCCACCGCCCTCGGCGTGCTGCACCGCCACCTCTATGAGCCGCCGGTCCCCGTCCGGCAGATCCGCCCCGACATCCCCGAACCGCTCGAAGCGCTCGTCCTGCGCCTGCTCGCCAAGGACCCGCAGCACCGCCCGGCCAGCGCCCAGGAGGTGTACGAACACCTCGCCCCCCTGCTGCCCACCCGGAATTCCGGACACCCCTCGGGCCCGCTCGACCCGACCCGTCCCTTCCTGCGCCCGCACGCCCCGTGGCCCGACCGTGCCACGACCCCGCCCGCCGCTCAGCCCGCGCCGATGCCCGCCCGGCCGGATGTCGCGGCCGCCGTCGACGAGGTCAAGAGGCTGCTGGGCGAAGGCCGGATCACCCAGGCTGTCGACATGCTCGGCGGCATCCTCCCGGCCGCCGCCGAGCAGCACGGCGAGGGCTCCCCGGTCGTCCGCATCCTGCGCAAGCAGTACGCGGCGACACTGATGGACGACGGCCAGTACCGCCGCGCCCTGCCCGAGCTGCGCCGGCTGGCCGACGACCGGGCCGCGGAGGCCGGACCGGCCGACCTGCAGACCCTGCAGTTCCGGTACGACGCCGCACAGTGCCTGGAACAGCTGGGCGAACCCGCCGCCGCACTCGCCGAGTACCGCGCGGTCCTTCCGTACTACGAGAACCAGTACGCGACGAACAACGACCCGGCACGCTCGTACGAGATCCGCCACCGCATCGGCCAACTGCTGCTGGCCCTCGGCGACCACGCGGGCGCGCGCAGCCAGCTCCAGGCACTGCTGTACGACACCGAGCGGATGTACGGGCCGCACCACCCGCTGCCGGTCGAACTGCGCCGGCAACTGGAGCGCCAGCTGAAGGTCAGAGGCGGCTGAACCGCCGCCGGGCTGAGAAATGGGACGAGCGATGAGCGGTATGCCACCGAGTGAAGAGCGCCGGGCCCTCCGGGCGGCACTGGCAGGAGTGGAGAAGGCCGAGTTCGGCGAGGTCGACATCGAGGCAGCCTGCGCGGCCTACGAGAGGGCCGGCTACGAAGTCACCCCTGCACTTCGGGAGTTCCTGGGGAACTACGGCGAGATCGTCGTCGGCTGGACAGCACCGAGAACGGGCGAGGAGCTTGTCCTGACGATCTCCGTCGAGGAGGCGATGGGCGTCTATCCACTGAACGTACGCAGTTACTCCCGTCAGCTCGGAATGCCTGCGGTGCCGATCGGAATCGCCCTGGTGACCGAGGAGAACGTGCTGCTGGCAGAGAACGGCGACATCATCTTCGCCGGTGACGCCGGGATGCAGCGCATCGGAAACGGGTTCGCTGCGGCGGTGGAGGCATTCGTCACCAGCACCTGGGACAAGACCTTCTTCTGAGCAGAGTCCGTGCCCGCCATGAGCCACGCTCGTACGGACACGACCGGCTCGCATCGAAACGGCGTGAGAGGTGACCGTGGCTGTTCTGATCGACCACCTGGAGGCACGTCTGGGCCGACTGGTCGGAGCGTGGTCGGTCAGGGACGGCGCTCCGGAAGGCGCGGCGCAGGTGGGCTACTTCACCGGTGGTGTCTTCGAGGACGTCCAGTCCTGCCGGGAGGACCCCACCCATCCACCGCGGATCGGATTCCAGGGGTGACCGGCCGGGGGCATCCCGGTGGGGGGTGCGCCGAGGCACTTGCCGCTGGTCGTGCGGCCCGAATCGGGGCGCATGAGGGCCAGTTCACCCAATCGTCGCCCCCAGGCCACACCCGCCATCCGCTCCCGACACTTTGACCGGCTGATGTACATTCGTGCTGATCTCGCTGGTGGTGCCCTGCTTCAACGAGGAAGAGATCCTCGAACGCTTCCATGAACGCGTGACGGATGAGCTGACCCGCCTGGGCCATGCCTTCCAGCTCGTGTACGTGGACGACGGGAGTACGGACCGGACCCTGCCGATCCTTCAGGAGCTGGCAGCCGCCGATCCCCGGGCCCGCTACGTCTCCTTCAGCCGCAACTTCGGCAAGGAGGCCGCCATGCTCGCCGGTCTCCAGCATGCCGAGGGTGACGCCCTCGTCATCATGGACGCCGACCTCCAGCACCCGCCGGAGCTCGTCGGCCGCATGCTGCAGGAGCACGCGCAGGGCTACGACCAGGTGATCGCCCGCCGCACCCGCAAGGGCGACCGCGTCACCCGCACCCTCACCGCCCGCGCCTACTACTGGCTGATCAACCGCCTCGTGGACGTGGAACTCGTCGACGGGGTAGGCGACTTCCGGCTCCTTTCGCGGCGGGCGGCCGACGCCGTACTCGAACTCACCGAGTACAACCGCTTCTCCAAGGGCCTCTTCGCCTGGGTCGGATTCCCCACCTCGACGTTCAGCTACGAGAACGCCGTCCGGGAACAGGGGCGCTCCGCCTGGACCTTCGGCAAGCTCCTGAACTACGGCCTCGACGGACTCCTCTCCTTCAACAACAAGCCGCTGCGCGCCGCGCTCTATCTCGGCATGCTCCTGATGTCCGTGGCCCTCGCCTACGCCGCCTGGATCGTCGGCGTCGCCCTGGTGCAGGGCGTCGACACCCCCGGATACGTCACCCTGATCGTGGTGGTCACCGCCCTCGCCGGGGTCCAGATGGTGATGGTCGGGGTGGTCGGGGAGTACGTCGGCCGGATCTACTACGAGGTGAAGCGCCGCCCGCACTTCCTGGTGAAGGCCACCAACACCCAGATCCGCAGGCCGGCCCCGGAGCCGGAACCCCTGGAGTCCGTACGCCGATGACGGTCAAGGCACAGATGGCCCGGTTCGCCCTCGTGGGCGCCGTGAACACCGGCACGTACTACGGCTGTTACCTCGCCCTGCTGCACTGGCTGCCGTACCTGGCCGCGCATGCGCTGGCCTTCGCGCTCAGCATGACCGGCTCGTTCTTCCTCAACTCGTACTTCACCTACCGCACCAGACCCACCTGGCGGAAGTTCCTCCTCTTCCCGCTCACCAACGCGGCCAACTTCGTCATCACCACAGGCGGCGTCTACCTGCTGGTCGACCTGGCCGGGTTCAGCAGCCGGTACGCCCCACTGGTCGCGGCCGCGGCCGCCATCCCCATCACCTTCGTGGTCTCGCGCACGATCATGCTGCGGCCGGACACCCCGCCGAAATCCGTCGAACGGGTCGGCTGAGCCGGGCGGTGCGGAGCCGGTCCTTCCGTATGGCAAGGTATCCCGGTCATAAGCGCTGAGCTGGGCAAAGCCGTCGCGCCATGCAGTCCCGGCGAGGCGCTGCCCCGGCGTGACTCCGCACGGCCGGCTCGACGCACCGTATTCCTTGATCCATTCAGAGGTGTGTTGTGAACGCGAGAAGACGCCGGGCCCTGCTGAAAGCCGTCACGGTCATGCTGGAGCCCGGTGAGCAGGTCGAGGCGACGTCGCTGGTGAACCTCAGCGAGGTCTCCGTCAAGAAGAACATAGCCATGGGCATCGCTGCGGCGGTCCTGAGCGGCGGAACGATGATCGCTGCGGCAGCCCCCCAGCCGATGTATCTCGCGGCCAGCCGCGAACGCCTCTTCCTCTTCCAGGCCAACCCGACCTTCGCGAAGCCGGACCGGCACCTGGCCACCTTCGAGATCAAGGACGTGAAGCGGACCGAGATCAAGCGCGGATTCGTGAAGCACTCGTTCATCCTGATCGACGAGTCCGCGGGGAGCGCCCTGCGCATCTTCTTCCCGTGGTTCGGCGTCAAGGACATGGACGCCGTGGCCGGACTCGTCCCTACGGCGACGGCAACGGTGTAGCGGCCGGAAGGCCCGGGGGCGGGCCTCGCCCCACGAGAGACCCGCCGAAACCCGGCCGAACACGCCGCCCGAGCCGCGCCGCCGGACGCCCACATCCCCAACTCCTCCCGAATCGTGGGTCGAATCAGTGGCCCGGACCAGTTCCACTGCCCGAGAGCATCCGGCACTTGGGGGGCGGCGTCGCGGGTCTGGGCGCGCGCATCTGCGGCGTTGTCGTCGATCAACAACTCCCCCATAGCCCTAAAGACATGGGGGGACCCCCTTCGCGTCGCCTCAATCCTCCGCCTTGCAACTGCACGCACCCAGACCCGCTCCTTTTCCCGCCCCCCCAAGTGCCGGATGCTCTAGCATCGATCACCGCAAGGCTTTGTGCACCGCCGCACAATCTCCTCGGGAGGCTCCTTTGCACCGCCGCCGTCGCACCGCGCTCACCGTCTCCGCCGCACTGCTCGCCGCAGCGCCGCTCCTCGCCGCCTGCGGCAGCCAGGCCCACCCGGGCGCCGCGGCCGTCGTGGGCGGGGACCGGATCACGGTGGCCACCGTGCAGGGCCAGGTGGCGGACGTGCGCCAGGCGCAGGACACCTCGAAGCAGGACGCCCAGATCACCAACCAGTCCGGCCAGCTCGTCCGCGCCAAACTGCACGGCCTGATCCTCGACCGGGTCCTGGACAAGGCATCGGCGGACGCGGGAGTGACCGTCACCCGCGCCGAGATCCAGCAGATGCGGCAGTCGGCCGTCGCCCAGTACAAGGGGGAGGCCGGGCTGCGCGCCGCGGTGCTCCAGGAGCGCTGGATCGCCCCGGACCAGATCGACGCCTTCCTGCGCGAGCAGATCCAGCTGACCAAGCTCGGCCAGGCGCTCGGCGCCGACCCGACGACCCCGGCCGGCACGAAGGTCCTCGGCGACGCGCTGACGAAGGCGTCCAAGGCGTTGAAGGTCGACGTCAACCCGCGCTTCGGCACCTGGAACAACCAGCAGATCCAGCTTGCGGAGTTCAAGGCCCCCTGGATCACCCAGGTCACCAAGCCGGCCCAGTCGGCCGCGGAGGCCGGGGCCTGAGGACTGTCCGACGGCCGGGGTAGATTCGGCGGTGTGAACGCTGAAGACCCCGGCCGCATCGTCCTGCTCACCGCCAGCCACCGCGTCGCGCCCGGACTGCTGTCCTGGCCCGCCTGGCAGACACTGCACGCCGCCGGCCGGGTGCACTGCGGGGAACAGGACCAGCCGCAACTGCCGTATCTGCGCGAGGCGGGCATCACCGTCACGCCCGGTGTGCCCGACGCGCAGGACCTCGTGGACGCGTGCGCCGGCGGCCGGACCGTCGTCGTCCTCACGGGCGGAGAGGGCAACCAGCCGCTGACCGACGGACTGGCCCGGCTGGCCGGCTCGGGACGGGTGCAGATGCCGAACCTGGAGCTGCTGCCCGGTTCGTACGATCTTCCCGGCGCCCGGCTCCTCGATCTCGTCCAGGTCATGGACCGGATCCGGATCGAATGCCCCTGGACCTCGCAGAAGACCCACAAGGGCCTCGCCAAGTACGCCATCGAGGAGGCGTACGAACTCGTCGAGGCGATCGAGGACGGCAACCGCGAGGAACTGCGTGAGGAGCTCGGGGACGTACTGCTCCAGGTCGTCTTCCATGCGCGCATCGCGGAAGAGGATGAGGACGAGCCGTTCTCCGTCGACGACGTCGCGGCCACGCTCGTCGAGAAGCTGATCCACCGCCACCCGCACGTCTTCGGCGACGAGACCGCCGAGACGCCGGAGGACGTCCACGCGCACTGGCTGCGGACGAAGGCGATCGAGAAGCAGCGTGAGTCCGTCACCGACGGGGTGCCGCTCGGCCAGCCCGGCCTGGCGCTCGCCGCGAAGCTGGCAAGCCGGGTCCGTACCGCCGGACTCGACGTGGCGCTCCCAGGGAGCGGGAGTGAGGGCGACGACATCGGCTACCGGCTCCTCGCGCTTGCCGTACGCGCCCAGGAGGACGGCATCGACCCGGAGGCGGCTCTGCGGGCCGCGGGGCGTGCGTACCGGGACGCGATCCGGGCGGCGGAGGGCATCGCGTAGCGGTGGAGGGCCTCGGGCAGGGTCGCAGGGCAGCGGATAACGTCGGGGGGTGAACGACAGCTCCGACCGCATCCCCGCCGGCTGCCCCGCCCACGCGGCCTCCACCGCGCCCGAACTCTTCACGTGGGAGTTCGCCACCGATCCCTACCCCGCCTACGCCTGGCTGCGCGAGCACAGCCCCGTGCACCGCACCACGCTGCCCAGCGGGGTCGAGGCCTGGCTGGTGACGCGGTACGCGGACGCCAGGGCGGCTCTCGCCGACAGCAGGCTGTCCAAGAACCCGGCGCACCACGCCGAGTCCGCGCACGCCAAGGGGAAGACGGGGATCCCGGGTGAGCGCAAGGCGGAGTTGATGACGCATCTGCTGAACATCGACCCGCCCGACCACACCCGGCTGCGCCGCCTCGTGTCCAAGGCGTTCACCCCGCGTCGCATCGCGGAGTTCGCCCCGCGTGTGCAGGAGCTGACCGACCGGCTCATCGACGGTTTCATCGAGAAGGGGGAAGCGGACCTCATCCACGAGTTCGCCTTCCCGCTCCCCATCTACGCGATCTGTGACCTGCTGGGCGTTCCGAGCGAGGACCAGGACGACTTCCGGGACTGGGCGGGGATGATGATCCGCCACGGCGGCGGCCCGCGCGGCGGGGTGGCCCGCTCCGTGAAGAAGATGCGGGGCTATCTCCTCGAACTGATCCACCGCAAGCGCGAGAACCCGGGGGACGACCTGATCTCGGGGCTGATCCGGGCGAGCGACCACGGTGAGCACCTGACGGAGAACGAGGCCGCAGCGATGGCCTTTATCATCCTATTTGCCGGATTTGAGACCACGGTGAATTTGATCGGCAACGGTGTCCACACCCTGTTGGGTCACCCCGAGCAACGTGCGCAGCTCCAGCGTTCCCTGGCCGCGGGGGAGACAGGGCTGTTGGCCACGGGTGTCGAGGAACTGCTGCGGTACGACGGTCCGGTGGAGATGGCGACCTGGCGGTACGCCACCGAGCCGCTGACGATCGGCGGACAGCGGGTGGCCGAGGGCGACCCGGTACTCGTCGTGCTGGCGGCCGCCGACCGGGACCCGGAACGCTTCGGCGGACCGGACACGCTGGACCTCTCACGGCGTGACAATCAGCACCTCGGTTACGGTCACGGGATCCACTACTGCCTGGGAGCGCCGCTCGCCCGGCTGGAGGGGCAGGCCGCCCTCGCCACGCTCCTGAAACGCCTTCCGGACCTGCGACTTGCGGGAGAACCTGCCGATTTGCGGTGGCGTGGTGGGCTCATCATGCGTGGACTGCGCACGCTGCCGGTGGAGTTCACCCCGGGGCCGGTGTCCGGTGAAGGTGACACTCTGTCAACTCTGTGACTTTCACGTGATCTCTGCTGCATCGACTTGTGACACACGTTCGAGTCCCGCTAGGTTCACCGTTCGACTCACCAGTCACTCGTCAGTCACACGGAAGGCATCCCCATGGGCTCCGCGAACGGCAGACACCGTCGCCCTCGGCAGGCACCCGCGATCATCGTCGCCGCAGGCGTGACCGGCTCGGCCATCGCCATCCCGCTGCTCGGTGCGGCAGGTGCGCACGCCGCCGACGCCTCGACCTGGGACCGGGTGGCCGAGTGCGAGAGCGGCGGCATGTGGAGCGCCGACCTCGGCAACGGCTACTACGGCGGCCTGCAGTTCTCGCAGGAGGTCTGGAAGTCGTACGGCGGTGACTCGTACGCGGAGCGCGCGGACCTCGCCAGCCGCTCGCAGCAGATCGCCGTGGCGGAGAAGGTCCTGGAGGACCAGGGCCCGAAGGCATGGCCCAGCTGTGCGGTCATCTCGGGCCTCGTCGTGGACAGTGGCCTGCCGGGTGTCGACCCGGGCAGCGCCGCGTCCGACGACCCCGCCGGCAGCACGGACCCGTCCGAGGGCGGCGACCCCTCCGGGGACACCACCGCGTCGGACGACGCGTCCTCGGACGCGACGACGCCGGCGGACGGGGCCACGGACGACGCGGAGGGCGGGAGCGGGAAGCCGGACGCGTCCGCATCGCCGTCGGCCACGCCCTCCGCCACACCCTCCACGTCGCCCTCGGGTGCTGCCTCCGGCGCCGGGGAGGGCACCTCCGGGGGGCAGGAGAAGGCCGGCAAGCACCGGGGTGCTCCGGCCCCCGAGGGGACCCGGAGCGGCGGCAGCGACCGGGATGCGGGACGGCACGCCTCGCGAGGTGACGGTGACGCACGCGACACCGGTGCCCCGGCATCTGACGGCACGTACACCGTCCGTGCCGGCGACAACCTCTGGTCGATTGCTGATGCACAGAAGCTGCCCGGTGGCTGGACCGGGCTGTATGAGGCCAACAAGGCGGAGGTGGGCTCCGATCCGGACCTCATCCTGCCTGGCCAGAGCCTTGATCTCGGCGTGAAGGCCGAGTGAGAGCGGTCTGATGATCAGCTGAAAACACCCCAAAAGTTAGGGTAGTTAAGAGGCCTATGTCCCACTTTTGACCAAGTGAGACATGGGTCTCTTCGTGTGAACTGGCGTGTCTTGTCCGGGAGGTCCCGCCGCATCCGTTCCCACCTGCGCAAACGGTGCTTCTTCGGATGCAAGGAAGGGCTGTTTCTCCGGTATGTCCATCTTTGGATATGAGGGGTGGGTGTGTTTACGGTCGGAACCGCTCGCACCGCGGGCCCCGTCGACCGTCACGCCGAATCCTGCCGTCGGTCGAAGGGAACAGACGCGTAAAGCGCCGTAGGCAGGAGCGGGGGACCCAGGTAAGCGCCGGGCCCGATCGTCGCAAGACGCATCAGGACCGGCTTGGGGTGAAGTCGTGCGCTAGGACGTGCGACCGGGCAACTCACTTGGCCCGAACCCGACAGCTCACCTCGCAGGCGTCGGTGAGGAGAAGTCTCGATGCTGCTCAACAGCAAGGGCAACAAGCACCGTCGCCCGTCCAAGGCCGTCCGTATCGCCACGCTCGCCGGTGTCGCCGGTGCAGCCATCGCCGTGCCCCTGATGGGTGCCACCGGCGCCTCCGCCGCCTCCGTGTCCACGTGGGACGCCGTCGCCCAGTGCGAGTCCGGTGGCAACTGGTCCATCAACACCGGCAACGGCTACTACGGCGGCCTGCAGTTCTCGCAGTCCAGCTGGGCCGCCGCCGGCGGTACCCAGTACGCGGCCCGCGCCGACCTGGCCACCAAGGCCCAGCAGATCGCCGTCGCCGAGAAGCTCCTCGACCTGCAGGGTCCGGGTGCCTGGGCCTGCGCCGGCGCCGGCAACCTGAGCAACGACGGTGTCGACCCGGGTGTCGACACCGGCTCCTCCGCCACCAAGACCGAGACCGCCCCCAAGGCCGAAGCCGCCCCGAAGCAGGAGTCGGCGCCGGTCCAGCAGGCCGAGCCGAAGAAGGCCGAGCGCACCGAGGCCCCCTCCACCAACCGTTCGGACCGCTCGGCCGCCCCCAAGGCCAAGTCGAAGACCGTCACCACCCCGACCGGCAAGAAGGTCGAGAAGGGTGACGGCGAGTACAAGGTCGTCACCGGTGACTCCCTGAGCAAGATCGCCGCCGACCACAAGGTCAAGGGCGGCTGGGAGCAGCTCTTCAAGCTGAACAAGGACATCGTCACGGACGCCGACCTGATCTACCCGGGTCAGCAGCTCCACCTGACGAAGTAGTCGCGATCTCTCCTCGCTGAATCACTCCGGCCGCCCCGGCCCGGTGCGCATCTTCCCCCCGTGCGTGCCGGGCCGGGGTCGGCCGGTTTCGGCGTGATCGTTCAACTGTTGTAGTTACTCGTCAGTAAAATTCTGGCCCTTTGTCCCGCTGTGCTCGCTCTTGAGTCCTTTTTCGTCCCAGGGGACGGGCGGTCGGCCGGTTGAGGCGGCCCGGCCGGTTAGGCTCTTGTCGCAAGGCCAAAGCGACCCTGCACCACCAGCGTCATATCCCAGAAGGAGATGCCTCGTGCCGTCCATCGACGTCGTCGTAGCCAGGGAAATCCTCGACTCCCGCGGAAACCCCACGGTCGAGGTCGAGGTCGGCCTCGACGACGGCAGCACGGGCCGTGCTGCTGTTCCGTCCGGCGCCTCCACCGGTGCGTTCGAGGCCATTGAGCTTCGTGACGGAGACCCCAACCGCTACCACGGCAAGGGCGTCGAGAAGGCCGTCCTCGCCGTGATCGAGCAGATCGGCCCGGAGCTCGTCGGTTACGACGCGACCGAGCAGCGGCTGATCGACCAGGCGATGTTCGACCTGGACGCCACGGAGAACAAGGGCTCGCTCGGCGCCAACGCCATCCTCGGCGTCTCGCTCGCCGTGGCCCACGCCGCTTCCGAGGCATCGGACCTGCCGCTGTTCCGCTACCTCGGTGGCCCGAACGCGCACCTGCTGCCCGTCCCGATGATGAACATCCTCAACGGTGGGTCGCACGCCGACTCCAACGTGGACATCCAGGAGTTCATGATCGCCCCGATCGGCGCGGAGTCCTTCTCCGAGGCCCTGCGCTGGGGCGCCGAGGTCTACCACACGCTGAAGAAGGTCCTGAAGACCAAGGGCCTGTCCACCGGTCTCGGTGACGAGGGCGGCTTCGCGCCGAACCTGGAGTCGAACCGCGCCGCGCTCGACCTCATCGTCGAGGCCATCAAGGAAGCCGGCTACGCCCCGGGCAAGGACATCGCGCTCGCGCTCGACGTCGCCGCCTCGGAGTTCTACAAGGACGGCAAGTACGAGTTCGAGGGCAAGTCCCGCTCGGCCGCCGAGATGACCGAGTACTACGAGGAGCTCGTCTCCGCGTACCCGCTGGTCTCCATCGAGGACCCGCTGTACGAGGACGACTGGGCCGGCTGGAAGGTCATCACCGACAAGATCGGCGCCAAGGTGCAGATCGTCGGCGACGACCTCTTCGTCACCAACCCGGAGCGCCTGGCCCGCGGCATCGAGGAGGGCTCCGCCAACGCCCTGCTCGTCAAGGTCAACCAGATCGGTTCGCTGACCGAGACCCTGGACGCCGTCGAGCTGGCCCAGCGCAACGGCTTCAAGTGCATGATGTCGCACCGTTCCGGCGAGACCGAGGACGTCACCATCGCCGACCTCGCGGTCGCGGTGAACTGCGGTCAGATCAAGACCGGCGCCCCGGCCCGCTCGGACCGTGTCGCCAAGTACAACCAGCTGCTGCGCATCGAGGAGATCCTCGACGACGCCGCGGTGTACGCCGGCCGCTCGGCGTTCCCGCGCTTCAAGGGCTGACACGTACAGCAAGGGCCGGTAAAGCCCGGCGGGGTCAAGTGCCCCGGCCTCCGTCCGTCCCCGCACTCGGTCCCGTACCGTGTGCGGGGACGGACGTGCGTAATGGGGAGGCGGAGACATGGCCGCGAAGGACCGGGACCGGTTCTCCACCGCGACCCGGCTGCGATTGCTCGGCGAGCAGACCGCGGCCCGCGTCTACCGGTCCCAGAACCGTCGTCAGGCCCGCCGCTCCCGGCTCACCGGCCGGGCCGCCTTCCTGGCCCTGATCGTCTGCTCACTGGTCGTCGCCCTCGCGTACCCGATGCGGCAGTACGTGTCGCAGCGTGACGAGATCGCCGACCAGGAGCGGCTGGCGCAGGAGGCCGAGGTCCGTACCGAGGAGCTGCGCGACGAGAAGGCGCGGCTCCAGGACGATGCCTACATCAAGCGGCTGGCCCGTGAGCACCTGCACTACCTTCTTCCCGGGGAGACCGGCTACACCGTGGTCGACCCCGACGCGGTCAAGGAGCGCAACGGGCAGCCGGCGGAGACCGGCCGGCCGTGGCACTCCAACCTGTGGGACGGCGTCGACAGCGCCGACCGCGGCTGAGCCGCCGTATTCCTTTCACATCTGCAGAACCGCAGTTCGAGCAGTCCGATCAGAACCCCTAGGCAGGCATGGAAACGCCCCCTCCCCAGACCGAGTCCACCGCGCCCACCGACGCGGACATCGCCGCGTTCCAGCAGCAGCTGGGGCGCCCGCCGCGGGGGCTGCGCGCGATCGCGCACCGCTGCCCGTGCGGCAACCCGGACGTGGTCGAGACGCAGCCCCGGCTGGAGGACGGTACGCCGTTCCCGACGACGTTCTATCTGACGTGCCCGCGTGCGGCGTCCGCGATCGGCACGCTGGAGGCGAACGGGGTCATGAAGGAGATGACCGAGCGCCTCGGTACCGACCCCGAGCTGGCTGCGGCGTACCGTGCCGCGCACGAGGACTACATCGCGCGGCGTGACGCCGTCGAGGTGCTGGAGGGCTTCCCGAGTGCGGGCGGCATGCCGGACCGGGTGAAGTGCCTGCACGTGCTCGTCGGGCACTCGCTGGCCGCGGGGCCGGGTGTGAACCCGCTCGGGGACGAGGCGGTCGCGATGCTGCCGGAGTGGTGGCGCAAGGGGCCGTGCGTGTCGCCCTGCGGCGCGCCTGACGGGGACGAGGGCTGAGGTTCCCTCCTCGGGGGCTCCGCCCCCGGACCCCCGCTCCTCAATCGCCGGATGGGCTTGAGGACATGTGCCGGAGGGGCTTGGGGGCATGTGCCGGATGGGTTTGAAGACATGTGCCGGAGAGGCTGAAGACATGACACGCGTGGCCGCCATCGACTGCGGAACCAACTCGATCCGTCTGCTGGTCGCGGACGCCGACCCCGCCACCGGGGAGCTCGTCGAGCTCGACCGGCGGATGGAGATCGTCCGGCTGGGGCAGGGCGTCGACCGGACCGGCCGGCTCGCCCCCGAGGCGCTGGAGCGGACCTTCGCCGCCTGCCGGCAGTACGCGGCGGTGATCAAGGAGCTCGGAGCGGAGAAGGTCCGCTTCGTCGCCACCTCCGCCTCCCGGGACGCGGAGAACAGGGACGACTTCGTCCGCGGGGTGCTGGACATCCTGGGCGTCGAGCCCGAGGTGATCACGGGCGACCAGGAGGCCGAGTTCTCGTTCGACGGGGCCACCAAGGAGCTCGTCGGGCGCGACGACCTGGCGAAGCCGTACCTCGTCGTGGACATCGGCGGTGGCTCCACCGAGTTCGTCGTCGGCGACGACCGGGTGCGGGCGGCCCGGTCCGTGGACATCGGCTGCGTCCGGATGACCGAGCGCCACCTCGTGCGGGACGGTGTCGTCGGCGACCCGCCCGCGCCGGCCGCTTTCGACGCGATCCGGGCCGATGTCGAGGCCGCCCTGGACCTTGCCGAGGAGACCGTCCCGCTCACCTCGGCGGCCACGCTCGTCGGTCTCGCCGGAACGGTCACCACGATGGCCGCCATCGCGCTGGGGCTCGACGCGTACGACCCCGAGGCGATCCACCACTCCCGTATCTCTCTGGAGCAGGTCCGGGAGATCACCGGGCGGCTCCTCGCCTCGACCCACGCCGAGCGTGCGGCGATCGGCGCGATGCACCCGGGGCGGGTCGATGTGATCACCTCGGGGGCGCTGATCCTGCTGGCCGTGATGGAGCGGACCGGGGCGCACGAGGTCGTCGTCAGCGAACACGACATTCTCGACGGCATCGCCTTCTACGCGGCCCGCTGAGACCGGTCCAGCGACCGGCCACGAGCGCCGCTCATCAGCACCCCGGCCTGCACTTTTGAGCCGCTGGAGCCCCTCTGCGGGCACCTTCGGAGACGCGGCGCGACGAAGTTCGTGAACTTCTTCACAAGGAATTCGGCCCCTTGGTGCGGACTTCTGCTCCGAACGGGCCTGCGGGAGGGTGTGCGGGGTCGCTCGCGCCTCGTACGGGACGGTTCCGGGCGCGTTGCGGGAGTGTGAATCAGGGGGGTGGTTCACCCCGCTCGGCGGCTCAAGGGCCAGCTCACAAGCGGTGAACAACGTTCGCCAGAGTGTCGTGGTTCCCCGGCCGGGCCATGACCTGGGTCACGTGGGCGGCGAAGTGTAGCAGAGGGTGGGCCATACCTTGTGAAGGGGCTCACGAGCGTGCCCCCCGAGGGGGGTGGATACTCGATGGCATGAGCACCACGGAGCGTCCCAGGATCCTCGTAGTAGGCGGTGGGTACGTAGGCCTGTACGCAGCTCGGCGCATCCTGAAGAAGATGCGCTACGGCGAGGCGACCGTCACGGTCGTCGACCCCCGGTCGTACATGACCTACCAGCCCTTCCTCCCCGAAGCTGCTGCCGGCAGCATCTCGCCTCGGCATGTCGTCGTCCCGCTGCGACGCGTGCTGCCCAAGGCCGAGGTCCTCACCGGCCGCGTCACGACCATCGACCAGGACCGCAAGGTCGCCACGGTTGCGCCGCTCGTCGGCGAGGCCTACGAGCTGCCCTTCGACTACCTGGTCATCGCGATGGGCGCCGTCTCCCGTACCTTCCCGATCCCCGGCCTGGCCGAACAGGGCATCGGTATGAAGGGCATCGAGGAGGCCATCGGCCTGCGCAACCACGTCCTCGAGCAGCTGGACAAGGCTGACTCGACGACCGACGAGGACGTCCGCCGCAGGGCGCTGACGTTCGTCTTCGTGGGCGGCGGTTTCGCCGGTGCGGAGACCATCGGCGAGGTCGAGGACATGGCCCGCGATGCGGCGAAGTACTACACGAACGTGAAGCGCGAGGACATGCGCTTCATCCTCGTCGACGCCGCCGACAAGATCCTTCCCGAGGTCGGCCCGAAGCTGGGCACCTGGGGCCGGGAGCACCTGGAGTCCCGCGGTGTCGAGGTCTTCCTCTCGACCTCCATGGACTCCTGCGTCGACGGTCACGTGGTGCTGAAGAACGGCCTGGAGGTCGACTCCAACACCATCGTGTGGACCGCCGGTGTGAAGCCGAACCCGGCGCTGGCCCGCTTCGGTCTGCCGCTCGGCCCGCGCGGCCACGTCGACACCTCCGAGAAGCTCCAGGTGCAGGGCACCGACTACATCTGGGCCGCGGGCGACAACGCCCAGGTTCCGGACCTGGTCGGCCGCAAGGCCGGCAACCCGAACGCCTGGTGCCCGCCGAACGCCCAGCACGCGCTGCGTCAGGCCAAGGTCCTCGGTGACAACGTCATCTCCGGGATGCGCGGCTTCCCGCAGGGTGACTACAGCCACGCCAACAAGGGTGCGGTCGCCGGTCTGGGCCTGCACAAGGGCGTCGCGATGATCGTCATGGGCAAGGTGAAGATCAAGCTCAAGGGCCGTCTCGCCTGGTACATGCACCGTGGCTACCACGGCATGGCGATGCCGACCTGGAACCGCAAGATCCGGATCTTCGCCGACTGGACCCTGGCGATGTTCCTCAAGCGCGAGGTCGTCTCGCTCGGCGCCATGGAGACTCCGCGCGAGGAGTTCTACGAGGCCGCCAAGCCGGCGCCGGCCCCCGCCGCCGCCAAGCCCGTGGGCGAGAAGGCCAAGGCCTCCTAGTTCCCGCACCCGGACGGGAGGGCCCCGGCCCTCCGGTCCGGTCCGCGGATCTCCGCATCCGCGACAGACAGTCGCACGACGCCCGAAGGGGCCGTCCGCCATCCGTGGTGCGGGCGGCCCCTTCGGCGTATCGGCGTAGGCCGGCGCGGCAGCCGCCGGAGGAGCACGGGGGCCAGTAGCCCGGCGGATGCGTGTGCGGTACAGGTATTTTGCCGTTCCATTGCGCAGTAGCGGGATGGCCCGGCCGCCGGAAACTGTTGAGGGGGTGTACCTCGCCGTGGCGCCAAGGGTGCCGGGGCGTGGTCCGAGACATGTGTGGGCATGTCTGGGCACGTTGGGAAACACCATCACGGAGGTGTGCGCCATGGCAGACGCCGCGTTGCGGCTGACCGCTCTCGCCCAGGAGTTGCTGGGAGAACCCCTACCGGTCCGCATCCGGGCCTGGGACGGCAGTGAGTCCGGACCCCCCGGTGCCCCTGTCCTCGTCATCAGGAACCGCCGTGCCCTGCGCCGCCTGCTGTGGAAACCGGGCGAACTGGGCCTGGCCCGCGCCTGGGTGGCCGGCGAGCTCGACATCGAAGGCGATCTGTACGCGGCCCTGGACCTGATGGCCGGGCTGCTCTGGGAACGCGGCGGCGAAGCGAAGGACAGCGTCCACCCGGTCCGCGACCCGAAGCTGCGTGCCGCCGCCAAGGGACTGCTGCAACTGGCCGGCCCCTGGCCTCCGCCCCCGCCGCCGCCCGAGGAGGTACGCCGCCGCTCCGGCACGCTGCACACCAAGCGCCGCGACAAGGAGGCCATCAGCCACCACTACGACGTGGGCAATGACTTCTACGAACTGGTCCTCGGCCCGTCCATGGTCTACTCCTGCGCCTACTGGGAGGACGGCGGGAACCTCGAGGACGCCCAGCGCGACAAGCTCGACCTGGTCTGCCGCAAGCTCGCACTGAAGGAGGGCGACCGCCTCCTGGACGTCGGCTGCGGCTGGGGCTCCATGGCCATCCACGCCGCCCGTGAGTACGGCGCCCACGTCACCGGAGTGACCCTCTCCGTCGAACAGGCCGCCTTCGCCAGGAAGCGCATCGCCGAAGAGGGCCTGACCGACCGCATCGAGATCCGGGTCCAGGACTACCGGGACGTCAGGGACGGCCCCTACGACGCCATCTCCTCGATCGGCATGGCCGAACACGTCGGCTCGGTCCGCTACCGCGAGTACGCCGACGACCTCTACGCACTCCTCAAGCCCGGCGGGCGACTCCTCAACCACCAGATCGCCCGCCGCCCGGAGAAGGACGAGTCCGCGTACCACGTGGACGAGTTCATCGACGCCTATGTCTTCCCGGACGGCGAACTGGCCCCGGTGGGCCGGACCGTCGCGACGCTCGAAGAGGCCGGTTTCGAGACGCGCGACGTCGAGTCGCTCCGCGAGCACTACGCCCTGACCCTGCGCAGCTGGGTCGCCAACCTGGAGCGGGACTGGGACAGCGCGGTGCGGATGACCACACCCGGCCGGGCCAGGGTCTGGCGCCTCTACATGGCCGCCTCCGCGCTCTCCTTCGAGCACAACAAGATCGGCGTGAACCAGATTCTCGCGGTCCGCCCGGCCGAGGGCGGGGGCGCCCGCATGCCGCTGCGCGCCCGCGACTGGAAGGCGTCCGCGACCGGCTGATCCCGGGACACGGACGTGACGGAGGGCCGGTACCCGCTGGATGCGGGTACCGGCCCTCCGTCAGTTCTGTTGCGTACGCGTACTACTCCGTCTTGATCGCCGTCAGCATGTTCAGCTTCGCGGCGCTGCGGGCCGGCCACATCGCGGCCAGCACCCCGACCAGTCCGGCCAGCAGCAGGAAGACCGCGATCCGGCCCCACGGCACGACCAGGACGTACTGCGGGATCTCGGCCGACACGGTCCGGCCGATCGCCCAGCCGAGGAACAGCCCGAGCCCGATGCCGACCACCGCGCCGAACAGCGAGATGACGACGGCCTCCAGCCGGATCATCCGCTTGACCTTGCGCCGGTCCAGGCCGATCGCCCGCAGCATGCCGATCTCCTGCTGCCGTTCGAAGACCGACATGGCCAGGGTGTTGACGACCCCGAGCACCGCGATGATCAGGGCCATCGCCAGCAGGCCGTACATGATGTTCATCGCGAGGTTGATGGAGCCGCCGAACATGTCGCGGATGTCGTTGCGGTCCATGACGCTCATGCCGGGGTTGTCACCCAGCGCGTCCACCAGCGCCTGCTCGTTGGCCGTGCTCGCGCCGCCGTCCGTCTTCACCCAGATCTCGCGGATGTCCGCACGGCCCTCGTGCGGGGCCACGACATCGCGGGGGATCAGGACGGGCGACAGGAACTCGTTGTCCTTGTAGAGCGCGCCGATCCGCAGGCTGTCCTTCTTGTCGTCGTCGTACGTGACCGGAACGCTGTCCCCGGTCTTCCAGCCCTGTGACTTCGCGGTCTTCTCCGAGACGGCGATCTCGCCCTTGCCGAGGGAGTCCAGCGAGCCCGAGAGGGTGTCGATGGAGAGGACCTTCTGCACATCACCGGGGGTGACACCGGACGCCGAGAGCGAGGTGTCGCCGATGTCCAGCCAGACGGACTGCTGGGGCGAGACGGCGGTGACGCCGTCGGCCTTCTCCAGCGCGGTGAGCGCCGACTCGTCGAGCGCGTCGCCACTCGCCATCGAGACCATGTAGTCGGCCTTGATGTTGTCCGTCGTCATCTTGTCGACCGCCTGGCCGAGGGTGACGCCGAGCACCGAGATGCCGGTGACGAGGGTGAGCCCGATCGCCAGCGCGGAGGCGGTGGCGCCGGTACGCCGGGGGTTGCGGACCGCGTTCTGCGCGGCCAGCTTGCCGGAGACCCCGAACAGCCGCCGCAGCAGCGGGCGCACCAGGGCGATCGCCGGGCGGGACAGCAGCGGGATCAGGATGATGATGCCGATCAGCGCCAGGAAGGCGCCGGCCGCGATGGCGACCTGAGCATTCGTTCCGGACTGTGCCGCACCGGCCACGACCGCCGCCCCGCCGAGCAGGGTGATGACCGCACCGAGCGAGTTGCGGAGCACCAGGGACTTCACCGTGGCCGCCGCGTACAGGCTGTTCATCGCCGCGACCGGCGGGATCCTCGCGGCCCGGCGGGCGGGCAGCCAGGCGGCGAGCACGGTGATCAGGACACCGACGCCGAAGGCGGCGACGACGGTGAGCGGCGCGACCACGAGCGGTCCGGCCGGGATCTTCCCGCCGATCAGACTCATCGCGGAGCGCAGCCCGGTCGCGAGGCCGAGGCCCAGGGCGAAGCCGATGACGGACGCGATCAGGCCGACCACGGCCGCTTCGAGCAGCACCGAGCGCTTGACCTGGCGGCGCGAGGCGCCGACGGCGCGCAGCAGCGCCAGCTCCTTGGTGCGCTGGGCGACCAGCATGGTGAAGGTGTTGGCGATCAGGAAGATGCCGACGAAGAGAGCGATGCCCGCGAAGGCGAGCAGCAGCTTGTTGAGGCTGCTCAGGCCGGACTCGATCTGCTCGGCCTGCTCGTCGGCGAGCGCCTTGCCGGTCTTGGCCTCGGCGTCCTCGGGCAGCAGGGGCTTCACCGCGGTCAGGAGCTGCTGGTCGGAGGCGCCCGGCGCGGCGGTGACGGAGACGTTCCGGAACTCGCCGGGGCGCAGGAAGAGCTGCTGGGCGACGGGGGTGTCGAAGAGGACCAGGCTGCCGCCGGCGTTGACCGCACCGTCCTCGGTGGTGAAGACCCCGGACAGGGTGTACTCCTTCACCGGCCCGTTGGTGGCGACGCGCACCTTGTCGCCGACCTTGTACTCGCCCTTCTTCGCGGTGTCCTTGTCCAGGGCGACGCTGCCCGCCGCGGTGGGCCCGGTGCCGTCGGTGAAGGCGTACTGGGAGTCCTTGCCGTCCTTGCCGGGGGCGAAGTTGGCGCCGGTGTTGGACCAGCCGTTGCCGATCAGCTTGCCGTCGGGGTCGGCGACCCCGGCGAAGCCGTCGACGCGGCCGGCGGCGGTGCCGACACCGTCCAGCGCCTCGATCTTCTTCAGGGTGGCGGCGTCGATGCCGCGGGACTTCGGGTCGCGCTGGTCGGCATAGGTGGTGACCGCGACGGCGACGTCGTCGTAGTTCTTCGCCGACTGGTTGCGGAAGGCGTTGCCGAGGGTGTCGGTGAAGACCAGGGTGCCGGAGACGAAGGCCACGCCGAGCATCACGGCGAGGACGGTCATCAGCAGCCTGGCCTTGTGCGAGAGCACATTGCGCAGGGCGGTACGGAACATGTCTGTCAGTCCTGGGGGAGGGGGGCCGGAAGGGGGGGGCGCGGGAGGAGCCAGGGCTCAGCTGGTGCGGCCCTTGGCGTCGAACGCCTTCATCCGGTCCAGCACCCCGTCCGCGGTGGGGTGCATCATCTGGTCGACGATCGCCCCGTCCGCGAGGAAGATCACCCGGTCCGCGTAGGAGGCGGCGGCCGGGTCGTGGGTCACCATCACCACGGTCTGGCCGAGCTCGCGCACCGAGTTGCGCAGGAAGCCGAGGACCTCGGCGCCGGAGCGGGAGTCCAGGTTTCCGGTGGGCTCGTCACCGAAGATGATCTCGGGCTGCGAGGCCAGGGCGCGGGCCACCGCGACGCGCTGCTGCTGCCCGCCGGAGAGTTCGGTGGGCCGGTGCTTCAGCCGGTCGGCGAGGCCGACCATGTCGATGACCTTGTGCAGCCAGTCCTGGTCGGGCTTGCGGCCCGCGATGTCCATCGGCAGCGTGATGTTCTCCAGCGCCGTCAGCGTCGGCAGCAGGTTGAACGCCTGGAAGATGAAGCCGATCTTGTCCCGGCGCAGCTGGGTGAGCTGCTTGTCCTTGAGGGACCCCAGCTCCGTCTCGCCGATGCGCACCGAACCGCTGCTGAAGCTGTCGAGACCGGCCACGCAGTGCATCAGCGTGGACTTGCCGGATCCCGACGGGCCCATGATCGCCGTGAACTCGCCCTGCGGGAAGTCGACGGTGACCCGGTCCAGGGCGGTCACCTTGGTCTCGCCCTCTCCGTAGACCTTGGAGAGTTCCGTGGCGCGGGCGGCCACCGCGGTGGCGCGGTGAGCGGTGGACATGGTGGTCACGGGAGACTCCAGGGTCGGGTTCGTACGGGACGGGCCCTCGCCGCCCGACGGCCCCGCCGAACGGCGAGGGCCCGGGGGAGGGGCACATCTCCATCGTCTCCGCCGATCGGCCGCCGGGCGTCACTCCCGGTGCCCGTTCCGGGGGCCGCCTTGAGTCGCACCACAGGCTCTCGGCGTACTCCTGCGGTATGACACCTACCGCGCGACACCCGTTCATCCGGCCTACCGACGTACACCTGCGTGCGCGCGGGGGCCGGGCGGTTCAGCGGAACGCGGCGGCGTTCTCCGCGACCCACTGCCGGAACGGTCTGGCAGGGGAGCCGGTGACCTGTGAAACCGTGTCGCGCACCGTCAGTATCGCGTCGTTGACGTCCCCGCCCGTGATGTCGAGCACTGCGTCCGCGGCTTCGTCCCCGAAGACCGCGGCCATCCGGGCGTGGGCCTCCTGCCGGCTGATCCCGGCGAACGGCACCTGCCGCTCCAGTACCGCGGCGATGGCCTCGGCCTGCTGCCGGGCCGTCACGCGCTCCGGACCGGTCAGGGCATACGTACGCCCGTGGTGGCCGGGCTCGGTCAGCGCCACCCGGGCCACCGACGCGATGTCCGAGGGGTGGACCGTGGGGAGTCCGGTGTCCGCATAGGGTGCGCGGACCGTCTCGTGTGCACGGATCGACGCCGCCCACATCAAGGAGTTCGAAGCGAATTGCGTCGGCCGCAGGATCGTCCACTCCATGCCGCTGTCCTTGAGGAGCTGCTCGACCGCCAGGTTCTCGGCCGCGGGGCCGAGGTGCGGATGGGTCTGGACCGTAATGGACGACACGAGCACCACGTGCTCCACACCCGCCTGCCGGGCGGCCTCGAGGATGTCGGCGTCCGAGCCCAGACGCGACACGAGGAACAGCGAGCGCACCCCGTCCAACGCGCGCTCCAGCGAATCCGTGTCCGCGAAGTCGCCCTCGACGGCCTCTGCCCCTTCGGGGAACACGGCCCTCGCGGCGTCACGGGTGAGTCCTCTCAACGGCCCGGCACCGTACGCGTGCAGCTCTTCGAGCAGTGCGCTTCCGATGTTCCCGGTGGCTCCCGTTACGAGAATCATGAGTACCAACTCCTGTCGTCGGACGGTCAACTGGAGGAGACGCTAGGAGCTCAATCACGCTTCAGGTCAAGGCCGTTCCGGTCCCTCCGGCGACCACCTCGGTGACCTGTCCGCAGGACGGCTCCGCCCGCTACCGCGGCGGGGCCGTCGACCCGCGCGGGACCAGCCGGGCCGCCGCGTCCTCGAAGCCCTCCGCCGTGCCGTCGGTGACCAGGGACAGCAGGGTGCGCGCGGCATGACCTCCGTACGCCGGGATGTCGCGGCTCAGCGCGGTCAGCGGCGGGCGGACGACCCGGGAGAGCTGGGAGTCGTCCCAGGCGACGAGGGAGAGGTCGTCCGGCACGTCGAGCCCCATCTCCTGGGCGACCGAAAGGCCGGCCACGGCCATGATGTCGTTGTCGTAGATGACGGCGGTGGGGCGTTGCGGGGAGCTGATCAGCCGCCGGGTCGCATGTGCGCCGTCCTGTCCCGAGTAGTCCGTGTGGACGATGACCGGTTCGCCGAGGCCGAGTTCGGCGCAGATCTCGCGCTGGGCCCGGTCGCGCAGCTGTGTGTGGTTGAGGCCGGGCAGTCCCGCGACGCGGCCGACCGACCGGTGGCCCAGTGCGGTCAGATACGTGAGGGTGTCCCGGAGCGCCGCGTGCTCGTCCGACCATACGGAGGGGAGCGGGCCGGCCGCCGAGGGGTGGCCGATCACCACGGCCGGCAGCCCCATGCCGACGACGCCGTCGATCCGCGGGTCCGGACCGCGCAGGTCGGCGAGGAACACGCCGTCCACTCGGCCCTCGCCCCACCAGCGGCGACAGACCTCCAGCTCCTGCGCCGGATCGGTGACGACCTGGAGGAGCAGGGCGCAGCCACGCGGCGAGAGTTCGCTCTCGATCCCGCTGATCAGCTCCATGAAGAACGGCTCCATGCCGAGCAGCCGGGCAGGCCTGCACAGGGCGAGGCCGACCGCGTCGGCCCGGGCGCGGGTGAGGGCGCGGGCGGCGCTGTTGGGCTGCCAGCCGATCTCCTGCGCGATGGCCTTGATGGTGGCGCGGGTCGTGGGGGAGACGCCCGGCCGGTCGTTCAGGGCGTAGGACACCGCGACCTTGGAGACCCCGGCGCGGCGCGCTATGTCGGCGATCGTGGGTCGGTGTCTGGGCAATGCGACCTCGCTTAACCGGTTCGTATGAAATGAACGCCCTAGTCGCCGGTCCCTCTCGCGTGCGGCTTCTCTCCAGGAAGGATGATCGCTCAACTGCCCCTGAAAATAAAGAGATGGGAGCGCTCCCGCTCTCTTGACATGCCCTCCCGGCGGCCTTAACTTCACGGCACTTACCCGGTTCAGTAACTCCGCTCGGCAGGGACGGCGGGGAGAAGGAGGGACGATGGGCTCGGGATTCCGGGGACGGACCGCGGCCACGCTCGCCGTGATCGCACTCGCCGCCACCGCGTGCACGGGGGGCGGCTCCTCGGCGGGCGGCTCGGGCGGTTCCGGCGGCGGGAGCGGCGGTGCGCTTCCGCGCAACGAGACGCTCTACACCACCGGTACGCAATGGGGGCCGCCGGCCAACTACAACCCGCTGCACAACTGGGACCACGCGACCGGCACCAAGGGGCTGGTCTACGAGACGCTGTTCCACTTCGACCCCAACGCGGGCAAGCTGACGCCCTGGCTGGCGGAGTCGGGCAGCTGGACCGGCGACAAGACGTACGAGGTGAAGCTCCGTCCGGGCATCACCTGGTCGGACGGGAAGCCGCTGACCGCCAAGGACGTGGCGTACTCCTACGGGCTCGGCAAGATCGAGGCCTCGTCCTTCCACACCCTGTGGAGCTGGCTGTCGGACGCGAAGGCGGTGGACGCCACGACGGTCCGCTTCACCTTCAAGGAGGCCCGCTACCAGGAGTGGGACTTCACGCTCTACGGGCAGCCGGTCGTCCCGGAGCACATCTGGAGCAAGCGCGCCGAGAAGGAGATCCTCGACGGCGTCAACGACAAGCCGGTCGGCACCGGCGCGTACACGCTCAAGAGCCACTCCCAGGACCGGGTCGTGTGGCAGCGGCGCGACGACTGGTGGGGCGTCAAGGCGCTCGACATGAAGCCCGCGCCCCGGTACATCGTCGACGTCTCCAACCCCAGCAACGAGGTCGTCATCGGCCAGCTGGGCCAGGGCCAGCTGGACCTCAGCAACAACTTCCTGCCCGGGGCCTCCTCGCTGATCAAGAGCAAGAAGGTCGTGTCGTACTACGACAAGCCGCCCTACATGCTCTCCGCCAACACGGCCTGGCTGGTGCCGAACACCACGAAGAAGCCGATGAACGACGCGGCCTTCCGCAGGGCGCTCGCCGCCTCGGTCGACACCGGGAAGATCGTCAAGGGCGTGTACGGGGAGCTGGTCAAGCCCGCCAACCCGACCGGTCTGCTCCCGCAGTGGGACAAGTTCGTCGACCAGGACCTGGTGGCCCGCGAGGGCTTCTCCTTCGACACCGGCAAGGCCAAGCAGATCCTCGCGGACGCCGGGTACAAGGACACCGACGGCGACGGCCTCGTGGAGAACAAGGACGGCTCCAAGATCAGTCTCAAGCTGGCCGTGCCCACCGGCTGGACCGACTGGATGGAGGCCGCCAAGGTCATCGCCTCGTCCGCCAAGGACGCGGGCATCAGCATCACCACCGAGTTCCCCGACGCGAACGCCCTCAACGAGACGCGCGGCAAGGGCAACTTCGACCTGGTCGTCAACAACGAGCGCCAGCTGTCCAACACCCCGTGGACGTACTACGAGTACATGTTCCAGCTGCCCGTCCAGAAGCAGCAGAACACGGTCAACTTCGGCCGGTACGAGAACGAGGAGGCCTGGAAGCTCGTCCAGGAGCTCGGCGGGGTGAAGACGGACGACACCGAGGGCATGAAGAAGGTCATCTCGAAGATCCAGGAGATCCAGCTCAAGGAGATGCCGGTCATTCCGCTCTGGTACAACGGCCTCTGGGCCCAGTCCACCACCGGGAGCTGGACGAACTGGCCGTCGGATGCCGCGGGTGCGCCCAAGTACGCACCGGCGCTGTGGCGCAACTGGCTGGAGATGGGCGGCTTTGAAGCCCTCACCCAGATCAAGCCCGTCAAGTGACACGGCTGTTCTGAGAGAGCGGCCGGCCCCGTGCCGGCCGTTCCGAGAGGGCGGCCGACTCCGCGCCGGCCGTTCCGGGAGGGCGGCCGGCCCCGTGCCGGTCGCTCTCGATTCCATGACCGCCCCGCCGTGCGCCTGCCGCCCTGACCGCCGCCCGTACGGCGGGGCTCTCTCCGGGGAGCTCCCTTGCGCCGCTACTTCGCCCGCAAACTTCTGATCTACGCACTGACCTTCGTCGTCGCCGTCACCGTCAACTGGATGATCCCGCGCTTCATGCCCGGTGACCCCGTCGCCGCCATGGTGGCCAGGGCCCGGGTCTCGCAGCCCGAGGCCGTCGAGGCCATGCGCGCCTACTACAACAACCTCTTCGGCTTCGACGAGCCCGTCTGGCAGCAGTACCTGCACTTCTGGGGAGCCCTGCTGCAGGGCGACTTCGGGCTGTCCATCTGGGTCTTCCCCAAGCCGGTCGCCGACGTGCTGCTCGACGCACTCCCGTACACGCTGGGGCTGATGATCCCGTCCGTCCTGCTCAGCTGGTTCGTCGGCAACTGGGCCGGGGCGCTCGCCGCCCGCCGCAAGGTGCTCGACAACACCGTGCTGCCGGCCGGGTACCTGCTGACCGCGATGCCGTACATGTGGATCGCCGTCATCCTCGCCTGGGCGCTCGGCTCCAAGGCGGGCTGGTTCCCGCTCTCGGGCGGCTACAGCCTCGACATACAGCCGAACTGGTCCACCGCCTTCGCCGTGGACCTGCTCCAGCACTGGGTGCTGCCGTTCCTCTCGCTCTTCCTGGTCGCGCTCGGGGGCTGGGCCATCGGCATGCGCAACATGATCATTTACGAGCTGGAGTCCGACTACTCCTCGTATCTGTCGGCCCTCGGCGCACCGCAGCGGCTCATCCGCCGCTACGCCTTCCGCAACGCGGTCCTGCCCCAGATCACCGGACTCGCCCTCCAGCTGGGCGTCCTGGTGGCCGGGGCCCTCGTCACCGAGATCGTGTTCGCCTATCCGGGGCTCGGCTCGCTGATCCTGGCCGCTATCCAGAACCAGGACTTCTTCCTGCTCCAGGGCGCGTTCCTGTTCATCGTCATCGGCGTACTGATCGCCAACTTCCTCATCGACATCGTGTACGTCGTCGTCGACCCCCGGACCCGTACCGGCATGGCAGGAGGCCAGTCATGAGCACCGTGCCCGAACCGGCCACAGACACCGGCCCCGCTGCCGGACCCGCGGCCGCCGCGGCCAAGCCGGGCCGCGAGACGCTCCACTACGCCGTGCGCAACCCCAAACTCATCATCGGGTTCACCGTCGTCGTGCTGCTCCTGCTCACCGGCATCATCGGCCCGCCGCTGCTCGACAACGCCGACCCCAACGAGTACGTGGGCCCGCAGGCCGCGCCGCCCGACGGCACGTACTGGATGGGCACCACCACCTTCGGCCAGGACGTGTACGCCCAGTTCGTGCACGGGCTGCGCGCCACCTTCCTGGTCGGCGTCGTCGGCGGGGCCATCGCCGCCGCCATCGCCATGCTCGTCGGCTTCCTGGCCGGCTACCGGGGCGGAGCGGTCGACGAGATCCTCAACATGATCACCAACGTGGTCCTGGTGCTGCCCGCCCTCGCCGTGCTGCTGATCATCAACGCCTACCTCGGGGTCCGGTCGGTCGCCGTGCAGGGCCTGTTCATCGGGCTCACCTCATGGCCCTGGGCGGCGCGCGCCATCCGGGCGCAGACGTTCTCGCTGCGCACCCGGGAGTTCGTGGACCTGGCCCGGCTCAGCGGCAGCGGCACCTGGCGGATCGTCTTCCGCGAGATCGCGCCCAACATGAGCTCGTACCTCTTCATGATGTTCATCCTGCTCTTCGGCGGATCCGTCCTGATCGCCTCCTCCCTCGACTTCATCGGGCTCGGCCCCACCGAGGGCGTCTCGCTCGGGATGATGCTGCAGAGCGCCCAGCAGTGGAGCGCGCTCCAACTCGGCATGTGGTGGTGGTTCGTCCCGCCGGGCGCCGGGATCACCGCGATCGTCGGCGCGCTCTACGTCGCCAACGTCGGACTCGACGAGGTCTTCAACCCGAAGCTCCGGGAGGCCTGAGACATGACTTCCACCGTGACCGATCCCGGAGAGGCCCTGAGCACATGACCCTGACCGTGACCGACCTCCGGGTCCACTACCGCACCCTGCGCGGCGAGGTCCGGGCCCTGGACGGCGTCTCCTTCGACCTGGCCGACGGGGAGATCCTGGGCCTGGCGGGCGAGTCCGGCTGCGGCAAGACGACGCTCGGCAAGTCGCTGATCCGCCTCGACGGCCGGATGCGGCACGCGGGCGGCACCGTCACCCTGGACGGCGACGACGTCCCGGTCGCCGACGACCGGGCGATGAACGCCTTCCGCTTCCACCGGATCTCGCTCGTCCCGCAGTACTCCATGAGCGCCCTCAACCCGACCCGCCGCATCGGGCGCATGATCCGCGAACTGCTCGCCTCGCGCGGGGTCAGCGTGGACACCGCCGAACTGCACCGCCGCCTCGACCTGGTGGGCCTGGACCACGACGTCCTGAACCGCTACCCGATCGAGCTCTCCGGCGGCATGAAACAGCGCACCGTCATGGTGATCTCCACCCTCCTCGACCCGTCCGTCCTCATCGCGGACGAGGTCACCTCCGCCCTCGACGTCTCCACCCAGCGGGCCGTCGTCGGCGCGCTCACCGGGCTGCGCGACAAGGGCCTGGTCACCAGCATGATCTTCGTGACGCACGACCTCGGCCTCACCTCGCACATCGCCGACTCGATCATGGTGATGTACGCGGGCAAGCTCGCCGAGAAGGCGCCCACGAAGGTCCTGACGACCGCGCCCCGCCACCCGTACACCAAGCTCCTGCTCGGCTCGCTCCCCGAGGTCGGCGCCCGGTACGCCGACAAGCCGCTCAAGGGCATCGCGGGCTCCCCGCCCTCCCTCCTCGACCCCCCGGCCGGCTGCCGCTTCCGCGACCGCTGCCCCATCGCCGACGACGGGTGCGCCGAGGAACCCCCGGTCGTGGAGATCGCCCCCCGTCACTCCGTCGCATGCTGGAAGGCCTGATGCTGACCCTCGACCACGTCACCAAGACCTACCGCGCCGGAGCGTTCGGCGGCGGCTCCGTCACCGCCGTGGACCGGGTGTCCTTCACCGCCGCGCCCGGCGAGGTCGTCTCCCTCATCGGCGAGAGCGGCAGCGGGAAGTCCACCATCGGCCGGATGATCCTCGGGCTGACCGGCGTCAGCTCCGGCAGTCTCACCCTGGACGGCCGGCCGGTCCGCCCCGGAAAGGACTTCTACCGCCGCGTCCAGGGCGTCTTCCAGGACCCCTTCTCCTGCTACAACCCGGTCTTCCGGGCCGACCGCGTCTTCGACATGATCCGCCGCGCCTACCACCCGGGCGTGCCCGACAGGGAGTGGGCCGACCGCGTCGAGAAGGCCGTACGGGACGTGCGCCTGGACCCCGGACAGGTGCTGGGCCGCTACCCGCACCAGCTCAGCGGCGGCCAGCTGCAACGCCTCCTCATCGCCCGCGCCCTCCTGCTCGACCTGAGCTTCCTGGTCGCCGACGAGATCACCAGCATGCTCGACGCCTCCACCCGTATCGACGTCCTCAACCTCCTGGCCGTCCTCAAGGAACGCGGCCTCGGCGTCCTCTACATCACCCACGACCTCGCGCTCGGAACCTACCTCGCCGAGAAGACCGTGGTGCTGCGCCGAGGAAGAGTCGTCGAACGCGGCGACACCCAGAAGGTGTTCGGCAACCCGCTCCACCCCTACACCCGCACCCTGCTGGCCGCCGTGCCCCGGCTCAACACCCCGTGGGACCCGCCGGAGCCCCTGGAGAACTGCGCCTTCCACGAGGCGGGTTCGCCGGACACCGACCTCTACGAGACCGAGCCGGACCACTTCGTCGCCTGCGCCCAGCTCCCCGACTGCGGAAGGACCTCCGCGTGACCCTTCGCCACCTGCCCCTGCACGACGGCTGGACGCTCACCGCGGACGGTCCAGTGCCCGTGGGGCTCCCCACAGGGGGCGTGCCCGTCACCGTGCCCGGCTGTGTCCACACGGACCTGCTCGCGGCGGGCCTGATCGACGACCCGTACCTGGACGACAACGAGAACCGGCTGACCTGGATAGGCCGCACCGACTGGACGTACCGCACCACGTTCGACTGGACGCCGGACGGGCACGACCACGCCGACCTGTGCTTCGACGGCCTCGACACCGTCGCCACCGTCCTGCTCAACGGCATCGAGGTGGGCCGCGCCGCCAACCAGCACCGCAGCTACCGCTTCCCCGTCCGCGCCCTGCTGGCCGAGGGCGCCAACACCCTCGACGTACGGTTCACCGCCCCGTACACCTACGCCGAGGAGCTGCGCGACCGGCTCGGCGACCGGCCCGGCGCCTATGCGGAGCCGTACGCCTTCATCCGCAAGATGGCGTGCAACTTCGGCTGGGACTGGGGGCCGACGCTCGTCACCTCCGGCATCTGGCGGCCGGTCGCCCTGGAGACGTGGAGCGGTCCGCGGATCGCGGCCGTGAAGCTGCTGCCGGACCTGGACGCGGAGGGCGTGCCGCGCCTGACCGTCGAACTGGAGGTGGAGCACGACGGCCTTGCACCGCTGTCGGGCGAGGTCGGGGTGATCGGCGCGGCTGCTGTCTTCGTCGCCACGGAGGACGAGCAGCGGGTCACGGTCACCCTCTCCGTCCCCCAGGCCGAGGTCTGGTGGCCGCACAGCCACGGCGAACAGCCGCTGTACGAAGTGACGGTCCGCCTCGGCGAAGACGTCCGGCAGTTCAGGACCGGCTTCCGCGCCGTCACGCTCGAGCGCGAGGCGTTCCGCTTCGTCATCAACGGCGAGCCCGTCTTCGTACGCGGCGTCAACTGGATCCCCGAGGACTGCTTCCCCGCCCGCCTCACCCGGCAGCGGATCTCCGACCGGCTCGACCAGGCGGTCGCCGCCGGGGTCAACCTGGTCAGGATCTGGGGCGGCGGCCTCTACGAGAGCGACGACTTCTACGAACTGGCCGACGAGAAGGGCCTGCTGGTCTGGCAGGACTTCCCCTTCGCCTGCGCCGCCTATCCGGAGGAGCAGCCGCTGTGGGACGAGGTGGCGGCCGAGGCCCGGGAGAACGTCACCCGCCTCGCCCCGCATCCCTCCCTCGTCCTGTGGTGCGGCAACAACGAGAACCTGGAGGGCCACGCCGACTGGGGCTGGCAGAAGGACCTGGGCGACCGGACCTGGGGCCACGGCTACTACCACGAGCTGCTCCCCGCGATCGTCGCCGAGACGGACCCGACCCGCCCCTACTGGCCCGGCTCGCCCTACTCCGGCACCGAGGACATCCACCCGCAGGACCCGGCACACGGCACGATCCACATCTGGGACGTGTGGAACCGGGCCGACTACCGCGCCTACGCGGACCGGGTGCCGCGCTTCGTCGCCGAGTTCGGCTTCCAGGGCCCGCCCGCGTACGCCACCCTGCGCCGCGCCGTCAGCGGTCCCCTCACCCCCGACGCCCCGCTCCTGGCCCACCACCAGAAGGCCGAGGACGGCAACGCCAAGCTGCTGCGGGGCCTGGGCGACCACCTGCCGCAGCCGGGCGCGGACTTCGACGACTGGCACTGGCTCACCCAGCTCAACCAGGCCCGGGCCTTGGCGTTCGGCATCCGCCACTTCCGCTCCCACAGCCCGTACTGCATGGGCACCATCGTGTGGCAGCTCAACGACTGCTGGCCGGTCGTCTCCTGGTCGGCCGTCGACGGCGACGGTCGCCGCAAGCCCCTCTGGTACGCCCTGCGGGCCGTGTACGCGGACCGTCTGATCGCTGTACGCGACGGAGCCGTGCACCTCGTCAACGACGCCTCCACGCCCTGGGCCGGCACGCTGCGGCTGACCCGGCACGGCCTGGACGGGGCGGTGCTGGCCGAGGAGGAGGTGGTGGTGAGCACGGCCGCGCGCTCGGTCGGCCGGGTCCCGCTGCCGCCGTCGGTGGCCGAACCGGCCGACCGGACCCGCGAGGTCCTGGTCGCGCGGATCGGCGAGACCAGGGCGGTGGAGTTCTACGAGGAGGACACCCGCCTCGCGCTGCCGCCGGCCCGGTACGACGTCACGGTGACGGAGAGCGGGAGCGAGGCGCCCGGCTACCGCGTGGAGGTGACCGCCCGCACCCTTCTGCGGGACCTCGCGCTCTTCCCCGACCGGCTGGACCCGACGGCAGAGGTGGACGAGATGCTCGTCACGCTGCTGCCCGGGGAGAGCACGGTGTTCATGATCACAGGGGCGGTCCTGGCGGACCCGCAGGCCCTGGGCGCGCACCCGGTCCTGCGCTGCGTGAACGACTCCGTCAACCGGTAGGGGTGGCGCGGCCCTGGCGATCCATGGCGCGCGCCTGGCGAATCGGCTGTGTGGGTGCGGCGACTTTCCGTCAATTCGAATACGGTGCCGCCGCACCCGCCATCCCGCCCAGGCGTGTGACTATGCCGTCTGCCTGTGCTGACGGGCACTCAAGAGATCAATAAAATAGGACAACATCGAGCCACTGTCCGTCTGGTCGGGGCAAGCCCCCGGATAGGGTCATGTGCCAACGCGGAGCCGCGCGCCAAGCCCGGATGGTGGAATGCAGACACGGCGAGCTTAAACCTCGCTGCCCCTCGGGGGCGTGCCGGTTCGAGTCCGGCTCCGGGCACCATTGCGCGCACGGGGGCGCATGTGCAAGAGGGGCCCGCACGGTGCCTGACGGAGGCCTGGGCGGAGCCGACCGGCTGCCACCTCGGCACACATCCGGTCACCGTCAGGTGATCATGGTTCAACGCGCTGTGGACATCCGTGG
This sequence comes from Streptomyces sp. NPDC087901, assembly GCF_044742205.1. NCBI lineage: Bacteria > Bacillati > Actinomycetota > Actinomycetes > Kitasatosporales > Streptomycetaceae > Streptomyces > Streptomyces sp. NPDC087901. The sequence goes on from NZ_JBIUUC010000007.1 coordinate 367,864, forward strand.
CCGGGTATGGAGAATGAATCCTCCTGTCCGGTCGTTGCGGGGGTCATATGAACGTCAACCTGTTAGTTGTGGCGGTAGGGCTGATAGTTGGCCTGCTGGCCTACTTCGTGCCGACGGTGGTCGCCTTCTCGCGAGGTGTGCCGAACAAGGGCTCCGTACTCGTGGTGAACCTGTTCCTCGGGTGGACCCTGGTGGGCTGGGTCGTGGCGATGGCGATGGCGGCGCGCAGCGCGCAGCCGCAGGGGCCCCGCTACTGAGGTGCCCGGCCCGGCCGTGCCGTGAGCGCCCGCGCCGGCCCTTCGGGGACCGTGTCCGGCAGTTGGGGCCGGGCCCGGATGCCCCCGTGCCCCACCACACCTGATCCGCGGTCCGCCGTGCGCTGGGCCCTCCGCCGACGGAGTGGGCCCTGCCGGGCGGTCGTGCGCGGCTGTCTTTGGGACCTGGATTGGGCCCACGGGCCCGTGCCCGAACATACGCACCCCTCGTAACCTCCGACCCCTAAGGCCATCGGGGAGGACACAAACATGCCACGGACGAGGTGTCGGGGGGCCATGTCCTCGCGCGGTGCATGGGACGACCGGGGTGGAACCGCCCTGGAGTACGTCGGCATGGTCCTGGTCGCCGTGGCCATCGTGGGCGCCCTGTTGGTGACCGGCCTCGCCGGGCAGATCAGTGAGCGGTTCTCGTGCGCCATCTCCTCCGTCACGGGCGGCGGCGGATGCACCGGCGGTGGCGGGAACGAGGCGGGCGGCGATCCCAACGCCGAGTTCGAGCCCCTCACCTGCGCCACGGTGACCAAGTCCGGAACCCAGGGCGGCAAGTTCGGGGTCTCGTTCGAGACGCTCGGCGTCGAGTTCGGCGGCGAGTTCGGTTTCGAGGAGACGACGACCAAGGCGAAGACGGACGTCAACAAAGACGGCAAGATCGACGACAACGACGAGCAGGTCTCGCTCACCTTCACCGACGCCGGCTCGATCAAGGGCACGGAGAAGCCCAAGGGCCGTATCAAGATCGGCGACGTGGGCAAGGACAAGGTGGAGATCGCCGCCGGTCTCACCGTCACCACGGGCGACACCTGGGTCTTCGACAGCCAGGAGGAGGCGGACCAGTTCCGCAAGGACCTCCAGGAGTACAAGAAGCTCAGCCGGCTGAACAAGCTCTCCAACCTCAGCCCGATCGTGGGCGGTTCCACCGAGATAGCCAGCTGGTTCGGCAAGGGGCCCAAGGCCGAGGAGAGCCGCCTCAAGCAGAACATCGAGGACAAGCTCGGCAACAAGCACATCACCACGCAGAAGATCAGCCTCGAAGTCGCCGCCCAGGCCGGGTTCCAGTTCGGCGCGGGCATGAACGCCCCCGACACGACGAACGCCGACGGCACGACCACCCCGGCTCCCAAGCCCGGCGCCACCGTCGAGGCCGGCCTCAAGATCTCCGAGGCCCAGGAAGTCACGCTGACGCAGAACCACATCAACAACACCGATGCGTACACCTACCAGGCCAAGGCCACCGGCGGTGCGTACGCGAAGGGCGAGGCCGGTCCGGCCAAGGCGGGGGCGGAGGCCGCCGGTTCGGCGGCCGGTGCCATCACCGTCACGGTCGACAGCAAGACCGGCAAGGTGAAGAGCATCACGATGACGCGGACCCTGGAGGGCAAGGCTGAGGCCGGCGCAGGCCTCAAGGGCGACGTCAACGGCAACGCGAAGGGCGGCGGGACCACCACCCAGGTCATCACCACCACCGTCCCCCTGGACGACAAGAACATGTCCAAGGCCGAGTCCGACGCCATCAAGGCCCAGATGTTCTCCGGCCAGGGCATGAACAGCGCCTTCAACTACCTGTTCACGGGAACACCGGTGCCGACCTCGGACCCCGGTCCGGGCGACCCGTTCGGCCACTACGCGTTCAACCACGGCCAGGTCAGCAAGCAGGAGTACGACGGTTCGTCCTCGTCCGAGGAGATCGGCCTCGACGTCAACCTGGAAATCGCCGGCATCAACGGCGCCTACACCAGCTCCGAGTCGCAGAAGAGCCTGACGAAGGCCGAATTCCTGGGGGCTCCCTCAGGTGGCCAGCGCTCGTTCTTCCCGTACAGCTACTGTGCCAAATGATCCACAGGTACAAGGAGACGTGATCATGACCAAGCTTTCCGTCCGGCGGACGGTGCGGGCTGTCGCCGTCACCACCGCTGTACTCACCGCCGGTCTGATGCTCACCGCGTGCGGCGGCGAGGAGGGCTCGGACAAGGCCGCGCCCGCCACGCCGAGCGGCTGGAAGAAGCTCGCAGGACCGACGGTGTCCCTCGTCTACCCGGCCGGCCTCACCGAGCAGAGCAAGGCGGAGCGCGGCAAGCTCAACGACGCCGCGGCCCTGCAGAGCGAGGGGGACCGCCCGACGGTGAAGGTATCCATCCAGAGCGGCTTCGCCGAAGCCTCGACCGGGGACGACGCGGCCTCGGTCGGCAGGGCCCTCCTCATGGCGAGCACCGAGGTGAAGAGCACGAAGGACGCGGACATCAAGGGTGCGAAGGATGCCAAGCGCATCGACTTCACCTACACCGGTACGGGTGTGCCGCAGTCGCCGCCGAAGGGCGCGACGGTCGACGGCGTGGTCATCACGGGCGTCGACTCCGAGGGAAAGATCTACTCCGTCCGCATCGACGCCCAGGAGGGCAAGCTCAGCGACGCGGACCGGACGAAGATCGTCGACAGCATCCAGGTGAAGTAGCGCCCGAACGCCGGGCGACGACGAAGAGGCAGCCGAATGTCCCGATACGACGTCCACCGCGGGTACGCCCCCGCCCACGCGCCCGTCCACGACCGGCCGCGGCTGCTGAACTTCATGCTGCCCTGGGCCGCGGGCATCGTGGTGATGCTGGCGACGCAACTGGCCCTCGCCATCCTCGTCTGGGACATCATCACGGGCGACGACGTCTCGACCATGGACTCGCCGGTCCGCACCGTCCTGCTGCTCCACCTGCCGTCCGCGGCCTGCGTCGCTCTGGGCACCTGGGCCGCGGCGGCGATGCACCAGGGGGCGTCCCGGGAGTCGCGGATACGGCACTACGTCGCGGCGTTCGCCCCGGCCGTCGGGCTGCAGCTGGTGATCTTCTTCTCGCAGGGGGGCGACCTCACCGTCCTCACGTTCCTGGTGCAGCTGGTCGTCCTGGTGGTTGGCTGTGCGGTGGGTTTCCTCGTCGACAGGCTGCGCAACGATTAGAAGGTCCTCCATGGATACGTCGCTCGTCATCACCGGTGTGGTCGCGCTGGCGGCGCTCAGATCTCTGGGCCGGACGGCACTTCAGCTGCGCGGCGCCCGCTCCGGCGTGACCGCGCCGGCGCGCTGCGTCCGGGTGTACGAGCGGGACTCGGCGACGGGCTCGACGGGCGACCGTCGGGCCTGGTACGTCTTCGCGTTCACCGCACAGAGCGGGGAGTGGGTGGAGTTCCGGAACGGTGGCAACAAGCGCTTCCCCGAGGGGGCGCGGGTCACGGTCCGCTACGACCCCGCCGACCCGGGCAGGACGGCCACCCTGGCAGGCAGCCCACGTGCCGCGCTGGCAGAGGGGGCTGTCTCCCTGCTGCTGATGGGGCTGGTGCTGCTGATGTTCCTCACGGACTTCCCGGAGAACCTGTTCGACTGACCGGCCGTTCCGCCGGTTGTCAGTGCCCTCTGCTGTGATGACGTACGGAAGCGACGACGGGCGACGACGCACAGCGCGGAGGCGGAACAGTGGGCACGTGGGGCGCGGGCAACTTCGACAGCGACACGGCGGCGGATCATCTCGGGGACCTGGTCGGCCGGTTGGTGGCCGAGGTGACCGAGGCGATGGCCGGTGATCCGGTGGAGCTCGAACCGGACGAGTACGGGGGCGTGACCGTCCCCTGCAACCTGGAGCTGCTGCTGGTCCTGGACCGGCAGGGCTGGGTGGGGGTGACCCTTCCGGCGCCGGAGGTGATCCGGTCGTGGCAGAAGACGTTCCTTGCGGTGTGGGAGGCGACGATCGACGGCCTGGAGCCGGACGCGGCATACAAGGAAGAGCGTCGGAAGGTGCTCAACGAGACGTTCGAGCGCCTGGCCGAGGCGTCGGCGGAGGCAGCGGCGTAGCGCCCGCCGGGCGCGGGCGGTGCGCCGCCCCTCCGCAACGCCGCTGACAACACCGCGGGGGAGTGCACCCGGGCTCAGCTGTAGTAGGCGATCTTGTCGTCGAGGACCTTCATGGCCCGGTGCAGCGCTGTCACCCGCTGTTCCAGCGCGCTACGGCGCTCGCGCAGGAAGGCGACCCGCTCCTGCGGGGGGTGTTCGGCGCGCAGGATGGCGACGAAGCCCCGCAGGTCCGCGATGCCGAGCCCGGCATCGCGGAAGCACGTGACGAGACCGATCCAGAAGACGTCGTCCGCGGTGTACTCCCTGCGTCCGCCTCCTGAGCGCCGGATCGGGCCGATGAGCCCTTCACGCTCGTAGTACCGCAGTGTGTCGATGGAGACACCGGTGCGGTCGGCGGCAGCCGCCGGGGTGAGGGTCGTCATGGGGCTCCTTCCGTCACTGGCACTACCGCGCTTCTGCGAGGCGCGCCACTTGCTCGGCACCGAGCCGCACACGGCGTGCGGCGAGGGCCTCCTCGATCTGCTCCACCCGGCTCGCGCCGACGATGGGGTCGATCCCCTGCAGCATCAGCCATGCGAGGACGACCTGGTTCCTCGTGGCCGCGAGCTCGTCGGCGACGTCGTCCAGGACCGCGAGTACCCGAGTGGTTCCGGGGTGATCGTAGGTCGACGGAAGCGGCTTGTCCGCGCGCACGTAGGACCCCCACATCAGGGAGCTGTACGACCACACAGTGAGCCCCTCCGCCCGCGCGAGGTCGAGATCATCGGCGGTGAGCAAGCGGTGGCCGCCCTCCGCGACGGGGGTGAGCGGGCGCGGCTGGACGAGCGAGTGGCGCAGCTGCAGGCACGTCCACGGTTCCACGCCCTGCTCCCGCGCCAGTGACCGGGCGCGCTCGACGCGCCAGGCGGCATGGTTCGCCGCCCCGACCCTCAGGGTCACTCCCTTCGCGACCAGTTCGCCGAAGGCACCGACCGTCTCCTCCAGCGGAACGTCACGGTCCTCCGCGTGGGCCCAGAGCAGATCGACGTGATCGACTCCGAGCCGTCCCAGGCTCTCTTCCACACCGGCGTGAACGGCGCGCGCGGAGAGCCCCTCGGCGCTCTCCGGCGAGTGCGGCACGAGCGGGTTGTGGCGGACCTTCGTCGCGATCCGTACGGTGTCGCGCGCGCCCGGGCGGGCCTGGAGCCACGCGCCGATGACACGCTCGCTGGCGCCGCCGACACCGGCGGGGTCGGTCCAGAAGGAGTAGCAGTTCGCGGTGTCGAGCCAGACCCCGCCGCCGGCGACGAAGGAATCGAGGATCGCGAAGGCCCGGTCCGGGGCGACGCGGGTGCCGAAGTCCATCGTTCCGAGGACGATCCGGGGTTCTTTGGTATCCATGCCACCCATCCTCGGATCTGGAGCGCGCTCCAGGTCAAGCGATGGTGACGAACAGGCCCGGACCCGGCCTCGTTCACGCCCCGGTCGGTGACGGCCTGGCCTCGGCCAATTGGTCCAGCCGCCTGCGCAGTTCACGCTTCCTGGGGTCGGGTGGCCGGCATGGGGTGGACCGCGGTGGGTGCACGTAGGCGTCCGGGCGGGCCCCGGACATCGAGTCGCCGGGGGCGGCGATTATGTACGGGCCGTTGATGGTGAGGTCGCAGTCGACGCAGATCATGAGCATCGAGCCTTCCTCCACGCCCGGCCGAGCCGGACGGCAGCCATGCACGGGGCGCCGGCGCGGCATGTCATACAGGTGAAGGTGTGCCTCACCAGGTCGCGGTACGCCTGCTCGCCGAGGCTGGTACGAAGCGGATTCACGCGTACGGATGTCACCTCGGCTCCTTCGGGCAGGTGCGGCAGCGGCGGGGGAAGAGGAAGACGGAGGAGCCCTCCCGCTCGGGACGGGCACCGAGGTCCACGGCTGTGGTGGTGGTCAGCGCGGCGGCGCACCACACGCAGGCGGCTCCGCGGCGTTGCGGCGGAGAGAGGGAGCCGAGCGTGGGCAGGCGGTGATTCATCGGGGTGTTCAACGGAACGCCCTTGTGGGGAGACGACGGTCCCCACGCGGCCCGGACGCGTCGCTCGGCCGGGCGAGCTCGTCGGCTGCCCATGCGCGGCGTACCTGCCCAGAGGCGGGGGCGTAGCCGGACAGCCAGTCCGTGCCCGTATTGGGTGTCAGTGTGGCCATGACCAGCAGGTTAGGAAGATGAGGCGGCCAGAGCCCACGGTGATTCGCGAATATTCTCGTCTTGGTCGGCGCGATTCCCGGTGATGCTCAGGCGAGGTCGAGGTGCGCCCGAGCGCGGCCGATCAGGCGGTGCGCGTGTGAACCGTAGACCGCCGAACTGCTCAAGGCATCCCACACGCGGCGGTAGACGGTGAGACTGTCCCGGTCGTCGAGCCACAGTTCGGCATGCCAGTCCTCGACGATGGTCAGTCTGTCGTCGTACAGCCAGAATCCATTCGCGGGAGGAACGGCCACAGCAGCACCGAACGGAATGATGCCGACGCGTACCGTGTCGAGGCCGATCACTCCTACGAGTCGGTCGAGTTGGGCGCAGAGCACGGAGGGTGGGCAGACCCCGGCGTACAGGGCGGCTTCCCACATCAGGATGTGGAACGTCCGGCCGGGCTGGTACAGCATGTCCTGGCGCCGCATGCGTGCCCGTACGGCGTCCTCGATGTCGCGCGGCGACTGGTGGAGTTCGGCGTACCGGGTGAAGATCGCGCGGGCGTAGTCGGGAGTCTGGAGCAGGCCCACGATCATGGCCCCTTCCCACGCCCGCAGGTCCGTGGACCGTAGGTACTCGGCAGTGAGGGCGTCCTGCACCGGCCGGTGACCGGCGCGGAGCTGGCGACGCCACGACCGTGAGTGGGACTCCAGGCCCTGGAGTCGGGCAACGAGCTCGTCGCCCGCCGCTGGATCTCCTGTCGCCTCGGCCCAGGCCTTGAGATCCGCAGCCGTAGCGGTCTGCCTGCCGGTCTCAAGCTTGGACACCTTCGACTGTGTCCAGCCGAGTCGCAGGGCCAGGTCGCGGCCGGTGACCTCGGCGCGCAGCTCTCGCAGGCGCGCGCCGAGGGATGCTCGGGCTTGCTGAAAGTCCGTGCTCACACTGTGAAGTTACCGCTGTGGCTGGTCGGGCAGGGTGGCAAAGTGCCAGGCAGCCTCACGGACCTGCGCGTATCGGATGACATCGACCGGGTTGGTGATGAGCTCGACGCGGGTCATTCGGTCGTCCGAGTCGAAGTGGAGAAGTGCCACGACACGCGAGTCGAAGATCCAGAAATCCTCTTCGGGCACCTGGTGTTCCTCGGCCAGCGCTCGCGGCATGACGCGAATTTCCTCTCCTACGGCCGCGTTCCGGCGCCCGTTGTCGAGGAGGTACAGCTGGCCCTCGGTGGGCGGTTCGTCCAGAACCCGTACGCGCTCGAATCGCTTGCCCAGAGCCACCTGTCGGCGTCGCTCGACACACCACGGATCGTCGAGGTCCCATGTGACCGTCTCTCCGCGGGCGAACTGTCCGTAGGTGCCGGTGCTTTCGTCGGACGCATACCGGCGACGTGTTTCCAGCCGCCAAGCGGAATGCCTGAAGGAGCTGAACATTCCGTCGAACTCGTCGAAGTCGATCCATTGGGCCACGTGCACAGGCTCCTTGGGCCCGAAGTTGGCCAGGAGCTCGCGCGGGACGGTGACGGCCTCCTCTTCGGAAGTGAGGTCGTCGAGCTGGGCCAGATCGGCCGGGTCGGTGACGCGATTGCCCTGCACCACGTAGTCGCCCGTCGCCGGGTGCTCATACAGAGTGGGGCAGCCGTTGTTGCCGGAGTTGGTTCCGACCTTGCGTAGGTGCCTGGCCATGCTGGCCTCCTTGAGCGGTGACATGCGGCGCACCGTAGCCGTATGGGCGGGGTGCGCGACATGGGGCAGATCCGGCGCCCCTGCGGGCCCGATGGCGGGGTGGCTTCGTCGGACTGGAAGCGGGTGGGAGGATGCTGAACGGTCGGTTGCCTGCCTCTGCCAGGTGTCCGACCGGTCCGGTCTCACGTGTATCCAGAGGCCGGGGGCGGGTTCTTTCCGGTGTGTGAACTCCGGGTGGTGCCACGTTGAAGAGCCCCGGCGTCGTGTGCAATCACGCGGCCGGGGCTTCGTGTTGAGCGGGAGGGCGTGCTCACATTGACCACCGTATAGGGGCCCTATACGGTGGTCAAGTCGGGCAGCCTCCCCTGTCTCCGGAAGGGAGCGGCTGTGTCCGAACGACCACAGGGATCGCAGGACGAGGAGGTGCAGAGGGTTTTGGACGCACTGACGAAGGCGGTCGATGCGCTGGCCGCTCTGGACGACCCTGCGGATCGTGCGCGGGGTGCCGGTCTGCTCCTGAACAGCTGGCCCGATCAGAACGCTCGCCTGCGGGCGCTGAGGCAAGAAGCCGTGAGAGCAATGCGCAGCCAGAAGATCAGCTATCGGAATATCGCGAAGTCCCTGGGGATCTCTCTTGCCCGCGTGCAGCAGATCGAGGCGGGTGAGACAGGCAAGGAAGGCAGGACGCCGGCCAAGGAATAGGACGGTCAGCGAAACGGCCGAGCGGTGTGGAGACCGCCCGGCCGAGAACCAGCGGATTGCAGTCCGCTGATTGGAGACCCGTCTCGACGAGGAGAGAGCTCGCCATGGATCGTACGACCGCCGAGGCCGCGGTTGCCAGCGCGCCCGACGTAGCGCCGCCCGTGCCCGGCCGTCTGTCCGGTGCCACGGGCCGGAACGCCCCGGCCGAGTGACCCGGGCCCACCCCCTGACATAGCCCCGCTCTGCCCGCTCCACGGGGACATAGCCCCGCTCTGCCCACCCCACGGGCCCCGGCCGCTGCGCCGCGCCCCGCCACTCCTCCGGGATCTTGATGCGCCACTTCATCGGCGCGGCTTCGTGCTGCGCTTCTTCGGCCTGCCCGCATGCCGGTTGGGCCCCCGTTCCGCGTCCGCGGCAGGAGATCGCGACGACATCCTCGCGGCGGGCCTGCCCGCGCGCCTGGCTGGCCGCCGTCGCAGGTCTGGTCGACGCCGGTCTGCACCCCGGGGCAGGTGCGACGACTCTTCGTGTCGCCCGGGATCTGGCCCGTCGCATGGACTACCTGGACGGGACCGTGCTGTACGACCTCGAAGGCACTGCCGTGCGGTGCGAGTTGTCCGTCGCCACGGTGAAACGGCATGTCGCCGTGCTCCGGGCGCTCGGCGCGCTCGTGTGGGTCCGGCACGGGAAGCGGACCAATCTGCGTTTGCCCGGACGGAAGTACGCCGGTACCGCGACCATCTACGCCGCCGTGATCCCGGCCGTCTGGGACGCGGTCCAGGGCCACCTGCTCGACGGGGCCGGGTACGGTGCGCGTGTCGTCGGGGTGAGTGAGGCGGGCCGACGCCGGGCGGTGGACGCGGCTGCCGACGGGCGGCTGTGGAGGTCCAACTCGGCCACGGGGCAAGCGACTCGGCTGCCCCGTGAGCCCCAATCTCCTGGGCGCCCCCCCCTCTGCGCGGAAGTTTCGTACGAGGGGGAGGTTGAAAGACACCTCGCGTGGGCGAGCGTCGCGCTCGGCGCGCCGCCCTCACCAGGTCGCCCGGGACGTCGCCATCGCCCGTCAGGTACGGCCGCTCGTCCCCTGGACCCAGCGCGAGGGCCTTCGACGCCTGGCGTACGCGCTGCGTCCCCTCGTCGACCGAGGGCTCGACAGCCACGCCATCGCCGCCGAACTGCTCGGGCTCGCCCCGGGGTGGCGGCCGCAGCGGCCCGCCGCGTTCATCGCTGCCGCCCTCGCGGGGGAGACCGGTTCTGACGCGGCCCCGCACCCGGCCGTCGAGCCCGTGCGCAGCGAGGCGTGGCAGGAGTGGCTCACGTCCCGGGGGCCCCGGGCGGAGCCCGTACGGACCGATGGAGACCGTCGGCACGCCCGGCTGTACGGCTGGGACCGGTGGCGGGAGATCGCCGCGCACTACGACGACGATCCGGACGACGCGCTGGACCTGTACGGCACGAGGCTGTGCGCGTACTCCGTCGGGCGTGACGCGCGAGCGTAGGACCTGCCGCTCCCGGCCGTACGGGCCTTGCGGATGATCGGCGGAGGCACTGGCTGTACGGTCCCCGCCGGTCGTCTACGCCTTCGCGTCCGGCTTCCAGCCGGCGGCGAGGAGCCCGAGCAGCACCTCGTCCAGGAACTCGCCCATCACCCAGGCCGAGGAGCGCAGTACGCCCTCGCGGACGAAGCCGTTGCGCTCGGCGGAGCGCAGCATCGCGGCGTTGTCCGACAGCGTCTCGATCTGCAGCCGTTGCAGGCCGCGCACGACGAAACCGTAATGGCACAACACCGCGACCACGTCGGTGCCGTAGCCCTTGCCGCGGCAGGACGGCAGCAGCCCCAGCCCGATGTGCGCGGACCGGTTGTGAGTATCGATGCCCCACAGGTTCGCGGTGCCGATCAGCGTGCCGCCGTCCAGTTCCACGACGGAGAACGGGACGTGTCCCTGCTCCTTGTCGTCCACCACGAGCCGAGGGTCCTTCGAATCCGGTGCGATCGGCCGCCACGGCCCGCCTTCGGCCCGCGAGGCGTTGACCACGTCGTTGTAGAGCTCGTTCCTCAGGATCGGGATGTCGTCCTCGTGCCGGGCCCTGAGCCCGACCTTGTTACCGCTAAGCATGCGAGCTTCCTATCCGACCGGGTCGGCGGGCGGCAAACCAATAAGGCACATCAACGCTCAACCTTCACTGCGCGAGGTCGCCCGGAGGGAAAGCCGTTGGGCGCGGATCCGATGTCCGGCACAGTGACTTCATGACTGGGACAGGCCAAGAGGCCGACTGCAAGAAGGACCTGCACGTGTACCTGCAGGATGCCCGTGACGCTTTCCTGTGGAAGCTGGAGGGGTTGTCGGAGTACGACATCCGGCGGCCCATGACCCCCACCGGTACCAATCTGCTGGGCCTGGTCAAACACGTCACCGGAGCCGAGGGCTTCTACTTCGGCGACGTCTTCGGGCGGCCGGTCGACGCGCCGGATCTCTGGATCGCCGGTGACGCCGAGCCGAACGCGGATCTGTGGGCGACGGCCGACGAGTCGCGTGACGAGATCGTCGCGCAGTACAAGCGGGTGTGGGCCCACTCCGACGCGACGATCGGAGCGCTGGACCTCGACGCGACCGGTCTGCTCCCCGGGGGAGAGGGGAACGAGCTGACGCTCCACCGGGCTCTCGTCCACGTGGTCGCCGAGACCCAGCGGCATGCCGGTCACGCCGACATCGTCCGGGAACTGATCGACGGGACCACGGGCCAGCGGATCGGGGGCGAGAACATGGCGCCCGGCGACTCGGCATGGTGGGGGAGCCATCGGGGCCGGGTGGAGCGCGCGGCTCGGGAGGCTTCGGGCGGGTCCGGGAACGCGTAGGGGCGGCGACCGGGCCGGCTCATGCCGCGGGGGACGGGTCGGGGGCAGGCGGGGTGGGCTCGGGTCGCGGGGGCCCGGCGTGAGGCAGCCGGCGTACGGAGCGGGTGGCCAGAGGGAGGACGGCCGCGGCGGCGGAGAGGATGCCGGCCCCTGTGGCGACGTGGAAGGCCCCGTACGTCTGGGCGAGCGGGCCGACGGACAGCTGGCCGACCGGGATCGCGACGTACGACAGCAGGTCGTCGTACGAAGCGACGCGGGAGAGCGCGTGGGGCGGGACGTGCTCCTGCAGAGAGGTGTCCCAGGCGACGGCGGTCACAGCGGAGCCGAGGCCGGCGGCGAACGCGGCGGCGAGCAGCCACGGGGCGTGCAGATGCGCGCCGAGCGCGAGCAGGGGGAGTGCGGCGAGCGCGTTCGTCAGTTGCCCGAGCCGCAACAGGTGCCGGACCACCAGGCGGTACATCAGCAGGCTCGACATCAGCAGGCCGATGCCGCGCGCGCTGAGCACGAATCCCCACGTTGCCTGGCCGCTGATCTGACGGGTGAGCTGGGGGCCCAGGATCTGCCAGGTGCCGGTCTGGGCCAGATTCATCAGGCAGAAGGACAGTGTGCCGACCCAGACCCAGCGGATCGCGCGAAACTCCGTCCACCCGTAGCGGATGTCGGTCAGGAGGGTGGTCGGCCGGTACGACGCCGCGTTCGTATCCTGAGTGAACGTGAGCCGCGCGAGGAAGCCTGCCGCGAGCAGGTAGCTGAACGCGTCGACGGCGATGGCGGGGCCGCTGCCGACCACCGAAACGAGCACGCCCGCCAGGCTCGGCCCGAGGATCTTCGTGGCGTTGCGTGCCGTTCCCAACAGCGCGTTCGCTTGCTGGAGCCGGGCCTTGTCGACGAGTTGCGGTACGACTCCGCGCAGGGCCGGGGTGGTGAACGCGGCGAGTGCGCCGTTGAGGAACTCCAGTACGGCCACCGGCATCAGTGAGTAGTGGCCGGTCAGCAGGAGCGCCGCGACGGCGCCCTGGGTGAGCGCCGAGCCCAGGTGGGCGGCCACCAGCACGTTCCGGCGTGAGGAGCGGTCGGCGACGGCCCCGCCCACCAGGAGCAGTGCCAGCAGCGGCAGCATGTGGACGGCCAGGACGACACCGAGGTCCTGAGTGCTGCCGGAGGCGTCCAGGACAGCGAATGCCAGCGCCACCGGAGCCATCGAACTGCCGAGCAGCGACACCAGACGTCCGGCGTAGAACGTACGGAACCGCGGTTGCTTGAGGAGAGGAGGAAGGGAATACACCGGCCGGATTCTGCGGAGACCCTCCTTGTGCGCGCTAACGTTTCGGCAGGAGGCGAAAGATGGTGCTGTTGCGGCTCAGCTCGATGGCCCTGTCCCGGTCCAGGTTCGCGCTGTCGCCGCTGGCCGAGACCCTGGGGTCGATGAGCGTACTGACCAAGCCGTGCTCCGATCCGTGGCTCACTCCCTGGTACACCCGCCACCACGACGCCTTCCATGCCGTTCTCGACGCCGACCCCTTCGCCAAGGGGCTGGTCGAGCTGATCTGCTCGACCAAGTACCTGCCCGGTTACGTGACTCTTCCGCCGTCCGGCGGGATGCGCACCGCCCTCGCCGATGAGCTGAAGCCGGTAGCGGCCGCACCGGACGAGGCCGTACGCGCCGATCTGGAGGCCGCGGTGGCACACAGCTGGGAGCGGCGCGACCTGCGGTGGCTGACCGGGCACGGCTGGGGGGCCCGGACGGCCGACCTGTTCCGGTACACGTGGGAGGAGCACGTCCTTCCGGACTGGACGCGTCGCCGGGCGTTGCTGGAACGAGACATCAGCTACCGGGCAGGGCTGCTGGCCGCCTACGGCTGGCCCCGCGCCCTGCAGCAGATGAACCGCCGCAGCGCCTGGGTCGGCGCGGACGCGATCCGCTTCAGCCACCGGCCCGGCCCGGACCGTGTCGTCGGTGAGGACGGAATGCTGTTCGTGCCGATCTGCGTGACGACGGGCACCTGGCTGTCCGAGGCGCCGCCCGCCCGGTACGCACTGGTCTACCCGGCTCGCGGGTCCGCCGCTGACCCCACCGGGCAGCGGGGACCCGCCCGCGCCCTGGAACGGCTGATCGGCGCCGGTCGAGCCGCCCTCCTCCACGAGCTGGAACGCCCCGCCACCAGCACCGAACTCGCCATCCACCTCGGCCAGTCGCTCGGCACCATCGGGGGCCACCTGGCTGTCCTGCGCAACGCCGACCTGATCGTGGGTACGAGAGTCGGCCGGCGCGTCGTCTACCGGCGCACCGAGACCGGCGATCTCCTCGCGGCGCGGCACGCGATCTGACCGCGCGACCTGATCAGGGGGCACCCCGGCCGTGGCCGGGGTGGCGCGTCCCAGGCCTCCTCACCGCCCCGGCCCCGGCAGCCCGTCGCCGAGGATGCCGGCGCCCAGGAGGAGCAGGACCATCGCCATGATCACCGTGCTGTTGCTGACCATGAACTGCCGTACGCCGTCCAGGAACGTCGCCGCCCGCCGCCCGCCCACGCGGTGGACGACGACCGCGCCGAGGACCGTGCAGGAGAAGCAACGGACGCTCCTTGCCTGCCGGTGCCGGCCGGCCCGGGTGTTCCTCCGAACGTAAAGCGCTGCCTGCCCCCCCCGGCATCCTCGGACGGGCCGCATTTCGATCGCGGAAAGATCCTCCCCTGGCACTAGGGAGATTGTTTTGCCTACCCATTACTCTTGTGGGAAGGCCACGCTGGGTGGCCATGGAGGAGTGAGATGAGGAGCAGCAACCCGGTCTTCTCGCGACGGGGCTTCAGCCGCGACAACGGTCACGCGGGCTTCAACGCGTCACCGCAGGCCGGGGCCCCCGTAGCGGGTGCCAACCCGTACGCGCAGGGCACCGCCCCGAACCCGTACGCCACGAACCCCTACGCCCAGCAGGACACCCAGTACGGCGCCCCGCAGGCGCCGGCGCGCTCCGGTGTGATGACGATCGACGATGTCGTCACCCGCACGGCTCTGACGCTGGGCACGGTCGTGCTCGGCGCCACGGCCGCCTGGGCCCTGCTGCCGGTCGACGAGGCCAACCTGGGCAAGTCGTACGGCATCGCCATCGGCGCCGCGATCATCGCCTTCGTGCTGTCGCTCGTCCAGTCCTTCAAGCGCAAGCCCGTTCCCGCGCTGATCATCTCGTACGCGGCCTTCGAGGGCGTGTTCCTGGGGGTCATCTCCAGCGCGGTCAGCACCTACATCGGACCGGGCGTCGTGATGCAGGCGGTGATGGGCACCATGTGTGTCTTCGCCGGTGTGCTGCTCGCGTACAAGATGCGCTGGATCCGTGTCACCCGCCGGTTCTACGGCTTCGTGATGGCCGCCGCCATGGGCTTCATGCTCCTGATGATGGTCAACCTGCTGTTCGCCGTGTTCGGTGGCGGGGACGGTCTGGGCTTCCGCAGCGGCGGCCTCGGCATCCTCTTCGGTGTCATCGGCATCGTCCTCGGCGCGTGCTTCCTGGCTCTGGACTTCAAGCAGGTCGAGGACGGCATCGCCTACGGCGCTCCGCGCGAGGAGTCCTGGCTGGCGGCCTTCGGCCTCACCATGACCCTGGTGTGGATCTACCTGGAGATGCTGCGCCTGCTCTCCATCCTCAGCGGCGACGACTAGTCACCACGCTGACACCTGATCGCGGGAACGGCCCGCAGGCTCCGGATGACGGAGCCTGCGGGCCGTTTCTCGTTGAACGGGGCTGGGGCAGCGGATGGCGAGGGGGCTCTTCGGGGAAGACGTGGGGCATCGGCTCGTTGGCAACCGTCCGGGAGGGGCGCGTAGGGTCGCGGGGTGCTTGATACGACGCCCCTGATCACCGCCGTGGACCGATTCGCCGACCGGCTGCGCGCCGCCCCGCAGAGCAGGCTGCAGCGGGGTGTGGCGGCCGAGGGGCTGGCCGTGGCCCGGGAACTGGCGGTGCGGGCCCAGCGCGTCGAGACGCCGGGGCGGGAGCCGCGGATCTTGCCGGACGCCGGGATCTTCGCCATCGGCGACCAGATCGCCGTTGCCGGGCGGGATCTGGCCGTGGCATTGGAAATGGCCCCGTCCGTGGAGCTGGACGAGGCCGTGCAGTTCGTCGAGGAAGCGGCCGTGCGGGCGTTCGCTTAGGTGGTGTACGCGGGCGTCCGCCGGGAGTGGTGCGTGCGCGCGTTCGCGTAAGTGATGTGTGCGGGCGTCCGCCGGGAGTGGTGTGTGCGGGCGTTCGCCGGGCGTGGTGCGTGCGGATGGTCGCTTCGAAGGGGCGCGAGGGTGTTCGCCTCAGGTGGTGCGCGCCGGGTGACCGCGCGCGCTGGGCTGCGGCAGCGGCCGGCGAGGGCCGCTGTACCCGGAATGGGGCCGGAGACCGGTCCGCGGGCTAGAAGCTCGCGATGACGCGGTCGGCCAGTATGTAGACGTTGTCCTTGCCGCACGAGAACGTCAGCGCGTACGCGCCGGAGACACCGGAACCGCCCAGGAGCACCGGGTGCTCGCCGGCCCGCAGCGACGCGGCCAGCTGCTCGGCCGTCTCGCGGTGGCCGGGGGTCATACAGAGCGTGGTGCCGTCGGCGAAGACGTACACGTCGAGTGTGCCGAGCGGGCCGGGTCGCACGTCGGAGAGCTCCGTCCGGCTGTCGGCCAGCTCCTCCAGGCGGTTCACCGTGCGCTCGTGATCGGTGACGACGGGTGTCTGCACCGGCACGAAGTCCGGGTGCGAGGGGTGGCGGCGGCGCGCCGCGGCCAGCTCGGGGGAGTCCTCGGCGAACTCGGCCGTCTCCGGGAGCTCGGCCATGTCGGCCAGTTCCGTCAGCTCGGCCAGTTCCGTCAGTTCCTCGAACGCCTCGGTGGCGTCGAGGTCCATCGACTCCAGGCCGGCGAAGTCGGTCTGGCGCGGGACGAAGAACGGGGCGTCGTCGCCCAGCCCGGCCAGACCGCCCAGCAGTGAGGGGGCGTCGGCGGCGTCGCGGGCCTCCTGCGTGGCCCAGAAGGCACGGGCCTCGGCGAGCTCGCGCTCCCGCTCCTCGGCCAGCGCCTCGGCGACCGCCGCGCGTATTTCCGCGGCAGGGGTGGCTTCGTTACGGCTCTGAGCGGGTACGGCTGCACTGTGGGCGCGGCCGTCGGCCAGCTCTCTGCGCAGGGCGGATACCTGCTGACGCAGCCCGTGAGCGGCGTGCAGAGCGGCGGTGCCCACGGCCGTGGCAGCGGCGGTGGTCAGCAACAGGGCAAGAGGCATGGCGCTCACTGACATACTCCCGGTTTCAATCGATCCCCCGACTTCCTACATCAGCTTGTCCTGTACCGACACCATGTGTCAGTGCATTACGTCACGAATTGGACAGGTCTTTGGGCCTGGGGTTTAACCCTGATGCGGGTGTGACCTGCGGGAATGAGTCTCCCCCAGGAGATAGGTCACATCCTGGGGGAGATTCGGTCACGGTCGGGGCTCGGAACCGGCCACTTCGTCCGGCCGAAGGGCCTGCAGGGCGGTGTGGGCCCGGCGGGCGCCTATGGCCGGTGATCCGGTGGATCCGGAGCGTCACGGAAAAAGTGGCGGTCGAAGGGGCGGGCCGAGGCACCGACCTGCCCCCACCCACCCCCCGCGCCGACGCGGGCTCAGCTCAGCCGCCCGGGCCCTTCGGCAGGGCTCAGCTCAGACGCTCGATGACCATCGCCATGCCCTGGCCGCCGCCCACGCACATGGTCTCCAGGCCGAACTGCTTGTCGTGGAACTGCAGGCTGTTGATCAGCGTGCCGGTGATCCGCGCGCCGGTCATGCCGAAGGGGTGCCCGACCGCGATGGCGCCGCCGTTGACGTTGACCTTGTCCAGCGGCAGGCCCAGGTCGCGGTAGGACGGGATCACCTGGGCGGCGAACGCCTCGTTGATCTCGGCCAGGTCGATGTCGTCGACCGTCAGCCCGGCCCGCTTCAGCGCCTGCTTGCTCGCCTCGACCGGTCCGTAGCCCATGATCTCGGGGGAGAGGCCCGAGACGCCGGTGGAGACGATCCGCGCCAGCGGGGTCAGGCCCAGCTCGCGCGCCTTGGTGTCGGACATGATCACGAGCGCCGCGGCACCGTCGTTGAGCGGGCAGCAGTTGGCGGCCGTGACCAGACCGTCGGGGCGGAAGACCGGCTTCAGGCCCTGCACGCCCTCCAGGGAGACGCCCGCGCGCGGGCCGTCGTCCTTGGAGACCACCGTGCCGTCCGGGGTCGTCACCGGGGTGATCTCGCGCTCCCAGAAGCCGTTCTTCAGGGCTTCCTCGGCGAGGTTCTGCGAGCGGACGCCGAACTCGTCCATGTCCTGACGGGTGACGCCCTTGGTCCGGGCCAGGTTCTCCGCCGTCTGCCCCATCGAGATGTACGCGTCCGGGACCAGGCCGTCCTCGCGCGGGTCGTGCCAGCTCGCACCCGACTCCGCGGCGCGGGCCTCGGTGCGGGCCTCGGCGTCGGCGAAGAACGGGTTGTGGGTGTCCGGCCAGCTGTCGGAGTTGCCCTTCGCGAAGCGGGACACCATCTCGACACCGGCGGAGATGAAGACGTCGCCCTCGCCCGCCTTGATGGCGTGCAGCGCCATACGGCTCGTCTGCAGCGAGGACGAGCAGTAGCGCGTGACCGTACAGCCGGGAAGGTGGTCCATCCCCATCTGTACGGCGATGATGCGGCCCAGGTTGTTGCCCTGCTCGCCGCCGGGGAGGCCGCAGCCGAGCATCAGGTCGTCGATGTCCCGCGGGTCCAGCTCCGGGACCTTGGCGAGGGCGGTCTGGATGATCGTGGCGGTCAGGTCGTCCGCGCGCAGGTCCTTCAGCGAACCCTTGAAGGCCCGGCCGATGGGCGAACGGGCAGCAGAGACGATCACGGCTTCGGGCATCACGCGGCTCCATGAGGGCTGGAAGGCTGGCTGGCAGGACTGCTCTGGAAGTTACCCGGACGTACTGCTGAGGTCACCTGACCGGGCATGTGATGCGGGCCTCTTTTCTAAGCAACCGCTCAGTCCGCCGGCGATGCGGCCGGTGATGCGGCCGGGGCCCGCCGTCGCGGGACTGCGGCTTCGGCTGGTCCTCGGCAGGCCTTCGGCGGGGGCTTCGCCGGCGCGGAGCCCCCCGGCTCCCTCAGGCATGCCGGGACGACGTGCCCGTGTCGGTGCCCGGACGCGGCTCCACCCGGGTGGAGCCGCCCGCCTCTCCGTGCATCTCCGGATGCGGGTGCGGCTCCGTGGCCGCGGGCAGACGCCGCCGCCTGCGGTGCTTGAGGAGTGCCCAGGGCGCCCGGGCCCCGGTGACCTCCGTACCGGCCTCCTTGGCCGCCTGGGAGGCCGCCTTGGCCACCGGCAGCATGTCCTCGCGCCGGGCCCCGTCCAGCCGGTCGGTCTCCGGCCACAGACCGAGCACCGCGCAGAGCGTCGGCAGGACCGCCATCGCCGCCGTCGCGTAGCCCTCCGCCGACGGGTGGTAGTTGTCCGGGCCGAACAGCTCCCGCGGGTTCGCCTCGAACTCCGGCCCCAGCAGGTCGCCCAGCGACACCGTGCGCCCGCCCTGCTCCACCGAACCGATCGTCTGCGCCGCCGCCAGCTGCCGGCTCACCCGCCGGGCCACCCACCGCAGCGGCTGGTAGACCGGCTCGATCGTGCCCAGGTCCGGGCAGGTGCCCACGACGACCTCGGCCCCCGCCGTACGCAGCCTGCGCACCGCCGTCGTCAGACAGCGCACCGACTGGGTGGCGGGCATCCGGTGCGTCACGTCGTTCGCCCCGATCATGATCACGCAGACGTCCGGTGTGCGGGACGGATCCGCGAGCAACAGCGAGACCTGCCGCTCCAGATCGTCCGACCGGGCGCCCGGCTGCGCGACGTTGCGCAGATCCACCGGCCGCTCCGACACCGCCGCCAGCCCCGAGGCGAGCAGCGCCCCCGGGGTCTGCCCGGCCCGGCGCACCCCCTGCCCGGCCGCCGTGGAGTCCCCGAGCAGCCCGAACCGCAGCGGGTCCGCAGGGCCGGCGAACGCCACCCCGTACCGCCCGTCCGCGCTCGGCGGGACCGGTGCGGTGCCGCCTCCCACCTGCCGCTTCGCCAGCTGGACCTCCGTCAGCAGGACGCCCACCGCCGCGGCGCCCAGCAGTCCGACGCTGCCACCGCCGTAGGCCGCGCCCGCTGCGATCCGCCGTGCCACCCTTGCCCTCGACACAGTCCGGTCCACCTCCTCGTTGCCTTACGGCCTCACCCGCGATCGCCGGCGGAGTCCGTCGTGATCGAGGGTGAGGCCGTCACCGCCGTACACAGAGCTAACTGCCCCCAAGGGGCCGTCGTTCAATCGCTTCGCCCAATCTCGTGCCCGTACGCATACTCTTGCGGCACCATCTCGGAGACCCCGGAGTACACGGTGCAATTCCACGATTCGATGATCAGCCTCGTAGGCAATACCCCGCTGGTGAGGCTGCGCAGTGTCACGGCAGGCATCCAGGCGACGGTCCTGGCCAAGGTCGAGTACTTCAACCCCGGCGGATCGGTCAAGGACCGGATCGCCCTGCGGATGATCGAGGCCGCCGAACAGAGCGGCGAGCTGCAGCCCGGCGGCACCATCGTCGAGCCGACGAGCGGCAACACGGGCGTCGGTCTGGCGATCGTCGCGCAGCAGAAGGGCTACAAGTGCATCTTCGTCTGCCCGGACAAGGTGTCCACGGACAAGATCAATGTGCTGCGCGCCTACGGAGCCGAGGTCGTCGTCTGTCCGACGGCGGTCGACCCCGAGCACCCGGACTCGTACTACAACGTCTCCGACCGGCTGGTCCGTGAGACGCCGGGAGCCTGGAAGCCCGACCAGTACTCCAACCCGAACAACCCGCGCTCCCACTACGAGACCACCGGTCCCGAGCTGTGGGAGCAGACGGACGGGAAGATCACCCACTTCGTGGCGGGGGTCGGCACCGGCGGCACGATCAGTGGCACCGGCCGCTATCTGAAGGAGGCCAGCGGCGGCGCCGTCAAGGTCATCGGCGCGGACCCGGAGGGCTCGGTCTACTCCGGCGGCTCCGGGCGGCCGTATCTGGTCGAGGGCGTCGGCGAGGACTTCTGGCCGTCGGCGTACGACCGGACGGTCACCGACGAGATCGTCGCCGTGTCCGACAAGGACTCCTTCCAGATGACCCGACGCCTCGCCAAGGAGGAGGGGCTGCTGGTCGGCGGTTCCTGCGGCATGGCGGTCGTCGGAGCCCTGGAGGTCGCGAAGCGGCTCGGGCCCGACGACGTGGTCGTCGTCCTGCTGCCCGACAGCGGCCGCGGCTACCTGAGCAAGATCTTCAACGACGAGTGGATGGCCGACTACGGCTTCCTGGAGGACACCGGCCCGTCCGCCCGCGTCGCCGACGTCCTCGACTACAAGGCGGGCCCGATCCCGACGCTCGTCCACATGCACCCGGAGGAGACCGTCGGCGAGGCGATCGACGTGCTGCGCGAGTACGGCGTCTCGCAGATGCCGATCGTGAAGCCCGGCGCCGGTCACCCGGACGTGATGGCCGCCGAGGTCATCGGCTCGGTCGTCGAGCGGGAGCTGCTGAACGCGCTCTTCGCCCAGCAGGCCTCGCTCACCGACCCGCTGGAGAAGCACATGTCGCCGCCGCTGCCGCAGGTCGGCTCCGGCGAGGCGGTCGAGGAGCTGATGGCGGTGCTCGGCGGTACGGGCGCTGCGGACGCCGCGATCGTGCTGGTGGAGGGCAAGCCGAAGGGCGTGGTCAGCCGGCAGGACCTGCTGGCGTTCCTCGCCAAGGACGCGACGGCCACGCCCGCCAAGCCGTAGGCCGTCGGTCCGGCCGGAGCGCGGGCTTCGTGAAAACGGTACGAGCGCGACACGTGGCCGCAGCACCGGCTTAACACGGCTCAGGCAGATTAGTGGGTGTCGGCAGGGAAACCCGCCGGCACCGATACGGCGACACGGACTACGGAGCGGCTCCCGGACCTCCACCGTCGCCCGGATGCGAGACCGGCCCTGACCCGGAACGCGTCCTTCGCGGGGACCGCCGTCGTCCCGCCCCCTGGGAAACCGGGGGTGCGGCGGTCCCCGCGACACATCTATGCGCGGAGACCACGCGCCTCCTCCCCGTCACCGTCCTGTGCTCGCGGCGCGGCTGCCCAGCTCGCCAGCAGCGCGATGCGTTCCGCCGTCTGCGAACCGGGCTCCGGGGTGTAGACCACCAGGGACTGGTCGGGATCGCCGGGCACGCCGAGCGTCTCGTAAGGGAGCGTCAGCCCGCCCACGACCGGGTGGTCGATCCGCTTCACGCCGTACGTCTTCGCCTTCACCTGGTGGTCCGCCCACAGCCGGCGGAAGTCCTCGCTCTTCAGCGACAACTCGCCGACCAGGGTGGCGAGCTGCTTGTCATCGGGGTGCAGCCCCGCGTCCAGCCGCAGATACGCGACCGTCTCCGCCGCGACGGCCGGCCAGTCCGGGTACAGCTCGCGTGCCGCCGGCTCGAGGAACGTCTGGCGCGGCATGTTGCGTGCGGCGGCGGGCATCCGGGAGAAGCCGACGACCGCGTCACCGAGCGCGTTCCACGCCAGCACGTCCATCCGGCGGCCCAGGATGAAGGCGGGTGCCCGGTCGAGCGTGTCCAGCAGCAGCCGCAGCCCCGGGCGTACCCGTTGCCTGACAACCGGCGTCGCCGTGCGTGGCCCGGGGCGGGCCACCGTGCGCAGGTAGGCGTGTTCCGTCCCGTCCAGCCTGAGCACCCGGGCTATCGCGTCGAGCACGGCGTCCGAGACGCTGGGGCCGCGCCCCTGTTCCAGCCGGATGTAGTAGTCGACGCTCACCCCGGCGAGCTGGGCGACCTCCTCGCGCCGGAGCCCGGGGACGCGCCTTCTGCCGTAGGAGTTCAGCCCCACGTCCTCGGGCTGAATGCGGGCACGTCGTGAGCGGAGGAAGTCTCCGAGGTCGCCGTCCATGCCGCCGATCGTAGAAGACCGGCCGTCTCCCAGCCTGGTACTGCCGGACCCAGGAAAGACGCATCCCTGGGTAGGCGCCGCGCGCCGTCACAGAGTGGGGACCAGCCGGGGAGACGCCCCGGCGGGATCACCCCAAGGAGTACGGACATGTCGTACACGACGCTCGCAGGCCGCACCGCCGTCATCACCGGAGCCGCCAGCGGCATGGGGAACGCGACCGCGCGGCTGCTCGCCGCCCAGGGGGTCCGGGTGGCACTGCTGGCCCGCCGCGCGGAGCGGCTGGACGAGCTCGCCGCCAGGATCACCGCCGACGGCGGCCAGGCGCTCGCCGTGGCCGCCGACGTCACCGACCAGGCATCCGTGGACGCCGCCGCCGAGCGGGTGCACGCGGAGTTCGGCCGGGTGGACCTGGTGGTCAACGCGGCCGGAGTGATGCTGCCGAACCCGGTCGACGCGGGCCGCACCGACGAGTGGCAGCGGATGCTCGACACCAACGTGACGGGCGTCCTGCGCATCATCCGGGCCTTCACGGCCGACCTGGTCGCGGCCGCCGCCGAGGGCCGCACCGCCGACCTCGTCAACATCTCGTCGATCGGCGCGCACATCACGTTCCCCAACTACGCGGTGTACGGCGCCACGAAGGCCGCGCTCACCTACCTGTCGGCCTCGCTGCGCACCGAACTCGGGCCGCGCGACGTCCGCGTCACGAACATCGAGCCCGGCCTCACCGACTCCGAACTGGCCGGCCACGTCGACAACGCGGAGCTCAGCGGACAGCTCGACGGCATGTTCGACGCGCTCGGCGGGCTGTCGAGCGACGAGATCGCCGACCTGATCGCCTACACGACCAGCCGGGCCCGCCACATCAACCTGCGCCAGCTGGTCGTGCTGCCGACCCGCCAGGCGTGACGACGTCGCGGGAGCGCGCGCTCAGTCCTCCCAGTCGGACGCCGTCCGCCGCTCGTTCTCCCGGCGCCTGAACAGCCGTCCGCCGTGGGCCGCCTGGAAGGCGTTGACGCCGACGATGCCGAGCCAGGCCACGACGAGCCCCTTGATCCCCGCGTTCGCGACACCGATGGCGGACAGCGGGATCGCCAGGACCAGCGAGATGATCCCGAACCCGTAGCGCTCACCGAAGTGCCCCAGCTGCGGCTCCGGAGCGCGCGCTCCTCGGGCGACGACGATCTGCTGCTCCGCGAGATGCCGCCGGACCCGCCGGTCGAGCGTGCCGTCGAGCCGCTGCTCGACCTTCTCCAGAAACGACTCGACGAGCGCGGACTCGTACTCGGCCCCCAGCTCGCTGCGGGCCTGCAGGGTGGCCTTGAGCTCCTTCTTGAGCTCGGTGTCGGGTGCGTCCATGGTTCCACGGTACGAAGCGGGGGCGCCCGGGTCAGTGGGGCTAACCCCCCTGTTTCCCACCGGGCCGCCCGGAAAGTGGTGCGTAACATCCGGCCCCGCCGGCGCGTGTACAGAGAAGAAGCAGTTCTCGTGAGTACGCGAAGAGACGGACGGGGGCCATGACAGCAGGATCCGAGGATGCGGACGCGTTCGACGCGTTCTACGCGGCGACCGCCAAGCGCCTGATCGCGACGGTCTATGCGGTGACGGGGGACCTGGGTGAGGCGGAGGACGCGGTACAGGAGGCGTTCGTGCGGGCGTGGCAGCGCTGGGACAAGGTGACCGCGGAGGGCGACCCGCTGCCCTGGGTGCGGACGGTGGCCGTACGACTGGGGATCAGTACCTGGCGCAGGACGCGCAGCCGGGTGCGGGCGCACTTCCGGCACGGTGCGGCCACCGATGTGCCGGGGCTCTCGGAGGACCGGGTGGCGTTGGTCGAGGCACTGAGGAAGCTGAGCGCTGACCAGCGGCAGGCCGTGGTCCTGCACCATCTGCTGGACCTCCCGGTGGAGGAAGTGGCCCGGGAGACGGGCATGTCGAGCGGCGCGGTACGGACCCGGCTCCACCGGGCCCGCAGAATTCTCGGCGAACGGCTCGCCGACACGATGCTCGGTGCCGAGCGGGAGGGGAGTGTCCACCGTGGCTGATGTGGAGGAACTGCTGGAGGGCGTCGCGGTGCGGCTGCCGGCCGCCGAGGAGATCCGCACGCAGGGCCGGCGGAGGCGGACCCGCAGCCGGGCGGTCCGGGCGGTGGCGGGTGCGGCCGTGCTGGTGACTGCCGGGGTGTGCGCCGTCGTTCTGCCGGAGTCCCCGGAGAGGGGGCACGGCACGGTCGCCGTCGCCCCGCAGAACCCCTTCCTGACGGATGGGGTGGTCCGGATGCGGGAGGCGGACGAACTGCCCGGGTACGCGCAGTGGCACTGGAAGGCGAACGAGGGTCTGCCGGACGACGCCGCACCGCAGGGCGGCCCGCTGCCGCAGGTGGGTCTCGACCAGGCATGCCCCGGTTCGTTCGCCAGGACGGACGAGCCCGGTCAGAAGCGGTACAGCCTGCAGTACCGGGGCCGCGACGACGCCCTGGCACAGCACCGCCTCGTCACGTACGACGACGCGGCCACCGCGCGCGAACAGCTGACGCTGCTGCGCGGTGCGATGACCGCGTGCGGTCTGACGTCCGCGCCGCCGACCGCGGACGAAGAGGGGACGGGAAGCAGCGCGTGGTCCGGCACGGTGAAGGACGGTCGCACGATGCGGGTCACCGTCCGGCGCTGGAATTCCTGGGTGTCGGTCGTCGAGGTCCTGGACGGCAGAGCCGCCCGCTGACGGATCCGTCCGGTCCGCACCCTGCTCACGGGTCCCGACCTGCGGGCAGCCGGGGCGGGCGGGGGCGGGTCGGGCTCAAGCCGCACGAAGCCGTCTGCATATGGACATGCAGACGGCTTGCTGGCTGAATGGATCCGTCGGTGCCGGATCCCGGCGCGACGGATCTACCGAGGGGACAGGATGAGCGGGAGCAGCCCGGCCGCACGGTTGCAGCAGCTGTTCGAGGGGCGCAGGCTCACGCCCACGCAACGGCGCATCGCGCACTCGATGGTGCGCAGGGCCGGCGACGCCCCGTTCCTCTCCAGCGTCGAACTGGCCGAACTGGCCGGGGTCAGCCAGCCCTCCGTCACCCGGTTCGCCGTCGCCCTCGGGTTCGACGGCTATCCCGCACTGCGCAAGCACCTGCGCGAGGTCGCCCCGGCCGGACCTGGCGAGGGCGGCGGGGAGGACACGTACAACGAGTACCAGCAGGCGGTGCTCGGCGAGATCGAGAACCTGCGCCATCTCGCCGAACTGCTCGCCGACCCCGGGCCGGTCGAACGGGCCGGAAAGCTGCTCGCAGCCTCGCGCCCGCTGCTCGTGCTCGGGCTGCGTGCCGCCTCCTCGCAGGCCCGGGGGTTCGGGTACTTCGCCGCCAAGGTGCACCCCGACGTCCGGGTGCTCGACGAGGGCGGCAGCACGCTGCACGACCGGATCGACGCGGCCCGGCGGGCCGGTGCCGGCGCGCTGCTCTGCTTCGCGCTGCCCCGCCACCCCCGCGAGGTCGTGGACACGCTGGCCTACGCCCGGGAGCAGGGGCTGACCGTGGTGTCGGTCGCGGACTCCGCCTTCGCGCCGGTGGCCGCGCACAGCGATCTGCTGATCCCCGCCGCCGTCGGAACGGGGCTCGCCTTCGACACGGCCTGTGCACCCATGCTGCTCGGACGGGTGCTGCTGGAGGCCATGTGCGACGACCTGCCCGACGCGCAGGCCAGGCTGGAGGAGTTCGACGCGCGGGCGGCGGCGCGGAGCCTTTTCGTCGAGTGAGCCGTCTCGTGTCTTGGTGCGGGTGCTCCGCGGGGCGCTGTGGCCCGGTGGGTGGGGGTCCGGGGCCCCTCCGGGGTGTCTCCTCGGACGACGAACGTTCTGCGGGTACGCGACGGACCCGGGTCGATGTTCGTCGTCCTGCGGGGGACTCCCCTGCACGGCCCCGGACCCGGCCGTGCAGCGTCTGCGGCAGTCGTATGGCCGGTGTGCAGACACAGGCGATGCAGGGTGGGGCCGTGCAGGGGGGCCCGCAGGAAATGGCGTACGACCCGGGTCCTTCACGGAGCCGGGTGATCACGCCATTTCTGAGGAGACGCCCCGGAGGGGCCACACCCCCACCCACGGGGTGGCGCGCACCCCGCGGGGGACCCGCACGAAAGCCCGTCCGGCGATTGAGGACGGAACCCCGCACCCCGCGGGGACCCGCCCCCGCTGAGTCGGGGTCAGACCTCCAGGTCGGCCTCGATCCTCTTCAGCTGATGGCGGGCCATGGCCAGGTTGGCCCGGCTGGAGTCCAGCACCAGATAGAGGAACAGGCCGTTGTTCCCACGGGTCTTGAGCAGCCGGATCAGGTGGTACTGGGTGCCCAGGGTGATCAGGATGTCCTCGATCTCGTCCTGGATGCCGAGGTGTTCCATGGTGCGGAGCTTGGCCCGTACGACGTCGGTGTTGCCCGCGGCCGCGACCTCCAGGTTGAAGTCCTTGCCGCCGCCGAGGGTGCCCAGTGCCATGCCGCTCGTGTAGTCGACGAGGGCGACACCGGTGGTGCCCTCGATGGACGACATCGCTTCCTTCAGTGACGCTTCGGTGTTCGCCATGAGTGCTCGTTTCCTTTCCCTGACCGGTCGGGACGACCGGTTCCGTTTCTGGGTCATGCGGGGCTCGTGCGGGTCATGTCGTGCGGTGCGGCAGCGGGCCGGGCTGCTGCGGGGTGCGGGGCACCGGCCCCCGGATGCCGGGTGCGGGCTGCGGGGCGCGCTCCAGGGCGGCGTCGACGAGCTCGCCGATCCGGGAGCCGGACCTGCGGCCCTCGAGATGGAGCCGGCCGACGTTGATGCGGTCCTCGGCGAGCAGGGTCAGCACGGCGGAGGAGCCGGCGGCGTACGTCGCGATGTATCCCGTCTCGCCGCGTACGAGCAGTTCGCGGAAGCCGCCGCGGCCGGTCGCGTCCGTCATCCGGATCGAGACGCCCAGGGCGGCCGCGGTCAGGGCGGCGACGCCCTCCGCCTCCACTCCCGGGGTGTCATGGGCCAGGACGAGTCCGTCGGTACTGGCCGCGAGTGCGCCGGAGAGGAGCGGAACCCGGGCCCGTAACCGCTGGAGCTCGGCCAGGACATCCTGCACTTCGGCCTCGGGCACCATCAGCTGTCTCCTCCCGGCACGCTGTCTGAGCGCGCGTATCACAGGGCCTCCAATGCGTCTCGGAGCCGGCGCAACAGGGCGACGTCGGGGTCGGCCGTGACCTCGGGAAGCGTGATCCGGCCGGCAGCGGACGGGTCCGCCGTCTCGCGTACCGCCGCGACCAGTCCCGCGGCCGCCAGCCGCCGCAGGTCGACCAGGGTGTGGAACGCCGACCTGCCCAGTTCCTGCGCGATGTCCGTCGCGGTACGCACCCCGTCCACGCGCTCCAGTACGCGGCGCTGGCGCGGCGGCACGGGGGAGTCGGCCGGACGGCCGGTCCGTACGAGCGGGGCGCTGTCGGTCACCGCCTCGGGCCAGATCCGCTCCAGCAGCTCCCGGCGCCGGAGGGTCTCGCGCTGCACGGCGTCCACGGGTACGGGACGGACCGGGCCGATCCAGTGGGCCACCCCGTAGCGGAAACGGGCCGGGGTCCGGGTCGGGGCGAGGGCGAAGAACGCCGCGTCGTACAGGGCGCCCAGGTGGCACAGCTCCAGGGCGCCGCCCGGCACCCTGCCGCTGTCCACGAGGTAGCGGCCCACTCGCTGCCCGGCACCGGCCTGGGCGACCGCGTCCCACCATCCCTCGCGGTGCAGTGAGCCGCCCCGGGTGAGCAGGACGTCGATGCCGGGGGTGGCCGGGCTCTCGGCGTGCACCACCTTGCCGTCGGCCAGGTACAGGGTGCCGCGGTCGCGCATCAGGGCACCGGTGGCCCGTTCGGTGGCGAGGCGCTGGAGCATGGGCGAGGGGACGGCGCCCGGGACGGGGGTGGTGGTTCTCATGCGAGGACCAGCCGCTCGGCCATCTCGCCCAGCCGTATCCGGGCCAGGGCCAGATTGCCCTCCGCGCGGTCCAGCCACAGGTGGAGGAAGACGCTGCTGTCGAAGTCCGTCTCGACGAACCGGAGGATGTGGTAGCCGGCGCGGGTCGTGACGATGACGTCCTCGACCAGCGGGGTTCCCGTCACGTCCGTACCGGGCGCGGCGGTCGGCGCTTCAGGTAAGCCGGCCGCGAAGGCGGGCTGTTCGGCCGCCATCCGTGCCACCTCCGCCGTCTCCGCGGCGGTGGCCTCGTGATCGCCGTTGGGCGAGTCGCCGATGGTGCCGAGGGCGAGACCGCTCGTCCAGTCGACCACGGCGGCGCCACGGGCACCGGGCAGTCTCATGACGTCGAGCAGGCACTCGTCGATTCCGGGCACGCGGACTCCCCTCCGACGCTGCGTGCGGCTGTGACCCTGAGATTACGCAACGTGCTTACTCCAGGTGGGAGTTCTGGCATTTTCCATAGGTACATGCGCCTCGTACGGTACGGAGGCGTATGCGGGTGGCCGGATGTCTCCGGCCACCGTTGACGGATTCGGCCAACCGCTCACCGCTCGGTCTTCGGCGGTCCGGGGCGGTGGCGCACCCTCCGGATCGCGCCGGCGCACGGCTGGGCTGCGGCGTTCCGGGAGGTGGGGCGCAGGAGGCGCCCGTGCCGGGCGTGCCGGGCGGACGGCAATACGCGCCGGTCGGCCGCAACCCCTAAAACGCAACTCCATGTATACGGAATTGCGTCAGAGTTCTTGAGTCGATTGACGCCCGTCGAGATGGCCTATTAGTATCGCACGAAGGTTCGGTTAGCCTTGCGCTCACCCCGACGAATGAATTGGTCCAGGCAAATGGTTTCGAATTGGACTAAAGGTGGGGGGCTCGGGGGTGCGGGCCGGAGAAGCGTTCTCGATCAATGGGGGATTCGGTGCGCCAGTTCTACGGTAAGGATCTCGTCGGCATAAGAAGACCCTGGCGGGTATGGGCTGCCGGAGGTATTGGTAATTGTCCGGATACAGCACTGTCCGAGGCAGGTCTGAACGGTGTCCTCCTTCCTCGTCCCGGGGGAGTCGCAGGGCACCTTTTTTCATGCACGGCATCCACGGGGGCGGAGCAGTGTACTTCTCAGTACTAGGGGTCATAGAGGTCTATGAGGGCCGGCAGTGCGTGCTGCGGCCGACCGGCGTGATGCAGCAGACGCTGCTGGCCGCGCTGCTCGTGTCGGGGGGAGCTCTCGTCACGGTCGAGGCCCTGGTCCGGGAGCTGTGGGGGAACACGCCACCCGCCAAGGTGGAGAACGCCCTGCAGGCCCAGGTGAGCAGGGTGCGCCGCAGCCTGGGTGCGCTGGAGCCGACGGGTGCGGGACCGCGCGTGGTCAGCAGCCCCTCGGGGTACCTGTTCAGGGCCGACCGCTCGGAAATCGATGCCTACGTTTTCCTGGATTCCATCGAGGATTTGCTCGAGAAAGAGGAATCCATCAATCCGCGAACCGGAATCGAGATACTCCGGGGAGCTCTTTCCCTTTGGCGTGGTCCGGTTTTCGGAGGGCTGGCCGGGGGGCCGATCTGTCAGGCGGCAACGGCCAAGTGCGTGGAATCCCGTCATTCGGCCCTGACGCTCCTCTACGAGCTGGAGCTCAAAGTGGGCAGGCATGCGCAGGTCCTTCCTGAGCTCGCGGAGCTCTACGCACAGAACCCCACCCACGAGAAGTTCTGCATGCTGCTCATGCGGGCGCTCTACCGGACGGGACGTCAGCGCGACGCACTCGATGTGTACCGTGCCTGCCGGCGGAATCTCGTGGAGAACCTCGGCATCGAGCCGACGCCGGCGTTGAGGCAGTACGAGAAGGCCATTCTCACGCATGACCCACTGCTGACCTAGGGCCTCTCGTCCGGACCAAGCCGGGCCCGCGGGGTCCGGACGAAAGGCCCTGGCCCGAGCCGGCCGGCCTGCCTGCCCGCGCCTCGTCGTAGCGGTGCAGGACGAGAGCGGCGATCTCAGGGGCGTCGCCCAGTACCGGAGCCAGCAGGTCCGCCGACGACGCCTCGCGCGCCACCCGGTCGGCCAGCATTCCGGGTGCCACGAAGCAGGGGGAGACCACCACCTGACGGATGCCGTCCGCACGCAGGGAGCGGACGGCATCCGCCGTGCCGGGAGGGGCGGTGGAGGCGAACGCGGGCCGCACGGCGCACCAACCGGTGTGCCGCCACTCCCGCGCGATTGCTGCGACATCCGCGTTCGCCTCCGGATCGCAGCTGCCCGCGGTGGCGAGCACGATCCCGGTCTTCGAGCGGTCCCCGGCGGTGACCCCGGTCTGTGCGAGGCGGCGCTCCAGAGCCGCGATCAGCAGGGGGTGCGGGCCCAGCACCCGTGACTGCCGCAGGGACAGGTCCGGGCGGCGGGCCGCGCACTCCCGCAGCAGGGCCGGACAGTCGGTCCCGGCATGGAAGGCCTGAGTGATCAGCAGCGGCAGTACCACGGCCGAGCGCACTCCCTCGTCGTACAGCCGCTCCAGCGTCCGGACGGCGCCGGGAGCGCAGTGGTCCAGGAAGCCCGCGGCCACCCGCAGCCCCGGACGCTGTGCCCGCACCCGCCGGACGAGTGCGCGCACCGTCGCCCGGTGGCGCGGGTCGCGGCTGCCGTGCGCGATCACCGCCAGGGCGACCGGCCACCGCCGTGGCGCGGCACCCGCCCGGCTCATACGGACCTCTCCAACAGTCCGCGGCTGCGCAGCACATGACGTTCGACCGGGGAGAACACGAGGAGCTCCACTCCGATGCCGACCCCCAGGATCAGCACGATGACGCCCATGACCAGGGGCATGTCCTGGTAGGCCCGGCCGGTCTCCAGCAGCTGGCCCAGACCCACACCCAGGTCGGGTGAGGAAGCGATGAGTTCGGCGGCCATCAGGGAGCGCCAGGAGAAGGCCCAGCCCTGCTTGAGACCGGCCACGTACCCGGGCAGCGCGGCCGGCAGCAGGACATGACGGATCCGGCTGAGGCCGTGCGCGCCGATGACATGCCCCGCTCGCAGATAGAGGGGAGGCGTCCGGTCGATTCCGGCGATGAGCCCGTTGGCGATGGACGGGACGGCACCGAGCAGGACCACGGCGTAGATGGTGGTGTTGCTGAGGCCGAACCAGATGATCGCTGCCGGGACCCAGGCCACCGAGGGCAGGGACTGCAGCCCCGAGAGGATCGGCCCGATCGCCGCCCGCAGCCACGGTGTCTGGGCGACGAGCAGTCCGAGCGGTGTGCCGATGGCGAGGGAGATCGCGAAGCCCGTCCCTCCGCGCGACACGCTCTGCCAGACCACGTCGAGGATGGTTCCCCTGCGCCATTCCTTGGCGAGCGCCTCCCAGACGTCGAGCGGCGGGGGAAGCTGGTACGTCTCCTTGAGGTGCAGGGCGACGGCCAGTTGCCAGAGCAGCAGGACGAGCGCGACGGAGACGAGCGGCGGGAGCACCTTGCGCAGCAGGACGGTGCGGAGCGGCGTGCGCGCCGTCTGCGGACGGGCGTCCAGCGCGTCGAGTCCGGCCTCCAGACGGGCGAGTCCGTCCGTACCGTCGCTCTCCCCTGCGCCGGCCCGGCCGGGGCCCGGGAGATCAGTGCCGGCCATGGCGGCGGATCTCCCTTCGCAGGTGGTCGGTGATCTCGGCGGACAGTTCCGCCACGGCGGTGTCCTCGATGCGACGCGGATGCTCGATGTCGACCGTCCACTCGCGGGCGATCCGGCCGGGCCGGGACGTGAGCAGTACGACCCGTTGGGCAAGACGTACCGCCTCGCGCACGTTGTGGGTGACGAAGAGGACCGAGACCCCCGTCTCGCGCCAGATCCGGGTCAGCTCGTCGTGCAGCACGTCCCGGGTGATGGCGTCGAGCGCGGCGAACGGCTCGTCCATCAGCAGCAGCCGGCTCTCCTGAGCCAGCGCCCGCGCCAGTGCGACGCGCTGGCGCATCCCGCCGGACAGTTCGTGCACCCTCTTGCCGTGCGCCCCGTCCAGCCGGACGAGGGACAGCAGGCGGTCGGCCTTCTCCCGGCGCTCGCCGCGCGGCACTCCGCGCAGTTTCAGGGCGAGTTCGATGTTCTTGCCCGCGGTGAGCCACGGGAAGAGCGCGTGCTCCTGGAACATGAGGGCGGGGCGGCCGTCCGGAACGCTGAGGGTGCCCGAGGTCGGTTCGTCGAGCCCGGCGACCAGATTCAGCAGGGTCGACTTCCCGCAGCCGGAGGCCCCGAGCAGCGTGACGAACTCGCCCGGTGCGACGTCCAGCGAGACGCCGTCGAGCACCGGCTGCGCAGGGGAGCGGCCGAAGGACTTCGAGACGAGGGACAGGCGGGCCGCGTACGCCGTGGTCTCGGTGCTGCCGTCGGGGGTGGTGGACGTGGACAGGGCAGTGATCATGAGGGAATCTCCGTACGAGCTGCGGAAGGGGGGTTACTCGACGCCGAGCCCCGTGTCGTCGACGGGGTGGAGACCCCGGTCGCGCAGGACCCTGTTCAGCGGTCGCAGGTCGTAGATCCCCTTCAGGTCCGGGACCTCGGTCATCCCGCCCGCACCGCGTGCTCGGTCTGGATCCGCAGCGTGGCGGCGAGGGGGTCGTCGAGGACGGTCACGTCGTCGAACGCGTGGTGGAGCACCGGCACGGGGAGCTTCCTTCTTCGCCCCGGGGCGTGGCGCCGGGCCCGAGACCGAACCCTTCGCGGCCTCGGAGCCGCAGGCGCCGACGGCGGCAGCGGGGAACGCCGCCATGAGCCGGAGCGCGGAGCGGCGTGTTCCGTCACGGGTCACGACTGGGCTTCCTCTTCCCCGGCGGTGAAGGAGGCGCCTGCCATGCCGGCCGAGAGTGTGGTGCCGTCGGCCGGGGCGATGAGCAGGAAGGAGCCGGTGTGGCGGGAGTCGGCGTAGGCGTCGAGTGCGAGGGGTTCGGCGGTGCGGACGACGACCCGGCCGATGTCGTTGGCGACGAGCTGCCCGGGCGCCGGGTGCTGGGAGAGGTCGTCCAGGGTCAGCCGCGAGGGGATGTCCTTGAC
>NZ_JBIUUC010000008.1:0-334891 GCF_044742205.1 Streptomyces sp. NPDC087901
GCCGGATCCACATCCACCAACACGAACCGGCCCGGATTCTCCGCCTGCGCCGCCCGCACCAACCCCCACACCGGCGCCACACACACATCCACACCCGCCTCCGCACCCACGGAAACCGCACCACGCGTCACCACCACCAACGGCCCAGCCTCATCACCCCCAAGCCACCCCTGAACCGCCTCCAACACCCCACCCAACACCGACCGCACACCCACCACCGGATCCACACCCACACCCACCGACGGCACCTCAAACACCGTCGACACCGTCGACACCGGCACACCACCACCAACAGACGCCACCAACGGCCGCCACACCACCTCATGCAACCCACCACCCACACCACCCGACCCGACCAACTGCTCCACCGACACCGGACGGAACATGAGTCCGCCGATCGTGGCCACAGGAGCGCCGTCCTGGTCCGCCAGGCTCAGCGTGAGGCTGCTGACGCCCTGGGGCGACAGCCGCACGCGCAGCGAGCGGGCGCCGGCGGCGTACAGGGACACGTTCGTCCAGGAGAAGGGCAGCTCGGTCGGCTCGTCGCCCGTGACATCCTCACCGACTCCCAACGCGTGCATGGTCGCGTCGAGCAGGGCGGGGTGCAGACCGAATCGTTCGGCGTCCCCGTGCGCCTGCTCGGGCAACTCCACCTCGGCGAAGACGTCGTCCCCGCGCCGCCACACGGCTTTGAGCCCCCGGAAGACGGGGCCGTAGACGTAACCCTGTTGGTGAAGCAGCTCGTAGGCGTCGTCCGTACGTACGGCGGTCGCGCCGGGCGGGGGCCATGCGGTGAGGTCGAACGCCGGCACCGACTCCCCCGCACCACCACCCACGACACCATCCGCATGCAACACCCACGCCCCACCCGCACCCGCATCCTCACGACGCGAATGCACCCGCACCGAACGACACCCCACCTCGTCCGGACCACCCACCACCACCTGCAACGCCACCCCACCACGCTCCGGAACAACCAACGGCGCCCGCAACGTCAACTCCTCCACCACCCCACAACCCACCTCATCCCCAGCACGCACCACCAACTCCACAAACGCAGCCCCCGGCAACAACACCGACCCCAACACCACATGATCCGCCAACCACCCCATCCCCTCCAACGACAACCGACCCGTCAACACCACACCACCCGAATCCGGCAACTCCACCACAGCGCCCAACACCGGATGATCAACCACCACCTGCCCCAAACCACCCGCATCCCCACCACCCACACACTCCAACCAAAACCGCTCACGCTGAAACGCATACGTCGGCAAACCAACACGCCGAGCACCCGAACCCTCAAAGAACCGAGCCCAATCCACCGGGACACCCGCCACATGCAGCTGACCCAGCGCAGCAACCGCCGAGGCCACCTCAGGACGCCCCTTACGCACCAACGGAACAAATACACCCGAGTCCACCGACTGCTGCGCCATCCCGCTCAGCACACCATCAGGACCCACCTCGACGAACGACGTCACACCCCGCGACACCACGAACGACACCGCATCCGCGAACCGCACCGCCTCGCGGACATGCCGCACCCAGTACTCCGGAGAACCCCAACCCTCGGACAGATCCCCGGACACACCCGACACCACGGGAATCGACGGAACACCGAACTCCAGCCCAGCCGCCACCGCCCCGAACTCCGCCAACATCGGCTCCATCAACGGCGAATGGAACGCATGCGACACCCGCAACACACTCGTCCTGCGCCCCTGACCGGCAAACTTCTCCACCAGATCAGCAACCGCCGCCTCCGTGCCCGAGACGACTACGGAACGCGGACCGTTGACCGCCGCGATCCCCACCTCACCGTTCAGCAACGGAAGCACCTCGGCCTCCGCCGCCTCCACCGCCACCATCGACCCACCGGCGGGAAGCGCCTGCATCAACCGACCACGCGCCACCACCAATTCAGCCGCATCCGCCAGCGACAGAGCCCCCGACACATGCGCAGCCGCGATCTCACCGACGGAATGACCGACCAGGAAGTCCGGACGCACACCCCACGACTCCACCAGCCGGAACAACGCCGTCTCCACCGCGAACAGACCGGCCTGAGCGAACATCGTCCCGTTCAACAGACCGGCATCCTCACCCCACACCACCTCACGCAGACTCACACCCAGCCGAGCATCCAACTCAACCAGCACCGCGTCGAACGCCTCGGCAAAGACCGGAAACGCCTCGTACAACTCCCGACCCATACCCAGCCGCTGCGCACCCTGGCCCGTGAACAGGAACGCCGTGGCACCAGCCGGCCGCACCGATCCGCTCACCACCGACGACGACAGCTCCCCCTCGGCGAGGGCTGCCAAGCCCCGTACGAGCTCCTCACGGTCCGCGGCCGCCACCACCGCACGATGCTCCAGTGCCGCACGCGAGACCGCCGACGAGAAGCCCACATCCAGCAGCGAAGAAGAGGCCTCCAGTTGCTTCAGCAGTTTCCCGGCCTGCGCCGACAGACCCGCCTCACTCTGGGCCGACAGCACGACCGGAACCACCGGCAGTTCAGCTGCAGCGACCGCCTCCGGCTCCTCCACCACCGGGGCCTGCTCAACGATCACGTGCGCGTTCGTCCCACTCAGACCGAACGACGACACACCCACCCGACGCGGACGATCCCGCTCCGGCCACACACGCGACTCCGTCAGCAGCTCCACCGCACCTGCGTCCCAGTCCACATGTGGTGAACGCGTCTTCGAGTGGAGGGACTTCGGCAGCACACCGTGCCGGATCGCCTGCACCGCCTTGATGACACCACCGACACCGGCGGCGGCCTGGGTGTGGCCCAGGTTCGACTTCAGCGAGCCCAGCCACAGCGGGTCGCCCTCCGGACGCCCCTGCCCATACGTCGCCAGCAACGCCTGAGCCTCGATCGGATCACCCAGGCGCGTCCCCGTCCCGTGGGCCTCCACCAGGTCCACGTCCGTGGTCGCGATCCCGGCGTTCTCCAGTGCCGCGCGGATCACCCGCTGCTGCGACGGGCCGTTGGGGGTGGTCATCCCGCTCGACGCGCCGTCCTGGTTGATGGCGCTTCCCCGGATGACCGCAAGGACCGGGTGCCCGTTCCGCCGGGCGTCCGAGAGGCGTTCGACCATCAGGACGCCGACGCCCTCCGAGCAGCCGGTTCCGTCGGCATCGGCGGCGAAGGACTTGCAGCGGCCGTCCTTCGCCATGCCCCGCTGGTGGCTGAAGTAGACGAACATGTCCGGCGTCGTCATCACCGTCACACCGCCCACCAGTGCCATCGAGCAGTCGCCTCGGCGCAGCGCCTGTCCTGCCCAGTGGAGGGCGACGAGCGAGGACGAGCACGCGGTGTCGACAGTGACGGCGGGGCCTTCGAGGCCCAGGGTGAAGGCGACGCGGCCGGTGACGAGGCTGCCGTCGCTCGTGCCCGGCCCGTAGTCGTGGTACATGACGCCGGCGAAGACACCGGTCCGGCTGCCCTTCAGAGAGAGGGGATCGATCCCCGCACTCTCCACAGCCTCCCAGGACGCCTCCAGCAACAACCGCTGCTGCGGATCCATCCCCAACGCCTCACGCGGCGAAATCCCGAACACCCCGGCATCGAAATCAGCCGCGTCATACAGGAAACCACCCTCACGCGTCACCGTACGATTCGGCTTCCCCGGCTCCGGATCGTAAAGCCCCTCCACATCCCACCCACGATCCACCGGAAACCCCGACACACCGTCCCGGCCCTCCGCCACCAGATCCCACAACTCATCCGGAGAACCCACACCACCCGGATAACGACACGCCATCCCCACGATCGCAATCGGCTCGGTGGCGTCGCCGGTGAGGCGGTCGTTGGCCGAGCGGAGTCGTTCGTTCTCGACCATGGTCGTGCGGAGGGCGGCGACCAACTGCTCTACAGATGCTTCCATGATGTTCTCAGCCCTCGCTCGGGTTCCGGGTCGGGTCGGCGGACGCGAGCGCGGCGCGCACCAGGTCGTCGACGTCCATGGTCCTGATCGCTTCGCCGGCCTGTGCGGCCTCGCCCTGTGGGGCGCGCGTGCCGGATTCGGTGGCGGGTGCGGGTGCCGCGGGTCGGGCGGCGAGTTTCAGCAGTGCGTCCAGCAGGCCGGACTCCCGGAGCGCGTCGACCGGGATGTCCGCGAGGGTCTGCCGGATGGAGGCGTCGGTCTCCGCACTTCCCGGGCCGCTCTGCGCGGGGGCGAGCACGGTGCCGGCAGGTACGTCCGGTGTGTTCTCGTCGAGGCCCGGCGGGAGTTCGTCGAGGAGGAAGTCGGCCAGCACCGTCGGGCTGGGGTAGTCGAACATGAGGGTCGCCGGGAGTCGGAGGCCCGTGGCCTTCTGCAGCCGGTTGCGCAGATCGATTGCGGCGAGCGAGTCGAGGCCGAGCTCGGTGAATCCCTTGGATACGTCGATGGTGGCCGGAACGCTGTGGCTGACGCCGGCGACCTGCTCGCGCACGACGTCCAGGACGGTGCGCCTGCGTTCGGCCGCCTTCATGCCGGACAGCCTTTTTTCCAGGGTCAGTTCGGTGGCGGCGGGAGCGGTCACCGCGGTGACGGCGGGTGCCCGCACCTCCTTGCGGGCGGCGGGCCGTTCCGGTGCGCCGAGCACGTCTTTCAGCAGGTGCGGCGGTTCGGCCGTGGCATGGCGATCGCGTTCCACCCGGATCGGTACGAGCACGGGGCGGTCGAGTTCCAGGGCCTCATCGAGAAGGGCAAGGCCTTCGGCGGTCGGCAGAGCGGGCATGCCCATGGTGCGCATGCGCCGCAGGTCGGCGTGGGTGACGCCGCCACCGAGGCCCGTCTTGGTCTCCCAGAGGCCGAACGCCAGCGACGTACCGGGAAGTCCGGCCGCGCGGCGGTGGTCGGAGAGGGCGTCCAGGAAGCGGTTGGCTGCGGCGTAGTTGCCCTGGCCGATGCCGACGACCAGGCCGGCGCAGGAGGAGAAGAGGATGAACGCCTTCAGGTCCATGCCGCGTGTCGCCTCGTGCAGGTTCCAGGCCGCGTCCACCTTGGGGCGCATCACCGTGTCGATCTGTGCGGGGGTGAGGGCGGCGAGCAGCGCGTTGTCCATGACCGCGGCCGCGTGGACCACCGCCGTCAGCGGGTGTGCGGCCGGTATCGCGGTCAGCAGTTCGTCGACGGCCGCACGGTCGGACGTGTCGCAGGCCGCGAGGGTGACGCGCGCGCCGAGTCCGTGCAGTGCGTCGCGGAGTTCGGTGGCTCCGGGTGCGTCCTGGCCGCGCCGTCCGGCGAGCAGGAGATGGCGTACGCCGTGCCGTTCCACCAGGTGGCGGGCGACGACGGCGCCGAGGCCGCTGGCCCCTCCGGTGATCAGCACGGTCCCCTCGGCGTCCCAGGGCAGGGGCACCGTGGGTGCTGTCGCCGGAACCCGGGCCAGGCGGGGCACCCGTACCTCGGCGCCGCGCAGGATCGCTTCGGGTTCGCCGGACGCGGCCACGGCGGGAAGCGACTCGCGGGCCGTGGCGCTGCCGTCGGAGTCGACGAGGACGAACCGGCCGGGGTACTCCTCCTGGGCGGCGCGCAGCAGCCCCCATACCGGAGCCTGGACCAGGTCCGCGGCGGTGTCGCTCTCCTCGACGGGGAGGGCGTCGCGGGTGACCACCATGAGGCGGGACCCGGCGTACCGCTCGTCCGCGAGCCAGGACTGGAGCGTGGCGAGGACCTGTCCGGTCACGGAGCGGACGGCCGCCGGGATGTCGTCGTGGTCCGTGGACCGCGGCACGGGCAGGACGACGACGTCGGGGACCGGGGCGCCACCGGTCAGCGCGGCGCCGAGGGCGGCGAGGTCGGGGTAGGCGGTTCCGGGTCCGGCGGCGGGTGTGCCTCCGGGATCGGCGCCGAGCACCGCCCAGCGGTCAGTGGCCGCGGCGACGGCCGCGCCGAGGGGCAGTTGCTGGGTGACCAGCTGGAACACGGTCTCGTGTTCACCGCCGCCACCCGCGGCGGCGGCCGCGTTGACCTTGGCCGCGGTGACGGGGCGGACCACGAGGGAGTCGATCGTGGCGACCGGGGTGCCCGTGGGGTCGGTGAGTTCGAGGCGTACCGCGTCCGACCCCTGTGACCGGTGGGATTCGACGGCGGTGATCCGCACCCGCAGCCGCGAGGAGCCGGCGGCGTGCAGGGTGACGCCGGACCAGGCGAACGGCAGCTGGGTGCCGCCGACATCCTGGGGGCGGCGCCCGTCCATGAAGTCGGTCGCGCTCAGCGCCGCGTCGAGGATCGAGGGGTGGAGACGGAAGTCCTTGCCGACGTCCAGGGAGTCCTCCGGCAGGGACACCTCCGCGAACGTCTCGCTGCCCCGGGACCAGATGCCGCGCAGTCCTCGGAACATGGGGCCGTAGCCGTAGCCCTGGCCGGTGAGGTAGTCGTACACACCGGAGATGTCGACCTCGGTCGCGCCCGTGGGCGGCCAGTCGGCCGGCGCGGGGGCGAAGGCGCCGGCAGGCGGCGCCTGTCCGCTTCCCGGGGCGAGTACGCCGCTGGCGTGCTTGCTCCAGGGTGCGCCGGCCGGGGCGTCGTCGGCGCGGGAGTAGACGGCGAGTGAGCAGCGCCCGCCCGCGTCGGGTGCGTCGACGACGACCTGGACGGCGAGTCCGCCGTGGGGCGGAAGCGGCATCAGTGCCTCGATGGTGAGTTCCTCCACCACCTCGCAGCCGACCTCCTCACCGGCCCGGATGGCCAGTTCGATGTAGCCGGTGCCGGGCAGCAGCACGGTCCCGAGGACGTCGTGGTCGGCGAGCCAGGGGTGGGTGCGGACGGAGAGGCGCCCGGTGAGCACCACGCCGCCGGCCTCCGGGGAGGCGACCACGGCACTGAGCAGCGGGTGCGCGGCGGCGGTCTGGCCGAGGCCGGTCACGTCGCCGCCGACGGGATCGGGGGCGTCGAGCCAGTAGGTGGTCCGGT
The DNA here is from genome assembly GCF_044742205.1 of Streptomyces sp. NPDC087901. NCBI lineage: Bacteria > Bacillati > Actinomycetota > Actinomycetes > Kitasatosporales > Streptomycetaceae > Streptomyces > Streptomyces sp. NPDC087901. The sequence goes on from NZ_JBIUUC010000008.1 coordinate 6,921, forward strand.
CGAAGGCGTACGTGGGCAGCTCGACCTTGCGGCCGCCGCGACCGTCGAGGACGTCGGCCCAGCTGATGCCGGGTCCGGCGACGTGCAGCCGGGCGAGGGCTGCGAGCAGGGTGGGAACCTCCGGGCGGCCCTTGCGCAGGACGGGCACGGTGAGGGTGCCGGGCGAGTGGTGCGCGGTGGCCTCGGCGAGTGCGGTGAGCACCGCGTCGGGTCCGAGTTCCACGAAGCGGGTGACGCCCTGGCCCGCGAGGTGCGCGATGCCGTCGTCGAAACGGACGGCCTCGCGCACGTGACGTACCCAGTACTCGGGCGACGTCAGCTGCTCGGCGGTCGCTTCGGTTCCGGTCACATGGGACACGACGCGCATCGAGGGAGCGTTGTACGAGAGTGTCTCGGCGACCTTCCGGAACGCGTCGAGCATGGGTTCCATGAGCGGTGAGTGGAAGGCGTGCGACACCGTCAGCCGCTTCGTCCGGCGCCCCAGCGCGGCGAAGTGCTCCGCGACCGCGAGCGTCTCCTTCTCCGCCCCCGACACCACCACGGCCGACGGACCGTTCACCGCCGCCAGGCCCACGTCGCCGTTCAGCAGCGGAAGCACTTCCGCCTCCGAAGCGGCCACCGCCACCATCACCCCACCGGCAGGAAGCGCCTGCATCAACCGACCCCGCGCCACCACCAGTTCGGCCGCATCCGCCAGCGACAGCACACCCGCGACATGGGCCGCCGTGATCTCGCCGATGGAATGTCCGGCCAGCACATCGGCCCGCACACCCCAGGACTCCACCAGCCGGAACAGCGAGGTCTCCACCGCGAACAACCCCGCCTGCGCGAACATCGTCCCGTTCAACAGGCCCGCGTCCTCACCCCACACCACCTCACGCAGACTCACACCCAACCGGGCATCCAACTCCGCGAGCACCGCATCGAACGCCTCCGCGAACACCGGAAACGCCCCGTACAACTCCCTGCCCATGCCAAGCCGTTGAGCACCCTGCCCCGTGAACAGGAACGCCGTCAGACCCTCCGCCGAAGAACCAGCCGACGTGACGACATCCGCAGACTCCCGGCCCGCCACCAGATCCGACAACGCACGCACCACCGCCCCACGATCCGCGGACAGCACCACCGCACGGTGATCCAACACCGCACGCGTCGTCGCCAACGAATACCCCAAGTCCACCAGCGACTCGTCGGAGTGGGCTTCCACATGGGCGAGAAGGCGCTCCGCCTGCGCCGTAAGGGCCGTGGCGCTCCGGGCGGAGAGCGGCAGCGGTACAACGGGGAGCGGCACGACGGGCAGCCGGGCAGCGGTGCCGTCCGGTTCGCCGTCCTCGGCCGCCGGGGCCTCTTCGATGATGACGTGGGCGTTGGTACCGCTGAGCCCGAAGGAGGAGACGCCGGCCCTTCGGGGCCGGTCGTGCGCCGCCCAGGTGACCGGCTCGGTCAGCAGTCGTACGCCACCGGCCTCCCAGTCCACCTGCGGTGACGGCTCGTCGACGTGCAGGGTCCGGGGCAGCAGGCCGTTGCGCAGGGCCATCACCATCTTGATGACTCCGCTGACACCTGCGGCGGCCTGGGCGTGCCCGATGTTCGACTTGACCGAGCCGAGCCACAGCGGGTGGTCGGCGGGGCGGCCCTGGCCGTACGTGGCGAGCAGTGCCTGCGCCTCGATCGGGTCGCCCAGCCGGGTGCCGGTGCCGTGTCCCTCCACCGCGTCCACGTCGGCGGGGGTGAGTCCCGCGGCCGACAGGGCCTTGTGGATGACGCGCTGCTGGGAGGGTCCGTTGGGGGCGGTCAGGCCGTTGGAGGCGCCGTCCTGGTTGATGGCGCTGCCCCGGACCACCGCGAGGACGGGGTGCCCGTTGCGGCGGGCGTCGGAGAGGCGCTCCACCAGCAGGAGGCCGACACCCTCGGACCAGCTCGTGCCGTCGGCGGCGCCCGCGAACGCCTTGGAGCGTCCGTCGGCCGCGAGTCCGCGCTGCCGGCTGAAGTCGACGAAGATCTCCGGGGTCGGCATGACCGTGACACCGCCCGCCAGGGCGAGGTCGATCTCGCCGGTGCGCAGCGCCTGGCAGGCCATGTGGAGGCTGACCAGGGAGGAGGAGCAGGCCGTGTCGACGGTGACGGCGGGCCCTTCGAGGCCCAGCGCGTAGGCGACGCGGCCGGAGGCGATACTGCCCGCGCTGCCGTTGCCGAGGTAGCCGGCCAGGTCGTCGGGGACGTCGGTGACCCGGCTGCCGTACTCGTGGTACATCACACCGGCGTACACACCGGTCTGGCTGCCGCGCAGTGTCTCCGGGTCGATTCCGGCGCGCTCGAACGTCTCCCACGCGGACTGGAGCAGCAGCCGCTGCTGCGGGTCCATCGCGAGGGCCTCGCGCGGCATGATGCCGAAGAACTCGGGGTCGAACTCGGCTGCGTCGTAAAGGAATCCGCCTTCGCGCACGTAGGTGCGGCCGGGGAGTCCGGGCTCGGGGTCGTAGAGGGCGTCGGCGTCCCAGCCACGGTCTGCGGGGAAGTCACCGATGGCGTCGACACCGTCCGCGACGAGGTCCCACAGGTCTTCGGGTGAGCGGACGCCTCCGGGGAAGCGGCAGCTGATGGCGACCACGGCGATCGGGTCGTCGTCGACGGCCGCGAGCGGGGTGGCGGTGAGAGCGACGGTGGTGGTCGTGCCGGTGAGCAGGGTGTCGAGATGTCCGGCCACGGCACGGGAGTTGGGGTAGTCGAAGACCAGCGTCGCAGGCAGCCGCAGCCCTGTGGAGCCGACCAGCAGGTTGCGCAGTTCCACGGCGGCGAGGGAGTCGAATCCCTGGTCGCGGAAGGCCGTGTCGGGCCCGACCGCCTCGGGGGTCGGCTGGCCGAGGACGGAGGCGACCTGGGTGCGGACCGTGTCCAGCAGGATGCGGGCCCGCTCGTCGGGGGTCGCACCGGCCAGGCGGCGTTCCAGGGCGGAGCCGGTGGCGGCCGCCCGGACGGTGCGGCGAGCGGGGGTACGGACCCGGCCGCGCAGCAGTGCGGGCACCTCGTCGCTCCGGGCGGCGAGCGCCGCCGCGTCGATGGCGAGGGGGACGACGACCGCGTCCTCGGCGACGAGGGCGGCGTCGAAGAGCTCCAGGCCCCGGTCGGCGGGGAGGGCGGGCAGGCCGAGCCGGCGCATCCGCTCCAGGTCGGCTTCGGTGAGGTCGCCGCCGAGCCCGGTGCTGACCTCCCACATGCCGAACGCGAGGGACGTCGCGGGCAGTCCGGCCGCCGCGCGGTGGGTGGCGAGGGCGTCCAGGAAGACGTTGGCCGCCGCGTAGTCGGCCTGTCCGGCCGCGAGGACGAGGCCGCCTGCCGAGGAGAACATGACGAATGCGGTGAGATCGGTGTCCCTGGTCAGCTCGTGCAGATGCCAGGCGCCCTCGGCCTTGGGGCGCAGGACGGCATCGAACCGTTCGGGCGTGAGGCTGCCGACCAGGCCGCCGTCGGCGACCGCCGCGGCGTGCACGACGGCGCGCAGCGGGCGTGCGGCGTCGATCCCGGCGAGCAGGGCGGCCAGCCCCTCGCGGTCGGCCACATCGCACGCGGCGATCTTCACCTGTGCTCCGAGCCCCGCCAGTTCGGCGGCGAGTGCCTCCGCGCCGGGCGCCTCCATGCCGCGCCGGCCGGCCAGGAGGAGGTGCCGTACGCCATGCTCGGTGACGAGGTGGCGCGCGACGAGTGCGCCGAGGCCGCTGGTGCCTCCGGTGACCAGTACGGTGCCCTCGGTGTCCCACGGGGCGGACCGTGCAGGCTCGGCGGTGGTGGCGCGGACCAGCCTCGGCACCCAGGACTCGCCGCCGCGCAGGGCGGATTCGGGTTCACCGGACGCGACGGCCGCGGAGAGGGCGGCCTCCGTCGCCTCGGACTCGTCCTCGACGTCGAGGAGGTGGAACCGGCCCGGGTTCTCGGCCTGTGCGGCACGCACCAGACCCCATACCGGTGCCTGGACCGGGTCCACGTCCTCGGCGGACCGCACGGGCACGGCGCGCCGGGTGACCACGACGAGGGGGTCGGTGCCCGCCTCCGGGTCGGCGAGCCGGTCGCGTATCTCGCCGAGCACCCGGTGGGTGAGGGCGCGCACGGCGTCCGGGACGTGCTGGCCCTCGGGCGATGCCGGGCAGTGCAGGACGGTGTACGCGGTGGCGGCGTCGGCCTTCGCGGCGGCGGGCTCCGTCCGCTGCCAGACGATCCGGTGGAGGGCGGCGGAGGGTGCGCCCGAGGCCGCGGCGATCTGCTCCGGCGAGACCGGGCGTGAGACGAGCGACTCCACGGTGGCCACCGGTGCGCCGCTCTCGTCGGCGACCAGGATGGCGGACACCTCGTCGCCGCGGATTCGCTGGATGTGGACGCGTAGCGAGGGGGTTCCGGCGGCGTGCAGGGTGACGCCGTTCCACGAGAAGGGCAGCAGGGTGGCCGCGTCGGCGGCCGGGTCCGTCAGCAGATCGGCGTGCATGGCCGCGTCGAGGAGCGCGGGGTGCAGCCCGAAGGCCGGCGCCTCGTCGCGGGCGGCACCGTCGAGGGCGACCTCTGCGAACACGTCGTCGCCGCGCCGCCAGGCCGCGCGCAGGCCCTGGAAGGCGGGGCCGTAGGCGTAGCCGCGCTCGCGCAGCCGCTCATAGGCGGATGCGACGTCGACCGGGGTGGCGCCGGCCGGCGGCCACTGGGTGAGGTCGAAGGCGGGTTCGGATGCCTCGCGGGTGAGGGTGCCGTGGGCATGTCTGGTCCACGGGGCGTCGGGGTCCGAGGAGCCGCGCGAGTGGATGCTGACGGTGCAGGCGCCGGAGGGGTCCGGTGCGCCGACGACGACGCGCAGGGCGACACCTCCCCGGGCCGGCAGCGTCAGCGGCGCTTCGAGGAGCAGCTCCTCGATCCGGCCGCAGCCGACGTGGTCGCCCGCCCGGATCGCCAGCTCGACGAAGCCGGTGCCCGGCAGCAGCACGCTGCCCAGCACGCCGTGGTCCGCGAGCCACGGCTGGGTGCCGGTCGCGAGCCGCCCCGTGAGGACGACCCCACCGTCGTCCGGCGTCGCCACTGCGGCGCTCAGCAGGGGGTGGGTGACAGCTTCGAGACCGACCGCGTCCAGGTCGCCGGGGGCGGTGGCCAGGTCGAGCCAGTAGCGCTGGTGCTGGAAGGCGTAGGTGGGCAGGTCCGGGCCCTGTCCGATGCCGTGGAGACCGAAGAAGGTGTCCCAGGCGACGGTGACACCGCGTGTGTGGGCGCGACCGACGGCGGCGAGGAGTTCGCGGACCTCGGGCCGGTTCCGTCGCAGCGACGGGACGAACGCCGTCGCCTCCGCGTCCTGGACGCAGTCCTGGCCCATGCCGCTGAGCACGGCGTCCGGTCCGATCTCGATGTACGAGGTGACGCCGCGGTCCTCCAGGAACCGGACCGCGTCGGCGAACCGCACGGCCTCGCGGACATGGCGCACCCAGTACTCCGGCGAGCCCCAGCCCTCGGACAGGTCCCCGGAAACACCCGACACGACAGGAATCGACGGGGCACCGAACGACAGCCCGGCCACCACCGCCCCGAACTCCGCCAACATCGGCTCCATCAACGGCGAATGGAAGGCGTGAGACACCCGCAACACACTCGTCCTGCGGTCCTGCGCCTCGAACGTCGCGACCAGCTCGCGAACCGCCGCCTCCGTACCCGAGACGACCACGGAACGCGGACCGTTGACCGCAGCGATCCCCACCTCACCGTTCAGCAACGGAAGCACCTCAGCCTCCGTCGCCTCCACCGCCACCATCGACCCACCAGCGGGAAGCGCCTGCATCAACCGACCACGCGCCACCACCAGTTCAGCCGCATCCGCCAGGGACAGAGCACCCGACACATGCGCAGCCGCAATCTCACCAACCGAGTGACCCACCAGGAAGTCCGGACGCACACCCCACGACTCCACCAGCCGGAACAACGCCGTCTCCACCGCGAACAGACCGGCCTGAGCGAACATCGTCCCGTTCAGCAGACCGGCATCCTCACCCCACACCACCTCACGCAGACTCACACCCAACCGGGCATCCAACTCAGCCACCACCGCATCGAACGCCTCCGCGAACACCGGAAACGCCCCGTACAACTCCTGCCCCATACCAAGCCGCTGCGCACCCTGACCCGTGAACAGGAACGCAACCTTGCCCTCGCTCACCACGTCCCGCACCGGACCGCCGCCGGAGGCCAACACCTCCAGAGCGGCGGCGAGTTCAGCACGGTCGGCCCCGAGCGCGACGGCGCGGTGGTCCAGAGCGGCGCGGGTCGTCGCGAGAGCGTGGCCCGTTGCTGCGAGTGCGTCGTCGGGGACGGTCGCGAGGTGGCTGAGCAGGCGCGTCGCCTGGGCGCTCAGCGCGTCCGGGGTCCTCGCCGAGATCGGCCAGGCGACCGGGCCGGTCGTGGACCCGGCCTGCTCGGGTGCGTCCTGCGGCGTGGTGGCGGGCGGTGTGACGGCGGGCGGCTCCTCGATGATCACGTGGGCGTTGGTGCCGCTGATACCGAACGACGAGATTCCCGCCCGGCGAGGACGGCCGTGCGCGGGCCATGCGGTGGGGCCGGTCAGCAGCGCGACGGCTCCGGAGTCCCAGTCCACCTGGGGGGACGGCTCGTCGGCGTGCAGGGTCGCGGGCAGGGTGCCGTGGCGCATGGCCTGCACCATCTTGATGATGCCCGCCACGCCGGCCGCCGCCTGGGTGTGGCCCATGTTGGACTTGATGGAGCCGAGCAGCAGCGGGCTGTCGGCGGCGGGGCGCTCCTGGCCGTACGTCTCCAGCAGCGCCTGGGCCTCGATCGGGTCGCCCAGGACGGTGCCGGTGCCATGGCCCTCGACGGCGTCGACGTCTGCCGGGGTAAGGCCGGCGACGCTCAACGCCCGTCGGATGACCCGCTGTTGGGCCGGGCCGTTGGGGGCCGTGAGGCCGTTGGAGGCCCCGTCGGAGTTGACGGCGGAGCCCCGGACGATACCGAGCACGCGGTGGCCGTTGCGTTCGGCGTCGGAGAGCCGCTCCAGCAGGAGCATGCCGACGCCCTCGCCCCAGCCGGTGCCGTCGGCACCGCTGCCGAACGACTTGCACCGCCCGTCGGTGGCCAGGCCTCGCTGCCTGCTCATGTCGACGAACGTGTCCGGGGTGGACATGACGGTGACGCCGCCCGCGAGGGCGAGGGCACAGTCGCCCCGGCGCAGCGCCTGGGCGGCCCAGTGCAGGGCGACGAGGGAGGACGAGCAGGCGGTGTCGACGGTGACGGCGGGGCCTTCGATGCCCAGGGTGTAGGCGACCCGTCCGGAGACCACGCTGGCGAGGCTGCCGTTGCCGTGGTAGCCGGCCACGTGCTCGGGCAGCGGGCCGAGCCGCAGCCCCCAGTCGTGGTACATCACACCGGCGAAGACACCGGTGTCGCTCCCGCGCAGGGTGTGCGGATCGATGCCCGCGCGTTCGACGGTCTCCCAGGCGATCTCCAGCAGCAGCCGCTGCTGGGGGTCCATGGCCTGGGCCTCGCGGGGGCTGATGCCGAAGAACTCGGCGTCGAAGTCGGCCGCCCCGTAAAGGAATCCGCCCTGATCGGTGAGGCTCTTGCCCGGCGTGCCGGGATCGGTGTCGTGGATGTCGGTGGCCCAGCCGCGGTCGGTGGGGAATGCCGAGACGACGTCGCGTCCCTCCTCGACGAGCTGCCAGAGCTCCTCGGGCGAGGTCACGCCGCCGGGGTAGCGGCAGGCCATGGAAACGATGGCGATGGGATCGTCGTCGAACGCGGTGGGGGCGGCCGGAGCGCGCCGTCCGGCCTGCTGCTCCGCGTCGCCGCCGAGCCGGGAGGCCAGGTGGTCGGCGAGGGCTCCGGGCGAGGGATAGTCGAAGACGAGCGTGGCCGTGAGTGGCAGGCCGGTGGCGGCGCTGAGCCGGTTGCGGAGTTCGACGGCCGCGAGGGAGTCGAAGCCCATCTCGTTGAACGCCCTTGTGGTGAGGACGCGTTCGGGACCGTCGTGGCCGAGGACTGCGGCCACCTGGGTACGGACCAGATCGAGGAGGGCCTCGCCGCGCTCCGAGCGGGTCAGGCCGCTCAGGCTCCGCGCGAGTGACTGTTCGACGCTGACCCCGCCGCCGCCCACGGCGCGGCGGGGCGGACGGACCAGGGCGCGCAGAAGGGCCGGGACGTCGTCGGCGCGGGCGTTGAGTGTGCGCAGGTTCAGCCGTACCGGCACGACGGCCGGGTGGCCGACGGTGGTGATCGCACGGTCCAGGAGGGCGAGGTTCTCCGCGACGGACAGGGGCTGGAGGCCGAGCCGCTCGATGCGCCGCAGCGCGGCCTCGTCGAGGCTGCCGCCCATGCCGCCGGTGCCGGTCCACAGCCCCCAGGCGAGGGAGGTCGCGGGGAGGCCGAGGGCTGCGCGGTGGGTGGCCAGTGCGTCGAGGAAGACGTTGGCGGCGGCGTAGTTCCCCTGTCCCGCGCCGTCCAGGAGGGTGGCGGTGGAGGAGAACAGGACGAACGCCGACAGGTCGCTGTCACGGGTGAGCTCGTGCAGGTTCCAGGCCCCGTCGGCCTTGGGTCGCAGGACGGTGTCCAGGCGGGCGTCGTCGAGCGAGTCGACCAGTGCGTCGTCGAGCACCCCCGCCGCGTGCACCACGGCGCTCAGCGGCAGCCGCTCCGGTACGGCGGCCAGCACGTCGGCCAGCGCCTCGCGGTCGGCGGCGTCGCAGGCCGCGATCACGACCTCGGCACCGAGCGCGGTCAGCTCGGCGCGCAGCTCCTCGGCACCGGGGGCGTCCGCGCCCCGGCGGCCGGTGAGCAGCAGTCCGCGTACACCGTGTGCGGTGACCAGGTGCCGGGCGACCGTGGCGCCGACGCCGCCGGTGCCACCGGTGATCAGAACGGTGCCGTCGGTGCGCCAGGGAGTGGCTGCGGTGTCCGGCGCCTGTGTGGTGCGGATCAGCCGTGGGGCGTGCAACCGGCCGTCGCGCAGGGCGATTTCGGGCTCGTCCGAGTCGGCGGTGAGGCGCAGCAGTTCGTCCGTGCCGAGGGAGCCGTCGGTGTCGAGCAGGAGGAAGCGGCCGGGGTGTTCGGCCTGCGCCGAGCGCACCAGGCCCCAGACGGGCGCCTGGGCGAGTGCGGCCTGCTCGCCGGTGGCGGCGGCGACCGCGCCCCGGGTGAGTACGGTCAGGCGCGCGGTGGTGGACCTCTCGTCGGTGAGCCAGTCGCGTACGGCCGTCAGCGTGGTGCCGAGGACGGTGCGGACGTCGGCGGCGACGTCGGTTCCGGTCGGCGCGGGGCAGGCGTGGACGGCGGCGTCGGGGTTCGTCGAGGTGGCGGCGGGGGTCGGCAGCGGGGTCCACCGGACGTGGTGGAGCGCGTCGGGGTGGGCGGTGGCGGCCAGTCCGCCGGCGGCGAGGGGCCGGACGAGGAAGGAGTCGACGGAGGCCACCGGGGCTCCGGTGGCGTCGGCCAGTTCGAGGGCGACCTCGTCGGTGCCGGTGGCGGTGACGCGGACCCGCAGCGTGGTCGCGCCCGCCGCGTGCAGGGTGACGCCGGTCCAGGCGAAGGGCAGCAGGATGCGGTCGTCAGGGCCGTCCGTGGCGGCCGCTGTGGCGAAGTCCGTGGCGTGCAGGACCGCGTCGAGGAGTGCGGGGTGGAGTCCGTAGGCGGAGGCCGGGTCGCCTGCCGTGTCGGGCAGCCGTACCTCGGCGAACACCTCGCCCTCTTCTGCCTTCCAGACCGCTCGCAGACCGTGGAAGGCGGGGCCGTATCCGTAGCCCTGCGTGGCCAGGTCACCGTAGAGGCCGGTGATGTCGAGAGCCTCGGCGCCGGGGGGCGGCCAGGTGCCGGCCGCGAACTCCGCGGTCTGCGGCCCGGTCAGGTCCCGGGGCGCGAGGCGGCCGGTGGCGTGACGGGTCCACGGGGCGTCGGCGGGGGCGTCCTCGTCGCGTGAGTAGAAGGCGACGGCGCGACGGCCGGCGGTGTCGGGGGCGTCGACAACGATCTGGAGGGCGACGCCGCCCGTGGTGGGCAGGGTCAGCGGGGCCGCCATGACCAGTTCGTCGAGGCGTTCGCAGCCGGTCTGTTCACCGGCCCGGACCGCGAGGTCGACGAACGCGGTGCCGGGCAGCAGGACATGGCCGTCGATCACGTGGTCGGCGAGCCAGGGGTGCGAGCGCAGCGAGACCCGTCCGGTGAGGACCGCGCCACCGGTGTCCGCGAGGCCCACCACCGCGCCCAGCAGGGGGTGGTCGGCGGCCATCTGGCCGAGCGCCGTCGCGTCCTGGGCGGCGTCGGGGGCGCTGAGCCAGAACCGCTCGCGCTGGAAGGCGTAGGTGGGCAGGTCGACGCGGTGGGCGCCGGCACCGGCGAAGAAGGCGTGCCAGTCGACGCGGGTGCCGCGTGCGTGGGCGACGGCCAGGGAGCTGAGCAGCTGGTACGCCTCGTCGTGCCCGCGGCGCAGGAGCGGGGTGAACACCGCGGACGGGTCGGCGCTCGCGCGGCCCATGGCGCAGAGCACCGGGTCGGGTCCGAGTTCGAGGAAGGTGGCGACCTCCCGGTCCGTGAGGGAGGCGACGGCGTCGTGGAAGCGTACGGGCGCGCTGATGTGCCGTACCCAGTATTGGGGGTCGGTGAGTTCCCCGGCGGTGGCGAGTCCGCCGGTGAGGGCGGAGACGACGGGCAGCTTCGGCGCGTTGTAGGTGAGGATCCGGGCGATCTGCCGGAACTCGTCGAGCATGGGTTCCATCAGCGGCGAGTGGAACGCGTGGCTGACCCGGAGCCGCTTGGTGCGGTGGCCGTCGGCCTCCAGCCGGGCGGCGAGGGCGGTGACCGTGTCCTCGTCCCCGGAAAGGACGACCGAGCGGGGGCCGTTGACCGCGGCGATGCTCACCGTGTCGCGGCAGTGTGCGAGGAGCGGCTCCACCGTCTCCTCGTCCGCCTCCACGGCGATCATGGCGCCGCCCTCGGGCAGTGCCTGCATCAGCCGGCCGCGTGCGGCGACGAGGGTGGCGGCGTCGTCGAGCGAGAGCACACCGGCGACGTGTGCGGCGGTCAGCTCGCCGATGGAGTGCCCGGCCACGTAGTCGGGGTGGACGCCCCAGGACTCCAGGAGCCTGAACAGGGCGACCTCGACGGCGAAGAGGGCAGCCTGCGCGTACATGGTGCGGTCCAGCAGGGCCGCCTCGGGGGTGTCCTCGTCGGCGAACAGAACGTCCCACAGGGAGCGGTCGAGCTGGAGGTCGAGATAGCCGATGGCGTTGTCGAGGGCCTTGGCGTAGACCGGGTAGGCGTCGTACAGGCGGCGCCCCATGGCGAGGCGCTGGCTGCCCTGGCCGGTGAAGAGGAACGCGGTGCCGCCGCCGGTGACCGAGGTGAACACGCCGGGGGCGTCGCGGCCGTCCGCCACGGCGCGCAGCCCGTCGAGGAGGCCCGCGCGGTCTCCGGTGAGCACCACGGCGCGGTGCGGCAGCGCGGAGCGGGTGGTCGCCAGGGAGTGGGCGAGGTCGACCGGCCGGGCGCCGGGGGTCTTCTCGATGTGTGTCAGCAGGCGTCGCGCCTGGTCGCGCAGGGCGGCCTCGCTCTTCGCCGAGAGCGTTGCCGGCAGGGGTCGTCCGTCCTCGGCCGGGGTGCCGTCACCCTCGGCGGCGGCGCTCTGCGTGGTCTCGGCCGGCGGTTCCTCGACGACGATGTGGGCGTTGGTGCCGCTGACGCCGAAGGAGGAGACGGCGGCCCGGCGGGTGCGTTCGCCGGGCGTCCACGGGACGGGTTCGGTCAGCAGGCGGACCTCCCCCGCCGACCAGTCGACGTTGGGCGAGGGTGCGTCGACGTGCAGCGTCGCGGGAAGCAGACCGTGACGCATCGCCATGATCATCTTGATCAGGCCGGCCGAGCCCGCAGCCGCCTGGGTGTGGCCGATGTTGGACTTCACCGAACCGAGCCGGACCGGTCCCCCGGTGCGCTCCTGCCCGTACGTGGCGATCAGCGCCTGGGCCTCGATCGGGTCGCCGAGCGTGGTGCCCGTGCCGTGCGCCTCGACGGCGTCGACGTCGCCGGTGGTGAGTCCGGCGTCCGCGAGTGCCTGGCGGATGACCTGGCGCTGGGCGCGGCCGCTCGGCGCGGTCAGGCCGTTGGACGCGCCGTCCTGGTTGATGGCGGTGCCGCGTATGACGGCGAGGACCGGGTGGTTGTTGGCCCGTGCGTCGGAGAGGCGTTCCAGGACGAACACACCGGCGCCCTCGGCGAACGCGGTGCCGTCCGCGGCGGCGGCGAACGCCTTGACCGTGCCGTCGGCCGCGAGACCGCGCTGTCGCGCGAACGCGGTGAACACGCCGGGGCTGCCCATGACGGCGACCCCGCCGGCCAGCGCGAGGGTGCACTCGCCGCGCCGCAGGGACTGGACGGCGAGGTGGATGCCGACGAGCGAACCCGAGCAGGCGGTGTCGACGGTCAGCGCGGGGCCTTCCAGGCCGAGCGTGTAGGCGACCCGGCCGGAGACGACGCTGGGTGCGTTGCCGCTGAGCAGGTATCCGTCCAGCCCGTCCGGCGCCTCGTGCAGGCGCATCGCGTACTCCTGCGGCTCGGCGGCGACGAAGACGCCGGTCCGGCTGGAACGCAGGGTCCGCGCGTCGATCCCGGCCCGCTCCACGGCCTCCCACACGGTCTCCAGCACGAGGCGCTGCTGCGGGTCCATCGCGAGGGCTTCACGGGGGCTGATGGAGAAGAAGTCCGCGTCGAACTCGGCAGCACCGGACAGGAATCCGCCGTGGCGGGCGTAGGTGGTGCCGGGGGCCGTGGGGTCGTCGTCGAAGAGGCGGTCGAGGTCCCAGCCCCGGTCGGTGGGGAAGTCGTCGCGGACGTGGGTGCCGTCGGCCACCAGCTGCCACAGGTCCTCGGGGGACGACACATCACCGGGGTAGCGGCAGCCGATGCCGACGACGGCGATCGGGTCGTCGGTGGCGATGCCCGGTGAGAAGACCGGATCGGGCAGATCGGGCAGGCCCAGGGCCTCGGTGCGCAGATGCGCGGCGAGGGCGGCCGGTGAGGGGTGGTCGAAGGCGACGGTAGGGGGCAGGGGGAGGCCGGTGGCGTCGATCAGCCGGGCGTGCAGCGCCACCAGCGCCACGGAGTCGAGCCCCAGCTCGCGGAAGGCACGTGCCGGGTCCACGGTCTGCGTGGTGTCCGGCCGGGTCTGCCGCAGTACGGCCGTGGTGCTCTCACGCACCAGGTCCAGCAGCACCCGGGTCTGCTCCGAGGTGGGGAGGGATTCCAGCTCACGCACGAGTGCGGCCTGCTGCACCGTGCCCCCGTCCGGCACACCGTCGGTGCCAGAGACGAAGTTTTCCGACTCAGTCATCTGCACTCCACACAATTGTCGCCCGTCACCGGACGGAATTCACCAAGGAACCGCACCACTGCGGGTCACGCTATGAAGGCGAAAGGGCCGCGCACAGCCCCTACGGCCCCCCTAAGTCTCAAGAACTCTTCTGTGATTCGCCGCCGGAGAGGGACCGGATTCCGGCCGACGCGATGTCGGCACCGTCGCGGTCGTGGGTACCACGGGATTCCAGCGCGACCCGGTCGAACGCCCTTTGTACGTAGGAGAGATCGGCGAGCAGCCCCGCCGATGTGACATCGCGGGTACGGGTCGGGCCGACGAGCCCGGCCAGCGGCAGCCGCCCGGTTCCGGCCCACCTCAGCCGGCCGTCGCCGTCGATGTAGCTGCGGGCCCGGCCGTGGTTGTCCGGGTGCAGGCAGTAGGGGATGTCCAGAGCGCCCTGCCTGAAGGCGAGTTCGAAGGCGTGCCCGATGTCCGGGGACAGTTCGAGTACGCCCTCGATCAGGGCCCTGGCCTCCGCGTATGTCTGCGAGTCGGACTCCGTGCGGGCCGGGACGCCGGGCGGCGCCGTCCTCGCGGTCCTGGCCGCCGACTCCAGTGCGGCGACGTTCTCCGCGACGGTCGGGATCCGGCGGGATTCCGCCACCGTCTTCACGATGAGCCGTTCCGACCCGGAGTCGACCGCGAGACGCGTCGCCTGGTCGAGCAGCAGATAGGCGCCCTCGTCCGTGGTCGGGTAGACGCCCATGTAGGCGTAGATGACCACGTGCCAGTTGGGCGTCGGAAGCAATTCCCCGCAGAGCCGCCGCAGAGCCGCGACCGCTTCCCGGTCCTGCTCCGGGTGGGTCTGCTGGGCATAACTGAGCGACACACTGCGAATTCCGTGCTGGCAGAAGAAAAGCGCTTCGAGCACGCTGATCGCCACCAGCTGGCTCGGTGGGCACAATTGCCCGAGCATGCAGCCGCCGAACGTCTCCAGATGCGGTTCCACTCCGGATTCCCGCAGCTGTGCGAAATCCTCGGTGCAGCGGACCCAGTTCCGTACGGACTCGTCCAGCGGAGTACGCCCGTAGGGGAGGCAGTAGGAGACGGGGCCGCCCTCGGTGGCGTTGATCAGCGTCCTGCGCAGCGCGGCGAAGATGTCCCCGGGGACTGCCGATCCGTGCCGGACCTGGACCGGGAACGTCTCGTCCCTGATCCCCGCGAGGACCTGCCCGGTCACGGCCGGGTCGTAGCTGACGATGGGGTAGCCGTTGAGTCCGGCCCCGGCGCGCAAGGCGCTCTCGACGGAGGCGAGTTCGCCGACTCTCGTGTAGCTGTCGAGGGTGACGGTGCCGACCGTCGTGGCGTCGGCGGCACGGGTGGCGGCCAGCCCCGCGCGCATGGTCGCGGGGTCGCTGAACCCCATCCGGGGCTGCACCACCAGGTCACCGTCGCGGCTTCTCGCCCGGACGAAGGCTCCGAAGTCAACCGGGCGCGCCCCCTCGGCCGTCCGCCGGAGCGGGTGCGCGCCCGGTCTCACGCCCCGACCTCGGTGCGCTCCAGGGAGCGGGGTGCGGTGGAGAGCGTGCCGACGAACCGGCTGAACTCCCTTGTGGCGGTCGAGGCGTCGTCGAAGACGGCGTCGAATCCGGCGGAGATCAGCTCGCCGATCGCCGCGTCGCTCTGCTGCCCGGCGACGCCGAGCTTGCCGCCGATGACCACGGGGGTCGAGGCCAGTTCGCCGCAGGCGCGCAGCGCCTCGATGACGCGCAGCCCGTCCTGGTGGCCGTGGCCGTTGACGCTGCTGATCACCACCAGGTCGGGGGCGGTCTCCCGGCAGGCGTCCACGAGGACCCGGTCCGGGACGCACGGGCCCAGGTTGATCACCTCGTAGCCGAGCTCCTCGATGAGCAGCTGGAGGAAGACGAGGTTCCAGGTGTGCGAGTCGGAGGCCACGGTCGTGACGACCACGGTGCCGCGCCGGGCACCTGCCGGGCTCACGGTGCTCGTGGCGCCGTGCATGAGGCCGGTGCTCATTCGGTGCCTCCCTCGGTGTTCGCGAACGGTTCGTCCAGGGCCGCGTAGGAGCGGCTGTGCTCGATCCGGGAGACGGACAGCACCGTGTCCCCCCGCACGACCACCTCGGTGGGAGCCGGGCGGCCCAGGAACATCAGCAGGCTGGCGGTCGGCCCGTACGCGCCGGCGTTGGGGATCGTCACCAGGTCTCCGGCGGCGAGTGCGGGCAGGTCGATCTCACGGCCGAGGATGTCGCCGGGCGTGCACAGCGGGCCCACCAGGCTGGCCGATTCGACGCACTCCCCCGATTCTGTCCCGACGGCTACGGGCAGCAGCCGGCCGAGGCCCGACATGCCGCCGAAGGTGTTGATGCCCGCGTCGAGGATGACGAACTTGCGGCCACGGCTGACCTTGACGTTGCTGACCGAGGCGACGAGCGTGCCGCTCGCCCCGACGAGGTAGCGGCCCGACTCGCAGGCGATCTCGGGGCCCTCGGTCCGCCACTGCGGGAAGTGGGTGTCCAGCGCGGCGGCGAGTTCGCCGCGCAGCTTGGGGTACGTCCCGCGGCTGCCGGGCACGGCGTACGGCACGGTGAAGCCGCCGCCGATGTCGAGGAAGCGCAGGGGAAGGTCCAGTTCGTGCTGGAGGCGTGCGGCCAGCTCGATGGTGTGCTGGAACTCGCCGACGAGGCTGTCCTCGTCCTTGGCGTTGCTCAGCGGGAAGAAGTGCATCCCGGTGATGCGGACGCCCGCGACGGTCCGCAGTTCGGGGACCACGTCGGCCAGGGTCTCGCTGTCGAAGCCGAACTGCGAGGGCGTGCCGGTCATCCGGATGCTGCTGGTGGCGCTGGCCGACGCGCTGTTGACGCGCAGCAGGCAGTCGGCGGTCACTCCGTGCGCCAGGGCGGCGTCGGCCACATGGCGGACGTCGGTGACCGAGTCGGTGGAGAAGACGCGGACACCCAGGCGGATCGCCTCGTCCAGCTCGCCCGGGGTCTTGCCGGGGCCGGTGTAGAGGCAGTCCTCGCCCCGGAAGCCGGCGGAGAGGGCGGACTCCAGCTCGCCGGTGGAGCTGATCTCGGGCCGGCAGTGGCGGCCCTCGCCCTCGCGCAGGGCCCGGACCAGGCCCGGGTGGGGGTTGGCCTTGAGGGCGTAGAAGAGGGTGAACTCCTCGGGCAGGGCGTCGAACAGCTGCTGCCGTGCCGCGTCGAGCTCGTCGAGGTCGTACACGTACAGCGGTGTGCCGAATCGTTCGGCCAGTGCCTGGTAGCGGCTCATCGCCCTTCCCCGTCGATCATCTCGGTCAGTACCTGCCGGGCGTTCTTCCCGTGCAGGCTCAGCGGCAGTTCGTCCAGGACCCGGCACAGAGCGGGCACCTTGGCCGACTCCAGGCGTTCGGCCAGTTCCTTCAGGACGGTGTGGGGGGCCAGTTCCGTCTCGGCGAAGATGACCAGGTCGCGGGTGTCGGTGGGCGGCAGCGCCGTGGCGGTGCGCACCCCGGGGATGTCCATGGCGGCGGCCTCGATCTCCACCGTGCTCATCCGGATGCCCTTGCGCTTGAACATGTCGTCGCGGCGGCCCTCGAAGTAGAGGTAGCCGTCCTCGTCGAGCCGGCCGTAGTCGCCGGTGTGGAGGCGCAGCGCCCCGGTGTCGGGGTCTCGGCGGAAGGTGCGCGCGGAGAGTTCGGGGCGGCGCCAGTAGCCGGGCATGACGTGCGGTCCCACGGCGACGATCTCGCCGGTCTCGCCGGTCGGGAGGGACCGGCCCTCCGCGTCGAGGATGAGGACGGTGGTGCCGGGCAGAGGCAGGCCCACCGACTGGGGGCGCTCGTGCTCCTGGTCCGGCGGCATGATGGTGACGCGCTTGCACTCGGTCTGGCCGAACTGGCGGACCACCTGGACGCCGGGGAACGCCTCGCGCAGGGCGGCGACCGCGTGGTCGGGCAGCGCGGCTCCGGTGTTGGTGAACATCCGTACCGGGGGCGGGTCCTGGGTGTCGCGCCGGGCGAGGGTGCCGATCATCGTGGCCAGGGACGGCACGATGGGGACCACGGTGGCACCGGTCTCGCGCATGCGTCGCAGCAGTACGAGGTCGGACTCGCCGCCGTCCAGGACCAGTTGCGAGCGTCCGAGGCAGGCGAGCAGCACCTTGTACAGGCCGTAGTCCCAGGAGATCGGGAAGCGGCAGAAGACGACGTCGTCCGGCCGGTACCCCAGCACCTCCTGGATGGCGCGGGAGGCGAAGGTGACCTGCGCGTGGGGGCACACGACCGCCTTGGGCGCGGCGGTGCTGCCGGAGGTGTAGACGAGGAACGCGGTGTCGTCGGCGCTGATGTCCAGGGGCGGGAGCGCCGGGTGTCCGGCGGCCTCCTCGACGTGGGGCCAGATCGCCGCGAGGTCGTGCACGGGGAGGGCGGCGGCCCGGCCGAGTACCTCGGTGGTGGGGCCGTCGCCGATGATCAGGGAGGGTTCGGCGTCCTCGATGACGGACCGGAGGTGGTACTCCTTCATCGCGGGGTTGAGCGGTACCAGGATCACACCGAGGCGGGAGGCCCCGTAGACCATGGCAACCAGCTCGCGCCGGCTGGGGAGCTGCACGAGCAGCCGGTCACCGCGTGCCGCGCCCTGCTCGCCGAGCCAGGCGGCGAAACCGTGGCTGAGTTCGGCCATCCGCCGGTACGTCACCTCGCCGGCGGAGTCGTGCAGACACTGCGCGTCCGGGGTGTCCGCGGTCGCGTCGTCGAGCAGGGAATGGACCGTCCCGCCGTTCCCGTGCGCCGTCGGCGCGTAAGTGGTGTTCGGATTCTCCACGGTTCCAACGTCGCTTTCGGGTGTGGGTGGCGAGCGGACCGGCGTCGTCGCGCGACGGGGGCCGGACGCTTCGAGGGGAGGTGGGGAGGTCCGGAGCAGCCGGGGCACGGGCCCGGAGGGGAGGGGGGCCGTGCCCCGGCTTCCGGGGAGGGGTGGTCTACGACCTAGTCGGCGACGCTCAGCGCCCCGACCGGGCAGACGTTGACGGACTCCAGGACTTCGTCGCGCAGCTTCTCGTCCGGCGTCCCGATCAGCAGCACCACCTTGCCGTCCTCGTCGTTCTGGTCGAACACGGCGGGCGAGGTGATCACACAGGAACCGGCGGCGACACAACGCTCTTTGTCGACGATCACACGCATGGAATAACTCCTTTACCAGGTCACCGGCAGCTCGTGGACGCCGTCGATGAGGGCGTTGGCCTTGAAGGGCAGTTCGTCCAGAGCCGCGTCGAGACGCAGTCCGGGGATACGCCGCAGCAGGGTCGTGAAGACGACCTCCAGCTGCATGCGGACGAGCATCTGGCCCGCGCACTGGTGGCGTCCGAAGCCGAACGCCACGTTGTGGCGTGCCTCGCGGCGGGTCAGGTCCAGGGTGTTGGGGTCCTTGAAGACCGCCGGGTCGTGGTTGGAGGCCGAGAGCGAGCAGATGACGCCCTCGCCCTTACGGATCAGCTGGCCGCCGATCACTGCGTCGTCCAGCGCGACGCGGACGGTGCCGTGGTCGGAGATGCTGGAGTAGCGCGACAGCTCGTCGACGGCCTGGCCCGACAGTTCGGGGTGCGCGCGCAGCCAGTCGGCCTGCTCGGGGTGCTGGAGGAGGACGAGGGCGCCGATGGTGATGCCGTTGACGGTGCTCTCGTGACCGGCGGCGATCATGGCCCGTACCAGGGCGCTGATGTCGGACGGTTCCAGCTCGTTCTTCTCCCCGTTGCGCTGGAGCAGACTGCTGATCAGGTCGTCGCCGGGGTTCTTCTGCCGCTCGGCGATGAGCTCGTAGAGGAGCACCTCGACCTCGGCGTTGGCCGAGGCGTGCTCCTCGGCGCTGCCCTGGGTGACGAGGAGGGTGACCCAGCGGTGGAACAGGTCACGCGACTCGTGCGGAACACCGGTCAGCTCGCACATCCCGATGGACGGCACGGGCATCGACAGCATGGACACCAGGTCCACCGGGCCGCCCTGGGCCAGCATCGCGTCGATGCACTCGTCGACGATCTCCTGGGTGCGCGGCCGCATCGCCTCGACGCGCTTCACACTGAGCTCCGGCATCAGCATCATGCGGTGCGCGGTGTGCTCCGGCGGGTCCATGTGCAGCAGGGCGGGCTTGACCTTGCCGAGCAGTTCCATGGGGAAGTGGAACTGGAGCGGGTAGCCGGGGTCGGCCATGTTGGCGCTGAACCGCGGGTCGACCAGCATCTGCCGGACGTCCTCGTACCGGGTGAGCAGCCAGGCCTCACGGCCGTTGAACTTGAGCTTGACCCGGGAGACCGGCTCGGTCTCCCGCAGCACCGCGTACTCCGGTGCGGGGTCCAGGGGGCAGCCGGTGCGCTCCAGGGGGAAGGGGCGGGGCTGGGCGTGCGGACATGCGTCGACGGACATGGTTCCTTCTCCAGAGGTCTCTGCGCTCGGTGGGTGACGGCCTCCCCGCGGCAGGGAGGCCGCTCCCTGCCGCGGGGAGGTCGTGAGGGGTGGCGCTCTCAGCCGCGGGCCTTCTCGAGGGAGGCGCGCACGGCCGCGGCGGTACGGGCGATGTTCTCGCTGAGCGGCAGGGCGCGCAGGTCGGCGGAGAGGACCTCCACCGACGGGGTGAGGTCGACGCCCTTGGCGTCCAGCGTGTGCAGCAGCCCGGTGATGTCGAAGTCGCCCTCGCCGGGCAGCAGTCGGCCGCTGAGGACCTCGTTCATGACGTCGGGGGACGGCGTGCTCGGGGCGTCCGCGAACTCCACGCCCGCGATCTGCGCGCCCGTGAGCTGGTCGACCGAGCCGACGCCGGTCGGGTCGCGGAAGAGGTGCCACATGTCGATGAGCAGACCGGCGTTCGGGCGGTCCGCGGCCACGATGATGTCGGAGGCGACCTGGTAGGTGAAGCCGGGCATCACGGCCATGGCTTCGAGGGAGATGTTCAGTCCGCGCGCGGCGGCACGGTCGCACATCGCGCCGAAGCGCTCGGTGAGGACCTCGGTGGGGGGCATCTCCACGCCGGGCGGGTACACGGCACAGGACTTGACGGCGGGAATGCCGGCCAGCCCGGCCAGCTCGAAGAGGCGGGCCTCCGCCTCCAGGGCAGGGCCGCTCTCCTCCGGTCCGGCGTTCCAGCCGAAGTGGACCTCCAGCTCGTGCAGCCGGATCCCGTACTCGGAGAGCAGGCCGCGCAGCTTGTCCGCCGAGTGGTCGGCCAGGAACGACTCCAGCTCCTCGACGGCCATACCCATCGAGACGCAGTTGTTCTCGGCCAGCGCCGCCAGCCGTTCCTCCAGCGTGTACCGCACCGGCTCCTGCCAGGCAGACCCGGTCAGCTGCAGATAGGCGAATCCCAGGTCGGTCCTGGTCAGAAGGGTCATGGTGTACCTCTCGCTCGAAAGTCCGCGGCCGGTCCTGGTGCCGGTGGCAGGGACGCGGCGCCGGCCTGGGCGCGTCCCTCGAAGGTGCTTCGGGTCAGGGGAGACGGGGCCGCGCTCAGGCGGCGAGGCTCCGGCGGACGGGCCGGAGCGCCGTCCGCGGGTCCACGGCGACGACGTCGAAGTTCCTGGTGGTGACGGGAACCCGGCCGAAGAGGCTGTCCGGACCGGCGACGTACAGCTTGCCGACGCCGTGGCGGCGCAGGGAGTCGACGACGGCGGGCCAGCGGACCGGACGGACGAAGCCGTCCAGCAGCATGGTGCGGACCTGGTCGCCGGTGGTCAGCAGGGTGCCGTCCTGGTCGGCGACGACCGGGATCCGGGGGTCGTGGAAGGTGAGCAGGGCGAAGAGTTCCTCCTCGGCCCGCTCACGCAGAGGGGCGAAGACGCTCGCGTGCATGGGCGGGCGCATCGTGTACAGCGGCAGGCCCCCGACCGAACGCAGTCGCTTGCCGAGCCACTCCAGCACGGTCGCGCGCAGCGACACCATGTAGAAGTCCTCGTCGACATGGCAGGAGATCTCGTACCACTCGCCGCGCTCGTCGAGCTCGGCGAGCACCCGGTCCAGTTCGGGGCGCGGGACGCGGGTGAAGGAGTGGGTGACCACGTCGTGGTGGTTCTCGGCGAACCAGGACTCCAGGAGCCTGGCCCAGCCGGCGGTCAGGCGGACGGCGTCGGCGAAGTCCAGGACGCCCGTGTGGGCCGCCGCGGTCTTTCCGCCGAAGCTGGGTCCGACGCAGAGCGCGGGTTCCGGGTCGAACCGGTCCTGCGCCCAGGTGGCGAGGGCGAGGCAGTTGACGAGGAACGCGACCTGGGCGTACTCGCTGTAGTCTCCCTCGGTCTCCCGGTAGCGGTCGACGAGTGAGTAGCCGAGTGCGTGGTCGGCCTCGGCGACGAGCCGGCGGGCCACCGGGTTGACCAGCATGAACTTGGCCGAGTCCTGGAAGCGCGTGGGGCTCATGCCGGGGAAGACCAGCGCACCGCCGGTACGGAAGTCGTCTCTCATGGTGTCCTGCCCTTCAGCACGTCGTCCCGGCGCGATCAGCCCGTCGGGCGCTTCGTTTCCGAACCGGTCGGGCTCCAGGCTGAGGTCTGCCCGCCGCCGCCAAAACCCCTAAGGTTCGCGGGTCCCAATTCCGTTGACGTCCCTCGGCCTTGGAGGCGGGGCGTCCCGACGTCCGGGCGGTGTAAAGGGACTTCGCTTCCACCCGGTGGTGCCCCGTAGAGCCCCTAAGGGTCCCGTGTCCTGGCCGGCCTGGCCGGTGGGCGGGCCGGGGCCCGGCCGCAGGTCGCAGGGGCTGTCCTGCCAGGGATGCCGGGACAGCCCTTTAGGGGGGTGCCGGACAACTTAGGGGAGGGCACGAGGACCGCGCCGGGTCTTCAATGAGGGACGGTTATCCGGATTCCGGCGCCGGTGCGAGAAGCCACCGGGCACCGTCGAGCCAAGGATGGGTGGGACCATGACAGTGCATCAGGACGCCCCGTCGAACAGTGGTGGCGACAGCTCCGCGCCGCCCCGGCCGGATCTGCGCTCGCTGGTGGCTCAGGCGGCGGAGCTGAAGAGCGCGGCGCGCGAGGGCATGGGCCCGCGCTCCACCGAACAGCAGCACGCGCGGGGCAAGTTGACCGCTCCGGAGCGGTTGGAGTTGCTCTTCGACGCGGGGACGTTCCAGGAGGTCGAGGCGCTGCGGCGGCACCGGTCCACAGGATTCGGCCTGGAGCACCGACGCCCCAGCGGGGACGGGGTGATCACCGGATGGGGCCAGGTGCACGGCCGCACGGTCTTCGCGTACGCGCATGACTTCCGGGTCTTCGGGGGCTCGCTGGGCGAGGCGCACGCGGAGAAGATCCACAAGGTGATGGATCTGGCGATCTCGTCCGGCGCGCCTCTGGTGGGGCTGAGCGACGGTGCCGGGGCGCGGATCCAGGAGGGTGTGACGGCACTCGCCGGCTACGGCGGGATCTTCCGCCGCAACGTGCGGGCGTCCGGGGTGATCCCCCAGATCAGTGTGATTCTCGGGCCGTGCGCGGGCGGTGCCACCTACTCGCCGGCGCTCACCGACTTCGTCTTCATGGTGCGGGACATCTCGCAGATGTACATCACCGGGCCGGACGTGGTCCAGGCCGTCACCAACGAGCGGGTGACACACGAACAGCTCGGTGGGGCGGAGGTCCACGCGACGGTCTCCGGCGCGGCCGGATTCGTCTACGACGACGAGGCGGAGTGTCTGGAGGAGGTCAGGCACCTGCTCTCCCTGCTGCCCGCGAACAACCGCGAACTGCCGCCCGAGGCGCCGACCGACGACCCTGCGGACCGGCGGTGCGACAGCCTGCTGAGCCTGGTGCCGCACCACGCCAACCAGTCGTACGACATGCGCGCGGTGATCCGGGAGATCGTCGACGACGAGGACTTCTTCGAAGTCCACGCGCAGTGGGCCACCAACATCATCTGCGCGTTGGCCCGGCTGGACGGTCACACGGTCGGCATCGTGGCGAACCAGCCGGCATCGCAGGCCGGGGTGCTGGACATCCACGCCTCGGAGAAGGCGGCGCGGTTCGTCCAGACCTGCGACGCGTTCAGCATCCCGCTGGTCACGCTGGTCGACGTGCCGGGCTTCCTGCCGGGCACCGACCAGGAGCACCAGGGCATCATCCGGCACGGCGCGAAGCTGCTCTACGCCTACTGCGACGCGACTGTCCCGCGTGTCCAGGTCATCCTGCGCAAGGCGTACGGCGGTGCGTACATCGTGATGGACTCGCGCTCCATCGGGGCCGACCTCTCCTTCGCCTGGCCGACCAACGAGATCGCCGTGATGGGCGCGGAGGGCGCGGCGAACATCGTCTTCCGCCGGGAGATCGCGGCCGCTCCCGATCCCGCGGCGGCCCGTGAGCAGCGGATCAAGGAGTACCAACAGGAGCTGATGCACCCTTACTACGCGGCCGAACGCGGTCTCGTGGACGACGTGATCGATCCCTCCGAGACCCGTGCGGTGCTGGTACGTTCCCTCGCGATGCTGCGGACCAAGGACGCGCGGGTTCCGGCCCGCAAGCACGGCAACCCCCCGACCTGAGTCCTGTGAGGAGTGACCGAGCCCATGACCGCTGCCCCCTGCGCCCCGGCCACCGGATCCGCCGGCCCGGACGGCAACGGTCCGGCGCTGCGTTTCCTCGGCGGCGTGCCGTCCGCCGAGGAGATCGCCGCCGTGACCACCGCTCTGCTGAGCCTGCGCCGCGCCCCGGCAGCCGGCCCGGACGCCCGTCCCTGCGCCGCACCCCGGTGGAGCGCGCCGCTTCATTACCGCCCGCCCGGCAGCTGGGCTGCGCGGTGAGGCACTTCGGCAACGGCCGGGGCGACCCCGGCTTCCCTTCCGACTCCGTACCGGACCTGGCCCGACAGCGACAGCGACAGAAGGATGTAGAGCACTGATGACGGACGACTCACGGGAGACCGGGCCCTGGATCCGGCGATTCCATCCGGCGCCCGAGGCCCCCGCCCGCCTGGTCTGTTTCCCGCACGCGGGCGGATCGGCCACCTACTACTTCCCGGTGTCACGTGCACTGTCCCCGGCGGTCGACGTTCTCGCGATCCAGTACCCCGGCCGCCAGGACCGCAGGAGCGAACCCTGCGTGGAGGACATCGAGGAGCTGGCCGATCTCGTCATCGAGGAACTGCGCCCCTGGGGGGACGTTCCCCTGACCCTGTTCGGCCACAGCATGGGAGCCACGCTCGCGTTCGAGGTGGCCCGCAGGCTGGAGGCCGCGGGAACGCCGCCGCGCACGCTCTTCGCCTCGGGCCGCCGGGCGCCCTCCCGGGTACGGGACGAGACCGTGCACCTGGCGACCGACGACCGCCTCATCGCCGACATCACCCAGCTGAGCGGGACGGATTCCGCGGTGCTGGCCGATCCCGAGATCTTGCGCATGATCCTTCCGGCGATCCGCAGCGACTACAAGGCCGCGGAGACGTACCGCTACCGGCCGGGACCGCTGCTCGGCCTGGACGTCGTGGCGCTCGTCGGTGACAACGACCAGCAGGTGACCGTCGACGAGGCGACGTCGTGGGGCGAGCACACCACGGCGTCGTTCGAGCTGAAGGTGTTCCCCGGCGGACACTTCTACCTCGACTCCCACGTGCCCCAGGTCCTCGACCTGATCCGCGCCCGCACGAGCGCGCTGACCGTGGAATCGTGAGCGACCGTGCGCGCCGGCCGTACGGTCCGCGCGCACGGTCGCATACATGTGAGTGCCGCGCGGGACGCCGGGACAGGCGCCCCGCGCGGCAGGCCTGCTCGCGCCTGCCCGGGAGTCAACTCCCGGGCAGGCGCGCTTCATGGCCCCGGCCAATGCATTCCGGACAGAGTTGCGCTTCCCTCACCAGAATCTAGACGACCGTACTAGACTAACGTCTATCGCAGCATCGGGCAGCCTGCCCTCATGAGCCGATGCGCGAGGCAGACCCGGTCGGCGCCCGCAGACGGACCGACCTGACAGACATCCCACCCCCCACCCCCCGCCCCGCGTACACGGTCACGCCTCCTCCTCATGGTTGGCCGTCACCAGCCGGCTATCGACAACGGAGGCCAGAGTGCCGGTACGACCAGAGCACGGCGTCACCTCACGCGTCACCGAGGACGGGTACCTCGAATTCCTCACCACGGCGGACGGCACCAGCTACCGGTGCAGCCCGGTCGCCGCAGCCATGTGGATCGCTTTGCGCCAGCACAACGGCCAACTCGTCCCGGCGGCCGAGATGCTGGCCGAACTGTGGTGTACGGACCCGGAGAACACCCGTACCGATATGGACATCTGGGTGAGCGAACTGCGGGACGCCGGCCTGGTCCGCGACGAGCCCTGAGCGGGCCGGCGCGACACCCGTCGGGCCTGCGCAGCACCCGCCGGGGCGGCGGCCGCGACCCCCGCCCCCTTCGGGCACCCGGTCACTCCTCGATCCCTCAGACGGCCGGGCCCGAACCGACGGCGGCACCCTGATGCAGCACCAGAATGGCCCGCATCGCCTCGGCCAGATCGCGCCCGGAGGGTGCGGTCTCCGGCGAGAACAGCCACAGCGACATCACCCCGTTGAGCAACGCGGCGTAGAACCGGCCGAGGGTGACCGCCATCTGCTCGTCGACCTCGCTCTCGTCCACGCCGTGGAAGAGCGCCACGAGCGCAGACCAGCCGAACGGCTGCGCCTTGGAGAGCCCCTGCCGCATCTGAGGCAGGTTCTCCGCGTGCACGGCGACCTCCACGCTCAGCGCCCACAGGGGTTTGCGCTCAGGGAAGATCTCGACGATACGGTTCCAGACCATCTCGAAGCGCTCGATCGTCGACCCCGCGGATTCGAGGTCGGCCCCGATCGCGGTGTCCGGCCCGAACTCGTCCGCCCACTCCTGCATCGCCTGGACGTAGGCCTGCACCAACAGGGCGTCCTTGGAACCGTAGTGGTAGCCGATGGACGCCAGCGCGGTGCCGGATGCCGCCACGATGTCCCGCGCGCTCGTACGGGCGAACCCCTTCTCCAGCAGACAGCGCTTCGCGCCTTCCAGGAGATCTTCACGGTGACCCACAGCACCACCCTTGACTCGAAGCCGTCGGGGCATCTTAGACCGACCGAACTCCGGTGGAACTGCGAAGCGTTGACCTGGCTGCCGAACGCAAGAGCGCCTCGCCGGGCGTGCAACTTGTGACCACTAGAGGATACGCCGAGCGTGCGCCACACTCATAGGCGTGTAGCGTACGCACACGCGTTCCATATACGCCACACGTGTTCCATCAGGGCATTTCCCAATGCCCGGGACAAGACAATCTGCAGCGTGGGCCTCGGGGGACATAGTGGAATTTGCCGAAAGAGAGCCAGAAGTCCAGATACTGCGCACCGCGCTCAGTGAGAGCCGAGGCGGCGCACCCCGCATCGTCCTCATCGAGGGCGCTGCCGGATGCGGCAAGAGTGAGCTCATCGACACTCTCGCCGAATGGACCGAAGCGGGCGACGACCTGTCCTTGCGGGCGTTCGGCTCACCGACCGAACGGGAGCTGCCGCTCGGCCTGATGCGACAGCTGACCGGAGACGCACCGGCCGGCACACTCCCCGAGGTCT
This sequence comes from Streptomyces sp. NPDC087901, assembly GCF_044742205.1. NCBI lineage: Bacteria > Bacillati > Actinomycetota > Actinomycetes > Kitasatosporales > Streptomycetaceae > Streptomyces > Streptomyces sp. NPDC087901. The sequence continues at coordinate 33,763 of NZ_JBIUUC010000008.1, forward strand.
CCACGGCGCCGGACGGTCAGCCGCAGGTCAGCGCGATGCGGGAGTTCCAGGCGGCGCTGGAGCGGCTGAGCGCCGCCACGCCCCTCGTCATCTCCGTCGACGACGTGCACCACGCGGACAGCGCGTCCCTGCGCTACCTCCAGCACATCGTCCGGCACTGCCGCTCCACCAGGATGCTGCTCGTACTCACGACTCCCCTGCACCAGGACGGCCAGGACGCCTCCTTCGGTACGGAGTTGCTGCGCAGCCGCAACGTGCGGCGCATCCGGCTGCGGCGGCTGAGCCCCGAGGGATGCCGGCGCGTCGCGGCCGGCTCCCACGGCCCCACACCTCGCGAGGCGCTCTCGGGTGAGCTGCACGCGATCAGCGGGGGCAATCCCTTGCTGCTGCGCGCCCTCCTGGAGGAGTACCGCTCCGCTCCGGCCGGCGCCGACACCTTCCTGCCCGAGCAGGGCGGGCTGTTCGGACAGGCCGTCCTGACCTGCCTGCGGCACAACGGACCGCACATGCTCGACCTCGGTGCGGCGCTCGCCGTGCTGGGCGACGCCTACACGCCGGAGCGGGCCGGCAGGCTCCTGGGCGTCCCGGCGTTCGCCGCCGCGCAGTCGGTCGCCTCGCTCTCCGCCTCCGGGATTCTCGACGGCCACCGCTTCCCGCACCCGCACACCGAGCGGGCGATCCTGGATCAGGTACCGGCCGACGTGCTGGCCGGGCTGCATCTGCGCACCGCCGAACTCCTGCACCTGGAAGGCGAATCCGTAACCGAGGTCGCCCGGCATCTGCTCGCCGCCACCCACATGGGGGGCTCACTCAGCGCCGCCCCCTGGGCCGTGGACGTGCTGCGGGAGGCCGCCGAGGACCTGCTGACGCGCAGCGGCCCGGCCCGGGCCTCGGAAGCACTCGAACTCGCCCACGAACTGAGCCTCGACGAGCAGCAGCGGGCCGACATCAAGACCCGGCTCGCAGCCGTCACCTGGCGGGTCAATCCGGGACGGGCGGAGAAGCACCTGTCCGCCCCGCTCGCGGTGCTCCGCTCCGGCCGACTGGCCGTGGAGCGCCTGGCCCCGCTGGCCGGACTCCTCACCTCCCAGGGCCGCATCGCCGAGGCCGCCGAGGTGATGTCCATGATCCTCAGGGAGACCATGGCGGGCGGCGCGGGCGGCCATGAGGGATCCGGACACGGACCCCGCCCGGACGGGATGCCGGGCGCACCCGGCATCCGGGTCGAGAATCCGCGAGGACCGGGCGAGGGAAGGCCCTCGCCCGGCACCGAGGACAGCGCGGAGGCCACGGTCGCCGAGCGCTTCCTGCGCACGACCGTCCTCACCGACGAGACGCTGGAACCGGTCATGCGCGCCCTGCGGTCCCTCTCCTACTTCGGTCACCCCGAACGGGCCGCCGCCTGCTGCCGCGAACTGATCGCCGAGGCCGAGCGGCAGAAGGCCCCCGCCTGGCAGGCTTTGTTCTCCTCCGCGCTCGCGGCGGTACTTCTGCGTCTGAGTGATCTGCACGCCGCCGAGGAGTACGCCCGCCGGGCGCTGGACTGCCTGCCCGAGCAGAGCAGCAGCGCGTTCATCGGGAGTCCGACGGCCACACTGATCCGGGCGCGCACTCTCATGGGCGACCACGCGACGGTGGCCCGCCAGCTCCACCAGCCCGTCGCGGACACGCTGTTCAAGAGCACCCACGGCCTCTCCTACCTGCGCGCCCGTGGCCTCTACCTCATGGCGACGCACCAACTCCACGCCGCGCTCGGCGACTTCCTGGAAGCGGGCCGGCTCGCCAAGAGCTGGGGCGTGGACCGGCCGGCGATGCTGCCCTGGCGCACGGACGCGGCCGACGTACTGTTCCGGCTCGGTGAGACGCAGCGGGCCAAGGCGCTCGTGGAGCAGCAGTTCGCCGATCCGGACGCGCGCAGGCCGTGGGTACGCGGAATCAGCTTGCGTCTACGCGCGGTGACTTCGGATCCGCGCCAGCAACTGGCCCTGCTCAATCAGTCGGTCGAGGAGCTGAGCCGTTCCGGCGACCGGGTGGAGCTGGCCCGTTCGCTCGTCGCGCTGGGCCGTTCCCTGCGGGCGGTCTCCGAGCCCGCCCGTGCGGACGCGGTGCTCCGCAGGGCCTGGAACCTGGCCCGCGAGTGCGGTGCCGAGTCGCTGTGCGAGGAGATCTCCCCGGAGCTCGGCCCGGAGGACCGGATGCACCGGAGCGGCGCCCAGGAGGAGTGCCGCTCCGAGCTCGACACCAAGCTGAGCGACTCGGAGCGCCGGGTGGCCACCCTCGCGGCAAGCGGCTACACCAACCGCGAGGTCTCCCTGAAGCTGCACATCACCGTCAGCACCGTCGAGCAGCACCTCACGCGCGTGTACCGCAAGCTCAACATCACACGTCGGCAGGACCTTCCGGTGGACCTCCACCTCACGGTCTCCACGGCCGAAGCGGTCTGATCTGCCGCCGCGGCTCCCCGCTGCGGCAGATCCTGCCCCGCCACGAACCCGCGCGGCTGCCGAAGCCCGGGCCCGGGACGGCAGGGCGACGTCACGGACGTTCTCAGGACGCCGGACCGCGCGGCGCGGCCTCGCCCTGACCGCGATCGCGCGGCCGGGCCGAAGCGAACGGCCCGGCCGCGCCGATGCCGGCCCTGCCGCCGCCGGCCGGCAGAAGCGAGCGCACCGAAGCGAGCGCGCCGGAATCCCGGGAAACCCCCTTCCCTTCATACGGCGCACCCAAACGGCGTCACCCTCCGAACACAAGTAAAGGGACAGTAAATGAAATGCATTAATTGAGTAAATACTGTTGGGTAAGCAACCCCCTCGGTTACGCTCGTGCCGACCAATCCTGCTCCGATTACTCATGCGAAAATTCCGGACCAGGAGATTCCGCCCTGACTAAGCACTACCTTAGTGACCCCGCCCGAGCCTCCTTGCGTTAATTTTCGCCAACCTTTCCGACGCTTTCCGTACTCCCTCCCGCCACTGCACGGCCGTACCCTCGGATCACTCGTGAGCGAATTCACGCTCCATTTCTCTTCACGAAATCCAGATACCCTAGAGTTGATGCCCAATGACCTGCGGGCAAAAGGGGGAGCAGCGAATGCCGGCAGCCAGAGGGTCCCGCTCGGCCGGGGAATGCACGCCACTGGACCACAGCGCATCGACGCAGGGATTCAGCGGGGAAGCGACCCGGCCCGAGCACGAGGACGTCGCCGAGAGTCTGAGCCTGAGTCCCGAGCAGTCGATCGGTGCGGAGCGGGTACTGCGTCTCCTGGGCCTGATCCGGCCGGACGCCGCCGAGGGCGAACGCGTCGCGCCGGTGGACGCGGAGGAGACCGGGGCGCAGCTGGCACGGGCGCTCGGAGCACGGCTGCGCGACCGTCGTACGGACCGCGCCCGTGACCACGAGGAGAGCCGGCCGGACCCGGCGGGGCCGCTCTCCGTCGCCCCGCCACCGGCGGACGGTCCCGCCGGCATCACGGCCTTACATGCGCTGATCAGCCACATGAGCGCCCGCTGCCAGGAGGAACTTCTCCTGGTCCTGCCCAGCGGCGCTCGCCCCTGCCGTGCTTTTCCGGCAGCCCGGACCATCGCCCTGGACCTGCTCGACCGCGGGGTGCGGGCCCGGCTGATCTACCAGCACGCCATACGCGGCGACCTGGTGACCCGAGCCCTGGTGCGGGAGCTGACGCAGCACGGGGCGGAGGTAAGGACCAGCGCCGAGCTGATCGATCCGCTCGTCGCCTTCGACCGGGAAGCGCTCGTTCTGCCCCACTCCCCGGGCTCGTCGCGGGGAGCCGGCATGACGACGGCGGCCGCGGTGCGGGACCCGGCGATGGTCGCTTTCGCCTGTGCCGCTTTCGAGAACCTGTGGAACACCTCGAGCCCGCTCATTCCCGACGCGAAGGATACTCCGGACACCATCGATGCCCTCAAGAAGTCGATAGTGCGCCTTATGGCGATGGGGCACAAAGACGAAATGGTGGCTCGCCGGCTCGGCATATCGGTCCGCACATGCCGCCGTCATATCGCTGAAATCATGGATGACCAGGGAGCAATCAGCCGCTTTCAAGCAGGTGTTCACCTGACCCGGGCGGGCCTGGTCGACGATCCCTTTCCACCGCTCCGGACTTCCGCGACAAGGAATGAGTCCGACCTGTCGGATAACTGCGGGGTCACGGATGGGGCCACATCTTCGGCATACATGCCCGGAACATCACCCACGTAACGAACCGGACCGTCGCACACGTATCGAATACGGGCCGAAATATCGCTTCACACCGCTCTTCGGCCGCCGCTGCCAATAACTGCGTCGGCTCCCGGGACCTCGTCGTGGTCCCGGGAGCCGACGCCGTTCACGGGCCCGCAGACACTCACGGGCCCGGTGACCAACGGCATCTGTCCGTCGGCACCGGGCCCGTGAGTGTCCGTGCTATGAGCCTTACTTGGTCCACTCCGACCAGCTCATGTTCCAGCCGTTGAGGCCGTTGTCCGGCTGGATCGTGTCGTCGTGGGAGTTCTTGACGATCACGACGTCGCCGATCAGCGAACTGTTGAAGAACCAGGCCGCCGGGGTGCTCGGGTCACCGGCGCCGCGCGCGTCCTGCAGACCGACGCAGCCGTGGCTGGTGTTGGTGGTGCCGAAGATGCCCGAGCCGCCCCAGTAGTTGCCGTGGATGAAGGTGCCCGACGTGGACAGGCGCATCGCGTGCGGCACGTCCTTGATGTCGTACTCACCGCCGAAGCCGACGGTGTCTCCGTTCATCCGGGTCACCCGGAGCTTCTCGCTGATGACCATCTGGCCGTTGTATGTGGTGGTGGCCGGGGCGCCCGCCGAGATCGGAACGTCCTTGATCTGCTTGCCGTCGCGGACGACCTTCATCCGGTGCGTACTCGCGTCGACGGTGCTGACCTGCCGGCGTCCGACGGTGAAGGACACCGTCTTGGCCTGCTTGCCGTAGACCCCCGGGCGTCCTTCGACGCCGTCGAGGTCGAGCTTCACGGTCACCTTGGTGCCCGCGGCCCAGTAGTCCTCGGGGCGGAAGTCCAGACGGTCGTTGCCGAACCAGTGGCCCTCGATCTCGACGGCGGGCTCCGCCGTCACCTCGATGGCCTTCTCGACCGCCTCCGGGTCGGTGATGCCCCGGGTGAAGTGGATCGAGACCGGCATCCCGACGCCGACCGTGGAACCATCCTCCGGGGTGTACTGCCCGATGAAGGTGTTCTGCGGAACCAGCGTGGTGAAGGTGGTGTCCTTCGCCGACTCACGGCCCTTCGCGTCCTTGGCGACCGCATGGACCTTGTACTTGGTCGCCGAGGCCAGGTGCCGGTCCGGCTCCCAGCTCGTACCGTCTGCCGCGATCTTCCCCGCGACGTCGGCCCCCTTGGGGTCGGAGACCTTGACCGTGGCCAGCTTCCCCTGCTCGGCCGAGATCTTCAGTGCCCCGCTCGTGGCGACGGAATCGGCCCCGTCCTTCGGCACGATGTTCACGACGGCCTGCGAGGCGGTGGTGTCCCCCGTCCCCGCCCCGTCCGCGTTGCCGCCCTTGCTCCCGGCGTCGGTGTCTCCCCCGCCGCACGCCGTCACCAGCAACAGCAGCGCACCCAGCACCAGAGCCAGCAGGCCAGTGGCGCCACGCCCCCGCCGCCCGCTGTTCGCCCTGGCCGATGCCCCCGATATCGGCTGCCCGTTCAATGTGGTCGTCTCCCCTCACACGGCCTGGCCCAGCCAAGGCCCCGGGGACCCGCAGGCCCCCACCCCCGCACGCTGCACATGCGCGCTCAGCGAAAGATAATCACACCACCCGCAGGCAGAACGCCCCACTATTGTCACCGTTCCGTCCCAACTCGGCCCAGCAGTTCGCCTGGTCGCGGGCGGTTCGGCCGCCATGGAGCCGGTACGCCGGACGGCGCGGCCTGGAGCGGCCGCGCCGTCGATGAGGGACCGGGGGAAACTCCCCGGGTGTCAGCGGAGTGCGGAACCCGCCTTCCACCGCTTCCAGTCCATGTTCCAGCCACCCAGGCCGTTGTCCGGAGCGACCTTCTTGTCCTTGGAGTTGACGACCTCGACGACGTCGCCGATCAGTGTCCGGTCGAAGAACCATCCGGCCGGAGCGGAGCTGCTGCCGCCCTGTACATCGCGCAGTCCGATGCACCCGTGGCTGACGTTCGTCGAACCGAAGATGTCCTCGTCGGACCAGTAGTTGCCGTGCAGGAAGGTCCCGGACTCGGTGAGCCTGATGGCGTGCGGGACATCCTTGATGTCGTACTCGCCGCCGAAGCCGACGGTCCGCCCGTCCATCCGCGTCACCTCGTGCATCTCGCTGACCACCATCTTGCCGTTGTACGTGGTCGTCGTCGGCGAGCCCGCGGTGATGGGGACGGTCGAGACGAGCTGCCCGTCCCGGCGCACCTCCATCGTGTGCGCGGCCGAGTCCACCCGGGACACCTGCTCCCGGCCGACCGTGAAACGGATCGTCTTGCGCTGGCTCCCGTACACGCCCGGCGCGCCCTCCACATCACGCAGCCCCGCCTCGACGGTCACCTCGGTGCCCGGCTGCCAGTAGGAGGCGGGGCGGAAGTCGAGGCGGTCGTCGCCGAACCAGTGCCCCGCCACCTCGACCGCCGGATCGGAGGTGACCCGGATGGCCCGCTGCACGGCCGCCCGGCGGGTGACAGGACGGTTGAACTTGAAGGAGACGATCATGCCGGTGCCGACCGTCGACCGGTTCTCCGGCTTGAAGTACCCGATGAAGCGGTGCTCGGGGACCTTCGTGGTGAACGTCGTGTGCCGGGCCGAGCGGTGCCCCGCCCCGTCCACCGCCACCGCGTCGACGCTGTACTTGGCGGCGAGGCCGAGCCGGCCGGCCACCCCTTGCGGGGACCAGGACCGCCCGTCCTCGGCGATCAGGCCCCGCACCTCCTGCTTCTGCGCGTCCTCGATCCGGGTCACCTCGACGCTCTCCAGGCGCCCTTCCGGGACCGTCACCCCGACCCGGCCGTCCGGCGCGACGTCCTCGGCCCCGTCCCGCGGAGTGATCCGGATGGCCTCCTGCGGCGAGCGGGGTTTCCCGCCGATGATCGAATCCGTACCCGAGCAGCCGGTCAGGACAGCCAGTACGGCCACTGCGGCGAGCAGTCCCGACCGGGCCGTCACGGCCGCCGGGCTCGCCCCTGTCTTCTTCGCTACGTGGTTCACGTCCCCCCAACGACGCGGGCGGTCCGGGGGAAACGTGAGTGCGGGCCCCGTCGTGGGCAGAACAAGGGGGACGACCACACTCGGGGAGCCGCGGCCGGGACGCCGCGCGCCCCCCTTTCGGTGCCGGTCCCCACGAGCCGCGGGAGGCGAGCAGGTGTCGAGCGCAGCCGAGCAGGAGGCAGTGCCGAGGACGGATACGGGGCCGTCCGGACCGCCGGTGGAGCGGGCGCCCGCCGCCGGATCCGGGCGGACCGTCGAACCGGCCCAGCGGCCGCCCGCCGTGTGGCCGGGGGCGCCGACACCCCTGGGCGCCCGCTTCCGGGTGGGCCCCGACGGGGTCGCGGGCACCAACTTCGCCCTCTGGGCCGGCGGGGCGGAGGCCGTCGAGCTCTGCCTCTTCGACGAGGACGGCACCGAGACGCGGCTCGCCCTGACCGAGCTGACCCACGAGATCTGGCACGGTTTCGTGCCCGGTGTGCGGCCGGGCCGGCGCTACGGCTACCGGGTGCACGGCCGCTGGGACCCGTGGACGGGCGCCCGGTGGAACGCGGCGAAGCTGCTCCTCGATCCGTACGCCCGGGCGGTGGACGGCGATTTCACCCTTCCGGCGGAGGTGTACGGCCATGTGAGGGACTGGCCCCAGCAGCATGTCGCCGACACCGTGCGCGACGAACGGGACTCCGCTCCGTACGTCCCCAAAGGGGTCGTCGTCCATGACGACGACGACTGGGCAGAGGACCGCCGGCCCAAGACGCCGTGGGCGGACTCCGTCATCTACGAACTGCACGTCCGCGGCTTCACCGCACGCCACCCGGGTATCCCCGAGGAGCTGCGCGGCACCTACGCCGGACTCGCGCACCCCGCGGCCATCGGCCATCTGCAGCGCCTCGGGGTGACGGCCGTGGAGCTGCTGCCGGTGCATCAGTTCGCCCACGAGGACCATCTGCTGCGGCGTGGGCTGCGCAACTACTGGGGCTACAACTCGATCGGCTACTTCGCCCCGCACGCCGGATACTCCGCGAGCGGCACGGCGGGCGAGCAGGTCGGCGAGTTCAAGCGGATGGTGCGCGCCCTGCACGACGCGGGCATCGAGGTGATCCTCGACGTCGTCTACAACCACACGGCCGAGGCCGGTGAGCTCGGCCCGATGCTGTCGCTGCGCGGCATCGACAACCGCGGCTACTACCGCCTCCAGTCCGACGCCCGCAGGTACGCGGACTACACGGGGTGCGGCAACACCCTGCACGTGGTGCAGCCGAACGTGCTCCGCCTGATCACGGACTCGCTGCGGTACTGGGTGACCGAGATGGGCGTCGACGGATTCCGCTTCGACCTGGCGGCGGCGCTCGCCCGGTCGATGCACGACGTCGACATGCTGTCCCCTTTCCTCGCGGTGATCGCCCAGGACCCGGTGCTGCGCCGGGTGAAGCTGATCGCCGAGCCGTGGGACGTCGGCAACGGCGGCTACCAGGTGGGGGCCTTCCCGCCGCTGTGGACCGAGTGGAACGACCGGTACCGGGACGCCGTACGGGACTTCTGGCGCGGCGCCCTGCCCGACGTACGCGATCTCGGCTACCGGCTGACCGGGTCGAGCGACCTGTACGCGTGGGGCGGCCGCCGGCCGTACGCCTCGGTCAACTTCGTCACCGCGCACGACGGCTTCACCCTGCGCGACCTGGTGAGTTACGAGCAGAAGCACAACGAGGCCAACGGCGAGGGCAACCGCGACGGGACCTCCGACAACCGGTCCTGGAACTGCGGCGCCGAGGGTGAGAGCGACGACGACGGTGTCAACGCGCTGCGCCGCCGCCAGTTGCGCAACCTCCTCGCCACACTGCTGCTGTCGACCGGGGTGCCGATGCTCGTCGCGGGCGACGAGATGGGCCGCACCCAGGGCGGCAACAACAACGCCTACTGCCAGGACAACGAGATCGGCTGGGTGGACTGGTCACTGCTGGAGCAGCCGCAGTGGCGGGAGCTGACCGAGCTGACGGCCCGGGTGCTCACGCTGCGCCACACCCATCCGGTGCTGCGCCGCCGGGCGTTCTTCTCCGGCCGGGCGCAGGCCCCGGACGGGCTGCGGGACCTGGCGTGGTTCACCCGGCAGGGGGCGGAGATGACGGAGGAGGACTGGTACGCACCGGCCGCGACGGTGGGGCTCTACCTCTCCGGCCGCGACATCCCGGGGCGCGACGCCCGGGGCGAGCAGGTGACCGACGACAGCTTCCTTGCCGTCCTGCACGCCGGTCACCGCCCGGCGGAGTTCCTGCTGCCGGGACCGCCTTGGGCGGACGCGTACGAACTGGTCCTGGACACCTCGCGGGAGGACCAGTCCGCCGCACCGGGCACGCTCCACCGGGGCGGCGCGCGTATGACGGTACCGGCGAGGTCGGTGCTGCTGCTGCGGGTGACGGGGTGAGGGAGCGAGTCAGCCGAGGATGCCGCGTTCGTAGGCGACCGCGACCGCCGCGGCGCGGTCCTTGGCGCCCAGCTTGGCGAACACATGGGTGAGATGGGTCTTCACGGTCGCCTCGCTGATGAACAGTTCGGCGGCGATCTCCCGGTTCGGCGTCCCCTTGGCGACGAGTCCGAGCACCTCGCGCTCGCGCGCGGACAGCGACTCGTGGCCGGGCGCGGCCGGGGTGCGCACTCGTGAGATCAGCCGGGAGGCCACGGCGGGCGACAGGACCGTGCGGCCGTCGGCGGCGGCGCGGACGGCGGTGAAGAGCTCGTCGCGCGGCGCGTCCTTGAGCAGATAGCCGGTCGCGCCCGCCTCGATCGCGGGCAGGGTGTCGGAGTCGGTGTCGTACGTGGTGAGGACCAGGATCCTGGAGCGGGCGCCGCGCCTGGTCAGTTCGGATATCGCCGCGACACCGCCGCCGCCCGGCATCCGCAGGTCCATGAGGACCACATCGGGGTCGAGCCGGACGGCCATGTCGACGCCCTCGACGCCGTCGGCCGCTTCACCGAGCACCCGGAACTCCGCCGCCGACTCGAACATGCCGCGCAGTCCGTCCCGTACGACGGGGTGGTCGTCGACGACGATCAGCGTGATGACGCGTGCGGGTTCCCGGTCCATGGCGGTCCACCGTACTGTGCCGGCGCGGGTGGTGCCTCAGTCGTGCCGGACCATCGGGACCCGGGCGCAGACTGCGGTGCCGAGGTCCGGTCCGGTCTCCACCTCGACCGTGCCCGCGATGCGTTCGGCGCGGACCCGCATGCCGCCGAGTCCGAATCCGCCGGCGCCCCGGTACGGCGGCAGCGCGGCCGGGTCGAAACCGCGGCCGTCGTCCCGTACGTCCAACGAGATCTCGTCGCCCATGTAGGACAGGGTGACGCCGGCCCGGGACGCCCCGGCGTGCCGCGCCGCGTTGGCCAGGGCCTCCTCCGCGATGCGCAGCAGGGTGGCACCGACCTCGTCGTGCAGGGGTTCGGCGGTGCCCGTGACGGTGAACTCGGCGCGGACGCCCGTCCGTTCCGACCAGGTGGTGACCGTCTTCTCCAGGGCGCGGGGCAGGTCGTCGTGGACCAGGGCGGCCGGGACGAGATTGTGCACCGAGCGACGTGCCTCGCCCAGGCTGTGCCTGGCCAGCGCGGCGGCCCGGGCCAGGTGCTCCCGGGCCAGCGCGGGGTCGGTCCGTGCCGTGGAGGTGACGACCTGGAGCTGGGCGATGATGCCGATGAGTCCCTGGGCCAGGGTGTCGTGGATCTCGGCGGCCAGCCGGCTCCGCTCGTCGGCCACCCCCGCCTCGCGTGCCTGCACGAGGAGTTGGGCGTGCAGCCCGGCGTTCTCGGCCAGGGCCTGTTCGAGCCGGGCGTTGGCGGACTCCAGGGCGGTGATGGTGTCGGTCTGGGTACGGGACTGCTCGGCCTCGCGGTCGCCGATCTGGGCGAAGACCATGGTGAGGGTCGCGTGCACGGCCAGCACGATGACGAAGACGACCCAGTTCATGAGGGTGACCGGCGGCAGGCCGCTGCCGGACTGCGAACCCGCCATGATGACGGCCGTGATCAGCAGACCGGCCCGCACGCCCCGTCGCGGGAGGACCCGGCCGGCGTCGAAGTAGCCGAGGACCGCGTAGATCGAGAAGAACGGGTTGCACCAGGTCAGCCCCAGGGCCAGCAGCGTGCGGACGGCGAAGTAGCAGAACGCGGCCCGCGATCCCGGGGCGGCCTGGGTACGGCTCCACCAGAGCTGCAGGAAGAGTGCCGTGGGGAGCAGCACCGCGGCAGCGTACACATCCGCGCGGGACATGATGAGCCCGCCGGTCACGGCCGAGACCACGGTGGCCAGGCCCAGCAGAACGTACGGTCCGTGCCGGAAGAACCGCTCCCACCCCTGTTCGGCCGTCGTCACATCGGCCATGTCTTCCCTCTCCCCCGCGTTCATGGGTGAAGTCTCCCCCGTGACGCCTACTCCCATCGGAACGTACGGATCGCGGCCACCGCAGCCAGTACGGTCCACAGAGCCACCACCCCGAGGTACGCCCAGCTCGGCCAGGCGCCGGTGGCCGCGCGGTCCAGCACCTGGGACGCCGCACCGAACGGGGTGACCTGGACGATGCGTCGGAGCGCGTCGGGCATGGTCTGCACCGGCACCCAGACGCCCGCGGTGAACATCATCACGAAGAAGACGACCGAGCCGATGGCGGCCGAGATCTTGGTGGTGCGTGAGACGGCGCAGACCAGCGCGCCCAGCGCCAGCACACAGGCGACGGCCAGCAGCAGCCCGAGCAGATAGCCGAACGGCTGGCCGGGCAGCCGTACTCCGAAGGCGATCCGGCCGACGGCGGTCACCAGCAGGGTGGAGCCGAGCGCCGCGGCTCCGTGCAGGACGATCTGCGCGCCGAGCAGGGCGGAGGGCCGCACGGGGGTGGTGGACATGCGGCGCAGGATGCCGCGTTCGCGGTAGCCGGTGAGTACAGGCGGCATCGCCTGGAGACCGGTCATGATCATGGCGAGCAGTACGGCCACGGGTACGTACAGGTCGATGACACGGCGCCCGCCGAGCGCGTCGTCGTGCTCCCGGAAGGACGGGATCAGGCCGAGGATCGTCATGAGTACGGTCGGGAAGGCGAGGATCCAGAACAGGCTGCCGGGTTCGCGGAGGAAGAGCCGGGCCTCGGACCGCAGGACCGCGAGCGAGACGCGCAAAGGGGCGGTGCGGGGCGCGGGAACGGTGTTCGCTGTGGCCATCTCAGGCTGCCTGTTCTGTCAGGCCGCGCTCGTCCGCGGGGCCGGGGTGCTCGGTGAGGTCGAGGAAGGCGTCGTCGAGCGTCGCCTCGGCGACACGGAGCCGTTGCGCGGTGATGCGGAGCCGTGCCAGCAGCGAGATGACGGCGTTGACGGTCTCGTCGGTGCCGTTGATGACGATCCGCCCGTTCCTGTTCTCGCACGAGACGGCGCCGGGCAGCCCGGCCAGTTCGGCGTCGGGGAGCGGCTCGGAGGGGGTGAAGGAGATGGCCGTCGAGCTGCCGGCCGCGGCGATCAGTCCGGACGGGGTGTCGAGGGCGGCGATCCGCCCCTTGTCGATCACGGCGATACGGTCGCAGAGGCGCTGTGCCTCCTCCATGAAGTGGGTGACCAGAAGGACCGTGACCCCGCTGTCGCGTACCTCTTCGATCAGCTGCCAGGTGTCGCGCCGGGCCCGCGGGTCCAGTCCGGTGGTCAGCTCGTCGAGGACCACGACCCGGGGGTTGCCGACGAGGGCGAGTGCGATGGAGAGGCGTTGCTTCTGGCCGCCGGAGAGGCGGCCGAACCGGGTGGTGAGCTTGGTGTGCAGCCCGAGACGTTCGGCGAGCGGGCGCCAGTCGGCGGGCTGCGGGTAGAAGGCGCTGTACAGCTCCAGCGCCTCGCTCACGGTGATCTTCGGCTGCAGTTCGCTCTCCTGGAGCTGCGCGCCCAGCAGGAGTGTCACGCGGTCGTGGTCGGCGGCGGGGTCGAGACCCGCGACCCGGACCGTTCCGACGTCGGGGACCCGCAGGCCCTCGACGCATTCGACCGTGGTGGTCTTGCCCGCGCCGTTGGGGCCGAGGATTCCGAAGATCTCTCCCTCGTCCACGGAGAAGCTCATCCCGTCGACCACGGGGCGGCCGGCGTAGGTCTTGCGCACCCCGTTCAGTTCGATGATTGCCATGCCTGTGAGCATCGCGGGCGCAGGCCCCTCGGCGGCATCCCCCATCGCGCTCGAACCGGCATCGGCCGATCGGTTGATACCGCGCTACGACCGGGCGTCGCCCGACGGGGCTCCCTCAGGCGCCGGCGCCGGTACCGGTCTTCTCCCCGGCCCCCGAGAGCCGTTCCTCCAGCCGTGCCAGGGCCACCCGCTCGCCTTCCTTCCTGATCGAGGAGAGCCGGGCGTCGGCCGCGAGCATCGGCAGCATCCACAGCAGGCCCCACGGCCCGAACCCGTCGACGACTCCGGTGGTCCTGAGCAGCGCCCCGGTCAGGGCCGAGAGTGCGACGGACGCCGCCCAGACCCAGCCGCGGTGGCGGGCGATCCAGCGCAGCGGGGCGTTCCCGGGGCCGGAAAGGGCGTCGAGTGTGGCGGCGAGAACGGCTGCGCGCCGGTCCTCGGGCCATGCCCGCGTCGCTTCCGCGGCCTGTGCCCGCGCCTCGTCGATGTTCTGCGTCCGCAGGGCGTCCGCCACGTCTCCGGCCTGCGCCTCCACCGCCTGCCGCTTCACAGCGCCCCGGGCCGCGGCCATCCGCAGATCTTCCCAGTAGCTGCGGCCCGCCCAGCGGTGGGCCTGCTGCAGTTGTGCGTTCGCCGCGGAGTCGGGGGCGAGCTCTTCGAGGCGCCGGGTCAGCTGCACGGCACGGGCGGCCCGTCCGGGGTACTCGAACGAGTCGCTGCGCAGACACAGCTCGCCGTACCCGGCCAGCAGGCCGAGGTGGTCGGCGTCGAGCGCGAGCCCCTTGCGGAAGGCGCGTTCGGCCTCGGTGTCATGATCGTCCTCGTCCTCCGAGGCGTGGGCCACGGCAAGCCAGCAGTAGAGGTCGGCGTGCGGACCCACCTCGTCGAGTCCCTGCTCCGCGGCACGCCGGACGGCTCCGAGTCCGCCCGCCAGGAACAGCTGCTCGCAGCGCTCGTTGTACACATCGGCCGTGGTCATGCGCCCCGCCCCAGGTTGCTCACATGGTGGTGGGCACGGTGTGCACACCCACCCCTCCCCCGGGGTCGGACAAATATTCGGATGAGATCGGCTGTCCGTCAAGCCTTCGCAGGGCGAGGAAAACCACATGAGCGATGTCAGTGGCGAACCGTAGGCTCGCTCCTGATGCCCGAAGAACATGTAGAGCCCAAGGACCGGTCCGCCGTGCAGTCCCTGCTACGGCTGTGGCCGTATGTGAAGCCGGTACGGAACCGTATGGCCGGCGCCGCCCTGATCGCGATCGTCGCCTCGTGTCTCGGCCTCGTGATCCCGCTCGTACTGAAGTGGATCGTCGACGGCCCGGTAGCCCACCAGGACCCGAGCGGCGTCTGGCTCGGTGCGCTGTTCCTGCTGCTGCTGGGGATCACCGAGGCGGTCCTGTTCGGGGTACGGCGATGGATGGTGGCGCGTCCGCTGGCCGGCGTCGAGGCGTCGATGCGGGCCGACCTCTACCGGCATCTGCAGCGGCTGCCGGTGGCCTTCCACGACCGGTGGTCCTCGGGTCAACTGCTCTCGCGCGGCACGACGGACCTGATGCTGCTGCGAATGTTCCTGGTCTTTCCGCTGACCTTCCTCCTGGTCAACACCACCACGATCCTGGTCGGATTCGTGATCCTGCTGATGCAGGAATGGACGCTCGGCCTGGTGCTGCTCGTCCCTGTCGTGCCACTGGTGATCATCTGCTCGGTCTTCGAGACGAAGTACTCGGTGGTGGCGCGCAGGGCCCAGGACCAGGTGGGCGATCTGACGACGGTGGTCGAGGAGAGCGTGCTCGGCGTCCGCATCATCAAGGGCTTCGGCCGGCACCGCAGCCAGGCCCTCGCCTTCCGGGCGCTCTCCGAGCGGCTGCGCACCACGGAGATCGGCAAGGCGCGGCTGCTCGCGGGCATCTGGGCGCTCATCACGACGATTCCCGAACTCGCCATCGGGGCGGCGCTGGTGCTCGGCACGATCGAGGTCGCGGACGGCGGTCTTTCGGCGGGCACCCTGGTCGCCTTCCTCTCCACCGCGCTGGCGCTGCGCTGGCCCGTGGAGTCGATCGGCTTCCTGCTGGCGATGAGCCAGGAGTCGGCGACGGCGACGGAGCGGTTCTTCGAGGTGATGGACGTGGCGGAGGAGAAGGACACGGCCGTGCCCGGGAGTGCCGCCCGGGACGAGCACCCCGAGGCCGGCGGCATGGTCTTCGAGGGTGTCGGGTTCCGCTACCCGGACGCGGAGGAGGATTCCGTCCCCGTCCTCACCCGGATCGATCTGCGGATCCGTCCCGGCGAGACGATGGCCCTGGTCGGGGCCACGGGATCCGGGAAGACCACGCTCACCGCGCTCGTCCCCCGGCTGCACGACGCCACGTCCGGCCGGATCACGCTGGACGGCGAGGACATCACCACCATGCCGCGCGAACGGCTGCGCGAGCTGGTGTCGGTCGCGTTCGAGGAGCCGACCCTCTTCTCGGCGAGCGTCGGGGAGAACGTGCTGATGGGCGCCGGCGGCGCGGGCGAGGAGGAGTTGCGGCGGGCCCTGTCGGTCGCGCAGGCCGACTTCGTCCACGACCTGCCGCACGGCATCGGCACCCAGGTCGGCGAGCAGGGCCTCAGCCTCTCCGGCGGCCAGCGCCAGCGCCTCGCACTCGCCAGGGCCGTCGTCGGCCGGCCGCGTTTCCTGGTGCTCGACGACCCGCTCTCCGCGCTGGACGTGCACACGGAGACGCTGGTCGAGGCAGCGCTGCGGCGCGTGCTGGAGGAGACCACGGCGATCGTGGTCGCGCACCGCCCGTCCACGGTGATGCTCGCCGACCGGGTGGCCCTGTTGTCGGAGGGCCGGATCAGCGCGGTCGGCACCCACCAGGAACTGCTGCGCAGCAACGCCGAATACGCCTGGCTGATGTCCGGAGCGGGCGTCTCGGGCGGCGGGGAGCCCACCGGGACGCCCCCTTCGGGCAAGACGGCCGATGACCTTCCGGGCGTGCACGCCCCCGCAGAGGAGAGCAGCACCCGATGACGAGCACCACGACCGGGCGTCCCACCGAGCCGGGCGACGGCCGGGACGAGAGGGACGAGAGAGACGAGAGGGACGAGAGCGGGAATCCGGAGGTCCCGGAATCAGCGGGTGACGCGCCCGCCGAGCGGCCCGGTGACCCCTTCGACCGCGATGACCTGCCCACTCCGCCCGGCGCCACGCGCACGCTGCTCGTCTCGCTGCTGCGGCCGCTGCGGGGCCGGGTCGTGGTCGCCGCGCTGTTCCTGCTGATCCAGCAGGCCGCGGTCCAGGCGGGGCCGTTGCTCGTGGCGTACGCCATCGACAGCGGGGTGCCCGCGTTCCGGGACAAGGACTACGGGCCGCTGATCGCGGTGGCCCTCGGCTACGCGCTCTGCTCGGCCGGCGCGGGCGTCATGCAGTACGCCTTCATCCGGGCCTCCGCCCGGGTCAACCAGGACGTGCTGCTCGATCTGCGCGGCCGGATCTTCCGCCATGCGCAGGCGCTGAGCGTGGACTTCCACGAGCGGTACACCTCGGGGCGGCTGATCTCCCGTTCCACCACCGATGTGGAGTCGCTGCGGGAGCTGCTCAGCGAAGGCCTGCAGGAACTGATCGGAGTCGTTCTCTCCTTCGTCTCCATCTCCCTGATGCTGCTCTGGCTGGACTTCGGCACGGGCGCCGTCGCGGTGCTGTCCTTCGTGCCGCTGTACCTGCTGGTGCGGCTCTACCAGCGCCGGGCCGCGGTGATCTTCGCTTCGCGGTCGACGGCGATCGCCGCCGTCATCGTGAAGTTCGCGGAGACGATGAACGGGATCCGTCCCGTCCAGGCCTTCCGCCGCGAGCCCGTGAACGACGAGGTCTTCCGGAAGCTGAACCACGAGCACCGGCGTACGAACGGCGACGCGATGCTGGAGAACGCGCGATACGTCGTCGGGTCCCGGCTGGTTGCCAACACCGCCGTGGCCGGAATCGTACTGTGGGGTGCCTACCGCGTCGCCTCCGGAAGTCTCGCCCTCGGTGTGCTGGCCGCGGTGGTCCTGTATCTGCGACGGCTCTACGACCCGATCGACCGGCTCAGCATGTTCCTCAACTCCTACCAGTCGGCTGCGGCCTCGCTGGAGAAGATCGCCGGGCTGCTGGCCCAGACGCCGACGGTCCCCGAGGCGCTGGAGCCGCGGGAGCTGCCGGCGCCGGTGAGCGGGCACCCCGGCCGCGAAGTGGTCTTCGACGGGGTGCGTTTCGCCTACCGGACGGGCGGAGAGGTGCTGCCCCGCTTCGATCTGACCGTTCCCGCGGGCCAGACGGTCGCCGTGGTCGGTTCGACGGGCGCGGGCAAGTCGACGCTGGCCAAGCTGCTGGCCCGCTTCTACGACCCGACCGAGGGCCGGGTCCTGCTGGACGGCACCGATCTGCGGGACCTCGCCACCCCTGAACTGCGGCGCGGGGTGGTCATGGTGACCCAGGAGGCCTTCCTGTTCTCCGGCACGGTCGCGGAGAACATCGCGATCGGCAGCCCGGACGCGACCCGTGAGGAGATCGAGCAGGCCGCCAAGGCGATCGGCGCCCATGACTTCATCGCCGGTCTGCCCGACGGGTACGACACGGACGTACGCAAGCGGGGCGGCCGGATCTCTGCCGGTCAGCGCCAGTTGGTCGCGTTCGCCCGCGCCCTGCTCGCCAATCCGGCGGTCCTGATCCTCGACGAGGCGACGAGCTCCCTGGACATCCCGGGCGAGCGGGCGGTGCAGCGGGCGATGGACACCGTGCTGCACGGCCGCACCGCGGTGGTCATCGCCCACCGGCTGTCGACCGTGGAGATCGCGGACCGGGTCCTGGTGATGGAACACGGCCGCATCGTGGAGGACGGCGCCCCGGCGGACCTCATCGGCGGCACGGGCCGGTTCGCCGGCCTGCACCGCGCCTGGCGGGAGAGCCTGGCCTGAGGGCGCCCCCGCGGACCACGGCTGCCCGGCAGCGGGCGGTCGTGGGCCACTGGCGACGCGTGCGCGGAGCCGCCGTCCCGCCGGGGCGCGGAGCGGGCCGACGAGCCGCGGGACGGCATGGAACGAGCCACAGTTGCAAGCCGTCTCGCCAGGTGGTCACTTCCCGGTTCTTCACACTCTTTTCGAACACGACGCATTCGCGCCCGACCGCAGCTCCCTCTTCGAAATCGGGCCCCGACGGCCCCCGGACGACATCGCGGTGATGATCGGCGAAACGTCCGCTTAACGAACATGACCATTCCGGCAACGGACGAATTCCGGCCAAGTTGTTGACGCGGTCCTGACAGGGGTCGCTCCCGACTGACACTCTTCACCCCGTTCTGCTCACTGCCTGCACTGCCCGGACGGTCACCCAGCCGCCGGTACCCCCCTCGCAGAAGGAGTCCGCGTGAGATCCACGCTCAGCCGTCGTACCACCGCGACCGGCGCTCTGATAGCCGCAGCAGCCCTCCTCGCCGTAGGAGTCCAGACCGGAACAGCCACAGCCACACCGGGCGGTGCCACGCAGGCCGCCCCGTCGGCCTCGCAGCCCAACCCCGGTGCGCTGGCCAAGCAGCTCTCACCCTCGCAGCGCGCCGAGCTCATCCGCGAGGCCACCGCGAGCAGTGCGGCCACCGCCAAGGGGCTCGGGCTCGGCTCGCAGGAGAAGCTCGTCGTCCGGGACGTCATCCAGGACAACGACGGCACCACGCACACGCGTTACGAGCGCACCTTCGGCGGGCTCCCCGTCCTCGGCGGCGACCTGGTCGTCAAGGAGTCGAAGGCCGGCGCGACCGAGAGCGTCACCAAGGCGTCCAAGACGACCTCGGCGCAGCTCAAGGCCGTCGACACGACCGCGGACATCGCCCCGGCGACCGCCGAGAAGCAGGCCGTCGGCCTGGCCAAGGCGGACGGCTCGTCCAGGACCGCGGCCGACAAGGCGCCCCGCAAGGTCGTCTGGATGGCGTCGGGCACGCCGCAGCTGGCCTTCGAGACCGTGGTCGGCGGACTGCAGGAGGACGGCACCCCGAACGCCCTGCACGTCATCACCGATGCCTCCTCCGGCGCGAAGCTCTACGAGTGGCAGGCCATCGAGAACGGCGTCGGCAACACGGAGTACAGCGGCCAGGTCACCCTCGGCACCTCGGGGTCGTACAACCTGACCGACACCGCCCGTGGCAACCACAAGACGTACAACCTGAACCACGGAACGTCCGGGACGGGCACCCTCTTCTCCGGCTCCGACGACGTCTGGGGCAACGGACTCGCCTCGAACGCGGAGACCGCGGCGGCGGACGCCCACTACGGTGCGGCCGAGACCTGGGACTACTACAAGAACGTCCACGGCCGGACCGGCATCAAGGGCGACGGCGTCGGCGCGTACTCCCGCGTCCACTACGGCAACAACTACGTCAACGCCTTCTGGGACGACAGCTGCTTCTGCATGACGTACGGCGACGGCAGCGGCAACGCCGCGCCGCTCACCTCGCTGGACGTCGCGGCCCACGAGATGAGCCACGGTGTCACCTCCAACACCGCCGGCCTGATCTACAGCGGTGAGTCCGGTGGCCTCAACGAGGCGACCAGCGACATCTTCGCCACCGCCGTCGAGTTCTACGCGAACAACTCCACCGATGTGGGCGACTACCTCATCGGCGAGAAGATCGACATCAACGGCGACGGCACGCCGCTGCGCTACCAGGACAAGCCGAGCAAGGACGGCGCGTCCAAGGACGCCTGGTACTCGGGCATCGGCAACGTCGACGTGCACTACTCGTCGGGTCCGGCCAACCACTTCTTCTACCTCCTCTCGGAGGGAAGCGGCGCCAAGACCATCAACGGTGTCTCCTACAACTCCCCGACCTCCGACGGCCTCCCGGTGACCGGCATCGGCCGCGCCAAGGCGGAGCAGATCTGGTTCAAGGCGCTCTCCACCAAGTTCACCTCCACGACCAACTACGCGGCTGCCCGCACGGGCACGCTCGCCGTGGCCGGTGAGCTGTACGGCACGACCAGCGCCGAGTACACCGCGGTCGCCAACGCCTGGGCCGGCATCAACGTCGGTACGCGCCCCGGTGGCGGCACCGACCCCGGCGGCAAGGTCTTCGAGAGCTCCACCGCGGTCTCCATCCCCGACGCCGGTTCGGCCGTCACCAGCTCGGTCGCCGTCACCGGTGTCACCGGCAACGCGCCCAGCACCCTCAAGGTCGGGGTGGACATCACCCACACCTGGCGCGGTGACCTGGTCATCGACCTCGTCGCCCCGGACGGCACCGCCTACCGCCTGAAGAACTCCTCGTCGAGCGACTCGGCCGACAACGTCCAGGCGACGTACACCGTCAACGCCTCCTCCGAGGTGGCGAACGGCACCTGGAAGCTGAAGGTCCAGGACGTCTACTCGGGCGACACCGGCAAGATCAACAGCTTCAAGCTGACCTTCTGATCAGCTGAACCGGCACCACCGCACGACCCGCATCTGACGCACTGCCCCGCCCGGGAGGAGACCATTCCTCCCGGGCGGCTGTGTGCGGTCAGTTGGGGTTGTCCGCGTGGGTCAGGGTCTCCCAGGCGACGAAGAGGTTGTTGGACCCGGCGGGCCGCTGCTGCTCGGTGAGGGTCTGGGTGTTGGTCATCGCGATGCCCATCCGGTTGTGCAGCGCGTTGAAGCCGACCTCGGTGACCGGCCCGAGGCTGTCCTTGAGGCTCCCCCCGCACAGCGACGACGGGACGGCCGTCCCCAGCTGGTACTTGGCGTGCAGACCGAGGGCGTGGCGCAGCCGGTCGGCGATCTCCGGGTAGAGGTCCTGTCCCTGGATCCGGCTGGTCTCGGCGATGTGCGAGATCGCGGAGAGGCCGTACCCGGTGTGGGTCAGGTCGCGGCAGGTCTCCTGCGAGAGACCGTCCATGAACGTCGACTGCCCCTGCCAGTAGTTGATGATCTTGTCGCGGGTGTCCAGGCCACTGCCCGGCGCGGCCTTCGGCAGGGAACCGTCCGCGGTCACATAGATGTACGCGGGGACACGTCCGCGGAACTTGGTGACTGCCTTGTCGTACGAGGTGCGGTCCTCCAGGAAGACGGAGATGCCGATCGCGGCCTCCGTCATGCTCAGCTCCCAGTTGCCGTTGCTGTTCGAGCCGTTGATGACCTTCGGCAGGTACACGTTGCGCAGCATGGTGGCGAAGCGGCCCGCGTTCGGCCAGCTGCTGTACGTGTACTTGATGATCTCGGCGGCCCGGGGCCAGGACGAGCCGGCCCAGCCGGTCTGGAGGGGGGCGTTGCTGTTGGTGTGGTCCTGGATCACGGCCGACCAGGCGTCCATGATCTCGACGGCCTTGGCGGCGTAACGGCTGTCCTGGGTGATGTACCAGGCCAGCGAGAGTAGGCGGCTATCGCGTCCTCACGCTCGTCGGTGCAGCCGTAGTTGGGGTTGGAGTACGAGCCGCACTCCACGACGGCGCGGGGTTTGGCCGTACGGCTGAGCGAGGCGTACTTGCTCGCCATCATCTGGTCGTACGCGCCCTTCCAGGGCTGCGCACCGGCCTGCACCTTGCCGCGCACGAAGTCGAGCTGGGGGCGGCTGACGAGCACGCCGGGATGAGTGAAGGCCGCGGGTGCGGCAGCCCGCACCGCCGCCGGGGCGGCGTCCGGGCCGGCGTCCGGGGCGGCCCTCCCGGCGGAGGCCTGGGCCATGAAGAGGCCGGTGATCAGTGCCGCGAGAGCGGTGGCGAGGCCGAGGCCGCGCCCGATGGTTCCGGTGCGCATGTGGGGGTGCCTTCCGGTGCGGAGGAGGTCCACAACTCGGCCCAGGCCACGGCTTGTTCATGTCCGTGAACATTGGGTCAAGCTGTGAACGCTGCAATGAGTGAGGAACCTAAAGGCATCCCATGGACACGTCAAGGTCTTGTGTTCAGGAAGCGAAGGACCCGCACCCGGGCAGCCGAAGAGCCCGGCACCCCTTGGGAGGCCGGGCCCTCGGTGACACGGACCGTCAGCGCATCAGCACGCCCGCGCCCTCACCCGTGGACTCCGTCGGCTGTGCGACCAGGCCGAGTTCGGCGCCGGAGGCCAGCAGCCGGTGGGCCGGCAGCACCCGCACGGTGTAGCCGTACGGACCGGTGCGGTCGAGCGCGAGCGGACCCTCGTACAGCCAGCGGCCCTCCAGGTCCTGGCCGCCCGCCGGTTTCAGCGGGAAGACCTGGGCGTCCGAGATCCCGTCGGCGGAGTCGACGCGACCGGCTACCGCCTGCACCTCCACATCGTCAGGATCCAGCGCCCCGAGGGTGATCCTGACCCGCAGCGCCAGGGTGGAGCCCAGCTCGGCCGAGCCGCCGGCCTCGGTGGGCGTCACCGCCTCCACATGGTCGACGGCCACCCGCGGCCAGGCCACCCGGACCCTGGCCTTCCAGCCGGCGAGCTCCCGTGCCGTGGCGTCGTCCAGGGAACGCCGGGCCCGGGCCGCGGGGGTGTACAGCCGCTCCACGTACTCACGGACCATCCGGTCGGCGAGAACCTTGGGGCCCAGGGTGCCCAGGGTGCTGCGGACCATCTCGATCCAGCGCCCGGGGAGCCCCTCCTCCCCCTGGTCGTAGAAGCGCGGCGCGACCCGGTCCTCGATCAGCTCGTAGAGGGCACCCGACTCCAGGTCGTCGCGCCGGTCCTCGTCCAGCGCGGAGCCGTCGGCCGTGGGGATGGCCCAGCCGAAGTCCGGCTCGAACCACTCGTCCCACCAGCCGTCCAGGACCGACAGGTTGAGGCAGCCGTTGAGTGCCGCCTTCATCCCGCTCGTACCGCATGCCTCCAGCGGGCGCAGCGGGTTGTTCAGCCAGACATCGCAGCCCGGGTAGAGCTTCTGGGCCATCGCCATCCCGTAGTCGGGCAGGAAGACGATGCGATGGCGCACCCTGGGGTCGTCGGCGAACCGGACCAGCTCCTGGACCAGGCGCTTTCCGCTGTCGTCGGCCGGGTGCGCCTTGCCCGCCACGACGATCTGGATCGGACGCTCGGGATGCAGGAGCAGCCTCCGCAGCCGGTCCCGGTCGCGCAGCATCAGCGTCAGCCGCTTGTACGAGGGCACCCGGCGGGCGAAACCGATGGTGAGCACGCCGGGGTCCAGCACCCCGTCGATCCAGCCGAGTTCGGCGGCCTGTGCGCCGCGGGTGAGCCAGGAGGCGTGCAGCCGCTCCCGCACCTCGGTGACCAGTTGTTCGCGCAGGGTGCGGCGCAGGTCCCAGAGCTGCCGGTCAGGAATCTGCTCGACGGAGTCCCACCGGCCGGGGGTGCCCCCGGACTCGGTGCGCAGCCGGTAGACCTCGGGCGCGACCCAGGTGGGTGCGTGGACCCCGTTGGTCACGGAGGTGATCGGCACCTCCGGGGCGTCGAAGCCCGGCCAGAGACCGGCGAACATCTCCCGGCTGACGGCGCCGTGCAGGGTGGAGACGCCGTTGGCGCGCTGGGCGAGCCGGAGCCCCATGACCGCCATGTTGAAGACGCCCGGATCGCCGCCGACGTAGGTCTCGTCGCCCAGGTGCAGGATGCGGTCGGCCGCGACGCCGGACAGTTCGCCGTCGTCGCCGAAGTGACGGGCGACCAGTTCGCGGTCGAACCGGTCGATGCCGGCCGGGACCGGGGTGTGGGTCGTGAAGACGGTGCCGGCGCGGACGGACTCCACCGCGGAGTCGAAGTCGAGGCCGGTTCCGGAGAGCTCCCGGATCCGTTCGAGTCCGAGGAAGCCGGCGTGCCCCTCGTTGGTGTGGAAGACCTCGGGGTCCGGATGCCCGGTGAGGCGGCAGTAGGTCCGCACCGCGCGCACCCCGCCGATGCCCAGCAGCATCTCCTGGAGCAGCCGGTGTTCGCTGCCGCCGCCGTAGAGCCTGTCGGTGACCTCGCGTTCGACGGGGGCGTTGTCCTCGACGTCGGAGTCGAGCATGAGCAGCGGCACCCGGCCCACCTGGGCCTGCCAGATCTGGGCGTGCAGCGAGCGGCCGCCGGGGAGGGCGAGGACGACCTGGCTGGGTGTCCCGTCGGGCTCGCGCACGAGCGTGAGCGGGAGTTCGTTCGGGTCGAGGACGGGATAGCGCTCCTGCTGCCAGCCGTCGCGGGAGAGGCTCTGGCGGAAGTAGCCGTGGCGGTAGAGCAGGCCGACGCCGATGAGCGGAACGCCCAGGTCGCTGGCGGCCTTCAGATGGTCTCCGGCGAGGATGCCGAGCCCGCCGGAGTACTGCGGCAGGGCCGCCGTCACTCCGAACTCGGGCGAGAAGTAGGCGATGGCGGCGGGGAGCCCGTCGCCCTGGGCACGTTGTTCCTGGTACCACCTGGGGCCCTCCAGGTACTCCCGGAGATCGGCGGACGCCTCGGTCAGACGGTGCAGGAACTGCTCGTCCCGGGCCAGCTCGGCAAGGCGTCCGGCGGACACGGCACCGAGCAGGCGCACGGGGTCGCACTCCGCCGTCCGGCCGGCCACCGGGTCGACGGCCTGGAAGAGCTCACGGGTCTCGGTGTGCCAGGACCAGCGCAGGTTGCGCGCGAGGTCGCTGAGCGGTTGAAGGGGATCGGGGAGGACGGGACGCACGGTGAATCGACGAATGGCCTTCACGTATTCCACCTTTACAGGGGACGTACGAATCCGAGGGGACGCACCGCTGTGTGCGCCGCTCCGTCACCCTCGACGGTAGCGGTGTGCGGTATCCCGCAACCACGGCGCGCGACGGGCTCGGGGTGTGCGACCCCGGGCGGTCCGGCCGCCCCTGCCGCCGGCGCCTCTCGCGCCCCGTCCCGCACCACCCCCGGATACGGCGCCTCTCGCGTCCCGTCCCGCACCGCCCGCAGATCCAGGCACATCCGTCACAGGCGTTATGGCCGATTCCCTCACCTCGTGCGGCCTTGTGGGCCTTCGCGTCACAGGGAAAGCTGCCCTGTGGCGCCCGTACCGCCCCGCGTGCGCCGGTTCCGCCCAATCCCGCGCACGCGCGGCGGAGCCCGGCGCATTCGGACTGTCACAGATACGCCCGAGTAGTTAACACACCGCCGGATTGGCCCACCGAGATCCGTGGGAAGGCTTCTCCGGTACCCGGATACATGCATTCGGATGAGAGCCGAAAGCGATCCGTAACAGCCCCGCGCACGATTCATCCCCCGTCCACCGGCGATCCGCACTTGGTTCGTATGCAATCGGTACGGACGCCGTACGCATTCGGTCCACACCGGCGCACCGGACCACCCGCCTCATCCATTCGAGTGCCATTCGAGTGAACGCGGACAGGAGCGGCCATGCCCACACCCCATCAGTCATCGACGGAGCAGCTAGAAAGGACCGAACCCCACCATCGCGGCGCGCGCATCCAGCCCTCCGCGCCCCTTTCGCGCCCTGTCGAGTCCGAGCTCCAGTCCCCAGGTGATTTCATGATCGGTCGCATTCCCGTCCTCGATGTCCAGCCGCTCGTCGACTGCGGCAGAAGGCCCGCCAAGGCCGTCGCCGGAGAAACCTTCCAGGTCACCGCGACCGTCTTCCGCGAAGGTCATGACGCGGTCGCGGCCGATGTCGTGCTGCGGGACCCGAGCGGGCGCCCCGGCCCCTTCACGCCGATGCGCGAGCTCGCTCCGGGCACCGACCGCTGGGGCGCCGAGGTGACTCCTGAGGTGGAGGGTCGCTGGACGTACACGGTCGAGGCCTGGAGCGACCCGGTCACCACCTGGCGGCACGCGGCGCAGATCAAGATCCCGGCGGGGATCGACACCGCACTCGTCCTGGCGGAGGGCGCCGAGCTGTTCGAGCGGGCCGCCGAGGGCGTACCGAAGCGGGACGGACGCGAGTCGGTGCTGGCCGCGGTCGACGCCCTGCGCGACGAGTCCCGGCCGGCCGCTGCCCGGCTGGCCGCGGCCCTCGCCCCCGAGGCGTCCGCCGCGCTGGCCCGTCACCCCCTGCGTGAGCTGGTCACCGCGTCACGCCCGCACCCTCTCGTCGTCGAGCGCCGGCGCGCGCTGTTCGGCTCCTGGTACGAGCTGTTCCCCCGCTCCGAGGGGGCGAGGGTCGAACCGGCCAAGGGGCCCCGCAAGGGTCGTACGGTCAAGGGGGCAGCCGCCCCGAAGCCGCCCCGGATCATCAGCGGCACGTTCCGCACGGCGGCCGAACGGCTGCCCGCGGTCGCCGCCATGGGGTTCGACGTGGTCTACCTCCCGCCCATCCACCCCATCGGCACCACCCACCGCAAGGGCCCCAACAACTCCCTCTCTCCCGCGCCGCACGACGTGGGTGTGCCGTGGGCGATCGGTTCCGCCGAGGGGGGCCATGACGCGGTCCACCCGGATCTCGGCACCCTGGAGGACTTCGATCACTTCGTCGATACGGCCCGTACCCTGCGCATGGAGATCGCACTGGACTTCGCCCTCCAGTGCTCGCCCGACCATCCGTGGGTGGAGAAACACCCCGAGTGGTTCCACCACCGCGCGGACGGCACCATCGCCTACGCGGAGAATCCGCCGAAGAAATACCAGGACATCTATCCGATCGCCTTCGACAAGGATCTCCGGGGGATCGTCACGGAGACCGTACGCATCCTGCGTTTCTGGATGGATCACGGGGTACGCATCTTCCGGGTCGACAATCCGCACACGAAGCCGGTGATCTTCTGGGAGAAGGTGATCGCCGACATCAACCGCACCGACCCCGATGTGATCTTCCTGGCGGAGGCATTCACGCGCCCGGCGATGATGCGCACCCTTGCCGCCATCGGATTCCAGCAGTCGTACACCTACTTCACCTGGCGCAACACCCGGCAGGAAATCACGGAGTACGTGACCGAGCTGTCCGGCGAATCGGCCTCCGTCATGAGGCCCAACTTCTTCGTGAACACCCCCGATATCCTTCCCGGCCATCTCCAGGAGGGCGGCAGGCCGGCCTTCGAGGCACGGGCGGTGCTCGCGGCGACCCTCTCCCCGTCCTGGGGGGTGTACGCGGGGTACGAGCTGTGCGAGAACACCCCGGTCCGCAACGGCAGTGAGGAGTACCTCGACTCGGAGAAGTACGAGATCCGTCCCAGGGACTGGGAAGCCGCCGAGCGCGAGGGCCGGTCGCTGGCCCCGCTCATCACCGCACTCAACCGGATCCGGCGCCGTCATCCGGCGTTGCAGCAGCTGCGTGACGTGCACTTCCACGCGTCCGACAACGACGCCCTGCTCGTGTACAGCAAGCGCTCCGGTTCGAACATCGTTCTGACGGTCGTCAACCTCGACCCGCACCACACCCAGGAGGCGACCGTCTCGTTGGACATGCCGCAACTCGGCCTCGAACGGCACGAGAGCGTGCCGGTGCGCGACGAGCTCACCGGCACTTCCTATCACTGGGGCAGGACCTTCTATGTGCGTCTGGAGCCGGGCGTCACGCCCGCGCACATCGCCGTCCTGCGACCGTCCCCGCCGACCGGAGGGTCACCCACACCATGATCGTCAATGAGCCCGTCCACGACCTTTTCGAGGACACCCCGGCCAAGGACCGCGATCCCGACTGGTTCAAGCGTGCTGTCTTCTACGAGGTCCTCGTCCGGTCCTTCCAGGACTCCAACGGCGACGGCATCGGAGACCTGAAGGGCATCACCGCCAAGCTGGACTATCTGCAGTGGCTGGGCGTCGACTGCCTCTGGCTGCCGCCGTTCTTCAAGTCGCCGCTGCGCGACGGCGGTTACGACGTCTCCGACTACACCGCCGTGCTGCCGGAGTTCGGCGACCTCGCCGACTTCGTCGAGTTCGTCGACGCCGCGCACCAGCGCGGCATGCGCGTGATCATCGACTTCGTCATGAATCACACCAGCGACCAGCACGACTGGTTCCAGCAGTCCCGCACCGACCCCGACGGTCCGTACGGCGACTACTACGTCTGGGCCGACGACGACAAGCAGTTCCCGGACGCCCGGATCATCTTCGTCGACACCGAGACGTCCAACTGGACCTTCGACCCGGTGCGCAAGCAGTACTACTGGCACCGGTTCTTCTCGCACCAGCCCGACCTCAACTACGAGAACCCGGCGGTGCAGGAGGAGATCATCTCCGCGCTGCGCTTCTGGCTGGACCTCGGCATCGACGGCTTCCGGGTCGACGCCGTGCCCTACCTCTACCAGCGCGAGGGCACCAACTGCGAGAACCTCCCCGAGACCCACGGCTTCCTCAAGCGGGTCCGCAAGGAGATCGACGCCAACTACCCGGACACCGTGCTGCTCGCCGAGGCCAACCAGTGGCCCGAGGACGTCGTCGACTACTTCGGCGACTACCAGGCCGGCGGCGATGAGTGCCACATGGCGTTCCACTTCCCGGTGATGCCGCGGATCTTCATGGCCGTACGGCGCGAGAGCCGCTACCCGGTCTCGGAAATCCTGGCCAAGACCCCGGCGATCCCGTCGAGCTGCCAGTGGGGCATCTTCCTGCGCAACCACGACGAGCTGACGCTCGAAATGGTCACGGACGAAGAGCGCGACTACATGTACGCGGAGTACGCCAAGGATCCGCGGATGCGGGCCAACATCGGGATCCGCCGCCGCCTCGCGCCCCTGCTGGACAACGACCGCAACCAGATCGAGCTGTTCACCGCCCTGCTGCTGTCCCTGCCCGGCTCCCCGATCCTCTACTACGGGGACGAGATCGGGATGGGCGACAACATCTGGCTGGGCGACCGGGACGCCGTACGCACCCCGATGCAGTGGACGCCCGACCGCAACGCCGGCTTCTCCTCCAGCGATCCGGGGCGGCTCTACCTCCCCACGATCATGGATCCGGTCTACGGCTACCAGGTCACCAACGTCGAGGCGGCGATGGCCTCGCCGTCGTCGCTGCTGCACTGGACGCGGCGGATGATCGAGATCCGCAAGCAGAACCCGGCGTTCGGGCTCGGCTCGTACAACGAACTGCCCTCCTCCAACCCCGCCGTGCTCGCCTTCACCCGTGAGCACGGGGACGATCTCGTGCTGTGCGTGCACAACTTCTCGCGGTTCGCGCAGCCGACGGAGCTCGATCTGAGGTCCTTCAACGGGCGTCATCCGGTGGAGCTGATCGGCGGGGTGCGCTTCCCCGCCATCGGTCAGTGGCCCTACCTGCTGACTCTCGCGGGACACGGCTTCTACTGGTTCCGGCTGCGGAAGGACGCACCGCCGAGCTGAGACCGGCCGGCACCTGCGGGGCGGTTTCTACCGCCCCGCACGGGGCACTCTTCCCCCCATATCGAGCACTTCCGTAGCCTTCTTGGATCTTCCTGGCGTTTCGATCACTCCGAGTCGAGTCCGTACGGACCATCCTGACCCGACACGTCCCGCACAGCCGGACAGCCAAAGCCGCAATCCGGGACACTCTTCGCATCCTGTGGTGTGCCCGGGGAAAGGACGCGATGCCATGTCGGAGGCTGCATCCGCTCAGGTCACCCTGGCGAACAGCACAGCCCTGCTCCCGTCTCTCGGACCGCTGCTGCATGAATGGCTGCCCCGGCAGCGGTGGTTCGCGGGCAAGGGGCGGCCCATCACCGCCTTCTCACTCGTCTCGGCGACCGAGATACTGCCGGTGGATCCCGGCGCGGCCGAAACCGGTCCCGGGCTCCTCCACCTCCTGGTGAGGGCACATCAGCCCACAATGCCGGCCCAGCCTCCTCCGGACTGCTACCAGTTGCTGCTCGGCGTGCGGTCCACGCTGCCTCAGCGGCTGGCACCCGCCCTCATCGGGCACGTGCCGGACGGGCCGCTGGCCGGCCGCACCGTCTACGACGGCCTGCACGACCCGCGCCTCGCCTCCCTGCTGCTGGAGCGGCTGCGCACCCCCGGCGGGCTCGGCTGCCTGCGCTTCGACCGGGGAGCGGAGCCGATCCCCGCCGGGCTGACCCCCCGGGTGCTGGACACCGAGCAGTCCAACTCCTCGCTCGTGTACGGCGACTCCTACATCCTCAAGATCTTCCGCCGGGTGTTCCCCGGCACCAACCCCGATCTGGAACTGCCCCTCGCGCTCGCCCGTGAAGGATGCGGACGCGTCCCCGCACCGGTCGCCTGGTTCGAGGCCGCCGCGCCGGAACGTCTCACGCTCGGGGTGCTCCAGCCCTTCCTGCCCGGCGCCCAGGACGGCTGGCAGCTCGCCCTGCACGCACTGGCGGCGGGCGACGACTTCACGCGCGAGGCCCACGCCCTGGGCCGGGCCACCGCCGAGGTGCACACCGCGCTCGCCGCCGCCCTGCCCACGCCGTCGCTGCAACGCTCCCAGACCGATCAGCTGGCCGCCGCCATGGTGCGACGGCTGGAGGCGGCCGCCCACGCGGTGCCCGAACTGGTCCCGTACGTACCCGGGCTGCGAGCCGCCTTCGACGCCGTGACCGCACTGGGCCACCGGGGCCACGGCTGGGCCGCCCAACGGGTGCACGGCGATCTCCACCTCGGCCAGACGCTGCGCGGGACCGACGGTTTCTGGTCACTGATCGACTTCGAGGGCGAACCGGCCCGCCCGCTCCCGGAGCGCCGCAGCCCCCAGCCGCCGGTGCGCGACATCGCCGGAATGCTCCGCTCCTTCGACTACGCCGCCCGCTCGCACCGGCCCTGGAACGCCGCATGGGCGGCGCGCTGCCGGACCGCCTACTGCGACGGCTACGCGCAGGCCGCGGGCGTCGACCCCCGCGACGAGCCGGAGCTGCTGCGCGCCCACGAGACCGACAAGGCGGTCTACGAGGTGCTGTACGAGGCCCGCCACCGGCCCGACTGGCTTCCGGTCCCGATGGCCGCGATCCACCGCCTGGCGGCCGACGCCGACTGACGCGGCAAGGCCCTCCCGTACCGCGTCCGGCCCGCCGGGCCCCCCTTCCGCCCGCCCCCCCATCCACACCCTCCGAGGAGGCTGTCCCTGTGACCGCCCGCAAGCCGTCCCGCAACGCGTCCGATCCCGCCCAGCCCACCACCGACGCCCCCCCTTCCGTGGCCCCCCTGTCCGCGGCCCCCGCCGAGCACGCGGACGCCGCCGCCGGCCCGGCCACCGGGACCCTCGCACCGGTGGAGGCTGACGCACCGCCCGCCGGGGCCGCAGCCCCGCCGGTCAAGCGGGCGAAGCGGGCAGCGGCCCCGCCTCGTCCCCGCCGCGCGGGCGGGCAGGGAGTCCGCCCGGCCCAGGTGCTCGACGACGGGGACCGGGCACGGCTCCTGGCGGGTGAGCACCACGCCCCGCACGAGCTGCTCGGCGCCCACCAGATCCGCGGCGGAGTCACCTTCCGGGTGCTGCGCCCGTTCGCCCGCTCGGTCACCGTGCTCGCCAAGGGGCTGCGGGCCCAGCTGCTCGACGACGGCGACGGGTTCTTCTCCGGGCTCCTGCCGATGCCCGCGGTCCCCGAGTACCGGCTCCTGGTGGCGTACGACGACAACGAGATCGAGATCCACGACCCGTACCGCTTCCTGCCCGCGCTCGGCGATCTCGATCTGCATCTGATCGGCGAGGGCCGGCACGAGGAGCTGTGGACCGCGCTCGGTGCCCGGACCATGGAACACCAGGGCGTCACCGGCACCCGGTTCACGGTGTGGGCGCCCAACGCCCGCGGGGTGCGGGTCAGCGGGGACTTCAACTACTGGGACGGCACCGGCTTCCCGATGCGTTCGCTCGGCTCCACCGGGGTGTGGGAGCTGTTCCTGCCGGCGATCGGGGAGGGGGCGCTGTACAAGTTCGACATCTGCCGCCCGGACGGCTCGCACACGCTGCGCGCCGACCCGATGGCCCGCCATGCCGAGGTCCCGCCGTCCAACGCCTCGGTCGTGACGGCAGCGCACCACGTGTGGCAGGACCAGGAGTGGATGGCCCACCGCGGGGACGTACCCGTGCACGAGGCACCGCTCTCGGTCTACGAGGTGCACCTGCCGTCCTGGCGGCCCGGTCTCACCTACCGTCAGCTTGCCGAGCAACTCCCCGCATACGTACGCGATCTGGGCTTCACCCACGTGGAGCTGATGCCGGTCTCCGAGCACCCCTTCGGCGGCTCCTGGGGCTATCAGGTCACCGGTTTCTACGCCCCGACGTCCCGGATGGGCTCGCCCGACGACTTCCGCTTCCTCGTCGACGCGCTGCACGGGGCCGGGATCGGCGTCATCGTCGACTGGGTCCCCGCGCACTTCCCGCGTGACGACTGGGCGCTCGCCGAGTTCGACGGCCGCCCGCTGTACGAGCACTCGGACCCGCAGCGGGCCGCCCACCCGGACTGGGGCACGCTCGAATTCGACTACGGCCGCACCGAGGTGCGCAACTTCCTCGTCTCCAACGCCACGTACTGGTGCGAGGAGTTCCACATCGACGGGCTGCGGGTCGACGCGGTCGCCTCGATGCTCTACCTCGACTACTCGCGCGAGGACGGGGAGTGGTCCCCGAACGAGCACGGCGGCCGGGAGAACCCGGACGCCGTCGCCTTCCTCCAGGAGATGAACGCGACGGTCTACCGCCGCAACCCCGGCGTCGTGACGATCGCGGAGGAGTCCACCGCCTGGGACGGCGTCACCCGCGCCACCCATCATGTGGGCCCCGGCGGATTCGGCGGCCTCGGCTTCGGGCTGAAGTGGAACATGGGCTGGATGCACGACTCGCTGGAGTACGTGTCGAAGGAGCCGGTGCACCGCAAGTACCACCACAACGAGATGACCTTCTCGATGGTGTACGCGTACAGCGAGAACTACGTCCTGCCGATCTCGCACGACGAGGTCGTGCACGGCAAGCGGTCGCTCGTCAGCAAGATGCCCGGCGACTGGTGGCAGCAGCGCGCCAACCACCGCGCTTATCTCGGCTTCATGTGGGCCCACCCCGGCAAGCAGCTCCTCTTCATGGGGCAGGAGTTCGCGCAGGGCGCGGAGTGGTCGGAGGGGCACGGCCCGGACTGGTGGCTGCTCGACCCGTCGTACGCGGCGGAGAGCGACCACCGGGGCGTACGGACGCTGGTCAGCGATCTGAACACGGTGTACGGGGCGACGCCCGCGCTCTGGCAGTGCGACACCGTTCCCGAGGGCTTCAGCTGGATCGAGGGCGGCGCCGCGGAGGACAACGCCTTCGCGTTCGTGCGCTACGACGCGGACGGATCGCCGCTGATCGCCGTCTCCCACTTCTCCCCGGTGGTGCGGAACGACTACCGCATCGGGGTACCGGACGGGCCGGAGGCCTGGGTGGAGGTCCTCAACACGGACGAGCTGCGGTACGGCGGCAGCGACGTACGCAACGAGGAGGCGCTGAAGCCGGAGGCGGTGGCGGCGCACGGCAGGGACACCAGCATCACGCTGACGCTCCCGCCGCTGGCGACGGTGTGGCTGCGGCCCGCCTGACCGGGTGACGTCGGAACGGGGCCGGGCCGGTGGGGGCGGGGTGCGCTCCCACCGGCCCGGCCCCACTCCCCCGACGGCTGTCTCTCCCGGCGGGGAAACGGCTTTGCGTCCCGGGTGACCGGCGTGGATGCTGTCTTGCCGGAGGTACGGAAATGATCGATGTGGTACTGAAGTTGTCAGTCCGCGATTTGACGCATGCGGACCTCGCATCGTGCGGGTGGTCAGGGTCCGAGCACCACCTGGTCGGCGTCGCCGGGCAGTTGGAACGCGCCCGGACCGGTGAGGTCGACTACCTTGCGGTCTGCCCCGCAACGGACATCCCCGTGGCGAAGGGCGGCGTCGACTACCGGGTCAAGGAAGGCGCAGGCACGCTCTGGCAGCTGGCGGTCCACCCCGCGTTGCAGTCGTGCGGGATCGGCGCGTTCCTCGTCGAAGCCGCGGAACAGCGGATCAGGGACCGCGGCCTGCTCCACGCCGAGCTGGCCGTGGAGGAGAGCAACCCCCGGGCGCGTGCTCTGTACGAACGGCTGGGTTATGTCGCGTACGGCCGCGAGCTGGACGCGTGGGACGAGCAGGCCCCCGATGGATCGTTGCGCCGCCACGAGACGATGTGCACGTTGATGCGGAAGGAACTCTCCTGCCCGCCTGGCCCGTCGCGGGCTGCTGCCCGCTGAGCACCTGGCCGGCGGCGGCTGCACCTCCCCGGGTCCACCTGATCTGCCCCGGGGCCAGGTCCGTTCACCTGACCCCGTCCCGGATCCCCGAAGAAGTCACGTCAGCTCTCCATGAGCGCCCAATCGCGAGGAAGGTCGACGGACAGCAGGGCCGTGACCTCGGCGGGCGGGAAGTCCGGCCAGCTGCGCTCCACTTCGTGCCGGCGGTTCAACCGCCGGTCCAGGAAGCGCTGGGTGCGGATCAAGCCGTCCGCGGCCTCAGCAGGGCTCAGTCGGCCGTCGGCCATCGCCGTGGCGAATTCGTCGAGGTCGAGGAGGCGGTAGGGGTGGTCAGGCGGCCCGACAACGACATCGATCCACAGGTCGTCGACCCGTAGCAGCTCGCCGTCCTGGGCAACAGCCACCAGGTCGCAGTACCACCAGCCCTGCTGCTCGGGAGGGAAGAGGACCGGCTGATTGATCTGGATCCCGTCGTCGAGCAACACGAAGCTGCGCTGGATGCAGCGCTGCCGCTGCTTCTCAAAGCCCCAGTCGTAGGCGACGACGTCCCCCCACCTGAGGCCCGCGGCCTGAAGTCGGCCGTCCCGCAGGACGGTCACCGGCTGTCCCGGGCGCGCCATCGAGTCAGTCACGGCGCCCAGCCTGTCATGGGACACCGCGGCCGTCATCCGAAGGCTGCCGGCCACCACGTGACCGGGTCCGTCGAAAGCCCCTGGGTGAGCTGTTCGAACTGGCCGGCAGCGCTGCCGTGTCCGGCGCTTGAGCGTAGGGACGGAGCGGGTGGGTGGGGTCGCACGGGAGTTCCCGTACGACCCCACCCGCGTGTGCCGCGCTATCCGAACGGGATGTGGACGACGGACTGGTTGCCGACGCCCACCGTGCTCGAGCCATTGCCGATCGCGTTCCAGATCTCGACCTTCACCGTGCCGTTGGCCAGGTTTCCGTGACTCCCGGTGGACGACATGAGTCCCTTGGCCTGCGTGTAGTGCTCGTACCCGTTGACCGGATCGGTGGCGAAGTAGTGGTACGTCTCCGTGCGGTCCCAGGTCCCGTCGCCCGTACGGTCGTAACTCACCCGCACCTGTTGCCCGTTCGCGATGGCGGTGCCCGAGTCGGCGAAGACGTCGAACTGGGTCGAGCCGCCGTCGTACGCCCGGGTGATGCCGGTTGCGGTGAAGGTCTGCGGACTGTGCGGGGCGCCGTCGTAGTTGCCGCCCCCGGCCGAGGCGACCGTCACCGACGAGGCGGTGGACTGGGTGGCCCCGAGACCGCCGGCGCTGCGCAGGGCGAGGGTGGAGGAGCCGGACGGCGGATCCGTGGGCGGATCGGTCGGCGGCTCGGTGGTGCCTCCGCCGCCCTTGGTCCAGACGCCCACGTAGTCGACCAGCATGGGCCGGCCCGGCACGGTCTCGGAGGTCGGGGTGGAGCCGCCGAGCGCGTTCGGGAAGGCGCCGCCGATCGCGAGGTTCAGCAGGAGGAAGTAGCCGGCGTGGTCCGTCATGTTCGCCCACGTCGTGGCGTCCAGCTGGTTCTGGGTGACGCTGTGGAAGAGCTGGTCGTCGACGTACCAGCGCAGGGCGTTCGGGGCGACGGCGCGGTCCCACTCGAAGCGGTAGGTGTGGAACGCGGACTGGCAGCTCGCCCCCGGGCAGGTGCGGCTGTTGCCGAGGCCGGTGGTCTCGTTGCAGGGGCCGCCCGGGTTGACCCCACAGTGCAGGACGCCCCAGACCGAGTTGATCCCGTTGACGTTCTCCATGATGTCGAACTCGCCGATGCCCGGCCAGTTCCAGTAGTTGCCCCGGTACGGGGAGCCGAGCGCCCAGAAGGCGGGCCAGTAGCCGAGGGCCGCATTGCCGGTGACGTTCGGCATCTGGACGCGGCCCTCGATGCGCAGCGTGCCGCCGGCCGGCGCCTTGAAGTCGGCCCGCTTGGTCTCGATGCGGCCGGAGGTCCAGTTGCCCGCGCTGTCGCGGAGCGGGGTGATGCGGAGGTTGCCGCCGCCGTCGAGGCTGACGTTGTCGGGGTCGGCGGTGTAGTTCTGGATCTCCCCGGTGCCCCAGTTTCCGGGGCCTCCGGGGTAGCCGTGCCCGGTGTCGATCTGCCAGTTCGCGGAGGACGGCAGGCTGCGGTTCGCGCCGTTGAAGTCGTCACTCCACTGCAGGTTCCAGCCGGGCGTGGCCGGCACGTCACCGCGGGCGGGCCCGGAGCCCGCGACGGTGATCACTCCAGCCAGAGTGAGGGCCAGGGCCGTGAGTGCGGCGAGGACAGTCGTGCGTCTGTGGGGGGTGGTGCGGCTCGTACGCAAAAGAACCTCCGGTGGGACGGTGCCGGGAAGGTTGTCGTTGAGAGCGCTCTCACCGATATTTAGATGCACTCGGAGCAGCCGTCAATGCCTCCCGTCGCCTGAGAGCGTCCGGCGACGGGGGCGGCGTCGCGGGGTGGGAGGCCGGGGCGAGGCCGGGGCGAGGCCGGGGCGAGGCCGGGGCGAGGCCGGGGCCGCACCACGAAGGCGTGGCCCGGGCCCCTTTCCCCCCGGGCGTCTCCGTATGGAAGGCAGGGAGAGGCGACATGCCGTACCCGACCGAAGTCTCGCGGGCTTCTTCGGCGGCTGGGTCGACGAGGCCCTGATGCGGATCACCGACGTCGTCTTCGCCTTCCCGGTCATCATCCTGGCGATGGCGGTGGCCGCCTCGCTCGGCCCGTCGCTACCCAACTCCGTCCTCGCGGGCGCCCTCGTCGGGTGGCCCGGATGCGCGCACCGTGCTCTCCACCGTGCTCTCCACCGTGCTCTCCCTGCGGGAGTCGGACTTCGTGCATGCCAACCAGCTCGCCGGGGTCGGCTCGGTCCGCTCGATCCTGGTGGACCTGGTGCCCGGCGTCGCCGGCTCGCTCCTCGCCCTGGCCATGCTCGACGTCGGCGGCGCGATCCTGCTGCTCGCCGGGCTGTCCTTCCTCGGGCTCGGTGCCAGGCTGACGGACGCCGGCGGACAGCCATGCGCGAAGGGCTGTCCGCCGGGGTGTGGGCCGGTGCTCAGACCGCCGCCGGCAGCACGTCCTCCAGCTCCTGGAGCAGGCGGCGCTTGGGGCGGGCGCCCACCATCGACTTCACCGGTTCGCCGTCCTGGAAGACCATCAGGGTCGGCATCGACAGTACGGCGTAGCGGCCCGTGATCTCCGGGTTGTGGTCCACGTCGATCTGCACCACCTTGAGCCGGCCGGTCTCCTCCTCGGCGATCGCGCTGAGCACCGGGGCCAGCTGACGGCAGGGGCCGCACCAGTCGGCGGTGAATTCGACCAGGACCGGCAGACCGGCTGCCAGCACCTCGGCCTCGAACGTCGTGTCGGTGACCTCGGCGACACCTTCTGCGTGGATCATCCTTCGTCCTCCCAGTTCAATTCACAACGTGGTTCGGGCCCGCCCGGCAGCTCGGCGGAGGCCTCGATCTCGGCGCGGGCCAGCTGGGCGCCCACCTCCGTACGAACCGACTGCAACTGGCCGATGAGCGCGTCCAGCTCGCCGAGCTTGCGCCGGTAGACGGCCAGTGAGGCCGGGCAGGCATCGCCCGCCGGATGGCCGGCGCGCAGACAGTCGACGAAGGGCCGGGTCTCCTCCAGGTCGAACCCGAAGTCCTGAAGGGTCCGGATCTGCTGGATCAGCCGCAGGTCCCCCTCGTCGTACGTGCGGTAGCCGTTCTCCGCGCGGCGTGCGGGCAGCAGGCCCCGTGACTCGTAGTACCGCAGCGTCCGTGTCGTCGTCCCGGC
The DNA here is from genome assembly GCF_044742205.1 of Streptomyces sp. NPDC087901. Taxonomy (NCBI): domain Bacteria; kingdom Bacillati; phylum Actinomycetota; class Actinomycetes; order Kitasatosporales; family Streptomycetaceae; genus Streptomyces; species Streptomyces sp. NPDC087901. The sequence goes on from NZ_JBIUUC010000008.1 coordinate 71,794, forward strand.
GCGTTCGGCCAGTTCCCCGATTCGCATGCCTCGACGGTAATCCTTGACGTCGGCGTCAAGGCAAGGGCGGACGGGCGGACGGACACACACGGATGCGGCCGGTACGGGAGTCCCGTACCGGCCGCATCGGCAACGCGTTACACCTTCGCGAGCGAGGGCTGCTCCTCGCCGCCGTCCCTGGCCTCGGGGACGTACGGCTCGGCGGGACCCTCGTCCGTGATCATCTTCTCGTCGAACGGAATCGCTCCGGAGAGGACCTGGTCCACCCGCTCCTTGTCGATCTCCTTGGTCCAGGTGCCGACGAGGACCGTGGCCACGGCGTTGCCCGCGAAGTTCGTCAGGGCGCGGGCCTCGCTCATGAAGCGGTCGATGCCGACGATCAGGCCGACGCCGTCCACCAGCTCGGGGCGGTGCGACTGGAGGCCTCCCGCGAGGGTGGCCAGTCCGGCGCCGGTGACGCCCGCCGCGCCCTTCGAGGCGATCACCATGAAGACGAGCAGCGAGATCTGCTCGCCGATGCTCAGCGGGTCGCCCGTCGCGTTGGCGATGAAGAGCGAGGCCATCGTGAGGTAGATCGCGGTGCCGTCGAGGTTGAAGGAGTAGCCGGTCGGCACGGTGATGCCGACGACGGGCTTGCTGACGCCCATGTGCTCCATCTTCGCGATCAGCCGCGGCAGGGCCGATTCGGACGAGGAGGTGGAGAGGATGAGCAGGAACTCCCGGCCCAGGTACTTCAGCAGGGAGAAGATGTTGACCCCGGCCACCATGCGCAGGATCGTGCCCAGGATCACGAACACGAAGAGCGCGCAGGTGACGTAGAAGCCGATCATGATGACCGCGAGGGACTTCAGCGCGTCCACGCCGGTCTCGCCGACCACCGCGGCCATGGCGCCGAACGCACCGACCGGGGCCACCCACATGATCATGGCGAGGATGCGGAAGACCAGGCGCTGGATATGGCCGATGCCGCGCAGGACCGGCTCGCCGGCCGAGCCCAGGGCCTGGAGCGCGAAGCCCGCGAGCAGGGCGATGAGCAGCGTCTGCAGGACCTCGCCCTCGGTGAAGGCCGACACGATGGTGGTGGGGATGATGCCGAGCAGGAACTCCGCGGTGGACTCGCTGTCCCCCGCCTGCGCCTCACCCGCGGCGCGGGTTGCCTCGGTGAGGTGGAGGCTGGAGCCGGGCTCCAGGATGTTGCCGACGACCAGGCCGATGGCCAGGGCCACGGTCGACATCACCAGGAAGTAGCCGAGGGCCAGACCGCCGACGGCGCCGACCTTGGCGGCCTTGCGTACGGAGCCGACCCCCAGCACGATCGTGCAGAAGATGATCGGCGAGATCATCATCTTGATGAGGTTGACGAAGCCGGTCCCGATCGGCTTGAGCTCGACGGCGGCGTCCGGAGCGACGAGGCCCACCAGAATGCCGAGCCCCACCGCCGCGATCACGGCAAGATACAGATATTTCGTACGGTCCCGCTTGGCGGCGGCCACTCCCACGGGGGTCTCCTCGGCTCGATCTTGTCCCTCCCCCGTCCCTGGGGGCCCCGGTGACTATCCCGCCCCCTGTGACGCCGGTCACCCTTGCGTGCATTTCGTTCACAAGAGGGGCCGGCCCCCCCCGGTGGCCGGCCCCTCTTGGTTTCCGGCCAGGCAGACTGTGGCCATGCGCTTCACCCTCCCCCGTACCCGCCCGCGCAGCCTGGCGGGCCAGCTCTTCGCCATGCAGGTGGTGCTGGTCGCAGCCGTGGTCGCGGGGTGCGCGTTCTTCGCGTACGTCTCCGGCAGCAGCCAGGCCAAGGAGACCGCGACCCGACAGGTGCGGACGGCCGCACTGGCGATCGCCGGTTCGCCCTCGGTACGGGAGGCGATCCGCACCCCGGACCCGTCGGCCGTGCTTCAGCCGTACGCGGAGCAGGTCCGCAAGGACACCAGGATCGCCTTCGTCACGATCATGGATCCGCATCGGGTCCGCTGGACGCACCCCGACGCCGAGCGGATCGGCGAGACCTTCCTCGGGCACACCGCGCGGGCCCTGCACGGCGAGACGTTCTCGGAGACGTACACCGGCACACTCGGCCCGTCGATACGGGTCGTCACGCCGATCCGGGACGGCGGCAGGATCGTCGGCCTCGTCAGTGCGGGCATCACGGTCGAGCGGGTCTCCTCGCAGGTCCGGGCCCAGCTGGGCGCGCTGGGGCTGGCGGCGGGCGCGGCGCTGGCGCTCGGCGGTCTCGGCACGTACGTGATCAACGCCCGGCTGCGGCGGCACACCCACGGGATGAACGCCTCCGAGCTGAGCCGGATGCACGACTACCACGAGGCCACCCTGCACGCGGTGCGCGAGGGGCTGCTGATGCTCGACGGGCAGCGCAGGATCGCCCTGATCAACGACGCGGGGCGCGAGCTGCTGGGTCTGGCTCCCGGCACGGTCGGGCGCCGGGTCGCCGAACTCGACCTGCCGGCCCCGCTGACCGGGGCCCTGCTCGCCTCCGAGGAGCGGGTCGACGAGGTGCATCTGACGGCGGACCGGGTGATCGTCGTCAACACCCGTCCGGTGGTGGGCGGGGAGCGGCGCGGCACCGTCGTCACCCTGCGGGATCACACGGAACTCCAGGCGCTCTCCGGCGAACTGGACTCCGAGCGCGGGTTCACCCAGGCCCTGCGCTCGCAGGCGCACGAGGCGGCGAACCGGCTGCACACGGTGGTCTCGCTGATCGAGCTGGGCCGGGAGCAGGAGGCGGTCGGCTTCGCCACGGCGGAGCTGGAGCTGGCCCAGGTCCTCACCGACCGGGTCGTGGGCGCGGTCGCCGAACCGGTGCTCGCGGCACTGCTGCTCGGCAAGGCCGCGCAGGCGAACGAGCGCGGGGTGGAGCTGGTCCTTGCGGACGACAGCCTGATCGACGACGGCGCCCTGCCGGCGACGCTGCCGCAGCGGGACCTGGTGACCATCCTCGGCAATCTGATCGACAACGCGGTGGACGCGGCGTCGGAGGCGGTGACCGGCACCCCCGACACCGGTGCCGGCGGCGTCCCCGTCCAGCGCACGGGCCCCCGGCCGGCCCGCGCCCGGGTCACGGTCACCGCACTCGCCGGCGACGGGGAACTCCTGCTGCGCGTCGCCGACAACGGGGCGGGCGTCGGACCGGCCGACGCCGCGGAGGTGTTCCGCCGCGGCTGGTCGACGCACGGCGCCGGCCGCGGGCTCGGCCTGGCGCTCGTCCGGCAGGCCGCGCACCGCAACGGCGGGGCCGTGGGGCTGGAACAGGGACCGGACGGCGGCGCGGAGTTCACCGTACGGCTGCCGCTGGACAGCGCACAGAAGGAGGCGGCCCTGTGAACCCCGTGATCCAGGTGCTGGTCGTCGAGGACGACCCCGTCGCCGCCGACGCCCATCAGCTGTACGTGGACCGCGTCCCGGGATTCTCCGTGGCGGCCGTCGCGCACACCCGCGCCGAGGCGGTGCGGGCCCTGGACCGTGTCCCGGTCGACCTCCTGCTCCTCGATCTGTACCTGCCCGACGGGCACGGGCTGCAGCTCCTGCGCGCGCTGCGCGCGGCCGGGCACGCGGCCGATGTGATCGCGGTGACCTCGGCGCGCGATCTGGCCGTTGTCCGCGAGGGGGTCTCGCTCGGCGTCGTCCAGTACGTACTGAAGCCCTTCACCTTCGCCACGTTGCGCGACCGGCTCGTCCGTTACGCCGAGTTCCGCTCCACGGCCGGTGAGGCGAGCGGCCAGGACGAGGTGGACCGCGCGCTGGCCACCCTGCGCACCCCGCAGCCCGCCCGCCTGCCCAAGGGCCTCAGCAGCCCGACCCTGGAGGCGGTGACCGGTGTGCTGCGGGCTGCCCCGGACGGCGTGACGGCGGCGGCGGCCGGACTGGAGCTCGGCATCTCCCGCATCACCGCACGCCGCTACCTGGAACACCTGGTGACGGCCGGCCGGGCGGTGCGCAGTCCGCAGTACGGACAGATCGGACGCCCGGAGCTGCACTACCGGTGGCTGGCGGAAGGGCGCTGAGCGGGGTCCGCGGTGACCCGGTAGAGGCCGCCCGGCCTGGACGTTCCTACGAGCCGTGAACTCGGGCGAACACACCGTAGTCATATGCCCCCCGGCCTCTTACCGTGGGGCCGTGCACCCCACCCCGCCTTTCAACGCCCCCGCCGCGCGCAGACTGCGCGAGGCCCTGGGGATGGCTCCCGGTCATGTCGCCTACGGTCTCGGCGCCCAGTACGGACTCCGGATCAGCGCCGAGACGGTCGTCGACTGGGAGCGCGGGCTCGCCCGGCCGACCGAGTACGAACTCACCGCCCTGGCAGGGGTCTTGTGGTGCGCCCCGGGCGAACTCCTCACCGCCGCCAGAACGCTCCGCGAGCATCGGATCGCCCGGGATCTGACCGCGGACGAGCTGGCGGGGCAGCTGGGGATGTCCGTGTCCTCGTATCTGCGGATGGAGGAGTCGGCCCGGTGGCGCGGCAACGAACGCCAGTCCGCGGCACTCATCGAGGCGCTGGGACTCGACGCGGCCGAATTCGTGACGGCCTGCGGGCGGGACGAGGAACTGGCCGGACTGCTGCGCAGCGCGGTGACGACCCGCTGGCAGGCATACGTCAAGCCGGTGTCGAAGCTCGCGCCGGTGGACCGGTCACTGGTGCAGGAGATGCTGGAGCGGCTGCACTCGGACTACCAGGCGCGGATGGCGTCCACCCTCAGCTGGAGCAGCACGGGAACGGAACGGCCGGGCGCGAGCGGGGACGCCGGCCGGGCGTTCCTGGCGGGGATCGTGGAACGGTTCTGGGCCACGGCGGAGGCGTAGTGCGTACCCGGCCGGTCAGGCGGTGGCGTCCGCCGTGGCCCCGGCGCCTCGGGGAGAGACACGCGGCGGCCGCAACCGGCCCTGGAGGACCGCGAAGGCGGTGCAGATGACGGGGAGCGTCACGGCCGCGGTGACCAGGATGCCGACGATGACGGGCGCGAGGATGCCCGCGTAGTACGCGGCGAAGAAGTTGCCCGTGCCCCGCTCGACCAGGTCGCGTACGAGAGGCCGCAGCGGCAGCGCGAGCTGTACCACCAGCCGGAGCACCCCGGCGGTGACCGCGGCCAGCGGCAGCGCGAGGACGAGGACGCGGACCGCTCCGGCACGCGTCCGCGTCAGTGTCCAGGAACGGCGCAGGGCCGCGCGGGCGCCCAGGCCGTCGGCCGCGGCGGCCGGAGCGAGGGTGAGGGCGAGGCGCAGCAGTACGGCGACGAACACGGCGGCCACGGGAGAGACCTCGACCAGTGCGTGGGGCCACGATCCGCGTGCCAGGACCTCGTCCTCGGTGTCGATGTGGTCGCCGGTGAGACGGTCCGCCACGTAGAGGACGAGCAGCGGCAGGGACCACACGATCAGACCGCGCAGCACGTAGACGGCGAGCACCGGCCGCAGTCGCGGGGAGGACCCGCGGGGCTCCGCTGCAACCGCCCGCGAACACACGCTCTGCAGGGCGGCGGTGCCGGTACCGAGGATCAGCAGGAAGAGCGGGAGCGTGACGAGGGCGACCAGGGTCAGGTCGGTGTGGTCGTGCAGGTAGGGGTCCTCCATCAGGTGGTACCTGACGCGTTCGTCGCGCATGTGGGTGAACAGGGGCCATGCGAGCGCGAATACCGCGGCCGTCACGAGCAGCCCTGCCAGTCCGGACAGGCCGACGACGCGTCCCGTCGCACCTGCCAGAGCGCCGCGGTTGCGCCGCAGGACGGTGAAGGCCGTGGCGGTGATGCCGCGTTGCGGGCCCGTGTGCGCGGGTGGCGCCGTGCGGTCGTGGTGCATGGGCATGGGGATGAGCCTTCTGTGTACGCCGGATCCGTTCGCTCCCGTGAAGGACGCGGAACGGACCCGGCACGGTTCTCCGGACATGCCCGGCCGGCTCCCGCCCTCCGGACATGCTCCGCCCGGGCGGCTCCCGCCGGGGAAAACAGCGAGCGGCCCCGGCCCTCCCGCTGCTGGGGATTGCCGGGGCCGCTGGTCGCCCCATCGCGCCCGTACCGGTCAGAAGACCGATTCGGCCTCGTGCATCCGCTCCAGCGGAACCGTCTTGAGCTGCGTGACCGCGTCGGCCAGCGGCACCATCTCGATGTCGTTGCCGCGCAGGGCCGTCATGTTCCCGAAGTCGCCCCGGTGCGCCGCCTCCACCGCGTGCCAGCCGAAGCGGGTGGCGAGTACCCGGTCGTACGCGGTCGGCGTGCCGCCGCGCTGGACGTGGCCGAGGATGACCGGGCGGGCCTCCTTGCCGAGGCGGGTCTCCAGCTCGACGGCGAGGCGGTTGCCGATGCCCTGGAAGCGCTCGTGACCGTACTGGTCGATCGCGCCCTTGGCGTAAGGCATGGAGCCCTCGGCCGGGTGCGCGCCCTCGGCGACGCAGATGACCGCGAACTTCTTGCCGCGCGCGAAGCGTTCCTCGACCATCTTGACCAGGTCCTCGACCTGGAACTTCCGCTCGGGCAGACAGATGCCGTGCGCACCGCCGGCCATGCCGGACTCCAGCGCGATCCAGCCCGCGTGGCGGCCCATCACCTCGACGACCATGACGCGCTGGTGGGACTCGGCGGTGGTCTTGAGCCGGTCTATGGCCTCGGTGGCGACGCCCACCGCGGTGTCGAAGCCGAAGGTGCGGTCGGTGGCCGAGATGTCGTTGTCGATGGTCTTCGGGACGCCGACGACGGGCATGCCCGCGTCGGACAGCATCCGGGCGGCCGTGAGGGTGCCCTCGCCGCCGATCGGGATGAGTGCGTCCATGCCGTAACGGCGGCTCAGCTCGGCGCAGTTCTCGGCGGCTTCGCGCAGCCGGTCGCGCTCCAGGCGGGCCGAGCCGAGAATGGTGCCGCCGCGGGCGAGGATGCCGCTCACCGCGTTGAGGTCGAGGGGGCGGAAGTGGCCGTCGAGGAGGCCCTTGAACCCGTCCTCGAACCCGATGACTTCATCGCCGTGACCCACCACGGCACGGTGCACGACCGAGCGGATCACTGCGTTCAGGCCTGGGCAGTCGCCGCCTGCGGTGAGAACTCCGATGCGCATCGTGCTGTATCTCCTGTTCGCTGGACCCTCATCCGCCGGGAAGGCCCCGAGGCCGTCCTGCGCTGTGCGGGCCGGGGCAACGGCGTCATCCCCCGTACCGTGAGTCCCGAGGATTGTCCCACGTCAGGTCCGTACCTCGCGCTTTCGGCTGCTCCATGGGCGGCCGAACCAGCTGCGGCGGTGGCCACGACGGCCGCGACCAGGGGCTTTCGTCCGGCGGGCGGCCTCTCGGTCCCCGCAGGTATCGTCAAACAGGCGATATCACTCGAACCGGACAACATACCGGACAAGAGATGACGGGAGAGCACGCGTGACGCGCAGCGTGTACGTGACCGGGATCGACCGGGGAGACGGCCGACAGGTCGTCGATCTGGGAGTCATGGAGCTCCTGACGCGTCAGGTGGACCGGGTCGGGGTCTTCCGGCCCCTGGTCCACGACGACCCCGACCGGCTCTTCGAGCTGTTGCGGGCCCGCTACCGGCTCTCCCAGGACCCGGGGACCGTCTACGGCCTCGACTACCACCAGGCCTCGGCGATCCAGGCGGAGCAGGGTACCGACGAACTGGTCTCCCGGCTCGTCGAGCGCTTCCACCGGGTGGCCGCGGAGTACGAGGTGGTGCTCGTCCTCGGAACCGACTTCGCCGCCACCCAGCTCCCCGACGAGCTGGCGCTGAACGCCCGGCTCGCCAACGAGTTCGGCGCCTCGGTGATCGCGGTGGTCGGCGGCCAGGCCCAGGACGCGGAGTCCGTGCGGGCCGAGACGCGCAACGCGTACCGCGCGTACGCCGGTCTGGGCTGCGACGTGCTCGCGATGATCGTGAACCGGGTGGCCTCCGCGGACCGCGAGGTGATCGCGGAGCGGCTTTCGGCCACGCTGCCGGTGCCCTGTTCGGTGCTGCCCGACGACCCGGCGCTCTCTGCGCCGACGGTCGCGCAGATCACCGCGGCACTGGGCGGCACGGTGCTGCTCGGTGACGACGCGGGGCTGGCGCGGGACGCGCTGGACTTCGTGTTCGGCGGTGCGATGCTGCCCAATCTGCTGAAGGCGCTGACACCGGGGTGCCTCGTGGTGACCCCCGGGGACCGGTCCGACCTGGTGGTCGGCTCGCTGGCCGCGCACAGCGCGGGCACGCCGCCCATCGCGGGCGTACTGCTGACGCTGAACGAACGGCCGGGCGAGGAGATACTCAAGCTGGCCGCACGACTCGCACCGGGCACTCCGGTCGTCTCGGTGGCCGGCGGTTCCTTCCCCACGGCCGGGGAGCTCTTCGCCCTGGAGGGCAAGCTGAACGCGGCGACGCCGCGCAAGGCCGAGACCGCGCTGGGGCTCTTCGAGCGACATGTCGACACCGGAGCCCTCCTCGACCGGATCTCGGTCGCCCGCAGCGGCCGGGTCACGCCGATGATGTTCGAGCACGAGCTGCTGGAACAGGCACGCGCTGACCGGCGCCGGGTGGTGCTGCCGGAGGGCACGGAGGAACGGGTGCTGCGCGCCGCCGACGTACTGATGCGGCGCGACGTCTGCGACCTCACCCTGCTCGGCGACCCCGACGTCATCCGCAAGAAGGCCGCCGACCTCGGCATCGACCTGGCAAGCACTCAGCTGATCGACCCGCAGACCTCCGAGCTGCGCCAGGCCTTCGCGGAGCGGTACGCGCAGCTGCGCGCCCATCGCGGGGTGACGGTCGAGCTCGCGTACGACGTCGTCTCGGACGTCAACTACTTCGGCACCCTGATGGTCCAGGAGGGGCTCGCGGACGGCATGGTCTCCGGGGCCGTGCACTCCACGGCGGCGACGATCCGGCCGGCCTTCGAGATCATCAAGACCAAGCCGGACGCCTCGATCGTCTCGTCGGTGTTCTTCATGTGTCTCGCCGACAAGGTCCTGGTGTACGGCGACTGCGCGGTCAACCCGGACCCGAACGCGGAGCAGCTCGCGGACATCGCCGTGCAGTCCGCGGTCACCGCCGCCCGCTTCGGCGTGGAGCCCCGGATCGCGATGCTCTCGTACTCGACCGGGACGTCGGGGTCGGGCGCCGACGTCGACAAGGTCCGTGAGGCGACGGACCGGGTGCGCGCGAGCCGCCCGGACCTGATGATCGAGGGCCCGATCCAGTACGACGCCGCGGTGGAGCCGAGCGTCGCCGCGACGAAGCTGCCCGGCTCCGAGGTGGCGGGCCAGGCGACGGTGCTGATCTTCCCGGACCTGAACACCGGCAACAACACCTACAAGGCCGTGCAGCGCTCGGCGGGCGCGGTGGCCGTGGGCCCGGTCCTCCAGGGGCTGCGCAAGCCTGTCAACGACCTGTCCCGGGGCGCACTCGTCCAGGACATCGTCAACACCGTGGCCATTACGGCGATCCAGGCACAGGGCGAGGAGCGACCCGCATGACCACCCCCACCGCAGAAGACACAGCAGGCACCGGAGCGAGCCGGGTGCTCGTCCTCAACTCCGGATCCTCCTCCGTGAAGTACCAGCTCCTCGACATGCGCGACCACTCCCGGCTCGCGTCCGGCCTGGTCGAGCGGATCGGCGAGGAGACCTCCCGCCTCGTCCACACCCCGCTGGCCGGCGGCGGCGAGAGCCGGGAGCGCACCGGCCGGATCCCCGACCACGAGGCGGCGCTCAAGGCGGCGGCCGAGGAGCTGGCGGCCGACGGGCTCGGGCTGGACTCCCCCGAACTGGCGGCGATCGGCCACCGGGTGGTGCACGGCGGGCTGCGGTTCACCGAGCCGACCGTGATCACGGACGAGGTGCTGAAGGAGATCGAGCGCCTGGTACCGGTGGCACCGCTGCACAACCCGGCGAACATCACCGGCATCCGCACCGCCCAGGCGCTGCGCCCCGACCTGCCGCAGGTGGCGGTCTTCGACACCGCGTTCCACACGACGATGCCGGAGTACGCCTCGCGGTACGCGATCGACGTGGAGACGGCCGACGCCCACCGGATCCGGCGCTACGGATTCCACGGCACCTCGCACGCGTACGTCTCCCGCAAGACGGCCGAGCTGCTGGGCAGTGCCCCGGAGGACGTGAACGTCATCGTGCTGCACCTGGGCAACGGCGCATCGGCCTCGGCCGTGGCGGGCGGCCGGTGCGTGGAGACCTCGATGGGACTGACCCCCTTGGAGGGGCTGGTCATGGGTACGCGTTCCGGAGACATCGATCCGGCGGTCACCTTCCACCTCAAGCGGGTGGCGGGCATGTCGGCCGACGAGATCGACGTGCTGCTGAACAAGAAGAGCGGGCTGGTCGGCCTCTGCGGCGACAACGACATGCGGGAGATCAGGCGCCGGGTCGACGCGGGCGACGAGCGGGCCGCGCTCGCCTTCGACATCTACGTGCACCGGCTGAAGAAGTACATCGGCGCCTATTCGGCGGTCCTCGGGCGGGTGGACGCGGTCGTGTTCACGGCCGGGGTCGGGGAGAACTCCGCTCCGGTACGGGAGGCTGCCATCGCGGGTCTGGAGGAGCTCGGACTCGTGGTGGACGCGGATCTCAACGCCGTACGGTCCGGCGAACCGCGGCTGATCTCGCCGAATTACGCACGGGTCGCGGTCGCCGTGGTGCCGACGGACGAGGAGCTGGAGATCGCCGGCCAGACCTTCGCACTGGTCGACAACTGAGCACCCCCGCGCCCCTTTGTATCTTCCACCAGACGGAATATTCCGCAGCGAAACAAACCGATAGGATCCGCCTCATGCGCCGTTCCAAAATCGTCTGCACCCTCGGTCCCGCCGTCGACTCCCATGAGCAGCTCGTCGCTCTGATCGAGGCCGGCATGAGCGTGGCCCGATTCAACTTCAGTCACGGTTCCCACGCGGAGCACCAGGGTCGTTACGACCGGGTCCGCAAGGCCGCCGCCGAGACCGGCCGGGCGGTCGGCGTGCTCGCCGACCTCCAGGGCCCGAAGATCCGCCTCGCGAAGTTCGCCGAGGGCCCCGTCGAACTGGTCCGCGGGGACGAGTTCGTCATCACCGCCGAGGACGTCCCCGGGGACAAGTCGATCTGCGGCACGACCTACAAGGGCCTGCCCGGCGACGTCGCCAAGGGCGACCCGATCCTGATCAACGACGGCAACGTCGAGCTGAAGGTCGTCTCCGTGGACGGCCCCCGCGTCCACACCATCGTCATCGAGGGCGGGGTGATCTCCGACCACAAGGGGATCAACCTGCCGGGTGCGGCGGTCAACGTCCCCGCCCTGTCCGAGAAGGACATCGACGACCTGCGCTTCGCCCTGAAGATGGGCTGCGACCTGGTCGCGCTCTCCTTCGTGCGGGACGCGAGCGACGTCAAGGACGTCCACAAGGTCATGGACGAGGAGGGCCGCCGGGTCCCCGTCATCGCCAAGGTCGAGAAGCCGCAGGCCGTCGACAACATGGAGGGCATCATCGCGGCGTTCGACGGCGTGATGGTCGCCCGTGGCGACCTCGCCGTCGAGTACCCGCTGGAGAAGGTCCCGATGGTGCAGAAGCGCCTGGTGGAGCTCTGCCGGCGCAACGCCAAGCCGGTGATCGTGGCGACCCAGATGATGGAGTCGATGATCACCAACTCGCGCCCGACCCGCGCCGAGGCGTCCGACGTCGCCAACGCGATCCTGGACGGTGCCGACGCGGTCATGCTGTCCGCCGAGTCCTCCGTGGGCGCGTACCCGATCGAGACGGTCAAGACGATGTCGAAGATCGTCGTCGCCGCCGAGGAGGAGCTGCTCTCCAAGGGCCTCCAGCCGCTGGTGCCGGGCAAGAAGCCCCGCACCCAGGGTGGTTCGGTGGCCCGCGCGGCCTGCGAGATCGCGGACTTCCTGAACGGTGAGGCGCTGGTCGCCTTCACCAAGTCCGGCGACACCGCCCGCCGCCTCTCCCGCTATCGCGCGGCCCAGCCCATCCTGGCCTTCACCACGGACGAGTCGACCCGCAACCAGCTGGCCCTCAGCTGGGGCGTCGAGGCCTACGTGGTCCCGCACGTGGACAACACGGACGCCATGGTGGACCTGGTCGACGCGGAGCTGCTGAAGCTGAACCGCTACAGCAACGGCGACACGATGGTCATCACGGCCGGCTCGCCTCCCGGCATCCCCGGCACGACCAACATGGTGCGCGTGCACCACGTGGGCGGCCAGAGCCGCGACTGACCGCACAGCGGTCCCGCACACGCGAGGGCGGTGCCCCGGTTCGGAACGAACCGGGGCACCGCCCTCGGGCGTTCAGATGGCGGCTTCCGGGCCCGCCGCGTTCCGGGCACGGACGAATCCCCAGCCGCACAACGACTGTGGCCGCACCCCCTTGTCAGGGGGTGCGGCCACAGTCGTTGTGCGGCTCCCGAACGGGTCCGTGTGCGTCAGCCGGTGCCTTCGGTGAAGTAGTTCTGCAGACCCGGCACCGTCAGCGTCCCGCCGAACTGGCCTGCCTGCTTCAGCTTCACGTTGGTGAAGAACGCGAACGGCACGTTCAACGGCGGCGGGGTCTCCGGGCTGAAGGTGATCGGGATGAGGCCGAAGAGGTTGCCCTTCAGCTCCTCCGTGTACATCGTCACCTCGCCGTCGCGGATGGTGGACGTGGAGCCCTTCCGCGCCTTCACATGGCCGGTCACGCCCGGCTGCGGGCCGACCGTCAGCTGGTGGAGGTCCTTGATGTCGATGGAGGAGGCGGTGAACTTCAGCACCTTCTTCGTGCTGCCGTCGCCCTTCTCCACCTCGACGATGCCCTTGTAGTCGAGCCCGCTCAGAGTGAGCAGCGAAGTCTCCAGGACCCACGGGTCGTTCGGGAGACGGGGGATGCCCTGCTCCAGATCGGCCGCGGCCAGGGCCTTCGGGTCGGCGGTCGGGCACGGGAAGGAGGGCTTGGCGCCGTCCGGGATGTCCTCGTCCGCCTTGGGGTCGAGTCCCTTGACGTCCTCGCCGAGCTCCTCGACCGGCTTGCCGGCCTTCTCAGCCGCCTCACGGATGGCGTCGGTGGTCTTGTCGACCGTGCCCTTCGCCGCGTCCGTGACCTTCTCGGCAGTCTTCTCGACGGGCTTGTCGGCAGCCTTGTCCGTGGCCTCCGCGGTGGCGGACTTCGAGGGCTCCGGGGCCGCCGTGGTGGTGCTCGGGGACGGGCTCGCCGTCTCCTTGTCCGGGCCGTCGAAGAGGTCCTTGAGCTTGTCACCCAGGCCCAGCGGGTCGAGCGGGTTCGTCGACTTCGTGGGGGTGGGACTCGGGCTCGCCGTCGCTGCCGGGGCGTCGGCGCTCTTCCTGGCCGCCTCGGCCGTCGCTTCGCCGGTGGCGCTCGCCGACGCCGACGGGGTGGCCGTGGGCTTCCCGGTCGCCTCGTCGCTCTTGTCCGGCGTGGGCTCGGCGCTCCCGGTGGCCGACGGGGACGGCGTCTTCGACGCCGAGGGCGACGGTTCCGCCGACTCGCTCGGCTCGTCGGAGCGCGTCACACAGGGGCCGGGCGCGAAGGGGATGTCCGTGTTGTCGTCGGCCATCGCGAGCTTGGGGGTGAGCCCCATCCCGACGAAGACCGCCGTCGGCATCGCGGCGAGCGCGAACGCCTTCTTGCCGGAGGGCATGTGCAGCTTCGTCAGCAGCGACTTCCTGGGGGCTGCGTGGCGCGGCCCTCTTCGCTCCTGGAACCCGCCCTCCTCCAGGGCGTTCACCTGACTGTCGTCACCCCGCACGATGCCTCCCGCCGTCGACCTCAACTGTCGTGTCGTATTGCGCCGGCTGCTGCTCGGGGACGCCGTGGAACGCCGCCTCGGGATGCGCCGGGGACAGCTCGTCCTTCGCGAACGAGATGCCGTCCGGCTCCTGAGCTCCGAGAGCGCCCGCGGCCGGTCCGGCCTCGTCCGCCTTCGGCTCGCCCGGGACCCAGGACACCGAGAGTGCCCCACCGATCAGGGCGAACAGGAAGCCGATCAAGAAGCCGCCGATGTTGGCGACGGGTATGGAGATCAGTGCCAGCAGGATCGACGCGACACCGGCGAACACCCGGACGATGTGGTGGAACCACATCGTCAGACCAAGCGTGATCAGCAGGACCCCGATGATGAGCGATCCGGCGCCCGCGGTGGTGGACATGGCCAGTGTCATGTTGCCGAGGTGCATGTTCGCGTACGGGAAGTACGCGATGGGCACGCCGCCCAGCATGGTGAACAGACCCGCCCAGAACGGCCGGTTACCCCGCCAGGTGCGGAATTCCCGCCGGAAGGTGGTGAGGTAGTGCTCGTTCTGCCCTGTGGATTCGGGGCTCATGGAAAACAGCTCCCTGGAACCGGTACTGCTGTGAGAAAGAGAAGGGTGGGCGGCCGGGGGCACGCGAAGTGCCCCCGGCCGCCCGGGTGAGTGCCTAGTAGCACTCGTGGACGCCCTTGGACAGCGACAGCTTCAGACCCGGCAGCTTGAACGTTCCTGCCGTGGTGGCCCACGCCTGCTGCTTGACCTTCTTCAGCGTGGCGGTCTCGGCCCGCTGCGAGAACCCGTACGGGTTGGCCGCAGTCTTGGGCTGGATGCCCGTGCCGTTCTCCGTACGCGGCAGTGAACCGGCGGCAACGCCGATGTCGATGTTCTTGAACTCGGCGTCCGCCTCGAGCGACGAGACATCGAGGTACAGACCCTCGGCGTAGACCTTCTCGGCGCCCGTCTTCGGGTCACCGGCCTTGAGCCTCAGCGTGACACTGCCGATACCGAACGGCAGGTCAGGAGTGACGACCGACTGGCACATGTTGGTGATGGTGGCGTCGTGGAACCCCGACACGGCGACCGGGGCATCCTGCTTCTCGCCCTTGAGGCTCTTGCCCGACGCCACACTGCCGTACTGCACGAAGTCATGGCCGACCAGCTCATCCGCGCTGACCTTGAACTGCTGGCCGGACACGCTGAACGACGCGGCGAGCGCGCCCTGTGCCAGACCCACACCCACCGCGGCGGTGGCTATGACGCTCGGCACCATGACGACAGCGAAACGCTTCCATCTCGTGCCACCGCGAACCTGGGAACTCATACTTTTCCTCCTTCTCGGACGTACATCTCCGGCCTGGCATCCTGCCCGACCTGGGATGGGAGAAGTGCTACGTCCTCGGAAAGGAGAGCGCCTGCAAACGGAGGCTTGAACCGCGCCCGAATCACCGGCGATCACCCCCGAGCGACAACCACTGGCCACGCGTTCGCGCAACCTGTTTCGGACAGGCCCTGCGGGTCAGCAGGAACCCCCCTGTCCGGAGTCGGCGCCACTGCCGCCGACCCACTCGGTGGGGACCCAACAGAGCCGCCGCACCGACTGGCAGCCGGAGTGGCGTTATTGGACCGAGCGTGGCCGATCGTGGTCCATTCGGGGCCGTGACACAAGGGGGTTCGTTACTCGCTAGTAACGGCCCGATAACCGACCCACGACCGCACGGCACCGAGCAGCCACACAGGGTTGCCTCGACCCGGCAGACGAAAGCCATCATTGGGGATTCAAATCGGACAGATCGCAATGATCGATTTACTGCGAGTAACAGGCCGTGCTTTTATCAAGATTTGGTAAAGCAGAGGGGTCTCTTATCGCCAGAACGCGAAAACGGCCGTGACCCCCACCGGGAGCCACGGCCGTGTTGTCAGATCAGAACAAGACGCGTGCGAGTGCGGTGCGCGCGGCACCGACGCGCGGATCGTCGGGACCGATCACCTCGAAGAGCTCCAGCAGGCGGACCCGAACCCGGTCCCGGTCGTCGCCGAAATTCCGTCGGACCGTCTCGACGAGACGCCCGAACGCGTCCTCGACATGGCCGCCGACCAGATCGAGGTCGGCCGCGGCGATCTGCGCGTCCGCGTCCCCCGGATTCTCGGCGGCGTCCTTGCGGACCTGCTGCGGGTCCATCTTCTGGACCCGGCCCAGCAGTTCGGCCTGTGCGAGGCCGAGCTTGGCCTCGCTGTTGGCCGGGTCGTCGGAGAGGACGTTCTTGTACGCCTGGACGGAGCCGGCGAAGTCATTGGCGTCCAGCGCCTGCGCGGCCGCCTCCAGAAGTGCGTCGTACGGCCCTGCGGGCACCTCGGGGGCCTCCGCGGCCGCGTCCGCGTCCGGGTCCACCGCACCCTGGTCGACCGCGATGCCGGTGAGCCCGAACCGCTCCTCGCCGACCTGGATCAGCTGGTCCAGCGTCTGCCGGATCTGGGATTCGGGGGCCGCGCCCTGGAAGAGGGGCAGCGCCTGTCCGGCGACGACCGCGAAGACGGCCGGGATGCCCTGGATCCCGAACTGCTGCATCAGCATCTGGTTGGCGTCGACATCGACCTTGGCCAACAGGAAGCGGCCGTTGTACTCGTGGGCCAGGCGCTCCAGGAGCGGACCCAGCTGCTTGCACGGCTCGCACCACTCGGCCCAGAAGTCGATGACGACGGGGACTTCGGCGGAGCGCTGGAGGACGTCGTTCTCGAAGCCCGCCTCATCGACGTCGATGACGAGGGAGGAAGCGGGTACGGCCGCGGGGCCACCCTGCCGGGCGGACTCGGCACGGGCCTGCTCCGCCTTCACCTTGGCCTCACCGGCCGCCTTCACCGCGGCGAGGTCGACGACGCCGCTCATGGACATGTTCCTAGGCTGCATGCGTACATCCTCCCCCCTCGGCGCACTGTTCCGGAAAGCGTTACGGGAACCGCGCCCGTCCGCAGCCCCCGCCGGTGTGCGAGGTGCACGGACAGACACGGTCCGAGGGCCCCTGAAAGACCCGGTTCGACGCCCGGTCCCCACCCGGCGTCTGTGGCTGTTGCTCGTTCGTGGCGCCACAACGGCTGAGCCGTCGTTCTTACGCTACGACCCGTAGCGTAACTGGCTCTCACGCTCGATGCACAAGAGTGTTCGGTGATCTGTCTCACGGCGAACGAGGTCGGCCGG
The DNA here is from genome assembly GCF_044742205.1 of Streptomyces sp. NPDC087901. Classification (NCBI taxonomy): domain Bacteria; kingdom Bacillati; phylum Actinomycetota; class Actinomycetes; order Kitasatosporales; family Streptomycetaceae; genus Streptomyces; species Streptomyces sp. NPDC087901. Next base: position 88,696 of record NZ_JBIUUC010000008.1, read on the forward strand.
AACTAGCTACCGGCGGGTATGGTCGCGGGATGCTGAGCCGCAGCCACCCCAAACCCTCACGAACGGGACGTCCGCGCAGTATCGCGGCCGACGAGGCGATCCTCGAGGCCACCAGAGCCTCACTGGTCGACCTCGGCTGGTCGAAGCTGACGATGGGTGATGTGGCGACGCGCGCGGGGGTCGCCAAGACGACCCTGTACCGGCGTTGGGCCGGCAAGAACGAACTGGTCGTGGACGCCGTCGCGGTGCTCTTCGACGAGCTGGAACTGCCGGACCTGGGCAGCCTGTCCGCCGATGTGCAGGCGGTGGTGCTGCAGTTCGCCGCGCTGCTGGAGCGGCCGGAGACGCAGACCGCGCTGATGGCGGTCGTCGCGGAGTCGACCCGCGACGAGGCGCTGCGGACCCGGATCCGCGACTCGATCGTGGACCGGCAGAAGCGCCTTGTCCTCCAGGGCCGGCGACGGGCGCAGGAGCGCGGGGAGTTGCCCGTCGAGACGGACGAGGCCACGGCGGCGCTGACCGCCGACCTGATCTTCGATGTGATCGCCGGTGCGGTGGTGCACCGGGCCCTGGTCAGCGCCGAGCCCGTCGATGCCGACTGGGCCCGGCGCTTCACGCTGCTGCTCCTCGCGGGGCTGGGCGCGGCCGCGGCGGGTTAGGGCCTTTCGTTCGGATCAGGCCGGCCCCCGCTCCCTGATCCGGCCTGGTCCGAACGAGAGGCCCCCAGGGGCTGAGACGATCACGGTCTTCGCCTCTCCGGGCCATGGCCGGCCGGGGCCCGCCGACCAGTCGGCCCCTCCCTCCGGGTTCAGCCGTCCACCCGGACCAGGAAGGGATTCATGTCGTCATCGGCATCAACAGCCTGAAATCCCGCAGATCCGAGAATGGCGATCAACGTCGCGTGCATGTGCTCGGTCACGAAGCCGAAGTGCCGGAACGCCGGCGACTGGATCTCGCCCTTCTGCGCGCTCTCCCCTGCGGCGCGGCTGAGGGAGGAGCCGATGAGCCACTGGACGAAGACTCCTCCCCTGGAGTCATCTGCTGGGTCCACCGAGACCAGCGCGCCCAGCACGGCAGGCACCTTTTCGTCCTGGTGCACGGGGAATCCGGCCGTCGTCAACGCTTCGGCCACCTTGCCGGCCCGATCGTTCCGTTCGGCGATCTCCGCCGCACTCGCCCTCTTGATTCCGAACATCTCCACCTGCTGTCCTTTCGCCGCGAGGCCACGAAAAGGGGTGGGTGACCCACCGGGTCATCCACCCCATTCCATCGAGGTCAGCGGGGCTCCCGCAAGGCCTCAGAAGCCGGGCGGCTCCGTGTACGTGCCCCACTCGTCCCGCAGCACCCCGCAGATCTCGCCGAGGGTCGCCTCCGCGCGGACGGCGTCGAGCATCGGCGCGATCATGTTGGAGCCGTCGCGGGCCGCGGCCAGCATCGCGTCCAGTGCGGCGGTCACCCGGGCGTCGTCGCGCCCCTCCTTGCGGGCGGCGAGCTCGCGGACCTGCTCGCGCTCGACCTCGTGGCTGACCCGCAGGATCTCCAGGTCGCCGGTGACCGAGCCGAGGGCGACGTTGACGCCGACGACCCGCTTGTCGCCCTTCTCCAGCGACTGCTGGTACTGGAAGGCCGATTCGGCGATCTCGCCGGTGAACCAGCCGTCCTCGATGCCGCGCAGGATGCCGGAGGTCATCGGCCCGATGGGGTGCTGCCCGTCCGGGTGGGCCCGGGTGCCACGCTCCCTGATCTGCTCGAAGATCTTCTCGGCGTCCGCCTCGATCCGGTCGGTGAGCTGTTCCACGTACCAGGAACCGCCCAGCGGGTCGGCCACGTTGGCGACGCCGGTCTCCTCCATCAGCACCTGCTGGGTGCGCAGCGCGATCTCGGCGGCCTGCGCGGAGGGGAGCGCGAGGGTCTCGTCGAGGGCGTTGGTGTGCAGGGAGTTGGTGCCGCCGAGGACGGCGGAGAGCGCCTCGACGGCGGTCCGTACGACGTTGTTGTACGGCTGCTGGGCGGTGAGCGAGACGCCGGCGGTCTGGGTGTGGAAACGGAGCCACTGCGCCTTGTCGGTCTTCGCGCCGTACGTCTCCTTCATCCAGCGGGCCCAGATCCGGCGGGCCGCGCGGAACTTGGCGATCTCCTCGAAGAAGTCGAGGTGTGCGTCGAAGAAGAAGGAGAGGCCGGGCGCGAAGGTGTCGACGTCCATGCCGCGGGAGAGGCCGAGCTCCACGTAGCCGAAGCCGTCGGCGAGGGTGTACGCGAGCTCCTGCGCGGCCGTGGCCCCGGCCTCGCGGATGTGGTAGCCGGAGACGGACAGCGGCTTGTAGGCGGGGATGTCGCGCGCGCAGTGCTCCATCAGGTCGCCGATGAGGCGCAGGTGGGGCTCGGGCTGGAAGAGCCACTCCTTCTGCGCGATGTACTCCTTGAAGATGTCCGTCTGCAGCGTGCCGTTGAGCACGGCAGGGTCGATGCCCTGGCGCTCGGCGGCGACCAGGTACATGCAGAAGACGGGCACGGCGGGACCGCTGATCGTCATCGACGTCGTGACGTCGCCGAGCGGGATGTCCTTGAAGAGGACCTCCATGTCGGCGGCGGAGTCGATGGCCACCCCGCAGTGGCCGACCTCGCCGAGCGCACGGGAGTCGTCCGAGTCCCGGCCCATCAGCGTGGGCATGTCGAAGGCGACGCTCAGACCGCCGCCGCCCGCGGCGAGGATCATCTTGTAGCGCTCGTTGGTCTGCTCGGCGTTGCCGAAGCCGGCGAACTGGCGGATGGTCCAGGTACGGCCGCGGTAGCCGGTCGCGTGGAGCCCCCGGGTGAAGGGGTACTCGCCGGGCCAGCCGATCCGGTCGAAGCCGTCGTACGCGTCCCCGGGCCGGGGGCCGTAGACGGGCTCGACGGGATCCCCGGAGAGCGTGGTGAAGTCCGCGTCACGCTTGCGGGCCTTGTCGTAACGGGCCTGCCAGCGTTGGCGGCCTTCCTCGATCGCGTCAGCGTCCATGCCTATCAATTTACTAGGACGTCCTAGTAAATGTCGATGACAAACCGCCCGGCGCTTCGCGCGGGGCGGTTCGGATCACGCTTTCGGATCAGGCCGCTCGGATCGGACCGTTCGAATCAGGCCGTTCGGATCGGACCGTTCGGATCAGGCCTTCGCGGTCACGGCGGAGGACGCGTCCGCGATCAGCGGCTCGACCTCGCGGACGACCTTGCGCTCCACGAAGAACGCGGCCGTCGGGATGGTGCCGGAGAGCAGCACCCAGGCCAGCTTGCCCATCGGCCACTTCGCCTTGGAGCCGAGATCGAAGGCGAAGATCAGGTAGATGATGTACAGCACGCCGTGGATCTGGGAGACGACGAGGGTCAGTCCCTCACCCTTGTCGAAGCCGTACTTGAAGATCATGCACACGCAGAGGATCAGCAACATGACGGCGGTGACGTAAGCCATCACCCGATAGCGGGTCAGCACACTGCGTTTCATGCCATCGAGCGTAACCGGACACCCGGGGCGATCTTGCAGCGGGCCCGGGGGTCGGAACGGCCCCTCCCGGAGGGTCCGCTCAGACCTCCTCGAAGTCCTGGGCCGCGATGCGCAGCGGGCGCAGCAGGGCGAAGATCTCCGCGCATTCCTCGGCGTCGTACACCCCGAGGCCGAACTCCATCGCGTTCAGCTCATGGGTGGCGGACTCGACGACCTCACGGCCCTTGTCGGTGATGGAGGCGAGCGTTCCGCGGCCGTCGTTCGGGTTGGGGCGTTTGTCGACGAGACCGGAGCGCACCAGCCGGTCCACGGTGTTCGTCACCGAGGTGGGGTGGACCATCAGCCGCTCGCCGATCTTGGACATCGGCAGCTCACCGGCCTGGGAGAAGGTGAGCAGCACCAGTGCCTCGTACCGCGCGAAGGTGAGTCCGTACGGTTTGACGACCGCGTCGACCTCGGCGAGCAGGATCTGCTGCGCACGCATGATCGAGGTGATCGCCCCCATGGAGGGCACCGGCCCCCATCGCTGCTGCCAGAGTTCGTCGGCGCGGGCAATGGGATCGAAGGGGAGACTGAGCGGCTTCGGCACGCCGTCGACCTTACCCATTGACCACATGCCGGTCCCCCCTGTCTCGAACTTCGGTCCGAATACGGGTGAGCGGGTGGTGCCGGCCGTTCCGCAGAACCAGGGCCGTGGGCCGTCCCCCGGGTCACAGACCCAGCGTGCTGAGCGGTCCTCGTACCGGCACACCCTTGGCGATCGGGCCTTCCGGCGGAGACCCGTCGAAGACGGCGGTGGCGAGCAGATAGGGGGCGGACACTTCCGCACCACCCACCGACGGCTCGGCCCATCGGAGCGCGACCGCCGGGGACTTCTCGTCGCGACCGCGGTCCAGGACCGTAGTCAGCATGAACTTGGGTTCCCTGACCCGCCCCTCGCCCGGGAGGCTCACCGGAATGCGGGGAGGGGCAGGCCGCGGCGTCAGTCCGCGAGGTAGCGCTCGACCGTCTCGACCTTGGAGGTCAGACCGTCGGTGACACCCGGGCGGATGTCGGCCTTGAGCACCAGGGAGACCCGTCCGGCGCGCGCCTCGACGGCCTCGACGGCGCGCTTGACGACGTCCATGACCTCGTCCCACTCCCCCTCGATGGAAGTGAACATGGCGTCCGTGCGGTTGGGCAGCCCGGACTCGCGGACCACCCGGACGGCGTCGGCGACGTACTCACCGACGTCCTCGCCGACACCCAGCGGGCTGACGGAGAAGGCGACGATCATGCGCTGACCGTGCCTTCCCGGCGGGCGCGGGCGGCGATGACACCGTCGGCCTCGTAGCGCTTGAGCACCTTGTCGCCGTACAGACCGCCGAACGGCAGCACGCAGAGCAGAAAGAAGAACGCGACCCGCTTGAGCGGCCACTTGGTCTTGTTCCAGACGTCCAGCAGCAGGACGACGTAGATCACGAAGAGCACGCCGTGCAGCATGCCGAGCGGCATCATCAGGAAGTCGATGTCGGAGATCCGGCTCAGGACCGAGCCGAAGAGGATCAGCGCGGGGAAGGACAGTGCCTCGGGAATCGAGATGAGGCGCAGCCGGTGCAGGGCGGTAGCGGTCTTGATGTCCACGGGGGCACCTTCGGTGGGAGGACGGTGACAGCTTGTGAACGCAGGCACAAGCGGCCCCCATTGTGGCATCGCCGCCCGCGGTGTCCGGCAGCGGGGGCGGCGCCCGGGGCCTCTCGCCGCGTCCGCTCCGTACCGGATACGTCCCCATTACGTCCGCATCCGGTACCGGATGCGTATCAGGGCCGGTTCAGGGGCCGGATCGTGACGCAGACCCTGTCCCGCCGACGGTCCCTGCCGCTACCGTCGCCGGGTGGCAATGTTCCGACTCCAAGGCAGCAAGACGCTCGCCGTCGACCTGACCGGCGACGCCGTCAAGGCGAAGAACGGCTCGATGGTCGCGTACGACGGCCGGATGACGTTCAAGAAGATGACCGGCGGCGGTGAGGGCCTGCGCGGCATGGTGACCCGCCGGCTGACCGGTGAGCAGATGACCGTGATGGAGGTGACCGGGCAGGGCACCTGTTTCTTCGCCGACCGTGCGAGCGAGATCAACCTGGTCTCGTTGCGGGGCGAGAAGCTGTACGTCGAGGCGAGCAATCTGCTCTGCACCGACGCCGGGCTGCGCACCGGCACCACTTTCACCGGGCTGCGCGGCGGCGCGACGGGCAACGGCCTGTTCACCACCACCGTCGAGGGGACGGGCCAGGCGGCGATCATGTCGGACGGCTCGGCCGTGGTCCTGCGGGTCTCCGCCCAGTACCCGCTCTTCGTCGACCCGGGCGCCTACATCGCCCACCAGGGCAACCTCCAACAGCACTTCCAGTCCGGGGTGAACTTCCGGACTCTGATGGGCGAGGGATCGGGCGAGTCGTTCCAGATCCGTTTCGAGGGCGAGGGACTCGTCTACGTCCAGCCCAGCGAGCGGAACACGATCGGGGGCCATGTCTGATGCCGTTCCGTGAGATCAACTCGAAGATGGTCGAGGCGACGGTGATCCCCGGCCAGAAGATGTTCAGCCAGCGCGGCGCGATGCTGGCCTACCGCGGCGAGGTGTCGTTCACGCCGAACATCCAGGGCGGCCAGGGCGGCGTCATGTCGATGATCGGTCGCCGGATGGCGAACGAGGCGACCCCGCTGATGACGGTCGAGGGAAGCGGCACGGTGATGTTCGGCCACGGCGGCCACCACATCCAGGTGATCAACCTGGCCGGGGACACCCTCTATGTGGAGGCCGACCGGCTGCTCGCCTTCGACGGGACGCTCCAGCAGGGCACGATGTTCATGGGCTCGCAGGGCGGCGTGATGGGCATGGTCCGCGGCCAGGTGAGCGGGCAGGGCCTTTTCACCACCACGCTCAAGGGCCATGGCGCGGTGGCGGTGATGGCGCACGGCGGGGTCATCGAGCTGCCGATCACCCCGGGCCACGACGTACACGTGGACCCGCAGGCATACGTCGCCCACCACGGCGAGGTGCGCAACAAGCTCTCCACCGCGCTCGGCTGGCGCGACATGGTGGGGCGGGGTTCCGGCGAGGCGTTCCAGCTTGAGCTCAGCGGCAGTGGTGCGGTGTACGTCCAGGCGTCGGAGGAGAAGCTGTGAGCACGCACGTGGTCTTCGATCCGATGACGCTGCCGTCGGACGACAACGTCAACGCGTACACCTTCTGCGTGGAGCTCAAGGGGAGCCAGTGGTTCCTGCAGAAGGGCAAGATGATCGCCTACTACGGGCGGATCGAGTTCAACGGCATCGGCCACGGCCGCTTCGAGCGGCTGATCCGTACGAGCTTCCACTCGCCGCTGCACGCGAGCGACTGGGTGGTGGCCGAGGGCAGCGGAAAGATGCTGCTCGCGGACCGGGCCTTCGACGTGAACTCGTACGACCTGGACAACGGGAATCTGACGATCCGGTCCGGCAATCTCCTCGCCTACCAGCCGACGCTGGCGCTGAAGCAGTCGATCGTGCCGGGGTTCCTGACACTGATCGGCACGGGGAAGTTCGTCGCCGCGTCCAACGGCCCGGTGGTCTTCATGGAGCCGCCGCTGCGGGTCGACCCGCAGGCACTGGTGGGCTGGGCGGACTGCCCCTCGCCGTGCCACCACTACGACCACGGCTACATGACGGGCCTGATGGGCGGGCTGCGAGCGTTCACGGGGATCGGAGGCGCTTCGGGTGAGGAGCACCAGTTCGAGTTCGTGGGCGCCGGTACGGTGCTGCTCCAGTCCACCGAGGTGCTGATGGCCGAGCAGCCGACGGGCGCCGTGCCGCAGCAGGCGGGGGTCCCGGGCGCGGGTCAACCTGGATCCGGACCCCGCACCCCTGGTCAGCTGGGGGATCTCCAGCGTCGCTTCGGTTTGTGAGCGGTAGTCTGCGGAATGTGACGTCGAACGTCTGCGCCCAGCCTGCGAGCGCGTGGCCGGCGCCACACTCCCCCACTTCGTCCGGCTTTCAACTTCTTAGGTAGAATCCATATATGGAGACCGAGACGGCCACCCGCTGGCTGAGCGACGCGGAGCAGTGCGCCTGGCGCACCCACCTGGACGTCGGCAGGCTGCTGACGCACCAACTGGAGAAGGACCTCCAGCCGTTCGGCCTGACCATGAACGACTACGAGATCCTCGTCAATCTCTCGGAGTCGGACGACCAGCGCATGCGGATGAGCGACCTCGCCGGTGCCACGCTGCAGTCCAAGAGCAGGCTCTCGCACCAGATCACCCGCATGGAGAGCGCGGGCCTGGTCCGGCGGGAGAACTGCGAGTCCGACCGCCGAGGACTGTACGCCGTTCTCACCGATACCGGCGCCGAGACGATGCGCAAGGTCGCGCCGCATCACGTGGCGTCAGTCCGCAAGCACTTCATGGACCTGCTGCCGCCGGAGGCCCTGGAGCACCTGCATGCTGCCCTGACCCCGGTCGCCGACCACCTGCGCGGGCGGCGCGGCAAGCTCTGAACCACCGGGATGGTCAACGGGCGTCCGGCAGCCACAGCGCGAACCGGGCGCCCCGCTCCCCCGCATCCGTCACGGTCAGCCGGCCCCCGTGCCGCACGGCCACATCGCGGGCGATGGCGAGGCCCAGGCCCGCCCCGCCCTCGTCACGGGTGCGGGCGTCGTCGAGGCGGACGAAGCGTTCGAAGATCCGCTCACGCTCCGCCCCGGGAACCCCGTCCCCGTCGTCGGTGACCTCGACGACCACACCGCCGCGCTCCCCGTGCACGGTCACGGCGACCGCGGAGCGCGCGTGCCGCTCGGCGTTGTCCAGCAGATTGCCGATCACCCGGGCCAGCTGCCCGCGGGATCCGGTCACCTCGAAGCCGCCGCCCTCCGGCACGGACACCGTCACCGGGATCCGGTCGCCGGTGCGCTGCGATACCTCCTCGTGGACCAGCGCGCCGAGATCCAGCCGGGCCGCCCCCGGCCGCTCCCCCGCGTCCAGCCTGGCCAGCAGCAGCAGATCGGCGGCCAACGCCTGGAGCCGTACGGTGTCGGCGACCGCGCCCGGCACGTCCAGCAGCCCGGGGTGCGCGGCGCCCACCTCCAGCTGGGTGCGCAGCGAGGCGATCGGGCTGCGCAGTTCGTGCGAGGCGTCGGCGACGAAGCGCCGCTGCCGGTCGACGGAGGCCTCCAGCGCGGTGAGCGTCTCGTTGGTCGTACGGGCCAGGCGCGCGATCTCGTCGTGCGAGCCGGGCTCCGGCACCCGCCGGCTCAGATCCTCGGACGCGGTGATCGCGGCCATCTCGCGCCGGATGCCCTCGACCGGGCGCAGAGCCCGCCGCGTCACCAGCCAGGTCACGCCGGCGACGACGAGGAGCACGACGGGCAGTCCGGTGAGCATGGCACCGCGCACGCTGGCGACGGCCCGCTGCTCCGCGGCGAGCGGGGCGCCGGCGTGCACGGTCAGGGTGAGTCCCGCCGAGTCCGTGGCCTCGACGGAGGCGAACCGGTAGTCGGCACGGTCGCCGTCGACTGTCGCGGTGCCGTTGGTGAAGTCCGGGTCGTCGGTGGAGACCTCACCGCGGGCGGGGTCGGCGCTGCCGGTCCCGTCGTCGTCATCGTCGTCGTCGTGGCCGTCATCGTTGCGGCCCCCCTCGGGCGAGGGCTGCGGGACGGGGGTGACCCGGTCCGTACCGGTGCCCGAGATCGCCTCCAGGTCCTTGGAGACGGCCACCACCCGGCCTTCCTCGTCGGTCACCTGGACGGGGTGGTCCTCCTCGTCGCCCGTCTTCAGCTCGTCGTACGGCACGTCCAGGGCCAGCTGCCCCGCGACCTCCCGGGCCGCCACCTCGGCCTGGAGCCCGGCCTGGTCGGTGAGGTTGGCGCGCAGGACGAGGAGGACGGCGAGCCCGGCGACGGCCAGCGCCAGGGCCACCACCACGGTGGCGCCGAGCGCCGCCCTGGCCCGTACGGACCTCACAGCGCCTCCAGCCGGTAGCCGGCGCCGCGCACCGTCCGGATGGAGGCCGCGCCGAGCTTGCGGCGCAGGGCGCTGACGTACACCTCGACGATGTTCGGGTCGCCGTCGTAGGCGAAGTCCCAGACGTGTTCCAGGATGTCCGCCTTGCTGACCACCTGGCCGGCCCGCAGCGCGAGCTGTTCCAGCACGGCGAACTCCTTCGTCGTGAGGGGGATCTCGCCCTCGCCCAGATGGACCCGGCGGGCCGCGGTGTCCATGCGCAGGGTGCCGACGGTGACCACCGGCGAGGCGGAGCCGCCCCGGCGCCGCAGCAGCGCCCGGACCCGGGCGACCAGCACCACGTAGCTGAAGGGCTTGGTCAGGTAGTCGTCGGCCCCGGTGTCGAGCCCCTCCGCCTCGTCGTACTCCCCGTCCTTCGCGGTCAGCATCAGGATCGGCACCTCGTGGCCGGCGGCGCGCAGGGCGGCGCAGACCCGGTAGCCGTTCATCCCGGGCAGCATGATGTCGAGGACGACGAGGTCGTACGCGCCGTCGGAGGCCCGGTGCAGCCCTTCCAGGCCGTCATGGACGACGTCCACGGCGAACCCCTCGGCGGTGAGCCCCCGGGCCAGGGAGATCGCCAGCCGCTTCTCGTCCTCCACGATCAACAGGCGCATGTGCACAGCGTCGCAAACCGAAGCTGAAGAAGGCTTCAGGTGGCTTCAGGCTGCCTTCAGCATCGCCCCGTCAGTGTGGACCGCATCGCAACGGACTGATCCGATCGGGGAGGAAACCCTCATGAAGCGAAAGATCGTCATCGCCGCCGCCACGGCTGCCGTGCTCGTCGGCGGTGGAGCCGCCACTGCCGTGGCCTTCGCGGACGACGGCGGCCGGGCCGCGGGCGGTGCTGCCGCCCGCGTCACCGCCGTCGAAGCGGCCTCGTCCGCCGTCCGGGCCGTCCCGGGCACGGTGACCGAGGCGGAACTCGACGACGAGGACGGCGGGCTGGTCTGGGAGCTCGATGTGTACGGCTCCGACAAGGTGTGGCACGACGTGACCGTGGACGCGGGCAACGGCAAGGTGCTCGGGAAGCACACGTCCGATGACAACGACGACCGGAACCGCCACGCCCCGCGGCCGGTCCCTGTCCCGCTCGACGCGGCGGTCGCCGCCGCGGTCGAGGCGTCCCCGGGCTCGGTGACCTCGGTCGAGCTGGAGGGCCGCGGCGGCGGGGCGGTGCGCTGGGAGGTGGACGTCCGGGGCAAGGACGGCAGGGCGCACGAGCTGAATGTGGACGCGAAGTCGGCCCAGGTCACGGTGGACCGCTCGGACGACGGTCACGGGGACGACGACGGTCACGGGGACGACCGGGGCGACGACGACTGAGGCTGTCGCACAGGCACCGTCCCTGTTCCCGGTGCGGCCGCACGCCGCGCCGGGAACAGGGCCGGTCAGGCCTCCCCGGTGAGCCCCGCCACCAGTTCGTCCGCCGCCGCGTACGGGTCGAGGCGGCCGGCCACGATGCGTGCGGCGAGGGCGTCCAGGCGGCGGTCGCCGTGCAGGTCGCCGATGCGTTCGCGGAGCCGGGTGACGGCGATCGTCTCGACCTCGCGGGCGGCCCGGGCCGTGCGCCGCTCGGCCAGCACGCCGTGCTCCTCCATCCACGCCCGGTGCTTCTCCAGCGCCTCGACGACCTCGTCGATGCCCTCGCCCCGGGCGGCGACCGTCTTCACGATCGGCGGCCGCCAGTCGCCGGGACCGCGGGACTCCCCGAGACCCAGCATGTGGTTGAGCTCGCGGGCGGTGGCGTCGGCGCCGTCCCGGTCGGCCTTGTTCACGACGTACACGTCGCCGATCTCCAGGATTCCGGCCTTCGCCGCCTGGATGCCGTCGCCCATGCCCGGGGCGAGGAGGACGACGGAGGTGTCGGCCTGGGAGGCGATCTCCACCTCCGACTGGCCGACGCCCACCGTCTCCACCAGGATCATGTCGAAGCCCGCGGCGTCCAGCACCCGGATCGCCTGCGGAGCCGACCAGGCGAGCCCGCCCAGATGACCGCGCGTGGCCATGGAGCGGATGTAGACCCCCGGGTCGGACGCGTGGTCCGACATCCGGACCCGGTCCCCGAGGAGCGCGCCGCCGGAGAACGGCGACGACGGGTCGACCGCGAGCACGGCGACCCGCTTGCCCTGCCGCCGGTAGGCGGAGACGAGCGCCGATGTCGATGTCGATTTGCCGACACCCGGTGATCCGGTCAGGCCGACGACGCAGGCGTTGCCCGCCAGGGGCGCCAGCGCCGCCATCACCTCGCGCAGCTGCGGCGAAGCCCCCTCCACCAGGGAGATGAGCCGGGCCACGGCCCGCGGCCTGCCTTCGCGGGCCTGCTCCACCAGGGTGGGGACGTCCGCCTTCACGCTCGGCCTCCTCGCTCGCTCGTACCGACTACTTGCCCGGAACGCGGATGATCAACGCATCTCCCTGACCGCCGCCGCCGCACAGCGCCGCCGCACCGGTACCGCCGCCTCGCCGCTTGAGCTCCAGCGCCAGGTGCAGCACCACACGGGCGCCGGACATCCCGATCGGGTGGCCGAGCGCGATGGCGCCGCCGTTGACGTTGACCTTGTCCGAGGTGACGCCGAGGTCCTTCATGGACTGGAGGGCGACGGCCGCGAACGCCTCGTTGATCTCGATCAGGTCGAGGTCCTCGACGCCGATGCCCTCCTTCTTGAGGGCGTGGCGGATCGCGTTGGACGGCTGCGACTGGAGGGAGTTGTCCGGACCCGCCACATTGCCGTGCGCGCCGATCTCGGCGATCCAGTCCAGGCCCAGCGCCTCGGCCTTGGCCTTGCTCATGACGACGACCGCGGCGGCGCCGTCGGAGATCTGCGAGGCGGTGCCCGCGGTGATCGTGCCGTCCTTGGCGAAGGCGGGGCGCAGCCTGCCGAGGGACTCGACGGTCGTCTCGGCGCGGATGCCCTCGTCCTTGGAGAAGAGAACCGGGTCACCCTTGCGCTGCGGGATCTCGACCGGGGTGATCTCGGCCTCGAAGAGACCGTTCTTCTGCGCCGCGGCGGCGCGCTGGTGCGACAGGGCACCGATCTCGTCCTGGGCCGCACGCTCCAGGCCGAGGCGGGTGTTGTGCTTCTCGGTGGACTCGCCCATCGGGATGTTCTCGTAGGCGTCGGTCAGACCGTCGTGCGCCATCGAGTCCAGCATCTCGATCGCGCCGTACTTGTGGCCCTCGCGGGACTTCGGGAGCAGGTGCGGGGCGTTCGTCATGGACTCCTGGCCACCGGCCACGACGATGTCGAACTCACCGGCGCGGATCAGCTGGTCGGCCAGGGCGATGGCGTCGAGCCCGGAGAGACACACCTTGTTGACGGTGAGCGCCGGGACGTTCATCGGGATGCCGGCCTTGACCGCTGCCTGGCGGGCCGGCATCTGCCCTGCCCCGGCCTGCAGCACCTGGCCCATGATCACGTACTCGACCTGGTCGCCGCCGATGCCGGCCCGGTCCAGCGCCGCCTTGATGGCGAAGCCGCCGAGGTCGGCTCCGGAGAAGCTCTTCAGGGAGCCGAGGAGGCGGCCCATGGGCGTACGGGCGCCCGCGACGATCACTGAGGTGGATCCGGTCGTTCCTGACATGAGGCGCAGCCCCTTGGGATCGATTGTGAACGAGGGTTTACTTGAATGTACTGAGCGGTACCTCGCTCGTCATCCGGCAGCGGGTGTGATCGCGCGCACGTTGCGTAACCATCCTCCGAGCGCTGCACTGGTCCCATGCTGACGCGAATCGACCACATCGGAATCGCCTGTGTCGACCTCGACAAGACCGTCGAGTTCTACCGCTCGACCTACGGGTTCGAGGTGTACCACTCCGAGATCAACGAGGAGCAGGGCGTGAGGGAGGCCATGCTCAAGATCAACGAGACGTCGGACGGCGGCGCCTCGTACCTCCAGCTCCTGGAACCGACCCGCGAGGACTCCGCCGTGGGCAAATGGCTGGCCAAGAATGGTGAGGGCGTGCACCACATCGCCTTCGGCACGGCGGACGTCGACGCGGACGCCGCGGACATCGGGGAGAAGGGTGTCAGGGTGCTGTACGACGAGCCCAGGACGGGGTCGATGGGGTCCCGGATCACCTTCCTGCACCCCAAGGACTGCCACGGTGTGCTGACCGAACTGGTCACGTCCCGGACGGAGCACTGACCCGAGAATCCGTCGTCCGGCTCCCGCTGGATCAGCTCGAGCCGGACAACAGCTTCTCAGGGATACCCGGCCCGGTAGAGTGGGCTGTTCCGGGCCGGGGCCGGGTCGGGGCCGCGCCGCGTCCCCAGCCGTTGATCTGTCACCATTCCCCGGGGGGACCGTTCGCCGGCGAACGGTACTCGTTTGGAGTTCGCGACCAGGGCTGGGGTCTCCCCTGCTCAGTGGGGCATCCCCTGCTCGAACGAAGTTGAGAGCTTTGGGGAAGAAGTTGAGAGCTCGGGGAAGGATGGGACCGCGCAGTGCGGGGCTACGAACGCCAGGAGAGCCACCGAGCTGAAGACGACCATCTCTCGCGGTTCGAAGCCGAGATGGACCGGCTGAAGACCGACCGGGAGAAGGCCGTCCAGCACGCCGAGGACCTCGGTTACCAGGTCGAGGTCTTGCGTGCCAAGCTGCACGAGGCCCGGCGCAGTCTGGCGACCCGTCCCGCCTACGACAGCGCGGACATCGGTTACCAGGCGGAGCAGTTGCTCCGTAACGCCCAGATCCAGGCCGACCAGCTCCGCAACGACGCCGAGCGCGAGCTGCGCGACGCCCGCGCGCAGACGCAGCGGATCCTTCAGGAGCACGCCGAGCACCAGGCGCGGCTCCAGGCCGAACTGCACAACGAGGCCGTGCAGCGTCGGCAGCAGCTCGACCAGGAGCTGGCGGAGCGCCGCCAGACCGTCGAGTCCCACGTCAACGAGAACGTGGCGTGGGCCGAGCAGCTGCGTGCCAGGACCGAGTCCCAGGCCCGCAGGCTCCTGGAGGAGTCGCGGGCCGAGGCCGAGCAGGCGCTGAGCGCCGCCCGTGCCGAAACCTCCCGGCTGGCCGACGAGACGCGGCAGCGCCTGGGCTCCGAGGCCGAGTCCGCCCGCTCCGAGGCCGAGTCGATCCTGCTGCGCGCCCGCAAGGACGCCGAGCGGATGCTGGGCGCCGCCTCAAGCCAGGCGCAGGAGGCCACTGCGCACGCCGAGCAGCTGCGTACGTCGACGACGGCCGAGACCGAGCAGACCCGGCAGCAGACCACCGAGCTGAACCGGGCCGCCGAGCAGCGCATGCAGGAGGCCGAGACCCAGCTGCGCGAGGCGCGCGTCGAGGCCGAGAAGGTGCTGTCCGAGGCGAAGGAGGCCGCGGTCAAGCGGCTGGCCGGCGCCGAGTCGCAGAACGAGCAGCGCACCCGTACCGCCAAGTCGGAGATCGCCCGGCTGGTCGGCGAGGCCACCAAGGACGCCGAGTCCCTCAAGGCGGAGGCCGAGCAGGCGCTCGCCGACGCCCGTGCCGAGGCGGACCGGCTCCGTTCCGAGGCGGCCGACACCGCGCGCACCGCCGCGGCCGAGGACGCGGCGGCCCAGCTCGCCAAGGCGGCCCGGGCTGCCGAGGAGGTGCTGACCAAGGCGTCCGACGACGCGAAGTCGACCACCAGGGCGGCGAGCGAGGAGGCCGACCGGATCCGCCGTGAGGCGGAGGCCGAGGCGGACCGGCTGCGCGGCGAGGCCGCCGAGCAGGCCGACCAGCTCAAGGGCGCGGCCAAGGACGACACCAAGGAGTACCGGGCCAAGACGGTCGAGCTCCAGGAGGAGGCGCGCCGGCTGCGCGGCGAGGCCGAGCAGCTGCGTTCCGAAGCGGTCGCCGAGGGAGAGCGGATCCGCGGCGAGGCCCGCCGCGAGGCCCTCCAGCAGATCGAGGAGGGCGCGAGGACCGCCGAGGAGCTGCTGGCCAAGGCCAAGGCGGACGCGGAGGAGCTCCGTGGCGCGGCGGGCACCGAGAGCGAGCGGGTCCGCAGCGAGGCCACCGAGCGGGCGGCGACGCTGAAGAAGCAGGCGGAGGAGGCCCTGGAGCGGGCCCACGCCGAGGCCGAGCAGTTGCGCACCGAGGCCGAGGAGCAGGCCCAGTCGACGACGGCCGCTGCCGAGCAGGCGGCGGCGGAGCTGCGCGAGGAGACCGAGCGCGCCATCGCGGCCCGGCAGACGGAGGCGGCCGACGAGCTGACCCGGCTGCACACCGAGGCGGAGACCCGGGTCTCCACCGCCGAGCAGACGCTCGGCGAGGCGCGTGCCGACGCGGAGCGCGTCCGGCGGGAGACGAACGAGGAGTCCGAGCGGCTGCGCGCGGAGGCCGCCGAGCGGGTGCGCACGCTCCAGGGGCAGTCCGAGGCCGAGGCCCAGCGGCTGCGCGACGAGGCCGCGGCCGATGCCGCGCAGTCCCGTGCGGAGGGCGAGTCCGTCGCCGTACGGCTGCGCAGCGAGGCGGCCACCGAGGCCGAGCGGCTGAAGACCGAGGCGCAGGAGAGTGCCGACCGGGTGCGGTCGGAGGCCGCGGCCGCCGCCGAGCGGGTGGGCACGGAGGCCGCCGAGGCACTGGCCGCCGCCCAGGAGGAGGCCAACCGGCGCCGCCGCGAGGCCGAGGAGACCCTCGACGCGGCGCGTGCCGAGGCGAACCAGGAGCGCGAGCGGGCCCGCGAGCAGAGCGAGGAGCTCCTGGCCTCCGCCCGCAAGCGGGTCGAGGAGGCGCAGACCGAGGCCCAGCGCCTGGTCGAGGAGGCGGACGCGCGGGCGACCGAGATGGTCTCCGCGGCCGAGCAGACCGCCCAGCAGGTACGGGATTCGGTCAGCGGGCTCCAGGAGCAGGCCGAGGCGGAGATCGCCGGGCTGCGCTCCACCGCCGAGCATGTCGCGGAGCGGACGAAGTCCGAGGCGCAGGAGGAGGCGGACCGGGTCCGCTCCGACGCCTACGCGGAGCGGGAGCGGGCCGGCGAGGACGCGGCCCGGGTCCGGCGGGTCGCGCAGGAGGAGACCGAGGCCGCGACGGCGATGGCCGAGCGGACGGTGTCCGACGCGATCACCGAGTCGGAGAAGCTGCGGGCCGACACCGCGGAGTACAGCCAGCGGATGCGTACCGAGGCGTCCGACGCCCTGGCGTCCGCCGAGCAGGACGCGTCGCGCAGCCGGGCCGAGGCCCGTGAGGACGCCAACCGGATGCGGTCCCAGGCCGCGGAGCAGGCCGACAGCCTGGTGTCCGAGGCCACGGCCGAGGCCGATCGGGTCCGCAACGAGGCGACGCAGCAGGCGGCCCGGCTCGGTGACGAGGCGGCGGGCGAGGCCGAGCGGCTGCGGGCGGAGGCGTCGGCGACCGTCGGTTCCGCGCAGGAGCACGCGGCCCGTACCCGCGAGGAGTCGGAGCGGCTGCGCGCCGACGCCGAGGCTGCGGCCGAGCAGATGCGCGCCGAGGCCCGCCAGGAGGCGGACCGGCTGCTGGACGAGGCGCGCGAGTCCGCGTCGAAGCGCCGTGCCGACGCCGCCGAGCAGGCGGACCAGCTCATCAACAAGGCCCAGGAGGAGGCGTTGCGCGCCGCCACCGAGGCCGAGGCGCAGGCCGACACGATGGTCGGGGCGGCCCGCAATGAGGCCGTGCGGATCACCTCCGCGGCGACGGTCGAGGGCAACACCCTGGTGGAGCGGGCCCGGACGGACGCGGACGAGCTGCTGGTCGGTGCGCGCCGGGACGCCACCCAGATCCGGGAGCGGGCCGAGGAGCTCAGGACGCGCCTGGAGAGCGAGATCGAGGAGCTGCACGACCGTGCCCGGCGGGAGACGTCCGAGCAGATGAAGACGGCCGGCGAGCGCGTCGACAATCTGATGAAGGCGGCGACCGAGCAGCGCGATGAGGCCACGGCGAAGGCCAAGGAACTCCTCTCCGACGCCAACTCGGAGGCGAGCAAGGTCCGGATCGCCGCCGTGAAGCGGGCCGAGTCGCTGCTCAAGGAGGCCGAGCAGAAGAAGGCCAGCCTGGTGCGCGAGGCCGAGAAGCTGCGGGCCGACGCCGAGACCGAGGCCAAGCAGACGGTGGACGAGGGCCGTCGCGAGCTCGATGTCCTGGTGCGACGGCGTGCGGACATCAACACGGAGATCTCCCGTGTCCAGGACGTCCTGGAGGCGTTGGAATCTTTCGAGACTCCCGGGGCAGGCGGTAAGGGCGCGGGTGCCGGTCCGCCCGGCGGCGCCAAGACCACGGCCGCGGCGGGCACGCGTGCGGGTGGCAAGCAGTCGGATGGGTAGGTACCCGGTGCTCTTCCACGGTCCGGCAAGGACGTTCCACCCTCCGAGTGGCAAGGGTTACGGGGGTCAGCCACTCAAAAGGGGTGTCATTCTCCAGATCAAACGGGCATCTGCTCGATGACACGCCGTTCTGGCGCCTAGGATTCCCTCTATCACCTCACCGGTCTCACTTCGACAGGAACCCCATGAGTGACCCTTCCTCCCCCTTCGGCTTCGAGCTCGTGCGGCGTGGTTACGACCGCGGTCAGGTGGATGACCGCATTACCAAGCTCGTCGCCGACCGTGATAGTGCTCTCGCCCGCATCACGTCTCTGGAAAAGCGCATCGAGGAGCTCCACCTCGAAACGCAGAACGCCCAGGCCCAGGTGAACGACGCGGAACCGTCGTACGCGGGTCTCGGTGCGCGTGTGGAGAAGATCCTCCGCCTTGCCGAGGAGGAGGCCAAGGACCTTCGTGAGGAGGCCCGTCGCGCCGCCGAGCAGCACCGTGAGCTCGCCGAGTCCGCCGCCCAGCAGGTGCGCAACGACGCCGAGACCTTCGCCTCCGAGCGCAAGGCCAAGGCCGAGGACGACGGCGTCCGGATCGTCGAGAAGGCCCAGGGTGAGGCCACCACGCTGCGCTCGGACGCGCAGAAGGACGCGGCCCAGAAGCGCGAGGAGGCCGACGCCCTCTTCGAGGAGACCCGTGCCAAGGCCGCTCAGGCCGCCGCGGACTTCGAGACCAACCTGGCCAAGCGCCGCGACCAGTCGGAGCGCGACCTCGCGTCCCGTCAGGCCAAGGCCGAGAAGCGTCTGGCCGAGATCGAGCACCGCGCCGAGCAGCTCCGCCTCGAGGCCGAGAAGCTTCGCACGGACGCCGAGCGCCGCGCCCGTCAGACGGTGGAGACCGCTCAGCGCCAGGCCGAGGACATCGTGGCCGACGCCAACGCGAAGGCCGACCGGATCCGCAGCGAATCGGAGCGCGAGCTGGCGGCGCTCACCAACCGCCGCGACTCGATCAACGCGCAGCTGACCAACGTCCGCGAGATGCTGGCGACGCTGACCGGTGCCGCGGTGGCAGCCGCCGGCTCCCCCGCCGACGAGGAGCCCGCCTCCCGCGGCGTCCCGGCACAGCAGACCCGCTGATCACTCAGCCGGTCCAGCCCTTGCGCGCCCGGTTCCGCCCTTGTGGTGGCGCCGGGCGCGCGGCCGTTCTAGCGTGAGCGCATGATCGAGCTTGATGGCCTCACCAAGCGCTTCGGCAACAAGGTTGCCGTCGACCAGTTGTCGTGCCGGATCAAACCGGGGATGGTGACGGGTTTCCTGGGACCCAACGGGGCGGGCAAGTCCACCACGATGCGGATGATGCTCGATCTCGACAACCCCACCAGTGGATCGGTGCGCATCGACGGGAAGCACTACCGCGAGCTGTCGGAGCCCCTGAAGTACATCGGCGCGCTGCTGGACGCCAAGTCGATGCACGGTGGCCGCAGCGCCTACAACAACCTCCTCTGTCTCGCCCAGAGCAACCGGATCCCGGAGAGCCGGGTGGCGGAGGTCCTCGACACCGTCGGCCTGACCGCGGTGGCGAAGAAGAAGTCCAAGGGGTTCTCCCTCGGTATGGGGCAGCGCCTGGGAATCGCGTCGGCGCTGCTCGGCGATCCCGAGATTCTGATGTTCGACGAACCCGTCAATGGTCTGGACCCCGAGGGAATTCACTGGATCCGCAATCTGATGAAGGCACTCGCGGCGGAAGGCCGGACGATCTTCGTCTCCTCTCATCTGATGAGTGAAATGGCCCTGACCGCAGACCATTTGATCGTGATCGGGCAGGGCCGGCTGCTCGCCGACACCTCGATGGCCGACTTCATCCATCAGAACTCCCGCAGTTATGTGCGGCTGCGCTCCCCGCAGCAGGAGCGGCTGCGGGACGTCCTGCACGCGGAGGGAATCGTCGCGGTCGAGTCGGGCAACGGCACGCTGGAGATCGACGGCGCCACCACCGAGGCCCTGGGCGAGCTCGCCGCCCGGCACACGATCGTGCTGCACGAGCTGAGCTCCCAGCGGGCTTCGCTGGAGGAGGCGTTCATGCAGATGACTGCGGACTCGGTGGAGTACCACGCACACTCGGAGCGCGGTGGTGAGGCGCCGCCGCCGGTGGGGCCGCACTGGGGCGATCAGTGGAGCCGGCCACCCGGCGGCACCCCGGAGGCTCCCGGCGGTTCCGGCGGTTCCGGCGGTTCCGGCACCGGAACGGGGGTGTGACGGCGATGGCATCGGTGCCCGCGGTCCTGACCTCCGAATGGACCAAGATCCGTACGGTCTCCTCGACGACCTGGACGCTGATCTGCGCGTTCGCCGTCACGGTCGCGATGAGCGCAGCGCTCTGCGCGGTCATGAACTCCCAGTTCAACGACCTCTCCGATGCGGAGCGCGCCACCTTCGACCCCACCTTCATCAGCTTCTCCGGGATGATTCTCGGCCAGCTGGCGATGGTCGTCTTCGGTGTCCTGGTGGTCGGTACGGAGTACAGCTCCGGCATGATCCGCACCTCCCTGGCGGCGGTGCCGCAACGCGCCACCTTCCTCTTCAGCAAGATGCTGGTCGCCGGCGTGCTGGCCCTGGTCGTCGGGATGGTCACCAGCTTCGTGTCGTTCTTCCTCGGCCAGGCCCTGCTCGGTGACCACGGCATCGGCATCGGCGAGGACAACGTGCTGCGGGCGGTCTTCGGCGCCGGCATCTACATGGGGCTGATCGCGATCTTCTCCATGGGAGTGGCGGCGATGCTGCGGAGCTCCATGCTGTCGCTCGGCATCCTGATGCCGTTCTTCTTCCTCGTCTCACAGATCCTGTCGGCCGTTCCGGGGGCCAAGAGCGTCGCCCAGTACTTCCCCGACCAGGCCGGTTCCAAGATCATGCAGGTGGTGCCCGACGCGATGAACAGCGATCCGGCTCCGTACGGGCCCTGGGCCGGGCTGCTGATCATGGTCGCGTGGGTGGCTGCCGCGGTGATCGGCGGTTTCCTCGTACTCAAGAAGCGCGACGCCTGACCGGGTGCCGTGGACCGCCCGGTTCACGGCACCGGTTCACGGCACCGGCAGGACTCGCCCGGGTAACGACTTGGCCGGAACCGTCAAGGCCTGGATATCCTCCTCACTCATACGGGGGGCGTGCGGCCGACGGCCTGTGCCCCGACGACAGATAAGTCGATGGGGCTGGAGCATGATCGAGGCAGTCGGCCTGACCAAGCGCTATGGCGCGAAGACGGCCGTGTACAACCTTTCCTTCCAGGTGCGGTCCGGTGCCGTCACCGGGTTCCTCGGTCCCAACGGGTCGGGCAAGTCGACCACGATGCGGATGATTCTCGGCCTGGACCGGCCGACGGCGGGCCGGGTGACCATCGGCGGCCATGACTTCCGCAATCTGCCGAACGCGCCGCGCCAGGTGGGCGCGCTGCTCGACGCCAAGGCCGTGCACGGCGGGCGCAGCGCCCGCAACCACCTGCTCTCGCTCGCCCAGCTCGCCGGTATCCCGGCCGCCCGGGTCGACGAGGTGCTGGGCGTCGTCGGCCTCCAGCAGGTCGCGCGGAAGCGGTCCAAGGGGTTCTCGCTGGGCATGGGGCAGCGCCTGGGCATCGCGGCCGCGCTGCTGGGCGACCCGCAGGTGCTGCTCTTCGACGAGCCGGTGAACGGTCTCGACCCGGAGGGCATCCTCTGGGTCCGGAACCTGATGAAGATGCTGGCGTCCGAGGGCCGGACGGTCTTCGTGTCCAGCCATCTGATGAGCGAGATGGCCCTCACCGCCGACCACCTGATCGTGATCGGCCGCGGTCAGCTGATGGCCGACATGAGCGTCACGGACTTCATCTCGGCCAACTCGGCCGATTTTGCCCGGGTCCGGGTCCCGGACGACGGGCCCGAGCAGCGGGAGAAGCTCACCGCCACCCTCACCGAGGCGGGCGGCCAGGTGATGTCGGAGCCGGACGGAGCACTGCGGATCACCGGGCTGCGGCTGCCGCGGATCAGCGATCTGGCCCATGAGGCCGACGTCCGGCTGTGGGAGCTCTCGCCGCACCAGGCCTCGCTGGAGGAGGCGTACATGCGGATGACGCAGGGTGCCGTGGACTACCGCTCGACGGCCGACCACGTGGCCCATCTGCAGGCACCGCCGCCGCCCGGCGGATACGGGCCGCAGCAGGGATACGCGCCGCCTCAGCAGAGCGTTCCCGAGGTGCCCCAGCAGGGCTGGTACGCCCCGCCGCCGCCCGGTCAGAACCCGTACGCGGGCACCCCGGCCCCCGCGGTCCCGGCAGCAGCCCCGGCCGCTCCTGCGGCACCTGCCGCACCTGCCGCTCCCGCGGCACCCGCAGCGGCTCCCGTTCCCGCCCCGGCAGCGCCCGCCGGACCTCCCGCAGACCTGACCAAGAGCGAGACCAGCGAGGACTCCCGATGACAACGCCGTCCACGCCGCCGACGCCGCAGGCGCCGCACCAGCAGGCGCCGTACCAGCAGCAGGCGTACCAGCAGCCCCCCGCTCCCCAGCAGCACGGGCAGGGCGTGCAGGCCGGCTACTACACCTCGCCGATCCCGGTGCGTCCCGCCACCCTCGGCGACGCGATCGCCTCCGAGTGGACCAAGATCCGTTCCGTGCGCTCCACGATGTGGACGCTCGGCGTCATGATCGTGCTGCTGCTCGGCATCGGGGTGCTCTCGGCGGTCGTGGTCAACGCCTCCGACTCCGACATGGGCTCCACCCCCGTGCTCAGCCTGGGATTCTTCGGGGTGCTCCTGGGGTCGATCTGTGTGATCACGCTCGGCGTGATGACGATCGCGTCGGAGTACGGCACCGGCATGATCCGTACGACGCTGACGGCCTGCCCGAGCCGGGCCCGGGTGCTCAGCGCGAAGGCCATCGTCTTCTTCCTGCTCACGTTCGTCCTGACGACCGTGATGACCACGATCGTCGCCCTGCTCCAGACATCGATCCTGGACGCCGAGGCACCCACCGGTGACGAGTGGCTGCGCGGCACGGTCGGGGTGGGTCTCTACATGGCGTCGCTGGGGCTGCTCTCGCTGGGCATCGGCGCGCTGATCCGGCACTCGGCCGGGGCGATCACCATCATGATCGGCGTCGTCCTGCTGCCGCTCGTACTGGCCATCTTCATGTTCACCGAGTCTCTGCGGTCGCTCCAGGAGTGGCTCCTGGAGTACTCGATCCCCAACCAGCTCAGCATCTTCTACGACAACTCGGTCACGTCGTCCGGCGGACCGTCCGGCTGGGACCCGCTGTGGATCATGCTCGGCGTGACCGCCGTGGCCCTGGGCGGCGCCTACCTGGCGATGAACCACCGCGACGTCTGACGCCGGCGGCCGCTCCGGCGGCCGTTCAGTGCCGAGGCGCGTTCCTGGACCGCTGCACCTGCGTGGTGCGGCGGTCCCTCGCGTTCCAGCACGCCTTGTGCCAGTGCCTGCGGTCGTCGATCCCGCCGTACTCGGACCAGGCCACCAGGTGCGGGATGCCCGAGGGGATCTCCTGGTCGCAGCCGGGGCACCGGTAGCGCTTGCCCGCCGCGCTCGCGCCGCTCACCGGGCGGACCGACCACTCCTCGCCCTGCCACTCCTCCGAGCGCCCTCCGCCGCCGTACCGGTCCCCCGCCGTGCTGGCGTTGCCGGTGGGACTCTCGCCGCCTCGGGGGCGGTTACGGCGCGGGGACACGTGACACCTCACGGGGCAGGCTGGGCAGTTCCCGACCAGCGTAGAGCCATTCGGCGGGGGCAGACGTTCCGCACCGCCCGGGGCGGGACGGGTTAGCGGAAAATCGCAACAACTTCCCGTCGGACCGTGCCTTTGGCACGTGTCAGACGTTGTTGCCAGTAGGGGAGAGCCGCGTCGGCCGCAAGGAGGTATCTGGCGATGCGTGTGGGAACGTTCGTACTGGCAGCCCAGTTTCCGGGACAGGGTCCGGGTGAGGCGCTGCATCGCGCGATCCGGTCCGCCGAGGTCGCGGAGGAGTCCGGCCTCGACTCGGTCTGGCTGGCCGAACATCATTTCGTGCCGTACGGGGTCTGCCCGTCGGCCGTGACGCTGGCCGCGCTGCTGCTCGGCCGCACGCGCAGAATCCGCGTCGGTACGGCGGTGAGCGTGCTGCCGACCCAGCATCCGGTGGCCCTCGGTGAGCAGGCCGCGCTGCTCCACCTCACCAGCGGCGGCCGGTTCACCCTCGGCGTCGGCAGGGGCGGTCCCTGGATCGACCTGGAGGTGTTCGGCGGCGGCCTGGAGGCGTACGAGAACGGCTTCCCGGAGTCTCTGGGGCTGCTGCTCGACTGGCTGCGCGAGGCGCGGGTGGCGGGCCGCGGGGAGCGCTACGGCTTCCGCGAGGTGGCGGTGGTCCCCCGGGCCGACGAGCTGATCGACAAGGAGAGCGGCGAGAGCCCCGGCGGCCCTGAGGTGATCGTCGCGTGCACCTCGCCGAAGAGCGTGAAACTCGCCGCCGAGAACGGCTTGCCGATGCTGCTCGGGATGCACTGCGGCGACGAGGAGAAGGCCGAGATGGTCGCCCTCTGGCGTTCCTGCGCCCTCGCCGCCGGCCGTTCGCCGGAGAGCGTACGGGAGGCGGGGCACGTGTCCGCGGGCGTGGCCCAGATCGCGGACCGTGCCGACGACGCCCGGGAGACGCTGGTGAAGGCGATGCCCGGCTGGCTGCGGCAGGGGCTGGGCGCCCATGTGACGGTCGACGGCCGGCACCGGGTGATGCGCGACCCGGTCGACTACACGGAGCTGCTGTGCGGGCTTCATCCGGTGGGCCCGCCCCGGCTCGCGGCCGACCGCCTCGCGGCCACGGCGGAGCGCACGGGCATCACCCGCTTCGCGCTCCTCGTGGAAGGTTCCGGAGATCTCGTGGCCACGGAGGAGAACGTAGCGCGGCTGGGCACCGAAGTGCTGCCGCTGCTCGAATGACCCGCACACGCCGGTTTCAGGGTGTACGTACTTTCAGGGTGTACATACGGGAGCTGCCGCCCCGGACCAGTTGCACCTCCCGCGGCCCGGGGCGGCAGCAAAAGACGTCAGCAGTCCCGTAGTTCGGGCGACTGGTTGAGCAACTGGCCCCTCACCGAAGTGAACTTGGCCAGTCGGTCGTCGACCGAGGCGTCCAGCGGGAACACCGCGACGCGGTGGCAGTTCTGGAATGCCAGACGCACCCCGAAGTGCCGCTGCAGCGCGCCGCGTATCGCATCACTCGCGAGCGCACGCAGCAGCTGACCACGTGCCTGCTCGTTGGGCGGCGGCGTCTGGTTGTCGGCGAACTCCCCGCCGTCGACCTTCAGCTGAGCCACCAACGAGCTGATCATCTCCCATGCGAAGGGCAGGGAGGTCCGGACGCAGTCGACGAAGTCGGCTTCGTCGACCTCGCCTCGCTCGGCCTGTTCCAACAGCGCCGGTGAGACGTCGAGCGACATGGGTTCTCCTCTCGCGACCCCGACGGAGGGCCGGGGCCTTACGGGCAGGGAAGCAGGACGGCGACGCAGCGTGCACGCACGGCGACCTCCTGCATCCACGGTAAGGGCGCAGTCCGGGCCGCACCAGGAGATTGGGAACACAACCGGCCAATAACGAAGGGGTTCAAAGAGGGGCAAGCCAGAAAGCGTCACTCCGGGACGGGGATGGAGTGACGGGTGGGTGAATCGCGTCGAGCACCTGTCGTCGAGTAGCGTTGCCGACCATGCGTCTCGTCATCGCCCGCTGCTCCGTGGACTACGCGGGCCGGCTCACGGCCCACCTGCCCTCCGCTCCCCGTCTGATCCTGGTGAAGGCGGACGGGAGCGTGTCGATTCACGCCGACGACAGGGCGTACAAACCGCTCAACTGGATGTCGCCGCCCTGCACCCTGAAGGAGGGCTCCGACGACACCGCGGGCATCTGGACCGTGGTGAACAAGGCGGGCGAAAAACTGATCATCACGATGGAGGAAATCCTCCACGACTCGTCCCACGAGCTGGGCGTCGACCCCGGCCTGATCAAGGACGGCGTGGAAGCGCACCTCCAGGAACTGCTCGCCGACCGGATCGAGACGCTCGGTGAGGGCTACACCCTCATCCGCCGCGAGTACTTCACCGCCATCGGCCCCGTCGACATCCTGTGCCGGGACGCCGACGGCCAGACCGTGGCGGTCGAACTCAAGCGGCGCGGCGACATCGACGGCGTGGAGCAGCTGACCCGCTACCTGGAGCTGCTCAACCGCGATCCCCATCTGGCACCGGTGAAGGGCATCTTCGCCGCCCAGGAGATCAAGCCCCAGGCCCGTGTCCTGGCGACGGACCGCGGCATCGGCTGCGTGGTCCTCGACTACAACGCGATGCGTGGCATCGAGGACGACAAGCTCAGGCTTTTCTGACCGGTCGGCTCCCCGGGGCCCACCGAGCCCCCTGAGGCCCGTCCGGCACCCTCAAGCCCGTCCGGCGATCGAGGCCGGAACCCTCTCCGCGGAGACCGGACATCCCGCCGGACGGGCGCGCACACATCAAGCCCGTCCGGCGATCGAGGCCAAGGCGCCCACCTGGGCGTCCCGGCTCAGGCCACCGACGGACTCACTACCGCACCCGTGGGCCCACTCGCCGAGTCCGACGTATCGGGCTCGGACGGCTCCGTCGTCTCCGACTCCGTGGGCGTAGGCGAATCACTCGGCTCCGGCGGCGTCGACGACGGGCTGGGCGGTGGTGAATCCGACTTCGTCGGCGTCGGCTTCGTCGTCCCCGGCGTCGTACGCGTCGGCGTAGGCCTGTCCGGCGAGGAGCCGCCCGACGACGGGGCCGTCTCCGAAGCACTGGCCCCCGGGGACGAAGTCCCGCTCCCGCCCGCCGGCACGGACTCGCTCCCCGAGGGGCCCGGCGTCGTCGACGACGACGCAGACGCGGAACCCGACGTCCTGGCGGACGGAGTCGTGCCGTCGGTGGGCCCCTCGGCCGGGAGCTCCTCCTCCGCGTCACCGCCCTCGGTCACCGACTGCTCGGTCGAGGCTCCGGAGTCACCCGGCGGGTCGGTGTTCGAGGTGAGCCCGAGGGTCACCACCGTGCCGAGCACTCCGGCCAGCAGGACGCCCGCCCCGGCGGCGACCAGATTGCGCCGGGCCCCGCCCAGAATCGCGAAGCGGCCGCCCTCCTTCTCGTCAGCCACCGGCGGAGCGCTGTGCCGGGACACGACGACGGTCTCGTCCGGGTACGTCCGCGGCATCGCGACGGGCATGACGGCAGGCAGGCCTCGGGGCGGTGACGCCAGAAGCGGGTTCGGCGGTGTCTCGCCCATCGCCATGACACCGCCCACGACCGGTCCGCCGGACCGGTCATCGACCAGGGCGAGCGCCCGCCTCCCGGCCACCGCGCCGGACTTGTCGGCGAGCGCCCCGCGCATGCTGATGGATGTCTCCAGCTCGGCCCTGGCCCGGTCGAGATTGCCGGTACAGAGGGCGAGCACGCCCAACTCATGGTGGAAATAGGCCTCTTCGGCGACCTCGCCGGCGATCCGGCCGGCCTCCTGGCCGATCCGCAGGGACCTCTCCCAGGCGCTCCAGTGCAGCCCTGCGGCGAAGGCGGGCGAGGCGCTGCGCGCCAGCAGCACGGCGACGCTCGTCTGGCCGGCCCCCTCCCCCGGCACCAGTTGCGCCATGGCCGCGACGATCGCATCGGCCTCCGCCACCACCCGTGCGGGGGTGACGGAGGGATGACCGGCCCACCAGGCGTAGTGCTGGGCCACCGTCCGGGCCCGGTCGGTGGCGCCCTCTCCGTATCCGGCGGCCTCCAGCTGGGCGAGGACACCGGCGGCCAGCCGGTAGCGGGAGCCGGCCGGGGACAGCAGCCCGCAGCCGGCCAGCTCACCGAGCGCCGCATCGGCGTGGGTGTCCCCCACGAGAGCCGGCAGATGCGCCTGGTGCGGCACCTCACCGCCGAGCGCGAACGCGAAGCGCAGGGTGTCGCGCGCGGCTTCACTCAGCCGTGAGCCCAGCAGCGCGGCGGGGGCGGCGCCCTCGCCGAGGCTGGGCAGCACCACTTCCTCGCCCGCCGGCCCGTCGATGCCCTCGGCCACCGGCGGCTGCCCGGCGGGGCGGTTCTGCAGGTAGCCGTACTCGTCGTACGCGGTCGGGTCGGTGCTCAGCAGGTCGATCTGGCGCAGCAGGGCGCCCGCCTGGACGAACCGCAGCGGGAGGCCCTCGGACTCGAACCAGAGGTCGCCCGCCCAGTTGGCCTCCTCCTCGGTGAGCTTCCGCTCGACCACCCGCTCCATCAGGTCGACGGATGCGGCGCGGTCAAGGCCGGCGAGGAAGACCTCTTCGAGGTGGGAGTCGGGGCCGGGCGCGGCCACATCGGGTGTGGCGGCCAGCAGGAAGGCGCATTCGGGCGTCGCGTCGAGCAGCTCGTCCAGTGCGGCGCCGCCGAACTCCAGGTCGTCGAGCACGACGACGGCGCCGGTCGACCGCAGCTTCGCCAGCAGCAGTTCCCGGTCCGGGCGGTGCAGCGGCGCGTCGTGGACGGCCTCGAAGAGTCCGTGGAGGAGGTCGGTGACGGTGCGCTTGTGACCGTTGAGCCGGACGACTCCATCGGGTGCGAGTTCCGCACAGTCGGCGGCGACGGCGTTCAGGAGGGCAGTTCGGCCGGAACCGGCCGGTCCGGTGAGCCGTACGGAGCGGCCGCGGGCCAGCAGGCGCGTCAGCCGTTCGCGTTCGTCCTCGCGCTGAAGGAGGGGAAGCCCAAGGACGGGCGGGCCGGGCGGGACGGGGGGCGCTGCGGCCCGGTCCCGGTCGGCGCGCTCCGCGGGGGTGCGCCGGACGGGTTCGGCGGGCTGCTCCCCGGGCGGGCACGGTTCGACCTCGCTCCCGTCGACGGGGTTGACAGTCAGCAGGAGGTCGCCGGCTATGAGCGGGACGATGCGAGCCTGTTGCGGTGTTTGCTGACCGAAATCCGGCGTCAGCGGATCGCGGGAAGGACGGCGTCGGCCGGCTTCCTCGGCGAAGCCGTCGCCGTCGTGGCCGAACTCTTCCGGCCCCCGGTGTATCGGGTCCATCGCCAAAGCCCCCAAGACGCGTCGAGCACGGTTGCCCCACCCGGCCTCGCACGTCCAGCTGTTGCTTCCGGTCCGGTGTCCGCCAGGTGGGCCCGTCAATCGGCAGACGGCCGAACCCTAAACCTTCGCACAGTATCTACGAACATCCGGGGTGCCGCGCCGCCCAACAGATCACGGTCTCGTGAGGATTGTGTGGCTTCGCCCGACCGCACACAGGACCGGGCGCGCAGGACCGGCGCATGGGCCCGGCGTCGCGGGGCCGACGCCCCCGGGACGGGCGTTCACCGCTGGGCACCCTCAGACGCGCGGCAGCGATTCCGCGGCGATTCCGCCCTCGATGGCCAGAATGCGGTGCAGTCGGGTGGCCACCAGCAGCCGTTGCATCTGCGGCGGTACGCCGCGGAGCACCAGCCGCCGTCCGGCGCGTCCGGCTCTGCGGTGCGCGCCCATGATGACGCCCAGCCCGGTGGCGTCCCACGAATCCAGCTCGGTCAGGTCGAGCACCAGATCGCCGACTCCGTCGTCGAGGGCCGAGTGCAGGACCGTACGGGCGTCCGCCGCGCTTCGGACATCGAGGCGGCCCCCGACGACCAGCTCGGCGTGGTCGCCCCTGATGTGCATATGCGCTCCCCTGAATGCTCCGTGGCGTGGTCGGTCTGTCTGAAACTGTCTCTGCCCCAACTGACTGCGGCAACGACAGGGAAGTTGCCGTCTGTAAGCGAACCGATACCGAATTCACTCCGTGGAGTGACTGAGGCACGCGGTGGAACCCTGCGGAACCGGTGCGAATCCACAGGTTCCGGCGGGAGGCCCCCGGAATCCCGGGTCTGACCGACGGCAGATCAGGCAAGCCGGGGGCCGAAAACGATCAGTAGGTGTAGAAGCCCTGCCCGCTCTTGCGGCCGATGTCACCTGCATCGACCATCCGGCGCATCAGCTCCGGGGCGGCGAACTTCTCGTCCTGAGACTCGGTGTAGATGTTCCCGGTGGCGTGCAGCAGGATGTCGACGCCGGTCAGGTCCGCGGTGGCGAGGGGCCCCATGGCGTGACCGAAGCCGAGCTTGCAGGCGATGTCGATGTCCTCGGCCGAGGCGACGCCCGACTCGTACAGCTTGGCGGCCTCGACGACGAGCGCCGAGATCAGCCGGGTG
Source organism: Streptomyces sp. NPDC087901 (assembly GCF_044742205.1). NCBI lineage: Bacteria > Bacillati > Actinomycetota > Actinomycetes > Kitasatosporales > Streptomycetaceae > Streptomyces > Streptomyces sp. NPDC087901. The sequence goes on from NZ_JBIUUC010000008.1 coordinate 118,612, forward strand.
GTGACGAAGCCGGCCACGTCGCGGTTGACCACGATGCAGGTCTTGCCGACCGACTCGGCGAACTCCCGCGCGGTGGCGAGGGTTTCGTCGCTGGTCTTGTAGCCGCGTACGAGTTCGCACAGCTGCATCATGGGAACCGGCGAGAAGAAGTGCACACCGACGACGCGCTCCGGGCGCTCCGTCACGGCCGCGATCTTCGTGATCGGGATGGCGGAGGTGTTGGAGGCGAGCACGGCGTCGTCCCGGACGATCTTGTCGAGGGTCCGGAAGATCTCGTGCTTCACCTCCAGCTTCTCGAAGACGGCCTCGACGACGACGTCCGCGTCGGCGACAGCGTCGAGGTCGGTGGTCGTCGTGATGCGGGCGAGCGCGGCCTCGGCGTCGGACTCCGCGAGCTTGCCCTTGGAGACGAACCTGTCGTAGGAGGCCTTGATGCCGTCGCGGCCACGAGTCAGGGCGGCGTCCGTGACATCACGCAGCACGACGTCCCAGCCCGCCTGGGCGGAGACCTGCGCGATACCGGACCCCATGAGTCCGGCGCCGATGACGGCGAGCTTCCTGGCCACGTTGGCACCCCTATGCTTTCTCAACGGTTCTTCCACATGCTCTCCGGCGGAGGTTAGTACCCGTGAGGGGCGCTGGGGCAGCGAAGAGATGCGCGTCACGTCTCAAATGACGGACATCACACCGGGATGCGTCATTCGGCGGCGCGCCGGGCGTAGTTGAGCACCCTTTCGCCCAGCAGGTCCTCGACGTCGTCGAGCAGGACGAGGGCATCGCGGGACACCTCGGCGGCCTTGCGGCCCGCCACCATCTCCGCGCCGATGTACGCCATGAGCGTCGCGTGCACCCAGGCGAGCTGACCGGCCACCAGGCTCGCGGTCCGGTCCCCGGGCCCGTTCCCGCACTCCTCCTGAAGGGTCTCCTCCAGATGCTGGAGGGCCTCCTGCTGGATGTGCCAGAGGCGGGCCTTGAGGCTGTCGGCGTCCTCGATGACCCGCATGAACCGCTCGTACCCCTCCATCAGACCGACAGTGGGTGACACGCCCTCGACCTGGACGCGCAGTTCGCGAAGGACCGCGTCGGCCGCGGACTCCCCCTTGTCCCGGCCCCGGACGTACCGCGAGAGCCGGTCGACGATGCCGCGGCTGCGGTCGAGGAAAAGGTCTTCCTTGGTCGGGAAGTAGTTGTAGACCGTGTTCGCCGAGACGTCGGCGGCGCGGGCGATCTCGGCGATCGTGACCGCGTCGAATCCCCGCTCCAGGAAGAGACCGGTGGCCACGTCCGAGAGGTACTGCCTGGTCTGGCGCTTCTTGCGCTCCCTGAGTCCCTCAGCCATGGCCCCATCGTAGGACGCTCTGGGGTTCATGAATATTTGGTGTCATTGCATTTTTTCAGTGACTCTGTTTTTGTGGTCGCTATGCCAATCATCAGCACGGCCGGGCTCGCCCGGACCTTCGCCTCGAAGACCGGCCCCGTGGAGGCCGTCCGTTGCATCGACATGTCGGTCGCGACCGGCGAGATCGTCGGACTCCTCGGCCCCAACGGAGCGGGCAAGACCACCACCCTGCGCATGCTCACCACACTGCTCGCCCCCACCGGCGGCGCGGCCACCGTCGCCGGCTGCGACCTCCTCGCCGACCCGGCGGGCGTCCGGAAGAACTGCGGGTACGTGGCGCAGTCGGGCGGCGTCGACCCGCACATCAGCGTCGGTGAGGAGCTGGTCACCCAGGGCCGGCTGTACCGGCTCGGCAAGGCCGAGGCCGTTGCCCGGGCCTCGGAACTCGCCGCCGAGCTGGGCCTGACCGGACTGCTCGACCGCAGGACGGTCACGCTCTCCGGAGGCCAGCGGCGACGGCTCGACATCGCGATGGGACTCACCCACCGCCCAGCCGTCCTCTTCCTCGACGAGCCGACCACGGGGCTCGACCCGGGCAGCCGCGCCGATCTGTGGGACCTGGTGCGGCAGTTGCGCGACACGTACGGCACGACCGTCGTGCTCACCACCCACTACCTCGACGAGGCCGACGCGCTCGCGGACCGGCTCGTCGTCGTCGACGGCGGCCTGGTCGTGGCCGAGGGAACACCTGCCGCACTGAAGACCCGCTACGCCGGCTCACCCGCCGCCTCGCTCCAGGACGCCTTCCTGGCGGTCACCGGGCGCTCCCCCGCACCCGCGGACGCCGCTCCCGTCGCCGTATAGCCCCTCAGCACAGCCCGACCGCTCAGAGGAATCCGATGCTTCTCCACGACACCGCGCTCGTCTTCGGGCGGTACGCCCGGCAGACCCTGCGCTCCCGGTTCCAGATCTTCTTCGGCATCCTCATGCCACTGCTGTACCTGCTCCTCTTCGGACCGTTGCTCACCGGTCTGCCGCTCGGACCCGACGGTGACTCCTGGCAGGTCCTGGTCCCCGGACTGCTGCTCCAGCTCGGCCTGTTCGGTGCCTCGTTCACCGGGTTCGCCCTCATCATCGACAAGTCGACCGGGGTCGTGGAGCGGATGCGCGTCACCCCGGTCAGCCGGATGGCGCTGCTGCTGGGCCGGGTCCTGCGCGACGCGCTGCTCTTCATGTTCCAGGCGGTGCTGCTGGTGGCCGTCGCCGTGCTCATGGGGCTGCGCGCACCCCTGCCCGGCGTACTGATCGGCTTCGCGTTCGTCGGCCTGCTGACGGTCTCGCTGGCCTCGCTCTCGTACGCCCTGGCCATGAAGGTCGACACGCCTCAGGCGTTCGGGCCGGTCATCAACTCGGTCACCATGCCGGCCATGCTGCTCTCCGGCCTGATGCTGCCGATGACTCTGGGGCCCCGGTGGCTGGACGTGCTCTCGCACTTCACACCGTTCCGCTACCTCGTGGACGCGGTGCGGGACGCGTACGTGGGCTCGTACGCCACCGCACACATGCTGTACGGCGTCCTGGCCGCCCTCGGCTTCGCAGCGATCGCCGTGACAGTGGGCACACGCGTCTTCAGGAGGGCGGGTGCGTAACCAGTGCGGCGTCAGCCAGGGTCCGCCCCGTCGCGACGCCCGGCACGCACTCTCGCCGCACCGGCCGAAAGCCCGAGTACGTCCAGTACGAGGACTTCCGGCCGGCACGCCGAGAGCACGCACCGGACGCCGTTCCTTACCGGGCAACCCTGACTGACGCGGCACTAGGCTGACCGCATGGTCAACCTGACACGTATCTACACCCGCACCGGCGACACGGGCACCACCGCCCTCGGCGACATGAGCCGGACCGCCAAGACCGATCTGCGGATCTCCGCGTACGCCGACGCCAACGAGGCCAACGCGGTCATCGGCACGGCGATCGCACTCGGGCAGCTCGGCGAGGACGTCGTGAAGGTCCTCGTCCGCGTGCAGAACGACCTGTTCGACGTGGGCGCGGACCTGTCGACGCCGGTCGTCGAGGAGCCGAAGTACCCGCCGCTGCGCGTCGAGCAGTCCTACGTCGACAAGCTGGAGGCGGACTGCGACCACTTCCTGGAGCAGACGGAGAAGCTCCGCAGCTTCATCCTGCCCGGCGGCACCCCGGGCGCCGCTCTGCTGCACCAGGCGTGCACGGTGGTCCGGCGCGCGGAGCGTTCCACGTGGGCGGCGCTGGAGGTGCACGGCGAGGTGATGAACGCGTTGACGGCGACGTATCTCAACCGGCTCTCGGACCTGCTCTTCATCCTCGCCCGGGTGGCGAACCAGGAGGTCGGCGACGTGCTGTGGGTGCCGGGCGGTGAGCGCTGACCGAGGACACCACCGCCCGCGGGGACCTCACCCCACGGGCGGGCCCGGCACGTGCTTCGCGTCGCCCCGCGGATCCCGCTTCGGGAACAGCGTGTAGCTCACCGCGATCAGCAGGTTGATGCCGATCACGAAGAGCATCGTCCGCTGCCACGACTGCAGCGACGCGGTGTCCCCGTCTCCCCCGACGTACCAGACCGCCGCCTGGAGCAGCGCCAGCGCCGTGACAGCGGCCACCGTCCACCGCCCGGCCACCCGCCACTCGTGCACGGCCCGCGCCATCCCGTACTTGGGCGGCTTCACCGGCGGCGGACCGCCCGCGAAACGGTGCGCGACCCGGGCGTCGACCCACCGGACCGTGGAGTGCCCCAGTCCGACCGTGAAGCCGATGTACACCGCGGCGAGCCCGTGCTTCCAGTCCGGATCGGCGCCGTTCTTCAGGTCGACAGCCGTCACCACCAGCAGGACGAGTTCCAGCAGCGGCTCGCACAGCAGCACGGCGGCGCCCAGTCGCGGCATCCTCGCCACGTAGCGCAGCGCGAGCCCGGCGGCCAGCAGTACCCAGAAGGCGATCTCGCAGAGAACGATCAGTGTGACGATCACAGTCCGATTCCTTTCGCTCCCTTCCAGCCTCGTCGCCGCCGCGCCCCGCATCATCGCCCCCGGTGACGAAAGACCACTGCATCCTTCGATGTACCGACGGATCGCTCCCTGTACGGACGTGCCGCCGCGGGCCGGACGTGTTGGATGGGTGGGTGTTCACTCCGGCCCGCTACCGCCACCTGGCCCGCCCCCACCGCAGCGACGTCCTCATCGCCGTCGTCGGACTGCTCGGCGGAACGGTCCTGTCGCTGCTCGGTCTGCACATGCAGAACGGCCGCCTCTTCGACGCGCCCTGGCTCGCGCTCCTCCCGCTCGCCGTGATGTCCGGGGTGGAACTGCTGCGCAGAAGCGCACCGCAGACGGCTCTGGTCATCGGCACGCTCGCGCTGGTCGCGGACCAGTTCACGCCCGGGAACCTGGCGACCGTGCTGATGTTCACCGACCTCATGTACGCGGCCGTGCTGTACGGGACCCCGGCGGCCGCCCGCCGGATCCCGGTGACCACCTTCCTGATCACGGTCGCGGTCACGATCGGGTTCCTGGCCTGGTTCCGGGACGCCGAGGCGCTGCTTGTCGGGATCGTCACCGGTCTGGTCTCGTTCGTGCCCGCGCTCACCGGGGTCAGCGTCCGCAACCACCGCGACGCCGCCGAGACCGCCCGGCTGCGCGCCGATCAGACCGCCCTGCTGGCCGAGATGGACCGCGCGCAGGCGGTGACCGCCGAACGCGCCCGGATGGCACGCGAACTGCACGACATGGTCGCCAACCACCTCTCCGCCATCGCCATCCACTCCACCGCCGCGCTCTCCATCGACGACCCGGCGACCTCCCGCGACGCCCTCGGGGTCATCCGCGAGAACAGCGTCGACGGTCTGGCCGAAATGCGCCGTCTGATCGGGCTGTTGCGCACCGGGGCAGCGGACCTGGAGCCGAGCAGCTCTCCGACCCTCGGCTCGCTGGACGCCCTCATCGAGCAGCACCGTACGAACGCCGCCTCCAGCGGGCTGACCTGCACCCTGGACGATGCCCGCACCGACTCCGGCCGGCTGCCGGCCCCGGTCGAGCTGGCCGCGTACCGCATCGTCCAGGAGTCCCTCACGAATGCGCTCAAGCACGCCGCACCGGGACCGGTCACCGTTCGGCTGGGGCAGACGGGAGAGCTGCTGACGGTGGAGGTGGTCAGCCCCCTCGGGAACCGGCCGGGGCCGCGCGCACCGGGCTCGGGGGCCGGTCTGATCGGGATGCGGGAGCGAGTGGCGCTGCTCGGCGGGGAGTTCGAGGCGGGCACCGTGTCCACCGGGGACGGGGCGAAGATCTGGCAGGTTCGGGCAGAACTGCCCGTGGCGGAAGGAAGCGTGAAGCCATGACGATCCGGGTTCTGGTCGCCGAGGACCAGTCGGCCGTACGGGCGGGGCTGGTGCTCATCCTGGGCAGCGCACCGGACATCGAGGTCGTCGGGGAGGCCGGTGACGGTGAGGAGGCCGTCCGGCTGGCCCGCGAACTGCGTCCGGATCTGGTGCTGATGGACATCCAGATGCCCCGGCTCGACGGGGTCTCCGCGACGAGGCAGGTGGTCGAGGAGCGGCTGGCGGACGTGCTGGTGCTGACGACGTTCGACCTGGACGAGTACGTGTTCGGCGCACTGCGGGCCGGGGCGTCGGGCTTTCTGCTGAAGGACACCGAGGCGCGCGGGCTGCTGGACGCGGTCCGTACCGTGGCGCGCGGCGAGGGGCTGATCGCCCCGTCGGTGACGCGCCGGCTGATCGCGGAGTTCGCCGGGACCACCTCTGCACGGCGGTCGGAAGGTCCCGACAGGACGGTCCTGGACGCGCTCACCCGGCGCGAACGCGAGGTGCTCGGCTGTCTCGGGGAGGGGCTGTCGAACGCGGAGATCGCGGTGCGGCTGTCGATGGCCGAGGCGACGGTGAAGACGCACGTCAGCCGGTTGCTGGGGAAGCTGGAGCTGCGGAGCCGAGTCCAGGCAGCGGTGCTGGCACAGGAGTTGGGTGTCTGAGGTTTATCCGCACCCAACCACGATCTTTGGTCTGGACCTCTTGACGATTGGTCCAGACCTTCCTAATCTCACCGAGCACACTGCGGTGAGCCCGCCATGACAAGGCGGACTCAGGGCGGCGCAGGGTTTGCAGTCCACGGACCACCCCCGTTTGTCCGGACCTCACCCGAGGAGCACCGTTGAGCACTGAGACCCCCCGCCGGACCCGATTCAGATTCGGGGCCGGAAAAGCCACCAGATCCCGAGCCGTCGCGGGCCTCACCGCACTGCTCCTTCCGCTCGCCGCGATGGTCGGCATGGCCTCCCCGGCCGAAGCAGCGACCTCGGCGACCGCCACGTACCTCAAGAAGTCCGACTGGGGCAGCGGCTTCGAGGGCCAGTGGACGGTGAAGAACACCGGCACCACCGCCCTCAGCTCCTGGACCATCGAGTGGGACTTCCCCTCCGGCACCGCCGTCGGTTCCGCCTGGGACGCCACCGTCACCAGCTCCGGCACCCACTGGACCGCCAAGAACCTCGGCTGGAACGGCTCGGTCGCACCGGGCGCCAGCGTCTCCTTCGGCTTCAACGGCACCGGCGCCGGCTCCCCCACCGGCTGCAAGCTGAACGGCGCCTCCTGCGACGGCGGCAGCGTCCCCGGCGACAACGCCCCCTCGGCACCGGGCACCCCCACCGCGAGCGCCGTCACCGACACCTCGGCGAAGCTGAGCTGGAGCGCGGCCACCGACGACAAGGGCGTCAAGAACTACGACGTCCTGCGGGACGGCGCGGTCGTCGCCACGGTCACCGGCACCACGTACACCAACACCGGCCTCGCCGCGGGTACCGACTACTCGTACACCGTGCAGGCCCGGGACACCGCCGACCAGACCGGCCCGGCCAGCGGCGCCGTCAAGGTGCACACCACCGGCGGCGGTGGCACCGACCCCGGCACCGGCTCCAAGGTCAACCTCGGCTACTTCGCCGAGTGGGGCGTCTACGGCCGGAACTACCACGTCAAGAACCTGGACACCTCCGGTTCCGCCGCGAAGATCACGCACATCAACTACGCCTTCGGCAACGTCCAGGGCGGCAAGTGCACCATCGGTGACTCCTACGCCGACTACGACAAGGCGTACACCGCCGACCAGTCCGTCGACGGCGTCGCCGACACCTGGGACCAGCCGCTGCGCGGCAGCTTCAACCAGCTGCGCAAGCTGAAGGCGAAGTACCCGCACATCAAGGTCCTGTGGTCCTTCGGCGGCTGGACCTGGTCCGGCGGCTTCGGCCAGGCCGCGCAGAACCCGGCCGCGTTCGCCCAGTCCTGCTACGACCTGGTCGAGGACCCCCGTTGGGCCGATGTCTTCGACGGCATCGACATCGACTGGGAGTACCCCAACGCCTGCGGTCTGACCTGTGACACCAGCGGCCCGGCCTCGCTGAAGGCGCTGACGTCCGCACTGCGCACCAAGTTCGGCAGCAGCAACCTGGTGACCGCGGCCATCACGGCCGACGGCTCCCAGGGCGGCAAGATCGACCTCGCCGACTACGCGGGCGCCGCGCAGTCGCTGAACTGGTACAACGTGATGACGTACGACTTCTTCGGCGCCTGGGACGCGAAGGGGCCGACGGCCCCGCACTCCCCGCTCACCTCGTACAGCGGCATCCCGAAGGCCGGCTTCACCGCCACCGAGGCCATCGCCAAGCTGAAGACCCAGGGCGTCCCCGCCTCGAAGCTGCTGCTCGGCATCGGCTTCTACGGCCGCGGCTGGACCGGTGTCACCCAGGACGCACCCGGCGGCACCGCCACCGGCGCGGCCCCCGGCACGTACGAGGCCGGCATCGAGGACTACAAGGTCCTCAAGAACAGCTGCCCGTCCACCGGCACGATCGCCGGCACGGCGTACGCGCACTGCGGCACCAACTGGTGGAGCTACGACACCCCGGCCACCATCGCGTCCAAGATGACCTGGGCGAAGAACCAGGGCCTGGGAGGCGCGTTCTTCTGGGAGTTCAGCGGGGACACCAGCAACGGTGAGCTCGTGAGTGCGATGAACAGCGGTCTCAAGTAGTCCCCACCGCACGGCTCATCACGTAACCCCCGAAAAGCACCGGGGAGACAGGTCCGCCCCCTGTCTCCCCGGTTTTTCGTGTCTGTTGTACGCGGGCCGGTCTCAGGTGTACGCGGGCCGGTCTCAGGCCACGTTCACCCTCTGGCCGGGCGGTGCCGCCTCCAGCCAGGCGAGGAATCCGGTGAGGGCGTCCTCGCTCATCGCCAGCTCCAGGCGGGTCTCCCGGTGGAGACAGCCGAGTACGACGGCGTCGGAGAGCAGCGCGAGCTCCTCCTCGCCCTCGGGCAGCCGACGGGTGACGACCTCGATCGAGGAGCGCTCCAGCACCCGGCGCGGGCGTGGGGAGTAGCTGAAGACCCTGAACCAGTCGACCTTGTCGCCGTGATAGCGGGCGACTCCGTACACCCAGCCCTTGCCCGAGAGATCGGGCTCAGCCGACACGTTCCATCGCAGGCTGCAGTCGAAGGTCCCGCCGGAGCGCTGAATCAGCCGCCGGCGCAGACCGAAGACGAAGAGCCCCACCAGGACCAGTGCGACGACGAGCCCGCCCACCCACAGCGCGAGGACCATCTCCACCGACCTCCTCGCGTCATCGAGTAAACGGATACCGCCCGAACTTCACCTGCACCTGCATCGCCTCAGCCGCGACACGGTCTGGAGAGGTCTCCAGCTCGGGCCGCGGCTGAGGGTAAAGCCGTTTCGCGGGGTGACTAGTGCACCGCCACCGCACGCAGTCGCACATCGGCGCGGCGCTCGGCAGCGCTGTCCGTGTCCGACTTCGCACGCTCGAACGCACGCTCCGCGCGCTCGACATCGATCTCGTCGGCCAGCTCGGCAATCTCCGCCAGCAGCGAGAGCTTGTCGTCGGCGAACGAGATGAAACCGCCGTGCACAGCGGCGACGACAGTGCCGCCTTCGCTCGTACGGATCGTCACCGGGCCCGATTCCAGCACACCCAGAAGCGGCTGGTGACCGGGCATGACGCCGATGTCGCCGGACGTGGTACGTGCGACAACGAGGGTGGCCTCGCCGGACCAGACACTGCGGTCCGCGGCGACCAGCTCGACATGCAGCTCAGCAGCCAAGGGTGGCTCCTCGGGTCACCACCCGGCGGTCATGCCGGGTGTTGGGTCAATTCTACGGGGCGTGGTGAGGGGGGCGGGACACACCCACCCCCCTCGGTGAGCCGGAGGCTCAGGAGACGCCGAGCTCCTTGGCGTTGGCCTTCAGGTCCTCGATGCCACCGCACATGAAGAACGCCTGCTCGGGGAAGTGGTCGTACTCCCCGTCACAGATCGCGTTGAACGCGGCGATCGACTCGTCGAGCGGAACATCCGAACCGTCCAGGCCGGTGAACTGCTTGGCGGCGTGGGTGTTCTGCGACAGGAAGCGCTCGACGCGACGGGCACGGTGGACAACGAGCTTGTCCTCCTCGCCCAGCTCGTCGATGCCGAGGATCGCGATGATGTCCTGGAGGTCCTTGTACTTCTGCAGGATCCCCTTGACGCGGCTGGCCGTGTCGTAGTGGTCCTGCGCGATGTAGCGCGGGTCCAGGATGCGGGACGTGGAGTCCAGCGGGTCCACGGCCGGGTAGATGCCCTTCTCGGAGATCGGACGGGAGAGAACCGTCGTCGCGTCGAGGTGGGCGAACGTGGTGGCCGGGGCCGGGTCGGTCAGGTCGTCCGCGGGGACGTAGATCGCCTGCATCGAGGTGATCGAGTGACCACGCGTCGAGGTGATGCGCTCCTGGAGCACACCCATCTCGTCGGCCAGGGTCGGCTGGTAACCCACTGCGGACGGCATGCGGCCGAGCAGTGTGGAGACCTCGGAACCGGCCTGCGTGAAGCGGAAGATGTTGTCGATGAAGAGCAGCACGTCCTGCTTCTGCACATCGCGGAAGTACTCCGCCATGGTCAGGGCGGACAGGGCCACGCGAAGACGCGTGCCCGGCGGCTCGTCCATCTGGCCGAAGACCAGTGCGGTCTTCTCCAGAACGCCCGAGTCCGTCATCTCGTCGATGAGGTCGTTGCCCTCACGGGTGCGCTCACCGACGCCGGCGAACACCGACACACCGTCGTGCAGCTTCGCCACACGCATGATCATTTCCTGGATGAGGACCGTCTTGCCGACGCCCGCACCACCGAACAGACCGATCTTGCCGCCCTTGACGTACGGGGTCAGCAGGTCGACGACCTTCAGGCCGGTCTCGAACATCTCGGTCTTGGACTCGAGCTGGTCGAAGGCCGGGGCCTTGCGGTGGATCGGCCAACGCTCGGTGATCTGAGCTTCGGCCTCCGGCTCGTTCAGGATCTGACCGAGGGTGTTGAACACCTTGCCCTTGGTGATGTCACCGACCGGCACCATGATGCCCTTGCCGGTGTCGGTCACCGGGGCCTGGCGGACCAGACCGTCGGTGGGCTGCATCGAGATCGCGCGGACCACGCCGTCACCCAGGTGCTGGGCGACTTCGAGGGTCAGCGTCTTACGAGCGCCGGCCTCGGCCGGGTCGTCGACCTCGACGTGCAGGGCGTTGTAGATCTCCGGCATCGCGTCGACGGGGAACTCCACGTCGACGACCGGGCCGATGACCCGGGCGACGCGGCCCGTGGCAGCGGCCGTCTCAACTGTCGTCGTCATTACTTGTCACTCCCCGCGGACGCGTCGGCCAGCGCACCTGCACCGCCGACGATCTCGCTGATTTCCTGGGTGATTTCGGCCTGGCGGGCCGCGTTGGCAAGCCGGGAGAGGCTCTTGATCAGATCCCCGGCATTGTCGGTCGCCGACTTCATCGCGCGGCGGCGGGCGGCGTGCTCGGAAGCAGCAGCCTGCAGCAGTGCGTTGTAGATGCGGCTCTCGACGTAGCGCGGCAGGAGGGCGTCGAGGACGTCCTCCGCCGACGGCTCGAAGTCGAACAGCGGAAGGATCTCGTCCTTCGCACCGCTCTCCTCCGCGACCTCGTCGAGCGAGAGCGGCAGCATCCGGCCGTCGACCGCGTTCTGCGTCATCATCGACACGAACTCGGTGTAGACGATGTGCAGCTCGTCGACGCCGCCCTCGGCCGTGTCCTTCTGGATGGACTCGATCAGGGGCGCGGCGATCTTCTTGGCGTCCGCGTACTCCGGGCTGTCGGTGAAGCCGGTCCACGACTCCGCGACCTTGCGCTCGCGGAACCCGTAGTAGGCGACACCCTTACGGCCGACGATGTACGTGTCGACCTCCTTGCCCTCGGCCGCAAGCCGCTCCCGCAGCCGCTCCGCAGCCTTGATGGCGTTGGAGGAGTAGCCGCCGGCCAGACCGCGGTCGCTCGTGAGGAGCAGGACCGCGGCCCGCACCGGGGCCTCGGCCTCGGTGGTGAGCGGGTGCTTGGTGTTGGAGCCGGTCGCCACCGCGGTCACCGCGCGGGTGAGCTCGGTGGCGTACGGCATCGACGCCGTCACCTTGCGCTGCGCCTTGACGATGCGCGAGGCGGCGATCATCTCCATCGCCTTGGTGATCTTCTTGGTCGCGGTGACGGCTTGGATGCGGCGCTTGTAAACGCGAAGCTGAGCGCCCATCGATCAGCCCTCGCCCAGGAGCTTGCCGTCCGAGGTCTCGAACTGCTGCTTGAAGGCGGCGATCGCGTCGGCGATCGACTGCAGCGTGTCGTCGGACATCTTGCCGCCCTCGGCGATGCTGGTCAGGAGGTCCTTGCGCTCACGGCGCAGGTACTCCAGCAGCTCGCCTTCGAAGCGACGGATGTCCTCGACCGGGACGTCGTCCATCTTGCCCGTGGTGCCGGCCCAGACGGAGACGACCTGCTCCTCCATCGGGAACGGGGCGTACTGCGCCTGCTTCAGCAGCTCGACCATGCGCTTACCGCGCTCGAGCGACGCCTTGGAGGCCGCGTCCAGGTCGGAACCGAAGGCGGCGAACGCCTCCAGCTCGCGGTACTGGGCGAGGTCCACGCGCAGTCGGCCGGAGACCTGCTTCATGGCCTTGTGCTGGGCGGAGCCACCGACTCGGGAGACCGAGATACCGACGTTGAGCGCCGGACGCTGACCCGCGTTGAACAGGTCGGACTCCAGGAAGCACTGGCCGTCGGTGATGGAGATGACGTTGGTCGGGATGAACGCCGACACGTCGTTCGCCTTGGTCTCGACGATCGGGAGGCCCGTCATCGAACCGGCACCCATCGCGTCGGAGAGCTTGGCGCAACGCTCCAGCAGACGCGAGTGCAGGTAGAAGACGTCGCCCGGGTAGGCCTCACGGCCCGGCGGACGGCGCAGCAGAAGCGACACGGCGCGGTAGGCGTCGGCCTGCTTCGAGAGGTCATCGAAGATGATGAGGACGTGCTTGCCGGCGTACATCCAGTGCTGGCCGATGGCCGAGCCGGTGTACGGCGCCAGGTACTTGAAGCCGGCCGGGTCGGACGCCGGGGCGGCGACGATGGTCGTGTACTCGAGCGCGCCGGCCTCTTCCAGGGCACCTCGCACGGAGGCGATGGTGGAGCCCTTCTGACCGATGGCGACGTAGATGCAGCGCACCTGCTTGTTCACGTCGCCCGAGCGCCAGTTGTCGCGCTGGTTGATGATCGTGTCGACGGCCAGCGCGGTCTTACCCGTCTGACGGTCGCCGATGATCAGCTGACGCTGGCCGCGGCCGATCGGCACCATGGCGTCGACGGCCTTGTAGCCGGTCTGCATCGGCTCGTGCACCGACTTACGGACCATGACGCCAGGGGCCTGCAGCTCGAGGGCGCGACGGCCTTCGGTCGCGATCTCGCCGAGGCCGTCGATCGGGTTGCCGAGCGGGTCGACGACGCGGCCGAGGTAACCCTCGCCGACGCCGACGGAGAGCACCTCACCGGTGCGCTGCACCGGCTGGCCCTCCTCGATTCCGCTGAACTCGCCGAGGACGATCGCACCGATCTCGCGCTCTTCGAGGTTGAGGGCGAGACCGAGGGTTCCGTCCTCGAACTTCAGCAGTTCGTTCGCCATGGCGGAGGGCAGACCCTCCACCTTCGCGATGCCGTCGCCGGCAACGCTGACCGTTCCGACCTCCTCGCGCGAGGCCGCGTCCGGCTGGTACGACTGGACAAAGTTCTCCAGTGCGTCCCGGATCTCCTCCGGCCGGATCGTGAGCTCCGCCATCTGGGTTCCCTGCTCTCCTTGTTGGGCCCGAAGTTTCTTAAGGGGGTCTGGGGGCCGACCCCCAGGAATCTTCTGCAATTTCTGCACGGCCCAACCGGGCCGCTGGTCTTGCTCTGTTCTGTTTGGTACGTCGCGCAGGGTCAGCCGGCCATGCGACGGGTCGCCTCGTCGAGGCGCTCCGCGATGGTGCCGTTGATGACCTCGTCGCCGACCCGCACCGCGATCCCGCCGAGGACCTCGGGGTCCACGTCGAGGCTCAGGTGCATCTGCCGGCCGTAGATCTTCGCCAGGGCGGCGCCGAGGCGCTGCTTCTGCCGGTCACTGAGCGGCACGGCCGAGGTGACGACCGCGACCACGCGGTCCCGGCGGTCCGCGGCGAGCTTGGAAAGGGACTCGAGTCCCGCTTCCAGGCTACGTCCCCGGGGCTGGGTGACAAGCCGCACGACGATGCGCTCGGTGGTGGGCCGCGCCTTTCCGCCGAGCAGGCTGCGCAGCAGCTCGCCCTTGGCGGCGGGGGTCGCGGTCCGGCTGGTGAGCGCGGAGCGCAGTTCGGTGTCCGAGGCCACGATCCGGCCGAACCGGAACAGCTCGTCCTCGACGTCGTCGAGGTCTCCACTGCGCTGGGCGGCGGTGAGGTCGGCGATGTTCGCCAGCTCCTCGACCGAGTCGACCAGGTCACGCGACTGCGACCAGCGCGAGCGGACCATGCCGGAGACCAGGTCGACGGCTTCGCCGCCCACCTGACCGCTCAGCAGCCGTCCGGCCAGCTCGGCCCTGGCCTCGCCGGCCTGCGCCGGGTCGGTCAGGACCCGGCGCAGCGACACCTCGCGGTGCAGCAGCGCCGTGACGCCGGCCAGGTCCTCGGCGAGCTTCGACGCGTCGACCGACGTGTTGTCGGTCAGTGCGTCGAGGCGCTCGCGTGCGGCAGCCAGTGCCTCGCGGCTTGCGCTGTTCATCGGACTGCCTCGGCCTTCGCCTCGAGCTCGTCGAGGAACCGGTCGACGGTGCCGCTCTGCCGGGCGTGGTCCTCAAGGGACTCGCCGACGAGCTTGCCGGCCAGGTCGGTGGCGAGCTTGCCCACGTCCTGGCGCAGCGCCGAAGCCGCAGCCTTGCGGTCGGCCTCGATCTGGGCGTGGCCGGCAGCGACGATCTCCTCGCGCTGCCGCTGGCCTTCCGCCCGCATTTCCTGCAGGATCACGGCGCCCTGCTCCTGCGCCTCCTGGCGCAGACGAGCGGCTTCGTGGCGGGCCTCGGCGAGCTGAGCCTTGTACTGCTCAAGAACGCTCTGGGCCTCGGTCTGGGCCGCATCGGCCTTTTCGATGCCGCCTTCGATGGCCTCGCGACGCTCTTCCAGAACCTTGTTGATGTTCGGGAGGAGCTTCTTGGCGAGGAAACCGAAGACGATGACGAAAGCGATGAGGCCAATGACGAGCTCAGGGATCGGCGGGATCAGCGGGTTTTCCGGATCCTCCGCCGCGAGCTGAACCAGGGGGTTCACGTCAGTGCCTTCCGTCGAATGGGCTGTTCGCGACCGGTCAGGAGGTCGGGTAGACGAACGGCATGACCAGACCGATCAGGGCGAGCGCCTCACAGAAGGCGAAGCCGAGAATCTGGTTGGCGCGGATGAGGCCGGCAGCCTCGGGCTGACGGGCCAGCGCCTGGGTGCCGTTACCGAAGATGATGCCGATGCCGACGCCGGGGCCGATCGCGGCGAGGCCGTAACCGATCGAGCCGAGGTTGCCCTTGATTTCGACGCCGGCGGCGAGGGTCTGGAGAGCGGACATGCCGGTTCTTCCTTCTCTTTCAATGTCCGGTGGGGGTTGGCCACCGGGTGCTTCAGGAGGTGAGGTGCTCAGTGCCCCTTGGCGAGAGCGCCCTGAATGTAGCTGCAGGCCAGGAGCACGAACACATAGGCCTGAACAGCCTGGATGAAGAGCTCGAAGGCCGTCATCACGAGGACCATCACGAACGACACGCCTGCGTAGGCGAAGCCGATGCCGTTGAGCAGGTACCAGCTGGCGATCGTGAAGAGCAGCAGGAGCGTGTGGCCCGCGAACATGTTGGCGAAGAGTCGGACCGCGTGCGTGAACGGCCGGACCAGCAGGTTCGAGAACAACTCGATGGTCATCGAGAGCGGCAGGACCCCGCCGAGGCTCTTGTCGTAGCCCGTGAAGTTCTTGAAGGCACCGACGAAACCGTGCTTCTTGAAGGTCAGGCCGACCCACACGATGTAGACGATCCCGGCCAGAACGGCGGGGTACGAAATGATCGCCGTCACGGGGAACTGCGCGATCGGGATGATGGACCAGAGGTTCATCATCCAGATGACGAAGAACAGGGAGACCATCAGCGGGACGTACTTCTCGCCGTCGCGCTTGCCGATCGTCTCGTAGACGATGCCGCGGCGGATGAAGTCGTATCCGGCCTCGGCCGTCATCTGAAGCTTGCCGGGCACCAACTTCGGCTTACGGAAGGCGGCCCAGAAGAAGCCAACGATGATGACCGAGCCGAGCAGGGCCAGCAGCATCGTCTTGTTGAAGTACAAGTTGCTGTCCGCGTCGCCCCAGAGGGGCTCGAACAGGAACGAGTGCAGGCCGGGTGCCGGGAAACCACAACCGTCGAAGATGTGGCAATCGGTCTCGAAGGCGAGCACCTGTGTCGGGTCAGCACTCACCGCGGGCTCCTTCAGCGTGGCGCATAGGTACGGCAACCTCGTTGTGTCGGCGCGGCGCGCAGCCGCGGTTCGGCACTGGACTGGTGTTTCGGATGTGTGAGCGGCAGTCAGGCATTTGAGCCTCGCGATCGAGCAGGCGTCAGCTCACATGCCCGCGCCCGCAGTGCCGCAGTTGGAACCGGACGATAGCAGGGTCGCGAACCTGCACTTATTCCGCCCCTACCCTTCACGCTGCGGACCCCGGCTTCTTGGGCTTTTCGTCCTTGTCGGACTCGGGTTCCACGTAAAGGATCTTGGCCTTCATGTGCGCACGCGCCTGTGCGCCGATCCACACGAGTGTCGTCACGACCAGAGTGATCGCGAAGGCCTTCGGGTTGAACAGCGAGGTGTTCTTGAATACGGCGACGAAGATGAACAGCAGCAGGAGTTGCGCCGTGTACAGCGCAAGCCCCATCGCCTGGAAGAGGTGAGGCATGGACCGGGCGGTCCGTTGCAGGACCATCAGTCCGATCCCCATGAAGAGGATGACCACGATCGTCGCAACGATCGCGCCCAGGGCTCCCTTGCCACCGGCGACGCCAGCGCTGATCGCGGCGGCGACTGCGCCGGCGACAGCGGTGGGTACGGCGGCCTGGAGGAGAGTCCGGACGTCGTTGGACGGCATGGCGGCAGCTCCGCTTGCTGGGGGTGGGCAGTGTGTCGTCATGGACGAGCGTAGGCCCGGTCCGAGTCGATGCCTCGGGGCCAAGGGACCGTGCTACTCAGGTCCTTCGGCTCTGGCACCGGGTTCGTGAACGGTATCACAAACTATTTGATGAGGTCTTTACCTAGAAAGTGTGCTTGCTGTCACACGTGAGGACTAATCGGCACGTGTGAGCAAGGCAACTCAACGACTTGTCTGGTATTGCACCCTGATGACCCAAATCATCGGCGCGTTGAATCGGCCTTGCGCCGGTCCGCGAATCGCGAACGGGGGCCGATCGCGGTCGCTCCGTTGACGCCGGACACCCCGGCGGCGATCGGGGCCTGCGGCGCGGGCTCGTGCCCATCCTGCCCCATCTGGTCGCCCAGGGGCCCCTGTTGGTCCTCCGGCCCCTGCGAAGGATCAGTCCCGGGCTCCGCCTCGTGGCGCCTGCGGCGGCGATAGCGCGGCGGTACGACGCGTTCCGCCCAGCGGGGGGCGCGCGGGGTGAAGCGGGGCATCAGCAGCAGGATCAGGCCGAGCGCGCTCAGCCCCACGATCAGGAGCACGATCCACATCGACGTCGAGTGCACCGAGTAACCGACGGCACCGAAGGCGATCAGGGCCGACCAGAAGTACATGATCAGCACCGACCGGCTGTGCGAATGGCCGATCTCCAGCAGCCGGTGGTGCAGATGGCCGCGGTCCGCGGCGAACGGCGACTGGCCGTTCCACGTGCGCCGCACGATCGCCAGCACCAGGTCCGCCGCCGGGATCGCGATGATCGTCAGTGGCAGGAGCAGCGGGATGAAGACCGGCAGCATCGCGTGGGTCGCCTGCCGTTCGCTTCCCGCGAAGAGCTTCATCGCGTCCGGGTCGACCTGTCCCGTGACGGAGATCGCACCGGCGGCGAGGACCAGACCGATCAGCATCGACCCGGAGTCGCCCATGAAGATCCGCGCGGGATGCATGTTGTGCGGCAGGAAGCCGAGGCACATGCCCATCAGGATCGCCGTGAAGAGCGTCGCGGGGGCGGCCGCCTCGATCCCGTACCCGTACCAGAGGCGGTAGGTGTACAGGAAGAGCGCGGCCGAGGCGATGCACACCATGCCGGCCGCCAGGCCGTCCAGGCCGTCGACGAAGTTGACCGCGTTGATGGTGATGACGACGAGTGCGACGGTCAGCAGCGTGCCCTGCCACTGGGTGAGCGGGACCGTGCCGACACCCGGGATCGGCAGCCACAGGATCGTCAGGCCCTGGAGCACCATGACGGCCGCGGCGATCATCTGTCCGCCCAGCTTGATCAGGGCGTCGATCTCGAACTTGTCGTCCAGGACGCCGATCAGCCAGATCAGGGCTGCCCCGGAGAGCAGCGCCCGCGGTTCGTTGGAGAGCTCGAAGACGCCGTCGAGGTTGGACAGGTGATCGGCGACGATCAACCCGGCGCACAGCCCGCCGAACATGGCGATGCCACCGAGCCTCGGTGTCGGTTCGCGGTGGACGTCGCGCGCACGGATCGCGGGCATCGCCCCGACCGCGATGGCGAACTTACGCACCGGGCCGGTGAGCAGATATGTCACCGCGGCCGTGACACAGAGCGTCAGCAAGTAATCGCGCACGGGCTGCCCCATAAATGTCGCCGGCTATCTCAGCCCACACTTTAACTAGGTCGGCCTCATGGTTGAGGACACAGAGCTCCCCGCGATGGTTGCACAGGCTGTCACCATTACGGATATCAGGGATTATTTCACCCAGGGTACGGCGGGTGCTGCGCCGCCATCTCCCGCACCTCCGCGAGAACGTCACCCTCTCCGCGCACCGCGGACCCCATGAGGACCGCGAGGCGCGCCATGTCGGAGTCGTCCATGCCCTGGGTCGTGACGGCCGCGGTTCCGAGCCTGATGCCCCGGGCGTCGCCGTACGGAAGCGCGCAGGTGTCCAGCACCAGGCCGGCGGCGGCCAGCCGGGCACGGGCGGTGGGGCCGTCCACGCCGAGGGGGCCCGGGTCGGCGACGATCAGGTGGGTGTCCGTGCCTCCGGTGGTGATGTCGAATCCCTCGGCCTCCAGGCCGGCCGCCAGCACCCGGGCATGGTTCACCACGTGATGGGCGTACGCGGCGAAAGCGGGCGCGGCGGCCTCCCCGAACGCGACGGCCTTCGCCGCCACCGTGTGCATCTGGGCGCCGCCCTGTGTGAAGGGGAACACGGCCCGGTCGATCCGCTCCGCCAGTTCCGCACTGCAGAGGATCATGCCGCCGCGCGGCCCGCGCAGCACCTTGTGCGTAGTGGCGCAGACCACGTCCGCGTACGGCACGGGGTTGGGTGCCGCTCCCCCGGCGATCAGGCCCATCGGGTGCGCGGAGTCGGCGATGAGGTAGGCGCCCACCTCGTCGCAGATCTCCCGGAACAGCTCGTGGTCGGGATGACGCGGGTAGGAGATCGAGCCGCTGACGATGGCCTTCGGCCGGTGTGTGCGGGCCAGGGTACGGACCTGGTCGTAGTCGATCAGCCCGCTCTCGGAGTCCACCCCGTAGCCGATGAACTCGAACCAGCGGCCGGAGAAGTTGGCGGGCGAGCCGTGCGTGAGGTGCCCGCCGTACGGGAGTCCCATCGCGAGCACGGTGTCACCGGGCCGCAGCAGCGCCGCGTACGCCGCGAGCACGGCCGACGATCCGGAGTGGGGCTGCACGTTGGCGTGCTCGGCGCCGAAGAGCGAAGTGGCACGGCGGACAGCGATGCGCTCGGCCGCGTCCGCCTGCTCGCAGCCGCCGTGGTGGCGGGCGCCGGGATATCCCTCGGCGTACTTGTTGGCGAGCGGGGAGCCGAGGGCGGCCAGGACGGCGGGCGAGGTGAAGTTCTCCGCCGCGGTCAGCTGCAGGGTGTCGGACTGGCGGCGGAGCTCCCCCACCAGCACATCGGCGATCTCCGGATCCTCCCGGAGCAGGGCGCCGAAGTCCTGCGGCAGGGCGGCGACGGCGGAGGGTGCGTCAGCGGTGGTGACCGGCATCGAGGGCTCCGGGCCTGGGGAGAGGGGACGCCTGAGGAGGCGGCGTCAGCTCCAATGTAGGCCCGTGATGGGTCTGCGGCGCGCTGTCACGGGCCGTGGTACACCCGTCCGGGCCCAGGGGCGTCCGGCACTCGCCGTACGGCCGTCAGCGGGCGCGGACGGCCCCTCGTGCGCCCGTCCGTTCAGCGCGGCGCCGACACGCCCGTCAGCGCGGTGACGACCGGGTCCAGCGCCTGGTTGATCTCGTCCCCGATGGACCGGAAGAACGTGATGGGGGCGCCGTACGGGTCGTAGACCTCATCGGCCTCGACGGTCGGGGCCAGCAGCCAGCCGCGCAGCGCGGCGGCCGCGCGGACCAGGGCGCGGGCGCGCTCGACGACGCCCTCGTCACTCGCGTCGGGCAGCGTGGCGGGGTCTATCGCCCGGACCAGCCGGGTGAATTCCTTGAGCGTGAAGGTGCGCAGTCCGGCCGAGTGACCCATGGAGATCACCTGGGCCCGGTGGTCGCGGGTGGCGGTGAGCACCAGGTCGGCGCGGATCACGTGCTCGTCGAGCAGTTCGCGGCCGACGAATCCGGTGGCGTCGGCGCCGAAGTCGGCGAGGACCACCTCGGCGTTGGCCTCCATCGGGGCACCCTCGTGTCCCCAGGTGCCCGCGCTCTCCACGATCAGCCCGCCCAGGAGCGGGTCGCCCAGGCGGTCCACGAGGGCATGCCGCGTCAGCCGCTCGGTGATCGGTGAGCGGCAGACGTTGCCGGTGCTGACGTGGAGGATGCGGAAGGTATCGGTCTGACCCGCTATGCCACGCCCCTCAGGGGCGGTCAATTGGCCACCTCAAGGTCGGGTACCACCTTGCGCAGCTCCTCCGCGGAGAGCGCACCGGCGCGCAGCAGGACCGGCACCTTGCCGGTGACGTCGACGATCGAGGACGGCACGATGCCCGGCGTCGGGCCGCCGTCGAGGTACACGGACACGGAGTCGCCGAGCATCTCCTGGGCGGCGTCGCAGTCCTCGGGCGAGGGGTGTCCGGTGAGGTTGGCGCTGGAGACGGCCATCGGGCCGACCTCCGTGAGCAGCTCGATGGCGACCGGGTGCAGCGGCATCCGGATGGCGACGGTGCCGCGGGTGTCGCCGAGGTCCCACTGGAGCGACGGCTGGTGCTTGGCGACGAGCGTGAGGGCGCCCGGCCAGAAGGCGTCCACCAGCTCCCAGGCCTGCTCCGAGAAGTCGGTCACCAGGCCGTGGAGGGTGTTCGGCGAGCCGATCAGGACGGGGGTCGGCATGTTGCGGCCGCGGCCCTTGGCCGCCAGGAGGTCGACGACGCCCTCGGAACTGAAGGCGTCCGCACCGATCCCGTACACGGTGTCGGTGGGCAGCACGACCAGTTCGCCGCGGCGGACGGCGGACGCGGCCTCGCGCAGACCCGTCGTACGGTCCGTGGCGTCGTTGCAGTCGTATCGCCGTGCCATCAGCCGGCCTCCTCAAGCATGTACGGGTACGGGTAGGGCTGGAACGGGTGGTGGCCGCCGGTCACGGCATGGCCTTGCGGGCCGTGGCGAACCGGGGACGCCTGTTGAGGTCGGGGTGGTCGGCCGCGTCGGCCCAGCCCCGCTCCTCGGTGAAGATCCACGGCACCTGGCCGCCCTGGGTGTCGGCGTGCTCGATGACGACGAGGCCGCCGGGGCGCAGCAGGCGGTGGGCGGTGCGCTCGATGCCGCGGATGGTGTCGAGGCCGTCCTCACCCGAGAAGAGGGCCATCTCGGGGTCGTGGTCGCGGGCCTCCGGGGCCACGTACTCCCATTCGGTGAGCGGGATGTACGGCGGGTTGGAGATGACCAGGTCGACCTGGCCGTCGAGCTCGGGAAGGGCCGTCAGGGCGTCTCCGCGGTGCACGGTGACCCTGGACTCCTCGGCGTTCTTCCTGGTCCATTTGAGGGCGTCCTCGGACAGCTCCACGGCGTGCACGCGCGAGCGCGGCACCTCCTGGGCCATGGCGAGGGCGATGGCGCCCGATCCCGTGCAGAGGTCGACGATCAGCGGCTCGACGACGTCCATCGCGCGGACCGCGTCTATCGCCCAGCCGACGACCGATTCGGTCTCCGGCCGGGGCACGAAGACTCCGGGTCCCACCTGGAGCTCCAGGTAGCGGAAGAAGGCCCGGCCGGTGATGTGCTGGAGCGGTTCGCGGGCCTCGCGCCTGGCGATGGTCTCCCAGTAGCGGGCGTCGAAGTCGGTGTCCGGCACGTTGTGCAGCTCGCCCCGCTTGACGCCGTGTACGAACGCGGCGAGCTCCTCCGCGTCGAATCGCGGTGAAGGGACACCGGCGTCGGCCAGCCGCTGGGTGGCCTGGGCCACCTCGGCGAGCAGCAGGTTCATCGCGGTTCTCCGTACGGGTTCACGAGCGGGGCGGGCGGCGGGACAGGACTTACGCGGCGGCGAGCTTGGCTGCGGAGTCGGCGTCGACACAGGCCTGGATCACAGCGTCCAGATCCCCGTCGAGCACCTGGTCCAAGTTGTACGCCTTGAAGCCGACGCGGTGGTCCGAGATCCGGTTTTCCGGGAAGTTGTACGTACGGATCTTCTCGGACCGGTCGACCGTTCGCACCTGGCTGCGGCGTACGTCGGACGCTTCCTGCTCGGCGGCTTCCTGGGCCGCGGCGAGAAGCCTCGACCGCAGGATACGCATGGCCTGCTCCTTGTTCTGGAGCTGGCTCTTCTCGTTCTGGCAGGAGGCGACGACGCCGGTGGGCAGGTGCGTGATACGGACCGCGGAGTCGGTGGTGTTGACGGACTGGCCGCCGGGGCCGGAGGAGCGGTACACGTCGATACGGAGATCGTTGGCGTGGATCTCGACGTCGACCTCCTCGGCCTCGGGCGTGACGAGCACACCGGCGGCGGAGGTGTGGATGCGGCCCTGGGACTCGGTGGAGGGCACGCGCTGCACACGGTGCACGCCGCCCTCGTACTTCATCCGGGCCCAGACGCCCTGGCCGGGCTCGGTGGCCCCGTTGCCGCCCTTGGTCTTCACGGCGACCTGGACGTCCTTGTAGCCGCCGAGCTCGGACTCGGTGGAGTCGATGATCTCGGTCTTCCAGCCGACGCGCTCGGCGTAGCGGAGGTACATGCGCAGCAGATCGCCGGCGAACAGGGCGGACTCGTCGCCGCCCGCACCCGCCTTGATCTCCAGGAGCACGTCCTTGTCGTCGCTGGGGTCACGGGGTACGAGCAGGAGGCGGAGCTTCTCGGTGAGGAGCTCCCGTTCCTTCTCCAGCTCCTTGACCTCGGCGGCGAAGTCGGGGTCGTCGGCGGCGAACTCACGGGCGGTCTCGATGTCGTCGCCGGTCTGCTTCCAGGAGCGGTACGTGGCGACGATCGGAGTCAGCTCGGCGTAGCGCTTGTTGAGCTTGCGCGCGTTGGCCTGATCCGCGTGGACCGACGGGTCCGCGAGCTTCTTCTCGAGATCGGACTGTTCGCCGATCAGTTCCTCGACCGCCTCGAACATCTTCGGGCTCCTGGTTTCTTCACTCGTCGTGCCTGCCGGCCGGCGGATGCCTGCCGGGCGGGATACGGGAATGCCGTGTCCCGGCCGGAAAAAAACGCCGGCCCCGGCGCCCCCGGGAAGAGGGCGCCAAGGACCGGCGCATTCGGCTCGCTACTTGCTGGCGGAGCCGGCGGCCTTGCCGAAGCGGGCCTCGAAGCGGGCCACGCGGCCACCGGTGTCGAGGATCTTCTGCTTGCCCGTGTAGAACGGGTGGCACTCGGAGCAGACGTCGGCACGGATGGCGCCGTTGTCCAGGGTGGACCGGGTGGTGAACGACGCGCCACAGGTGCAGCTGACCTGAGTCTCGACGTACTGGGGGTGAATGTCGCGCTTCAAGGGTTTCTCCTAGGTTCGGGAGGGCGCCGGGTCGTACGCGCGGATTGCGCGTCCGTGAACCGGGGCCGACGTACCAGTCTGCCAGGACTGGCCGTATCTCCCAAAACGGGGGTCGGCCGCCCACTATTCCCGGGCGGCCCGGATCACGACCCCGGGGAGGCCGTCACTGCACGATCTGCCCGGCGTCACCCTTGTCGCCCGCCGACTTCTCGGTGGCGGAGGCGGGAATCGGCTGATCGTTGCGGAGCGCGGCCCACACCTGCTTCCCGGCTTCCTCCAGCGGTACGACGCGGTTCGGGTCGGCCGGGTCGTACTCGACGGGCAGGGTCACCATGTGGACGTCGTTCGCGCCGAGCCCCTTGAGGCCGCTCGCGAAGCTCGTGAGCGCGGTGACGGAGCCGAGGTCGGAGTCGGTGGTGATGGCCTTGGTCGCGGTGTCCGCGATGCCGTACAGCTTGGTGCCGTTGAGGATGCCCACGCTCTTGGCCTGTTCCATCAGCGCCTTGATGAAGGCCTGCTGGAGCTGGATGCGGCCGAGGTCGCTGCCGTCGCCGACGCTCTTGCGGGTGCGGACGAGGCCGAGCGACTGCTCGCCGTCCAGGGTGTGGGTGCCCGGTTCGAGGTTCAGGTGGCTCTTGGGGTCGTTGATCGCCTGCTTGGTGGTGATCTCGACGCCGCCGAGCTTGTCGACGAGCTTCTTGAAACCGGTGAAGTCGACCTCGATGTAGTGGTCCATGCGGATCCCGGACATCGACTCGACGGTCTTGACCGCGCAGGCCGGTCCGCCGACCTCGTACGCCGTGTTGAACATCGCGCGCTCCTCCCCCGCGACAGGCTGTCCGCTCTCGTCGCCCGTGCACTCGGGCCGGGTGACAAGGGTGTCGCGCGGGACGGAGACGACGCTCGCCGTCTTGTGTCCCTTGTTGACGTGCACGACCATCGCGGTGTCCGAGCGGGCTCCGCCCTGGTCCTCGCCGTACTCCGCGTTCGCGCCGGAACGGGAGTCGGAACCGAGCACGAGGATGTCCTCGGAGCCGTTGTCGACGTTTTCGGGGCGGTTCTTGCCGAGGGCGTTGTTGATGTCGACGGCCTTGAGATTGCCGTCGAGGTGGAAGTAGGCGTACCCGAGCCCCGATCCGCCGACGACGACGAGGCCGGCCAGGCTCCACGCGGCTATGACGGTCGCCCTGCGGCGGCGGGACGCCTTCCTCCGGCGCTTGCCGGTGGCCCGTATTCGGCTCGTGCTCCCGCTCTGCTCGCTCATCCGTCTCCTCGTGTCCTCGGCTGCTCCCGGCTACCCCCTGCAGTGGCGTGCGGGTCCGTATGCCGCTTTGTCGCCCTTGGAGTCGCTCGTGGTGTCGCTCTTGGTTACGACGTGGCGGCGACAAGAAGGGTTGCACAGCGCCCTGTGGACTCCGGGTAAGGCCGGTGCCGGTCCACGGGGGGCGGGAACAGCCGGTGATCCGGCGCTCACCTGCGATTTCTTGCCCGTTGCAGGCAACGAGGCATCGCCGTGGGGCCCACCGGCCGTGTGGCGAAGGTCTCGGGGCGGCCATGGGCGCCGAGCCGGGCGACGGCACGGGGCGGCAACGACGACACAGGGCCGCCCCCGGCACCGAAGTGACGGGGGCGGCCCTGTGTTCTGCCGGTCAGGCCCTGCGAACTAGTCGTTGTTGCCCGGGGCCGGCGTCGTCTTCTGGATCTGGAGCAGGAACTCCGCGTTGGACTGGGTCTTCTTCATCCGGTCCAGGAGCAGCTCGATCGCCTGCTGCTGGTCGAGCGCGTGGAGCACCCGGCGCAGCTTCCAGACAATCGCCAACTCATCGCTGCCGAGAAGGATTTCTTCCTTACGGGTGCTGGACGCGTCGACGTCCACCGCGGGGAAGATGCGCTTGTCGGAGAGCTTGCGGTCGAGCCTGAGCTCCATGTTGCCGGTGCCCTTGAACTCCTCGAAGATCACCTCGTCCATGCGCGAGCCGGTCTCGACGAGCGCGGTGGCCAGGATGGTCAGCGAACCGCCGTCCTCGATGTTGCGCGCCGCACCGAAGAACCGCTTCGGCGGGTACAGCGCGGTCGAGTCGACACCACCGGACAGGATGCGGCCGGAGGCCGGGGCGGCGAGGTTGTACGCGCGTCCCAGACGGGTGATCGAGTCCAGCAGGACGACGACGTCGTGACCCAGCTCGACGAGACGCTTGGCGCGCTCGATGGCCAGCTCGGCGACGGTGGTGTGGTCCTCGGCGGGACGGTCGAAGGTCGAGGAGATGACCTCGCCCTTCACCGACCGCTGCATGTCGGTGACCTCTTCCGGACGCTCGTCGACCAGGACGACCATCAGGTGGCACTCGGGGCTGTTGACCGTGATCGCGTTGGCGATCGCCTGCAGGATCATGGTCTTACCGGTCTTCGGCGGGGCCACGATCAGGCCTCGCTGGCCCTTGCCGATGGGGGCGACCAGGTCGATGATCCGCGTCGTCAGGACGTTGGAGTCGGTCTCCAGGCGGAGCCGGTCCTGCGGGTAGAGCGGCGTCAGCTTCTGGAACTCCGGGCGGCCGCGGCCGGTTTCGGGCGCCATGCCGTTGACCGAGTCGAGGCGGACCAGCGCGTTGAACTTCTCGTGGCGCTCGCCGTCCTTGGGCTGGCGCACGGCGCCGGTGACGTGGTCACCCTTGCGCAGGCCGTTCTTGCGGACCTGGGCGAGCGAGACGTACACGTCGTTCGGGCCCGGCAGGTAGCCGGAGGTCCGGATGAACGCGTAGTTGTCGAGGATGTCCAGGATGCCCGCGACGGGGATCAGAACGTCGTCGTCGCTGACCGGCGGTGCGTCGCTCGCGAAGTCGTCGCGGCCACGACGGCCACGGCGGTCGCGGTAGCGGCCACGACGGCCACGACGGCCGCCCTCGTCGTCGAAGTCGTCCTGCGGTCCGCCGCCGCCCTGCTGGCCCTGGTTCTGGCCCTGACCGCCCTGGCCACCACCCTGGCCCTGGCCCTGGCGCTGCTGGCGCTGGCCGCCCTGGCCACCGCCCTGCTCGTCGCCCTTGCCACGGCGGTCGCGCTGACGGTCACGGCGGTCACCGCGGTCGCCCCGCTCACCGCGCTGGCCGCGGTCCTGGCGGTCGCCGCGGCGTCCCTCGGCGTTGTCCGCGGCGGCTTCGGCCTTGGCCTCGGAGCGGTCCTCGGCAGGGGCCTCGTTCTTCGGCTCGTCCTGCGTGCGGTCCTTGGCCTGCGCCTTGGTGTCCGGCTTGCTGTCCGGGCTGCCCGCCTGCGCGGTCGCACGGCGCCGACGACGCTCGCCCGTGGGCTGGTCGTCGCTGGCCGGCTGGCCGGGGATGTCGATCTGCTGCTGGGCCGCGGCCTTCTCGGCGGGCGCGGCGGCAGGGGTCTCGGCCCCGGCGCCGGTGCGGGCCTTGGAGGTGGCCCGGCGCTTCGGCTTGGTCTCCGCCTCTTCGGCGGGGGCCGCGGCGGCCTTGGCCTTGGACGCGGAGGAGCCGCCGGCCTGGGTTTCCTTGATGACCTCGATCAGCTGGCTCTTGCGCATCCGCGCAGTGCCCTTGATACCGAGGCCGGACGCGACCTGCTGCAGCTCGGCCAGGACCATGCCGTCAAGGCCGGTGCCGGAGCGGCGGCGCCGTGCGGTGGTGCCAGTGGCAGCACCTTCGGCAGGCGCGGCGCTGTCGACGCTCTTGTCGGCAGTCACGCCCATCAGATCGGTGGTGTCGCTCACGAAGGGTCCTTCCCTGGAGCGGACGTCGGCCTTCTGGCTCGGCGACCGGTTGTGCTGTCCGACTGCGGTCTTCGGTGCGGACCGTGCCGGGGCGGTGGTCCGCCGGATAGGTACGGCGGAGAGATGAACGTGTGCATGGGCCCGGCGCGAGCATCCCCCTGCTCGGCCCACTCCTGGACAAGCGAGGGGTGTCGTGCCGGTTCCGGAGCGTGCTCGAAACTGCTCAGGCAGGCTGCTCAGGCAGTTGGGGAGGCTCCCGGAAGAAAAGGTGGTCCCGGAAAGGGACACGAAGCAACGCGCCACATAGACGTCGATTGCAGACTTGAGGTTAACACTACCGGCTCCAACAAACATTCCCCCTCTCACTCACCGGCAATCACTTCTCGGCTACGGGGCGAGCGGCAGCACACTCGCACCCCGGGCGTCGAGCGCGAGCCGATTGGCCGCCCATCCCTCGCCCGCCAGCCGTGCGACCTTGTCGGCCGCACCGTCCTCGGCCAGCGCCAGCACGGTCGGCCCGGCGCCGGAGATCACCGCGGGCACGCCGTCGGCGCGCAGCCGGTTCACGAGTTCCACGCTCTCCGGCATCGCCGGTGCGCGGTACTCCTGGTGGAGCCGGTCCTCGGTTGCCGTGAGCAGCAGCTCGGGGCGCCTGGTCAGGGCCTCGACGAGCAGCGCGGCGCGGCCGGCGTTGAAGGCGGCGTCGACGTGCGGGACGGTCCGCGGCAGCAGTCCGCGGGCGGTCTCGGTGAGCACCGGCTTGCCGGGAACGAAAACCACCGGAACGATGGAATCTGCGGGGTCCATCCTGATGGCACGGGCCGATCCGCCGTCCATCCAGGCAAGCGTGAAGCCGCCCAGCAGGCAGGCCGCGACGTTGTCCGGGTGGCCCTCGATCTCGGTGGCCAGCTCCAGCAGGGCAGCGTCGTCGAGCCGGGCGTCACCGCCGGTCGTCACGGCTCGGGCCGCGACGATACCGGCGCAGATGGCGGCGGAGGAGGAGCCGAGGCCGCGGCCGTGCGGAATGCGGTTGGCGCAGACGATCTCCAGCCCGCGGGGCTGTCCGCCGAGCAGGTCGAAGGCCGTGCGCAGGGACCGTACGAGCAGGTGCTTCTCGTCGCGGGGCAGCGTGTCCGCGCCCTCGCCGGCGATGTCGATGTGCAGCCCGGAGTCGGCGACCCGGACGACTACGTCGTCGTACAGGCCCAGCGACAGGCCGAGGGCGTCGAAACCCGGGCCCAGGTTGGCGCTGGTTGCGGGGACGCGCACCCGGACGGCGGCGGCTCGGAAGGCGGGACCGGCCATCGCTCTGACGACTCTCCTTGTGAGGCGGCGGGGAATTCGAGGAGCTGCGGGGTATTTCGGGGTTCTTCGCGGCTCTTCGGGTTCTGCTCTGTTGTGCGGCTCTTCGGGTTCTTCTGGGCTTGGGGATTTCCGGGGGTCTGCGGGTGTGTGGGGATTCTTCGGGGCGAATGCGGCAGCGGGTGTGGCCTGACCCCGGGAATGAACCGACGGCCGCAACGGCCCGAGCACCACGGCATACGCGGCGGGGCGGGTTGGGTACAGCTTATCGAAGGAAGGTTCTGTCGCGACATAGGGCGCACAGGAGGCGCACGATGCGTGTCGCCCGACCTCGATGCGCTCGCCGCCCCGAAAAGGGGCGTTTGAGCTGCCTTCCTGACGAACCGTCGCCCCGTACCGCTGTCACGGACCGTCGGACCGTTGCCACGGCCGCACCCCGGGCCCGTCGTCCGGTCCGGGGGTGCGGCCGCACTGCGGCGGTTACGGCTACGCGAGACCCAGCTTCTCGGCGGCGGTGGCCGCGTCGACCGGGACGGTGACCGGCTGGGGGGCGCCGGCGACGGCCCAGTCCGGGTCCTTGAGCCCGTTGCCGGTGACCGTGCAGACGATCTTCTGGCCGGGGTCGACCTTGCCCTCTTCGGCGGCCTTGAGCAGACCGGCGACGGAGGCAGCCGAGGCGGGCTCCACGAAGACGCCCTCCTGCGAGGCCAACAGACGGTAAGCCGAGAGGATCTGGCGGTCCGTCACCTCGTCGATGAAGCCGCCCGACTCGTCCCGCGCGGCAAGCGCGTACTGCCAGGACGCCGGGTTGCCGATCCGGATGGCGGTCGCGATGGTCGACGGGTCCTTGACGATCTCGCCGCGCACGATGGGCGCGGAACCGGAGGCCTGGAAGCCCCACATCCGCGGGGTGTGTGCGGCCATCGCGTCCTTGGCGTACTCCGTGTACCCCTTCCAGTACGCGGTGATGTTGCCCGCGTTGCCGACCGGGAGGACGTGGATGTCCGGGGCGTCGCCGAGCGCGTCGACGATCTCGAACGCTGCGGTCTTCTGGCCCTCGATGCGGACCGGGTTGACCGAATTGACCAGCGCCACCGGGTAGTTGTCCGAGAGCGAGCGGGCCAGCGTCAGGCAGTCGTCGAAGTTGCCGTCGACCTGGAGGATCTTGGCGCCGTGCACGAGCGCCTGGCCCATCTTGCCGAGCGCGATCTTGCCCTGGGGTACGAGGACGGCGCACACCATGCCGGCCCGCACCGCGTACGCGGCGGCGGAGGCGGAGGTGTTGCCGGTGGAGGCGCAGATGACGGCCTGCGCACCCTCCTCCTTGGCCCGGGTGATGGCCATGGTCATGCCGCGGTCCTTGAAGGACCCGGTGGGGTTGGCGCCCTCGACCTTGAGGTACACCTCGCAGCCCGTGCGCTCGGAGAGGACCTGAGCGGGAACGAGCGGCGTGCCGCCCTCACGAAGCGTGACGACGGGCGTCGTGCTCGTGACCGGAAGACGGTCCCGGTACTCCTCGATGATGCCGCGCCACTGGTGGGTGCCCTTGGTGGTCATGGGTCCTTACTCCCCTTCAACACGCATGATGCTGGCGACACCGCGCACGGTGTCGAGCTTGCGCAGCGCTTCGACGGTCCCGGAAAGGGCGGCGTCGGGCGCGCGGTGGGTGACGACGACGAGCGAAGCCTCGCCGCTGCCGTCCTGTCGGACTTGCTGGCGGACCGTATCGATCGATACGCCCTGTTCGGCGAAGACCGTCGCGACCTGGGCGAGTACGCCAGGCTTGTCGGCCACGTCGAGGCTGATGTGGTACCGCGTGACGACGTCGCCCATGGGGCTCACCGGCAGGCGCGTGTACGCGGACTCACCGGGCCCGGGGGCCTCGTTGAGTTTGTTGCGGCAGACCGCGACGAGGTCGCCGAGGACCGCGGAGGCGGTCGGTGCGCCACCGGCGCCGGGGCCGTAGAACATCAGCTGTCCGGCGGCCTCGGCCTCGACGAACACCGCGTTGTACGCCTCGCGGACGGAGGCCAGCGGGTGGCTGAGCGGGATCATCGCGGGGTGCACACGGGCCGTGACCGACTGCCCGTCGGCAGCACGCTCGCAGATGGCGAGGAGCTTGACGGTGCAGCCCATACGGCGGGCCGAGGCGATGTCGGCGGCGGTGACCTCGGTGATGCCCTCGCGGTGCACGTCGCCGATCTTCACCCGGGTGTGGAAGGCGATTCCGGCGAGGATCGCGGCCTTGGCGGCGGCGTCGAAGCCCTCGACGTCGGCGGTCGGGTCGGCCTCGGCGTATCCGAGGGCGGTGGCCTCGTCGAGCGCCTCGGAGTAACCGGCGCCGCTCGTGTCCATCTTGTCGAGGATGAAGTTCGTGGTGCCGTTGACGATGCCCAGGACCCGGTTGACCTTGTCGCCGGCGAGGGACTCGCGCAGCGGTCGTACGAGCGGGATGGCGCCGGCCACGGCGGCCTCGTAGTAGAGGTCCCGGCCGTGCTGCTCGGCGGCGGCGTGCAGGGCCGCACCGTCCTCGGCGAGCAGCGCCTTGTTGGCCGAGACGACGCTCGCGCCGTGCTCGAAGGCGGTGGTGATGAGGGTACGGGCGGGCTCGATGCCCCCGATGACCTCGATGACGACGTCGATGTCGCCCCGTTTGACGAGGGCGGTCGCATCGGTGGTGATCAGTGCGGGGTCGATGCCCTCACGGACCTTGGAGGGTCGGCGCACGGCGACACCGGCGAGCTCCACCGGTGCGCCGATGCGCGCGGCGAGGTCGTCGGCGTGCGTCGTCATGATGCGCGCCACCTCTGAGCCGACCACTCCACAGCCCAGCAGCGCCACCTTCAGCGGACGCGTACGCATCATCCGACCTCGTTTCCTTTACATCTGATGTGTGAACCAGTCTCACTCACCGGACGGGGGTTTCCGCCACCCGTCCGGATCCTGAGATGTTTAGCGGGTTCCTGGGGTGTCCCCCGGGAAATAAACCATCAGCCGACGTCGAGACGCAGAAGATCTTCCTCCGTTTCGCGCCGGACGATGACCCGCGCCTGTCCGTCGCGCACGGCGACGACGGGCGGACGCAGGGAGTGGTTGTAGTTGCTCGCCATGGCGCGGCAGTACGCACCGGTGGCGGGCACGGCGATCAGGTCGCCGGGGGCCAGGTCGGACGGCAGGAACGCGTCCTTGACCACGATGTCACCGCTCTCGCAGTGCTTGCCGACGACCCGGACGAGCATCGGCTCGGCGTCCGAGGTGCGCGAGACGAGGGCGACGCTGTACTCGGCGTCGTACAGCGCGGTGCGGATGTTGTCCGACATGCCGCCGTCGACGCTGACGTACGTACGCAGCCCCTCCAGGGGCTTGATGGTGCCGACCTCGTACAGCGTGAAAGCCGTGGGCCCGACGATGGCGCGGCCGGGCTCGACGGAGATCCGGGGGGTGGCGAGCCCGTTGGCCTCGCACTCACGGGTCACGATGTCGCCGAGCGCCTTGGCGATCTCGTGCGGTTCGCGCGGGTCGTCCTCGGAGGTGTACGCGATGCCGAGGCCGCCGCCGAGGTCGATCTCGGGCAGCTCGATGCCGTGCTCGTCGCGCACCTCGGCCAGCAGCTGCACGACGCGCCGGGCGGAGACCTCGAAGCCGGCCATGTCGAAGATCTGCGAGCCGATGTGGGAGTGGATGCCGATGAGCTCGAGCCCGTCGAGGGTGAGCGCCCGCCGGACGGCCTCGGCGGCCTGCCCGTCGGCCAGCGCGATGCCGAACTTCTGGTCCTCGTGCGCGGTGGCGATGAACTCGTGGGTGTGCGCCTCGACGCCGACGGTCACCCGGATCTGCACGGGCTGGCGCCGGCCGAGACGCTGCGCGATGTGGGCGACCCGGACGATCTCCTGGAAGGAGTCGAGCACGATCCGGCCGACACCGGCCGAGATGGCCCGCTCGATCTCGTCGACGGTCTTGTTGTTGCCGTGGAAGGCGATGCGCGCGGCGGGCATTCCGGCGTCCAGTGCGGTGGTCAGCTCGCCGCCGGAGCAGACGTCGAGGTTGAGCCCCTCCTCCCGGAGCCAGCGCACGATCGCCCGGGAGAGGAAGGCCTTGCCGGCGTAGAAGACGTCGGCGCCGGGTCCGAACGCGTCGGACCAGGCACGGCAGCGGGCCCGGAAGTCGGCTTCGTCGAGGAAGTAGGCCGGGGTGCCGAACTCCTCGGCCAGCCGGGCGACTTCGATTCCGCCGACGGTCAGGGCGCCGTGCTCGTCCCGGGTGACCGTGCGGGCCCAGACCTTCTCGTCCAGGACGTTGAGGTCCTCGGCGGGGGCGGTGTAGTGGCCCTCCGACATGACATCGGCGTGACGGGGCCCGGCGGGGTGTGCGGATCGGCTCATCGTGTTGCTCTGCTCTCTCGGGTCTCTCAGAGGTGTTGGGGTGCGCTGATACCGAGCAGGGACAGGCCGCCGGCCAGCACCGTCCCGGCGGCCTCGGTGAGGGCGAGCCGGGAGCGGTGGGCGGCCGAGGGTTTCTCGTCCCCGACGGGAAGCGGTGAGGCGGCGTCATGGAAGGCGAGGAAGGCGTGCGCGACCGCTTCGAGGTGCCGGGCCAGCCGGTCGGGGGCGCGGTGGCGTGCGGCGGCGGCGAGCACGGCGGGGTGGTCGGCGAGGAGGGCGAGCAGCGCGAGGGCCTCGGCGCCGGGGATGTCGTCGGGGTCCTGGCCCAGGGCACCGGTGAATTCGAGGAGCGCCGCACCGCGGGTCAGCGCGTGGACGCGGGCGTGGGCGTAGCGGACCAGGAAGAGCGCGTTGTCCTCACCCTGGACGAGGAGGTCGTCGCCGAGGGGGGCGCGGTCGTGGCCCGCGGGCCGCAGCAGCCCCCAGCGGGTGGCATCGGGTCCGAGCCGGTCGAGCAGCTCGCCGGCTGTGGCACCGGCCGGGACGGGCCGTATCTCCGCACGGGGCGCGGGGGGCGGCCCCCCGGCGTCCGCGGCGATGCCCAGCCGCGCCCAGTCCGGGTCGGGCGCCTCGTCGCAGGTGACGGCCACGCGCGCACCCTGCGCCCGCGTGAGCCCGCTCACCGCGTGGGCGGTGACCGCGGCCCGGACCTCGCGAGGGTGGCTGAATTGCAGCAGGTCCCCGGCGAGTGCGTCGCCGTGCCCGTACCGCAGGCCCTGTTCGCGCACCCGGGACATCAGCGCGCGGTGCGCGGCGGCGTCTGCGGTGGCGTCGAGCGTGAAGTTCAGGAACCCGGGCCCGGTGATCTCGACCCGCCCGATCCCGGGCGCACCGGCCACCCGCTCCCGCAGGATCTCGGCCACTTCCCGCGCGGTCAGCGCGGCGGGGCCGGCCAGCTGGAGGGCGACGGCGCTGGCGTAGTCGCCGCGGCCGCCGGGCCGCGTCCTCTCCACTCGCACGCGCGCGGGCACGGGCGCGCGCAGGGCGTGCTCGTCCACGGCGCGGCGCACGGCGTGCAGCACGGTCGCGGAGAGATCGGCGGGGGTCACGGGACAAGCGTAGGCGAGGGAGGGGGGCCTTTCGCGAACGCGTTTCGCCATCCGGTCAGCCGGTGGCACTCTCCGCCCGCCCGGCCCCCTGCCTGCCGTCGAGCACCGGCGGCCGCCCGCGCTCCATCAACTGCCGTACGACCCGCACCAGCTCGCTCGGCTCGAAGGGTTTGGCGAGGAACGCGTCGACGCCTGCCGCGACACCGTTGTCCACCTCGTACGGCGTGCAGGCGCTGATGATCGCCACGGGCAGATGCCGGGTGCACGGATCGGAGCGCAGTCTGGTGGCCGTCTGCAGCCCGTCCAGCCGGGGCATCACGACGTCGAGCGTGATCACGTCGGGCCTGACCTGATGGACCAGATCCAGACACTCGACACCATCGGCCGCGGTCACGACCTCGAAGCCCTCCAGCTCGAGATTGACCCTGATCAACTGCCGGATGACCTTGTTGTCGTCGACAACAAGCACGCGGCCGCACGCCCCTGACACCCTTCGAGAGTAGGCGGGGCGGAGTGCCTGCGTCCGGGTTTTGCCCTCTTCCGTCCCCGGACGGGTGGCGCGCGGGGTGGCCGGATGTGTGTGCGACCGACGGAGCCGGGCTGCGGGCCACCCCGGCGACGACGCGGAAATACCTGTTCACGGGCACTCGGCGGAAGCTGGTAGTGTTTCACCCGTCGCAGAGCAACACAGCGATACGCCCCCGTAGCTCAGGGGATAGAGCATCGGCCTCCGGAGCCGGGAGCGCAGGTTCGAATCCTGCCGGGGGCACTTCGCAAGAAGTGCCGAAAAGACCCTCTCGCCAGTGGAAACACTAGGCAGAGGGTCTTTTTCATGCGGTCTTTTCCATGTGGTCTCCTTCATGTTCCCAAAGAGCCGCTCGCTGCTGCGGTGTCCATCGGCGGGCAGGCTGTAAGCGCCGCACTCCTCAGTGCGAGCACCGCCGAGCCGCGCCCCGGCGTCAGTGGGACCGCAGCACGCAGGGGTGGACCAGGTAGGCGCCCAGCCAGCCATCCCGGTCGCCGTCCTTGAAGGCTATGGCTCGGCCCACCAGCCGGTCCTGCTCGGCGCTCAGTTCGAGACCGAAGCTTGGGCTGTTCAGCCGGGCGTCGGCGGTGGGCAGTTGCAATGGAGCACTCACGCGCAGGTTCCAACGCTGGGAGGCGACGGCCGACACAGTGACCGGCGGGCCGTCCGCAAGCCGCACCTCCACCTGCCCGCCCGCCCGGATCCTGATCCACAGCGGGATGTCTCCCTCCGCAGTGCTGATCTCCCCGGCCCACTCGCCCTGCGCCAGCGCCATCGGGCGGGTCCGCTCGGTGATCGGGTTGAGCTGATCGCTGTGGAAGCCGGGTGCCAGGGCACCCATCAAATGGTCGACGACGGCGTCGCGGGCCGCCTTGTTGGTGGAGTTGGCCAGAACAGCGGCCGAGAGCTCGCGCTCAGGGATATCGATCATCATCGCGGCGATGCCACCCATGCCGCCGCCGTGGCTGCGGACCACGGCCCCGGCGCCGCGCGAGACTATCCGGCCGAGCCCGTAGCCGAGGTGCTCGTTGATCGGCACTGCGTCGTACATGGCCTCGACAGTGGCGGACCGGAGCAGTCGGGAGGCGGTCCGAGCGAAGAGCGCGACGTCGCCGGCGGTTGCCCAGCCGGCCCCGGCGGCCGGGTGGCCGCTGTGGCAGGTGGCATACGCGCGCCCGTCGGCAGCGTAGCGCTGGGCGACGGGCGCCGGCCCGGCATAGACCGACCCGAACCCGAAACTGGTCAGGCCCAACGGCTCGACGATCCGCTCGCGCAGGAAGACGGCCAGGTCCTGGCCGGACGCGGCCTCCAACAACCTGCCCAGCTCGTGGTAGCCGATGTTGGAGTACTCGAAGTCGGTACCCGGCTCGCGAACAAGTGTGCGATATCGGCCGATGTCGATCGGCAGAGGTCCGGATTCGTAGTGAAAGTTGTAGAACGCCGGGAACCCGCCTCGGTGTTGGAGCAGTTGGCGTGGCGTCGGCGCGGTCCATCGGTAGCCGCCAGGAATCGGGACATCGAGGTCCAACAGGCCCTCGTCGGCAGCCAGGCAGACGGCTGTGGCGGTGAATGCCTTGGTGATGGAGGCAAGACCGTAAACCGTCTCCGGCGTGGCCTGCCGCCGGCCGGCCACGTCCGCCTGGCCGTAGGCCCGGGTGTGCACAAGCTCACCGCGTTCGACTACCGCCAGGGAGACCGACGCGCAGCCGTGGTCGGCCAGCACCTTCGTACAGAAGTCGTCCAACTCGCCCAGCATGCGGCCTACTTCCCAGTCGCCTTGCCCATCCGATCGAACTATAGTGCTCCGCCCCGAACAATCGCCGCCGGAGAGTTCGGGAGCCGACGCGCTGCCAGGAGTGGGTGTCACGACGAATTCCGCATTACTGAGGTACGAGACATCCAGACGGCCAGCCCTCATGGGTGATGCATGGTGTGCGGTTGCGGTGGGATTCCCACGTTGTTCTGGGTGCAACCGGTGCGGTCCAGGTACTCGCTCACTCCCCGGAAGGACTTCCGAAGCTGCCATTTAAGTGCCGGGTGGGCAAAATTCCCCAACCCGTAGCGCGAGACCGAATGTGGAGTCCTTTTAGATACAGGCCACCACCTGCCCTGATGACGCGCATCCATGGAGCGACGGGGATTTCCTGCATTTCACCCTCCCTTACTCCGCTGCGCGTCGATAGCAATCCGTCAAAGGACGTCACCAGCAGAGGCCTCCGACAGCGCCCGAAAGACCCTCTCAAGATCTTCAGCCGTCGCCGCACAGAATTCTTGATCGCACTCTCGAATCGCGTCCATCGCTTCGTTGAAGTTCTGGCGATCCGGTCCCGCCTTTTGGATGAGGCGGGTGGGTGCGATCATCCAGTTCCTGGCCGGTATGAATGTCCAGTCAACCTGCTTGGGTGCTTCCCGCACGGCCGAATCGAACACCGCCTTC
The DNA here is from genome assembly GCF_044742205.1 of Streptomyces sp. NPDC087901. Taxonomy (NCBI): domain Bacteria; kingdom Bacillati; phylum Actinomycetota; class Actinomycetes; order Kitasatosporales; family Streptomycetaceae; genus Streptomyces; species Streptomyces sp. NPDC087901. Next base: position 155,863 of record NZ_JBIUUC010000008.1, read on the forward strand.
AGCTCTTCATGAGGTTCTGCGTAGCGCCACCCGACGAATGCAACCTGGAGATAGCCATAAATGGGATGGCGCTCCACCGGTGACCTGAACCACTCCACATCACCGAATCGACTCAGCACCTGCCTTGCCCACTCGTTTCGTTTCAAACCTGCCTCATCTCGCGGCCTCAACGCCCCCCACGGGGGCGGCATCTTGCAGTCCTCATCTTCCGGATATTTTTCTCTCCAGCATTGAGGTTCTTCAGCGTTGCCTCTCCAGAGTGAGGACGGCTGCGCTGAAAAGTCTCATTGTCAGCCTCAGCACCGGTTCAGAGTCACCAAGAGCGACCGGACTGTGGGCAGCGCCGGTGAGTTGGCGCGCCAGCGCGGGGCACGCCCCTTCAGGTGGCATGGGCGAGCAGCCCCACAAGACGCTCTTTCGCCGCGGATTCGGACGGTCGTGCAGATCAGACCGGCATGACCGGTACGTCGTACTGCGGAATCCAGCGGTTCCGGGTGACCAGCGACAGCCCTTCGGCCTGCGCCTGCGCGATCAGTATCCGGTCGAAGGGATCGGTGTGCACCATCGGCAGCCGGCCTGCCCGCACGCCGTGCGCGGCCGTGATGGGAAGTGCCCTGAACTGGAGATCCCGTACCTGCTCGGCCAGGTCTCCGGGGCCTTCGAAGCTGCCGAGGAACTGCTTGACGGTGATCTCCCAGGGCGACACCGCGCTGACGTACACGGCGGGTTCGGTCTCCAGGAGTTCCTTGAACGAGGCGGACAGCTGAGGCGAGTCGGCGATCCACCACATCACCACGGGTGTGTCGAGCAGAAGCCGCATCAGCCCATCCCCAGAGCGTCGGCCACCGAGGCGTGCGCGTAGTCGAAGTCGGCAGGGATACGGATACGGCCCCGGAGCGAGCCCCGGCCCGGCCGCCGCACCTGCGGCCATGGCGGCAGCGCCCTCTCCACCGGCCGGCCCGCCCTGCTGATCACGACCGGTCGGCCGTCGACGACCTGTGCCAGCGTGCCCCTGAATCGCGGTCCCTGGTCGTGCACTTGGCGCCGGAACAGCCTCTTCCACAGCGCCCTCACGATGAGATCACCGGACCGGTCGGGGCCGCTGTTCGTACGGTCAGCGGCTCGGCGGCGTGCAGCCGTAAAGCCGGACCTCCATCGCTCAGGACGATGACGACCGCCAGCCCTCCCGACGCGTATCGCTCGCTCCGGACCGCGCGGACCGTGTGCCAACCGCCCCACACGCGTACGCATTGGCCTGGCTGGACGGATACCGCCGCGATCTGCGCCTCGGCGGGTGCGGGGTCGGCCCCGGGTGCCAGCAGCTCCGCCCAGACCGTCTTGCCGATCCCGGCCCGGCGTTCGTCCACGCCCCAACGGTGAGCCAGGGCCTTGACGAGCAGAAGCCCGCGTCCGCTCTTGTCCAGCTCGCCGGGCCGCTGCACCTCCGGCCGGCCCGCGCCCGCATCGCTCACCTCCAGCCGCAGGAACTCGCCCCTCCCCCGGCACTCGATGCGTACGCCCACCAGCCGGTCACCGGGGACGGGTACACGCACCGCATTGGTCACCAGCTCGGAGAGCACCAACTCGCCTTCTTCGGCGATTGATTGACCGGCCCGCCACTCTCCCAGCTTGGCGCGGAGTGCGGCTCTCGCCCTGGGGACGCTGCTGCGGCAGCGGGAGAGCCTGAAGGTCGCTTCGTTCGGTGTAGTCACGGCAGCCCCAAGAAGGTCGACATCGGTCGGAATCCTCTGGAGGGATGGGCAGTTCATATCGTGCGGCGCCATCCCTGTGGCCATCAGAATGGACGAGCAGCATGCGAATCTGCAACGTTGCCGACCGGCATCATGCCGATATTCCTTCTTTCGAGTAACCTCGCCTCCTCCGAGCCGTCACTTTGCTAAAGGTGTTCTCATGCCTGCGAAGCGCACCACCGCTACCCCATCAACCGTCCTTGGACGCCAACTCGGCGATGAGCTGCGCCGGTTGCGGGAAACCGCGAGGCTGACCACCGCCCAAGCGGCAGAGGCGCTCGACTGCACCAAGGGCAAGATCAGTCGCATCGAGAACGGCCGCGTCGCGGTCCGCCTGCCTGACCTGACCGCGATGCTGCATGCATACGAGGTATCCGACCAGGAGATCCGCGATCGCCTGAGCGCTCTGGCCCGTAAGGCCAACCGCAGGCGCCGGGAGGGGTGGTGGAACCAGTACGGGTCGGTCCTCGCCGACACCTACCGGGACTACATCGCCCTGGAGGCGATGGCGGGTTCGATCCGCACCTTTCAGGCTCAGCTCGTCCCCGGGCTGCTTCAGACGCCCGAGTACATTCGCGCCGTGACCGTGGCCTCCCGGCAGTGGGAGACAGCGGATGAGATCGACAAGTTCGTCCAAGTACGCCTGGCCCGGCAGGAACGCCTTTCGGACGAGCAGCCGTTGCACGTGTGGGCGGTGCTTTCCGAGGCGGTCCTCCTCCAGCAGGTCGGGGGCGCGGAGGTCATGAACGCGCAGTTGGAGCACTTGTTGGCCAGCTCCGAGAACCCCAACGTGACGGTGCAGGTGCTGCCGTTCTCCCGTGGAGCCCATGCGAGTATGTTCGGCCCGTACGTAGTGCTGGGATTTCCCGAGGAGGGGGCGCTCGACGTGGTACTGGCCGACAATCCGTCGGGCTCCATGTGGCTGGAGCGGGAAGCGGATGTCTCCCGCTACCAGGCCCTGTTCGACGCCGCACGTACGTCCGCACTCTCCCCGACAGAGTCCCGCGCTGTCATCCATCGCCGGGCCAAGGAGCACAGAGCATGAGAAGCGCACACCGCAGTACGCCGGACCTCTCGGGCGCGAGGTGGCGCACGAGCACGTACAGCGGTGGCAACAATGAGTGCGTCGAGGTGGGGCACAACGTGCCCCACCTCGCCCCCGTCCGCGACAGCAAGCGCCCCACCGGCCCCGTGATCGCCTTCGGCGCCGACGCCTGGCGCGCGTTCATCGGCGAGCTGGGCTGACAGAGCCCCGTCGGCTCACGCCACCGGCAGCCCCGGTGCCGGGTACCCGTCCATCAGGGCCTTCACCTCGGCGCGGACCGCCGTGATGGTGGACTCGTCGCCGGTGCGGGCCGCACCGACCACGCGGTCGATCCAGCCCGCGACCGTCGCCATCTCCGATGCGGGAATGCCCCGTGAGGTCAGGGCCGGGGTGCCGATCCTGATGCCCGAAGGGTCGAAGGGCTTGCGGGGGTCGTACGGGACGGTGTTGTAGTTGACGACGATGCCGGCGCGGTCCAGCGCCTTGGCCGCGGTCTTGCCCGGGACGTCCTTGCTCGTGAGGTCGATCAGCAGCAGGTGGTTGTCCGTGCCGCCCGAGACGAGGTCGAAGCCGCGGGCCGCCAGTTCCTCGCCCAGCGTGCGGGCGTTGGTCACCACGTCGTGGGCGTAGGTGCGGAAGTCCGGCGCGGCGGCCTCGCGCAGGGCCACGCCGATCGCCGCCGTGGTCTGGTTGTGCGGGCCGCCCTGGAGGCCCGGGAAGACGGCGCGGTCGAGGGCGCGGGCGTGTTCGGCGCGGCTCAGCAGCATCGCGCCGCGCGGACCGCGCAGGGTCTTGTGGGTGGTGGTGGAGACCACGTCCACGTGCGGGGCGGGTGAGGGGTGGGCGCCGCCGGCGATCAGGCCCGCGATGTGGGCGATGTCCGCGACCAGGACCGCGCCGACCTCGCGGGCGATCTCGGCGAATCCCGCGAAGTCGATCTCGCGGGGGACCGCCGTGCCGCCGCAGAAGATCAGCTTGGGGCGTTCGGCGAGGGCCAGGTCGCGGACCTCGTCGAGGTCGATTCGGCCGGTGTCGCGCCGGACGCCGTACTGGACGCCGTTGAACCAGGTGCCGGTGGCCGAGACGCCCCAGCCGTGGGTGAGGTGGCCGCCCATGGGGAGCGACATGCCGAGCACGGTGTCGCCGGGCTTGAGGAAGGCCAGGTAGACGGCGAGGTTGGCCGGTGAGCCGGAGTAGGGCTGCACGTTGGCGTGGTCCATGTCGAAGAGCGCCTTGGCCCGCTCGGCCGTGAGGGTCTCGACCTGGTCGATGATCTGCTGGCCCTCGTAGTAGCGCTTGCCGGGGTAGCCCTCGGAGTACTTGTTCTGGAGGACCGTGCCCGATGCTTCGAGCACGGCTGCGGAGACGTAGTTCTCGCTGGGGATCATGCGGAGGGTGTCGGCCTGGAGCTGTTCCTCGGCGGCCACCAGTGCGGCGAGCTCCGGATCGGCTGCCGCCAGGGCGGGGTGGCGGGGGTGCGAGGGTACGGATGCGGTCACGGGGTCCTCCCGGGTCGGTCGCATTGCTGCGGCGTGGACCCGGATGCCCAGGCGGACGGCTCTCCGGCGATGACGCCCCCGGGCAGGCCCGGAGTGTGCTGCTCCCTCGTGGTCGATTCCACTGAGCACCCCGGCAGGGGTGCGCGCCAGTCGCAGCGTCTCGTACCTTACTGGGCGGCGCCTTCTGTGGCCCGGTATTCGGTCCGGTCGGGGAGGCGGCTCCGCCTTGCCGGCGCTCCGAGCCATCCGGATCTGTCGGGAGCCATCGGGTGGTAACCGACCGATCCCTCGCTATTCGGCGCGAACTCTCCTCCACAGAAAGCCCCTTGGTCGATTCTTGGTCATTACATGCCCCATACATGAGGCGTTCCTCGCCAGAGTGGCGCATTACATGTGCACATCATTCGGCACATGCGCCACACGCGAGACCCACATCGCAGGGGGTTACTTTGAGAATCAGCCGCGCCCGACGACGCGCCGGGCTGAGCATGGCAGCGACACTGCCGCTGCTCGCCGGTGCGCTCGCCCTCGGGATACCCAACGCCAGCGCGGACTCCGCGCCGAGCGGCCGGGACGCGCTGCAGGGCACCAAGCCGGCCTGGGCCACCGCCACGGCCGACCAGGGAGCCACGGCCGACAGCGCGAAGGTCGCCGTCCGGGTTCATCTCGCAGGACGGGACGCGAAGGGGCTGGCCGCCTACGCGGCCGCCGTGTCCGACCCGCAGTCGCCGTCGTACGGGAAGTACCTGAGCGCCGCAAAGGCGCAGGCCCGGTTCGGGGCCACCCAGGAGCAGATCGACCAGGTCAGCCAGTGGCTGCGGTCCAGCGGGCTGACCGTCACCGGCGCCAACCAGCACTACGTCTCGGCCACCGGTGAAGCGGCGCAGACCGAGAAGGCGTTCAGCACCCAGCTGCGCAACTACCGCAAGGGCAGCCGCACCTACCGCGCCCCGGCCTCCACCGCCTCGGTGCCGGCCGCGCTGAGCGATGCCGTGCTCGCCGTCTCCGGCCTGGACAACGCCCCGCACAAGTCGAGTCACGACGAGGTGCTGCCGCCGCCGGACGCGGTGTTCCGCAACTCGGGGCCGTTCTCCTCGTACTTCGGGTCGGCGACGGCCTCCACCCTGCCGAGCGCGTACGGGGCCAAGGTGCCGTACGCGGTCAAGGGCTACACCGGCAAGCAGCTGCGCGCCGCGTACGGGGCCGGCAGCTTCACCGGCAAGGGGGTGACCGTCGCGATCACCGACGCGTACGCCTCCCCCACCATCGCGGAGGACGCCGCCGAGTACGCGAAGCGCAACGGCGACGCGCCCTACCGGCGCGGACAGCTCAGCCAGGTGCTGCCGGACGACTACACGAAGACCGAGGAGTGCGGGGCCTCCGGCTGGTACGGCGAGGAGACCCTCGACGTCGAGGCCGTGCACGCGGTCGCGCCGGACGCCGGCATCGTCTACGTGGGCGGTGCGTCCTGCTACGACAACGACCTGCTGGACTCGCTGAACAAGGTCGTCGACCACCGGCTCGCGGACATCGTCTCCAACTCCTGGGGCGACATCGAGGCCAACCAGACGCCCGATCTGGCGCTCGCCTACGACCAGGTGTTCAAGATGGGCGCGGTCGAGGGCATCGGCTTCTACTTCTCGTCCGGCGACGACGGCGACAACGTCGCGTCCACCGGTACCAAGCAGATCGACGTCCCCTCCAACTCCGCCTGGGTGACCTCCGTCGGCGGTACGTCACTGGCTGTCGGCAAGAACGACACGTACCAGTGGGAGACCGGCTGGGGAACGAAGAACGCGCTCCTTGCGGCTGACGGCAAGAGCTGGACCGGCTTCCCCGGCGCCTACACCTCGGGCGCGGGCGGCGGCACCAGCTCCACCGTGAAGCAGCCGTTCTACCAGCGCGGCACCGTGCCGGACTCGCTGGCCAAGGCGAACGGGAAGACCCGGATGCGCACGGCTCCGGACATCGCGGCCGTCGCCGACCCGAACACCGGTTTCCTCGTGGGCCAGACCCAGACGCTGCCGGACGGCTCGCTGGGCTACGACGAGTACCGCATCGGCGGTACGTCGCTGGCGGCGCCGGTCATCGCCGGTGTCCAGGCCCTGGCGCAGCAGGCGCAGCACGGGCGTCCGATCGGTTTCGCCAACCCGGCGATCTACGCCCGCTACGGCTCGAAGGCATACCACGACGTGACGGACCACCCGCTGGGTGCCGGCCATGATCTCGCGGTCGCCCGGGTGGACTTCGTCAACGGGTACGACGCGGTGGACGGGCTGCGGACCTCGGTGCGGAGCCTCGGCAAGGACGCCTCGCTGTCGGCGGTGCGGGGATACGACGACGTGACGGGTGTCGGTACGCCGGCCTCCGGCTATGTGAGCTCGTACCGCAGGCGCTGAGCCCGGGATACGGGACGGGGGGCGGCCGCCACGGGATTCGTTCCGGTGGCGGCCGCTCGGTCTGTTACCGGCACGCCGGTGGCGAGGTGATCCAGCCGCTGTCTACGCGCCGGGACAGCTCGCTTACGCGGGCTGCCTTGGCAGCCGGGCCGGCTCGGTCACGCGGAGGCCCGCTTGCGCGAGGCGGCCTTGGTGCCGCTCTGCTTCTTGGCCGCCGTCGTCTTCTTGGCCGTGCCGGTCTTCGACGCGGTCTTCTTCGCGCCGGACCGGCTGCCGGACGCGCTCTTCTTCGCCGCCGCCTTGCTCGCACCCGCCGTGGACTTCTTCGCCCCCGAGGCCTTGGGCGAGGAGGAAGCGGCCTTCCGGGCCCCGCCGGACCCGGCGCGCGACACCGACTTGCCCGTGGGGGTCTTGCGGGTGGTGGAGCCCGATGCCTTGCGGTCCGCGATCGAGGTGACCTTCGCAGGCGGCGCCTTCTCCTCGTCCGCCTCACCCTCGTCCGCCTCACCCTCCTCCTCGCCGCGGGCCTCCTTCGCCGCCCGGACGCTGTTCTCCAGGGCCGCGAGCAGGTCGATGACCTTGCCGCCGGATTCGTCGGCCGCGGCCGGCTGAAGGGTCTCGCCGGAGGCCTTGGCCGCGACGAGCTCCTCGACCGCCTCGCGGTAGTCGTCGTGCAGCGAGTCCATGTCGACTTCGCCGAGCGTGTCCATCAGCGCGTCCGCGAGGTCGAGTTCGGCGTCCCGGACCGACACGTCGGCCTCCGGGGCGACCCCTTCGGGGGCCCGGATCTCGTCCGGCCAGAGCAGGCCGTGCATCGCGATCACGTCGTCGACGACCCGCAGCATGCCGAGGCGCTCCCGGCCGCGCAGCGCGTACTTGGCGAGGGCGACCTTCTGGCTCCGCTTCAGCGCCTCGCGCAGCAGCGTGTACGGCTTGGCGGCCGGCACGCCGTTGGCGGAGAGGTAGTACGCCGCGTCCATCTGGAGCGGGTCGATGGTGTCGGCCGGCACGAAGGCGACGATCTCGATCGTTTTGGCGGTGGGCAGCGGCAGCGAGCCGAGGTCCTCGTCGGTGATCGGGACCAGCGAGCCGTCCGCTTCCTCGTACGCCTTGCCGATGTCGCCTGCGGTCAGCTCCTCGCCGTCCAGCTCGCACACCTTGCGGTAGCGGATGCGGCCGCCGTCGGTGAGGTGGACCTGACGGAAGGAGATCGAGTGGTTCTCAGTGGCGTTGACCAGCTTGATCGGGATGCTGACCAGCCCGAAGGAGATCGCGCCGTTCCATATGGACCTCACCGGTCACCCCTTACGTGCGCTATCTCCGTAGAGATCCGTTTTTCGTGTGATTCTTATCGTATGACGCCGATCACAGTGGTGGAGGGGCGGCGGCTGTCGCTCAGCAACCTGGACAAGGTGCTGTATCCGGCCACCGGGACCACCAAGGGCGAGGTGCTGCACTACTACGCGGCCACGGCGGCCGAGGCGTTGCTGGCGCATCTGCGGGACCGGCCCCTGTCCTTCCTGCGCTATCCGGACGGGCCGGACGGGCAACTGTTCTTCACGAAGAATCCGCCGCCCGGTACGCCGTCCTGGGTACACACCGCCCCGGTGCCGCACCACGAGAAGGAGCAGGCCCGGCAGGTCGTCGTCCAGGACCTCGCCTCACTGATGTGGGCGGCCAATCTGGTGGTGGAGTTCCACACCCCGCAGTGGCGGGCCGATACGCCGGGGCTGGCCGACCGGATGGTGTTCGACCTGGACCCGGGGGCGCCCGCGACGGTCGTGGAGTGCTGCACGGTCGCGCTCTGGCTGCGGGAGCGGCTGGCCGCGGACGGACTGGAGGCGTACGGGAAGACGTCCGGGTCCAAGGGGCTGCATCTGCTCGTACCGCTGGAGCCCACCGCGTCCGAACGGGTGTCGGCGTACGCGAAGACGCTCGCCGTCCAGGCGGAGCAGGAGCTTCCCGAACTGGTGGTGCACCGGATGAGGCGGGCGCTGCGGCCGGGCAAGGTGTTCGTCGATTTCAGCCAGAACGCGGCGGCGAAGACGACTGCCACCCCCTACACGCTGCGCGCCCGGGCCGAGCCGTCCGTGTCCGCGCCGGTCACCTGGGCGGAGATCGAGGAGTGCCGCGGGCCCGGGGAGCTGGTCTTCCTGGCGGGTGACATGGCGGAGCGGCTGGGGCGGTACGGCGATCTGCTCGCGCCGCTCAACGAGCCGGACCGGGGACGGCCGATTCCGGACACTCCGTAGGGCTTCCATGGCCGGGACATACCTCATCGCCGCAGGTGTTGTCATGTCCAAGGGCAAAAGGCGGGATGGGGCGGGTGGATTGTCGGAGCGGTGGTGCACACTCTGCGCAGACACTGCTTCGTGGGAAACCGTGGGGAGGCGATGGCGTGTTCGCGGGGATCGACGAGGTCGACTGGGCCTCGATGGAGCATGCCTACGGGCCTGCCGATGATGTGCCGGGGCTGCTGCAGGGCCTGGCGTCCGCCGATCCGGCGGAGCGCGAGGCCGCACTGGACGGCATGTACGGGGCCGTCCACCACCAGGGGGACGTCTACGCCTGCACGCTCGCCTGCATCCCCTTCCTCTTCGAGCTGGTCGTCGATCCGGCGGTCCCCGACCGCGGGGGCATCGTCGAGCTGCTGACCAGCATCGGCGGCATCGACATCGACGAGGAGGACATCGGAGAGGCCGAGGGCGAGGACGAGGCCGAGGGCGCTGCGAACTACGCGATGGCGGCGGCGGCCGTCAGCGCGGGCGCCGGGGTCTTCTTCGCGCTGATGGCCGACGAGGACCCTGGAGTACGGGTCTCCGCCCCGCTGGCGCTGGCCACCCTGCACGGCAGTCCCGCCCGCGTCCTGACCCTGCTGCGCGAGCGGCTGACGGTCGAACCGGACGACGAGGTGCGTCTCGCCCTCGTCGAGGCCGCCGGGCGGGTGGCGCTGCGCCACGGTCCGCTGACCGGGCGGATCGCCGACTGGCTGAGCCGGCTGGCAGCCGAGGCGAATCCGCCGGGGCTGCGGCTGGCGGCCCTGGCCCAGCTGGCGCGGTGCGCGCCCGAGGCACTGCCGGGCGATGTGGTGAGGGTGGTGGCGGGCCTGCTGCGGCAGCTGCGCTCGGCCCCCGCGGACCCCGGGGCGGGTCTGCTGCGACAGCTGCGCGCGACGCCGGACGCTTCCGGGGACTCCGAGCCCCCCGAGGCGCCGGAGTCCCCCGACATCGGGTCCCGGACGGTCGGGGCCCACGGCGATCCTGATCCCGCGGCCGTCGAGGCCGCACCGGGGACTCTGGTGGGACAGCTGCGGGCGCTGTCGGCCGAGGAGCGGACCGGGCGTACGGCGCCCTGGACGGCCGATCTGCTGCGCACCCTGCATGTCGGTCTCGACGACCGGGTCGCCGACCGGACGGCGCTGCTGACGGACCAGCTGTGCAGCCCCGATTCGGGGCAGCGCATCGACGCCGTCCGGATGAGCGGCGGCCTGATCCGGGCCTGGCGCGGTTCCTACGGCGAGCTCGTCCGGCTCGTGGGCGAGCAGCTCACCTCGGACGAGCCGAAACTGGCCGAGGCCGCCTCACACGTCCTGGAGGAGCTCTTCGGCCTGGCCGCGCCTGCGGCGGACGCGCTGGCGGCCCGGGTGGCGGCGGATCCGGGCGCCTGGGTGAAGGAGTGGGCGAGCGGGCCGCCGGGGCTCGGCAGCGCGGTGAAGGCCCTGGCCCGGCTGGGCGACGCCCGCGTGGTGCCCGCGCTCGCGGCGGCGCTGGAGCGGCCCGAGGTGCCGCATGACGTGGGGTTCGCCATCGGGTATCTGGGGCCTGCCGCCGCGCCGTTGGCCGGGGTGCTGCGCCGCCGGCTGAGCGAGGTCGGGCTGGACGAGGAGGCGTACGACCGGGCGAGTCCGCTGCTCGGCGGGCTGACCGCTCTCCGGGCGGGCGAGGCTGCGCCTGAGGTGCTGCGGATCCTGCGCGGGGCGCCGGAGTACCGGGGCGAGTGGCTGCGCACGGCGGCGCTGCGGGCGCTCGGCTCGTTCGGGCCCGCGGCACACTGCGCGGTCCCGGAGCTGCGGGCGCTGATGCGCCGCCCCGGTACGGCGGGGGCCACGGAGGCCGCCGAGACGCTCTGGGCCGTCGACGGGGACGCCTGGGCGGTGCTGCCGGTCCTGATCGAGGGGCTCCAGGCGGAGCACGCGCGCGACCGGCGGGCCGCGGCGAGCGCGCTGGGCCGGCTCGGCGCGCAGGCGGCCGTGACCGCGCCCCGGCTGCGGGCGCTGCTGGGGCACGAGGAGCTGTGGCTGCGGGTGGACGCGGCGATCGCTCTGTGGGAGGTTTCCGGACGGGCCGAGGAGTCCGTTCCGATACTGCTCGCGGCCTGGGAGAAGAACCGTCATGTCAGGGTTCGGGTGGCCGAATGCCTGGCGCGGACGGGGGCCGCTGGTGCAGGGTCGGACGCGGCACTCGTGCTGCACGCCGAGCTCGCCTCCGTACGCCGTCACAACACGATGGACGGCGGCTGCGGCAGCCACGACACATACGAGGACGAGAAGCTGCTGGCGCTCTGCCGCCGGGCGCTCCTGGGGAATACGGGGAAGGGACCCACGACATGATCATTTTCGGTACGCGAGGCTATCTCTACCAACTGGCGGTCCTGACGCTGGTCTGCGGCTGGTGCGGGAATCCGGCCGCGCACACCCTGCGCAAGCGGGTGACAAAGTTCACGCTGTTCTTCGTCCCGCTGTTCCCCTTCTCGACGAAGTACGCCACCCAGTGCACCTTCTGCGGCGGCGAGCAGAAGATCCCCAAGGAGCAGGCCGACCAGCTGCTGGCCCAGCACGTGGCCTCGCAGGACGGCAACCCCTTCGGCCAGTCCCAGCAGCAGCCGGGATACGCTCCGGGCACGCAGGGCCAGGGGCAGGGCCAGAACCCGTATCAGCAGTAAATACGTATAAGGGACTTCCTTCCGAATAAGGTCTACGGAGCCGGGGCCGTGCGCACGCACGTGCGGTCCGGCCGGCCGTCGGAACGGGAGGAAGACATGTGTCCGCAGTACCGGACGGGGCGCCGCGCGGCCGGCGCGGTCGCCGCTCTCACCGGCGTCGCGCTGCTGGCCGGCTGCGGCACCGGCGGCGAGCTGAGGAGCGCCGGACAGGCCCCGGCCGCCATCGGTCCCGCCCGTCTCTGGCCGGAGCTGCCGCCCGCCTCCGCCGCCCCGTACGACTACGGCGAGGGCGAGACCGCTCATATCCCGGGTATCACCGTCCCGGGCGGTGATGTGCACCGGCTGGACCCGGTGGCAGTCGTGCAGGCGGGACTGAACGCCCGCCCGGACCGGTCCAGCGGCACGGCCGCGCTTCCCGCCGAGACCGTACGCCGGATCAACGCCTGCCGGACCGCGCCCGCAGCCTGCCCGGTGCTGAAGCCGTACTACCGCGATCTGACGGGCGACGGCCGGGACGAGATGGTTCTCGGCATCCAGCTGGCCGGCCGCCAGCTCTCCGTACGCGTCTACATGCCCGAGCCCAGCGGGCTCACCCGGATCATGTCGACGTCCGACGCCGTGATCAGCGTGGAGCTGGCGGGCCGGGACCTGATCATGCGGGCACCCTCGGCCATCACGGGATACGAGTACCGCACGGCCTGGTCCTGGGACGACCGGCAGCGCGCCATGCTGCCCACGCAGGACGAGATCCTGCGGATGACCCCGCGGGCCGACCCGGGCCGCCGGCACACCGCGAGCGCCCGGCCCTCCGAACGGCCGTCCGCGCAGCCGACCACCGGAGCGTCCCCGGCACCCCGCACCGCGGCCCCCTCGGCGGCCCCCTCGGCGGCCGTCACCGCGGAGCGCCGGTGAGAGGCCGGCGGACCGGCGCGACCCGGGTCCGCCGTGCCCGGCAGAAGCTGCGCCTGCCCGCCTGGACCGCGACGCTCACCTGGAAGTCCGCGGTCTTCATCACCGTGATGTGCTGCGTGCTCGCCGCCCTGCTGGGCGTGCTGGTGCACACCGCGGTCACCCGGCAGACGGTCGGCCACGCCCGGGAGAAGGCGCTGGCCCGGCTGGAGGACGTCACCGCCGCCTACGAGGCGGGAGGGGCGCTGCCGCCGCGTTCCGGGATCGACCCGCCGGGGCTGCCCGCGTCGCTGCGCGCCCTGGCGGTGAGCGGTGAGCGGGGCACCATGGTCGCCGACACCGCGGCCGCCCCACGATGTGGGCCGCCGCCCCGGCCGACGGGCACGCCCTGGCGACACAGATCGACTACAGCCAGAGCGCCCGCACCATCAACGGCCTGGACGGGGCGATCGTCGGCTCCTCGTTGCTGGCGATCGGCGCCACGCTGCTCGTCGGCGCGTTCTCCGTCACCAGGGTCACCCGGCGGCTGCACCAGACCGCGCGGGTGGCCCGCCGGATCGGTGCGGGCGATCTGGACGCACGCGTCAACGACCCCCGCACGGCCGACCCCTCGCTCCGGCAGGACGAGGTCGCGATCGTCGCCGGGGCGCTGGACACCATGGCCTCGACGCTCCAGCGCAAGCTCGTCGCCGAACAGCGCTTCACCGCCGATGTGGCGCACGAGCTGCGCACCCCGCTGACCGGCCTGTCGGCCGCCGCCGAACTGCTGCCGCCGGGCCGCCCGTCGGAGCTGGTGCAGGACCGGGTCCGGGCGATGCGCGCACTGACGGAGGACCTGCTGGAGATCTCCCGGCTCGACGCCCGTACCGAACACGTCGACCTCGATGTGCACGAACTGGCGCCGCTCGCGGAGCGGGTGGCGCGCGCCTTTGGTCCCGGCACCGAGGTCAGGGTCGCCCCGGACGGGCCGCCGGTGCGGGTCGAGACGGACAAGCGGCGGCTGGAACGGGTGCTCGGCAACCTGATCGGCAACGCACACCGGCACGGCAGCCCGCCGGTGGTGCTGACGGTCGACGGGCCGGTGGTGACCGTGCGCGACCACGGCGGGGGCTTCCCGGACTACCTGATCGCGGGCGGCCCGCAGCGCTTCCGCACGGAGGGCGGCGCGAAGGGGCACGGCCTCGGGCTGACCATCGCCGCAGGACAGGCGGAGGTGATGGGCGCCGAGCTGGTCTTCGAGAACGCCCCGGACGGCGGGGCGGTGGCCCGGCTGACGCTGCCGGAGTACGTACGCCTGGACGACGACGAGGAACAGCCGCACTCCTCCACCAACACCTGACGACCCGGCGGCACCCCAGCCCCACACACTCCCCCGCCGCCACCTGACAGCCGGACGACACCCGAACCCCACATACACTCCCGGCCGGCATCTCACAGCCGGACGACGCCCGAACCCCACACACTCCCGCATCAGTACATAAGGGAAATAACACCCACCTCTTGCTACGTTGCCTGGCATGACCGCAACGACGGCGGACGCACCCCCGCCCGAGCTGCGCCTGCCCAAGCGGCGCGGCGTAGAACTCTCGCTCCTCATCGGGGCCGTCCTCATCTCCGTCTACGGCTACGCCGCCGTCGGTCTGGCCCACGACGACGCGGTCCCGCCCGACGTCGCCGGATACGGCGGCGGCCTCGGGCTGCTCGCCCTCCTCGCCCATCTCGCCGTCCGCTTCCGTGCCCCGTACGCCGACCCGCTGCTGCTGCCCATCGCCGTCCTGCTCAACGGCCTGGGACTGGTACTGATCTACCGGCTCGACCTGGAGACACCGAAGGACCAGGCGGCGCCGACCCAGCTGATCTGGTCCACGCTGGGCGTCGCGTTCTTCATCGCGGTGGTGGTGTTCCTGCGCGACCACCGGGTCCTCCAGCGCTACGCGTACCTCTCCGTCGCCGCCGCCCTCGTCCTGATGATCGTGCCGATCTTCTTCCCCGCGGTGAACGGTGCCAAGATCTGGATCAGGGTCGGTGGATTCTCCTTCCAGCCCGGCGAGTTCGCCAAGATCCTGCTCGCCGTGTTCTTCGCCGCCTACCTCGCGGCGAACCACAACGCCCTCGCGTACACCGGCCGCAGGATCTGGAAGCTCCAGCTCCCCACCGGCCGGGTGCTCGGCCCGATCGTGGCGATCTGGCTGATCAGTGTCGGCGTCCTGGTCCTGGAGCGCGATCTGGGCACCTCGCTGCTGTTCTTCGGCCTGTTCGTGATCCTGCTGTACGTGGCGACCGGCCGGACCGGCTGGATCGCCGTCGGGCTGCTGCTGGCCGCCGTCGGCGCGTTCGTCGTCGGCTCCTTCGAACCCCATGTCCACAGCCGGGTGCAGGACTGGCTCGACCCGTTCGCCTCCATCGACGCCGGCCGGGGCCCCGGGCAGCTCGCCCAGTCCCTGTTCGCCTTCGCCGCGGGCGGGATGCTCGGCACCGGGCTGGGGCTCGGCCACTCCATCCTCATCGGCTTCGCCGCCAAGTCCGACTTCATCCTGGCAACGGCCGGCGAGGAGCTCGGCCTGACCGGCCTGACCGCCGTCTTCATGCTGTACGCCCTGCTGGTGGCGCGCGGCTACCGGGCCGGACTCGCCCTGCGCGACGCGTTCGGGCGGCTGCTCGCGATCGGCCTCGCCTCGATCCTGGCGCTCCAGGTGTTCGTGATCGCGGGCGGAGTCATGGGGCTGATCCCGCTGACGGGCATGGCGATGCCGTTCCTCGCGCAGGGCGGTTCGTCCGTCGTCACCAACTGGATCATCGTGGCGCTGCTGATCCGGGTCAGCGACGTGGCCCGCAGACCGCACCCCGACGAGGTGGAGACCGGCGTCGTCGCACCGGCCATGGAGGACGAGCAGTGATCCCGTACCCGACGACGACGCAGGGGGCCCGGCCGTGATCCGCTACATCCGGCGCGCCGCCGCGTTCTGTCTGCTGCTTCTCGTTGCGCTCCTGGTGAACGCCGCCCGCATCCAGGTCTTCGAGGCCGACGAGCTCGACGACAACTCCGCCAACCGCCGTAACACGATCGACCGTTACGACCAGCCGCGCGGCGACATCCTGGTCGGCGGCAGATCCGTCACCGGCTCGAAGGACACCGGCGAGCAGCTCGCGTACGAGCGCACCTACCGCAACGGCCCGCTGTACGCGCCGGTGACGGGGTACGCCTCGCAGACGTACGGCACCACCCTGATCGAGCACGCCGAGGACGGGATCCTCTCCGGCACCGACCCCATGCTCGCCCCCCTCCCCTTCTGGAACGAGATCACCCGCGACCGGCAGCCGGGCGGCGATGCCGTCACCACGATCAAGGACTCCATGCAGCGCGCCGCCTACGAGGGACTCGGCGGGCGCCGGGGCGCGGTGGCGGCGGTCGAGCCGACGACCGGCAAGATCCTGGCGCTGGTCTCGACCCCTTCGTACGACCCCGGGCTGCTCTCCGGCACCGGTTCGTCCGTCACCGACGCCTGGCGCGAGCTCAACGCGTCCACGAGTCAGCCGATGCTCAACCGGGCGATCCGGCAGACGTATCCGCCCGGCTCCACGTTCAAGATCGTGACGGCCGCGGCGGCGCTGGACGCCGAGGTCGTCACCGATCCGGATGCCGAGACCGACACCCCCTCCCCCTACGTCCTGCCGGGCACCTCGACCACGCTGCCCAACGAGGCGAGCGGCTGCGAGCAGGCGTCGCTGGCCGAGGCGATCCGGGTCTCCTGCAACACCGTGATGGCGCACCTCGGGGTGGAGGTCGGGCTGGACGGCATGGTGGAGGCGGTCGGGAAGTTCGGCTTCAACGACACGGGGCTGAAGATCCCGTCCGGGGTGGCGAAGAGCAACTTCGACACGGAGATGAGCGACGACCAGCTGGCCCTGTCATCGATCGGCCAGTTCGACACGACGGCGACCCCGCTCCAGATGGCGATGGTGGCCTCGGCCGTGGCCAACGGCGGCGAGCTCATGTACCCGCACCTGGTGGACCGTACGACCACGCACAGCGGCTCCACCGTCCACACCACCGGGTCGCGTTCGTACCACCGGGCGATGAACCCGATGACGGCGATGCGGCTGCGGCAGATGATGATCGACGTGGTGCAGGACGGTACCGGCACCAATGCGGCCATCGACGGGGCCACGGTCGGCGGCAAGACCGGCACGGCCCAGCACGGAGTCGACAACTCCGGTACGCCGTACGCCTGGTTCATCTCCTGGGCGCAGGCCGAGGGCTCGGCGAGGCCGGCCGTCGCCGTCGCCGTGGTCGTCGAGGACGCCGCAGCCGACCGGGCCGACATCAGTGGCGGCGGCAGCGCCGCCCCGATCGCCCGTTCCGTGATGGAGGAGGCCCTGAAAGACTGAGCCGGTGACGGGATTCAGGGATGCCGCCGGGGCGCTGGCCGCGATCGAGCGGGAGGACCCGCGGCTCTGCGCGTTCATCGACGTGTGGCGCGAGGAGGCACTCGCCCGGCTGCCGGCGGCGGACCTGCTCCCCCTGGCCGGGCTGCCGTTCGCCGTGAAGGGCCCCACCGGGATCCGCTCGTACGCCGCCCGGCGGCTGATCGCGGCCGGCGGCGTCCCGGTCGGTTCCACCTCCGTGCCGGGGCCCGGCACGTACTGGAAGACCTGGGGGCTGGGCGCCCACGGCCGCACGCTCAACCCGTGGCGGCCGGACCGGACGCCGGGCGGCTCGTCGGCGGGCTCGGCGGTGGCGGTCGCGGCGGATCTCGTGGAGCTGGCGACCGGCAGCGACGGGGCGGGGTCGGTGCGCATCCCGGCCGCCTGGTGCGGGGTGTTCGGGCTGAAGACGACCAACGGGCTGCTGCCCTCCCCCGACCGTTCCGGCCTCGCCTCCGCCGGGGTCCTGACCCGGACGGCCGCGCGGGCGCAGACCTATCTGCGCTGCGTCCTGGACGACTACGTGCCGGCCACGGCCGAACTGCCCCTGCCCGCCGTCCACAGCCCCGGCCTGGGATTCGCGGACGTCGACCCGGAGGTGGCGGCGGTGGTGCGGGGAGCGGTCGGGCGGCTGGTCGCGGCGGGCGTCGTGCGGCTCACGGACCGCGGCTGCGAGCTGCTGGACCCGGGGGCGGCCTGGCAGGCCGTACGGAACGGGGAGGTGCCGCCTCACCTCGGAGAGCTCCGGCGCGAGAACGACCGCAGACTGGACGCCTTCTTCGCGGGCACGCCGCTGCTCCTCACACCCGTCACCCCCAACCGTCCGCACGGCCACGACGGTCCGGGCGAGCTCTTCTCCACCGCACTGACCTGCGTGTTCAACCTGAGTGGGCATCCGGCGGCGAGTGTGCCCGCCGGATTCACCCCGGACGGCTGCCCGGTCGGGCTCCAACTGGTGGCGCGACGCGGAGCGGACGCGGAGCTGCTCGCCATGGCCTGTGCGGTGGAGGGAGCGCTGGGCCCCGTGCGGCCATGACGGCCGGAGCCCCGGCGGCGTAGCCCGGCGCCCCTTACTGGCCGGTGTGCAGACGCCGGGCGGTCGCGGCCCATGTGATTCTTGCGTCATGAACGATCGACGCGGTCTCTCCGTCGTACGGCCTCCGGCCCACACGCTTTCCACCGTGGACGGGCTGCCCGCGCTGCTCATCGACTACCACCTGCAGACGGAGGCGGAGAAGGGCCGGCCCGTCACGGACGCGGCCGCGCTGCCCGACCGGTACCGGGCGGAGGCCGAGGACCCGGACCGCGCGTTCGCGGACGCCGTCGTGCTCGTCGCGCTGGACGGGGGAACCGCCGCGGGCTGCGTCGTGGTCACCGCACCCGTGGACGGGCGCGTGGAGATCAAACGGCTGTGGACGGACCCGGGTTTCCGCGGCAGGGGCGTCGCCTCCGCCCTGCTCGACGCCGCGCTCGCGCACGCCGCGCGGAGCGGGGTCCACACCGTGCGGCTGTCGGTGTGGCGGTGGCGCACGGGAGCCGTCTCGCTCTACGAACGGTTCGGTTTCGCCGTCACCGCTCCATGGGACGAGCGGGCGGGGCTGATCTGCATGGAGCGGGCGGTGGCCGCCCCAACCCCCTGTACAGAGCAGGACAGTTCGTAGATCGTTGCTGCCGTGACAGAAACGAACGGCACGAAGGACTGGCCGGGCAGCATCAGCGCACTCACCCTGTTCACCGAGGACCTGGCGGAGACCAAGCGGTTCTACCGGGAGGTCTTCGGACTGCCGGTGACCTACGAGGACGACGACTCGGCGGTCTTCACCTTCGGCGACACCCTCATCAATCTGCTGCGGGCCACCGCCGC
Source organism: Streptomyces sp. NPDC087901 (assembly GCF_044742205.1). Classification (NCBI taxonomy): domain Bacteria; kingdom Bacillati; phylum Actinomycetota; class Actinomycetes; order Kitasatosporales; family Streptomycetaceae; genus Streptomyces; species Streptomyces sp. NPDC087901. The sequence continues at coordinate 174,696 of NZ_JBIUUC010000008.1, forward strand.
GCACGGGCTGATCGCACCGGCGGACGTCGCCGGTCCGGAGACCGGGGCCCGGATGCAGCTCACGCTCCCCGTGGACGACGTGGATGCCATGTGCAAGGTGCTGGCCGACCGCGGCGTGACGCTGCTCAACGGGCCGATGGACCGGCCCTGGGGCATCCGGACCGCAAGCTTCCGCGACCCGGGCGGCCACATCTGGGAGATCGCACGATGACCGCGACCGGAGCCGAAGCCTCGGGCTCGGGCTCGGGCTCGGGCTCGGGCTCGGGCTCGGGCTCGGGCTCGGGCTCGGGCTCGGGCTCGGGCTCGGGCTCGGGCTCGGGCTCGGCTGCGGCCGACGCCGTAACCGGAACCGCGACCGGGGGCGAGGCTGCGGCCGAGGCCGGGGCCACGGCCGCCGGCGCCGAGATCCGCGCCCTCCTGTCGTCCCTGCACGGGCAGCGCCGACATGTCCTCGGCATCCTCGAAGGGCTCGACGCCGAGGCGCTGCGGCTGCCCGTGCTGCCTTCCGGGTGGAATTGTCTGGGGCTCGTCCAGCATCTGGCGCTCGACGTCGAACGGTTCTGGTTCCGTGCCGTGTTTACGGGCGACGCGGCTGTGATCGCGGCCCTGGCCGGGACCGACGACGCCTGGCAGGTGGCGCCCGGCGTCAGCGCCGCCGAGGTCCTCGACCGGTACCGCGCGGAGACGGGCCTCGCGGACGCCGTGATCACCGCGTCAGCGGCCGACGCCCCCTTGGCCTGGTGGCCCCACGCACAGTTCGGCGAGCCGCACCTGCACACGCTGCGGGACGTCCTCCTGCACGTCATCACCGAGACCGCGTGCCACGCCGGTCATCTCGACGCGGCACGCGAACTCCTCGACGGCCGGCGGTGGCTGGTCCTGACGTAGGACGTGACGGGCCCGACGGGGTCTAACGGTCCGCCGCGCCCTCCGCTATCGCCTCCGCGACCTCCGCCACCCGCGCCTGCTCCTCCGCCTCGAAGCGCTCCCGGTCCAGCTGCTCGGCGATCTCCTCGTCCTGGGCCATCAGCAGGTCCAGGTTCGAGTCGCCGAGATCGAAGACGCCCATGTCCACGTACGCCTTCTGGAGGCGCTCGCCCCACAGGCCGATGTCCTTCACACACGGGACGATGCGGCTGAACAGCAGCTTGCGGAAGAGCTGGAGGAACTCCGAGTGCTCGGAGAGGTCCTTCGCCTCCTGCTTGGCGATGCCGAAGTTCTCCAGCACCTCGACCCCGCTGAGCCGGTCGCGCATGAGATAGCAGCCCTCGATGACGAACTCCTCGCGTTCGCGCAGTTCGGCATCGCTCAGCTGCTTGTAGTAGTCGCGCAACGCCATCCGGCCGAAGGCGACATGGCGGGCCTCGTCCTGCATGACGTACGCGAGGATCTGCTTGGGCAGCGGCTGCGTCGTGGTGTCGCGGATCATGCCGAACGCGGCCAGGGCCAGTCCCTCGATGAGGACCTGCATGCCGAGGTAGGGCATGTCCCAGCGCGAGTCGCGCAGGGTGTCGCCCAGCAGCCCCTGGAGGTTGTCGTTGATCGGGTACAGCATCCCGACCTTCTCGTGCAGGAACCGGCCGTAGACCTCCGCGTGCCGGGCCTCGTCCATGGTCTGGGTCGCGGAGTAGAACTTGGCGTCCAGGTCGGGGACGGACTCCACGATCCGGGCCGCGCAGACCATCGCGCCCTGCTCACCGTGGAGGAACTGGCTGAACTGCCACGAGGTGTAGTGCTTGCGCAGCTCACCCCGGTCCTTCTCGGTCATCTTCGCCCAGTGCGGCGTGCCGTACAGGGTGAGGGCCTCGTCGGGGGTGCCGAGCGGATCGGCGGGGTCGACCTCGATGCTCCAGTCGATGCGCTTGTTGCCGTCCCACTGCTTGTCCTTGCCCTTCTGGTACAGGGCGAGGAGACGCTCACGGCCGTCGTCGTAGTCCCAGCTGAACCGGGCGGCACCTGAGGCGGGCACCGCCCACAGCGGCTGCTCGGGGGCGGTGGTGTAGAGGTCGTGTGTCGACACGGACGGCTCCTTCGCCTCGCAATGCTCCGGTAAGTCACTTGAACCCTGGCTCAGTTGGCAGGTTCACACGTTGGTAGACGCCGGGTCAACAAGTCGTGCGCAAGGGATTGACGGCCTTGCTGACAAGCAGTCTCATAGTGAGTGACCGTCGGTAACCCATGGGAGAGGTGCGCCCAGCCATGACGACCGTGACCGAACGCGACGTGCAGTTGCTCCGCGACGCACTCGGCCCCCTCCGCGACCGCGAGCAGATCGCCGAACGGCTCCTGGAGGCCTCCGCCAAGCACTCATTCGACCCGGACAAGGAGCTCGACTGGGACGCGGCGGCCGAGGACGGCAAGTGGTTCTGGCCGCCCGAACTGATCTCCCTCTACGACACTCCGATGTGGCGGAAGATGTCGCAGGAACAGCGGCAGGAGCTGGCCCGGCACGAGGCCGCCTCGCTCGCCTCGCTCGGCATCTGGTTCGAGATCATCCTCATGCAGCTGCTGGTCCGCCACATCTACGACAAGCCCGTGGTCAGCAACCACGTCCGCTACGCGCTCACCGAGATAGCCGACGAGTGCCGGCACTCGTTGATGTTCGGCCGGATGATCACCTGGGGCGGGGCGCCCTGCTACCCGGTCCCGCGCCGCTACCACAACCTCGCCCGGGTGCTGAAGACCGTCTCGACGACGCCCGGTTCGTTCGCGGCGACGCTGCTCGGCGAGGAGATCCTCGACTGGATGCAGCGGCTGACCTTCCCCGACGAGCGCGTCCAGACCCTGGTGCGCGGGGTGACCCGCATCCACGTGGTCGAGGAGGCACGGCACGTCCGGTACGCCCGCGAGGAGTTGCGCCGCCAGATGGTGACGGCCCCGCGCTGGGAGCGCGAGCTGACCCGGGTGAGCTGCGGGGAGGCGGCCCGCGTCTTCTCCGTCTGCTTCGTCAACCCGCAGGTGTACGAGAACGTCGGCCTGGACCGCCAGGAGGCCGTGGCCCAGGTGAGGGCCAGCGGTCACCGGGCGGAGGTGATGCAGTCCGGGGCCAAGCGGCTGACGGACTTCTTCGACGACATCGGGGTCCTCAACGGGGTGGGACGCAGGCTGTGGAAGAGCTCGGGCCTGCTGGCCTGATCCGGCTGCCCGCCCCCGGTCCGCCGGGAACGGCAGGCCTTAGGCTGCCTGGTATGACCCCTGCCGCAGCCGCGTCGCCGACCCGTGCGTACCGAAGGCTCAGCGTCGAGGAGCGGCGCACCCAGCTCCTCGGTGCGGCGCTCACCCTGTTCGCGCACCGGGCCCCCGACGAGGTCTCGCTCGACGAGGTCGCGACGGTGGCCGGGGTGTCGCGCCCCCTGGTCTACCGCTACTTCCCCGGTGGGCGGCAGCAGTTGTACGAGGCTGCGCTCAGGTCCGCCTCGGAGGAACTGATCCTGTGCTTCGCCGAACCGGCCGTGGGCCCGCCCACGGAGCGGGTGACACGGGTCCTCGACCGCTATCTCGCCTTCGTCGACGAGCACGACGCCGGCTTCAGCGCACTGCTGCGCGGCGGCAGCGTCGCCGAGACATCCCGTACGAGCACGATCGTCGACGAGGTACGGAGGGCGGCGGCCGACCAGATACTCCTGCACCTGGGCCGGGGCGCCGGCAGCGAACCCGGGCCGCGGCTGCGGATGATGGTGCGTACCTGGATCGCGGCCGTCGAGGCGGCCTCGCTGATCTGGCTGGACGAGGAGAAGCAGCCGGCCGCGTCCGAGCTGCGCGACTGGCTCGTCGACCAGTTCATCGGGCTCCTCGCCGTCACGGCCGCCACGGACCCGGGAACGGCGGCCGCGGTGGCCGAACTGCTGCCGCTGGAGACCGCGGCGGGCCCGGCAGGCCGGCTGGCGGACCGGCTGATCCCGGTGGTCGGCGAGGCGGCGCATCTGCTGCCGCCCGGCTGATCGGTCAGACTGGGGCGGTGAGAAGTGAGAACACGCCCTTCACCGGCGGACCGCTGGACGGGCGCGTCCTGCCCGTCCTCGTCGGTGCGACCGGCCACCCGCCCAAGTGGTACGAGGTCCCGGTCCCGGACGCCGACGGCGGACCGGCCACCGTGTACGCGTACCGCAGGGTCCCGGCAGGACACACCAGACGGCTGGGGATCCAGCGGGGCTGGGTGTACGAGTACGCACCCGGCGGCCGCGAGCGCCACAGCCCCAAGTGGCCCTGGTCAAAGCCCGGGTGACACATTTGGGGCGGAATGGGGCCGGGGCTGCCGGTCGGTCTAAGATCGACGGTCTGGTCCGAAGGACGGTCACAAGGGGGTGCGCCATGGAGGCGCTGCGTCAGGACGATCCACGCCGCTTCGGCCCGTACACCGTGCTGGTGCGGTTCCGTGAGACGGCCGCCGCGGTGCAGTACCTCGCGCACGGCCCGGCTCCGGAGGACCTCGTCGTGATCACCGCGGCCCGGCCGGAACTGGCCGCGCTGCCCGCCTTCCGGCGGCGGTTCCAGGCGGAGACGCGCACCGCCGACCGGCTGGCCGGCGGCTGGGTGGCGGCGCGGCTCGACACCTCCGACGACGGGTCCGAGGACGACGACCGGCTGTGGACCGCGTCGGCGTACGTGCCGGCGCTGACGCTCGCCGAGGCGATCGACACCGCCGGGCCGCTCCCCGAGCGTGCCGTCCGGATACTGGGCGCGGGCATCGCCGAGACGCTTTCCCGGGTCCATGCGACGGGGGCCGTGCTGCAGGGTCTCGCGCCCAGGACTGTGCTGCTGGCCGAGGACGGGCCGCGGCTCACCGCGTTCGGCCCGCTGGGCGCGGCGGCCGACGCGGAGGCGCGACCGGGCGGCCAGCTCTCCGTACGGCTCGGCTATCTGACCCCGGAGCAGGTCGCCGGCCAGGAGGCCGGGCCGGCCTCCGATCTCTTCGTGCTGGGCCTGCTGCTCGCGTACGCGGCGACGGGAAGCACCCCGCTGGCCGACGGCCCTGCCGCCGAGGCTGCCGACCGGATCGCGCACACCGACCCCCAGCTGGACGCCGTGCCGGACGAGTTGCGGGACCTGGTCGCACGCTGCCTGGCGAAGGACCCGGCCGACCGTCCGACCGCGGGCGCAGTGGCGGCGGAGCTGGCGCTGGAGGGCGCGGCCGGGCTGGCCAAGGGCGGCTGGCTGCCCGCACCGCTGACGGCTGCCGTGGCCACGCAGGGCGCCCGGGTAAGGAAGCTGGAAGGCGCGCCGCCCGCCGCCGGCGAGGCGGGGGCCACGGTGACGCACGCCCCGGATGTACAGGACGCCGTCCCCGCCGCGACCGGGGACACGCCCGCCGCGTTGCTCACCCCCGACATCCAGGACGCGGTGCTCACCCCCGACATCCAGGACGCCGTCCCACCCGCCGCCGGCGAGAACACGGCGCAGGCCCCCACGCCTGCGCCCGCCCCGCTCCCGCCCGGCCGAGACACCCGGACCGCGCAGCTCGGGGTCATCGACCCCCAGGCCCCGCGGCCGGACCGCGTGACCACCCAGCTCTCCCTGCCGCACGAGCTGCCCGGGCACCCGGCTGCCATCCCCGCTGCGGCCCCCATGACCCCGCACGCACTGCCCGCCCCCGGACCTGCGGCGCCCTTCCCCTCCGCCACTCCCCCGGCCGCCACGAGGCCCGCCGGCGTCGACCGCCGGACCCTGCTGATCGGGGCCGCCGCCGGAGCCGCCGGCCTCCTCGCCGGGGGCGGCGGCGTGCTCGCGCTCGGGTCCGGTGACGATGCCGAGCCCACGGACGACGCCAAGCCGGCACCGAGCCCCAGCCGGCCGGTCGTCGCCGGGCTGCCTCCGCGGCCGCGCTGGGTCTACACCCACCCGGCGGCCGAACCGGCCCCCCTCACCGCCGCCCTCTGGAACGAACGGCTGCTGGTACTGACCGACGAGACCCACGCGTCCGCCGTCGATCTGGCCACCGGGCGCCGGGCCTGGGAGAGCCCCGACGCCGCCAAGGGCCAAGCCGCCCTGCCGGCCGGCAAGGAGTTCTGCTTCGTCGCCGGACCGTCCGAGTTCCTGTGGCTGTCCGCGAAGGACGGCCGGGTGGCCCACCGGGTGGCGTACGCCGACGGTTTCGAGGGCGCTCCGCACCTGTCGCCTCCGGCCATCGTCGGCTCCTCCGGTCCGAACCTCTGGTTCACCGGCTCGCACGAGGTGACCGTGAAGGCCCCAAAGCCCAAGAAGGGCAAGAAGCGCGGCAAGGACAAGAAGGTCGTCACGTCGTATCTGTTCGGGTACGACATCGAGCAGCGCAAGGAGCTGTGGCGGACGCCCGTGCCCACCGGTCGCGGCCCGGCCGCACCGGTGTACCACCTGACGGCGGTCCGGCCCGACGCCGTCGTCGTACGCCAGGACCGGCTGACGCTCACCCCCGCCGAGGTGAAGGCCGCCAAGGGCAAGGCCCACTTCCGCAGCTTCGACCGGACGACCGGGAAGCTCCAGTGGACCAAGGCCTTCGGCACGGTGGCCCCCGACGCGGCGGCCACGGGAGACGCGGACGGGGTGCTGTACGCGGCGGTCGGCGACGATCTGCGGGCGTTCGAGACACCCGGCGGCAAGCCGAAGTGGACGCTCAACGGCACGCCGGAATCCGTCTTCGGGGCCTCGGCCGAGGCCGGTGCCCTGCTGCACACCACCAACCGGAACCAAGAAGTGGGCGTGGTCGACCGGGAGACCGGGAAGCTGCGCTGGCGGCGGTCCACGGAGGCGGTGGCCGACGGATCGGCTCCCGCGGTCGCGGTCAGCGGATCGGGCGGCACACTGCTCGCGGCGGGCCCCGGGCAGGTCACCGCGTTCGCGGCGGCCGACGGGCGGCGGCTCTGGAAGTTCCAGGACATCGGGGCCCAGGACCCGAAGGGAGCGAAGGTCACCGCTTCCTACCAGGTTCTGGCCTACGCGAAGACCGCTGTCGTCCGGCGCGACCGGGTGGTCTACGCGTTCCCGGTCGACTGACCGGTCCGGCGGGGCCGTCCCACGGGGCCGTCCCGCCGCCTTCCGGGGGAATCGGCCCACCGCCACGCCCGGAGGTCCTTGCGTCACCTGACGGTGAGTGAGCGTATGGAGGAATTGTGCTCACTCATGGGGTAGTCGCACGATTCACCCCGTTTCCGGAGGTGGTGTCGTGTCGGGCAAGCTCCTGCGATCCCTCGGCGCGGCGGCGCTCGCCGCCGTCGTCGTGACCGCGCCGGCCGTGGCCGTAGCGGCCCCCTCACCGAGCCCCTCGCCGGGCCCTACGCCGGGCCCCGAAGACCCCGCCGCCCCGGCCGCCGGCCCCGAAGCGGCGCCGGGCGGCGTCGCCGGGCTGCTGAACGAACTCCAGCGGCTGTACCAGCAGACCGAGGAGGCCACCGAGACCTACAACGGGACGGCGGCCGAGCTGAAGAAGCGGACCGCGGAGGCGAAGAAGCTGGACTCCGCGCTCGTCACCGCCCGGCTCTCGCTGTCCCGCAGCCGCGACGCCGCCGGGCGGCTGGCCCGTGAGCAGTACCAGGGCCGCTCCGACCTCTCCGCGTACCTGCGGCTGCTGCTGATGCGCGATCCCGAGTACGCCCTGGACCAGGGCCAGGTCGTCCAGCGGCTGGCCGCCGGGCGGGTGGCGACCATGCAGCGGCTCGGCGGCGCCGAGAAGCGTGCCGCCGAGCTGGCGAAGCAGTCCCGGAAGGTGCTGGACAGACAACAGGTCCTGACGGCACAGAAGAAGAAGGCCCGCGACACGGTCCAGTCGCGGCTGAAGCAGGTCGAGGTGCTGCTCGCCACGCTCTCCGCGGACCAGCTCGCCGCACTCTCCCGCCTCGAACAGGACAGCATGGACAAGGCCCAGGACGCACTGGTCGCCTCCGGCGCGCTGTCCTCGTTCCGGCCGGCGACCGCAGAGGGCGGCGAGGCGGTCCGGTACGCGATCGAGCAGATCGGCAAGCCGTACGTGTGGGGTGCGGAGGGGCCGGGCTCGTTCGACTGCTCCGGCCTCACCTCACAGGCCTGGGCGAGCGCCGGACGCACCATTCCCCGGACCTCGCAGGAGCAGTGGCAGCAACTGCGGAAGGTGCCGCTGAACGCCCTGCGCCCCGGCGATCTGGTGGTCTACTTCCCGAAGGCGACGCACGTGGCGCTGTACATCGGCAACGGTCTGGTGGTGCAGGCGCCGCGCCCCGGCTCGCTGGTCAAGGTCTCCCCCGTGGCGTCGAATCCACTGCTGGGCGCTGTCCGGCCCGATCCGGAGAGCACGCCGCTGACCACCTACAAGCCGCCGGAGCTTCCTGAGGGGGCCTCCCAGGGCTCCGACGAGGGGTACGGCGGCACCTCGGCGCCCACCGACTAGCGCCCACCGACTAGTGCCTGCCGACGGTCCCTGCCATTGGTGCCTGCCGATTGGTGCCCGCCGGGCAGTGCCCGCCGGTAGCGCTTGCCTCGAACGCATCGGCCGGGCCGGGCGCGCCGGAGAACCGACGGCGCCCGGCCCGGCCGGTGCGTTCAGGGGGTGCGGGGCGGTCAGGCGGCGGGACCCGCGACCGAGGCGAGGTAGGCGTTCGCCTTCTCGGGCTCGAAGAAGAAGTTGTCGAAGTCCGCCGGGTCGTTGAACCCGTTGGCGAAGCGGTCGGCGACGGGCTGGAACTGGCCGCCGGCGCCGATCAGGTTCAGCACGTGCTCCGGCGGGGCGCCGAGCATCGCGTTCGTCCACTTCGTGACGTGCTGGGCGGTCTCCCAGTAGCGGTCGAACGTGGACTGCATCCACGCCGCGTCGAACTCCCCGTCGCCGTGCTCGATGATCGAGTCCAGGTAGGCGTTCGCACACTTGGAGGCCGAGTTGGAGCCCTGGCCGGTGATCGGGTCGTTGGCGACGACCACGTCCGCCACACCGAGCACCAGGCCGCCGCCGGGGAGCCGGCCGATCGGCTTGCGGACGGTCGGGGCGTAACGGCCCGCCAGGGTGCCGTTGGCGTCGGTCAGTTCGACCTTGGTGGCGCGCGCGTACTCCCACGGGGTGAACTTCTCCATGAGCTCCAGCGTCTTGGCGAGGTGCTCCGAGGGGTCCTTGATGCCCTGGAAGGCGTCGAGCGGGCCGCCCGGGACGCCCTCCCAGAACAGGATGTCGGCGCGGCCCGACGTGGTCAGGGTCGGCATCACGAAGAGCTCGCCGACGCCCGGGACCAGGTTGCAGCGGACCGCGTCGAAGTCGGGGTGCTCCGGGCGCGGGCCCATGCCGTGGACGTACGCGACGGCCAGGGCACGCTGCGGGGCGTCGAACGGCGAACGGGACGCGTCCCGGCCGAACATGGAGACCAGCTCGCCCTTGCCTGCCGAGACCATCACCAGGTCGTAGGTGCGGGAGAAGTAGTCCAGGTCCGAGACGGCCGCGCCGTGGATGACGAGCTGTCCGCCGCGCTGGGCGAAGGTGTCCATCCAGCCGGCCATCTTCACGCGCTGGTCCACGGACTGGGCGAAGCCGTCCAGCTTGCCGACCCAGTCGATGGCGCGCGAGGAGTCGGGCGCGGCGACCGAGACGCCGAGGCCCTCGATGCGCGGGGCCTGGGACTCCCAGAAGTTGAGCTGGTAGTCGCGCTCGTGCTGAAGCGCCGTGTGGAACATGCACTGCGTCGACATGACCCGGCCGGAGCGGATCTCGTCGGCCGTGCGGTTGGACATGAGGGTGACTTCGTAGCCTCTGGACTGCAGTCCGAGGGCGAGCTGGAGCCCGGACTGACCGGCTCCGACTATGAGTATCTTCCGCATCGCGGTTTCTCCGTTGTGTGTAGCTATGCCGGGGTGGCGTCGAGAGCGTGGCCCACCAGGGCCAACAGCGACTCGACGACGGTGATCCTGTTACGCGCGTCCATGATCACAACAGGCACGTGCGGGGGGACGGTCAGGGCCTCCCGGACATCTTCGGCCTCGAACCCGGGTGTTCCCTCGAAGTGGTTGACGGCCACGATGTACGGCAGCCCGCAGCTCTCGAAGTAGTCGAGCGCGGGGAAGCAGTCGGCGAGCCGGCGGGTGTCGGCCATCACGACCGCGCCGATCGCGCCGCGCACCAGGTCGTCCCACATGAACCAGAAGCGCTGCTGGCCCGGTGTGCCGAAGACGTACAGCACCAGGTCGTCGTCGAGCGTGAGGCGGCCGAAGTCCATGGCTACGGTCGTGGTGACCTTGTCGGGCGTCGCGCTGAGATCGTCGGTCTCCTCACTGGCCTGGGTCATCAACGCTTCGGTCTTCAGCGGGGTGATCTCGGAGACCGAGCCCACGAAGGTGGTCTTGCCCACGCCGAAGCCGCCCGCGACCACTATCTTCGTGGCGATCGGGGCCCTGGTGTGATCGAGCTGCCAGGCCTGCAGCGATTCATCGGCCTGGTCCTTCGGCCCCGGCTGACGCGGGGCGAACAGCGGCGACTCAGAGACGACGGAGTCCATTGAGCACCCTTTCGAGCAGTGCGCGGTCGGGCTGGCCGGTGCCGTGACCGGTTCCGTACACGCGGATCTTTCCCTGGTCGGCCAAGTCGCTGAGCAGCACTCTGACCACGCCGAGCGGCATCTTCAGCAGCGCCGAGATCTCCGCGACGGTACGCATCCGGCGGCAGATCTCGACGATGGCCTGGAGCTCGGGCATGACGCGCGAGGCCAGGTTTCCGTTGGTCAGTTCGCGTCGCTCGTCGGGGGCTTCGAGCGCGGCGACGAAGGTCTCGACGAGCAGCACGTGGCCGAAGCGGGTACGGCCGCCGGTGAGCGAGTACGGGCGCACCCGCGCGGGCCGTTTGTCGGCTCCGCGCACGGGGAGCCTGCGGGCGGGTTCAGCAGCGGGGGTCACTGGGCGCTCTCCATCGATTTGCGCAGCTCACTGCGGAGTTCGGGGGTGAGTACGTGTCCGGCACGGCCGACGAAGAGCGCCATGTGGTAGGCGATGACGCTCATGTCGCAGTCGGGTGTGGCGTGCACACCCAGCAGCGAGCCGTCGCTGATCGACATGACGAAGACGCTGCCTTCGTCCATGGCGACCATGGTCTGCTTGACGCCGCCGCCGTCCATCAGCTTCGCGGCGCCGACGGTGAGGCTGCCGATGCCGGAGACGATGGTCGCCAGATCGGCGCTGGAGCCGCGGGGGCCGTCCTGCCGGCCGGTCACCTGGGCGTTCTGGTGTCCAAGGTCGGAGGAGAGCAGCATGAGTCCGTCGGACGAGACGACGGTGACCGAGTGGACCCCTGGCACCTCCTCCACCAGATTGCTCAGCAACCAGTGAAGGTTCCGGGCCTCGGTACTCAGCCCGAATGTGCTGGGCGCAGTCAACTGCGTGCCTCCTCGACTGTGTCCCCCGTCTCCCCGGTTCGGCCATCGGTACGGCCTGCCGGCTCACTGTGCTCGGTACGTGTGGTGCCCGCGGCCGGGGCCGTGGTCTCGGCGATCTCCGCCTCGACGTCCCGGCGGCCGTTCTTCGCGCCCTGGTGGAAGCCGCCGAGCCGACGGCGCAGGGCCTCCTTGTCCACACTGCCCGTGCGCTCGGGGGCGGGGGCCGCCGCGGGCTTGACGACCTTGGGGGTGCGCTTGGGCAGCCCCTTCTCGGTGATCCGCTCGGGCTCGGGACGACGCGGTCCCGGCAGCGCGTCGGCCACGGGGGTCGCGACGGGGGCGGGGGCCGGCTCAGGGGCGGGCTCGGGGGCCGGGGGGCTGAGCGCCGGGCCGCTCCGCGGCTGCGCGCCCTCGTCGGCGGTGCGCTCGTGGCGGTCGGGGCCGATGGCGTACGGGCCGGCGGCGGGCGCGGGCTCCGGGCCGTCCCCGAAGGCGGGGGCGTGCGTGAACTCGGGCAGGTCCTCGAACTCGGGCACCCGCGGGAGCCGGACCTGCATCGTGGTCTCGGCCTCGGACTCCGCGGGCAGCACGGGCTCGGGGTGCGGCGTGGGCTGCGCCGCCTGCGGGGCCTCGGGCTCATGGGCGACCGGGGGTGCGTGGTCGGGGGCGGCGAGGGCCCCGGCCTCCGGGCCGGGCCCGGGAACGGCTGCCGGGCCGGCCTCGGCGATGGTCTGCTCGGCGGCCGCGATCAGCGGGTCTCCGGGCAGCGCGAGGGTGCGGCGCGGCAGAGCGTTGGAGTTGGCCTCGGCGACCGATCCGGGGAGGTTCAGCGTGGGCGCGTCCCCGAGGGCCGTGACCGGCGGCGGGGTCGCGGCCGGGGGCGCCTTCGGGAGCAGCGCCTGGGGCAGCACGACGACCGCGGTCACCCCGTTGCCCTTCTGCTCGCGCAGCTGGACCCGTACGCCGTGGCGCGCGGCCAGCAGCGAGGTCACCTGGAGACCGAGGCCGGCCCCGTCCGCACTCTGCTCCCCCGCCTCGAAGAGCGACGGGTCACCGAGGCGGGTGTTGAGCTCGCCCATCCGTACGGACGACATGCCGATGCCCTCGTCCTGCACGGAGAGCATCACCTCACCGGTCTCCAGCAGCCAGCCGGAGAGCTGGACATGGGAGTCGGGCGGGGAGAACGAGGTGGCGTTCTCCAGGAGTTCGGCGACGAGATGGCTGAGGTCGTCGGCGGCGAACCCGGCGATCTGGGCGTGCGGCGGCAGGGACTGGATGGTGACCCGCTCGTACCGCTCGATCTCGCTGACCGCGGCGCGCAACACGTCGACCAGCGGGATCGGCCCCGCGTGCCCGTGGCCGTGCTCGGCGCCCGCGAGGACCAGCATGTTCTCGCTGTGGCGGCGCATGACGGTGGCCATGTGGTCGAGCTTGAACAGCGTGCTGAGCCGCTCCGGGTCCTGCTCGCGCTCCTCCAGGGACTCGATGACGCCGAGCTGGCGTTCGACGAGACCGAGGGTGCGCAGCGAGAGGTTGACGAAGGTGTGGTGGACGGTGTTCTTCAGCTTCTCCAGCTGGGCCGCCAGATCGGCGGTGTGGACCTGGAGTTCGGCGCGCTGGAGGGTGAGGGCCTCGCGGCCGGCGATCAGTTCGCCGCGCTCGCTCTCCAGCTTCTCGAACCGTCCGTTGAAGTCGTGGAGCAGTCCGTGCAGCCGGCCGTGCAGGGCGTTGATGGACCGGACGACCTGTGCGAACTCGTCGTTGCGGCCGGTGTAGCGGACCGGTTCGGCCGTCTCGGGTTCCGCGGCGAGGCGGCCGGCGCCGATCCGCAGGACGGCGAGCGGCTGGGTGAGGGTGCGGGCCACGGCGGTGGAGACACCGACGGCGATGAGCAGACAGCCACCGAGCAGCGCGATCCGCAGTTCGAGCGCGGTGACGTCGTCGTCGCGCAGCTGTCCCAGCCGCTGCACCTGGGCGGTGCCGAGGGCGGACTCGACGCCCCGCATCCGGTCGATCCGGGCGGAGAGTGCCGCCTGGAGCTTCTTGCTGCTGACCTTCTGGTCGGCCTCGGAGAGCTCGGGGCGGTCGGTGAGTCCGGCGAGGTACTTCTCCGCGCTGTTGACCTCGGGGCCGGTGACGGTGGTGGCCAGCTTGTCGCGGGCGGTGGCACCGGCGGCCTGGTCGAAGTCGGCGAGGGCGGAGAGTTCGCCGACCCGGTACTGCTGGGCGGCGCCGCTCAGCTCGTCGCGGGTGCGGTCCTCCTTGGTCTCGCCCTCGTCCTGGGTCTGGACGGGCAGGCCGGTGAAGGGGTCGATCTGCGGGGCGGCCGGTTCCTTGCGGGGGACGGCCAGCGCGGCGAGCAGCAGCCCACGGGTGGCGGAGGCCTGCTCGGTGGCCCGGCCGAGCGCGACCGGGGCACGGACCGCCTCGGCGGCGCGCGGCGGGGTCCTGTCCGCGAGCTCGTCGGAGAGGTCGTGGAGCTTGGAGATGACCTCGGTGTACGCCTGGTGGGCCTCCAGCGCGGTGCCCTTGCCACCGATGGCGTCGCGGCGCAGGGAGGGGATGGTGGAGAGGTCTCGGCGCAGAACGGCGGAGGCCGCGTCCCGGATCTCGTCCACCTGCTGGTCGACACGGGCGCTGCGGCTTCCCGCGGCACCGCTCGTCGAGCCCGGCTTGCCCTCCCGGCCGCCCGCGATGAAGGCGGTGACCTCGTCGCGCTCGTCGGCGAGAGAGTGCGCGAGCGCGATGGCCTGCTGGTTCAGTTCCGCGAGGGTGACCAGCCGCTGCGACTCGGTCAGGTCGGAGGAAGCACTCAGGCACGCGGGCGCTCCCGCGGCTATGACAGTGATCCCGACGACCGCGACGCCCGCGACGAGCCGGCTGCGGACGCGCACGGTGCGCCCGCTCTCAGCCGACGCCGGAGGCGCCACCTCGGAACTGCTGTGCTTGCTGCCCTTGCTCCGAGGCCGCTTCTTCTGCACCGGTGCTCGCAATCTCGACTCGTCCGCCCTTGAAGCAGAGGTGACGCTCGGTCACGTGAACGAGCGCCCCGACCCCTGGTACGGCTTCTGACCATTCCAGTGCATTTGAGAAGGGGGCGCGCATCAACCGCTCCGCCACTCGAACGAGTGAACATCACTCCGGAGTTGGCGAACAAGTCTCCCCCCGGGCCCCCGACGGCACACCTGGGCATCCGGCTGGATCTTCGGGGCAGGCTTTGGCAGGATGCCCGCCCGCACACTTCCCGGAGCGATTCCTTCCGCTCCACTTGCCTGCCTGACCTGCTGGTACGGGCCAATCCCCGGTCCGTGCAGGCTCCGTGAAGGCATCGTGCAGACTGGCTGAATGCGCATCGAACTCGCCACCGCCGCCGGCCTCGCCGGACGTCCGAACGAGGACTGGGCGGCCACCGTCCTCCCCGCCTCCGGCCAGGGTGGGGGGCTCGTGCTGCTCGACGGGGTGACCCCGCCGCGGGGTGACGCCGGTTGTGCGCACTCGGTCCCCTGGTTCACCGCCCGACTGGGCGGCTCCCTGGTCGAACTGTCCGGTTCGCGGCGGGATCTGACCCTGCGGGAGATCCTCGCGGAGTCCATCCGGCGCACCGCCGACGCACACCGTTCCCGGTGTGACCTTTCTCACGTGCGTACGCCACAGGCGACCGTGGTCGTGGTGCGTTGGGACGAGACGGAGATCGAGCACCTGGTGCTGTCCGACTCGGTGCTGCTGTTCGAGTCGCCCGACGGCACCGTCCGCGCCCTGCTGGACGACCGCCTCGACCGGCTCCCGCCGGGCTCCCTCGCCTCCGAGGCGATCGCCGACGCACAGGTACGGAACAAGGAGGGCGGCTTCTTCACCGCCGCCGCCGACCCGGCCGTGGCGGACCGCGCGGTCACCGGGCGGACGCCGCGCGCCGAGGTGCGGGCGCTCGCCGCGATGACGGACGGGGCGAGCCGATGGACGGAGATGTTCGGCGAGGGCGACTGGGCCGCCTGCCTCGGGGTGCTCCACAAGGAGGGCCCCCAGGGACTGATCGACCGGGTCCGGACCCTGGAGGACGCGGACACGGACCGTACGCACCTGCGGCGGAGCAAGTTGCACGACGATGCGACGGCGGTCTACGCACAACTGTGAACCGCCCGCGCACGCCCGGCGCGCGACGGCCCGCCCGCCTCGGGGGCTGCCGGGCCGTGTCCGACGGCCGATCCGTGGCCGTCCGACAGCCTCTCAGCCCTCGGCGCGGGCGTTCAGCTGGTGCAGCAGCCGGGCCAGCTCCGCCACCTCGGCACGGTCCCAGTCGGCGAGCTTGCGCACATAGCGGTCGCGGCGCGCGTCCCTGACACTGCGGAAGCGGTCGAGTCCCTCGTCCGTGAGGTGGACGAGGAAGGCCCGCCCGTCCGCCGGGTCGGGCTCGCGCGCCACCAGTCCGAGGGCTTCCAGGGCGCGCAGTTGACGGCTCATGGTGGCCTTGCCGACGCCGAAGTACGAGGCGAGGTCGGTGGCCCGCTGGCGGCCGGCCGATTCCAGGCGCACGAAGAGTCCGTAGGCCGCCGCCTCCAGTTCGGGGTGCACCTCGCGGGCCATCTCACCGGAGTTGGCCCGGGCACGACGCAGGAAGACCGCCAACTCCAGCTCCAGGGCAAGAAATTCGTGGTCCACACCATTTCCTGCGGTTGCGCCGGGTTCACTCCCGCTTTCGCTCCCGTGCACGTCAACACCCCTCATGAGCTTTCCCGCCACTGAAAGTTTCTTTCGCCGCCGGTCATCGCCGCAGCTCCACCAGTATTTCGCAGGAGTAGACCAACGGCACCGCCCAGGCCCTCTTCCGCCACCCGGGTCTACGTGCGTAGCGTCATGCATGGCATGTTCACACCATGGCATGCCACCAGGGGTGCGTCCGCCGCGCCCCGGGTCAGCAGATCCCCCCACCGAGGCCTCGGAGGCACGCAATGCCCGTGCACAGATCCGGCTCCAAGACAGTCCGTCGCTCGCGCTTCGCAGCGGCGGGAACACTGCTCGCAGCTCTCTCCCTCCTCGTCGCCCTGCCCGGCGCCGCCGGCGCCGCCCCCACCGCCGGAGACCCCACGAAGCCCGCCCGGGGCACGGCCACGATGGGCATGGGTGTCGTCGCGCACGACGGCCAGGGCGGACTGCCCACCACCCGCGCCGTGCAGACCGAAGGCGTGGACGTGAGCGGCCACCAGAACGCCGTGGCCTGGTCGACGCTCTGGAACAGCGGCGTCAAGTGGGCCTACGTCAAGGCCTCGGAGGGCACGTACTACACGAACGAGGACTTCGCCCAGCAGTACAACGGCTCGTACAACGTCGGGATGATCCGCGGCTCGTACCACTTCGCCACCCCGGACACCACGAGCGGCGCCGTCCAGGCCAACTACTTCGTGGACCACGGCGGCGGCTGGTCGAAGGACGGCAAGACGCTGCCGGGCGTGCTCGACATCGAGTGGAATCCGTACGGCGCGCAGTGCTACGGCAAGACCGCGGCCGGAATGGTCTCCTGGATCCGTGACTTCGTGAACACCTACAAGGCGCGCACCGGGCGCGACGCGGTCATCTACACCGCGACCAGCTGGTGGCAGGCCTGCACCGGCAACAACGCCGGCTTCGCCGCGACGAACCCGCTCTGGGTGGCCCGCTACAACACCACGGTCGGAACGCTCCCGGCCGGCTGGGGCTTCTACACGATCTGGCAGTACACCTCGTCCGGCCCGACGGTGGGCGACCACAACCACTTCAACGGCGCCCTCGACCGCGTACAGGCACTGGCCAACGGCTAGCCACTTCGCCGCCGGCAGCCGCCCGGCAGCCCCTTCCCCCGCAGAGCCCGGTGACGCACCCCGTCGCCGGGCTCTGTGCCGTTCACCGCTCCGACCAGGCGTGATGCCCTTTCAGTGGCCACACCCCCCTATACATGCCGTGTATACGCGATGTGTATAGTCCTTGCAGGTCGCACGTAAGTGCGACGTAAGCAACGAGGGAGTGACCCGCCTTGCCCAATAGGACGAAGTCGATCGGTACGGGGTTGGCCGTCGCTCTTGTGACGGCGCTCACGCTGACACTGAGCGGCTGCTCGATGGAGACCACGGCCCCCGGATCCGCCCGCAGCGACGCGGGATCGGACGACAAGGGCTCGTTCGGCCCGGTGGACTGCCGCAAGGCCAAGTGCATCGCGCTCACCTTCGACGCGGGCCCGGCCGAGGACACCCCCCACCTGCTGGACATCCTCAAGAAGGAGAAGGTCCACGCGACCTTCTTCCTGCTGGGCAAGAACCATGTGAAGAAGCACCCCGACACCGTCCGCCGCATCGCGGCGGAGGGGCACGAGGTGGCCAACCACACCTGGTCGCACGAGATCCTGACGGACAAGAAGCCCGCGGAGATACGCGCCGAGCTGGAGAAGACGCAGGACGCGATCGAGGCGATCACCGGCAAGAAGCCGCGGCTGATGCGCCCGCCGCAGGGCCGCACCGACGACACGGTCTCCGGGATCAGCAAGGACCTCGGCCTGTCGCAGATCCTGTGGAACGCCACCGCCAAGGACTACTCGACGACCGACTCCGCGCTGATCAAGAAGCGGATACTCGACCAGGCGACCAAGGACGGCATCATCCTGCTGCACGACATCTACAAGGGCTCGGTGCCCGCGGTGCCCGGCATCATCCACGAACTGAAGAAGCGCGGCTACACCTTCGTGACGGTGCCCCAGCTGATGGCACCCGCCGAGCCGGTGCCGGGGACCATCTACCGCCCCTGATCCGGCTCCCCCCGTTCACGCGGAACGGCCGTTCACGCGGAACGGCCCGCCTCCCCCGCGAGGGGAAGACGGGCCGCCCGTACCGGCCGTGTCCGTGATGCCACGTCCGTCACGCCGTGACCTTCACGCCGCGGCCGGGATCCTCCGCTCCGCCGGGGCCTCGGCCGGGGCGAGGGCGATCTCCAGGACCTGGCGGACGTCCGTGACCGGGTGGACCTCCAGCGTGTCCAGCACCTCCGCGGGGACGTCGTCCAGATCGGGCTCGTTGCGCTTCGGGATCACCACGGTGGTGATACCGGCCCGGTGCGCGGCGAGCAGCTTCTGCTTCAGGCCTCCGATCGGCAGGACCCGCCCGGTCAGCGAGACCTCACCGGTCATCGCCACGTCGGTGCGGACCAGCCGTCCGGAGAGCAGCGAGGCCAGCGCCGTCGTCATCGTGATGCCGGCACTCGGACCGTCCTTCGGCACGGCACCCGCGGGGAAGTGGATGTGCGCACCGCGGTCCTTCAGGTCCGCGACCGGCAGTTCCAGCTCCGCGCCGTGCGAGCGCAGGAAGCTCAGCGCGATCTGCGCGGACTCCTTCATGACGTCGCCGAGCTGACCGGTCAGGGTCAGTCCGGACGCCCCGGTCTCCGGGTCGGCGAGCGACGCCTCCACGAAGAGGACGTCACCGCCCGCCCCGGTCACGGCGAGCCCGGTGGCCACGCCCGGCACCGCGGTACGGCGCTCGGCCGGGTCCTGGGCGGACTCGGGGACGTGGTGCGGCCGGCCGATGAGACCGCGCAGGTCTTCGTCGGTCACCGTGAACGGCAGTTCGCGGTCGCCGAGCTCGTGCTGGGCCGCGACCTTGCGCAGCAGCCGGGCGACGGCCCGCTCCAGGTTCCGGACCCCGGCCTCCCTCGTGTACTCACCGGCCAGCTTGCGCAGCGCCGACTCGTCGAGGGTGACCTCGGCCTTCTCCAGACCGGCCCGCTCAAGCTGACGCGGGAGCAGGTGGTCGCGGGCGATGACGACCTTCTCGTCCTCGGTGTAGCCGTCGAGCCTGACCAGCTCCATCCGGTCGAGCAGAGCCTCCGGGATGGATTCCAGGACGTTGGCCGTGGCCAGGAAGACGACATCGCTGAGGTCGAGTTCGACCTCCAGGTAGTGGTCGCGGAAGGTGTGGTTCTGCGCCGGGTCGAGCACTTCGAGAAGGGCTGCGGCAGGGTCGCCCCGGAAGTCGGAGCCGACCTTGTCGATCTCGTCGAGCAGGACGACCGGATTCATCGAACCGGCCTCCTTGATGGCGCGCACGATGCGGCCCGGGAGCGCGCCGACGTACGTACGCCGGTGGCCTCGGATCTCCGCCTCGTCCCGGACACCGCCGAGTGCGACTCGGACGAACTTGCGCCCCATGGCGTGCGCCACGGATTCACCGAGCGAGGTCTTTCCGACCCCGGGAGGCCCGACCAGGGCCAGCACCGCACCGCCGCGCCGGCCTCCGACCACACCCAGCCCGCGGTCGGCCCGCCGCTTGCGTACCGCGAGGTACTCGGTGATGCGCTCCTTCACGTCCTGCAGGCCCGCGTGTTCGGCGTCGAGGATCTCCTGGGCGCCCTTGATGTCGTACGCGTCCTCGGTCCGCTCGGTCCACGGCAGTTCGAGGACGGTGTCGAGCCAGGTCCTGATCCAGGAGCCTTCGGGGCTCTGGTCGGAGGAGCGCTCCAGCTTGTCGACCTCCTTGAGCGCGGCCTCGCGGACGTGCTCGGGAAGGTCGGCGGCCTCGACGCGTGCCCGGTAGTCGTCGGACTCGTCGCCGGAACCGGGTTCACCGTTGAGTTCGGAGAGCTCCTTGCGTACGGCGTCGAGCTGGCGCCGCAGCAGGAACTCACGCTGCTGCTTGTCGACGCCCTCCTGGACGTCCTTGGCGATCGACTCGGCGACGTCCTGCTCGGCGAGGTGCTCGCCGAGCCACTGGATGGCGAGCTTCAGCCGGGCCACCGGATCGGCGGTCTCCAGCAGCTGCACCTTCTGGGTGGTGGTGAGGAAGGGGGAGTATCCGGAGTTGTCGGCGAGCGCCGAGACGTCCTCGATCTGCTGGACCCGGTCCACGACCTGCCAGGCGCCGCGCTTCTTCAGCCAGCTGGTGGCGAGTGCCTTGTACTCCCTGACCAGCTCGGCGACGGCTCCGGGGAGAGGCTCGGGGACGGAGACGTCGACCCGGGTCCCTTCCACCCAGAGCGCGGCACCGGGACCACTGGTCCCGGCCCCGATCCGCACGCGGCCGCGGCCGCGGATGAGCGCGCCCGGGTCGCCGTCCGAGAGCCGTCCGACCTGCTCGACGGTCCCGATGACACCGATCCCGGTGTAGGTCCCGTCGATGCGCGGAACGAGCAGCACTTCGGGCTTGCCTCCGCCCTCACGGGCTGCGGCCTGCGCGGCTTCCACCGCGGCACGTACATCGCTGTCGGACAGGTCCAGAGGCACCACCATTCCGGGCAGCACGACCTCGTCGTCGAGCGGCAGCACAGGCAGGGTGAGCGGTGTGACCGCATTGGACTCAGTAGCCATGATCTCCCCTTCGGCAGTCAAGTTGAGCTATGAAGACTCAATGCTCCTGAGCCACCGAATGTTCCCCGGGCTGTGTTCGCTGTGAGCGATCGCGGTATGACAGTGGCGGCGTGCCTTGGGTGCAACGCCGGACGGGACCGCCGTAGTCCCGCGACCGCACGGGCCCGCGTACGCGAATTCGGGCGCGAAGCGGGCGGCACATCGTGAGCGGAGTCGGGTGCGAAGTCGGGCGGCACATCGTGCGCGGAGTCGCCCGGCACATCGTGCGCGGAGTCGTGCTCGAAGTCGTGAGCACATCGGGCGCGAAATCCCGTGGAGGACGAGGCCCCGGCCGACCAGGATGGGCCGATGACCGATTCCCTTCTTCCCGTGCAGGCCCTGCTCGTCGTGGACGTCCAGAAGGCGGGGGTGACCGGAGACAGGGCTGTGCCCGGCGCAGCCGGACTCCTGGAGCGGACGGCGGGCCTGATCGCGCGGGCACGGCAGAGCGGTGCACTCGTCGTGCACCTCCAGAACGACGGCGCTCCCGGCGCGGGCGACGAGCCCCACACGCCCGGCTGGGCGCTCCACCTGCCGGTCGGGGCGGGCCCCGCGGAGTCCGTGATCCGCAAGACCCGGGACGACGGCTTCGCCGGCACGTCGCTGGGCTCCTTGCTGAGCGGGGCGGGCGTCGAGGCGGTCGCCGTCTGCGGCGTGATGTCGGAGATGTGCGTACAGGCGACGGCCCGCACGGCCCTGGCCCTGGACTACCGGGTCGTTCTCCCTTACGACGCGCATGCGACGCAGGACATCCCGGCAGCTCCCGGGATCAGCGAGGCGGTCCCGGCCGCCGTGGTCTCCCGGGTCGCCGCGTGGGCGATCAGCGCGGACGCGGACGTCACCACGCCGGCCGCGGACGTGACGTTCGCGGCGCCGCCGAAGGCGTAGCCGTAGTCACGGGGATATGCCGTGGCCAGGGGGGAGCGGGACGGGCAGAGTACCCGTATGAACGACGACCGCGGGCTGAACCGGGACGGCACGATCGCGCGGGAGGGCTCACTGAGCCGGGTGCAGGAGGGGTTCGCGCCTGCCGTGGCGGCGGCCCGTTCCCGGATCACCGAGGTCTTCGGTCCCGCCCGGCTGGACAGCGCCTACCTCTACGGCAGCGTTCCGCGTGGCACGGCCACGCCCGGGGTCTCCGATCTCGACCTCCAGCTCGCCCTCCACGACGAGCCCACCGACGCCGACCGCGCCGACGCGCACACGATCGAGACCGCGCTTGACCGCGCATTCCCGCAGATCGATGGCGTCGGGATCCTGCTGACCAGCAGACGCACTCTGCTGAGCGACCTCGAACGTCACGATGCCGGATTCTTCATCGCCTGCCTCTGCACCCCGCTGCTCGGCAACGACCTCGCCCGGCAACTCCCCCGGTACCGCCCCACTTCCCAGCTCGCCCGCGAGACGAACGGCGACCTCGCACGCGTACTCCCGCGCTGGCGCGCCCGAGCCTCCGAAGCCACCACGGACGTCGAACGCAGGGCCCTCGGCCGTGTCGTCTCACGCCGCATCGTCCGCACGGGATTCACCCTGATCATGCCCCTCTGGGGCGGCTGGACCAGTGACCTCGACGAGTGCGCCGAGCTCTTCGGCCGCTACTACCCCGAGCGCGCCGGGCAGATGCGCGTGGCTGCGGCCATGGGCCGCACGCCCTCTGCCGATCCGGCAGCGCTCACCCCGCTCATCGACGACCTGGCTCCCTGGCTGGCGGCCGAACACATCGCGGTGCACGGCGAGAAGGCACCACGCCCCTGACCGCATCCGCATGCGCCGTGCGTGAACCGACAGGCGTCCGGCCGCCGATAGAGGAGGTGTGAGCCACTTGCGCCCCTCGGGGGACGACCGGAACGACGAGGCGCTGCTGCGTGCCGTCGCACAGGGGGACACGACCGCGCTGGCCGCGCTCTACGACCGGCACGCCGGCTGGCTGCTGGCCCGGCTGAACCGGCGGTGCGCGGACGCCGAGACCGTACGGGAGGTGCTGCAGGACACCTTCGTCACGGCCTGGCGGTCCGCCGGTACGCACCGCGGCGCCGAGGCGGGCGGCTGGCTCTGGGTGATCGCCGCCCGCCGGCTGGTCGACGCGCAGCGGACCCGGGCCAGGACGGAGCGCGTGGCACAGGCAGAGAGCGCCGGCGGATCGGAGTGGGCTGCCGCCGTGCCGTCCGCCGAGGACCGGGTCCTGGCCGGTCTGGAGTACGGCGACGTGGGTGCCGCGCTCGACCGGATCTCGCCCGAACTCCGGGAGGTCCTGCGGGCGACGGTCATCGACGGGCTGACGACCCGGGAGACCGCCCGCCTGCTCGGCATACCGGAGGGGACGGTCAAGACCCGGGCCATGCGGGCCCGGCGCGAGCTGCGGGCGGCACTGGACCGGCTGGTTGTGGAGAACGGTCCGTTGGGAGGCACGGCATGACGGCCTGGCATGTGGGAGACGAACTGGCCGGGCGGTATGCGGCGGGGACCGCCGCCGAGACCGACGCCTGGTCACTGGAGAAGCACGTCGAGTCGTGCGCGCACTGTGCGGACCGGGTCTCGGCGGCGGTACGCAGCCGGGGGGCTGCGGCACCACTGCTGGAGGCGGTGCGCGCGGCGGTCCTCGAAGCCGCGGTGACGCAGCCGGCGCGAAGGCGCTCGTGGGGGCGGGTCCGGGGGCGGGTTCGGGCGTGGGGGCGCTCGTGGGGCGGGGGTGGCGGGGGGCGCCTGCGGTTGCCGGCGCCGGGGCCCGCCACCCGGACCGGCCGGTTGGTGTGGGCCGCCGGGCCTGCCCTGCGGGGGTCGTGGGCGGCGGCGCTGCTGCTGGTGGCGCTCGGGGCCGTCGCGTTGGCGTACGGGGGCGGGCTCGGCGGCACGGCGCGGCCGCTGCTCCTCGTCGTCGCGCCGGTGCTGCCGCTCGCCGGGGTCGGCGTCTCGTACGGGCGCTCCGCCGACCCGATGCACGAGATCACCGCGACGACTCCGGGCGGCGGGCTGCGGCTGCTGCTGATCAGGACCGCCGCGGTGCTCGCGGTGACCGTCCCGGTGCTCGCCCTTGCCTGGGCGGTGCTGCCCGCGTCGGCCGACGGACCGGGCGCCCTGGCCTGGCTGCTGCCGGGCCTCGCGATGACGCTGGGGGCGCTGGCGCTGAGCAGTTACGTCGGCTGCCGTACCGGTGCCTCGTCCGTCGCCGCGTGCTGGGCCGCCGCCGTCGCCGTACCGACGTTCACCCCGCGGCCGTCGGGGCTCGACGAACCGCTCGCGGCAGCCGCCGGCTACTTCGCCGGGCCCGCCGCCCAGGGCGCCTGGGCGGCCTCGGTGGTGCTCTGCGCCGGGCTGCTGGCCCTGCGCCGCAGATCCTTCGACCACCTGGAGACATCATGAGCGTGATCGCGTGAACAGCACGGTAAGAGTTTCGGGGCTGACGGTCCGGCATCGCCGTACGACCGCCCTGGATGGCATCGATCTGGACTTCGCACCCGGCGTGCACGGACTACTCGGACCGAACGGTGCGGGCAAGACATCGCTGATCAGGGTCGTGTCGACAGCTGTCGCACCGACCTCCGGGCGGGTCGAGCTGCTGGGCAGCGAGGTGGGTGCGGACGCGGACCACCGCAGCCGGGCGGCGGTCCGGCGCAGGCTGGGCTACCTGCCGCAGGAGTTCGGCTACTACCCGGGCTTCACCGTGCGCGAGTTCGTCGCCTATGTGGCGTGGCTCAAGGAGATGGACGGTGCCCTGATCGCGGGCGCCGTGGAACGTGCGGTGGACCGGGTGGGGCTGACGGACCGGATCGACGCCCGGATGAAGACCCTGTCGGGCGGGATGGTGCGACGCGTCGGCATCGCGCAGGCGATCGTCAACGAACCGGAGCTGCTGCTGCTCGACGAGCCGACGGCCGGTCTCGACCCGGAGCAGCGGGTGGAGTTCCGCACCCTGATGCGTGAGCTGGGCGAGCGGTCCACGGTGGTCCTCTCCACGCACCTGGTCGAGGACGTGGCCACCGCCTGCGCGGACGTGACCCTGGTCGAGGCGGGCCGGATCGCGTACCGGGGGACGACGGCTGAGCTGGCGGCCCTCGGCAGCGACGGGGACCAGCTCGACGGCAGCCCCATCGAGCGCGGCTACACCGCCGCTCTGCGCACCCACCGTGCGACGGCGGCCGCCCGATGACGACGACCGGTACCTACGTCACCCAGAAGAGGCAGGACGCCTCCGGGCCCGTCCGCTCCCCCGTCGCCGCGTACCGGCCGGCACTCCTCACACTGCGGACCGAACTGCGCCGCGGCATCGCGCCGTGGACCGGTGCCGGTACGGCGGTGATGCTCACCGTCACCATGGCGGCCAAGGCCGACACCTGGCAGGGCAGCTGGGGCGAGACCCAGGGCAACCTGCACTCCGCCGCCACCCTCCTCGTCGGTCCGCTGGTGGCTGCCGCGTCCTGCTGGCAGGGGGCCCGCGAGCACCGGCGCTCGACCACCGAACTCTTCGGCTCCACCCCGCGCCCGCGGTTCGCGCGGGTCGTGGTGGCCGCGCTGCCGATCGCACTGTGGGCGGTCGCCGGGTATCTCGCCGTGCTGGCCGCCTCACTGCTGGCCACCTGGCCGTACGCCGGGGGCGGCAGCCCGTTCCCGTCCTTCGCCGTCGCGGACGCCGCCTTCCTGGTGGCCGTCGGACTGGTCGGATTCGTCGTCGGTCAGCGGTGCCGGTGGCGGCTGGCCGCGCCCGTTCTCGCTGTGCTGCTGTACCTCGTGCTGGGCGTGCCGAGCTACTCCGACTCCTCGGCCCAGTTCCTCGACCCGGCCGTGCAGTACGCGCTCGACGCGTCGCTGCCCGTGTGGTGGTTCGCTCCGGCGATGGTGGCGTGGACCTGCGGTCTCGCCCTGGCCGCACTGATCGCCCATGCGGCCAGGCGCCGGTTCCTCGCCGTCGTGCCGCTCGCCGTGGCGGCGGCGGTCGCCCCGCTGATCATGCACACCGGCCAGGGCCTGTTGCGGGAGGACCCGGCTGCCGCTCGGCTCGTCTGCGCGGACGGCACCCCGCAGCTCTGCCTCACCGGGTACAACGGGCCGCTGCTGCCGCAGGTCTCCCAGGCGCTGTCCGGGCTGCTCGGCCGGCTGGACGGAGTGCCGGGGGCGCCGGTCCGCTATGTGGATCAAGAGGTGCGGCCGGGCTCCGCGGCTGCCTGGATGCCGACGCCGAACCTCGGCTGGTACCTCCTGCGAGGGCGGCTGCAGCACTCGGAGGACTTCGCCTGGCAGGTGGCCTACCGCATGGTGAACCGGGAATGCCCGGATTCCCTCTACGCCGACGGGTCCGCCGGCGAAGATCGGGGGATGGCGACCGACCTCGCCGTCACCGACTGGCTCACCGGCCCCCGCACACCGCAGACCCCCGACGCGGAGAAGACCCCGCAGCTCCGCCGGCTCGAAGCCATGCCGCCCCCCGAGCGCCGGGCCTGGCTCGGCCGCTTCCTGGCCACGCGCACGAGTTGCTCCCCGTCGGAGGTGCCCGTCCTGTGAACCCCGCCACCGGCGCCGCCACGAGACGCTCCGCGCTCCGGCCGGAACTGCCCGTCCTCTATATCCGCTCCCGCGGCCTCCCCCGTACCGCCGCCGCGCTGACCTGCATCGTTCTCCTCGCCGCCTGGTCCGCCGCCCGGCTGGAGGACCGTTTCGACCCGGGCGCCCGCGTCCCGGTCCTCGTGCTGGCGCCGCTGCTGGTGTCCGCGGCCATCGGCACCAGCCTCTACGCCGCCGCCGACGAGCTCGACCGGACCGCCGTGCACCGCTGGTGGCCGCGGCGGCTGCTGCATCTGCTGGCGCTCACCGTCCCGGCCGCGGCGGCCCTCGCGCTGGCCGTCCCCGGGCACCCCGAGACTTTCGGCGCACCCGGCATGATCCGTAACGTGCTCGGCGCCACCGGAGTGGCGGCCGGCTCCGCCGCCCTGATCGGCGCCCGGCTGAGCTGGCTGCCGATGACGGTCTGGAGCAGCGCGGTGTACCTGGCGGCCCCGCGCACCCCAGGTGGTGCGGCATCCGTGTGGGCCTGGCCGATGCAGCCGGGGCCGCAGGCCGGGGCATGGGTGGTGGCGCTGCTGGCGTACGTGGCGGGGACCGCGCTGTTCGCGGTACGGGGGGCCCGCCCCGAACGCGGCTGACTGCACCCCGTTCGGCCGAGGTTCGGGCAAACCGCTGGCCCGGCCGCTGCCGGGCGGACAGGATGGCGGCGACACCGCCCGCCATCCACCGGAGATCAGCGCCATGCCCCTCAGCCTCGGCCCCGACGCCCTCGCCCCCGTCATCCTGGACCGCCGCGAGGGGCCCTACGGGGAGGTCGTCCTGCGCAGGCGGGGCGACGACTTCGAGATCATCGCCAACGGGTGCTTCCTGATGGACACCTCCGACGGGCGCTCGGAGCGGCTGCTGATCGACGCCGCGCTCGACGCGCTGCCCGCGGACCGGCCCGCTCCGGCGGTCCTCATCGGCGGTCTCGGCGTCGGATTCTCGCTCGTCCGGGCCGCCGCCGAACCGCGATGGGGGCGGATCGCGGTCGCCGAGCGGGAGCGGGCCGTCGTCAACTGGCACCTGGACGGGCCGCTGGCCGGGATCTCGGGGGCCGCGCTCGCCGATCCACGGACCGTGGTCCTGACGACGGACCTCGTCGCGTACCTCCGTACGACTACGGACCGTTACGACGCGCTGTGTCTGGACATCGACAACGGACCGGGCTGGACCGTCACCGAGGACAACGGGAATCTGTACTCCCCCGCCGGACTCGCCGACTGCCACGCGCGGCTCACGCCGGGCGGTGTGCTCGCGGTGTGGTCCGCACAACCGTCCGCGGAGTTCGAACAGGCCTTGCGGAATGCCGGATTCCGTGGGGTAAGGACGGAAGAAGTAGGCGTTGCCCGAGGTGTGCCCGACGTGGTTCATCTCGCAATTCGAGCAGGCTGAGATCCCCCCGCCGGGTATGCGGGGCCCGGGACGCCCGGGGTCCAAGCGCCACAAGCGCGACACTCCGCCTCCCCTGTTCCCCCCGACCGCCCCCGCGGCCTTGCACCCTGCGTAGCCGGGAGCCCTCTGCTGCCTTTACGCTGCTGACCGATAGCGGGATCACCCACGAAATTCACGAGCGAAGACCGTACGTCCGGGGGAATGGCCCCCGCGAAAACGGGCAGGGGCGGGGCGATGGAACAAACACACACCACCCACACAGGTGTCGCGGCCACCCCGGGCGCACAGCGCCGCGTGCTGGTGGTCGAGGACGACCCCACGATCGTCGATGCCATTTCCGCCCGCCTGCGGGCCGAGGGCTTCCTGGTGCAGACCGCACTCGACGGCCCCGCGGCCGTGGACGCGGCCGAGGCCTGGCAGCCGGATCTGATGGTGCTCGACATCATGCTTCCCGGCTTCGACGGCCTGGAGGTCTGCCGTCGCGTGCAGGCCCAGCGCCCGGTGCCGGTGCTGATGCTGACCGCCCGGGACGACGAGACCGATATGCTCGTCGGTCTCGGCGTCGGCGCCGACGACTACATGACGAAACCGTTCTCCATGCGTGAGCTGGCGGCCCGGGTGCACGTCCTGCTGCGCAGGGTCGAGCGGGCCGCGCTGGCCGCGGTGACGCCGCGCAGCGGAATACTGCGCCTCGGCGAGCTGGAGATCGACCACGCGCAGCGCCGGGTGCGGGTGCGTGCGGACGACGTCCATCTGACGCCGACCGAGTTCGATCTGCTGGTCTGCCTGGCCAACACCCCGCGCGCGGTGCTCTCCCGTGAGCAGTTGCTGGCGGAGGTCTGGGACTGGGCGGACGCCTCGGGCACCCGTACCGTCGACAGCCACATCAAGGCTCTGCGCCGGAAGATCGGCGCGGAGCGGATCCGTACCGTGCACGGTGTCGGTTACGCGTTGGAGACCCCGGCGCCATGACCCGGCCCGGACCGGGGCTCCGGCCGTTCTCCATCAAGGCCAAGCTGGGCACGCTGGTAGTGGTGTCGGTCTTCATCACGACCGGGCTGCTGATGGTGGCTTTGCGCACGCGCACCGAGCTGCGGTTCATCACGGTGTTCTCGGTGATCGCGACCCTGCTGATCACGCAGTTCGTGGCGCACGGTCTGACCGCGCCGCTGGACGAGATGAGAGCGGTGGCCCGGTCGATCTCGCACGGCGACTACACCAGACGGGTGAGCGGCGCCGACCGGCGCGACGAGCTCGGCGACCTGGCGCAGACGATCAACCTGATGGCGGACGATCTGGCAGCCGTCGACCGGCACCGCAAGGAGCTGGTGGCGAACGTCTCACATGAGCTGCGCACACCCATCGCGGCGCTGAGAGCCGTGCTGGAGAACGTCGTGGACGGGGTGTCCTCGGCCGATCCGGAGACGATGCGCACGGCCCTGAAACAGACGGAACGGCTCGGCGGGCTGGTGGAGACGCTGCTGGACCTGTCCCGGCTGGACAACGGCGTGGTCACGCTGAAGGCCGGCCGTTTCGAGGTGTGGCCCTATCTGTCGGGGGTCCTCAAGGAGGCGAACCTCGCCGCCGCGCACCGCCGGCTGTCCTCGGGCTCCGGCAACCACGCCCGCAAGGACGTCCATCTGCACCTGGACGTGTCCCCGCCCGAGCTCACCGCGCACGCGGACGCCGAGCGGCTGCACCAGGTGGTGGCCAACCTGATCGACAACGCGGTGAAGCACAGCCCGCCGCACGGCCGGGTCACCGTGCTCGCCCGGCGCGGTCCGCAACCCGAGTCGCTGCATCTGGAGGTCCTGGACGAGGGCCCCGGCATCCCGGAGGCCGAGCGCCACCGGGTCTTCGAGCGCTTCAACCGGGGCGAAGTGCCGTCCCCGCACGGTCCGGGCAGCGACGGCGGTACGGGTCTGGGCCTGGCGATCGCCCGCTGGGCGGTGGATCTGCACGGCGGCCGGATCGGTGTGGCCGAATCAGCTCGCGGCTGCCGCATCCGCGTCACCCTTCCGGGGATCCATCAACCGCGAGGTTGACATAGGGTTCGAACCGGAAGGGCACGTTCTACGTGTTCTGTTCAAGGGGTACGGTCCAAGGGGCCGTAACTGCGGTCTCGCGTACCCGGAGCGAAGCGGAACCAAGCTTGTTTCCCGCCATTTCCTGCCCCGAAACCCGACTTCCGATGTGACTTGCACGACGAAGACCGGCCCGGCCTGCATGAAACGGCCGGGGAGGCGTAGCCTTGATTTCCGCTGTCCATCACCTTGTGAAGCGGAAGAGGGCGGTTGCCGCCGTGTCGTCTCAGTCCCCCAGTAACTCGAGCATCTCGACCGACCAAGCCAGCCCGGGTACGAACCCGGCTGCTGCTTTTGGCCCCAATGAGTGGCTCGTCGACGAGATCTACCAGCAGTACCTCCAGGATCCCAATTCGGTCGATCGCGCCTGGTGGGACTTCTTCGCCGACTACAAGCCGGGTACGTCCGGCACGGCGGACAAGCCCGTTCCCGGCGCCGCAGCCGCGGGGGCTGCGGTGCCTGCGGCTCCGGCCGCCACCGCACCGGCCCCCACCACCGCGCCTGCCGCACCTGCGCAGCCCGCGGCTCAGGCACCTGCACCGGCCGCACCCGCTGCCCCGGCGCCCGCTCCGGCCAAGCCCGCACCTGCCGCCCCGGCGGCTCCGGTGAAGGCCGCCCCGGTGAAGGCCGCCCCGGCTCCGGCCGCGAAGGCTGCCGCCGCCCCGGCCACCGAGGCCCCGGCCGGTCCGGAGTACGTGACGCTGCGCGGCCCGTCCGCCGCTGTCGCGAAGAACATGAACGCCTCGCTGGAGCTGCCGACGGCCACGTCCGTCCGCGCCGTTCCGGTGAAGCTGCTCTTCGACAACCGCATCGTCATCAACAACCACCTCAAGCGCGCCCGTGGCGGGAAGATCTCCTTCACGCACCTCATCGGGTACGCGATGGTGCAGGCCCTCAAGGCCATGCCGGCGATGAACTACTCCTTCGCGCAGAAGGACGGCAAGCCGACCCTGGTCAAGCCGGAGCACGTCAACCTCGGCCTCGCCATCGACCTGGTGAAGCCGAACGGCGACCGCCAGCTGGTCGTCGCGGCCATCAAGAAGGCCGAGACGCTCAACTTCTTCGAGTTCTGGCAGGCCTACGAGGACATCGTCCGCCGGGCCCGCAACGGCAAGCTCGGCATGGACGACTTCACCGGCGTCACCGCCTCGCTGACCAACCCCGGCGGGATCGGCACCGTTCACTCGGTGCCCCGCCTGATGCCCGGACAGGGCCTCATCATGGGCGTCGGTGCGATGGACTACCCGGCGGAGTTCCAGGGCACGTCGCAGGACACCCTGAACAAGCTGGGCATCTCCAAGGTCATGACGCTGACCTCGACGTACGACCACCGGGTCATCCAGGGCGCCGCCTCCGGCGAGTTCCTGCGGATCCTCTCCCAGCTGCTGCTCGGCGAGAACGAGTTCTACGACGAGATCTTCAAGGCGCTGCGCATCCCCTACGAGCCGGTCCGCTGGCTCAAGGACATCGACGCCTCGCACGACGACGACGTCACCAAGGCCGCGCGGGTCTTCGAGCTGATCCACTCCTACCGGGTCCGCGGCCACGTCATGGCCGACACCGACCCGCTGGAGTACCACCAGCGCAAGCACCCCGACCTCGACATCACCGAGCACGGCCTCACCCTGTGGGACCTGGAGCGGGACTTCGCGGTCGGCGGTTTCGCCGGCAAGACGATGATGAAGCTCCGCGACATCCTCGGTGTGCTGCGTGAGTCGTACTGCCGCACCACCGGCATCGAGTTCATGCACATCCAGGACCCGAAGCAGCGCAAGTGGCTCCAGGACCGGGTGGAGCGTCCGCGCCCCAAGCCCGAGCGCGAGGAGCAGCTGCGCATCCTGCGCCGGCTGAACGCCGCCGAGGCGTTCGAGACCTTCCTGCAGACGAAGTACGTCGGCCAGAAGCGGTTCTCGCTGGAGGGCGGCGAGTCCGTCATCCCGCTGCTCGACGCGGTCATCGACTCCGCCGCCGAGGCCCGCCTCGACGAGGTCGTCATCGGCATGGCCCACCGCGGCCGGCTGAACGTGCTGGCGAACATCGTCGGCAAGTCGTACGCGCAGATCTTCCGGGAGTTCGAGGGCAACCTC
This sequence comes from Streptomyces sp. NPDC087901, assembly GCF_044742205.1. NCBI lineage: Bacteria > Bacillati > Actinomycetota > Actinomycetes > Kitasatosporales > Streptomycetaceae > Streptomyces > Streptomyces sp. NPDC087901. The sequence continues at coordinate 206,446 of NZ_JBIUUC010000008.1, forward strand.
GACCCGAAGTCGATGCACGGCTCCGGCGACGTCAAGTACCACCTGGGCGCCGAGGGCACCTTCACCGGTCTGGACGGCGAGCAGATCAAGGTCTCGCTGGCCGCCAACCCCTCGCACCTGGAGGCGGTCGACCCGGTCCTGGAGGGCATCGCCCGCGCCAAGCAGGACATCATCAACAAGGGCGGCACGGACTTCACCGTCCTGCCCGTCGCTCTCCACGGCGACGCGGCCTTCGCGGGCCAGGGCGTCGTCGCCGAGACGCTGAACATGTCGCAGCTGCGCGGCTACCGCACCGGCGGCACCGTGCACGTGGTGATCAACAACCAGGTCGGCTTCACCGCCGCCCCGGAGTCCTCGCGCTCCTCGATGTACGCCACCGACGTGGCGCGCATGATCGAGGCGCCGATCATCCACGTCAACGGTGACGACCCCGAGGCCGTCGTCCGTGTCGCACGGCTCGCCTTCGAGTTCCGTCAGGCGTTCAACAAGGACGTCGTGATCGACCTCATCTGCTACCGCCGCCGCGGTCACAACGAGGGCGACAACCCGCAGTTCACCAACCCGCAGATGTACACCCTGATCGACAAGAAGCGCTCGGTGCGCAAGCTGTACACCGAGTCCCTCATCGGTCGCGGCGACATCACGCTGGAAGAGGCGGAGCAGGCGCTCCAGGACTTCCAGGGCCAGCTGGAGAAGGTGTTCGCGGAGGTCCGCGAGGCCACCTCGCTCCCGGCTCAGCCGCATGTGTCCGAACCCCGGGCCGAGTTCCCGGTGGCCGTGACCACCGCGGTCTCCCAGGAGGTCGTGAAGCGGATCGCCGAGTCGCAGGTCAACATCCCGGACCACATCACCGTCCACCCGCGCCTGATGCCGCAGATGCAGCGTCGTGCGGCCTCCGTGGAGGACGGCACGATCGACTGGGGCATGGGCGAGACCCTGGCCATCGGTTCGCTGCTGATGGAGGGCACCCCGGTCCGGCTCGCCGGCCAGGACACCCGCCGCGGCACGTTCGGCCAGCGTCACGCGGTGCTGGTCGACCAGGTGACCGGCGAGGACTACACCCCGCTGCTCTACCTCACGGACGAGCAGGCCCGTTACAACGTCTACGACTCGCTGCTCAGCGAGTACGCGGCGATGGGCTTCGAGTACGGCTACTCGCTGGCCCGCCCGGAGTCGCTGGTCGTCTGGGAGGCCCAGTTCGGTGACTTCGTCAACGGCGCTCAGACCGTCGTCGACGAGTTCATCTCCTCGGCCGAGCAGAAGTGGGGCCAGACCTCCGGCGTCACGCTGCTGCTGCCGCACGGCTACGAGGGCCAGGGCCCGGACCACTCGTCCGCCCGCCCGGAGCGCTTCCTCCAGATGTGCGCGCAGGACAACATGACGGTCGCGATGCCGACCCTGCCGTCGAACTACTTCCACCTTCTGCGGTGGCAGGTGCACAACCCGCACCACAAGCCGCTGATCGTCTTCACCCCGAAGTCGATGCTCCGCCTCAAGGCGGCGGCGTCGAAGGCGGAGGAGTTCACCACCGGCGGCTTCCGCCCGGTGATCGGCGACGACTCGGTCGAGCCGAGCGCGGTCCGCAAGGTCGTCTTCTGCACCGGCAAGGTCTACTACGACCTGGACGCCGAGCGTCAGAAGCGTGGCGACACGGAGACCGCGATCATCCGTCTGGAGCGCCTGTACCCGCTGCCGGGTGCGGAGATCCAGGCCGAGATCGCCAAGTACCCGAACGCGGCGAAGTACCTGTGGGCGCAGGAGGAGCCGGCCAACCAGGGTGCCTGGCCGTTCATCGCCCTGAACCTGATCGACCACCTGGACCTGGCCGTCGGCGCCGACGTCCCGCACGGTGAGCGCCTGCGCCGCATCTCGCGCGCGCACGGCTCGTCCCCGGCGGTCGGCTCGGCCAAGCGCCACCAGGCCGAGCAGGCGCAGCTGGTCGCCGAGGTCTTCGAGGCCTGACCCGCGCACGCACGAACCGAGGGCCCGGCTCCGCGAGATGATCGCAGGGCCGGGCCCTCGGGCGTGGCGTGTGCGGAGCCTGTCCCTCAGATGACCTGAGGCTCGAAGTCAGATGATCTGAGGCTCGAAGTCCCAGTAGGGCCGGACGCGGGACCGTGCCGACACCGTGTGAACGTGTTGCGGGCCCAGTGTCTTCACCAGGTCGTCGAGCGCCTCCGACTCGACCTTGTCCGCATGCTGCCGGTCACGGAGGCCACGCAGGTCCGCCGCGTGCGCGATGCGGGCGGAGATGGTCAGCGGGTGGGTGCGGCCGAGCACCTCGATGGCCCGGGTGCTGATCGTGTCCGTCAGCGCGGCGGCGGACTCCGGGTCACCCACCAGGTTGCGCAGCGCCGAGGCGTTGACCGCGCAGCCCAGCGTCCAGGGGTGGTTCTCCCCCACGGCCCGGCCCATGTCGGTGAGGGCCTCCTCCAGCAGGTGGTGCGCCTGGTCCCGCTCGCCGACGTTGCGCAGGATCAGGGCGTGGTTGGCGCGGGTGCCCGCCACATAGGGGTGATCCTCACCGAGCATGTCCACGTAGCCGCCCACGACCTTCTCGCTTATGGCCCTGGCCTGGTCGATGTCGGCGTGCTCCCGGGCGAAGAAGCTCTGGCTGGCCGCGAACATCATGGTCAGCGGGTCGTTCTCGCCCAGGAACCGCTCGCCTCGTTCCAGTACCCGGGTGAACAGCTCCGCGGCCTTGCTCCGCTCGCCCGTGCGGTACAGGCAGAGGGCGAGGTTGTGCTCGGCGCGCAGGGTCTGCGGGTTGTCCTGGCCCATCACGATGCGGTGCACCCGGACGCTCTGGGTCTGGAGCGATTCGGCCTCGTTGTACCGGCCGAGCAGACGCAGGTCGGTGGCGTAGTTGATCTCCGAGTAGAGGGTCCAGCTGTGGCGTGGGCGGAGCAGCTGGCGGCGGGCCTCCAGGGTGCGCTGGTTGAGTGCCAGCGACTCCTTGTACCGGCCCAGCAGCCGAAGCGAAATGGCCAGGTTGTTCTGCGCGTTGAGGGTGCGCGAGTCCTGGTCGCCCAGCAGTTCGCGGTAGGCGCCCAGGACCCATTCGGACATCTCGTGGGCCTCTTCGTACCGCCCGAGACCCCGCAGGTCGGCCGCGAGGCCGCCGGCCGCGCGCAGGTGTTCCAGGTTGTGTGCGCCCCGCTCGGCGCGCAGGTGGTCGACGGCGGCCCGCTCGATGGCCTCGGTTCCGGCGTAGTCGCCGACGGCCCGGAGCAGGTTGGCGTAGTTGTAGCTGAGGTCCCAGACGCGCGGGTGGTTCTCGCCGAGCAGTTCGCTCCAGGCGGCCATGGCGCGGGCACCCAGCTTGATGCCGGCCCGGTACTCCCCGGAGAGGTACATGTAGCGCAGGCAGTTGAGCACCAGCGTCTGCACCGCGGGGTCCGTGCTGCGCAGGACGTCCGCCCACTTCAGGTGCGGGGTGATCTCGGCGTACGTGGGCCACAGCCGGGTGTCCGTGGGGCGCCCGGGGTCGGCGGCGGCCAGTGCGCGCCGTACGACGTCGATGAACTCCTGGCGGTCCTGGTCCGGCATGTCCTTGCGGACGATCTGGTGGACCATGCGGTGCAGATAGATCGACTCACCCGAGGACGCGTCGTCGATGATGGAGTCGTGGGACTCCAGGCGGACCACGGAGTACTGGCGCAGCTGGCCGATCGCCTTGTTCCACAGCAGCGGGTCGTTCATCAGGCCCGAGAGCTGTTCGGGCAGTTCCCCGGACGGCATTTCCTTCAGCAGTCGTACGGGGATGGAGCCGGGCGCGAAGAAGCTGCACAGGCGCAGCAGGTCGACGGACTCGGGGACGGTGTCCCGGAGTTTGTTCAGCAGTATCGACCAGGCGGTCTGGAAGGCCAGGGGGAAGTCCGCGGAGACCTTGACGACGTCCTGGTCGATGCCGCCGCCGAGGAGTTCGATGTACTCCTCGACCGACATGTCGGAGTCGTTGAGCCACCCCGCGGTCTGGTCGAGCAGCAGCGGGAGGTCCTCCAGCGCCTCGGCGAGCCGGTCGGCCTCGGTGTGGGTCAGGCGCGGGGCGCGGCGGCGGATGAAGGCGACCGACTCCTCGCGCTCGTAGACCGGCACCTCGACGAGGTTGCTGTTGTGCTCGCTCCACTCGGGGTTGCGGGAGGTGATCAGGACGTGCCCGGGGCCGGTCGGCACGAGGTCCCAGATCTGGTCGGGCTCGTCCGCGCCGTCCAGGATCAGCAGCCAGTGGCCGTGCGGGTCGCCGCGGCGCAGTGAGTCGCGGACCGCGCGAAGCCTCTCGCCGTACTCGGCGCCGGTGGACAGGCCCAGTTCGGGGGCGAGTTCGGCGAGCTTCTGGCGGTAGAGCGCGCGGCGGTCGGCGGGCACCCACCACACCACGTCGTACGCGGAACCGAACCGGTAGACGTACTCGGCCGCCAGCTGCGTCTTGCCGACACCCGACATGCCGTGCAGCGTGACCACACCGGCGCCGGACCCGGCGTCCTGGAGTGCCTGGTAGGCCTTGTTGAGCAGTTCCTCGCGCCCGGTGAAGCGGGTGTTGCGGCGCGGGACCCCGCCCCACACCTCCGGGGTGTCGGACGGGAAACGGGGGCCTGGCCCGGCCTCGATGTCCTCGGGCAGCGGGCTCGTGGGCAGGCCCAGGTGTACGAGCAGCCGCCGCTCGGCCTCGACCGCGCCGACGTTGGTGAGGTCGGCCGCGCCGAACACGGACGTGGCGCCGGGCAGTGCCGAGGTCGTGATGGACACCGCGGCGAACCGGTCCGGGTCGGGTGCGACGACCGCGCGCAGGGCCCGGTTCCACTCCTCGTGACTGCGCGGGCCGAGCTGGAAGTACCAGTCGCTGAGCAGGACCAGGACCCGGCCGCGGGAGAGCATCAGATCCTGCAGCGCTTCCTCCAGCGAGACCTCCATCTGAGGGTCCCAGCGCTGCTGGACGACCGTCACCCCGCGCCGCTCCAGCCGGTCCGCGATCCACGCTGCCCAGGCCCGGTTGAACCCGGCGAAACTGAGGGTGACGGTCCGCGCCCCGACTGCTCCAACTTGCTTACGCGTAGCGGGCATTCAACCGTCTCCCTGACATCGTTGCGAGCCTTTTCACGATACACCGGGGCGTGGTCGCACCGGCCGGAATCACCTGGCTGCTCACGGCCTGCGTGATCCGTTCCTCTGCTGCCATATCACCCTGGCGGTGTTCACGTACGCGTCCGCGCGCGCCAGGTGACCCGTGGGTGGCGGCGAATCCTCCAGACGGTGGTAGAGCGTGATCATCTCGTTGACGAGCACGCGCCCCTGGACGGTCAGCAGGGCCGATCCGGCCAGTGCGGGCAGTACGGCCCCGACCTGTTGACGGCAGCGTGCGTGCTCGGCCCAGGCCAGGTCGCGGTGGGTAACCCGCCGAGCGCCGAGCGCGAACCGCTGCCAGTAGTCGGCGAGCGCGAGGTGCGAGTAGGCGCCCTGGAACAGCCCGTCGAAGGGCCTGGGGTCGGCGCGCCAGGGGGCGAAGTGGCGGGGAGCGGCGTCCTCGTGGTGCAGCGGGACAAGTGTGCCGAGCGCGGCGAGCTTGGTGTGCTGGAGCTCGTGCACGAGCGTCGAGGCGAAGTACGCGGGGGTGGCGGGCTTGCTGCTGAGGACCGCGCCGAACGCCTCGCGCCGGGTGCCGCTGCAGTGGGCCGCGGCCTCGCCGGGGCCCGAGCCGGGCGGCGGGCCGAGCGGGACGAGGCAGCGCAGCAGCACGGCCGCTTCGGTGAGCCGGTGCTCGCCGCCGACGCGGAGCAGTGGTTCGACTCCGGACCAGGACGCGATCCAGGCCTTGCGATCGCTGTCGTCGACATGGGTGGCCGCGCTCAGTCCGTGGCGTTCCAGGCCGGTGCCGCGCGTGCGGTACGGATCGACGTCGTCCAGGGGTACGGGACCGGTGCCGGGCAGCACGGCGGACAGCATGAGCACCGGCAGCCAGCGGGGGTCGGCGGAGCTCAGGGTGCCGTCCGGCTGGGTCCGTACCGTCACGGGCGGCCCACCGGCCGGCCGTACCGTCATCTCGCCGTCGGCGAAGGCGAGTTCGACCTCTCCGGCCGGGGCTCGCACCGCCCCCAGCGTGGGCAGGGAGAGCAAGCCGTCGCGGGCGGTGAGCCGGGCGGTGACGGGCATCCCGGCGCGGATCGCGGCCGCTGCCGCGAGTGCGGTCAGATGGCCCAGGCCGGCGAGGAGGCCGGGGCCCGTCGCGGTCGTCGCGGTGAGGCCGGCCAGGAGGCCCTCGGCCCAGGGGCCCGTCATGGGGTGGAACAGCACCGCGCGCGCCGCGGTCCGGTCGGTGCGCTCGGCTGCTTCGAGCAACGCCCAGTCCGCGCGCAGCCGGTCGAGCAGTGGGGGTGGGCATACGGTCGTGGGGGCGGCGGCCGCCGCGTCGAGCACGGCCCTGAGGAGGACGAGGCGGCGGGTGTCCTGATCGCGTACGAGCAGGCCGAGGGTGGCGGCGCTGCCTTCGGTGCGGCCGAGTTCGCGCAGTACGCGATCGGGGATGGCGGAGCTCATGGGGGGTCTCCTGCGGTTGCGTCGGCGAGCCGGTCCGCCACGTGGCGGACCAGCCGGTCGAGGTCTGCGCAGTAGACGGACGGGTTGATGAAGCCGTTCTCTGCGCGGTACCGGTGGGCGTAGTGGCCGCCGCCGCAGACGGTCAGCAGCGGGCAGGCCCGGCAGAGGGCTGCGAGTGCGCCGGCTCCTGCCTGGCGGGCGACGACGCCGGGGTGGCGCAGGGCGTCGTCGAAGGTGTGCCGGAAGATGTCGAGTCCGGTGGCGGCGGCCGTGTCGTAGGCGGACTTGAGGGAGTCGACCTGCTCGATCGATCCGTCCGTCTCGACCACGACCGCGTTGATGGGGTCGAGACCGAGGGACTCGGTGGCGGCGGGCAGCCCGAGGAGGAGGGCGATGCACTCCTCGAAGAGCCTGATCCGGGTCTCCCGCCGGGCAGCCGGCCACCAGCGGTCGAACACGGCACACAGCCAGTCGCCGTACGGGGTGGGGCGGCCCGCCCCCGGGCCCGTGGGTACACCGGCCGGATCCGGCAGACCGGGCGGCGGTCTGGTCCAGTTGCCGTGCGGCAGGAGCAGGTCCAGGGCCGGAGGGCGCAGGGCGAGCAGCGACTCGTACATCTCCAGCGGGTCGGTGCGCGGGTCGACGACGGTGAGGATGCCCGCGTACGCCTCGGGGTGACGCTCGGCGAGCAGCCGGGCGCCGCGCGAGGCGGCGGGCCAGGAGGGGCGGCCGGCGTGGTCGGTGCGCAGGGTGTTGTGCGCGGCCAGGCCGCCGTCCAGGCTGATGCCGATGCGTATGCCGTGCCGGGCGAGGGTGGTGACGCCGGCGTCGGTGAGCAGGGTGGCGTTGGTCTGCACGGTGGCGTGGACGGTGCAGTCGCCGGGCACCCGGTCACGGACCCGGTCCGCGAGGGCGGCCAGCCGTTCGGGTCCGGCGAGGAGGGGTTCGCCCCCGTGCAGCACGAGGGCGACATGGCGGAGCCGGTGGGCCGCCGCGTGTTCGGCGATCCGGTCCGCGGTGCGGTCCAGGACGGCTGGCGACGCGGCGGCGGGGCGGGTCCGCCAGGTCGAGTCGGGGCCCTCGTACAGATAGCAGTAGCGGCACGCCAGGTTGCAGCGGCCGTGCACCTTGACGATGAACTGCCCGAAGGGCACGGGGGCCGTGTCCGCCGCCCGGGCGGCGGCCGGTGCGCCGGTGCCCGGACCCGGGCCGGGCCCTGAGGCCGGAGGCGCCGCGCCCTCCGCGGGCCGCCCGGCGCGCCGCTCCTGTCCGGGCGTCGTCCGTCGAGCCACTCCGGTACCCCCGTGCCGTACGTCTGCCGGGCCGGCCGGCCCCGGCGTCGCGCGACGAGGGCCGGGGCGTCCCGGACGATGATGTCGTGGTCGTGGTCGTGGTCGTGGTCGTCGGCGTCCCCGGCCGGGGCCGTGCGGCTCCGGGGCCGGATCGCGGCGCTGCGGGGCTCCCCGCCTCAGAAGGCGCTGTTGAATCCCCAGAGCATCTCCCGCGGCTGCTCGACGCGGCCGTGGAGATCCGCGACCACCTCGGCCAGCACGGGGTGGTCCATGGTCCGCAGGGACTCCAGATCGAGGCCCAGCAGATCCGGCAGTTCGCCGGCGGCATCGGGCGCACCGGTATCACCGGTCGCCCCCGCCCCGTCCTCACGTGTCGATTCGCTCATCACGCCTCCCCGTAGTGCAGCACCGGGACCGCCGTGCCGCACTCGCCGTTGAGCGCACACCGCCGGTCCGCGTCCCTGACCCGCCTCGTCCTGCTGTGGGCACCGTCGGCCGGCGCCGGTCGTGCGCCGGGCGTTACCGGCCGCGAAGCACCCCGTGCTCGTCGTTGAGCACTCAGCGCTCCAGGCCGGCCAGCCGCTCGGCGGTCGACTCCCCCGCCGCGCCGCCGCCGTCCGGCAGTTTGCGCCACTCCTGACGGGCCGCCCGGTACGCGTCGCGCGCGGCCCGGGGTCGCCCCGCACTCTCATAGGTCATACCCCGCCAGTGGTTGGCTGTAGCACCCAACTCGACTGCCTCTTGGAGCTGTTGTGGACTCCTTTGCTCCGCTTCGGCCACCGCGGCGGACTCGGCGGCCGAACGGAAGGCCTCCGCGGCATCGTCGCGCCGGGCCGGCCTGCCCAGTGCGTCGGCGGCCTCCAGGCAGACCCGGCCCAGCTCCAGCCAGCAGCGGGCGGCGATCAGCGGGGCCGCCGCCTCCTGCGCCGCCAGCCTCAGGAGATGCTCGGCCTCCCGCAGGTCGACCCGGTCCGCGGCTGCCCGGTGCCGCAGCATCAGGGCCCGCCCGAGCATGAGGAGCCGCTCGGACTGGTGCGCACCGCCCGCGGGCGTCTCGGACCGGCAGTCACGCAGCACCCGCACGGCCGCGCCGACATACGCACCGCCGTCCGGCAGTTCGGCACGGCGCAGCAGCGTGGCACCCCACTCGGCAAGCAGGTCGGTGTGGGCCCGCGAGTCACGCGGTGTCCCGCGGGAGGCGCGGGCGAACCACTCGGCGGCGGCCACGAGTTCGGCCGGGTCGCCGGTGTGCTCGTAGCGGGCCGCCCGGATCCGTCCGGCCCTGGTCTGCAACTGGGCGCGCTGCCGCTGCTCACGTACGGTCTCCAGCGCCTGGCCGGTCAGGACCGCGGCTTCGTCCGGCTCCTCGCCCGAGGCGAGCAGGGCGTCCACCAGGTCCAGCACGATGCGGTTCTCGGTGCCCGTGGTGTGCCCGCCGCCCTGGGCGAACGCCGTGCGCAGGGAGCGTGCCGCCTGCCGGGCGTACTCCCGGGACTGCTCCGTGTCCTCGGTGGCACCGGCCAGTTTCAGCAGTGTCCTGCCGTGCTGGAGCGGCAGCGCGGCCGGACGGTTCTCCTGATCGGGCCAGGAGTCCGCGAACGCCTCCAGCATCCCGCAGACGCTCTGCAGCAGGGCACTGTCGCCGTCGAGCCGCCACTGCGCCTCCAGGGCCCGCACCCGCTCCAGAGTGAGCCGCAGTGCCTCGGCGGGCTCCATGCCGGGGGCCGCGCAGGCGAGGGTGTATTCGCGCTCGGCGCGCCGAAGGAGGTCCAGGGCGCCGCGCCGGTCCCCGCGCCGCCGCACGTCGTCGGCGGCCGCGTGCAACACCTGGGCCAGCACCGCCCGTTCGCGTACGGCGCCGGGGTACGCCACGGCCCGTTCGGCGGCGCGCCTGGCCTCGCCGAGCAGATCGTCGCCTCCCCGCACCTCCCAGAGCCTCAGCGCACATCGCGCGTACTCGGCCCAGAGCTCCGGGCCGACGGCGGTCTGCGGGCTGTTCTCGGCGGCGCCTCTCAGCAGTTGCACGGCGTCGATCAGGCGCTGCACCATCTTGTCGGCCTCGAACTGCCGCACGAGCTCGCGGGCCTGTTCCACGGCGGGGCTGGTACCGGCTCCCGGGAGATCCGCCCCGCCGGATGGCCCCGGGGACACGAATCCGGGCGGCACGGGCATGAAGCGTTCCAGCACGCGGGCCGCGACTTCGGCGAAGGCGTGGGGGACGCCCCGGCCGTCGCCCGGCTCGTCGCCTTCGCCCTCGATCCCGTCCTTCTCGTCCCCGGTCTCCTCACCCTCCCAGGCGTCCTCCGTCCCGTCACCGGGCCGGACACGGGTGCCGGCCCCGGCGGCGAGCCGTGAACCGCGCAGCGAGCCGTCCCCCAGCTGGGCGAAGGCAAGGGCGGGGAAATTGGGCCCGCCCTTGCCGAACCGCTGCTCGATGTACTGCGAGCAGTGCTTGAGTACGAGCAGGGCCTCGTCGCGGCCGAGCGGCCCGAGCAGTGCGTCCTGGACGCCGGGCTCGAACGCGTACCACTGTCCGCGGCCTCCTCCGCCGTCGGCTCGTGTGAGGAGCCCGCTGAGCAGTACCTCGGCCAGTTCGGAGGGTCCGGAGTGGGGCAGCATCGTGCGCTGCACGAGCTGCATCACCGGCAGGTAGAGGGGTGCGGCCGCCAGATGGACGGCCAGTTGTCCGGCGGCGGGTGAGGCCACCGAGCGGAAGCGGCTCACCAGCTGGAGCGAGGAGAGCGATCCTCCGGACCGCTGGGCCGCGGCCGCCGGCTGGTCGGCCCGCACCCACCCGACCGCTCCGGCGATCCGGGCCGCACCGGTACCGGAGAGCAGCCGGGCCCACGCCCCGAGCGCGTCCGCCGTCGGCGGGAGGACCGGGACCGCCAGGGCTCCCGGGTGCACGGCGCGGCCGGCGCCGGCGTCCTCGGTGACCTTGAGCAGCGCCGCTCCGGACGGTCCCTCACCCCGCGCGAGGGAGCCGAAGGTGACCGGCAGCCTGGTCCGGTTCCACATGCGCTGCGGCAGCGGCTGCAGGACGGCGACCGGGGACTGGCAGGCCAGCTGGTGCAGCAGCCGGTGGGCGCGCCCGCTGTGCCAGAGCGGTCCGGCGCAGTCGCTGATCACGACGGTGACCCGGCGCCCGGTCGGGTCGCTGAGCCGGTCCGCGGAGTGCAGCGGGCCCGCGGCCCGGTCGGAGCTGCGGGAGACCGCGCATCCGCCGTCGGGCCCCTGGTGCAGATATCGCACCTGGATGTCTCTGAAAGCGCCCAACTGAGCGAATATCCGCTGAAGTTCACCGAACATCCGGTCCCACACCAGCATGGAGGAGGAGGCGTCCATCACGCACTGGAGGATGGCGTCGCCCCTGCGGATACCGCGGAACACCGGCATGATCATGCCGCCGGCCCGGGCGCTGAGTTCAGCGGTCGCCGTCTCGTCCAGGGCGCGCCGCAGCGGCGCGGAGGCCGGGTGGTAGCGCTGCAACGGGCGTAACGCACGCGTGAGTTCGAGTGGGGCGGGAAGCACGGGGGCGGCCGGTACGCCGAAGGTCAGCGCACTGCCGCGCGCTTCCGCGGCCGGTCGCCCCCCAGGTCCGGAGTCGCCGTCCCGGGGCGTACGCGCCTGGCCCGGAAAGGGATAGAGGGAGATCTTGCCGTCGCCGCCCGGCCCGCGCACCCCGTCGGGCGGGGCGTCCTCACCCTCGTCCGGGGCACCGCCCTCCGGCGTGGTCCCAGCACCGGCACGAGTGGGGGCCACGGGCTCTCCGGCAAACGGTACGGGCGCCGGCGCACCTTCCCCCTCGCCCTCGCCGCGGACCGTCGCCGGCGCGTCGGCACTGCGGGTCCATCGGGCCAGCCAGAGCGCGTCGCACAGCTGCTCCACGTCGGGTTCGAGCCCGGCTCCGCGCAGTCGGGCGACCAGGGTCGCGAGCTGCCCCGTTCCGGGCGCTCCGGCGCTCGCCATCACACCGGGCGCCGCCCCGTCCGCACCCGACGGCCCGGCTGCCCCCGCACCCTCGCCCGTCAGCGCGGCGTCCGCAGCCCGCGCACCGGGAATCCCCTCCGGGTGCGGCGCCCCGCCCGGCTCCGGGCCCAGTGGGGCCCCTGGCGCCCCGTCCGCCCCGCGCATCAGCGCGTCACCTCGGCCGGTCGAGTCGCTGGATGAGCAGATCGGCGAGCCGGTCACGGCCGGTCGGAGCCGCTGCCTGCGTGAGGTAGATCGCGTTCAACAGCTGGTCGGTGGCCAGGAGTTCACTGCGCGACCGCTCCAGGAAGAGGGTGATGAGATCCTCACTGGAACGGGCGGCCTCCTCGCCCAGATGCGCCTTGACGAACGAGGCCAGTCGCTTGTGGTCGGGACGTCCCAGCTCCAGGTGGATGCAGCGGCGCATCAGCGGGGCGGGGAAGTCCCGCTCCCCGTTGCTGGTGAGCACGACGAACGGGAAGGCCCGGCACTGCACCCGGCCGCCCTTGATCCGCACCTTGTTGCCGTCGTGGTCCAGTACGTCCGCCTCGCCGTCGGGCAGCCGGTCCGCGATCCGTTCCAGCTCGGGGATGGCGAACTCGCCCTCCTCCAGCACGTTGAGGAGGTCGTTCGGCAGGTCGATGTCGCTCTTGTCGAGCTCGTCTATGAGCAGCACCCGCGGCCGGTCCGAGGGCAGCAGGGCGGTACCCAGCGGACCGAGGCGGATATAACTGCCCACGCTCCGGGCCGCGTCCGCCTGCACCCCGCCGTCGGGGGACGCGTGCGAGGCGATCTGCACATCCTGCAGCCGGGCGATCGCGTCGTAGTGGTAGAGGCCGTCCTGCAGGGTGGTGCGGCTGACGACGGGCCAGCGCAGCACCTTGCCGAACTCCAGCTCCCTGGCGACGGAGTGGGCCAGTGTGCTCTTCCCGGCGCCCGGGTCCCCGGTGACCAGCAGCGGACGCCGCAGATACAGCGCCGCGTTGATCATTTCGAGTTCCTCGACCCCGGGCCGGTGCTCCTCGGCGACGCGTCCGGGGATGCCCAGGCGGCGGTCGGCCGACTCGTCCCAGCCCGTCTCGCCGGGCCCTTCCCCGCGGCCGCCCGCGAAGTCGCGCCAAGGGGGCGGCGGGGGCAACTGCGCCACGTCGTCGTGGGGTTCGCCGACTCCCCGGTAGATGAGCCACTCGCTGGGTTCACTCATAGCGTGTTCCTCGATGTCACTCGTCCGCCACGGGCAGCAGCCGTCGAACGTGCCTTACCGTAGCGATCCGGCACACCCCCCGTAAGGGGTGAGCCGGCACGGCCCTTCGGGTGATGACGGACCCGTCTCTTCACGGCGCCTCCAGGAACTCGCCGGAATCCGGCAGTACGCGGTTCGGATCTTCGTAGTACAGGGCGACTCCGTCGGACCAGAACATTTCCGTACGCCCCGCCCCCACTCCCCTTCTCAGCTCGTGGATCTTCCAGGGCAGCCGGTCCACGGTGCGGGCGTCCGACACGGCCTCGGCCACGCGCCGGTGGAATTCCCTGCAGACCGCGTCGGCCTCCACGGGCCGCCGCTGCAGCAGGGCGGCCCCGAAACCGGTGTCGATCAGCCGCACCACCCCGGCCGTGACGTCGGAGTCCGGCCGGCTGCCGTAGCGGCAGAGGACCGGCACGGTGTCGTCCGTCAGGCCGCGCAGCCGCGTCACGTCCGGTACGCGCACGCGCAGATCGTCCTGGCAGTCGACGACTTCGGCACGGATCCCCCGCACCGGCCCGGCATCCCTGCGTGCCGGACTCTCGTCGGCCGGCCGCCGGTAGGAGCTGCGCAGGACCACCGGACGTACGGCTCCGAGCGGCAGCCCGTTCGAGGGGAGCACCCAGTCGTCCACCGGCAGTCCTAACAGCGCGGGCGCCACGACCACCTGGAGCATCGCCGGACTGCCCGGTTCGTCGCACCGCCGGAAGGCCTCGGCCAGCGCGGCGGCGAGCCGGTCGGGAACGGTGCCGAGCGGGGCTCCGCGGCTGTCCACGTCGATGGGCTCCGCCTCCGAGGCCTGCCGGTCGACGGCGACCCGCCAGTCGTACTGGTCGCGGGCCCAGCCCTGGAGTTCCACGTTCAGCACGACGCTGTCGCGCTCCCCGTACAGGACGGGTTCGCTCACAGGTGCGCGGACTGCCTGCTGACGGTTCTGCTCCAGGCGCAGGCGTATGCCCGCCCACTCCATGTCGAGCTGTCGACGCAGGTCCCGGGGCAGTTCGACGTCGGCGACCTGCTTCACCCACCCCCACAGCTCCTTGGCGTTCGTGACGGAGAGCTGTCCGCAGGGCCGGTCCGCCGTGAGGACGCCCATGCAGTAGCGCACGATCAGGCCGAACCTGGCCTGCCGGTCGCGGACGCGGGTGTCGTAGAGCACCCCCAGACCGTCACGCCAGCCGCGCGGGGCCGGACGGTGATCGCGGGAGTAGACGCCGGGCAGGCCGTCGAGGAGGGCGAGCAGGCTGCGGGTACTGGCCGGTGGCGGGAGCTCGGCGAGCCGCCCGAGCAGCGCCGCACGCAGCCGGGGGCCGAGGATGCCGCCGGGGGGTGCCGGCCGCTCGCTCTGTACGTCGGTCCAGGTCCGCTCGGTGCCGACCGCGCTGTTGTGCCGGTCGGCGTGGTAGCGGTCGTGGGCGTGGAAGACGGACTGGTAGATGTCGTCGGTCTCGGTCTCGATGGGCGTGGACGGCACCTCCAGGGTGCGCAGCCGCTCGATCCCGACGGCCGTGCCGCCCTGTTGCCGGTCCAGCCGCGACTTGACCACCCCGACCACCTCGCCCCGGGCGAAGTCGATCACGGGTCCGCCGGACATGCCCGGCTCCAGCCAGCCCTCGTCGAGGAGGACGACCTGTTCCACGTCGTCCGAGGCGCCGTAGGAGCCGTTCACCCGGTAGGCGCCGTTGCGCAGCTTCAGGCCGCCACCCGGCGAGTTGACCCATCCCACGCACCGGATGTCGCTGCCGCGGAGCAGGGCCCCGGAACGCTCGGTCACGTACACACAGGCGTGCTCGACGGGCCGCAGGAGCTGGATGAGCGCGAGGTCGGGGGCGGGCCAGCCGGTGGCCCCCGGCGGCCGGGTGCCTGGCATGGCGACGACGACTCTGCCGGGAACCTCGGCCAGCTTGCCGGTGTACCGGTCCTCCTTGAACACCACGTTCACCACACCCCCCTCCCCCCGCATGGCCACGTGGGCGCACGTCAGGATCCAGCTCGGAGCGATGAAGAATCCGCTCCCCAGGAACTCCCCGCCCGGGAGCCCCCCGCCCGGGGACTGCCCGCCCGGTCCGTCAGGGGCATACCCGGCCGCCGGGCGATGGATGCGTACGGTGGCGTCCTCCACGAGGCCCATGAGCGCAGTGTCCGGCTGCCCCTGGCCCCCCTCTGCGCCCCCGCCGGTGTCCGAGGTCATGCCCCGCCGCCGTCGGTGTCGTCCGCGCCGTCAGGGTGTACCGGTGCGCCGGGAGCTGCCCCGGCGTGCGGCGACCTGGGTGCGGGCGCCGGTGGCGCCGGGGGCGCGAACGGAACGGGCGGCACCGGCGCCACCGGGACGGTGACTCCGGGCGACTGGGCGGGCACCTGCGCCGGCGAGGGCGGAGGCGCGGGCGGATCGACCGGTGGTCCGCCGCCGTTCCACGTGAGCGTGACCTTGATCGCCCCCTTGGCCTCGCCGTCCGCGAGCAGTCCGACGACCTTGCCCGACTTGGCGGTGAGCTCGATCCCGAACTCGACGCTGACCTCGTCCGGCCGCACCGCACGCAGCGGCACCGCGAGCGAGCGCGCGACGCTGGTCACCACGGCGTGCAGGCTCTCGACGCGTGCCTGCACCTGGTCGGTGAGGTTCCCGAAACCGGTGTCCGTGAACGTCAGACCACCGGGCTCCGGACGGTCCAGCTCCTCGGCTCCGGAGATCCTCGCCCAGACCGGTGTGCCGTCCGGCATCTCAATGCGCGTAATACGGGCGCCACTGTCGTCCATGAAACCCCCCCGTTCCCCAACTACCCGCAGGTTAACGGCCGCAGGCGGCCGATGCGAGGTACATGGACCATGACGCGGAGGGGTGCCGGCCCGGTTCTCGACCGGACCTCCGGGCCGCCGCCGGGCACTCTCCCGGCCGCGGCAGAGCTGCCACCAGGGCGTACGACCCGGCGCGCGCAGGGGAGCCGGATCAGGTCGTTAAACTTGCGGGCATGTACTTCACCGACCGCGGTATCGAGGAGCTGGAGAAGCGGCGAGGCGAGGAAGAGGTCACGTTCGAGTGGCTCGCCGAGCAGCTGCGCACCTTCGTCGATCTGAACCCCGACTTCGAGGTGCCGGTCGAGCGCCTCGCCACCTGGCTGGCCCGGCTGGACGACGAGGACGAAGAGGACTGATCACCGGGACGAGGACCGACCGCCGCAGGGCGCTCAGGTGCCGGCCGGCCCCTCGCCCGGCTCGTCGTCCCTGATCCGGTCGTACGCGAGCCCGAGCGCGCCGTGCACCATCAGCAGCGCCCCGGCGAAGACCCACCCGCCGCTGCGCCGGCCCGCTCCCCAGAGGGCGATCGGGAGCCCCGCCGCCAGCTGGGCGCCCGCCAGGGCGCGAGCTCTGGGCCCGCGCATCCAGGGGCCCAGGCGACTGTTCTCGACCGCTTCGAGTTCGACCTTCACCGCGTCGCGCCAGCCGCTCCAGGCGATCCGCTCGGCCTCCGGCCACATGTCGGCCCACGCGGTCAGCCGGCCGGAGGGTTCGCCGGGGTCCAGGCCCGGCGGGAGCTCCAGCCCGATGCGGGTGAGCACGGCGAGCAGTCCGCGGAGCCGGGCCCGGGCGTCCGTCTCCGGATCGGGACGGGTCAGGGCTTCGAGGGCCTGGACGTCCAGCACGGGATCGAGGCCGAGCCGCTCGGCGAACGTACGCATCGCCTCGTCCTCACCGGCCGGAGTCCCGTCGGCGAGCCAGACGTAGCCCACGGGGCGGCGGAATCCCGCCGCGAGCGTGTACCCGGCCCGGTCGCCGTCCCACCACAGCGCAAGGACCGGCCAGGTGGAGCCGACCGCGAGCGCGGTGGCCCAGCCGCCGACCACCCGGTCGACGGGCTCGGCGGCCTCCCCCGGTTCTGGCTGCCCTCCGCGCCAGGGCGTTCCCTCCGGTACGAGGACGCTCCAGACCTCTCCGGCGGGCGTGAGCAGCATCCGCTCACGAAGCAGTTGAGCGACCGGCCGCACCGTATCCGGTTCGGCCCGGCACAGCAGCAGTGCTCCCACGGGTGATGTCGCGTCCATGCCCCACACCGTAGGGCAGATTGTCCGGTTCTGACGCTTTTCACCCCGACAGTCGCGCCACCGCCTCACCGGCGGACCGTCACGACTGTCTTGACTTCCGCGATCCGCGATATATCGTGTTCTGCAAGAGACGCGATATGTTGCGTCATCCGCGCTCCCCAGGAGGTCAGATCCATGCCTGTGTCGACGTGGGCCATCGCCGAGCCTCGCAAGCTCACCTTCGACGAACCCGTGACCGGGCTCAGCGTGCGCATCGTCAACGGAACGGTCAACGTCGTCGGCACCGACGAGCCGACCGCCAGGCTGGAGGTCTCCGACATCGAGGGGCCACCGCTGATCGTCACGCAGCAGGACGGCGTCCTGACCGTCTCGTACGAGGACCTGGCCTGGCAGAACATGCTCAAGTGGTTCGACCGCAAGGGCTGGCACCGTCGCGCGGTCGTCTCCCTCGCGGTCCCGGCCGACTCGACGGTGGAGGTCGGCGTGGTCGGCGCCGGCGCCTTCGTCTCCGGGGTCCGCGGCCGTACGGACGTGCGCGGCGTCACGGGTGACACCACGCTCGTCGGGCTCGCCGGCCCGGTCGGCGCGGAGACCGTCTCCGGCAACGTCGAGGCCCAGGCCGTCACCGGCGACCTGCGCTTCCACTCGGTCTCCGGCGACCTCACGGTCGTCGAGGGCGCCGGAGCCTTCGTGAAGGCCGATTCGGTCAGCGGAAACATGGTGCTCGACCTGGACCCGACCGGGAAGCCCACCGACGTCCGGCTGGCCACGGTCTCCGGCGAGCTCGCCATCCGCCTGCCGCACCCGGCCGACGCGAGGGTCGAGGCGAACACCGCGAGCGGCTCCGTCTCCAACGGCTTCGAGGATCTCCGGGTCAGCGGCCAGTGGGGCGCGAAGAAGATCACCGGCACGCTGGGCTCCGGAGCCGGGACACTGAAGGCGACGACGGTCTCGGGATCGATCGCCCTGCTGCGCCGCCCACCGGCCGAGGACGGTCCGCACGACGCCGAGCCGACCGGAAAGGTGCTCTGACATGCCCCCCGTATTCGCCCATGGCCGCCTGCGCCTCTATTTGCTGAAGCTGCTCGACGAAGCCCCCCGGCACGGCTACGAAGTGATCAGGCTTCTCGAAGAACGCTTCCAGGGTCTGTACGCCCCTTCGGCAGGCACCGTCTACCCGCGCCTGGCCAAGCTGGAGGCCGAGGGCCTGGTCACGCATGCCACCGAGGGCGGCCGCAAGGTCTACTCGATCACCGACGCCGGCCGCGCCGAACTGGCGGGCCGCACCGGCGAACTCGCCGATCTGGAGCTGGAGATCAGGGAGTCGGTCTCCGAGCTGGCCGCCGAGATGCGCGACGACGTCCGGGGCGCGGCGGGCAAGCTGCGCAGCGAGATGCGCGCCGCGGCCGACGAGTCACGGCACACGGGCTCTTCCCGGCCGGGCGGCAAGGCAGGCAAGGCGTCCCCCTTCGGCGGCCTCGGCGACTTCGGCGACTTCGGCGACTTCGGCGACAAGGAGGCCTGGCGCACCGCGAAGGAAGAGCTGCGCAAGGCGAAGCAGGAGTGGAAGGAGCAGGCCCGCCGGGCGAAGGACGAGTCCCGCCGTGCCCGCGAGGAGGCCCAGCAGGCCCGCCGTCAGGCCAAGGAGGCCCAGGACAGGGCGCGCGAGCAGATGCAGAACGCCGCCCGCCAGGTCCAGGACCACTTCGCCCGGGGCGACTGGCCCGCGGGCGTACGGGAAGGACTGGCCGAGATCACCGGCCAGCTGGGCGGCTTCGCCCGTACCGGCAACTGGCCCCCGTACGTGAAGCCGGAGACCGCCGATGCCGACCCCGACTGGGGCAAGGACGCGGGCGGCACCGGCGACCCGGCCCGCGACCTGGACCGCCTGCTCGACCGGTTCCGCGACGACATCCGTGATGCTGCCAGGGACCGGGGGGTGACGGAGGACCAGCTCGGCGAGGCCCGCCGCCACCTGTCGACGGCGGCTGCCCACATCGGGGCGCTGCTGCGCGGGAACGCCGACGGCAGCACGAAGTGAAGTAGGGACAGGGGCAGGGGCAACGACGACGGGCGGGCGCCCCGGGGGACATCCCCCGGGCCGCCCGTCACATCGAGCCCGCAGTTCAGCCCGCTTTGCGGTCCTGCCCCTCCCCGCCTTCCCCGTACAGCGCACGGTTGACCGTCTCGTACGTGGCGCCGTGCTCGGCGAGCACGTCGGCGACGACTCCGGGGGACGCGGTGAGGGCCAGCAGGAGGTGCTCCTCGCCGATGAAACGGTCTCCGCGGCCGAGCGCGATCCGCAGCGACCTCTCCAGGATCTTCTTGGCCTCCCGGGTGAACCCGGGACTGCCCGACCAGCGGCGCCGGCCCTTGCGGTCACCCCACAGAGCTCCCTCGCCGTGCGTCTCCTCGACGCGCGAGACGATCGCGGTGAGATCGATGCCGATGTCCGCGAGGGCGTCGGCATCGGCCCTGGTCATGCCGCCGCGCCTGCGCGCCTCGAACAGCGCCGCCTCCACCGACGCCCTGCGGTCCGCGAGGCCCAGCGCGGCGACGGCGAACGACGCCCGGCTGCCCTCCTGGTCCAGCAGGGCGAGCAGCAGATGCTCCTCGGTGACCGAACCCGCATCGGCCCGTTCGGCATGCGCCACGGCGCCGGTCACAGTGGCGCGGGCGCCCTTGGTGAATCGCTCGAACATCAATGCCTCCCGTACTTCTTGTGCACGGCCTGCCGGCTGACGCCCAGTTCGGCCGCGATCTCCTGCCACGACCAGCCCTGGACACGGGCGCTTCTGACTTGTACGGCTTCGAGCTGCTCCAGCAGCCGCCGCAGCGCGGCGACCGACCGCAGCCCCACCCGGGGGTCGCGGTCGCCGGCACGCTCGGCGAGATCCGTTGCTTCGGTCATGATGTCAACTTACGTTGACACCATGATGCATGTCAACCCTGGTTGACAGTCAGCACGATCTTCCCGAACTGGTCACCCGACGCGAGCCGCGCGAACCCCTCGCGGGCGCGGTCCAGCGGCAGCACCTCGTCGATGACGGGGCGCACCCCCGTGGTCGCACAGAACGCCAGCAGGTCCTCCAGCTCGTCCTTGGACCCCATGGTCGAGCCGACCACCTTCAGCTCCAGGAAGAAGATGCGGGTCAGCTCGGCGTGCGAGGGGCGGTCGCCGCTGGTGGCACCGGAGATGACCAGCGTGCCGCCGGGGCGCAGGGACTTGACGCTGTGCGACCAGGTGGCGGCGCCCACGGTCTCGATGACGGCGTCGACCCGGTGGGGCAGCCGCGCGCCCGGCTCGTAGGCCTCGATCGCGCCGAGTTCGACGGCCCTCTTGCGCTTGGCCTCGTCGCGGCTGGTGGCGTAGATCCGCAGCCCTGCGGCCCGGCCGAGGACGATCGCGGCGGTCGCGACACCGCCACCGGCGCCCTGCACCAGCACGGAGTCTCCGGGCCGCACCCCGGCGTTGGTGAAGAGCATGCGGTACGCGGTCAGCCAGGCGGTGGGCAGACAGGCGGCCTGCTCGAAGGTGAGCTCCTTCGGCTTGGGCAGCACGTTCCAGCTGGGGACGGTGACCTGCTCGGCGAAGGTGCCCTGGTAGCGCTCGGTGAGGATGGAGCGGGGCTCGTCCGGGCCGACGCCGTGTCCGGTCTGGCCGATGACGGAGTGCAGGACGACCTCGTTGCCGTCCTGGTCGATGCCCGCGGCGTCGCAGCCGAGGATCATCGGGAGCTTGTCCTCGGCGAGGCCGACGCCTCGCAGGGACCAGAGGTCGTGGTGGTTGAGGGAGGCGGCGCGGACATTGACGGTGGTCCACCCAGGACGCGCCTCGGGAGCTGGGCGTTCGCCCAGCTCAAGGCCGTTGAGGGGGTGGTCGCGGTCGAGGCGGGATGCATAGGCGGCGAACATGGGCCCGACGATAGGCGGGGCCGTGGCCGGACGTAACCGGCTGCGGGTGTGACACGCACCGCGCGTGACGGGGCGAGCCGGGTGGGCGGCTGCGGTACCGGTCGCGCCTGCGGCGGCTTGCCCCGTCCCCGCCCGTCCCGTAACCGGGCTCCGCCCCGGACCCCGCGCCTCGAACGCCCGCGAAGCCGGTCCCTGAAGCCCCTGCGGCGATTGAGGAACGGGGGCCCGGGGGCCGCGCCCGCGAAAAGGCGCCGCCCCCGAACCCCCGCCTCAGAGCATCAACGCCGGGCCACGCCCTCCGCCCGCGCCGCCGCGGCCACGGCCGCCGTGACCGCCGGGGCCACCCGCTCGTCGAACGGGGACGGGATCACGTAGTCGGCGGCCAGCTCGTCGCCCACCACATCCGCCAGCGCGTTCGCCGCGGCGATCTTCATGCCCTCGGTGATCCGCGACGCCCGCACCTGGAGCGCGCCCGCGAAGATGCCGGGGAACGCCAGCACGTTGTTGATCTGGTTCGGGTAGTCCGAACGCCCGGTCGCCACGACTGCCGCGTACTTGTGCGCGATGTCGGGGTGCACCTCGGGGTTCGGGTTCGCCATGGCGAAGACGAAGGCGCCGGGCGCCATCGAGGCGACGGCCGGCTCCGGGACCGTACCGCCGGAGACACCGATGAAGATGTCCGCACCGGCGAGCGCGTCCGCCAGGGACCCCGAGATCCCGGCCTTGTTGGTGAGTTCGGCCAGCTCCCGCTTGACGTCGGTCAGGTCCTCGCGGTCCCGGCTGACGATGCCCTTGCGGTCGGCGACGGCGACGTCGCCGAGCCCCGCCTCCAGCAGGAACTTGGCGATGGCCACGCCGGCTGCGCCCGCGCCCGAGATGACGCCGCGCAGCTCGCCCAGGCCGCGCCCGGACAGCTTCGCGGCGTTGCGCAGGGCGGCGAGGGTGACCACGGCCGTGCCGTGCTGGTCGTCGTGGAAGACGGGGATGTCGAGCCGCTCCTGGAGCTTGCGCTCGATCTCGAAGCAGCGCGGCGCCGAGATGTCCTCCAGGTTCACGCCGCCGAAGGACGGGGCGAGCCTGACGACGGTCTCCACGATCTCGTCCGCGTCGGTGGTCGCGAGCGCGATCGGCACCGCGTCCACGCCGCCGAACTGCTTGAACAGGATCGCCTTGCCCTCCATCACGGGGAGGGAGGCCTCGGGACCGATGTCGCCGAGACCGAGCACCGCGGTGCCGTCCGTCACGACGGCAACGACCTGGGACTTCCAGGTGTAGTCGTGGACGAGCTCGGGATTCTCGGCGATCGCGCTGCACACCTTCGCCACGCCGGGCGTGTACGCGAGGGACAGATCGTCCTTGTCCCGGATCGGAACGGTGGCCTGCACGGCCATCTTCCCGCCGCGGTGGAGCGCGAAGGCCGGATCGAACGGCTCGTCGACGGCGCTCTCTGTACTGCTGTCTGTATTGCTGTCGCTGCGAGGATTGACGATCTCCGCTGCCATGGTGTTGACCCCTTAAGTCTTCATCGTTTGAGGGTGGCCACTCCTGGTTGAGGAGGGGTGGGTGGGCACCGCGTACGTTCCCTGCGCTGGGCGATTGGCCCGGCCCGGCAGGGGGAGGTACATACGCGCGGGCGCGCCGCACACGCGCCCTGAGCCCCGGATGAGGGGTGTAAACGTCCTTCATACCGGACAGGCCGCACCGCAGACGAGTCGGTATGCCCACGGTGACGTGACTCATAGTGGGGCATACAGACAAGTCGGCCAGCCGATACGAAACCCGCCCAGAGCAGGGCCAAGGCGGGGGATCTTCCGGCAGGAAGAAGCGATTCCAGGGAATGGTCCGGCCTTGATGTGCCGGCCCGCTGGGTTCGGGGGGTGTCCCGTTACCCGATTTTGACATGCGGTGCACCCTGATTGGGTTAATCCGAATGGCAAGATGCCGTAATCACACAAGGCAGCGACATCCGACGCCTTGTGCCATTACCGCCTGGCAACACCACGCTCACCTGCCGGAGGAACGATCATGACCGCACGCAACATTCGTCGCACGACCGCAAAGTCCCGGATTGCCGCGGTCGGCGCCATCGCGGTCGCCGGCGCCATGCTGCTGACCGCCTGTGGTGACCAGACGAAGAACAACGCCGACGACTCGGCCTCGCCGAAGGCCGGCGACGGCGCCTCCGCGGCCGCCTCTCCGGCCGACCTCCTCCCCTCGGACATCAAGGCCAAGGGCGTCATCAAGGTCGGCTCGGACATCGCCTACCCGCCGGTCGAGTTCAAGGACGATTCCGGCAAGGTCGTCGGCATCGACCCCGACATCGCGGCCGCGCTGGGCAAGGAACTGGGCGTGGAGTTCCAGTTCGAGAACGGCACCTTCGACACCCTGGTCACCGGGCTGCGCGCCAAGCGCTACAACCTGGTGATGTCGGCGATGACCGACTCCAAGGAGCGCCAGGAGGGCATCGACGCGGAGACCGGCAAGAAGGTCGGCGAGGGCGTCGACTTCATCGACTACTTCACCGCCGGTGTCTCGATCTACACCAAGAAGGGCGACGACCAGGGCATCAAGACCTGGGCCGACCTCTGCGGCAAGAAGATCGCCGTCCAGCGCAACACCGTCTCGAACGACCTGGCCAAGGCCGAGTCCAAGAAGTGCACCGGCGGCAAGAAGATCGCCATCGAGGCGTTCGACAACGACCTCGAGGCCCAGACCCGGCTGCGCTCCGGCGGTGCCGACGCCGGCTCGTCCGACTTCCCTGTGGCGGCCTACGCGGTGAAGACCTCGGGCGGCGGCAAGGACTTCCAGATCGTCGGCGACCAGGTCGAGGCGGCCCCGTACGGCATCGCCGTCGCCAAGGGCAACGACAAGCTCACCGCGGCCGTCAAGGCCGCCATGGACGCGATCATCAAGTCCGGCGAGTACGAGAAGATCATCGCCAAGTGGGGCGTCGAGGCCGGTGCGGTCACCGAGGCCAAGCTGAACGGCGGATCGTGACCCGGATCCGGCACTGAAGGGCATCAGACGTGATTGACATCGAAAAGTCAGGCCCGGACGACCCGCCACCCGCGTCCACCGCTCCGGCGGCCGGACCCGTGGCGATCAAGGCCATCCCGGTCCGGCACTACGGCCGGTACGTCGCGGCCGTCTTCGCCATCGCCGCGCTCGTCGCGATCATCTACGCCTTCAGCCAGGGCAAGATCAACTGGGGTGCGGTCCCGGAGTACTTCTTCGACGACCGCATCATCGACGGAGTCGGCCAGACCCTGCTGCTGACGTCCCTCTCAATGGTGATCGGCGTGGTCGGCGGCATCCTGCTGTCCGTCATGCGCCTGTCGAAGAACCCGGTGACGTCATCGATCGCGTGGTTCTACATCTGGTTCTTCCGCGGTACGCCGGTCCTGGTCCAGCTCTTCGTCTGGTTCAACCTGGGTCTGGTCTTCGAGTACATCAATCTCGGGCCGATCTACAAGGACTACTGGTCGAGCTTCATGACGCCGCTGCTGACGGCGCTGCTCGGGCTGGGGCTCAACGAGGCCGCGTACATGGCCGAGATCTGCCGGGCAGGCCTGCTCTCGGTCGACGAGGGCCAGACGGAGGCGTCCCACGCGCTGGGCATGAGCCACGGCAAGACGCTGCGGCGCATCGTGATCCCGCAGGCCATGCGGGTCATCGTGCCGCCGACCGGCAACGAGGTCATCAACATGCTCAAGACCACGTCGCTGGTGGCGGCCGTGCAGTTCTACGAGCTGTTCAAGAACGCCCAGGACATCGGACAGTCCTCCGGATCCCCGGTGGAGATGTACTTCCTCGCCGCGGCCTGGTATCTGATCATGACCTCGGTGCTGAGCGTCGGGCAGTACTACCTGGAGCGGTACTACGCGCGTGGCTCCAGCCGCAGCCTGCCGCCCACACCGATGCAGAAGGTCCGGGCCAATCTGCTGTCGCTGGGCCGCCCGAAGGGAGGCATGGCATGACCGCCATGGTGAAGGCCGAGGGCGTCCACAAGTCCTTCGGCGCCGCGCACATCCTCAAGGGCATCGACCTGGAGGTCGCCCCGCGCGAGGTCTTCTGTCTGATCGGCCCGTCCGGTTCCGGCAAGTCGACCTTCCTGCGGTGCATCAACCACCTGGAGCAGATCAGCGCCGGCCGGCTGTCCGTCGACGGTGAGCTGGTGGGCTACCGCCAGAAGGGCGACAAGCTCTACGAACTCAAGGACAGCGAGGTCGCCCTGAAGCGCCGGGACATCGGCATGGTCTTCCAGCGCTTCAACCTGTTCCCCCACATGACGGCGATCGAGAACGTCATGGAGGCCCCCGTCCAGGTCAAGGGCGAGTCCAGGGCGGTCGCCCGGGCCCGCGCGGAACGGCTCCTGGACCGGGTCGGCCTGTCCGACAAGGCGAAGAACTTCCCCTCGCAGCTCTCCGGCGGACAGCAGCAGCGGGTGGCCATCGCCCGCGCGCTGGCCATGGAACCGAAGCTGATGCTCTTCGACGAGCCCACTTCGGCGCTCGACCCCGAGCTGGTGGGCGACGTGCTCGACGTCATGCGCGGTCTCGCCGAGGACGGCATGACGATGATCGTCGTGACCCATGAGATGGGCTTCGCCCGCGAGGTCGGCGACGCGCTGGTCTTCATGGACGACGGCGTGGTGGTCGAGTCGGGCCACCCGCGTGACGTCCTGACCAACCCGCAGCACGACCGGACGAAGTCGTTCCTGTCCAAGGTCCTGTAGGGCCACAGCGGCTGACACACGCGAGGGCGGTACGGACCGACAGGGTCCGTACCGCCCTCGCGCGCGTATCCGTTATCTGTGCACCCGCAGCTCCGGACGCAGCATCAGCGTGCGCAGCTGCGCGCGGGTGAGCGGCGGGGTCCTGAGCAGCGGGCCCTGTGCGGTGCCGGCCTCGAAGCCCGTACTGTCCCGCATGACAAGCTGGCCACCGTCCTTGAGCGAGAGCCGGGCCACCAGCTCCTGACCCCACTGGGGCGTGCCGCCGTCCCCGTAGTCCATCGAGTCGCTCCAGATCGACAGTTCGCTGCCGTCCGGAAGCTTCTCGCTGACACAGTCCGTGCGGCGCGGCTCCCCGGTACGGGCCTTGCACAGGTCGGTGTCCCTAGGGCCGCCACCGAGCTTCCGGTCCACCGTCTTCGCGTCCATGAGCCCGATGACGAGGTAGCCGACCCCGCCGTCCCTGCGGACCGAGTACTGCCCGTCCAGCGGCCCGAGCAGATGCTCCTCGGCCTGCTCCGGCGTCGCCTGCTTGATGATGACGGCCAGCGAGACCTGTTCGACCGTGCCGACGCCGGGGGGCAGCAGCTTGATCAGCTTCCCGGCCCGCGCACCGTTTCCGACGGGCTTGGCCGGGGCCGCCACCGAGGAGGTCTGCGGGGTCCGCTCCGCGGCGAGTCCCGGCACCACGGACGCGCCCGCCGCGACCGCGCACACCGCCGCGGCCGACACCGCGGCCACCCGGCGCCTGCGCACCCGGGCCGCCCTCGCGTAGACCACCTCGGTGCTGATGACCGGCTGCCCCGCGTCCTCGGCGGCCCGCCCCAGCAGCTCACGCACGTCGTTCATACCAATTCCTCCACCATCTCGGCGCGCAGCGCCGCCAACCCCCGAGCCGCGTGGCTCTTGACCGTGTTCTCCCGCATCCCGAGCAGTTCGGCCGTGGCCTCGACGCTCAGGTCCTCCCAGTAGCGCAGCACCAGCACGGCCCGCTGCCTGGGCGTGAGCCGGGCGAGTGCCGCCCGTACCGCGAGGCCGGTGTCCGGATCGGGTGCGTGGACCGCCCGTTCGGGCAGTTCGCCGTACGACTGCTCACGCCGCCAGAACCGGCGGCGGGCCGCGATGAAGGTGTTGACCAGGGTCTTGCGTGCGTACGCCTCGATGTTGTCGAGCCGCCCGTACCGCCGTCCGCCGAGCACCACCTTGACCAGCGTCGCCTGGACCAGGTCCTCGGCCTCGTGCCGGTCGCCGCAGAGCAGATACGCGCTGCGGAACAGGGCGGTGCGTCTGCTCTCGACGAAGGCGTGCAGCGCGGCGTCGTCATCGCTCCGCATCGTCAGCGTCCCTCCCCCGGCCCGCAGGCGCGGACCGTCTCACCCTTCCAGTGCGGTGGGACGCGGGGCGGGTTGCAGCCGGTGGCCGAAAAGGTTGGCGGGGCGGCACGGACCGTCGTCCACACCGCCCCGCACCGCATGGTGCCGCTACTTCACCGCGAGCACCAGACTGTCCGACGGCGAGGACCAGACGGGCCGCGCCTCTGCGAACCCCGCCGCGCGCAGGGTGTCCGCATGCCACGCGGCGGACGGCATGTCACCTTCGGCGTGCTCGCCGTAGATCGCGAACCGCTCGGCGGTCGGCGCGGCGAGTGCCGGGTCCTTCGCGGCCAGCGCCCACCACTCCGCCCAGTCCAGGGCGCCGGCGGCCTTGGCCCGGTCCATGCCGGCGTGCCGGTGGGCGCGTTCGGCGGCGTTGATCCGGGGTGTCCCCGTCTCGATCATGCGGTCGGCGTTCATGAACACTCCGCCGTCCCGCACGAGGCCGCCGATCTGCCCGTAGAGGGCGGTGAGCGGCTCGCTGTGCAGCCAGTGCAGGGCGGTGGCGGTGAGTACGGCGTCGTACGAGCCGTGCGGCAGCCGCTCAGTCCACCGCGGGTCCTTGAGGTCGGCGGTCACGAAGGTGACGCGCTCGTCGCCGGCGAAGGAGCCGCGGGCGATGGCCAGCAGTGCGGGGTCGAGGTCGACGCCGGTACTGGTGGCCTTCGGGAACCGCCGCAGCAGCCTGTCCGTAATACTTCCCGTACCGCACGCGAGGTCGAGCACCCGCGGCTCGGGGCCCGTGAAGGCCTCGACCATGTCGAGCATCACCCGGAAGCGTTCCTCACGGTCGGGCATGTACCACTCCTGCTGCCGGTCCCAGCTCTCCTGCCAGGCCTGCCAGTCGGCACCCGTCGCTGTCTCCGTCACCCGAAACCCTCCATGTAATACCCTGGACCTAAAACAGCCCATTACATCTTCGCCGCATCGACATTAGACCGACGCCGTAAGGACTACAAGTGGAACTGGCCTATTACTCGGACTACGCCGTGCGTCTGGTCAACACCGAGGAGCCGGCCCGCAACAAGGACTCCCTCACCTCGGTCGACGCGGTGCGCGAGCTCTTCGGCGCCAACGGGCAGGCGGCACGGCGGGCCACCGACGCGGATGTGACCCGCTTCCGGTCCGTACGGGCCCGGCTGCGCGCGGTCTTCGAGGCGGCCGACGGCGGCGACGAGACGCTCGCGGTCGACCTGCTCAACTCACTGCTGCTGGAGTTCCCCGTCAGCCCGCAGATCTCCGGCCATGACTTCCGGGACGCGGACGGCAAGCCGGACTGGCACATGCATCTCGCCGACCACCCGTCCAACGCCACGGCGGGCTACACCGCGATCGCCGCGATGGGCCTCGCCTTCCACCTCACCTCGTACGGCGTGGACCGGCTGGGCCTGTGCGAGTCCGCGCCCTGCCGCAACGCCTACCTCGACACCTCGACCAACCGCTCCCGCCGCTACTGCTCGGACCGCTGCGCGACCCGCGCCAACGTGGCCGCCTACCGGGCCCGGAAGCGCCTGGAGACGGAGCGCACCGCGGAGACCGGCCGCAGTGCTGAGACCGGCCGCAGCGCGGAGACGGCCCAGCCCACCACACCGCGCACCGAGCGCTGATCCTTCGTCAGCGGCCGGTAGCGGGCCCGGACCCTGGCCAGCACGAGCTCCTCCGGCACGGTCCCGTAGTCCGTGCTGTCACCGCCCGCGAAGCTGTTGTCACCCAGCACCCACCAGCCGCCGGCCCTCCGCTCCACGGCCCGCTTGACCACCAGCAGGTCCTGCTGGAACGGATGCCGCAGAATCACCACGTCACCGGGGCGCACCGGCGCCCCGTACTGCACGAGCAGCCAGTCCCCGTGGTGGAGCGTGGGCACCATCGAAGGGCCCGTCACCTCCACCACCTGGAACGGCACTCGCGCCGCCAGCCCCCGTCCGGGCTGCTCATCGGTCAGCTCCGGCACCTCCGGCACGTCCGGCATCTCTCCTGCACCTCCCCGGTCCTTCCAGTACACCGTCCCCCACAGGGTTCCGTACATTCGGCCACTGGTCCCATCCTCACCCTGGACTTTTGGCCTAAGCCCATGGGGGCACCCGCTAAATCAGGCTTCTCACGGAGTAATGTCCCACCTGAGAAGACGATCACGAGGAAGGACAGCCCCATGCTTTCCCGCCTGTTTGCCCCCAAGGTGAAGGTCAGCGCCCACTGCGACCTCCCCTGCGGCGTGTACGACCCGGCCCAGGCCCGCATCGAGGCGGAGTCCGTCAAGGCCGTCCAGGAGAAGTACCAGGCCAACGAGGACCCGCACTTCCGGGCCCGCGCGGTGGTCATCAAGGAGCAGCGCGCCGAGCTCGCCAAGCACCACGTCTCGGTGCTGTGGAGCGACTACTTCAAGCCCCCGCACTTCGAGAAGTACCCGGAGCTGCACCAGCTGGTCAACGACGCCCTCAAGGCGCTGTCGGCCGCGAAGGGCTCCACGGACCCGGCCACGGGCCAGAAGGCGCTCGACCTGATCGCCGAGATCGACAAGATCTTCTGGGAGACCAAGAAGGCTTGATCTACGATTAGGCCGTCTGACCTGCGGTTTCGCTGGTCATGTCGCCTATCGGTCCGCACCCGGTCCGCAGGCCGCCGAGCACGGCGTCCATGACGGCCCGGGTGCGGTCTTCTTCCCCCACGAGGCCACAGCCCGCATGCTTCGCGCACGCACCGGCAACTCCTCGGTCGGCGCGGAGGACGTGGACGTCGTCCGCCAGATCACAGCGGCCTTCAGCGCTGCCGATGAGCGGCTCGGCGGCGGACACGGCCTGACCACCGTCTGCGCATACCTCGCCGACACCGCCGCCCCTATGCTGCGCGGACGCTTCCCCAGCGAAACCTTGCGCCGAGCCGCATTCGGAGCCGTCTCCGAACTCGCCTATTTGGCAGGGTGGAGGCACCAGGACCTCGGCCAGGAGGCGCCGCCCATCGCTACTACCAGGTCGGCTATCAGCTCGCCTGCGAAGCCGACCCCCACGGCCACGCCGCTTGGATGATGCGCCCCCTCGCCCACCAGGCGCTGAGTCTCAAGCAGCCCCACCACTGCGTTGACCTCGAAGGTGCTTTACGGCGGGGCCTCGGTCACGTCGACGGCCAGACGGAAGCTCTCCTCCACATCACCCATGCCCGTGCTTAGGCGGCCACGGAGGAGAATTCGTCAGCCGCACGCGCTCTGCTCGCCGCCGAGGACGCTCTCCTGCGGGATGACGTCCCCCAACCCAATTACTCGCGTGTAAGCGGTCCCGCCGCCGGCACCGTGGCCAGTCACACGGCCCGTGCCCAACAGCCTGCCCGACGAAGGGAACACCGTGACCCAGCAGACTGACGACCAGCCGAGGGCCTTGAAGCCAGCAGTCGAATCCATGACCCTCCTGGTCGCCGCCATCATCGTCCACGACAAGGCCACGAACCGCGTCGTCCTTCTCCGACGCAGCGAAAACGCCAAGTTCGCCCAGGGCATGTGGGACCTCCCCGTTGGCAAGAGCGAACCGAGCGAGCCCATCACCGAAACGGCGGTCCGCGAGCTCTACGAGGAGACCGGTCTCACGGTGAAGCCGGAGTCCCTCAAGGTCGCCCACATCATCCACGGAGCCTGGGGAGTCGAAGCCCCCAATGGCTTCCTCACCGTCGTCTTCGCCACTCACGAATGGACCGGCGAACCCGAGAACCGCGAACCTCACAAGCACTCCCAGGTCCGCTGGGTCGACGCTGACGCCATCCCTGACGCCTTCGTCGACACCACCGCCAGCGCCCTCCACCGGTACCTCGCAGATGGACCCCAGCTGTCCCTGAAGGGGTGGGCGTAGCACCTGACGGTCTCGCCGAAACGCCGTCCACTCGAGAAGTTGGGCCATATCGATCGGCTGACACCCGACACATCGAGCCGTGCCTACCGTGCCGCTCAGCGAGCCCTGCAGATCGACGAGGACATGACCTTCAGCAACTCAGAGGTCGACCGCTTCCTCCCGGAGGCACTTCGCACGTCCTCATGCCCGACCCTGGTTTCTGTCGGGCGGACTACGGGCGGGTTCCTATTCGGCGCCAGGATCGGCCCCGTGGGCTGCGGCAATTTGGTCAATGCGCGCGGCCAGGTCGAAGTCGGCATCGGTCAGTTTGTGGCCCGCGTCGTGTGTGGTGATTCCGAACCGGACGTGGTCCCACCGCAGATCAATGTCGGCATGGTGTCCGATGAGCCGCTCGACGTCGGCCACGTGCACGATCATGGCGACGCCACCGTGATACCTGATGCCGAACGATCGCGTGATCTCATCACCCACCCGCGACCACCCGCGCAACTCCAACAGCCGCCCCTCGATCGCACTGTCCGTCAGCGGCACCGGTCCCTTGGCCACGCTCAGCTCCCCACAGTCACAGGCTCCAGAATCTCGGCCAAGTCCCGGCCGACCGGGGCATCCTGCCACGGCCGCATCGCCCGCTCCAGGGTGAACAGCTCCCGCCGCATCCTGGCTGAGCGGGTCTCTGCCGCGATCGCCGCCACGGTGCGCGCAATCTCCACTGCCTGGTCCGGTTCCCGCGCGGCCGCGGCCGCCGTCGCCTGCCGGGCCAAGTACACCCCGCGGTCGCGGCGCGCTGTCTCCGGTACGACGGAGAGCACCTGCGTCCACAGGGCGCCCGCCTCCACACCGAGCCCGAGGCGGCCGTAGCACGTCGCCCGCTGCACCTCCAGGTAGCCAGGCGTCCGCCAGCAGGCATTGCCCCAGGGCAAGTCGTCGTCCACGCGCGGAAGGAGTCGGCCGGCCTGGTCGATGAGCTGGTCGACCAGGGTGCGTTCGCCGGTGAGGCTGGCGCCATGGGCCTGCTGCTGCATGGCCATGATCCGCACCTTCGGCACGAGGCTGTCGGCGTCGTCCAGTGCGGCCTCGCACAGGTCAACGACTGCGTGACCATCGCCGAGGTCGGTCCTCACCTGCGCCTGGTTCACGAGGGAGTAGCCGATCAGGTGCGGGTCTCGGGACCGCATCGCAATCTCCTGGGTCACCCCTCTCCAGAACGCCGCACCGTCCATGTCTCCGGCGTCTTGGTAGAGCCAGCCGACGAGTGCGGCGTAGGCGGCGCCAACACGGAGCAGGCCGCGGCGGGTATCGCCCTTCGCGGACCGGATCAGCTTGTCGATGAGCCGGTACTGCGCGGACACGGTGGCGATCAAGTCGTGCGGCCCGAGGAACATGTCGGCCCGGTAGTGGCCCTCCAACTGCTGCTGGAAGTAGTCGATCAGCGCTGGGTCGACGTGCTGCGGGGCAACCGGCCCTGCGACAAGCGCGGCTGCGGTGACGGAGGCGAACGCCTGGCGGTGCACCTGTTCCTCTTCGTGGTGCTCGGGCCGGATCCAGCCCGACGGGGTGGTGAAGCCCAGATCCTCGGGCCATCGGCCGAGAGCGTCGTGCAGGACGATCGCGGTCTCCTCGGCCGGCCACCCGGGGCGGTCACCTTCCCACCGGCGCCATGTCCGTGCAGACACGGTGAACTGGCGGTCGTCGAGTAGCCGTTGCCCGTGCTCAGTGAGGGCCGCGGCGGCGGCCTCGATGGTGCGCCAGCCCTTGCGTAAGCGGCTGGCGCGCAGCGCGTCGTTGCGGCTCATGTGCCCAGTCTGAGGTGTCATCGTCCGTGCTCCTGGCCATGGCCGCTACGTGGCCACGCATGGCCGTTCGGCGACCTATTACCTACTCGACGTACACACACATCATCGGGGTGTGACCGCGGGCGCGTGCAGCGAACTTGCTGGATGCCCCTTAAATAACGACGGCCGGGGGCCCACCCGTGATGACGCTCAAGGTGTACGAGGTGAACAGGGCGGGGATCACCCGCGTCTTACGGCCGGAGGCCCCTGTGACGCCGGTCGCCACGGCTGAGTCGCGGTCTGCGTTCCCGGACTGTGAGTGTTCCCGGTGCCTGCCCCAGCACGATGCCGCGTACCGCACGCTCCTCGGCCACACCACCCAGTGCGCCACGTGCCGGGCCGGGGCCGTGTGCGTCACCGCGGTACGGCTCGGCCAAGCGTGGAGGGACAGCCGATGAGGTGCGACCGCTGCGACCAGCCGATGGAGCGCAAGGAAGCGGTGCCGTACACGATCCCGGGGGCGACCGGCCCCGGGGTCACGATCCTTGTGCACCGGGTGGTGTGCGACATCCCGAGGTCCCGGCCGCGCTCGTACCCGGCCCGCTGAGCTCACGCCCGTACCCGGGGCCAGCAGTGGTCGAGGGCGGGCGGACCCTATCCCCTCACGGGGTCGGCGAGGTCCACGTTCAGCGCGGCGCGATGCGGATCAGGTGACTGTACCGCGGGTCGCCGCCGTGCTCGATGCGTTGGAGCGTCCGGCGGTTGATACCGGTCAGCTCCGCGGCGTGACAGCGGCAGAGCAGAGCAGTCGTGTCCGGGGGCGGCCGACTCCGACGGCCGGGCGCCCGTGCCCGCCGTCGCGCGGCGAACACCGGCCCGAGGGACCGCCCCGCGTGATCAGTTCGTCCCCGCGTCCTGTGCCGCCCCGCCTTCGAGCGCGGCGCGTAGGCGGCGGATCTCTGCGATCAGGCGAGGGACGTCCTGGCGGGCGTTGGCGATGAACCGGGCGTTCTCGTCCCAGCGTTCGTCCGCGACATCGACGTAGCGCGGCTGCTGGACGAGGGTGGCGGCCACGATCTCATGGTGGTCGAAGCCGGGCCAGCGTTCGCCGAGCCCGGTGTCGGGCACCGTGCTGACGGCAACGAGCCCCATGGCCCAGTCGTCGTCGAGTATCCGGACATACCAGGGACCAGGGGTCGTGAACTCGACGAGCTCCTCCATATCGGCGAGCTCTTCGTCGGTCAGTGGTTCGGGTGTGCTCATCAGCCCTGCCAACTCCTCGCGTTCGACCAGGTGTCCGGTCCGCGGACCGCGCACCGGCGGCCCCGGCCGGCTCGGTGAGTCTGAGGACCTCGGCCGTGCCGATCGCAGCCAAGCGCAGAGGGGGCGGGGCCGACCGGATTCGAACCGGCGTCCTCCCACATGCGGTGAAGGCGCGACGACCACTGCGCTACGAGCCCCGTCCCGCCGGTGATCGTATAAGCCGCCTGCGCTCCGCCGCCTTCGAATTTCGCACGCGCCGACGGATCACTCGGCGTGACACCGCAGGGATGCGGCAGATCCTCCGCTGGGACAGCGGGCAGGCCCGTCAAGCTGTCCGGCCAGGCAGGTGATGCCCCCTGAAGGCCTCTCGGCCTGAGGCCGGAAGCAGAGACGCGGGGCCCCTTCGGGTCCCGCGTCTCCGGTCGGCCGTGTGCGTACAGTGCGCGCCCGCGCGCGCCGGGGGCCGGAGGCGGAGGCGGAGGCGGAGGCGGAGGCGGAGGCGGAGGCGGAGGCGGAGGCGGAGGCGGAGGCGGAGGCGGAGGCGGAGGCGGAGGCGGAGGAAGGATCCGGTGAGCAGGGCGCCGGCAGGACGAGGGCGGCCGCGAGGGCCGGTGCGTACATGATCCGAGCCGGCCGCCTCACCCGCCTGGGATGACCGTCAGCCCGCCCGCAGCCGGGCTGCCCAGGGGTGGCCGGCGCCCTCGGCCAGGGTGATCGTCTCGGTCAGCCAGGCGCGCTGGTCGTCGCCGAGTACGGGCAGCGCGGCCTCGAAGTCCTGCTCGTCCTTGGGGCGCCGGGACCTGGACTTGTAGAGGAGCTGAACTTCGGGAGCGAGGTAGGGAACGCCGTCCTCGGACACCCTGCCGAGCCGCTCCAGCGGGAGGCGGATCCTCGGGTCGCGGCGGAACACCCAGTCGCCGTCCTCCGTGTCGTCGAGCATGAACTGCACGCGCCACGGTTCGCCCGCGTCCGGCCGGCACCAGATGTCGTGGACCTGCGGCGGCAGGATCTCGCCGGGGAGCCAGGGCCGCAGGGTGCCGGGCGGATCGGCGGCCCACCACTGCCCGTCCGGCAGGATCCGCTGGACGGCGAGCTGGTGGTGGCGCAGCAGGAGTACGTCGATGTCGCCGTGGTCCCGGTAGGCGCGGCCCACGGCCAGCTCGACCGCGTACCCGCCCGCGATCCACCACGGCGTACGCAGCGGGGAGAGCAGGCGCACGGCATCGGCGAGGGACATCGGGTCCCAGGGGCCCCAGGGGGTTTCCGTGCGCATCGGCCGTCAGCCCGGGGTGAGGAGGTGGCGGTAGCTGTTCGGGTGCTCGCGGAGGTACGTGGCCAGGCTCATGGGCGGCCGGCCGGTGAGGGAGGCCACGGCGTCCGAGACTTCTGCCATCTCCCCGGCCGCGATGGCCTCGTACGACGTCACCCAGCCGGCCACCTCCCAGCCCCGTGCGCCGTAGCGGGACCGCGAGGCGTAGGCCTCCTCCCGGGTCTCCGGCACATAGGTGATGGTCCGTCCGGTGACCCGGCTCAGCTCCTCCGCGGCCTCGGCGAGGGTGAACGCCTCGGGACCGGTCAGGTCGTACGTCTCCCCGTCGTGCGTCGGGCCGGTGGGGTCGGCGCCGGCCAGCAGGACCGCGGTCGCCGCGTCGGCGATGTCCTCGTGGGCCACCGCCGCGACCCTGCCGTCGCCGGCCGGTCCGCGCAGGACGCCGTCGGTGCCGGTCATCGCCGGGAGGCCGGCCAGATACCAGCTGTCGCGCAGGAAGGTGTGCCGGACGCCGGAGACCCGGATGTGGGCCTCGGTGTCCCAGTGGTCGCGGGCGAAGGTGAACGTCGCGTCGGGTGCGGCGCCGAGGAAGGAGACGTACACGATCCGCTCGACGCCTGCCGCGACCGCCGCATCCACGGCCGTCGTGTGCTCGTGCACCCGGTCCGGGCTCTCGTGCGCCGAGACGAGGAACAGGGTGTGCGCCCCCGCCAGGGCGCGGCGCATGGCCTCCCCGTCGCCGTAGGGGGCGGCCGGTGCGGTGTCGGCCCCGGGGAGTTCGGGCAGCCGGGAAGGGTCGCGGCCGAGGAGCCGTACGGGGACGCCCGCCCGGGTCAGCCGCTTCGCTACGCGGCCGCCGAGCGCGCCGCTCGCACCGGTGACGGCGGTGAGCGGGCCGTTCGTGACGCCTTCGGAATCCTGCGTGCGGTCTGTGTGGTTCATGAGGGGTTGCCTTCCTTGCGCGGCCAGGGGCGCACCTCCACGACCGCCTCGACCGGAACCGGTCCGTAGATGTGCGGGAACTCCTCGCCGCCGGGCGGGAGCGACTCGTAGCGCACGGGCGCGGGGAGCCGTTCGGTGTCGATGACGAGCACCACCAGGTCCTGGTCACCGGCCCCGGCCCGGCTCCCGGCGCCGTACAGCAGCTCGGCCACACCGGCGAGCTGGTGCGGCAGCGAGCAGTGGATGAAACCTTCTTCGTGCAGGGTGCGGCCGCGGGTGGACATCTCGTATGTCCCGATCCCGCGGGCCGCCTCCCACAACGGGCGTTCGGTCAGGTGCAGCAGTTCGGCCATGGGCCAAAACTAGCCGCGGCGACGCGCTCTCCGGGCCATCAGCGTGGCCGCCGATCCAGCGACCAGCAGGGCGGCCGCGATCCCGCCGATCACCCATTCACCGCCGCGCGAGCCCGTGTCCGGGAGCTGTCCGCCGGGATGGGGCGGCCCGGGCGGCCAGCTGTGCGTCGGGGTGGGGTGCGGGGCCGGCGTCGACTCCGAGGGGGAAGGGAAAGGGGCCGGGGACTCGTCGCTCGGTGAGGGAGTCGGTGACGGCGACTCGTCCGTCGGGGAGGGCGACGGCGAGGGGGACTCGTCCGTGGGGGACGGAGAGGGCGAGGGCTCCTCGCCGCAGTCCGGCAGGTCACCGTCGAACGGATAGGCGTGCAGCTCCTGGCCGCCCGACTCCCCCTCCGAGGTGTGGGTCAGCGAACCGGCGCTGTAGAAACGGCCGCTGGTGCCACT
Organism: Streptomyces sp. NPDC087901; assembly: GCF_044742205.1. Classification (NCBI taxonomy): domain Bacteria; kingdom Bacillati; phylum Actinomycetota; class Actinomycetes; order Kitasatosporales; family Streptomycetaceae; genus Streptomyces; species Streptomyces sp. NPDC087901. Next base: position 243,421 of record NZ_JBIUUC010000008.1, read on the forward strand.
CATGGCGAGGGTCGCGATGCTGGACTGCTGCCCGATCAGCACGCTGCCCTGGAACTGGCCGGTTCCCTTCAGCCCGATCGTGGTCGCGTCCGGGAAGTTCCACATCAGGTGCTCGCGGAGCCCGGACTGCGGCAACGAGCCCATGTACGTACTGATGTTGCGCGTGCTGCCGTAGAGGTTGACCAGCACGGTCGCGCCGTCCGGGATGTCACGGAAGGAGATGCCGGCCTGGCCGCCCGCCTCCGTGGTCAGGTCGGCGTCCACCGAGAAGACCTGGAGGGCAGAGGTTCCGTCGCCGTTGAAGTAGGTGTCGGCGCCGTCCTTCTCCACCGTGCCGTTCGCCGGACGACGGTGGTCCTCGTTGTCGTCGTACGCGTAGCAGTGGCTGGCCGCCGTCAGCTGGTCGCGCAGCGGGGTGTACGGATCGGTGGCGTCCGCGTCGTGGACCGGGCCGGGGATCACCGTCCCGCTGAGCCCCTGGGCGTAGCGCACCACGCCGTGGTTGCCCCCCTCTTCGGCGAGGAGCCGCTTCCCGCTCTGGACGGTCAGGTCACCGCCGACAGTCAGGTAGTCGGCACCGTTGGGTGGCGGCACCCGCGATCCCACGCCGGCGACACCGACGTTGTAGATCTCGGAGACGCCTTCCCGCTTCCTCATGTCGAACTGGCCCAGGGTGACGATCTTGCCCTCGGCCTCCGCGGCGGCCTCCCTCACGAGGTAGTCGCCACCGACGAAGATATTGATGTTGCTGTCGTGGTAGGTGACGGGATCACTGTTCGGATCCGGCCAGGTCGAAGGACAGTCGTCTCCGAGGCACGGGCCGAGACCCCCCGGCAGCGGGTCGGCGGCCGCGGTGGGCGCGATGGCCCCCACCATGGCTGCTGCCGCCGCCACCGTCACCGCCACGCGGTGTTTTTTTCCGCTTCTGAGAATATTTGATCCCATACAGCGCAATATGCAGCTTTATTGAGTATCCATCGGTCGTGCCACGCCGGGAGGTCGGCCCGGATCCGCCGACTGCCGCCGCGGGAAGTCGCTCTTCCGGTGCGGCCGCCGTCAGCCCGCCAGCAGCTTCGCCTCGATCGCCGGATCGATCCCCGCAGCCGGCCGGTCGGCGCGCTGCGGAGCCGTACCGCCGATGTCGCACAGCCAGGCCCAGGTGTCGGCGACGGTCTCCTCGACCGGCCGGCAGCGCAGTCCCGTTCCGTGCGCCCTGCGGACATCGCTCCGGTGGATGGAGTCGTACAGCTCCCCCGGCGGCAGCCAGAGCGGCAGGTCGGTCCAGGGTTCGACACCTGCCGCGAGGATCCGCTCCGTGTCGGTCCAGCGCAGCTCGGCATCGGAACCGGTGGCGCGCACGCAGGCGTTCAGCAGCTCGCCCATCGTGGTGTGCCCAGGGTGGCTGACCAGGTTGTACGGTCCGTGCAGCCCCTTCCCGGAGGCATCCAGCAGCCATTCGGCGAGGTCGCGCACATCGACGTACTGCAGGCCCAGGTCCGGTGTGCCGGGCGCGAGCACGGGACCACCGCGGGCGATCCGCGTCAGCCACCACGGCAGCCGGCCGACGTTCTCCCAGGGGCCGATGATCAGCCCGGCGCGGGCGAGGAGTGCCCGGTCCCCGAAGGCCTCCAGTGCGGCCAGTTCACCGCCGCGCTTGGCCAGGGCGTACGAGACGTCGCCGCCGGCGTCCGGCGATGCGCCCTCCACCAGCGGACCGTCCTCGGGCAGGCCCGCCGGTGCCGGGTAGTCGTACACCGACCGGCTGGAGACGTACGAATACCGCGCGGCCCTGCCGGACAGCAGCCGGGCCGCGTCCCGCACGGCCGAGGGCGCGCCGCTCCAGGTGTCGACCACCAGGTCCCAGGCGCAGGTCCCGTCGTCCGGTTCCGCGACCCCTGCGAGCGCGGCGAGGCCGTCCTCCGCGGTGCGGTCGCCGAGCAGTTCGGCCACTCCGGGCGGTGGTGCGTGGCGGCCGCGGTGAAACACCGTGACCTCCCAGCCGCGTGCGAGCGCGGCCTCGGTGACGGCCCTGCCGACAAATTCCGTACCACCCAGCATCAGAAGCCTCATGCCCCGACTCTGCCCGCTCGCACCCCGGTCCGGGACGGTCCTCGCTCTCGGCTGAATCACTCCGGACCGGTGCGGCACACCGGAACGGCCCCTCCGCACCCGGGCGGCTCCGCGCCCGGGAACGCCCGCAAACCATCGCCTCCCGGCCGCAGACCGGGCGAGACCTGGCGGACACGGCCACGCCCTCGCGCACGACAGGCATCGCCACAGGTCAGCCGCGTGCGTCGTCGCGGCGCCCGAGCCGTTGACCTGCACGGATGCAGCGACGGTGCCTGTCGTGCACGAGGCCGCCAGGGACGTCCCGCAATCCCTCGCGGGACAGCTCTCAGGACCGGGCGAGCGGGCTGCGGTGGCGCAGCAGCCACTGGTGGTAGCCGGACGCCCGCTGGGCCGCCTCCCGGTAGGCGGCCTCCAGCTCCCCGTACACCACCGTCATGTCGGCCCCCGGCCGGGAGATCAGGAGCAGCCGCACGGCGAGCGGGTCGTCGCGCAGCGGACGGATCGCCATGTCGTCGCGCGGGCCCGAGGTGGGCTGGCAGGGTGCCACCGCCTCGCCGAGGACGACGAGTGAGGCGGCGGTGAGGTAGTCACCGTGCAGCACGGTCGGCGCGACGCCGGCAGCACCGAACACCCGGCGCAGGCCGTCCCATTCGCCGTCCACCGAGGGATCGACCATCCACCGGTCGGCGGCCAGGTCAGCCAGGTCTACGACGGGCAGCGCGGCCGCCGGATGGTCACGGGCCATGGAGATGAACTGCGGTTCACGGTCCAGCAGGACGCGCTGGTCCAATCCGTCCGGAACGGACAGCGGGCAGCCCTCCACCTCGTGCACGAAGGCGACGTCGAGCCGGCCCGCCCCGACCGAGCGCAGCAGCGCGCGGGCCGACACGTCGACCCGCAGCGAGATGTCCGTACCCGGCAGCTGGAGCCGCAGTCTGCGCAGCCAGCCACCGATGACACGGCTGGCGGTGCAGCCGATCCGCAGTTGCGGCCCGTCCGCCCGGGCGGCGTCCGCCTCCGCCTTCGCGTCGGCGACCAGCGCGCTCATGCCGTCGACGAGGGGGCGGGCCCTGCTGAGGACGGCGCTGCCCAGCGGGGTGGGGCGGCAACCAGTGCGTTCACGGCTGAACAGTTCGGCGCCCAGTGCGTTCTCGATCCGGCGCAACTGGGTGGTGAGCGAGGGCTGGCTGACGCCCAGTCTGCGGGCCGCCCGGCGCAGGCTGCCGGTGTCGGCGATGGCGCACAGCGCCCTGAGGTGCCTCACCTCAAGCTCCATCTGTCGAGAGTAGGACGGCCGAGTCCTGCCGCACCAGACGCCATAACCCCATCAAATAGCATCAATTCAGGGGCTGTTGGGGCGGCGTGCATCCACCGTGCGCTCGTGGTTCCGGCGGGCGATAGGGCAGCGCTATCGCCGGTTGACATCGTCCGCACGGAGCCGCGTTCCCCGACACTCGCTGCGTACCGCCCCCGTCCGCGTCCGCTGACCGGACGGGTCCCCCTGGCAGGTAACCGGCAGGAGACCCCCCATGAGACACCCCAGGACCGTCATGTCGGCCGTGATCGGCCTCGGCTTCGGCCTCGCCGCCGCACTGGGCACCGCGCCCGCGATCGCCTCCGCCGTCCCGGCGCCGGCCGCTCCCCCCGCATCCGCCTCCGCCGTCCACTCCGCGTACGCCTCGCACTCCGGATCGCACGAGAGCGCCGCCGCCAACAAGGCGTTCTTCGAGGCGGTGGCGAAGTCGGTGGCCGAGAAGCGGGCCGCCCACCCGGGCGTCCAGGCCGTCACCATCGTCTACAGCGCCGCCAATGCGCCGAGCTTCCGCTCGGAGATATCCAGCAGCGCGCAGATCTGGAACAGCTCGGTCTCCAACGTCCGGCTGCAGGAAGGCTCCAACGCCGACTTCTCGTACTACGAGGGCAACGACCCGAGTGGCTCGTACGCGAGCACCGACGGGCACGGCAACGGCTACATCTTCCTGGACTACGCGCAGAACCAGCAGTACGACTCCACCCGTGTCACGACCCACGAGACGGGGCACGTCCTCGGCCTGCCGGACCACTACTCGGGCCCGTGCAGTGAGCTGATGTCGGGCGGGGGCCCCGGCCCCTCGTGCACCAATCCGTATCCGGACTCCAATGAGCGCGGCGAGGTGAACTACCTCTGGCAGAACGGCTTCGCGGCCGCGCTGGCACGCAGCGGTTCCTGACCGCGCTCGCGCGTAGCGGTTCCGACCGCGTCGGCGCGGAGCAAGTCCTGACCGCGTCGGCGCGGAGCGGCTCCTGACCGCGTCGGCACGCAGCGGTTCCGACCGCGTCGCGAAGGGCCACCTCGCAGGACGGGGTGGCCCTTCGCGGGGACCGGTGGGGGCGCAGCCATCACCCGGTGGGGGCGCAGCCATCACCCGGTGGCGAGCTCGCTTCGGACCAGGGCCAGCAGTTCGTCCTCCGTCATGCCGAGCTCACGCGCCTCACCGACCATCTCGCGCACCCGCTCCAGCAGCCTGGCGCGGTGCGGGGAGGCTCCGTCGGCGACGACCGCGCCGCGACCTCGACGCAGCTCGATCAGCCCCTCCTCGCGCAGCCGCTGGTAGCCACGCAGGACCGTGTGCACGTTCACGCCGAGCGATTCGGCGAGGACCCGGGCGGCGGGCAGCCGCTCACCGGGGGTCACCGCCCCGTCGGCGACGGCGCGGCGCACGCAGGCCGCGATCTGGTCGCCGAGCGGCACGGTGGAGGTGGGGTCGACCCGGAAGAGCATGGTCAGTGCTCCGTCCGGCGCTGGTCGATCAGGGTGTTGAGGAGCGCTGCAGCGGTCTCCGAGTCGTCGACCGTCACCGCGAAGTCCCGGCCGTCGGCCAGCCGCGCCACGATCCCCTCGCCGGAACGGATCATGACGCCGGTCCGTCCCGGACGGATCCGGTATCCCCAGCCCCCGTACTCGGCGAGCGGCCTGATGTCCCGGCTGACCGCCCCCTCGATCCGGTCGAGTGGGACGTGGACGCGCGGCCACGGCAGCATCCCGGAGACGGTGATCCCACGCCGGTCCACGGCCACGTACGGACGGGCGAAGCTCACGAGGAGCAGCCCGACCAGAAGGGCCGGAACCGCAGCGATCCAGCCCGCGGTGAACAGCAGGGCCACTCCTCCCCCGCAGGCCAGGACCGCCACCGGCAGCAGCCATCGGTTCCCCGCGCTGCGCGCCCACCCCGCGACCTCCCCTGCGGCCAGCGCGATCCGTTCCCCGTCCCCGTCCCCGCCGTGCACCGACGGCTGCTCACCTACGGGCAGGAGCGCGGCGAGCAGCAGCCCCAGCCCGAAGGCGAGTGCGGCAACCCCCAGTGCGGCGGCCAGATGCCACATCGGGAACGAGACGTCCTGGGCGCGGCCCTGCGCGTCCTGGGCGGCGTCCACGTTGACGAGCAGGACCACTGCCATCAGGTAGCCCAGGAACCCGGCGACGGCATATCCGCCGGCGATCGCCCTGTTGAGCGCCGGGCCGGGGAAGCCTCCCTTGGCGGCCATAAGGGCCCACAGTGCGCCGACACCGACGAGCAGCACCGTGGTGATGACGACGTACGAGGTCCGGCCCGCATAGTCGTCCACCTGGCCGTTGCCCACGAAGTGGCTGGCCAGTTGGGCCGGCAGGCGGTCGAGGCGCGTCGCGAAGAGGATCAGGTCGACGGCGAGGGCAAGCAGGAACGGCAGAGCGGCGAGAGCCACGCGGCCGGCGTTCTTCCGGTTCATCAAAACCTCCATTGTTTGCATGCTAGTAGAACAATGGAGCTGGGGCAACGTGGTCGCGTGGTCGCGTGGTCGCGTGGTCGCGTGGTCGCGTGGCAACAACGAGAAACCGGCCGGACGGTGTCACGCCGTCAGGCCGGTTCGGGGTTATCAGGGGGCTGAGTTGTGTGGGGTGGGTGAAACACCGAGCCGCTACGCGCGGCCCGTCGGTGTGGCGTCAGGCCCTTTCGAGGGGGAACGCGCCGCGGTGTCCGGTGCCGGCGCCCTCCTCCGGGCGCTGCTCGAACTCGGGGCAGCTCCACACCTCCTGGACGAATCCGCTGCGCCGGTCCCACAGATCGAGGACGTCGCCCTCGCCGGTCGCCCCACGGTAGGCCTCCTTGGCCCCCCGGAAGCAGGCGAGACCACCGGAGAGCCCGCGGCCGGGTGCCGGGAAGTAGTCGGAGAAGGCGCACGCTATGCACGTCTGCAGTCGGATCCCGGGCGGAAGGGACCGCTGGATGGTGGCGAGCGCGGCCCCGAAGTCACTCTCCGCACGGTGGGACCGGAAGGCCGCACCGCCGTACCGCAGCTCCAGATAGAGATACGGGTCGGGCCTGCGCAGCGACAACAGGCAGCTCAGCGTGGCCTGATGGACCGCGCCGTCCACCGTGACGGGGAACGGCAGGTCCCATTCCAGGACGCAGTCGTTGAGCACCCCGTCCGCCAGGGCGAACATCCCGCTCTCCGGCGGCATGCCCGACACCGGGCACAGGTCGTCGAAGCTCTTGCCCTCGAAATCGACGCCCCTGATACGAAGGCGGAGCTGCTGTCCGTCGGTGGTGAGGATGACGGCATCGGAGCCCTGTCGGTCCCGGTACCACCCTGCCCACGACTCATCTGTCATGGGCAGGGACTGTAGCCCGTGGCTCGGACACTCCCCGTGCCGCCCTCCACTTCACCGCCCGACCCCTGTGACCTCGGCCGATCCCTGATCCCCTGTCCGCCGCCGCCCGGCCTCGTACTTCCCCCGCCGGATTGCGTTCTGATGGTGCCTCCGTTCAGTGAGTCCGGCGGGTGACGAACTCCGCCAGCGCCAGGAGATCGCCCGCCGCCGACAGATCGGGCACCGCCCGGGACAGGTGGTACATCGCGCGTGCCATCCGGTCCGCGGCACAGGCCTGCGCCCAGTCACGGCCGCCCGCCCGGTCCACGGCATCGGACGCGCGCCGCACCTCACCGGCCGTGTTCATGGGACCCCGGTAGAGCGCGGCGAGCTCCGCCGACGCCGGGGTGCCCGAGGTCAGCGCGGCGACCACGGGCAGCGACTTCTTGTGGGCGGAGAGGTCGGCGCCGACCGGCTTCCCGGTCTGGGCGGGATCGCCCCAGATGCCGATCAGGTCGTCGATGAGCTGGAAGGCGAGTCCGGCCTCCCGGCCGAAGCCGTCCATCGCGCCGACGGCGCGCTCCTCCACGCCCGCGTAGAGCGCGCCCAGCGCGCAGGCGCAGCCGAGCAGCGCGCCCGTCTTCGCCGTCGCCATGGTGAGGCACTCGTCCAACGAGACCTCGTCCGGCCCGCGTTCCTCGAAGGCGCAGTCCGCCTGCTGGCCCGCGCACAGCTCGATGACGCACGTGGAGAGCCGGGCCGAGGCGCGGGCCGACACCGAGCGGGCGTCCTCGGCCAGAAGCCGCTGGGCCAGGGCGAGCATGGCATCGCCCGCGATGACGGCGTCCGGGATACCGAAGACCGTCCAGGCCGTGGCCCGGTGGCGGCGGGTGCGGTCCTCGTCGATGACGTCGTCGTGCAACAGGGTGAAGTTGTGGGCCAGTTCCACGGCGACGGCCGCCCGCACGGCCTCCCTCGGATCACCTCCGAGCGCCCTGGTGGCGGCGAGGACGAGCGCGGGTCTGATCGCCTTTCCGGCGCCGCTCGCGGCGGGGCTGCCATCGGCGTGCTCCCAGCCGAAGTGGTACATCGCGACGCGCCGGATCGACCCCGGCAGCGAGGCGACCGCGGCCCGCAGATGCGGATCGACGAGGGTCCGGGTGTACTCCAGGAGCGCCGCGGCCTCATTGCCCTCGGTGGCGGCGGCGTCGGTACGGGTCATGGTCAATCGGTCACCCCGGTCGTTGCCGTCCCCGGCCCCCGATGACTGTCGCCCCGGGGGCCGGGGACGTGGGTGGTTGCTGTGGGCGCGCCGGCTGCGGCCGACGGGGCCCCGGACCCGGCGGGCCAGGGACCCCGTGGACTCACCGCCAGCGGCTGACCTCGACGTTCTCCAGGACACCGAGGGCGTCCGGGACCAGTACGGCCGCCGAGTAGTAGGCCGTCACGAGGTAGGAGATGATCGCCTGCTCGTCGATCCCCATGAAGCGGACCGAAAGGCTGGGCTCGATCTCGTCCGGGATTCCCGTCTGCTGGAGGCCGATGACGCCCTGTTCGGCCTCGCCTGTCCTCATGCAGATGATCGACGTGGTGCGGGCGTCCGTGACCGGGATCTTGTTGGACGGGAAGATCGGGACCCCCCGCCAGGCCGGCACGTGGTGTCCGCCGACGTCCACGCTCTCCGGCACCAGACCGCGTTTGTTGCACTCGCGGCCGAAGGCCGCGATGGCCCTCGGGTGGGCGAGGAAGAGCTTCGATCCGCGTCGGCGCGACAGCAGTTCGTCCATGTCGTCGGGGCTGGGCGCCCCGTCGTGCGGCTGAAGCCGCTGTCCGTAGTCGCAGTTGTTGAGCAGGCCGAACTCCCGGTTGTTGATGAGCTCGTGCTCCTGGCGCTCGCGCAGCGCCTCGACCGTGAGCCGCAACTGCTGCTCGGTCTGGTTCATCGGCTGGTTGTAGAGGTCGGCGACCCTGCTGTGGACCTTCAGCACGGTCTGGGCGACGCTCAGTTCGTACTCGCGGGGCGCGGATTCGTAGTCCACGTACGTGTGCGGGACGACGGTCTCGCCGACATGGCCCGCGGACAGATCGATCTCCGCCTCGCCGTACTTGTTGGTGCGCTGCTGCGGGATGGCGAGCAGCCCGGCCAGATGGGTGCGCAGCGATTCGGCCCGCTCGGCGAGGTTGAGCACATCGGCCCGCCTCAGCGTCAGAACCGTGCACGCCGTGACGGCGCGGGCCGTGTACTCCCAGAGGGCGTCGCCCTCGATCAGGGAGTGGTCGCCGAAGTAGGACCCGTCGGCATGGACCCCGAGCACCGTCTCGTCCCCGTAGAGCCCGGTGCCTACCTTCTCGACCTTTCCGTGCGCCAGCAGGAAGACCCGGTCCGCGGCCTCGCCCGCCGTGGCCAGGAGCTGTCCGGCGGGAATGTCGCGCTGCTCGCACCGCCTGGCCAGTTCGGCGAGCACTTCCTCGTCCCCGAAGTCCCTCAGGGCCGGCAGTTCACCGAGCTCGGCGGGGATGACCGAGACCCGGTCACCGGTCTGTACGAAGGTCACCCTGCCGTCCCCGACCGAATAGCTCAGCCGCCGGTTCACCCGGTAGGTGCCGCCCTGCACCTGGACCCACGGCAGCATCTTCAACAGCCACCGTGAGGTGATCTCCTGCATCTGCGGAGCGGACTTGGTGGTCGTCGCGAGGTTCCGCGCGGCTGCCGTGCCAAGACTCTGCTGCGGCGACACCTGCGCGTTCTGAACCTCTTCGCCAACGGACATCTGTCGTCCTCTCGATTCATCGGCTGACCTGCGAGAAGAACCTTTCAGCATGCGGACTCGGCACGCCATTACACAAAAGAGTGTGACTAATCAGGCTTTGGGTTGGGCACCACGCTGCGCGATACCTGCTCCGCCCGATTAATTTGCATACGGAATGCAAATTCACTTACCGTGACCGGCATGCGGCTGACGAGATTCACCGACGTGGCGCTGCGCGTACTGATGCGTCTCGCCGTCGTGGAGAACGAGGATCCGCCGACCACCCGGGAGGTGGCGGCGACCATGCAGGTGCCGTACTCCCACGCCGCGAAGGTCGTGGCCCGCCTCCAGCACCTCGGCCTGGTCGAGGCGCGGCGGGGCCGCGGCGGCGGACTCACCCTCACCGGAGCCGGCCGCTCCGCCTCCATCGGCGGGCTCGTCCGCGAACTGGAGGGCCCGGGCGACGTCGTCGAGTGCGAGGGCGCCACCCCGTGCCCACTGCGGTCGGCCTGCCGGCTGCGCAACGCCCTGCGCGCGGCCTCGGAGGCCTTCTACGCCTCCCTGGACCCGCTGACCGTCGCCGGACTCGTCTCCTCGCCGACCGGCCCCCTGCTGATCGGCATCAGCAGCAGGCCGCCGGTGGACGACTGAACCACCCCCCGCCGAACCGGGCCCACGGCCCGGTTCCTACACTGCTCTTAAATACGCATCTCAGATGCCAATTCTGAATCCGAGGAGTCAACGATGCTCTCCGAGCCGTCGACCGTCACTGTCCGTGCCACCCTTCCCGCCGTCGGCGCGGCCATCGGGGACATCGCCGATCTCTTCTACCGCAAGCTGTTCGACGCCCATCCGGAACTGCTGCGTGACCTGTTCAACCGCGGCAACCAGGCCTCCGGCGCCCAGCGCCAGGCGCTCGCGGGCTCCATCGCCGCGTTCGCGACCCAGCTGGTCGAGCACCCCGGCACCCGTCCCGACGTGATGCTCGACCGCATCGCGCACAAGCACGCCTCGCTCGGCGTCACGGCCGCCCAGTACGACGTCGTGCACACCCACCTGTTCGCGGCCATCGCCGAGGTGCTCGGCGACGCGGTGACCCCCGAGGTCGCAGCCGCCTGGGACGAGGTCTACTGGCTGATGGCCAACGCCCTCATCGCCATCGAGGACCGGCTTTACGCACAGCAGGGCGTCGTCGCCGGCGACGTCTGGCGCGACTGGGAGGTGGCCTCCCGCACCGAGGAGACCGCAGACGTCGCCACGTTCCAGCTCCGCCCGGCCGACGGCGCCCCCGCCCCCGCCTTCCACCCCGGTCAGTACGTGTCCGTGCAGGTCGAACTCCCCGACGGCGCCCGCCAGATACGCCAGTACAGCCTCTCCTCCGCCCCCGGTTCGGCACTTCGCTCGTTCACCGTCAAGCGGGTGCACGGCGAAGGCGCGCCCGACGGCGAGGTCTCGCGGCACCTGCACGCGCAGGTCGGAGCCGGTGACCGGCTCCGGATCTCGGCCCCGTACGGCGATCTCGTACTGAAGTCCACCGATGCCCCGCTCCTGCTCGCCTCCGCGGGCATCGGCTGCACCCCGATGCTGTCGATGCTGGAGCACCTCGCGGACTCCGGTCACCGTGCGCCGGTGGCCGTGGTGCACGGCGACCGCTCCCCCGCCGACCACGCACTGCGCGCCGACCACGCCCTGTTCACCGCCAAACTGCCGGACGCCGCTGCGCACTTCTGGTACGAGGCCCCCGAGCCGGGCCACCCGGCGGACCGCACCGGCCTGGTCGACCTGACCGGCGTCGTGATCCCGTCCGGCACCCACGCGTACCTCTGCGGCCCGCTGCCCTTCATGCGGGCCGTGCGCACCCAGCTGCTCGCCAAGGGTGTCCCGGCGGCCGACATCCACTACGAGGTGTTCGGCCCCGACCTGTGGCTCGCCCAGGGCTGAATCCCGGTCAGCGCTCGCGGAATTGACCGGATCGGCTCGCACAGCGCCCGAACAGGGCCCCCGAATCCCCTCGTAACTGGTCCGGGGCCCCGCCCGTCGGGTACAAGCGCTGTACGGACACACTCCCCCACGCACGAAGGAGTCGGTCATGTCCTCACCCATGTCCGCGAGCATCTTTCTCGACGCCCTCAAGGACGAAGGGCTCACCGTCGTCCAGGTCGGCGACTGGCGCACCCACAACCGCAACCACAAGGGCCCATGGGGGCCGGTCAACGGCGTGATGATCCATCACACGGTCACCAGCGGCACCGCCGCGACCGTCCGGGTCTGCCGCGACGGACACGCCGCGCTGCCGGGGCCGCTGTGCCACGGCGTCATCGCCAAGGACGGCCGGGTCCACCTGGTCGGCTACGGGCGGACCAACCACGCCGGGCTCGGCGACGACGACGTGCTGCGCGCCGTCATCGCCGAGAAGGGCCTGCCGTCGGACAACGAGGCCAACACCGACGGGAACCGGCATTTCTACGGCTTCGAGTGCGAGAACCTCGGCAATGGCAAGGATCCCTGGCCCGCCGTCCAGCTCGAAGCCATCGAGAAGGCGGCGGCCGCGATCTGCCGACACCACCACTGGACGTCCCGGTCGGTCATCGGCCACCGCGAGTGGCAGCCGGGCAAGGTCGACCCGCGAGGCTTCTCGATGACCTCCATGCGGGCACGTATCCACGACCGCCTCAAGTAGCCGAGGCCCGCTCCGGCCGAGGCCCGCTCCGGCCGGGGTCCGCTCCGGCCGGAGCGGGGCCCGGCCACAATGGAGGCATGCCCACCACGCCCCCCGGCGCGCCGGTTCCTGGACAGGACCCGGGCCTCTCCCGTCTGCAGCCGGTGCTCCCCTCGCCCCTGCAGCCGGCCGAGGACGAGCGCTTCGCACGTCATGGTGTGACGCTGCTCCTCAAGCGCGACGACCTGATCCATCCGGACCTGTCGGGCAACAAGTGGCGCAAGCTGGCCCCGAACCTCCGCGCCGCCGCCGGCCGTCCCGTGCTGACCTTCGGCGGCGCGTACTCCAACCATCTGCGGGCCACGGCCGCCGCGGGCCGGCTGCTGGGCTTCCGCACCGTCGGCGTCGTCCGGGGCGACGAACTCGCACACCGCCCGCTCAACCCCTCGCTCGCCCGCTGCGCGGCCGACGGCATGCGGCTGCACTTCGTGGACCGGCAGACGTACCGCGCCAAAGCCGATCCACGGGTCCTGGCCCGCCTGCTGAGCGCCTACGGGGAGTGCGAGGTCGTCCCGGAGGGCGGCAGCAACGCGCTGGCCGCACAGGGCTGCACAGAGCTCGGGCACGAGCTGCGCGGAGCCGCCGACGTGGCGGCGGTGGCCTGCGGCACCGGAGGCACCCTCGCCGGACTCGCCGCAGGACTGGCACCGGGGCAGCGCGCCCTCGGCATCCCGGTCCTGCGCGGCGGCTTCCTGGGGGACGCGGTACGGGACCTCCAGCAGGAGGCGTTCGGCGGCCCGGCCGGAGCGTGGTCCCTGGACGACCGCTTCCACTTCGGCGGATACGCCCGCACCACACCCGCACTGCATGCCTTCGCCGACGACTTCGAGGACCGCCACGGGCTGCCGGTCGAGCGGCTCTATGTGGCCAAGCTCCTGTACGCGCTGACGGTGCTGGCCGGGGAGGGTGCGTTCCCCGCCGGAACCGCCGTCGCGGCCGTGATCACGGGGCGCCCGGACGATCAGTCCGCGTCCTCCCGGTAGGCCGCGGCCTCCTCCAGGTCGAGACGCCTGAGCAGGGTCCGCATCATCTCGTCGTCGATGCTGCGCTCGTCCCGCAGCCGCACGAAGACCTCGCGCTCGGCCTCGATCATCTCGCCGGCCAGACGCCGGTAGGTGTCGTCCGCCGACTCCCCCGTCACGGGATTGGGCGCACCGAGCCGTTCCCAGACGGCGTTGCGGCGGCGCTCCAGGACGGTGCGCAGCCGGTCGGTGAGCGGCTGGGGCAGGCAGTTGCGCTGATCGGCGAGCAGCTCCTCCAGGCGCGCCTCGGCGGCCGTGGACGCCGAGCTCTGGGCCTGTGCCTCGGCGAGGGTCTCGGCCTGCCGGTCGCGGCCCGGAAGCTTCAGGACCTTCACCATGACCGGCAGGGTGAGCCCCTGGACGACCAGAGTGCCGATGACCGTGGTGAACGTCAGGAAGAGCACCAGGTTGCGCGCCGGGAACGCCTCGCCGTCGCTCGTGACCAGCGGGATGGAGAAGGCGATGGCGAGCGAGACGACCCCGCGCATCCCGGCCCAGCCGACGATCAGCGGCGAGGTCCAGTCGGTCTCGGGTTCCCGTTCGCGGATCCGTTTCGACAGCAGGCGTGGCACATAGGTCGCCGGATAGACCCAGATGAACCGGACCACGACGACCGCCAGGAACACCGCCACCGCGTACCAGAAGGCCTCGGCCACGGCGTACGTACCGAGCCCCTTCAGTACGAAGGGCAGCTGGAGGCCGATCAGGGCGAAGACGGCGGACTCCAGGATGAACGCGACCATCTTCCAGACGGCGGCCTCCTGGAGCCTGGTGGCGAAGTCGACCTGCCAGGAACGGTGGCCCAGGTAGAGCGCGACGACGACCACGGCGAGCACTCCGGAGGCGTGCACGCGTTCGGCGGCGGCGTAGGCCACGAACGGGATCAGGAGCGACAGGGTGTTCTGGAGCAGGGGCTCCTTGAGGTGCGTACGGAGCCAGTGCAGCGGGACCATGAGCACCAGGCCGACGCCGACCCCGCCGACCGAGGCCAGCAGGAACTCGCCGATCCCGCCGCCCCAGCTCATGCCCTCGCCCACGGCCGCGGCGAGCGCCACCTTGTAGGCGGTGATCGCGGTGGCGTCGTTCACCAGGGACTCGCCCTGCAGAATCGTCGTGACCCGCGCGGGCAGGCCGACCCGGCGGGCGATGGCCGCGGCGGTGACGGCGTCAGGCGGGGCGATGACGGCGCCCAGCACCAGCGCGGCCGTGAGCGGCAGGTCGGGCACCAGCCGGTACGCCAGCCAGCCCACCGCGACGGTGGCGAACAGCACGTAGCCGACGGAGAGCAGGGCGACGGGGCGGATGTTGGCCCGCAGGTCCAGGTACGAACTGTCCACGGCCGCCGTGTAGAGCAGCGGCGGCAGCAGGAGCGGCAGCACGATGTGCGCGTCCAGCGTGTACGTCGGCACGCCCGGCAGGTACGAACCGATCAGCCCGAGGGCCACCAGCAGCAGGGGGGCCGGCACCGGCGTCCGGCGGGCCAGACCGGCCGTCGCCGCACTGGCCGCCACCAGTGCCACCAGTGGCAATGCGTCCATCTCAACGTCCTCGCATCCGTCGTAACCTGGCCATCATGAGTGAGTGCCCGCATGTACCGGACCTGCCGCGCCCCGAGCCCGCAGCCCTCGCCGAGACCTGTCTCGAATGCCGCGCGGCAGGCACCCACCCCGTGCAACTGCGACTCTGCCTGATGTGCGGCCATGTCGGCTGCTGCGATTCGTCGCCCCGGCAGCACGCCACGGGGCACTTCAAGGAGACCGGCCATCCGGTGATGCGGAGCTTCGAGGCCGGCGAGAGCTGGCGCTGGTGCTTCGAGGACGGTTCGATCGTCTGACGTCTGGGTACGTCAAACCGGCGCCTGTTGTTCGTAATTGACCGCCGCAGACCTCTAGCCACTGTGTGTACTCATGGGCTTACCATGAGTGACGCCCATGGGGTGGGGTCTCGGCGACACGGCATCATGGATCGCGATAGCGTCGCCGGACCAAGAACCGAAGACGTACCGCATGGCTCCGGGCGACCCTTCCCGGATCCTCGAAGAGTTTGTGCCACCTTGGAGGTGAGGGTGTCCCAGATCGCAGGCGAGCCCGGGAATCAGGACTTCGTAGAGGTCCGGCTGCCCGCTGCGGGTGCCTACCTGTCGGTGCTGCGTACGGCCACGGCCGGTCTCGCAGCGCGTTTGGACTTCACTCTCGACGAGATCGAGGATCTTCGCATCGCGGTCGACGAGGCCTGCGCGATCCTGCTCCAGCAGGCCGTGCCCGGTTCCGTCCTCAGCTGCGTGTTCCGGCTCGTCGACGATTCTCTCGAGGTGACGGTCTCGGCCCCGACGACGGACGGCCGGGCCCCGGAGCGCGACACGTTCGCCTGGACGGTGCTCTCCGCACTGGCCGGAAAGGTCGACTCCTCGGTCGCCGAAGACCGTACGGTCAGCATCAGCCTGTACAAACAGCGCGGCGCGGGACCCGGGCCGGCGTGAGCAACGGGAACGGGGACGGTCCTGTGCGGGACGAGACGATCCGACCAGGGGTGGTGCGCGCAGCAGGCATCCCGGAACAGCAGGCCCTGCCTCATCCGGTGGACGGGGCGGACCTGCCCCGTGCGGTGGACGGGGCGAACGGGCCCGCCGGCATTACGGTCGCGGTGGAGCAGTCGCAGGCGGAGCGGGCAGGCCAGATGAGCGAGCACAAACACCACGATCCACACGACCGCAGCGGAGCGCGGGCGCTCTTCATCGAGCTGGGCAAGCTCCCGGACGGGTCGCCCGAGAAGGCGGAGCTGCGCAACCGGCTGGTGCGGATGCACCTGCCGCTGGTGGAGCACCTGGCCCGGCGCTTCCGCAACCGCGGCGAGCCGCTGGACGATCTGACCCAGGTCGCCACGATCGGTCTGATCAAGTCGGTGGACCGGTTCGACCCGGAGCGCGGCGTCGAGTTCTCGACGTACGCGACACCCACGGTCGTCGGCGAGATCAAGCGGCACTTCCGCGACAAGGGCTGGGCGGTGCGCGTGCCGCGCCGGCTCCAGGAGCTGCGGCTCTCGCTGACCACGGCGACCGCGGAGCTCTCCCAGCAGCACGGCCGCTCCCCCACGGTGCACGAGCTGGCGGAGCGGCTCGGCATCTCCGAGGAAGAGGTCCTGGAGGGCCTGGAATCGGCCAATGCCTACAGCACGCTCTCGCTGGACGTGCCGGACACGGACGACGAGTCCCCCGCGGTCGCGGACACACTCGGCTCCGAGGACGAGGCGCTGGAGGGTGTCGAGTACCGGGAGTCGCTCAAGCCGCTGCTGGAGGACCTGCCACCACGGGAGAAGCGGATCCTGCTGCTGCGCTTCTTCGGCAACATGACCCAGTCGCAGATCGCGCAGGAGGTCGGCATCTCGCAGATGCACGTGTCGCGACTGCTGGCCCGCACGCTCGCGCAGCTGCGCGAGCGGCTGCTCGTCGAGGAGTAGCCGGGCCGGGGGCGTACCGACAGCGTCGCCCCTGCGCCCGGACCCACCGGGCGGCTGCCAGGCCGCCCGGGAGCCTCTCAGGCGTCGGCGCTGTCCGCGTCGGGCGTCGAGCCCGGCCGGCGGATGCCGAGCGCCTCGATGGTCGCCGGCCGCGCCAGCTGGTAGAGCGCGGTCAGCGACGCCGCGGCGAGCACGATCCCGGCCGGGATCAGCACCCCGTGGGACCGCAGCAGCGTCCAGGCCACCGGGAGCGCGATGATCTGTGTGATGAGCGCGGGTCCGCGGCTCCAGCTGCGTCGCTGGAGCAGTCCGCGGGCGGCGAAGAGCGGGATCAGCCCCAGCGCGATCACTGTCAGACCGCCCATTTCGGCCTGCTGTGGACTGTCGGGGCGGCCGAGCAGCCCCATGACCAGCATGTAGACACCGCCGATGACGAGGGCTGCACCTTCGAGGGCGTTGAGTCCGGCCACGAGCGTGATCCTGGCCGGCTTCGGCGGCTCGGCCAAGGGCATCGACGAGGGCGCGTTCTGCTGAGTACTCACCCTTGCAGGTTGGCATCCCCGGCACACGAAAGGGAAGCCGGGGTCGGAACACCGCCGAACCACCCCCGGACGGTGCGCGCGGCCCGCCGGACCACGCCCCTTTCGTCACTCAGCGTGAAGGTGACCGGGCAGGACTTCAGGCCGATACCTCTCGGTAGGTAGTCTGGCGGTCATGCGCGCACTTCTTGTGGTCAACCCAGCTGCCACCACCACCAGTGCGCGGACCCGTGACGTGCTGATTCATGCACTGGCCAGCGAGATGAAGCTGGAGGCCGTGTCCACGGAGTACCGCGGACACGCCCGCGACCTGGGACGACGGGCCGCCGACAGTGACGACATCGACCTCGTGGTCGCGCTCGGTGGTGACGGCACGGTCAACGAGGTCGTGAACGGCCTGCTCCACAACGGCCCCGACATCGACAACCTGCCGAAACTCGCCGTGGTTCCCGGCGGCTCCACCAATGTCTTCGCGCGCGCCCTCGGCGTGCCGAACGACGCGGTGGAGGCGACCGGCGCCATCCTGGACGCACTGGCCAACCGCACAGAGCGCACCGTGGGCCTGGGCCTGGCGGCCGGCACACCCGGCACGGAGGACGAATCGGTCCCGGAGCGCTGGTTCACCTTCTGCGCCGGCCTCGGATTCGATGCCGGAGTGATCGGCCGCGTCGAACAGCAGCGCGAACGCGGCAAGCGTTCGACCCACGCGCTGTACGTGCGACAGGTGATGCGCCAGTTCCTGGAGGAGCCGCATCGGCGGCAGGGGACGATCACGCTCGAGGTGCCCGGCCAGGACCCGGTCACCGACCTCGCGCTCTCCATAATCTGCAACACGGCCCCCTGGACCTACCTGGGAAACCGGCCGATGTACGCCTCTCCGAAGGCATCGTTCGACACCGCCCTGGACGTCCTGGGCCTGCAGCGTCTGTCCACCGCGGCGGTCACCCGCTACGCCACCCAGCTGCTCACTTCGAGTCCCGAAAAGGGCCCGCGCGGCAAGCACGCTGTTTCACTGCATGACCTCACGGACTTCACCTTGCATTCAAAGGCTCCACTGCCCTTCCAGATGGACGGTGACCACCTGGGGCTGCGTACGAGTGTGACGTTCACAGGCGTACGCCGTGCACTGCGTGTGATTGTGTGAGCGGAAGGGACCAAAGTCCTTTAACTCGAACGTTTGGACTGGCTTCCACCCTCTAGAAGTACGGCTGTGACCTAGCCGACACCGAGGAATCAAAAAAAACTTTCCAGAAGGGGTTGTATCCGTCGCCGAGGTTTGCGAATCTCTACATGGCGATCGGGACGGCCCGCAACAACGGCCTCCACTGAGAGCCAGAACCCCTCCTCACTGCACAGGACCACAACCAGTTCATCTGGGCGTCGGCCCGACACGTTCGGGGGGATTCGTGAAAGCGTTCACATTCACAAGCCACAGTACGTATACCAAGGAGAGGTAGCAGCCATGGACTGGCGTCACAACGCCGTTTGTCGTGAGGAAGACCCGGAGCTGTTCTTCCCCATCGGCAACACCGGTCCTGCGCTGCTGCAGATCGAGGAAGCCAAGGCCGTCTGCCGTCGCTGCCCCGTCATGGAGCAGTGCCTGCAGTGGGCGCTCGAGTCCGGCCAGGACTCCGGCGTCTGGGGTGGCCTCAGCGAGGACGAGCGCCGCGCAATGAAGCGCCGCGCCGCTCGCAACCGGGCGCGCAACGCAAGCGCCTGACCGACGCCACCGCTACGAACCTCAGCCAGGCGGCGCGTACGGAGTGTACGCATCACCCCGCCCCCCGAGTCGCAGCGCGCAGTACCCCCGAAGCGCACGCTTGACCAGAGAGCCCGGACCGTTCACCAACGGTCCGGGCTCTCTGCTGTCCGTACGTACTACTTGTCGGCGCGGACCGGGATGTCCAGGACGACCTGGGTGCCACGCTCGGGCGCCGGCACCATGCCGAACGAGCCGCCCAGCTCGCCCACCACCAGCGTCCGCACGATCTGGAGCCCCAGATTTCCGGCACGCTGCGGGTCGAACCCCTCGGGCAGGCCGCAGCCGTCGTCCTGAACGGTGATCAGCAGCCGTCCCTCGGTGGGCGAACCGCCGCGCACAGCCGACACCTCGACCGTGCCGGACTCGGCCACGCCGAACGCGTGCTCCAGAGCGTTCTGCAGCACCTCGGTGAGAACCATCGCCAGCGGTGTGGCCACTTCGGCGTCGAGGATGCCGAAGCGTCCGGTGCGACGGCACGTGACCTTGCCCGGCGAGATCTCGGCGACCATGGCGATGACCCGGTCGGCGATCTCGTCGAACTCCACCCGCTCGTCCAGATTCTGGGACAGCGTCTCATGGACGATGGCAATCGAACCGACGCGCCGCACCGCCTCGTTGAGCGCCTCGCGGCCCTGCGGGGAGTCCATCCGGCGGGCCTGCAGGCGCAACAGGGCAGCCACCGTCTGGAGGTTGTTCTTCACCCGGTGGTGGATCTCCCGGATGGTGGCGTCCTTGGTGATCAACTCGCGTTCGCGGCGACGCAGTTCGGTGACGTCACGCAGCAGCACCAGAGAGCCGATGCGGACCCCCTTGGGCTTGAGCGGGATCGCACGGAGCTGGATCACACCACCCGCGCACTCGACCTCGAACTCGCGGGGCGCGTAACCGCTGGCGAGTTTGACGAGCGCCTCGTCCACCGGGCCCCGGGAGGGCGCGAGTTCGGCGGTGATCCCGCCGAGGTGCTGTCCGACCAGGTCGGAGGCGAGGCCGAGGCGGTGGTAGGCGGAGAGGCCGTTGGGGCTGGCGTACTGGACGACGCCGTCGGCGTCGAGGCGGACCAGACCGTCACCGACCCGCGGCGAGGCGTCCATGTCGACCTGCTGGCCGGGGAACGGGAAGGACCCGGCCGCGATCATCTGGGCCAGGTCGGAGGCCGACTGGAGGTAGGTGAGCTCCAGCCGGGACGGCGTGCGGACCGTGAGCAGGTTGGTGTTGCGCGCGATGACGCCCAGAACCCGGCCCTCCCTGCGTACGGGGATCGACTCGACCCGTACGGGAACCTCCTCGCGCCACTCCGGGTCGCCCTCGCGCACGATCCGGCCCTCGTCCAGCGCCGCGTCCAGCAGCGGACGGCGGCCGCGCGGGACCAGATGGCCGACCATGTCGTCCTGGTAGGAGGTGGGGCCGGTGTTGGGACGCATCTGGGCGACGGACACATAGCGGGTACCGTCACGGGTGGGGACCCAGAGAACGAGGTCGGCGAAGGACAGGTCGGAGAGCAGTTGCCACTCCGAGACCAGCAGATGGAGCCACTCGAGGTCGGTGTCACTCAGGGCTGTGTGCTGGCGGACGAGGTCGTTCATGGAGGGCACGTGTGCGAGCGTACCTGTGGATGTGCACAGCTTCCGAACCGGACGGCCGGCCCGTACGTGCAGGAAGAAGGGCCGGAAATCATCGCGCACCACGGATGGACACGACGAATGGTCTAGTCCACAATGCTGAAGACAGAGCCTCCGCTCTCCCCGCACAGGAGAGCGGAACGAGGTACCTGCGCTCTCTGCCCTGACTGCGCCGGCACCTCTCCCCGGCCGGGGGCACCGCACACCGCCGGCCGAACCGATCGCCCGCGAGGGCGGTCCTGCTCCGGGCTGCGGTGCTGGTCGGGCTGAGGGTCCCGGCCCGGCGCCGCGGCCCGCGGGTGTTTCCCGGGGCGGATCACGCGCCCCTCAGCGGGTCTCGGTGACCTTCGCGAGCGCGCGCGGCGCGTCCGGGTCCTGACCGCGGGCGATCGTCACCTCGTAGGCCAGCATCTGCAGCGGCAGGATCTCCAGGATCGGCTGGACCTCCTCCGCCACGCCGGCCGTCGGCAGCACGAAGCCCGCGGAGGCCGCTTCCACCTGGGCCTTCGGACCGACCACGAACAGGTCGGCCCCGCGGCCGCGCAGCCGGTCGAGCACCGGCTGTAGGGCCTTGCCGCCCCGACCGTCGGTGACCACGGCGATCACCGGAGAGATGTTGTCGACCATGGCGAGCGGACCGTGCAGCAGATCGGCGCCGGAGTAGGACAGAGCGGGGATGTAGCTCGTCTCCATCAGCTTCAGGGCGGCTTCCTTGGCGGTCGGATAGCCGTAGCCGCGCGAGGTGATGACCATGCGCTCGGCAAAGCGGTAGCGGGACGCCAGGGCCTTGACCTCGTCCTTGCGTGCCAGGATCGCCTCGGCGAGCTCCGGCAGGATCGCGGCCGCCGCTCCGTCGCCGCCGCGCAGGCCCTCCACGAAGAGGTACAGGGACAGCAGCGAGGCGGTGTACGTCTTGGTGGCCGGCAGTGCCTTCTCCGGCCCCGCCAGGATGTCGATGTGGTACTCGGAGACCGCGGCGAGCGGTGAGTCCGGGCTGTTGGTCACCGCCAGCGTGACCGCGCCGGCCTCCCGGGCCGCCTTCGTCGACGCCACCAGGTCGGGCGAGCCGCCGGACTGGCTCACGGTGATGACGAGGACGTCCTTCAGATCGGGCTTGGCGCCGTACGCGGTCGTCGTGGACATCGACGCCAGGCCGCAGGGCATGCCGAGCGTGATCTCCAGCAGGTACTTCGCGTAGAGCGCGGCGTTGTCCGACGTGCCGCGGGCGGTGAGCAGGACGAAGCGCGGCTTCCTGGCCGCGATCTCGGCGGCCACCGCCTGGATGGCGGGCGCCCCTCGGTCCAGGATGCGCCGGAGCGTCTCGGGCTGCTCGGCCATCTCGCCGGACATGATCCGGCCGGGCTGCTCGCCCTCGCCGGCCGGGTACGTGGCGGACATGTCTGGTGCCTCCCGGGAGTGTCGCAATGCGTCGGTCAAGTCGAACACGGGGCACCGCGGGCCCGCCAGCGGACGGCTTCCCGGCGCGGCCGCACGCGGGCATCCCGAAAGG
Source organism: Streptomyces sp. NPDC087901 (assembly GCF_044742205.1). NCBI lineage: Bacteria > Bacillati > Actinomycetota > Actinomycetes > Kitasatosporales > Streptomycetaceae > Streptomyces > Streptomyces sp. NPDC087901. The sequence continues at coordinate 265,477 of NZ_JBIUUC010000008.1, forward strand.
TCTCCCCGACGAGCACCCGGGAGCCGTGTCCAGGGGCGCGAGGTCTGCTAGATTGTCCTTAGATTGGTCTATACCACATATCTTCACTCCAGATCGGCAGGCCCCGCGTGGAAGTTGTCATCGTCCCGGACGCCAAGGCAGGCGGCGAACTGATCGCGGGGGCCATCGGCGCCCTGCTGAGCCGCAAGCCCGACGCCCTTCTCGGCGTTGCCACCGGCTCGACCCCGCTGCCCATCTACCAGGCACTGGCGGCCAGGGTCCGCTCCGGTGCCGTGGACGCGTCGCGCGCCCGCATCTGCCAGCTCGACGAGTACGTGGGACTGCCGGCGGGCCACCCTGAGTCGTACCGCTCCGTGGTGCTGCGCGAGGTCGTCGAACCGCTCGGGCTCTCCGAGGCTTCCTTCATGGGCCCCGACGGCTCCGCCGAGGACGTCCAGGCCGCCTGCGAGGCGTACGACAAGGCGCTCGCCGAGGCCGGCGGCGTGGACCTCCAGCTGCTCGGCATCGGCACCGACGGACACATCGGCTTCAACGAGCCGTGCTCCTCGCTCGCCTCCCGTACCCGGATCAAGACGCTGACCGAGCAGACCCGGGTCGACAACGCGCGCTTCTTCGACAACGACATCGCGCAGGTGCCGCACCACGTCATCACCCAGGGCATCGGCACGATCCTGGAGTCACGCCACCCGATCCTGCTCGCGACGGGCGAGGGCAAGGCCGACGCCGTGGCGCAGACGGTCGAGGGTCCGATCGCCTCGATCGTGCCCGCGTCGGCACTGCAGCTGCACCCGCACGCGACGGTCGTGGTCGACGAGGCGGCGGCGTCCAAGCTGAAGCTGGCGGACTACTTCCGCGCCACGTATGCGGCGAAGCCGCTGTGGCAGGGTATTTAGCTCTTCCGGTACGCGAGAGGGCCGGGACACCGTGTGGTGTCCCGGCCCTCTCGCGTGCGGGGCGTCCCGCCGGGCGCGCCTTTGCCTTTGTCCTCAATCGCCGGACGGGCTTGATCCTGCCTGCACGGGCTCGATCCTGCCCGGACGGGCCTGCCCGGCGGGGCTGGGCCCGTCCGGGCGGGCTTGACCGTCGCGGCAGCGGTGGGTCAGCGGCTTGTGATGACCTCAGCCGCCGCCCGGCCGCAGACCCTGGCCGCGCCGTGGGTGGCGATGTGCAGGGCTCCCCTGGGTTCGGCCTGGGGGACGCCCATCTCGACCACGATCGTGTCCGGACGCGCCGCCAGCACCGCGTCGAGGGCCTCGGTCATCCACGGGTGGCGGTGCGCGTCGCGGACGACCGCGACGATGCGCCGCTCCCCCGCAGCCCGCAGCACACCGGCCGCGGTTTCCCCGGTCTCGCTGCTGTACGTGTCGGTCCCGGTGCCCGGCAACAACCGGGCCAGTTCGGCGGCGACGCCCCACGGGGTCTCGTCGCCGACCGCGATGTTCGCGACCGGGGTGAAGGCTGCGACGTACGCCGGTCCGGTGAGCGGCTCGCCCGAGCCGGTCACCTTCACCGCGCGGCGGGCGGCGATCAGACCGATGTCCGAGCTGATGCCCGTGCCGTTTCCGGTGCCGGGCGCGGTCCCCTCCTGCACTGCCGCGCCCGGCTCCGAGACAGCCCCCCTGGCCCGCTGCGTCCAGGACGCGAGGGCCCGTACCCGGGCGGCGGCGTCCGCCAGCCGCTCCTCGGGCAGCTCACCGGTACGGACAGCCGCGACCAGCGCGTCGCGCAGCCGCAGGACCGTGCTGTCGTCGTCGAGACCGCCGCCGACGCAGAGCGCGTCGGCGCCCGCCGCGATCGCGAGGACCGAGCCGCGCTCGATCCCGTAGGTCGAGGCGATGGCCTGCATCTCCACGGCGTCGGTGACGATCAGGCCGTCGTAACCCAGCTCCTCGCGCAGCAGACCGGTCAGGATCTGCGGGCTCAGGGTCGCCGGGCGGTGCGGGTCGAGCGCGGGCAGCAGGATGTGCGCGCTCATCACCGACTTGGAACCCGCCGCGATGGCCGCCCGGAAGGGCACCAGCTCACGGGCGTGCAGGGTCTCCAGGTCCACGTCGATGCGGGGCAGCGCGTGGTGCGAGTCGACCGCGGTGTCGCCGTGCCCCGGGAAGTGCTTGGTGCAGGCGGCGACGCCGGCGGCCTGGAGGCCCTCGACATACGCGGCGGTGTGGCGGGCGACCAGGTGGGGGTCGGCGCCGAAGGACCGCACCCCGATCACCGGGTTGCCGGGGTTGGAGTTGACGTCCGCGGAGGGCGCCCAGTTGAGGTTGACGCCACAGTCGGCGAGCCGGCGGCCCAGCTCCTGGGCGACGGCACGGGTCAGTGCGACGTCGTCGACGGAGCCGAGCGCCAGGTTGCCGGGGAAGGACGAGCCGTGACGCACCTCCAGCCGGGTGACGTCGCCGCCCTCCTCGTCGATGGCGACGAGCACGTCGTCCCGCTCGGCGCGGAGCTGTGCGGTGAGCGCGGCAAGCTGCTCGGGCGTCTCGATGTTGCGGCCGAAGAGACCTACGGAGGAGAGGCCTTCACCGACGCGGCGCAGCAGCCAGTCCGGTGCGGTGGTGCCGGTGAAGCCCGGCTGCAGGACGGCGAGGGCGTCGCGGGTGACGGTGTCCGTGGTGGAAGTCAGGGTGGTCATGGCAGGCGTTATCCCTTCACTGCGCCGTCGGTAAGACCGCTGACGGCCTTGCGCTGCAAGTAGATGAAGAGGATCAGGATCGGGATCGCGAAGAGTGAGGAGGCAGCCATGGTCGCTCCCCAGTCGTCACCGAACGCGGTCTGGAACTGCGAGAGCCAGAGCGGCAGGGTCTGGGACTCGATGTCCTTGTTGAGGATGAGGACGAGCGGGAACTCGTTCCAGGCGGTGATGAAACCGAAGAGCGAGGTCGCCATCAGACCGGGGCCGAGCAGGGGCAGGATCACCTTCCTGAACGCCTGCGGGCGGGTGCAGCCGTCGACCATGGCGGACTCCTCCAGCTCCTTGGGCACGGCGGCGACATAGCCGCGCAGCGTCAGAATGGTGAAGGGCAGGACCATCATCATGTAGAAGGCCGTCAGCGGGACCAGGCTGTTCAGCATGTCCGCATCGCGGACCAGCATGTAGATCGCGATGACCATGACTTCCCAGGGCGCCATCTGCGCGATCATGAACGTCAGCAGGATGCCGCGGCGGCCCTTGAAGCGCATGCGCGCCATCGCGAAGGACGCCAGCAGCGCGATCACCAGCGAGGCGACCACGGAGATGATCGTCACCGTGAACGAGTTGCGTACCAGGGTCCAGAAGTGGTCGGCCGCCATGGCCTTCTTGAAGTGCTCGAAGGTGATGTCGGTGGGGAACCACACCGGGGTGTCGGTGATGATGTCGCCGGTCGGCTTGAAGGCCGTGCTGAACATCCAGTAGACGGGGAACGCGAAGCCTATGAAGAGGACGACAGCCGTCAGGTTGGGCCAGATCCGGCCGAACAGTGAGCGCTTCACAGCTCGTCCTCCTCTTGCTTGAGTACGGTGCGCAGGTAGTAAGCGGTCATCGCCAGCAGGACGATGATCGTCAGGAACGAGATGGCCGCACCCATGCCGAAGTGCTGGTTGCCGACGCCTTCGACGAACGCGTAGACGGGCAGGGTCTCGGTGAGCCGGTCCGGGCCGCCGCCGTTGATCGCGAAGAGCTGGGCGAAGGACTTGAAGACCCAGATGACTTCGAGAAACGTCGTGGCCAGCAGGAACGGCTTGAGGAACGGGAGCGTCACCAAGGTGAAGCTCTTCCAGGAGTTGGCGCCGTCGAGCGAGGCGGCCTCGTACAGCTCCTTGGGAATCGTCGTCGACGCGGCGTACAGGTTGATCGCCACGAACGGGATGGACTGCCAGACGATCACCAGGGTGACCAGCGAGAAGGTGGACAGCTGACTGCTCGTCCAGTTGAAGTCGGCCATCGAGTGCCAGCCGAGGCTGTCGAGGACGTAGTTGACGACACCGAACCGCTGGGCGAACAGCCACTGGTAGACCGTGGTCGCCGCGATCATCGGCATGGCCCAGGCAAGCACCAGGCCCAGCATGAGCACCAGTCGCATCTTCTTGCCCAGTCGTGCGAGCAGGAGGCCGACCAGCATCCCGAACACCATGATCAGGACGACGTTGGCGGTGGTGAAGAGGACCGACCGCTCGACAACCCTCCAGAAGTCCGAGCTGCCGAGGACTTCCTTGTAGTTGTCGATGCCGTTCCACTCGGTCAGGTGGAGGATCAGCTGGCGCGGGTTGAGGTTCTGGAACGACAGCATGCCGTTCTTGACCAGTGGGTAGCCCAGGAGCACCGCTGTGACGAGCAGTGCGGGCACAAGGAGGAGGTAGGGGGCGGAGCCGCCGGTCCGCTCCTTGCTCGATGCGACGGGGCCGCCGGAAGGGGCGTCGTCCTTGCGGACGCCGGCTGCCGGGACCGAGTCCGCTTTTTCGGTCTGCACTGACATGCTCGCCATCTCTGTCTTGGGCCGTACGGTCGAGTCACGCGAGTGCGCCGGGGGGCGGTCGTTGCCCGCCCCCCGGCGCGTGCGATCAGCTCTTCTGCGCGAGGCGCTTGTTGATCTCCGACTCGACCGCCTTGGCGGCCTCGGCCGGGGACTTACCGTTCAGAACCGCGGTCATGTAGCTCTTGATCGGGTTCGGCGCGTTCTCGACTGCGGCCCACTCGGGGATGAGCGGGGTGGTGCCGCCGGCGACGGCGGCCGGGGCTGCGGCCTCGGCGGCGCCGTTTCCGGTCAGGTTGGAGTTGAGCGACTCCTTGTTCGGGATGACGCCGTTCTCCTTGGCCAGCTGGCCCTCGAACTGGTCGGACAGGGAGAGCTTCAGGAACTCCTTGGCGAGGTCCTGCTTCTTGCTGCCCGCGGCGACCGCGAAGTTCGAGCCACCGAGGAAGACGCCCTCGGGCTTCTCGGCGGTCTCACCCGGGATGGTGAAGTAGCCGATGTCGCTCTCGATCTTCTTGTTGGCCGCGATGGCCGTGCCGGCCTCCCAGCCCATGCCGATGAAGGCACCGACGTTGCCCTTGGCGAAGACCTCGGCCTGCTGCGGGGTGGCCTCGTCCTTGTCCTTGGGAGCCTTGGAGTAGCCCTGGTACTTCTTGTAGAGCTCCATGGCCGCGGTGACCTTGGGGTCGGAGAGGTTGGAGACGTACTTGTCCCCCTCCTTCTTCACGAGGTCCGCGCCCTGGCCGATGGTCAGGCCGTCGAAGAAGTACCAGTTCTGGCCGGGCAGGTAGATCGGCTCGGCCTTGCCCTTCGCCTTGATGGCGTCCAGGTCCTTGAAGAACTCGTCCCGCGTCTTCGGGGTGTCCTTGATGCCGGCGTCGGCCCAGACCTTCTTGTTGTAGATGACGACGCGGTTGGCGAAGTACCACGGGGCGGCGTACTGCTTGCCGTCGAAGACCGAGGACTCGTTGAGCGCCTCGACCCAGTCGCCGCCGATCTCCTTCTTGAGGTCGCTCAGGTCGGAGAGGCCGCCCGTTGCCGCGTAGGCAGGGGTCTGGGTGTTACCGACCTCGATGACGTCCGGCGGGGTCGACTCCGAGAGAGCCGTCGTGATCTTCTGCTGAATGCCGTCCCACTTCTGGGTCTCGAACTTCAGCTTGGCACCGGTCTTCTTCTCGAAGGCGGCGGTCAGGTCCTTGGTCCAGCCGGGAGGCGTCGAGCCGTCCATGGCCCAGACAGTCAGCGTCTGCCCCTTGTAGCTGTCGGGACCGGTCTTCTTGCTGCTGCTGTCGGTCTTGTCGTCCGAGCCACAGGCAGTGGCACCTGCCAACAGAGCCACGACGCCAATGGCCGCGATGAGTCCGCGCTTCACGACACCCTCCTCAGGGCTGCAAGAGAATTCCCCCCATGACCCGAGAACGCCCTGCGTCGCACAATTGAAATGCGGCGGGTACTGCCCGTGGGGCTGGGACCTGGTCTTTAATGGTTTAGACCAGTACCGGGAGCTTGGCCTAGACCTTTAGGGGTGTCAAGGGTGTATAAGAAGTGCACTCGCGTCCGTTATAGGACCGACACCTGAGGGGGGGCAACGAGCCGTGACCGGACCGTGCCACCATGTGAGCCGCGACAGACGGAGGAGCCGGTGACGGCAGCAACGCAGCAGTCGGGAAGGCGGGCCATGGGCGCCGACGGGGGCAGTACGGAGAACGAGACGGGCTCGGGCGTGGGTACGCGCACCGCGCGCGTCCCGAAGTACTACCGGCTGAAGCGGCATCTGCTCGACATGACGGACACGATGCCGCCGGGCACCCCCGTGCCCCCGGAGCGGACCCTGGCCGCCGAGTTCGACACCTCGCGCACCACCGTGCGCCAGGCCCTCCAGGAACTGGTCGTCGAAGGCCGGCTGGAGCGCATTCAGGGGAAGGGCACCTTCGTCGCCAAGCCGAAGGTCTCGCAGGCCCTGCAGCTGACCTCGTACACCGAGGACATGCGCGCCCAGGGACTGGAACCGACGTCCCAGCTACTGGACATCGGCTACGTCACGGCCGACGACATGCTCGCCGGGCTCCTGGACATCAGCACGGGCGGCCGCGTGCTGCGCATCGAGCGGCTGCGTCTGGCGAGCGGTGAGCCGATGGCGATCGAGACCACCCACCTCTCGGCCAAACGCTTTCCCGCGCTGCGGCGTTCGCTGGTGAAGTACACGTCCCTCTACACGGCCCTGGCCGAGGTGTACGACGTACGGCTGGCCGAGGCCGAGGAGACCATCGAGACCTCCCTGGCCACCCCGCGCGAGGCCGGTCTGCTCGGTACGGACGTGGGCCTGCCGATGCTCATGCTGTCCCGGCACTCGCTGGACGGACAGGGCGAGCCGGTCGAATGGGTGCGCTCGGTCTACCGGGGCGACCGCTACAAGTTCGTGGCCCGCCTGAAGCGGCCGCTGGACTGATCCGTCCGCGTCACCGTTCTCCCGCACAGCCCTCGTGGAACCGTTCCCACGGGGGCTGTTCGCTGCCCTGTGAGCCTCCCGCCCGCCAATTGGCCTGGACCAACACCCCGACGTTTGAGGCCATTCCGACCAACTGTGCGATACCGAAGGACCGTTGTCGGACCGCAATGCGGACAGGGGGTGACGGTGGGCGGAACCCTCGCCTAGATTTCCTGCGCATTACACCAGGTGCTCAGCGAGGGGACGGGGTCGCCGCCATGCCGGAAGAACCAGAAGGAAAACCACCCACAGTCACACCCATGAGGGTGGTCATCGCCCTCTGTCTCATCGCGCCGTTCGTGGCGATGCTCTGGGTGAGTTCGTACGCCAAGGTCGATCCGACCTTCATCGGAATCCCGTTCTTCTACTGGTACCAGATGCTCTGGGTGCTGATCTCCACGGCGCTCACGATGCTCGCGTACAAGCTGTGGCAGCGTGACCAGCGCGCCCGCAAGGGGGGTGCGTCAGCATGAAGGACGGCGTGAACGGCGTCGCACTCGGCGTCTTCATCTTCTTCTTCCTGGCCGTCACGGTCGTCGGCTTCATGGCCGCCCGGTGGCGCAAGGCCGAGAACGAGGCCAGCCTCGACGAATGGGGGCTGGGCGGACGGTCGTTCGGCACCTGGGTCACCTGGTTCCTGCTCGGCGGCGACCTCTACACCGCGTACACCTTCGTCGCCGTTCCTGCGGCGATCTACGCGGCGGGCGCGGCCGGCTTCTTCGCGGTGCCCTACACCATCCTGGTGTACCCGCTGATCTTCACCTTCCTGCCGCGTCTGTGGTCGGTGTCGCACAAGCACGGCTACGTCACCACCTCGGACTTCGTCCGCGGCCGCTTCGGCTCCAAGGGGCTCTCGCTGGCGGTCGCCGTCACCGGCATCCTCGCCACGATGCCGTACATCGCGCTCCAACTCGTCGGCATCCAGGCGGTTCTGGATGTGATGGGCGTCGGCGGTGGCGAGAACACCCACTGGTTCATCAAGGACCTTCCGCTGCTGATCGCGTTCGCGGTACTCGCCGCGTACACGTACTCCTCCGGCCTGCGCGCCCCGGCGCTGATCGCGTTCGTCAAGGACGGCCTGATCTACCTGGTCATCGTCGTGGCGATCATCTACATCCCGATCAAGCTCGGCGGCTTCGACGACATCTTCGCCAAGGCGGGCGAGGCGTTCTCGGCGAAGAACGAGGCGGCCGGCAAACCGGTGGCCGGACTCGCGCCCGGAGCGGCGGGCCAGTGGGGTTACGCCACCCTGGCCCTGGGCTCGGCACTGGCGCTCTTCATGTACCCGCACTCGATCACGGCGACGCTCTCCAGCCGCAGCCGTGAGGTGATCCGCCGCAACACGACGATCCTGCCGCTGTACTCGCTGATGCTCGGCCTGCTCGCGCTGCTCGGCTTCATGGCGATCGCCGCCGGAGTCAAGGTGGACAACGGCCAGCTGGCGATCCCGCAGCTGTTCGAGAACATGTTCCCCGACTGGTTCGCGGGAGTCGCGTTCGCCGCCATCGGCATCGGCGCCCTGGTGCCCGCCGCGATCATGTCCATCGCCGCGGCGAACCTGTTCACCCGCAACATCTACAAGGACTTCCTGAAGCCCGACGCGACACCCGCGCAGGAGACCAAGGTCTCCAAGCTGGTGTCGCTGCTGGTGAAGGTCGGCGCGCTCGCCTTCGTCCTCACGATGGACAAGACGGTCGCGATCAACTTCCAGCTGCTCGGCGGAATCTGGATCCTCCAGACGATGCCGGCCCTGGTCGGCGGGCTGTTCACCCGGTGGTTCCACCGCTGGGCGCTCCTCGCGGGCTGGGCGGTCGGCATGATCTACGGAACGGCCGCCGCGTACGGGGTCGCCAGTCCGACCCAGAAGCACTTCGGCGGGTCCTCCAAGGAGATCCCCGGCCTCGGCGAGATCGGCTACATCGGCCTGACGGCCTTCGTGCTGAACGTCGTGGTGGTCGTCGTCCTCACGTTCGTCCTGAACGCCGTGAAGGCGCCCGCCGGGATCGACGAGACCTCCCCGGGCGACTACACCGCGGACTCGGGCGACCCGGGCGTGAAGACGGAGCTCCCGCCGGCCACCGCCGGCGCGCCGGGCGGCCACTGACCGCCACGCACGTGAACGGGCCGCCGCACGCCTCCTGGGAGGGGTGCGGCGGCCCGTTCACGCGGGCCGCGGAAATCGCTTGCGGCCACGGCCCGCCCGTACGGCAGACTTCCGCCCATGGACATAGCTATCCGGCCGGTCGAGCCCGCCGAGCACACGCTCCTCGGCGAGATCACCGCCGAGGCCTATCTCGGCGACGGGCTCCTGGACTACGGCGCCGACGATCCGTATCTGGTACAGCTGCGCGACGTACCCCGCCGGGCCGCCGAGGCCGAGGTGCTGGTGGCCGCCGACGCGCGGGGCCGCGTCCTGGGCGGGGTCACCTACGCCCGGCCGGGCAACCCGTGGGCCGACATCGCGGCCGCGGACGAGGCCGAGTTCCGGATGCTGGCGGTCTCCCGCGAGGCCCGTGGCGCCGGGGCCGGCGAGGCCCTCGTACGGGCCTGTATCGACCGCGCACGGGGCACCGCGGGGGTCACGGGGCTCGTCCTGTCGACGCAGCCGGCCATGCACGGAGCCCATAGGATCTACGGGCGCCTCGGCTTCGTACGGACGCCCGATAGGGACTGGAATCCCATCGCCGACCTCAAGCTGCTGACGTACCGTCTGGACCTCCGGCCCCTGCCGTAAGGGCGCACCAAGATCTCGTACGACACAACATGTGGGGGCTGCCGCATCCGGCAGCCCCCACATGTATGCTCGTGCTCGCTGTCGCCGCAGGGAAATCCGGTGCGAATCCGGAACTGTCCCGCAACGGTGTGTTCGGTGTGCTTTTGTGCACTCCCTAGTCCGAGGTCCTGCCGACAGCGCATCCGGCTCGACCGATCCGGATGCCCAGACGTCCGGGCCTCGTGGATGGGCCGGTGGACGCCGCACGGAGCGCTGCCCTGCCGGGTCCCGCTCCGCCCGGCTGCCCCCGCTCCCCGAAGGCCCCGAGCCGAGCGAGGGAGAGCACCGCGTGACCATCGCGCCAGCCGATCCGGTTTCAGCGGCCGAGTCCGAAGCAGCCGAGGCCGAAACGGTCCGGTCCGGCGGACCCGCGAAGGACGGGCCGGGAACCGCACTGCTGCGGACCCTGACCGACCTCACCGCCGATCTGCCCGACACCGACCCCGGACGCGTCGCCGCCGCCGCACTGCGCGGCCGCAACGCCCGGTCGGACGAGGCGGAGCTGCGCTCGCTGGCCACCGAGGCCGCCGCGGGCCTGATCTCCGAGGACCCCGCCTACTCCCGGCTCGCCGCCCGTCTCCTCACCCGCACCATCGCGGACGAGGCGGCCGGGCAGGGCGCGACGTCGTTCTCCGCATCGGTCGCCGTCGGGCACCGTGAGGGCCTGATCGCGGACCGCACGGCCGAGTTCGTGACGCTCCACGCGGCCGCCCTGGACGCGCTGGTCGGTCAGTCGCTCACTGCCGGCGCCGACGACCGCTTCGGCTACTTCGGCCTGCGCACCCTGCACAGCCGCTATCTGCTGCGCCACCCGCTCACCCGGCAGGTCATCGAGACGCCGCAGCACTTCATGCTGCGCGTCGCCTCCGGGCTCGCCGAGGACACCTCCGAGCGCGCCCTGGACGAGGTCGCCGCGCTGTACGGCCTGATGAGCCGGCTGGACTACCTGCCCTCCTCCCCCACCCTCTTCAACTCCGGTACCCGGCACCCGCAGATGTCCTCCTGCTATCTGCTGGACTCGCCGCTGGACGAGCTGGACTCGATCTACGACCGCTACCACCAGGTGGCGCGCCTCTCCAAGCACGCGGGCGGCATCGGCCTCTCGTACTCCCGCATCCGTGCCCGCGGTTCGCTGATCCGTGGCACCAACGGGCACTCCAACGGCATCGTCCCGTTCCTGAAGACGCTCGACGCCTCCGTCGCCGCGGTCAACCAGGGTGGCCGGCGCAAGGGTGCCGCCGCCGTCTACCTGGAGACGTGGCACGCGGACATCGAGGAGTTCCTGGAGCTGCGCGACAACACGGGCGAGGACCAGCGGCGTACGCACAACCTCAACCTGGCGCACTGGATCCCCGACGAGTTCATGCGCCGGGTGGACACGGACGGCACCTGGTCGCTGTTCTCCCCGGCCGACGTGCCCGAGCTGGTCGACCTGTGGGGCGACGAGTTCGACGCCGCCTACCGCGCGGCCGAGGCCAAGGGCCTGGCCCGCAAGACCATGCCGGCCCGTGAGCTCTACGGCCGCATGATGCGGACCCTCGCCCAGACCGGCCAGGGCTGGATGACGTTCAAGGACGCCTCCAACCGGACCGCGAACCAGACCGCCGAGCCGGGCCGGGTCGTGCACTCCTCGAACCTGTGCACCGAGATCCTCGAAGTCACAGACGACGGCGAGACGGCCGTCTGCAACCTCGGCTCGGTCAACCTCGGCGCGTTCGTCGCCGACGGCACGATCGACTGGGAGCGCCTGGACGCCACCGTGCGTACGGCCGTGACCTTCCTCGACCGGGTCGTGGACATCAACTTCTACCCGACCGAGCAGGCCGGCCGGTCCAACGCCCGCTGGCGTCCGGTGGGTCTGGGCGCGATGGGCCTCCAGGACGTCTTCTTCCAGCTGCGGCTGCCGTTCGACTCCCCCGAGGCCCGCGCCCTGTCGACGAAGATCTCCGAGCGGATCATGCTCGCGGCGTACGAGGCGTCCTGCGACCTCGCCGAGCGCTCGGGCCCGCTGCCCGCCTGGTCCGAGACGCGTGCCGCCCGCGGTGTGCTGCACCCGGACCACTACGACACCGAGCTGAACTGGCCGGAGCGCTGGGACGCCCTGCGCGCCCGGGTCGCGAGGACCGGTATGCGCAACTCGCTGCTCCTGGCCATCGCGCCGACGGCGACGATCGCCTCGATCGCGGGCGTGTACGAGTGCATCGAGCCGCAGGTCTCCAACCTCTTCAAGCGCGAGACGCTCAGCGGTGAGTTCCTCCAGGTCAACGCGTATCTGGTGGACGAGCTGAAGAAGCTCGGCGTGTGGGACGCGCGGACCCGTGAGGCGCTGCGCGAGGCGAGCGGCTCGGTGCAGGGCTTCGCCTGGATCCCCGAGGAGGTGCGGGCGTTGTACCGCACGGCGTGGGAGATCCCGCAGCGCGGACTCATCGACATGGCGGCGGCCCGTACGCCGTTCCTCGACCAGAGCCAGTCGCTGAACCTGTTCCTGGAGACGCCGACGATCGGCAAGCTCTCCTCGATGTACGCGTACGCCTGGAAGCAGGGGCTGAAGACGACGTACTACCTGCGCTCCCGCCCGGCGACCCGGATCGCCCGCGCGGCGTCCGCCGCCCCGATCCCCGAGCAGGCAGCCGCGCCCGACGCGGACGCGATCGCCTGCTCCCTGGAAAACCCCGAGTCCTGCGAGGCGTGCCAGTAATCATGCGTGACAAGAACCTTCTCGACCCGGGCTTCGAACTGACCCTGCGGCCGATGCGCTACCCGGACTTCTACGAGCGCTACCGGGACGCGATCAAGAACACCTGGCACGTGGAGGAGGTCGACCTCCACTCCGACGTGGCGGACCTCGCCAAGATGTCGCCCGCCGAGCAGCACATGATCGGCCGGCTGGTCGCGTTCTTCGCGACCGGTGACTCGATCGTCTCCAACAACCTCGTGCTGACCCTGTACAAGCACATCAACTCCCCCGAGGCGCGGCTGTACCTGTCGCGGCAGCTCTTCGAGGAGGCCGTGCACGTCCAGTTCTATCTGACGCTGCTCGACACCTATCTGCCCGATCCGGACGACCGGGCGGCCGCGTTCGACGCGGTCGAGGAGATCCCGTCGATCCGCGAGAAGGCGCAGTTCTGCTTCAAGTGGATGGACTCGGTCGAGAAGATCGACCGGCTGGAGACGAAGGCCGACCGCCGTCGCTTCCTGCTGAACCTGATCTGCTTCGCGGCGTGCATCGAGGGACTGTTCTTCTACGGCGCGTTCGCCTACGTGTACTGGTTCCGCTCGCGCGGACTGCTGCACGGCCTCGCCACGGGCACCAACTGGGTGTTCCGTGACGAGACGATGCACATGAACTTCGCGTTCGAGGTCGTGGACACGGTCCGCAAGGAGGAGCCGGAGCTCTTCGACGACGCCCTCCAGCAGCAGGTCACCGACATGCTGAAGGAGGCCGTCGAGGCGGAGCTGCAGTTCGGCCGTGACCTGTGCGGCGAGGGCCTGCCCGGCATGAACACCGAGTCGATGCGCCAGTACCTGGAGTGCGTCGCCGACCAGCGGCTCACCCGGCTGGGCTTCCCGACGGTGTACGGATCGGAGAACCCGTTCTCGTTCATGGAGCTCCAGGGCGTCCAGGAACTGACGAACTTCTTCGAGCGCCGCCCGTCCGCCTATCAGGTGGCCGTCGAGGGCACGGTCGGCTTCGACGACGACTTCTAGATCCGCGCCCAGGTTCTGACGTACGGACGCCGTGCGGCCCTCACCGGCTGCGCGGCGTCCGTCGTCTGCGGGGGTTCGGTACTCCGGGCCCGTTCCGCCTCCCGCAGCCGGCGGTCGATGCGGCGTTCGCGGGCGATGCCGACCAGCGCAGGCAGCAGGACGAGAGCGAAAACAGCGGATATGCCCAGGACGTTCTGGAATGTGTTCATGCCTCTACTGTCGTCGGTTCGCACCGATCCCGGCAGTGGCAGGACTGTCATAGAGCATCGAATTACTGCCACACTGAGCTCATGCTGAAGAATGTCGCCGCCCTGCTGCTCGACGAGGTCCACCCCTTCGAACTCGGCGTCCTGTGCGAGGTGTTCGGACTCGACCGCAGTGACGAAGGACTGCCGGTGCACGATTTCGCCGTGGTCTCCGCCGAGGGCCCGGTCCTGCAGACCCACGCCGGGTTCACCATCAGCACCCCCTACGGCCTCGACCGCCTGGAGGAGGCCGATCTCATCGCGGTCCCGGCCGGCAGCCACTTCATGGACCGGGAGTACCCCGAGGAGGTCCTGGAGGCGCTGCGCCGGGCCGTGGACCGCGACGCCCGGGTGCTGAGCGTCTGCTCGGGGGCGTACGTCCTCGGCGCGGCCGGCCTGCTGGACGGCCGGCGCTGCACCACGCACTGGCGCCACGCCGCCGAGCTGGCCCGCCGCTTCCCGCGGGCGGTCGTCGAGCCGGACGTGCTGTACGTGGACGACGGCGCGGTCATCACGTCGGCGGGCACGGCCGCGGGGATCGACGCGTGTCTGCACCTGGTCCGTCAGGCCTACGGGCCGGCCGCCGCCAACACCATCGCCCGCCGCATGGTGGTGCCGCCGCACCGCGACGGCGGGCAGGCGCAGTACATCCAGCGCCCGCTGCCCCGTACCCGCTGCGACACCGTCGGCGACACGCTCGCCTGGATGGAGCGCAACCTCGACCAGGAGATGACCGTCGAGCAGCTGGCCGCCCAGACACACATGTCACCCCGCACCTTCGCCCGCCGCTTCCAGCAGGAGACGGGCACCACGCCGTACCGCTGGCTGCTGCGCCAGCGGGTGCTGCTGGCGCAGCACCTCCTGGAGACATCCGATGAAACCATGGATACGATCGCCGGCCAGACAGGTTTCGGGAACGCCGCGGCGCTCCGCCATCAGTTCGTACGCTCCCTGGGCACCACGCCGAACGCGTACCGCCGGACCTTCCGCGGCCCGACCGAATTGACCGAAGTCGCCTGACGGTCCACGCACTGACATCGGATCATTCGTCCAACCGATTCCTTCACCTGTCCATGGACCCGGGCGCCGTCGGCGCGCCAGGGTCGGGCGCATGGACATCCGGATGACCAAACGAAGGACCATCGGCGCCGTGGTGGCCGCGCTCGCCGCCACTCTGCTGCCGTTGCAGAGCGCCTCGGCCGAGGACACAGCCGCCGCGGCACCGCCGCCCGAGGTGCTGCCCTCGCTCCGGCAGTGGCAGTCCGGTGAGGGGGAGTTCACCCTCACCGACCGGGCCAGGATCGTGCTGGACGGGGTGCGCGAGCAGCGCACCGCGGCCGACGCGGCGCGGTTCGCGGGCGAGCTGGCGGGGAAGGCCGCGGTGTCCCGGGGCAAGGCTCGTTCCGGCGACATCGTGCTGCGCCAGGACGCTTCGCTGAAGGGCACATTGGGCGCGGAGGGCTACCGCCTCGATGTCGGCGACCGCGTCACGGTCACCGCCGCGACGTCGACGGGCGTCTTCTACGGCTCGCGCACGGTGCTCCAGCTGCTGAACGACGACGGCCGGGCCGCTCGCGGTTCGGCGACCGATGTGCCCGCGTACCGCGAGCGCGGGGTCGGGGTCTGCGCCTGCTACATCAATGTCTCGCTCCCCTGGTTCGAGCGGCTGATGAAGGACATGGCCTCCCAGAAGCTCAACCAGCTCTGGATCGAGGCGAAGGTGAAGAGCGACACCGACCCGGAGTCGGCGTTCTGGGGCTACTACACCAAGCCGCAGGTCCGCGCCCTGGTCGCGATGGCGAAGAAGTACCACATCGACCTGGTACCGGAGATCAACTCCCCCGGCCACATGGACACGTACCTGGAGAACCATCCGGAGCTCCAGCTGAAGGACAAGGACGGCGTCGCCTCGCCGCCCCGGCTGGACATCTCGCAGCCCGAGGCGCTGGCGTACTACACCTCGATGGTGGACGAGGCCCTTGCGGTGTGGGACACCCGCACCTGGCACATGGGTGCCGACGAGTACATGATCGGGTCCTCGTACCCGAACTATCCGCAGCTGCAGACGGCCGCGACCGCGAAGTTCGGCGCCTCGGCCACTCCGGACGACCTTTTCGTCGACTTCATCAACCAGGTCAGCGCGCATGTGAAGGCCGACGGCCGGTCGCTGCGGATCTGGAACGACGGACTCGTCGGCCGCAACAGCGTCGTCCCGCTCGACCGCGACATCACCGTCGAGCACTGGCTGGGCGGCGGCGCCATCCAGCAGCCGTCCGCGCTGCTGGCCGAGGGCCGGCCGGTGATGAACTCCGCGTACGCCCTGTACCTGGTGCGCGGCGGCTTCACGATGCAGACCCAGAAGCTGTACGAGAGCGACTGGACGCCCCTGCGCTTCGAGGGGCAGACACTGCCGGCCACGGCGGCGAACCTGACCGGCGCGAAGATCAGCCTGTGGCCGGACAGTGCTGCGGCAGAGACCGAGAACGAGGTCGAGGCGAAGGTCTTCATGCCGCTGCGCTTCATCGCGCAGGCCACCTGGGGCGGCCCGAAGCCCAGTGAGACGTACGCCGGTTTCGAGACGCTGGCCCGCCGGATCGGGCACGCCCCCGGCTGGGACAACACCGACCGCACCCCGCTTGCCGACGGTACGTACCGGCTGACCGCGGGCGCGAAGGCGCTGGCGCCCGGTGCGGACGCCGGGGTCTCACTGGCCAGGGGCTCGAAGGCCGCCTGGACGCTGACGGCGACCACCGACGGGTACTACACCGTGAAGTCCGCGGACAGCGGCCTGTGCCTGGACGCGGTGCGTGGGAAGAAGTACCTGGGCGCTCCGCTGGAGGTGGGGGCCGAGCTGTCGCTCGGGACCTGCTCCGCGGGCACGCGCACCCAGCGCTGGCAGCTGGACGCCGGAGCGGGCGCCCTTGTCCTCCGTAACGCCGTCTCGCAGCTCCGGCTGACGGAGCGGTCCTCGGACGGCGCCGCGGTGCAGACGACGGGCGGGACGCGCCTGACGGCGAAGTCCGCCTGATCACACCTGTGGGGCCCGCCGGTGCGGCGGGCCCCACAGACGTGTCAGATTCCGCAGTTCGGCGCGGACCAGTAGTGGCTGGGGCCCTGGTTCACGTGGACGTGGTCGTTGTGGTCCGGGTAGCCCGGGCCGAGGATCCCGTTGAATCCGTGGTTACGGGCCTGCTGGGCCAGGGTGCAGAAGGCGATCCCGCCCAGGTCGGCCGCGTCGCCGTACAGATGCCGGCTGTTCGACGCCCCGCCGGCCGCACTGTTGCAGGACGTGGAGCGGAAGCCGCTGTTGACGGTGATGGGGCGGTCACCGAGCGCGTGGCGCAGCGCCTCCAGCTTCCACATGGTGCTCAGGGCGTTGGCCTTGGCCGTGCCCGCCGCGACGGCACCGCCCGCCCAGGTGCTGTTGCAGTGGTTGAGCTCGGCGTACGTGAAGTGGATCGGCGTGCAGTCGTTGTCCTGGAGCGCGTAGAGCTTGGACTGGGTGGCGGGGCCCGCGACGCCGTCGGCGGCCAGCCCGTAGGCGGCCTGGAAGCGCTTGACGGCAGCGGTGGTGGCGGGCCCGTAGGCGCCGTCGATGGCGAGTACGGAGTTGTATCCGGGGTATCCGGCCACGCGGATCTGGAGCTGGACGACATCGTTGCCGGAGGCGCCCGGGGCAAGGGTGCGGGTCCAGGTGTAACAGCCGTCGGCCTGTGCGGTGCCTGCGGTGACCACTGCCCCGCCCAAGGCGAAAGCCATGGTCATGACAAGACCGAGCAGGAGTCGTGCGGAACGTCTGAGCATGGGGGGCTCCCTATGCGGTGAAGGTGTGGAGCGACAGCCTGTCGGACGAGTCGACGCGCGTCAACTGTGCGCAGAAGAAGGCGAGTTGACGGTCATGGAAAGCGGCAGAGGCCCCGCCCCGGCGTACCGGGACAGGGCCCCTCGCAGCATGCGCGTTCCGGCCGGATCAGTCGTTCTGGACGATCTCGTAGCGGGGGGTGTTCTCCGCCATCTGGCGTAGCGCGTCCTTGCGGTCGCGCTTGGAGAGCCGGTCGATGTACAGGTAGCCGTACAGGTGGTCCGTCTCGTGCTGGAGACAGCGGGCGAAGTAGCCGTCGCCGCGCACCTTGACCGGGTTGCCCTTGGCGTCCTGGCCGCGCACCACCGCGTAGTCCGGGCGGGCCAGCGAGGCGTACGCCGTCGGGACCGAGAGGCAGCCCTCGTTGGAGTCGTCCAGGACGCGCTCCTCGGGCGCCAGCTCGTCGAGCACCGGGTTGCAGATGGCGCCCGTGTGCCGGACCCCGTCGTCGTCCGGGCAGTCGTAGACGAAGACCTTGAGGTCGACCCCGATCTGGTTGGCGGCCAGGCCCACGCCCTCCGCGGTCCGCTGGCTGGCGAACATGTCGTCGATCAGCTGGGCCAGCTCGTCGTCGAACGCGGTGACGTCCTTGCACTCCTTGTGCAGGACCGGATTGCCCACGACCGTGATCGGGCGGGAGGTGCCGCGCTCGCGGTGTGCCGCCTCACGCGCCTCACAGTCCTCGGTGTCGATGAGGAAACCTTCCTCGTCGACGCTGATCTGCTCGTCCGTCTCCTGCTGCGCCATGTCCGCCGTACGCCTTCCTCACAACCTGAACCCCGGGATCCGCGGCTCGCGAGAACCCGGGCACCCGAGCACCGGAATCGGTGCGCGTACAGCCTAACGACCTCCCGCGACGCCGCTGCCAATCGTGGATGAGGTCGTAAGGGCAGCTGTCAGCAGACTTCTTCGAGATCCCGCCACTCACGGCTGTCCGGACTGTCCGCCACCCAGCCGTCGAGCAGCCCGCGCACCAGCCCCGCAGGGGCCGCGAGACCGCACTCACGCTCGGGCACCCACAGCTCGCCGGCGGTGCGGTGGCCCAGCGGGCCGGGATGGCCCGGCTCGCTGTGGTCGTGCGGGTCGAGGTGCTCGCCGTCGCCCTCGTCGCTCTCCATCCGGCTCTCCGAACAGGCCCGGCACAGCAGGCGGACGGACGACGACCAGTCCTCGGCGGCGAAGCCCGCGTCGGACGCCAGCTGCTCCAGCGCGTCCCGGTCCTCCTCGGTGGCCGCTTCGAGGAGCACCACCCAGGTGGGGACGGGAGACGGGGCCCACAGCTCTATCTCGTCGAACACGGGGTACGAGGGCCCGGCCGCGGTGATCCGCTCGCCGTGCGGGACCCCGTCGTGCAGCACGACCTCGCCCCAGCGCCGCCCGGACGACGGCAGCGGGATCGACAGCACTTCGATCCGTGCCGGATCCAGCCTGCGGCCCCACACGACCTCGGCCTCGCCCTCGGGCGACAGCCGCACGGCCGCGCTGCCCAGCTCCATGCCGACGGGCTCACTGTTGGACGCCGGTGTCTGCTGCCCGCCGCCGGGCACCTTCAGCCCGTACGCCTGCCAGGCCCGGCGGGCCAGCGGCCAGTCCTGCAGCGCGGTGGCGGCGATCCCGACGTTCCACCAGTCGGGGGCGCCGGACTGCTTGTCCAGCAGCGCGACAGCCCGCAGGCCCGCGGCCCTCGCCTGTTCCCAGTCGTGCCGGAACTTGTGCAGCAGCGCCAGGTTGAACCACGACTCGGAGAGCCAGGGCTCCAAATCCGCCGCGCGCGTCAGCAGTGCGCCCGCGTCCTCGTACCGGCCGTCGCCGATCAGCGTGAACGCGCGGTCCGTGGCCTGCCGCCAAGAGGCGGAGGGCCGATGCCGTACCTTCCCGAAGATCCTCACGATTCCCGCCTGTCCCGACTGGACACCCTCGTTTTCCGCTCTCTTCGCATCCAACCATGCCCGGCCGGACGCCCGCTCATTACCCATGGGTTACCCAGGCGGGACGGGGGTCAGACCGCCCCTGGCCAGAACCCTGGCGAGCGACTCCACGACCTGGGACTGGTAATCGCGGCCGGTCCCGAGCCTGAGCTGTTCCAGTGCGCCGAGCGGCCCGCTGAGACCTTCCCCGCACAGGTCGTCGTATGCGTTGACCGCCCGGACGATCCTGGCGGCCAGCGGCTGCTCGCGGTAGGGGTCCGCCTGCTGCTCCACGACTACGGCGACCTCGGTGTCCACCCCGGTCTGCCGGACCACCGCACCCCCCAGCAGGGCGATCCGGCGCTGCTCGGCGGCCGGCAGGGCGGCGGTCGCCCCGGCCGGCACCGGATCGACGAGCGAGAGCTGGCCGATGTCGTGCATCAGCGCCGCGTACTCCAGGACGGTGAGCTCGGGCCCGGAGAGACCCATCTCGCGCCCGACGGCCGTGCAGAGCGCCGCGACCCTGCGGGCGTGGCCGTGCGGGGTGTACCCGGCGATCTCGGTGGACCGGGCCAGCGAGGCGATGGTCTGCCGGTAGGTGGTGCGCACGGCGGCGAACCGGCGGAAGGACACCTGCGTGAGCAGCAGCGGTACGCACAGGACGGGCAGCGCCCACAGACCGGCGACGGCGACCCCGAGCGCCATCACCGCACCGGTCGCACAGACCGCCGATCCGATGCCTCTCAGCGCCCTCAGCTCGTCGCGGAGCAGCGGCCCGTACGGGACGGGGGTGGCGCCCACCGCACGGAGGCTGCGCGGCAGTGTGCGGGCCCGCAGCAGCAGGGCGCCCAGCACGGCGTCGCACAGGGCGGTGAGGCCGAGCAGCACGAGCAGGAAGGCCGCGTAGTACGGGCCGTCGCCGAACCAGCTCGCGGAACGGCCGGAGTTGTACAGCGGCTGGAAGCAGACAGCCGCGAACGCGACGGTCACGATCCGGCGGGCCACCTGGTCGGGGCCGGGCCCGCTGCCGCGCGCGACATGGGGCACGGAGGCGACGAGCTGCGCCGCGACGAGCACGGCGATCACCTGGAGTGCCCCGTGGCTGGTGGGCTCCCCGCCACTGCTCCCGAGCAGGGCGTACGCGAGTGCGCCGGCGGCACCGAGCGGCGCGGGCTCCCGCTCCCCCGGCTGGGCGCCCCAGCGGGCCAGCTCACCGATGGTGACGAGTACCCCGAAGGCGAGGGCGTGACCGGGTTCACGGACGCCGTGCCAGAGGGTGTGCCCGAGCCCGGCGGCGGCGAGCGCGAGGGCGGCGCCGCGCACCGCCAGGACGACGGGCGGCAGCCGTACCCACCTCGGGCTCACCGGGGGCGGTCCGGCAGCCCTGACGGCGAACGCGACGCACCCGTGTCGAGCCCGTCCGGCGACTGGGGACAGGCCGGCCCCCGGACGGCCCCGGCGCCCCTGCTCCGGGCCCCGCCCGCGCCCTCTGCCCGCGGCAGCGGGACCCGCGCCTCGTCCGCCGTCACGGCCGTCGCCGCCCCCGACCACCCGTGCCGTTCCAGACCCCGCGCCAGCGCCCGTACCATCTGCGGATCGAACTGGGTGCCGGCACACCGCTTGAGCTCCGCCACGGCGACCGGCACCGGGCGGCCCGGCCGGTAGGAGCGGGTCGAGGTCATCGCGTCGAACGCGTCGGCCACGGCGACGACGCGGGCGAACTCGGGGATCCCACGGCCGGTCAGCCCGTACGGGTACCCGCTGCCGTCGAGCCGTTCGTGGTGGTGCAGGATCGCGGCCCGTGCCTCACCGAGGAAGCCGATGCCGCGGACGATCTCGTGCCCGTACTCCGGGTGCAGCTCGATCACCCGGCGTTCCTCCGGCGTCAGCGGCCCGTCCTTGCGCAGAACCCGCGTCGGCACACCGAGCTTTCCGACGTCGTGCAGGATCCCGGCGAACCGGAGCACCTCGATCCGTTCCTGCGCCATGCCCAGCTCCTGGGCGATGAGCACGGACGCGTGTCCCACCCGCTCGCTGTGCCCCCTGGTGTAGGTGTCCTTGATGTCGACGGCCTGCACCAGGGCCCTGATCGTGGCGCGGTGCGCGGCGTGTTCGCGGTGGTACTGGGCGAAGACCCAGCAGGAGATGTACATCGGCAGCAGCACGAAGAGCGCGGCCAGCGGCCCGTACGAGCTGTTCCACAGGATCGCCATCATCAGCCCGGCGAGGCCGTGCACCAGGTGCGGTCCCAGCGAGCGCGGCAGCAGCCCGCTCCAGGCCCGTCGCAGGGGCAGCTGTTCGGCTGCGGCGAGGATGGACCCGTCCAGGAGGGTCAGTACGAGGCTGAAGGCCAGCGCGGCAGCGCAGGCGGGCAGCAGGGCGTACGGGAGGTCGGGCAGCCGGCCGGGTCCCGGGCCGCCGAGCGCTGCGGGACCGCCGAGCAGGGAGTGCACGGACGAGGCCGCCCAGACGGTGACGGGCAGCTGGCCGGCCCGCCAGATCCGGCGCGCGGTGGCGGGCGGCTTCTCCACCCTGCCGACGAGTGAGCCCGGGATCGCCACCAGCGCGGCGGCCGAAGGCGGCAGCAGGAAGGCCGCCACGAGCAGCAGGGGAAAGAACGATCCGGCACTGATCGGCACGGAGCTGCCGAAGAAGGGGCAGCGGCCGGGCAGTTCGCAGACGAGGTAGAGCCCGGCGAGCAGTCCGAGGGTGGTCCACGGAGTGCCCGCGCCGGGACGCAGCGCGGGCAGGACACACAGGGCGGCGCCGAGCGCGACGGCCAGGATGTACGCCCGCGCCGCGCCGCGTGTGGCTCTCACCCGTTCCGCCCGCCCCCCAGCATCGCCAATGAAGGCGTCAGGCTAGCGAGTTGGGCGTCCCGGCTGAGTGCCGACGGCTGCGATTAGCACGTTCGGGTGATGCGTCAGTCCTTGGCTGCGGCCGGCAGCTCGGTGTCGGAGACCGTGACGTCCTGGTCCGGCACCGCCTGCCCGGACCGGATCAGGTCGATCCGCCCCATCACCTTCGAGCGCAGGTCGGACGGCACGTCGTCCTGACCGCAGCAGCGCTTGACCAGCTTCTTCACGGCCTGTTCCAGACCGTACTTCTCCAGGCAGGGGGAGCACTCGCCGAAGTGCACCTCGAACTTGGTGCAGTCGCTGTCGGGCATCTCCCGGTCGAGGAACTCGTAGAGGTGATCGAGGACCTCAGCGCACTCCGTCTCGTGCGGCTCTCC
This sequence comes from Streptomyces sp. NPDC087901, assembly GCF_044742205.1. Classification (NCBI taxonomy): domain Bacteria; kingdom Bacillati; phylum Actinomycetota; class Actinomycetes; order Kitasatosporales; family Streptomycetaceae; genus Streptomyces; species Streptomyces sp. NPDC087901. Next base: position 288,149 of record NZ_JBIUUC010000008.1, read on the forward strand.
GCAGCTCATGAGCCCGAGCCTTTCCGATCGTCCGACTCACCGGCACCCGCCGGGACGAGCCCGCGGTCACGGGCGTAGTCCTCCAGCATGCCGCGCAGTTGACGGCGGCCCCGGTGCAGTCGGGACATCACCGTACCGATGGGAGTCCCCATGATGTCCGCGATCTCCTTGTAGGCAAAGCCCTCTACATCGGCAAGATAAACCGCGATGCGGAACTCTTCGGGGATCGCCTGCAGCGCAGACTTCACATCGGAGTCGGGCAGATGGTCGAGGGCCTGGGACTCGGCGGAGCGCAGACCGGTCGACATGTGCGACTCGGCACGGGCAAGCTGCCAGTCCTCGATCTCCTCGGCGGCACTGCGCTGGGGTTCGCGCTGCTTCTTGCGGTACGAGTTGATGAAGGTGTTCGTGAGGATGCGGTACATCCACGCCTTGAGGTTGGTGCCCTCACGGAACTGGTGGAAGGAGCCGTACGCCTTGGCATACGTCTCCTGGACCAGGTCCTCGGCGTCCGCGGGGTTGCGCGTCATGCGCAGCGCGGCCGAGTACATCTGGTCCAGAAAACCGAGGGCGTCGCGCTCGAAACGCGCGTTGCGCTCGGCGGTCGTCTCCTGCGGGCGGCCGTCGTCGGTCCCTGTGTCGGTCCCAGTGACCGGACCCACCTCCTCCAACGCTGTGGCGGAGCCGAAACCGGACCCGCTCGAATCGGAGAATAGTCGACCTTGGTCCGACGCGGGCTGTCGATCCGATCCGCTCATGGCCCGCTCGGGAGTGGTCTTGGCCGCATGCAGCACCGTCCACTCCAGGTCAGCGACGTTCGAGCGACGCGGGCAGATGGTCGAACCCATGCGACGGACTCCCTCTCCACATACGACGTTGGTGTACCGACGTCCCGAACAACAGTGGCCCCCCGTCCAACATTCCCGGCTCCGGAACCAGTACCGGTTCAGCCGATTCCGGCCAGCCATCCGGTCACGGACGTGGTGAGGATCTCCATGGCCTGAACCTCGGTCAGCCCCGACTTCTTCGGTACGGCGAAGCCATGGTCCCCGTGCGGCACCTCGGCCATCCGGTACTCCCCCGGAGGGAATTCGGCGGGCCTGCCGAACGGGTCGTTGCCGCCCTGGACGACGAGCGTGGGGAGGCCGGCGGCCAGGAGTTCGTCCGCGCGGGACTTCTCCGGACGGCCCGGAGGGTGCAGCGGAAAGCTGAGCGCGAGAACCGCGCGGGCGCCGAGCCCGGCCGCGGTGCGGCAGGCCACCCTGGCCCCGGCGCTGCGCCCGCCGGCGACGACCGGAAGCCCTGGTGCAGTCAGCGCCGGCCACAGGCCGCGCCAGCCGCTGTCCAGGGTCTTCGGGGCGGGCGCGAGCTTCTTCCCGGCGACCCGCCAGGGCTGCTCCACCAGGGCGACGCTCACCCCGTGCGCGGGCAGCGCGGCGGCCAGGGCCCGCAGGTCGCGGGCCTCGATGCCGCCACCGGCGCCGTGGCCGAGCGCGAGCAGGAGGCGCGGTTTGCGTGCGGGGGCCCAGGTGATCCGGGCGGTTCCGGTGTCGGTGTCGACCGTCTCGGTGCGGGGTGCTGTGCCGGTGGGTTTCACAGCAGCCATCCAACCAAGACCGGTCCGGCCGGGCCGGTACCGGCGCATTCCCGGTGTCAGAAGAGGGTGCTCACCTCGGGCGCCGCCAGCTCCTCCAGCAGCTCGGGGCCGTTGTTGCGGACGTTGCTGACGGCGGTCGCCACCGGATAGGCCCGCATCAGGCCGCCGGGCGGGGGCGTGAGCAGGCCCCGCAGCTCCTCGACGTCGGTGCGGGAGGGGTCCAGCCAGTCGTCCCAGCGGTCCGGGGTCAGCATCAGCGGCATCCGGGGGTGGATGTCGGCGAGCGCGGCCGGCCCCTCGGCGGGCGCGACGGCGAGCGGGCTCGTCTCCGCCTCGGTCGTGATCACCGAGCAGGTGACCCACCAGGCCTGGGGGTGGTCGTCCGGCAGCGTCCGGTCGCGCCAGAACTCGTACAGACCGGCCATGGCGAAGACCGATCCGTCGGCGGGCGTCACGAAGTACGGCTGCTTGCGGGGGCGCTTCTTGCGGCCCTTCTCCTCCAGCTGCCGCTCCTCGGTACCGGTCACCCACTCGTAATAGCCGTCGGCCGGCAGGATGCAGCGCCGGGAGACGAAGGGGCGGCGGAAGGACGGCTTCTCGTGGATCGTCTCGGAGCGGGCGTTGATCATCCGGGCGCCGCCCTCAGGGGATTTGGCCCAGGAGGGGACGAGCCCCCATTTCAGGGCGCGCAGCTGGCGAACCGGACGCTGGTCATCAGCGTCTTTCACCGGACGTTCCAGTACGGCGTAGACCTCCTTGGTCGGCGCCACGTTGTAGTCGGGTTCGAGCGTCTCGGCCGGTTCCCACTTCTCCACCTGGAAGAGTCCGGTCAGATCCTCGGGCCGCCGACTCGCTGCATACCGTCCGCACATAAGTGCCAGACTGCCACGATCGTCATCCCGACCGGATGCCAATACCGCAAGGAGCCGCCCACGCCATGGACAGCACCGATCTCGGCAATCTGTGGGAACGCATCGTCGGCACCCAGCCCGCCCCGGAGCAGTGGCTGGTCGTGGTGACCGCCACGGCGGCGCTCATCGCCGTCGTACCGAACTTCATATGGAGGCTGTCCCGCAACGCGATCACCATCGCCCACGAGGGCGGCCACGGACTCGTCGCCCTGCTCACCGGACGGCAGCTCTCGGGCATCCGCCTCCACTCGGACACCAGCGGACTGACGGTGAGCCGCGGCAAGCCGACCGGGATCGGCATGGTCCTGACCGCGGCGGCGGGCTACACCGCCCCCTCGCTGCTGGGACTGGGCGGTGCCTGGCTGCTGGTGAACGGCCGGATCACGCTACTGCTGTGGGTGGCGACGGCACTGCTCGCGGTGATGCTGGTGATGATCCGCAATGTGTACGGGGCGCTGACGGTGATCCTCACCGGTTCGCTCTTCCTGCTGATGTCATGGCTGGCCTCGCCCGCCTGGCAGTCACTGTTCGCCTACAGCGCGGTCTGGTTCCTGCTGCTGGGCGGCGTGCGTCCGGCGTTCGAGCTGCAGTCCAAGCGGAGGCACGGCGGAGCACCGGACTCGGACGCGGACCACTTGGCCCGGCTGACGGACGTGCCGGCCGCGCTGTGGCTGTTCCTGTTCCATGCGGTGTCGCTCTGCTCACTCATCGGCGGCGGCCGCTGGCTGCTGGGTCTGTGACCTTCATCCCCTATCACTCCTGCATTACGCGCCGATTTCGTTGCTTTTGATCAAAATCCTGGTTTGCGATGAGCCACTAAAGTGAGCTCCATGACCGAAAGTTCCGTGCACCCCGCCCTCTGGCCCGCCCCTCACGCGAGCGGAGCCGTCGACGCGACCGTCACCGTGCCCGGATCGAAGTCGGTCACCAACCGCGCGCTGGTGCTCGCCGCGCTCTCCTCCGAGCCCGGCTGGCTGCGCCGCCCGCTGCGCTCCCGCGACACCCTGCTGATGGCCGAGGCGCTGCGCGCGATGGGCGTCGGCATCGAGGAGACGGTGTCCTCCAGCTCGTCCGTCGCCGGCGGCCCGGACGGTTCGGGCGAGGCCTGGCGGGTCATCCCGGCCGGCCTGCACGGCCCGGTGACCGTCGACGTGGGCAACGCCGGTACGGTCATGCGCTTCCTGCCCCCGGTGGCGACCCTGGCCAACGGGCCGGTCCGTTTCGACGGCGACCCCCGTTCCTACGAGCGCCCGCTGACCGGGGTGATCGACGCCCTGCGGGTGCTCGGCGCCCGGATCGACGACGACGGCCGCGGCTCCCTGCCGATGACCGTGCACGGCGGCGGCGCGCTGGACGGCGGACCGGTGGCGATCGACGCCTCCTCGTCCTCCCAGTTCGTCTCGGCGCTGCTGCTGTCGGCGCCCCGCTTCAACCAGGGCGTTGAGGTACGCCACACCGGCTCCCGGCTCCCTTCGATGCCGCACATCCGGATGACCGTCGACATGCTGCGGGCCGTCGGCGCCCAGGTCGACGAGCCGGAGACGGGCGGCGAGCCGAACGTCTGGCGGGTCTCCCCCTCGGCGCTGCTCGGCCGTGACCTGACCGTGGAACCGGACCTCTCCAACGCCCAGCCGTTCCTGGCCGCGGCACTGGTCACCGGCGGCCGGGTCACCATTCCGGACTGGCCACTGCGCACCACGCAGCCCGGCGACGCGCTGCGCGAGATCTTCACCGCGATGGGCGGCAGCTGCGAGCTGACCGAGCACGGGCTCACGTTCACCGGCTCGGGCCGGATCCACGGCATCGACGTCGACCTCGGCGAGGTCGGCGAGCTGACGCCGGGCATCGCGGCCGTCGCGGCCCTGGCCGACTCCCCCTCCACGCTGAGCGGTGTCGCCCATCTGCGGCTGCACGAGACGGACCGGCTGGCCGCGCTCACCAAGGAGATCAACGAGCTGGGCGGCGACGTCACCGAGACCGCGGACGGACTCCACATCCGGCCGCGACCGCTGCACGGCGGTACCTTCCATACGTACGACGACCACCGGATGGCCACCGCGGGGTCGATCATCGGCCTTGCCGTCCCCGGAGTGGAGATCGAGAACGTGGCGACGACCGCCAAGACCCTGCCCGACTTCCCGCAGATGTGGACCGGAATGCTCGGGGCCTGAGACATGCGCCGCTACGGCAAGAACCCCGACGAGGACGACATCCGGGTCCGCCCCAACCGCAAGGGCAACCGGCCTCGTACGCATATCCGTCCCAAACACGAGGACGCCGAGGAGGGCATGGTCCTCACCGTGGACCGCGGCCGCCTCACCTGCCTCGTCGAGGGCCGCACGGTCATCGCGATGAAGGCCCGTGAGCTGGGCCGCAAGGCCGCGGTGGTGGGCGACACCGTCTCCATCGTCGGCGATCTGACCGGCGACAAGGACACCCTCGCCCGGATCGTCCGGATCGGCGAGCGCCGCTCGGTGCTGCGCCGGACGGCGGACGACGACGACCCGTTCGAGCGGGTGGTGGTGGCCAACGCCGACCAGCTGGCGATCGTCACCGCGCTGGCCGACCCGGAACCCCGCCCCCGCATGATCGACCGCTGCCTGGTCGCCGCGTACGACGGCGGGCTCTCCCCCCTCCTGGTGCTGACCAAGTCCGATCTGGCCTCCCCGGACAAGCTCCTGGAGGCGTACACCCCGCTGGGCGTGCCGTTCATCGTCACCAACCGCGAGGAGCTGGAGAACGGCGACGCGGCGGAGCGGGTCCGCGAGCAGCTGCACGACCGGGTGACCGCCTTCGTCGGGCACTCCGGTGTCGGGAAGACCACGCTGGTCAACGCCCTCGTACCGAAGGACAGGCGCCGTACCACCGGGGTCGTCAACGCGGTCACCGGACGAGGCCGCCACACCACCACGTCGGCGCTGGCGCTCCCGCTGCCGGACTACCGGGGCTGGGTGATCGACACCCCCGGTGTCCGCTCCTTCGGCCTGCACCACATCGACCCGTCCCGGGTCATCAACGCCTTCCCGGACCTGCAGCCCGGCACCGAGGAGTGCCCGCGCGGCTGCACCCATGACAGCCAGCAGCCGGAATGTGCGCTGGACGCCTGGGTGGCGGCGGGGCACGCCGATCCGGCACGGCTGGATTCGCTGCGCCGGCTGCTTTCCACGCGGGAACGACGCGAAGGCGACTGACCCCGGCGTCCCGGGCCCCGGGGTCCCGGGGCACCCGTGTCCAGGAGGCATCCAGGAGCCTCGGTGTCCAGGAGCCCCTGCGTCCAGCAGACATCCAGGGGCCCTGTATTCACCCGGAGCGACGGGAAGACGACTGGCCCCGCCACGTTTGCGATCACCCGCCGTTGGTAAGTGCATAATCACACCCAGCGGTACAAGGCGGTCACCTACGCGGGAGGGGCACTGACGATGGCGTGGCTGCTGGTCGTGGTCGCGGGACTTCTGGAGACCGGCTTCGCGGTCTGCCTCAAGCTCTCGCACGGCTTCACCCGGCTCTGGCCGACCATCGCCTTCTGCATCTTCGCCCTCGGCAGTTTCGGCCTGCTGACCATGTCGCTGAAGAAGCTCGACGTCGGGCCCGCCTACGCGGTGTGGACCGGCATCGGCGCGGCGGGCACCGCGATCTACGGCATGGTCTTCCTGGACGACGTCGTCTCCACGCTCAAACTGGTCTCGATCTCGCTGGTGATCCTCGGCGTGATCGGGCTCCAGCTCTCCGGCTCGTCCCACTGACGGTCCGCCCCGCCGGCGGCTCCCCCACCGCTCAGGCCGCCACGTCCGGCAGCCGGTCCACGACGTCCCGTACCAGCGGCACCCCGTCCCCCGCCACGCCCGCAGGCGGCGGTACCAACGCGTAGGACAGGGCGAGCCGCAGAGCGAGCTCGCACACCATGGCCAGGGCCGCCCGGTCGTGAGGCGGGCGCCCCTCGTCCAGTGCGGCCACCGCACGATCCCTGACCTTGCCCAGTAGTTCGGCGGAGGTCGGTGATCCGGCATCCGCCCGGCGCTGGGCCGGCACGGCGGACGCGGAGCGCCGCACCGAGGCTGCGGGGTGGGGTAACCGCTCACCCCAGCAGCCCGTGAGCAACGCCCTGACCAGGGCGTTCCCCCGCGCGGCACGCACCGTCCAGGCGGCGGTGGCGGCCAGCCTGTCGCCCGTTCCGCCGGGGGACCCCAACGCCCGTTCGACACCGGCCAGATAACTGTCGGCGGCGCGCCGGACCAGGGCCCGGGCCAGTCCGTCCTTGCTGCCGAACTCGTTGTAGAGCGTCTGGCGGGACACCCCGGCGGCCGCGGCCACGTCGACCATCCGCACGTCGTGCCAGGGCCGGGCCACCAGAGCCCTGTGGGCCGCGTCCAGCAGTACGTCCCGCGCTGTCGGCATCGCCGCCTCCCCCACCGAGGTCTGCGTTTCAGAGTTGAGGCGCTCCTCCGCACTGTCAAGGGCCCTGGCAGCCTCCGGGGCCCTGTGGCTCCGTTCACCGGCGGTGGATACTGTGACGGCATGCCCGATTACCACGATGATCTGCGCCTCGCCCACGTGCTGGCGGACGCCGCCGATGCGACGACGATGGACCGGTTCAAGGCTCTGGACCTCAAGGTCGAGACCAAACCGGACATGACGCCGGTGAGCGAGGCCGACAAGGCCGCCGAGGAGCTGATCCGCGGGCACCTCCATCGGGCACGGCCGCGCGACGCGATCCTGGGCGAGGAGTACGGGCTCGAGGGGACGGGTCCGCGCCGCTGGGTGATCGACCCGATCGACGGCACCAAGAACTACGTACGCGGCGTGCCGGTCTGGGCGACGCTGATCTCGTTGATGGAAGCCGGCGAGGACGGGTACCAGCCGGTGGTCGGCGTGGTGTCCGCGCCCGCGCTGCAGCGGCGCTGGTGGGCGGCCAAGGGGGCGGGGGCGTTCTCCGGCCGGAGCCTGACCTCCGCGACCCGTCTGCATGTGTCGAAGGTGGAGCGGATCGCGGACGCCTCGTTCGCGTACTCCTCACTGAGCGGGTGGGAGGAGCAGGGCCGGCTCGACGGCTTCATGGACCTGACCCGGGCCTGCTGGCGCACCCGTGGATACGGGGACTTCTGGCCGTACATGATGGTCGCCGAGGGTTCGGTCGACATCTGCGCCGAGCCGGAGCTCTCGCTCTGGGACATGGCGGCCAACGCGATCATCGTCCAGGAGGCGGGGGGCCGGTTCACCAGCCTGGACGGGGTCAGCGGACCGGGCGGCGGAAATGCCGCGGCCTCGAACGGAACACTCCACCACGAACTGCTCGGCTACCTGAACCAGCGCTACTGACCCGTGTCGCAAGGGGCTGTCCGGGCCTGAGCAGGCATACGGGACCTTCGAGGGGCGTGCCGCACCACCGCACGCCCCTCGAACGATCTTCGCTCCCCCTTGTTGCCGCCCCTCATCGGTGCAACTCTGAGAGTCCCCCCACTTGTGAACTTGTGAATCGGCTCACAGAGTCGCTTCACGAAGGAGGTGGCTCCCTTCATGCTCGTCCGAGACGCCATGAGCACGATGGTCCTCACCATCGGCCCGGCCCATACCCTCCGTCAGGCAGCCCGGCTGATGTCGGCGCGCCGGATCGGAGCAGCCGTCGTCCACGATCCGGACACCTGCGGACTCGGCATCATCACCGAGCGCGACATCCTCAACGCGGTCGGATCGGGGCAGGACCCCGATGTGGAGACCGCTTCCACCCACACGACGACCGATGTGGTCTTCGCCGCACCCACCTGGACCCTGGAGGAGGCTGCCGAGGCCATGACACATGGCGGCTTCCGGCATCTGATCGTGCTGGACGATGACGGGCCGGTCGGCATCGTCTCGGTGCGCGACATCATCCGCTGCTGGGCACCGGCCAGACGCCACCCGGTGGAGCTGGTCGGCTGAGGGCCGCGGGCCCTACGGGCGAACGGCCGGCCACCCGCGCAGGGGAGCCGGCCGGTCCAGCGCCGCCACGCCCGCCCGAAGGGCGTCGATGACCGTCGTTGGCCACCGGCTGCACGTCGGCACGGGGCAGCGTGGCGCACCGGCTCGCCCTGTGACGGGAGCGCGCACGAAAACGCGGGGTGGGGCAGCGGATTCACTGCCCCACCCCGCGGGCGTGGCCGGTCTCAGCCGCGCAGGGCCTGCACGGCCGCTTCCAGCCGCTTGCCGAAGTCGCCGTCGGCCTGGCGGAAGTTGTTGATCGCGCGCTCGGCGATGTCGTCGCGCGAGACCTTCGCGATGAACCCGGCGAGGTTGTCGATCAGCCGGCTCTTCTCCTCCTCGGAGTAGAGCCGGTAGAGGTTCCCGGCCTGCACGAAGTCGTCGTCCTCGGCGTGGCTCGGCGCCTCGTGGGTACCCGTGCCGCCCGTGACCGGGGTGGCCTCCCACAGGGGGCGGCCGGTCTGGACCGGCCCGCCGAAGCTGTTCGGCTCGTAGTTCTTCGCACCCTTGTGGCGGCCGTCGTACAGGTACCCGTCACGGCTGTTGGTCCGCGCCTCGGTGGCGTGCGGGCGGTTGACCGGCAGGTGGTCGGCGTTGATGCCGACGCGGTAGCGGTGCGCGTCGCCGTACGCGAAGAGGCGGCCCTGGAGCATCTTGTCCGGGGACGGACCGATGCCGGGCACGAAGTGTGCGGGGCTGAAGATCGACTGCTCGGTCTCGGCGAAGACGTTCTCCGGGTTCCGGTTGAGCTCCAGCTTGCCTATCTCGATCGGCGGGTAGTCCGCGTGCGGCCACACCTTGGTGAGGTCGAACGGGTTGAAGCGGTAGGTCGCCGCCTCGGCCGCCGGCATGATCTGGACCTGCACGGTCCAGGACGGGAAGTCGCCGCGTTCGATGGATTCGCGCAGATCGCGCTGGTGGCTGTCCGGGTCCTCACCGGCGAGCTTGTTCGCCTCATCCTGGGTGAGGTTCTTGATCCCCTGGTCGGTCTTGAAGTGGTACTTGACCCAGAAGACCTCGCCGGCCTCGTTGCTCCACTGGTAGGTGTGCGATCCGAACCCGTTCATGTGACGCAGCGTGGCGGGGATTCCCCGGTCACCGAAGAGCCAGGTCACCTGGTGAGTGGACTCGGGCGACAGACCCCAGAAGTCCCAGACGTTGTCCGCCTCCTGCGAGCCGGTGTACGGGTCGCGCTTCTGGGTGTGGATGAAGTCGGGGAACTTGATGGCGTCCTTGATGAAGAACACCGGGGTGTTGTTGCCGACGAGGTCGTAGTTGCCGTCCTCGGTGTAGAACTTCAGCGCGAAACCGCGCGGGTCGCGCACCGCGTCGGCCGAGCCGAGGTTGCCGGCGACCGTGGAGAAGCGCAGGAAGGTCTCGGTCTGCTTGCCGACCTCGGAGAGGAACTTCGCACGCGTCCACTGCGAGACGTCACGGGTGAGCGTGAACGTGCCGTACGCGCCGGCGCCCCGGGCGTGCACGATGCGCTCCGGAATGCGCTCACGGTTGAAGTGCGCAAGCTTCTCCAGCAGCGACTGGTCCTGCACCAGAACCGGACCGCCGACGCCCGCGGTCTGGCTGTTCTGGTTGTCGGCGACCGGTGCGCCGGCCTCCGTCGTGAGCGGTCCCTGTGTCACGTGCGCCTCCTGCGTCGTTCCTGCGCATTCGTCATGCCGTTCGTTCCCGCACGTTCGTCATGGCGAGCACAGCCTGTCCCTGGCCTATGTCGTATCCGATCCTACAATGGACTAAGTCCAAGTCAAGGTGAGCTCTAAAGCCACACCTGTTCAGAACCCGACTCCCGCCACTGTTAGGCTTGCCCCCATGAGTGACCTGCTGGAACGACTTCGCGGACGCGGCTGGCGCATGACTGCACAGCGGCGCGTCGTGGCCGAGGTCCTCGACGGGGATCACGTGCACCTGACCGCCGATGAGGTCCACGCACGGGCCGTCGCCAAGCTGCCCGAGATCTCCCGCGCCACCGTCTACAACACCCTGGGCGAGATGGTGACCCTCGGCGAGGTCATCGAGGTCTCCACCGACCGCCGGGCCAAGCGCTACGACCCGAACGCACACCGCCCCCACCACCACCTGGTCTGCGCGAAGTGTGGTGCCATCCGCGACGTACACCCGGCGGGTGACCCGCTCGCGGACCTGCCGGCAGGCGAGCGCTTCGGCTTCATGATCTCCGGCGTCGAGATGACGTACCGCGGCATCTGCCCGAACTGCGCCGCGGCCGCCTGACCCCAAGCACCCCCGCCTCCCCCCCCCGCCCTCACCCGACGTCCCGGTGAGGGCGTTTTCGTGCGGGCCCGGGCGCTCCCGGGACGAGTCCCCGCCCACGCGTTCCCCGCGCACCCCCTTCCCGAATCTGACGGGTCGTCATATCGTCATCGGCGATCACAGCCGCCCCCGCGACGGCTGTGCACCTCGATGTGCACGAGGAGAGACCCGTGGGAGACCCGCACCCGAACCCACCCCAGGCAACCGCGCCACCGACCACCGCCCCCAAACTCCGCGCCCGCTCCCTGTCCCGCTCCTTCGGGCGCGGCACCCGGGCCCTGGCCGCCCTCGGCCCCGTCGATCTCGACATCGCGCCGGGCGAGTTCACCTGCATCGTCGGACCGTCCGGCTGCGGCAAGTCCACCCTGCTGAGAATCGCGGCCGGACTCCTGCGCCCCAGCGCCGGTGAGCTGTCCATCCGTACGACGTCGCCCCGCCCGGCCGCGATGATCTTCCAGGACTACGGGATCCACGACTGGAAGACCGTTCTCGCCAACGTCCGCTTCGGCCTCGACATCCAGCGCGTTCCTCGCCGGGTGGCCGATGCCGGAGCACGCGACTGGCTGGCCCGGCTGGGGCTCGCCGACTTCGCGGGCGCCTATCCGGCCGAGCTCTCCGGCGGGATGCGCCAGCGGGTTGCGATCGCCCGCGCACTCGCCGTCGAGCCCGAGATCCTGCTGATGGACGAGCCGTTCGCCGCGCTCGACGCCCAGTTGCGCACGATCATGCAGGACGAACTGCTGGACCTCACTCAGACCACCCGCACCACCACCCTGTTCATCACCCACAGCCTGGAGGAGGCGATCGTGCTCGGGGACCGGGTGCTGGTGATGTCCGCCAGACCGGGCCGGATCATCGCCGAACACCGGCCGCCGTTCGCCCGGCCGCGCACCGGCGACATCCGCTCGCAGCCCGAGTTCACCGCGCTGAAGAGCGAGTTGTGGGAACTGCTGCGCGGCGAGGTCAGCGGAGAGGCGGCCGCAGTATGAGCACAGCCGTGAAGTCCACCACCGTCGATGAGCAGGTCCTGGTCCGCAGGCCGGGGCCGCAGGAACTCCATCCCGTACGCACCCACCGCAGGCGCCGCACCCTGGAGATCGCGCTCGCCGTCGCCGTACCACTGCTCCTGGTGCTGCTCTGGCAGCTGGCCGCCGCCAGGACCTGGATCGACGACCGCGTCTACCCCGCGCCCTCCACCATCTTCGCGGACGGCTGGGACCGCGCGGCCGACGGCGACCTGTGGCCCGACGTGTGGGCCACGCTCAAACGGGTCCTCGGCGGCTACGCGATCGGCACGGTCGCGGGCTACGCCCTCGGGCTGCTGATGGGTTCCCTCGCGCTCGTCCGGGCCGCGCTGGAACCGCTGCTCGACGCCCTCTACGTCGTACCGAAACTGGCGCTGCTGCCGGTCTTCCTCAACATGTTCGGCCTCGGCGAAGGGCCACAGATCGCCTTGGTCGCCACCACCGTCTTCTTCTTCGTCTGGATCTCGACGATGGCGGCCGTGCTCGCCGTTCCGGCCGGTCACCGGGACGCCGGGCAGGTGTTCGGCGCCTCGCCCTGGCAGATGTTCCGGCACATCCTGCTGCCCGCCTCGCTCCCCGCCGTCCTGGTCGGTGCGCGGATCGCGGCGGGAGTGGCGGTCCTGGTCATCGTCGCCTCGGAGCAGATCGCGGCGGCCGACGGACTGGGGCACCTGATCTTCGACTCCCGCGCCCTGTTCCAGAACGACGTGATGTTCGTCGGCATCGTCTGCGTGGCGCTGCTCGGCGTCGTCTTCTCCGAAGTGGTGCGGATCGCGGGCCGGCTGCTCACCCCGTGGGCCCCGCGCGACCGCGGCCGCAGCCAGTCGTGAACGGCTCCACCCGCTCCCCTTACGGAGGCACTGTGCATACACGTACCCCATTCACCTGCACCGTTGTGCTCGTGGCCGCGTCCCTGCTCGGCGCGGCAGGCTGCGCCGGAAACGACTCGTCGGACGGCGCCGACGCCGCGGACGCCGCGCCGCGCACCGTCAAGCCCGTCGCCGGCTGCGGCGCCGGCAGCTGGACCGACCCCTCGGACCTCGCGCCCGACCGCAAGCCCGCCCGCTGCGACAAGGGCGCGCCGGCCGCCCAGGCGCTCGCGAAGAAGCGGAAGATCACCGTCGCCACCGGCACCCTGAGTGCGGAGTATGTCGCTCCGCTTCAGGTCGCGGTCGCCAAGGGCGAGTTCGAGAAGGAGGGCCTCGACGTCTCCCTGAAGGTGCTCCCCACCCCGGACGCCCTGCCCCTGCTCGCCAAGGGGGACGTCGACGCGCAGTGGGCGGCGCCCGAGGCCGCCGTGATGAACGGCATCAACGGCGGCTTCGCCATCAAGTGGGTCGCTGGCAACTTCTCCCCCGACCCGAGCTCGAAGAGCGGTCTCTGGGTGCGCCTCAAGGACGGCGAGAGCGCCGGTCACGTGGACATGGCGGGGCGGAAGCTCGGCACGATGATCGGCAAGGGCTCGGTGATCGCGTACCCGATGGACACCTCGCTGAAGAAGCACGGCGGCGGGCTCGACAAGATCAGTTTCCAGCAGCTCGGCTCCGCGGACGTGCTCACCGCACTGCAGAACGGAGGCGTCGACTCCGCCTGGCTGCTCGACCCGATCTGGCGGAAGGTGGACGGCGACAAGAAGTACGCCTTCCTCGGCGGCCAGCCGGTGGGAGAACCGCTCGGCGGGCTGCTCTTCGGTCCCAACCTGCTGAACAAGGACCCGGACGCGGGCGTCGCCTTCCTCCGTGCCTACATCCGCACGGTGAACACCTACTTCACCGACGACTACAAGTCCGATCCCGCCTTCGTCGCCGAACTGGCCGGGCTGATGAAGACCGACGAGGCCACCCTGCGGTCGACACCGTCGATGCGGATGGACTGGGAGATCCGGAAGGGCACGACGGACCGGTTGCAGAAGGCCTATGCCGACTCGGGCGTCTCGGAGGGCACTCCGGTGCCGGAGGACAAGGCCGTGGACCGGGCGATGTACGGGGAGGCGGTGGGCCACAAGCCCAAGCCCAAGCCCTGAGTCGGACCGGCCCGTGCGGTGCATGCACAGAGGGTCGAATGCACAGAGGGCGGAATGCACAGAGGGCCGGATCCTTGAAAGGATCCGGCCCTCTGTCTTCAGTAGCGGGGACAGGATTTGAACCTGCGACCTCTGGGTTATGAGCCCAGCGAGCTACCGAGCTGCTCCACCCCGCGTCGTTGTGATCCCCACAGTACGTCACGCCCTGGACCAGCGCAAATCCCTTTTCCGGGCCCCGCCGGCGCCGGGCGCGGCGCCGGCGGGAGGCCCCGCAGCCCGCGCCGCACTCACTACGCGGTCAGCTCCTGGTGCAGCGCCTCGCGCAGCCGCGCGGCCCGCTCCGAGACCTCCGCGGGCCCCAGCTCGACGGCCCGCGCACACCACCGCTGCCCCTCGGTGAGCTCACCGCGGCGCGCGGCCAGCAGGGCCAGGCGCAGGGCGGCCCGCCCGTGCCCGTCGTCGGCGGCACGGCTCCACCACAGCGCGGCCTCACGCTCGCTGCCCTCGCGGGCCAGCAGCAGCCCGAGGTTGAAGGCCCCGTTGCGGCTGCCCGCCTCGGCGGCCTCCCGGTACCAGCGGGCCGCGCTCTCCACGTCCCCCCGGGCCGCGGCGAGCATGCCGACGCGCACCTGGGCGCGGCGGTGCCCCTGCTCGGCGGCGCGCTCGTACCACTCCTCGCACTCGGTCTTGTCCGGCATGGGCTCGCCGAGCGCGGGCGGGCCGGGCGGCGGCTGGCGCGCGTCCAGCAGCCCGGCCAGCCGGAAGGCGGCCTCCGAACTGCCGCCGCCCGCCGCGCAGCGCAGATGACGCTCGGCCTCGCGCTCATGGCCGTGGTGCAGCAGCGCCATGCCGACCTGGAGCGCCGCCTCGGTGTGGCCGGCCGCCGCGGCACGCTCGTACCAGAGCAGGGCCGTACGGTCCTCGTCCCGCCCCGCGTGCAGGATGCCGAGGTTGAAGGCTGCGTCGACGCTGCCGGCCTCGGCCGCCTTGGAGAACCAGGGCTCCGCACCCGTCGCGTCGCCAGCCTGGAGCAGGAGCACGGCCAGCGCGTTGGCGGCCTCGCGGTGGCCCGCGTAGGCGGCGCGCCGGTACCACTGCTCGGCCTGCGGCGTACGGTCCTGGGCCGCGCAGAGCAGCCCGAGGTTGTACGCACCGTTGACGTCGCCCGCGTCCATCGCCGCGCGGTACCAGCGCTCGGCGGTCTGCTGCTCGCCCCGGGCCGCGTGCAGCGCGCCGAGTGCGTTGGCTGCGTTGCCGTCGCCGTCCTGGGCGGCGCGCAGCCACCACACGGCGGCGCTCTCCTGGTCGCCCGCGTCGCGCAGCAGGAAGCCGAGCGCACAGGCGGCCCGCGCCTCGCCGGCCTTGGCGGCGATGAGGTACCAGCGGCCGGCCTCCTTGAGCTCGCCGCGCTGTTCGAGGATGGCTCCGAGGTGCAGAGCGGCACGCCGGTGTCCGCGGGCGGCGGACTGCCGGTACCACTGCTCGGCCTCGCCCACACGTCCCGCGTCGGGGCCCGCGACCGGGCTGTCGCCCTTGCGCACGGCAGCACCGCGCGCTCCGGCGCCCGTCTCGGACTCGGGTCCGGTACGGGGCCCCAGGCCGGGGCGGCCGAACGCGTCGTGCGCGTCGTCCGTCGCGTTGCGCTCCAGCGTGCGCGCCAGCCGGTACGCCGCCTCGCGGTGGCCCTGCTCGGCCGCGGCGCGCAGCCAGCGCTCGGCACCCACGTCGCTGCGGTGTTCGAGCAGGTCGGCCAGGGCGTACGCCCCCAGCGCGTGGCCCTGCTCGGCGGACTGGCGCAGCCAGTATTCGGCTCCGGGCTCGTCACCGCGCTCGCGGTAGTGGCGCCCGAGGGCGTGCGCGGCAGCGGCGGAACCGGCGACGGCGGCGATTCGCCACCAGCCGGCAGCCTCGTCCGCGTAGCCGCGCTGATGCAGGAGGACGCCCAGGTTGTTGGCCGCGGCACGGTCGCCGTCGGCGGTGGCCGCGCGCAGATAGGACTCGGCGCCGCTCAGGTCGCCCCGGCGCAGCAGCAGCGCACCGAGAACGCTCATCGACGCGGTGTCCCCGGCGTCGGCGGCACGGCGGTGGCGCGCCTCGCTCTCGGCGTTGTCCGCGCTCGCCGCGGTCTCCGCACTCTCGGCGTTCTCCACGCCGTCGGCGGTCTCTGCGGTCTCTGCACTCTCGACGGTCGCGGCACACTCCGCAGTCTCGGCGGTCTCGATGTGGTCGTTGTACTGCGCGGCCGCAGCAGCAAATGCCACATCCGCCATTTTTTCCGCCGGATGGACGCGTTGCTGCACAAACCGCCCTGTCTCCAACAGAGTTGCCCTGTCCCCCATAAATACCATCGTCGCACCACCCGCAACCCGCGTACACCTGGTATATCGCGGCCAGTGAGGTCACTTCAGCGTTTTGTCGACATGCCCACAGAGAGACAAGTCAAACACGCTCGTGCCCAACTCGCGCTCCACGAACCGCACTTCACGCAGACTGCACAAAAAAGCCACCACGACATGACGAAGGCCCGGATCCCCTGGAGGATCCGGGCCTTCGTGTTTCAGTAGCGGGGACAGGATTTGAACCTGCGACCTCTGGGTTATGAGCCCAGCGAGCTACCGAGCTGCTCCACCCCGCGTCGTTGTGTTCAAACCGTACCACGACGCGGGGGTGAAGCTTTACCGAGTTACTCAGCCACCGCTGTCGGCGCTGGCCGACGCCGCCGGCTTCTTCGATTCATCCGCTGCGCTCGGACTGCCGGACTTGGGCTGGGCCGCGGCTGCCCGCTCCAGCGCGTCCTGCAGCTCGTCCTGGGCCTTGCCGTAGGCGGTCCAGTCCTGTTCCTTCAGGGCCGTCTCACCTGCCGTGTAGGCCTTCTGCGCATCGGCGATCGCCTTCTTCAGCGCGGCGTCGCCGGTGGCCGGCGGCTCCGTGGTGTCGCCCGGCGGTTCCGTGGTGTCGGCCGGTGGCTCGGTCGTATCGGAGCCGTCCACCCCGAAGACCGCGTTGAGCGCCTCCCCGAGGCTGTTCTCAAAGACGATCTTCGATCCGTACGAGGCGGCGACCTTGCGCAGCAGCGGATAGTTCTGCGTGCCACCGCGCGTGTACACCGGCTCGATGTAGAGGAACCCTCCTTCGAGCGGCACCGTGAGCAGGTTGCCGTACTCGATGTCGGAGTCGGTGCCCTTGAGGTTTCTCACGAACTCTGCGACGTCGTCGTTGCCGTTGAGCTCACTCTGTACCTGGCCGGGGCCCTTCACCGTGGTGGTGACTCTCAGCAGCCTTATCGTGCCGTAATCCTTGCTGGCCGCATCGGCGTCGACCGCCATGAACGCCCCGAGGTCGGGTCGCCCCTTGGGGGTGAACGTCGTCGTCAGCGAGAACTTCTGAGCCGTCTGGTCCGGCATCTTTATGCTCAGGTAGTACGGCGGAACGGCACCGGACTCCTTGTTGGTCGGATCGTCCGGGACCTGCCACGCGTCACTGCCGCTGTAGAACTGCGCGGGGCTCGTGACGTGGTAGCGGGTGAGCAGTTCGCGCTGCACCTTGAACAGGTCCTGCGGGTAGCGCAGGTGGTCCATGAGGTCCTGCGGAATGTCCGCCTTGGGCTCCACGGTCCCCGGGAACGCCTTGCGCCAGGTCTTGAGGACCGGGTCCTCGGTGTCCCACTCGTACAGCGTGACCTTGCCGTCGTACGCGTCGACGGTGGCCTTCACCGAGTTGCGGATGTAGTTGACCTGGTTCTGCTGGGCGACGACCGCGCGCTGGTTGGTGGTCAGCGAGTCGGCCGTGGTGTCCCCGAGCGTCGTGCGCGAGGCGTACGGGTAGCCGTTGGTCGTGGTGTACGCGTCGACGACCCACTGGATCTTTCCGCCGACCACGGCCGGGTAGGCGTCGCCGTCGATGGTCAGCCAGGGGGCGACCGCCTCGACGCGCTCCTTGGGCGTGCGGTTGTAGAGGATCCGCGAACCGTCGCCGATCGCTCCCGAGTACAGGATCTGCGGCTCGCTGAACGCCACCGCGTAGGCGGCGCGGTTGAACGCGCTGGAGAGACTGACGCCGCTCTTGCCCTTGTAGCTGGTGGTCTTCTCGCCGTCCTCCTCGTAGTCGAGCTCCTTCTGGGGCCCGCCGACGATGGAGTACTGCTCGGTCTTCTCGCCGTAGTAGATCTCCTGCTGGTACTTGCCCAGCTCTCCGGTGGTCGGCAGACCGGACTCGATGAAGTCGGGAGACCCCTTCGGGTTGGTGCCGGTGGTGGTGCCCAGGGCGGCGATCGCACCGTAACCGTGGGTGTAGGTGAAGTGGTCGTTGATCCAGTTGCGCTTGGGGATGCCCTGGAGGTTGAGCTCGCGCAGACCGATGACCGTGTCCTGCTCCTTGCCGGTCTCGTCCTTGTAGCGGTCGACATCCAGCGTCTTGGGGAACTGGTAGTAGTTCCTCTTCTGCTGGAGCTGCTGGAAGGCCGGGGAGACGACGTTGGGGTCCATCACGCGGTAGCTGGCCGCAGCGTCCGCGCTGGCGCGGAGCTTCGTGTCGTCGTCCGTGGTGGACTTGCCCGCGTAGTCGGTGACCTTCGCGTCATCGATGTCGTAGGCGTCCCGCGTGGCCTTGATGTTCTTCTGGATGAACGGGGCTTCCTTGGCCTGCTCGTTCGGCTGGACCTGGAACTTCTGCACGATCGCCGGGTAGAGCCCGCCGATCAGGATCGCGGAGAGGACCATCAGCCCGAACCCGATCACCGGAAGCTGCCAGGTGCGGCGCCAGAGCGTCGCGAAGAACAGCACGGCACAGATCGCGGCGATGCAGAACAGGATGGTCTTCGCCGGCAGGTAGGCGTTGGCGTCCACGTACCGCAGGCCCGTCCAGTTGTCCGTGGCCTTGAAGTCGCTCGACTTCACGGCCAGACCGTAGCGGTCGAGCCAGTACGCCACGGCCTTCAGCGCGACGAAGATGCCGAGCAGCACCGAGAGATGACCGGTGGCCGCCCCCGTCGCCCGCGCGCCGGGGCTGGTGATGCGCAGCCCGCCGTACAGGTAGTGGGTGAGCGCGGCGGCGATCAGCGAGAGCACCGTCGCCGCGAAGCCGAAGCCAAGCAGGAAGCGGTACCACGGCAGGTCGAAGGCGTAGAAGGACACGTCCAGGTGGAACTGGGGGTCCTTCTGACCGAACGACACCCCGTTCACGTACATCAGCCAGGTACGCCACTGGCCTGAGGCGGACGCTCCGGCGATCAGACCGACGAGCGCGGTGATCGCGAGCAGCACCCACTTCTTGTACGGGGCGAGACTCATCCGGTAGCGGTCCAGGCTCTGCTGCTCCAGCGACATCGCGCTCAGCGGCGGCCGGAGCCGGTGCGCGAGCCAGATGTTCACACCGATGGCGAGGGCC
Organism: Streptomyces sp. NPDC087901; assembly: GCF_044742205.1. Classification (NCBI taxonomy): domain Bacteria; kingdom Bacillati; phylum Actinomycetota; class Actinomycetes; order Kitasatosporales; family Streptomycetaceae; genus Streptomyces; species Streptomyces sp. NPDC087901. Next base: position 307,328 of record NZ_JBIUUC010000008.1, read on the forward strand.
ATCAGCAGTCCGAAGACGAGGAACAGTCCGATCTTGGTCCACAGAGTGGTGGTGAAGACGGATGAGAACCCGACCGACCTGTACCAGAGCCAGTCCGTCCAGAACCCGGAGAACATGACGAACGCCATGGCGAGGATCGCCAGGACGCCGAGTGTCATGAGCAGGGTTCGGGCGCGCCGGGACGGGCGGCCGACTCTGATCCGTGGCCCGGTCGGGCCTCCGCCGCGGTCCGGCATCTGGAAAGCCAACGTGCGCACCTCGAAGTTCGCGGTCGTGTGGAGCGGGCCCAGCGATCGTAGAGCCCACCTATGCAACTTACTGAGGCTTTACCTAGTTCCCGTTCCCGGGGCGGAAGGAGGCAGGATGTTGTCCATGCCCAACGTTTCCCCCTCAGGCCCTCCGATGGCCGCGAGCCCGCTCACCGTCGCCGTGCTCGAAATCGACGAGTACATCTCCGGCCTCGGCTGGGACCAGCCCGCCCGGCTCTTCGCCCTTGTCGACACCGCACGGCTGCGGGTCCAGGAGCCCGGACTCGCCGCTCAGCTCGGCCTCGACGACGGCGGCTCGAAGACCGCCGCACTCACCCCTATCGAGCAGGAGGAGCTTCCCGCAGGTACCGCACTGGACGAGTTCCTCGCCACGATCGCCTGGCCCGACGCCGTCGTCGGGTGCGCGATGACGGTCGAGCGGCTGATGCTGCCGCCGTCCGCCGAGGCCTCCGTACCGGAAGGTCTCAACGACGCCCAGCTGACCAAGTGGGTGGCCAAGCACCCCGACCGGCAGGAGGTGCGGATGACCGTGGCGGTCCTTCGGGACGGCGCGCGCGAGTCGGCCGTACGCCTGCGGGAGAAGGACTCGCCCAACGACGTGCTGACCGGCGCCGGCCTGGTGCCTGGGCTGGCCGAGGCGCTGGCCGCGACCTTCGAGTCCTGACCCCGCCGTCCCGCCCCCGTCAGGGACGCGGTCAGCCTGCCGAGCAGCTCGGCAGTGCGGCCGCGTCCCCGGTGCGGATCCGCTCCAGCGACTTCTTGGCGTCGTCGATGGTCTTGACCTTCACCAGCGTGAGTCCGTCCGGGGTGTCGGAGGCGGCCGCCTTGCAGTTCTCGTCGGGGGTCAGGAAGTAGCGTGCGCCGGCGTTGCGCGCGCCGACCAGCTTCATGTTGATCCCGCCGATCGGTCCGACCTTGCCCTTGTCGTCGATCGTCCCGGTGCCGGCGATGAACTTTCCGCCTGTCAGCTGGCCCGGTGTCAGCTTGTCGACGATGCCGAGGGAGAACATCAGACCGGCGCTGGGGCCGCCCACGTCGGCGAGCTTGATGTCGATCTCGAACGGGAAGGTGTGGTCCGTCCCCGCCTGGATGCCGACGATCGCCCGGTTCTCCTTGGGGGCCTTCTCGGTGGCGATGGTGATCTTCTCGGTGCCCTCGGGCACCTTGCCGGCCTTCTCGGCCGCTGCTGCGGTCTTGGCCGGGATGACCGTGAACGTGACGTCCTGGCCTGGCTTGTGCTTGGTGACGAGTTTCGCCACGTCCTCGGGCTGCTTGACCGCGGTGCCGTCGACGGCCTTGATCACGTCGCCCGCGTGCAGCTTGCCCTGTGAGGGACTGTCCTTGAGGACCGTGGAGACCACGACCCGCGACGACACCGGGATCCCCAGCTCCGTGAGGGCCGCGACCTTGGCGCTCTCCTGGGACTGGCTGAACTCCTCGGCGTTCTCCTGCGTCGACTGTTCCTCGGTCTTGCCGTCCGGGTACAGCGTGTCGTGCGGCACGACCACACTGTCGTGGCCCAGCCATCCGTAGACGGCCTCGACGAGGTTCATGTGATAGTCGGCGCCGGTGACCCTGACCGTCGTCATGTTGAGATTGCCGGTGGTCTCGTACGTCTTGTGCCCGGTGATCTGCAGAACGGGTGCACCGTCCACCTCGCCGAGTGTGTTCACGGTCGGCCCGGGGGACATCTCCGAGTACGGCACTTTGATCAGCACGCCTGCGCAGAGCAGCGCGATCAGGATCAGGGTGGAGGCGAGCATCGTCGCGGTGCGGCGTGGCATGGAACGACAGTACGGGAAGGGCCTGTCAGTGCACCGCCGGGGCCGGTCCGTACGTGGGCCGCGGCCGGGCGCGGCGAGGGCGCCGGGCGGTAGCGGGGACGGCTACGGACTGCGGATTGGCGACTGCGTACGGCAGGTGTGGCGTCAGACGTTCGATATCTGCTCGGCCGGTTCGGAAGTGGAGTGCGAACGCTCCATCGCTTCACGGAACCGGGCGTAGCCGGCGAGCTCAGTGACGTCGCCGGTCGTGCGATTACGGGCGGCCCAGCTCCCCCATATCGCGGCACCGAGCGCAGCGAAAAGCGGAATCAACAACCAGGCGAGTGCTGCCATGACGACCTCCCTGCCCCATGAGCGACCGCAACCGAATGATCAGCAGATTAACCATCTGCAGAAACAACGCTCATGGCAGGGGTGTGGTTACGCAAATCGGGGTGGATGTCCGCCAGGACGGTTTGCGCTCAGCAAGCGCCGACCCACTCCTCCGTACCGTCGGAGAAGCGCTGGTGCTTCCAGATCGGAACCTCGTGCTTGAGGTCGTCGATGAGCTTGCGGCAGGCCTCGAAGGCCTCTGCGCGATGCGGGCAGGAGACCGCCACCACCACCGCGAGATCGCCCACCTCCAGTTCACCCACACGGTGGACAGCGGCCAGTGCCCGGACCGGGAACCCCGCGACGACCTTCTCCGCCACCCGGCGCATCTCGTCCTGCGCCGAGGGGTGGCACGAATAGCCCAGCGCCCCGACGTCCTGGCCGCTGTCGTGGTTGCGCACGGTGCCGACGAAGAGTGCGGTGCCGCCCGCCGCTTCGTCACCGACCGCGCGGAAGACCTCGTCCACGGACAGGGGTGTGTCGCGGATCTCCAGCAGCCGGATGGGGTCCTGTGCCGCCTGCTCGCCGGGGTGGTCATACGTGGGTGCCATGGCGACCATCGTGCCGTACCGCTCCGGCATCGCGGAATACGGCTTTCACCCGGCGGGGCGCCGGGCGCCTTGGAGCCTCCTACAGCCGCCGGCCCCGGAGCCACCCGCGTGGCGGGTGCCCACCGGACGGGCCCCGGGCCTGTCCGGCCACCGGACCAGGCTGCGGGCCTGTCCGGTGGCCTAGAAGCGGCGGCGGGCCTTGCGTGCGCGGCGTACCAGGGCGGCGGTGCCGAGCAGCGCCACGGTGGCGCCGGCGGCTCCGGCGGCGGTCGCGTCCTTACGGCCGAGCCGGCGGCCTGCGACGGTGTGGCGTCCCTCGACCTCTTCGAGGAGCGCCGCGAGCACCTCCTCGTTGGTCCAGCTCGGGCGCCACCCCACATCGTGCAGCCGGCTCACGCTCACCACCCAGGGATGCATCGTGTACGCCAGGTCGCCCGCCGGCGACGGGGTCAGGCCGATCCGGTGCAGCCGGGCCGCTGCGCCGAGCGCGACGGCCGAGGGCAGCTCCATCCGTCGGACGCCGCTGAGCTCCTCGACCTCCGCCTGTTCGAGCCAGCCGTCGCAGCCGACCGCGAACTCCCCGTCGATCTTCTCCAGCGCGGCGTACTCCAGCGCCGTGACCAGGTCCTCGACGTGGCAGAACTGCCAGGTGGGACGCGATCCGGCGACAACCAGGAGGCGCGGCGACTCGAAGTAGCGGGTCAGCGCCGTGTCCGTACCGCCGACGAGCACGGTGGGACGGACCACGGTGACATGGAGTCCGGGGTGGGCGCGGGGTGCGCGGCGGCCGAGCCGTTCGATCTCCAGCAGATCACCGACACCGGTCGCCTCGGCCGTGGCGCGCAGCTCGGCGTCCTCGGCGAGCGGGACGTCGTTGTCGGGCAGCGCGCCGTAGACCATCGCCGAGGTGCACAGGACGACGCGGTGCACGCCGACGGCCGCGGCCGCGGTCAGCACTGTCTGGGTGCCGCGCACGTTGTAAGCGGTGCGGGCGGCGGGATCGGTCTCCAGGTCGAGATCGAGCGCCAGGTGCACCACCACGTCGGCGCCGCGGAGCTTCTCCGCGATGGCGGGGTCGCGCACGTCGAGGATGTGCCAGGTCGCCTCGGAAACCTCTCCGCGGCGCTCGTCGATGGCGATGACCTGCTTGATCTCCTCGGAAGCCGCCAGGCGCGCGGTAAGGAGCTCACCGACACCCGTCGCGGCTCCGGTGACGGCCACGACGGGGCCGCGACTTCTGGAGCCGCTGCGGACGGCCTGGTGCTCGGCCTTGTTCTCGGGCTTGTTCTCGGCCCTGTTCTCGGGCTTGTTCTCGGGCGATGGGTCGGCCAGGTTTCGCGCTGCGCGAACCTGAGGATCTGGGGAACTCACCGGGCGTCTCCAGCGGTTGTCTTCAGTACGTACCCGAATGACGCGTACGTACCAGGTGGCGTCCATCCTGCCGCAGGCCGGGAGCAGGCGGAGCACTGAGGCCCCGAGCGGACTTGGTGTCTACGCTGGATGGTGATGTCGGGCAGTCGCCGTCGGTTCGAGCCGGCGGCCCTACGAGCCGAGGAAACCCGTGAGTGACACCCCATTCGGATTCGGCCTTCCGCCGGAGGAGCCGGACGACGGCGACAAGGGCAAGAAGAACGACCCCACCGGAGGTGGGCAGGGTTCGGGCGGTCCGACGAACCCGTTCGGCTTCGGCCCCGGCGCGGGCGGTGACAACCCCTTCGCCGCGATGTTCGGCTCCATGAACCCGAACGACCTGGGCGCCGCCTTCCAGCAGCTCGGCCAGATGCTGAGCTACGAGGGCGGTCCCGTGAACTGGGACATGGCCAAGCAGATCGCCCGCCAGACGGTCTCGCAGGGCACCCAGGACGGCACCAAGGACGCGAGCGTCGGCCCGTCCGAGCGTGCCGCGGTCGATGAGGCGCTGCGCCTGGCGGACCTCTGGCTCGACGGCGTGACGTCACTGCCGTCCGGTTCCGTCTCCACCGTGGCGTGGAGCCGTGCCGAGTGGGTCGAGGCGTCCCTCCCCGCATGGCAGAAGCTGGTCGACCCGGTGGCCGAGCGTGTCGGCCTCGCCATGGGTGATGTGCTGCCCGAGGAGATGCAGGCGATGGCGGGCCCGCTGATCGGCATGATGCGGTCGATGGGCGGCGCGATGTTCGGCCAGCAGATCGGGCAGGCCGTCGGCGTGCTCGCCGGTGAGGTGGTCGGTTCGACCGACATCGGGCTGCCGCTCGGGCCGGCCGGCAAGGCCGCGCTGCTTCCGCTGAACGTCGAGCGGTTCGGCAAGGACCTGAGCGTGCCGCAGGACGAGGTGCGGCTGTACCTTGCCCTGCGCGAGTCCGCTCACCAGCGGCTCTTCGCCCATGTGCCGTGGCTGCGCTCGCATCTGTTCGGTGCGGTCGAGGGCTATGCGCGCGGCATCAAGGTCGACACCAGCAAGCTGGAGGACGTGGTCGGCCAGTTCGACCCGTCACAGCCGGAGCAGCTGCAGGACGCCCTTCAGCAGGGCATGTTCCAGCCGGAGGACACCCCGGAGCAGAAGGCGGCCCTGGCCCGCCTGGAGACGGCGCTCGCGCTGGTCGAGGGCTGGGTGGACGCCGTGGTCCACGAGGCCGCGAAGGCCCGGCTGACCTCGGCCGACGCACTGCGCGAGACGATGCGCAGGCGCCGTGCCTCCGGTGGTCCCGCCGAGCAGACGTTCGCCACGCTCATCGGGCTCCAGCTGCGTCCGCGACGGCTGCGCGACGCCTCGCGGCTGTGGGCCTCGCTCACGGACGCGCGGGGTCTCGACGGCCGCGACGCGCTGTGGGAGCACCCCGACATGCTGCCCACCGCCCACGATCTGGACGATCCGGACGGTTTCGTCCACCACGAGCAGCTGGACTTCTCCGAGCTGGACAAGATGCTCGGCGAGGCGGCGAACGGGCCTCAGAAACCCGCTCCCGGCCCCGACGGCGCGACCGAGGACGGGCCCGAGGACAGCGAAGGCAAGGGCGACACCGACAAGTGAGCCTGCGCGACGACGCCGTTCTCGTACTGAAGAACTACCGGAACGGACCGGACGGGACGGACCCGTCCGACGACGCCCGGCCGGACGGCACACAGGAGGAGCTGCGCAGCGCCTACCTGGACCATCTGGCACTGCATCCCGACGGCATGTGGAAGGCCTGCGGGACCGGGCATCTGACGGCCAGCGCCCTGGTCGTCGACCCGGAGCGCGGAAAGGTGCTGCTCACCCTGCACCGCAAGCTGCAGATGTGGCTGCAGATGGGCGGCCACTGCGAGCCGGGCGACGCCACCCTGGCCGCCGCGGCGCTGCGTGAGGCGACGGAGGAGTCCGGCATCGTCGGCCTGACCCTGCTGCCGGGCGGCCCGGTGGTACTGGACCGCCATCCGATCCCCGCTCCGTGCCACTGGCACCTGGATGTCCAGTACGCGGCGCTGGCGCCGTCGGGGTCCACGGAGCGGATCAGTGACGAGTCGCTCGATCTGCGCTGGTTCGCGTACGACGAGGTCGCCGGGGTCGCCGACTCCTCGGTGGTCCGTCTGCTGGAACGTACGCGCGCGGCCCTGGACGGCGGCCTGCGGTAGGAAGCGCGACGGCATGGGTAAGGGGCGGCCTCCCAGGAGACCGCCCCTTACCGCGCGCTTCACCGCGCCCCTCTCACCCCTCGTACGCAGAGGTGGTGGCGCGCTGCTCAGTTCCAGGCGTTGTTCTGGTTCTGGGCGTGGGTCCCCTGCTGCCCCATGCCGTACTGGGCGCGCAGACCCTGGCCGATCTGGGCACTCTGCGGGGGCAGCACCTCGCTCGGCTGAACGAGGGCGAAGCCCTGGCCGAGGAAGCTGAGCTCCCAGCCCTCGCCCGTGTTGCCACGCCGCCGGAAGACGCCCGAGGAGTGCGTCTGGGCCTGCATCTGCACCCGCAGGGAGCTGGACCAGGCGACGATCGCATCGGCGTCGGCGTTGACGTACTTGTCGGGCGTGACCTGCATCATCAGCGGCTGGCCGGAGGTCATCAGCGCGACCTTGCCGGTGCCGGAGATGTTGAGCTGGTACTTGCCGGTGCCCGAGATGCCGTACTGGCTGTCCACCGCGATGACCTCGGTGTGGAGGGACGAGTCGAGCGCCAGGACATAGGCGCTGTCCACCGTCAGACCGTCGCGGTCGACGTCCACCACGTGGACGTACTGCGCGAGGTTGGCGAGGTAGACCGTGCCCTGCCCGGAGCAGCGCATCAGGTCGAGGCCCTCACCGGTGGTGGCGCGGGCGCGGCGCTGTCCGTGCGACTGGTACTCGCCGTCGAACTCCATCAGTCCCTGGTACGCGACCATGGCCCCCTTGCGGGCGAGGACGTCGTCGTGACCCGTCAGCGAGACCCGCAGGAGCTGCGGGTTCTGCACCGTGTAGCGCTCCTGGGACTGCTGTTCCGTGAAGCTGAAAAGCGGACTCTGCATGGTGTGTTCTCCCTCCCCGTCAGTTCCGGACGCGCAGGCGGTCGGTACTGTCCTCGCTCGGCTGGACGACGACGATCCCCTGGCCCGAGAAGGCCATCTGGAACGCCTCGCCGCTGCCCCGCCCGATGAGCGAGGAGGCCTTGAAGCTGCGCTTGCCCTTCACCTTGAGGTTCGGGGACCACGCCACCAGGGCGTCCGGGTCGACGTACGTCTCGTCCTCGCCGCGTCCGCAGTCGACGACGATCGGCGTGCCGCGCGAGGTGATCGCGACCCAGCCGGTGCCGGAGATGCAGACGTTCCACAGGCCCTGGCCGGCGAACTTGGCCAGCCCCTTGACCCTTTCGACACCCCAGGTGAGGTGGCCGTCGAAGGCGAGGACGTTGGTGCCGTTGACCGAGAGGGAGTCGTTGTTGAGATTGACGACGACCACATCGGCGCCGTAGTCGGCGAGGTAGAGCAGCCCGTCACCGGCGCACTTCATCAGGGGTGCGCCCTCGCCGGTGATCCACTGCGAGGCGATCTGGCGGACGGCCGGCGGGTTGGGCTCGTACTGGATGAAGCCCTCGTACGCCACCATCGAGCCGGTGCGCGCGTACAGGTCCTGCCCGGTCGCCATGGCGACCTTCAGCATCGAATGGCCGTGGTTCTCCATCCGGGCCGTGACGGGGGTCGGGGCGTAGCCCGCGAGTTGCTGATTCATGACGGGCTCCCTCAGACCTCGTAGGGCTGGACGACGATGAAGTTGCCGGGGGCGCCCCGGAACTGGAGGTTCACGGTCTCTCCACTGTGTCCGGGGTAGGCGTTGCGGCGCAGCCGGACCTGGCTGGAGATGATCACCTGGGACGCGGCCGACCACGCCACGACGGCGTTGCAGTCGGCAAAGGTGGTCGGGGTGACCGGCAGGACGACGGGGACACCATGGGTCTTGACGACGATGGTGCCGGTGCCCTGGAACTGCATGGTGAACAGCGCGCCGCCGGGGATGCCGTGACCCTCGATCCTGCGGACCTCGTACTGCAGCGACTCGTCGAAGGCGAGGACGCTCTCCGCCGAGACGCAGATGCCGTCGCCCTGGAGCTCGATGGCGTGCAGGTGGGAGCCGTCCTCCGCAAGGAAGACCTGTCCTCGGCCGGTACAGCGCATCAGCTGCATTTCCTGACCGGTGGCGTTGCCGACCATCCGGCCCGCGAAACCCGCGCCCTTGTAGCCGAAGTCGACCTTGCCCTGGTACATCACCATGCTGCCCTGCCGGGCCAGCACTCCGGCCCCGCCCATGGTGAGGTCGACGCGCATGAGCTGCTGGTTCTGCGGCGTCCACCGCTGACCGGTGGCCGTCTCCTTGTACGGCTGGAGCGCGGCCAGAAGACCCGCCCCGGCCTGTGGCACACCCTGCGGCACTCCTTGAGGCATTCCGGGCGGCTGCTGCCCGAACGGGACCGGGGCCGGCTGCCCGTACGGCGCGGGGGCCTGCTGCCCGAAGGGAGCGGGCGCCTGGGCCGGGACCTGCCCGAACTGCGGCTGCTGGGGCGGCTGCCCCGGCTGCCCGTACGGAGCGGGCGCGGGCGGCGGCGGAACGCTGCCGCCCTGCGGGGCCAGTGGCGCCGCTATGGTCGGCGCGGCATGCATCTGCTGTTGCTGCGGCGAGGGCGCCGGCGCCTGAGCAGCCGGTGCACCGAAGGACGGCGCGGGCTGCGGGGCCTGCGGCGCGGCCGGGGCTCCGAACGAGGGCGGAGGCGCCGAAGCCTGGGCAGGCGGAGCGAACGACGGGGCCGCGGCCTGGGGCTGGGGAGCGGCCGGGGCCTCTTCGGCAACCTCGCCGCCGAAGTTCTTCAGCAAGGAGTCGAGCCCGCCGTCGAAGCCCTGGCCGACAGCGGCGAACCGCCAGACGTCCTTGAGGTAGAAGTCGCCCAGCATCACCGCGCGCTCAGTGGTGAACTCCGAGCCGGTGAAGGCGTACCTGACGACTTCTTCGCCGCCCGCGACGATCCGGATATAACCGGGACCGACCTGCGACATCTGTCCGGCGCCGTCCAGCGTCGCGGTGAAGGACAGCTTGTGGATGTTCGCCGGAATGCGGTCCAGAGTGACACGGAACGACTCCGTGTCACCTGCCTGCGTGCCGAGGAGCTGAATGGACTCCTCGGGCGATTTCGGCTGATTGAAGAAGATGAAATAACGGTCGTCGGAGAGCTGCTCATTGACATCGAGGCCGAAGCAGCTGATGTCAAAAGTCAGCCCCGGGCCGGCGATCTGCACACCTACGTACAGGTCCGTCCCCGGCGTGAGATCGCTGATCTTGGCCTTGTGGCCGCGTTGGAATTCCCTGGCCATGCGTAACGACCGTCCCCCATCCGGAAGGTGAATGCGTCGCGTCAGGCTAACCGCAAACTCCGGCATTGGGCCAAGCCGGTACAGACCCGGTACAAAATCGCGAACGTCACTCGCCGCGCGCGGCGGGCAGGTGGGGCAGCCGGTCGGCCGCCACCACCCCTTCGAGATAGCCGCGGGCCCGCTCGGTACGGGGGTAGGCGTCGAGGAGCCGCCAGAACCGCGGTCCGTGACCGGGCACCAGGAGGTGGGCCAGCTCGTGGACCAGCACATAGTCGACGACGTACTCCGGCATGCCCTGCAGCCGGTGCGAGAGCCGGATGCTGCCCTCGGCCGGGGTGCACGACCCCCAACGGGTGTTCTGGTTGGTCACCCACCGCACGGAGACGGGCCGGGCCCGGCCCTCGAAATACTGGGCCGACAGACGCTCGGCCCGCTCGGTGAGCTCGCTGTCGCCGAGGATCCGCTTGTTCTCCTGAGCGGCGAGCTTGTCGAGCATCACGCTCACCCAGCGCTGCTCCTCCGCCTCGGACATCCGGGCCGGAATCAGCACGATCGTGCGGTCGCCCTCGCGGTAGGCGGAGACCGTTCTGCTGCGGCGGGCGCTCCTGCGAACCTCGACCGCACTCGTCGCCGAGGCACGGGTCGGATGATCGGCCGCACTGCGCCGGCGGGTTCCGGCGCCGCGCGCGGAAGTCTCCCCGGCGAAGCCGGGTGACGAGTCGGCGGGCACGCCACGACGTTACCCGCTGTCAGTGGGGGAAGTCCCGCCTCCGGGACGGTTCACACATGATCCACCCCATGGCTTGCACCATTTGAACGACTAATACCCCCGCCTGTGGATAACTTTTCGCACCGCTCCGCGCCTCGCCCCATTCTGGCAATGGATCTCACACAGCCACTCAGACCGGGGGGAAGCCTTGCATCCGATGTTGAAGCCCGCACTGCGCCGCGCATGGCGGGGCAGCGGCACCGTGCAATTCGGCGTGACACCCGCGCATGCCGTCAAGGTCGGCCCGATGGATATCGCGACGGGCTGTTTCCTGGAACTCCTCGACGGGACGCGCGGGATGTCCCTGCTGCGCGAAGAAGCCAGGGCCCTCGACCTGAATGATCATCAAGTGGACACGCTCGTGGTGCGGTTGATGGATGCGGGACTCATCGACGACGTGCGGGCGGGCGGTCCGGAGGCCGATGCGTTGAGGAACCGGGGAGACACGCTGGAGCGCCACCGGCCCGACCTGGCGTCACTCTCAGTCGTGCATCCCGAGCCGGGAGGAGGAGTGCGTCGGCTGGCAGCGCGCCGTTCCATGCGCGTCCAGGTGCGGGGAGCGGGACGGGTCGGTGCGGCGATCGCGGCGGTGCTCTCCGGGGCCGGCGTGGGCCGGGTCGAAGTCCTCGACGGCGGATGCGCCGAACCGTGCGATGTCTCGCCCGGCGGCCTGCCGGCCTCGGCGGTCGGCGAGCGCCGGGACTCGGCGGCGCGGCAGCTCGTCCGCCGCTCCTCCCCCGGTCCTGCGCCTCGGGCCGTGCAGACGGCGGCCGGATGTGCGAGCGGTGAGCCCGGCCTGTCCCTGATCGTCGTCGCCCCTCGCGACGGCCTGTCCGTCTACGTTCCCGACGCGGGCACCGCCGAGCCGTGGATCGCGTCGGGCACACCCCATCTCTATGCCGGGGTCATCGAGGCAACCGGGTTCGTGGGACCGCTGGTGCTGCCAGGAGGCACGGCCTGTGCGGGCTGCCTCGATCTGCACCGGCGGGACCGGGACCCTCAGTGGCCGCGGATGCTGGCTCAGTGGCAGTCCGGGCGGCGCACTGCCGTGCAGGCGTGCGACCTGGGACTCGCGACGGCGGTGGCAGGGCTTGCGGCGTCCCATGCGCTGGCCTTCCTCGACGGCGAGCTGCCGGCCAGCACCGGGGCCCGCTGGGAGGCCGCACTGCCGCTGTTGGACTGGCGGTCCGAGCAGATCGGGGCGCACATCGACTGTTCCTGTGGAGCGGGTGGGCAGACTGAAGGGGTGCGCACCTCCGAGGTCGGCACGGCGCACGACACAATGGCCAGGTAACCGCCGCACGCAGCGCGGCAGTCTGGGATTTGGAGGGGCATATGTCTGATCTTCCCCGGAAGGCGGTCACCCGAACCGCCAAGCTGGCCGCGCTGCCTTTGGGGTTCGCCGGCCGTGCCACGTGGGGGCTGGGAAAGCGCATCGGCGGAAAGTCCGCGGAGCTGGTCGCCCGCGAAGTCCAGCAGCGCACCGCCGATCAGCTCTTCAAGGTGCTGGGCGAGCTTAAGGGTGGGGCCATGAAGCTCGGACAGGCCCTGTCGGTCTTCGAGTCCGCCCTGCCGGAGGAGGTCGCAGGTCCCTATCGCGCGGCCTTGACGAAACTTCAGGAAGCCGCCCCTCCTCTGCCGAGCGCCACGGTCCACGCGGTACTGGCGGAACGGCTCGGCGAGGGCTGGCGGGAGCTGTTCCTGGAATTCGAGGACAAGCCGTCGGCCGCCGCCTCGATCGGGCAGGTCCACCGGGCGGTGTGGCACGACGGCCGTGACGTCGCCGTGAAGGTGCAGTACCCGGGCGCCGGTGAGGCGCTGCTCTCGGATCTCACCCAGCTCAGCCGGTTCGCCCGGCTGCTCGGCCCGCTGATCCCCGGCATGGACATCAAGCCTCTCATCACGGAGCTGCGCGACCGGGTATCGGAGGAACTGGACTACGAACTGGAAGCGCAGTCGCAGCGGGCGCACGCCGAGGAGTTCGCTGACGATCCCGATGTCGTGGTCCCCGGCGTGGTCCACCAGTCCGATCAGGTGCTGGTCACCGAGTGGATCGACGGTGTGCCGCTGGCCGATGTCATCGCCGACGGGACCCCCGAGCAGCGGGACAGAGCCGGGCAGCTGCTGGCCAGGTTCCTGTTCTCCGGCCCCGCGCGCACCGGACTGCTGCACGCGGACCCGCACCCGGGCAATTTCCGGCTGCTGCCCGCGGCTTCGTCCCTCGCGAAGGACGGCGAGGGTGATCAGGAGGACGCCGGGGATGACGGGCCGGCTCAGTGGCGCCTGGGGGTACTGGACTTCGGCACCGTGGACCGGCTGCCGGGCGGGCTGCCCCGGACCATCGGGGACTCCTTGCGGCTGACGCTCCAGGGAGATGCGGACTCCGTGTACGAGCTGCTGCGAGAGGAGGGGTTCGTCAAGGACTCGATCGACCTCGAGCCGGACGCGGTCCTCGGCTACCTCCTCCCGATCATCGAACCGGCCGAGGTGGACGAGTTCACCTTCAGCCGGACCTGGATGCGCAATCAGGCCGCCCGCATAGCGGACCCGCGTTCCCCCGCGCACCAGCTGGGCAAGCAGCTGAATCTGCCGCCCGCCTACCTGCTGATACACCGGGTGACGCTGAGCACGATCGGGGTGCTGTGCCAGCTCGGCGCCACCGTCCGGCTGCGCGAGGAACTGGAGTCCTGGCTCCCGGGGTTCCTGCCTCAGGACGCAGAGGGGCGGGCCGAGGAAGACTGGGTCGCGGAGGATCCGAACGAGTTCGAGGCGGCGGAGGAACCCACGGCGGGGGCCGCAGCCGTCGCGGAGGCCAAGTAACGGGTCCCCGGTCTGGTACGCCAGTCGGCGGCCCGGCCTGGGACGACAGCGGGTGGCCCGGCCTGGGGCGACAGTCGGTAGCCCTGCCTGTCGCCACCGGCGGTCACCACCAGGCGGAGTCGAGGCGGCCCTCGATGGCCCTGATGTGGGTGCGCGCGCAGTCGTCGCAATAGTAGCGGCGGCTGCCGTTCTCCACGGAACAGAGCCAGGTCGGCGGTGCGTTCTCGCTCCCGGCGCGTGTGCCGCACAGGGCGCATACGACGTCCTCGGTGCCACCCGCTCCGGGGCCATGAGTCTGCTCGTCCACCTCGTGACGATAACTCCGCCGCCGCATTCCGGCGCGGCGCGGCACCGCGACACCGCGACACCGCGACACCGGCCCGTCATGCGGTCGTACCCGCCGCCCGACCGCGGCCAGGACCACGGGCGCGACACGAGCACGAGCGCGGGCGCGACACGGGCGACACACGGGCACGACCGCGGGGCCGGTCCGAGTGGACCGGCCCCGCGGTAGGGGTACTGATGGTGTGGGTACTGCTTGCCAGGGAGCAGAGAGCGGCTGCCCCTCGGCGGACAGAGCCGGCATTCGGCCCTGCTCGGTTCAGTGCATGACCGCCATGGCCAGCGCACGACGGGCGCGCATCGAGGCGCGCTCGGCCCGGCGCTGCATCCGCCGCGCGGTGATCAGGCGCACGGCCTGACGTTCCGCGGCGGATTCCCGCAGGCGGTCGTGCATATGCGCACGAGCCAGGGCTTCTGGGATGAGTTGCATCTCACGGGTCCTGTTCTGACGCGAGTCGTTCGCGCCGATGATGGTGACGTCCGGTGTCGCGGAGCCGACGGGCTCCCTCGTGGGGATGGTCATTGGTGCCTGGTTTCGGGGGTCGTGGGTCAGGGGACGGTCGATGGTTCCGATGCGTTTCATGGGCTTGGGGGCCGTGACCCCCAGGTCGGCGGTCACGCCGCGACCGGGTTCTTGCGCGGACGGCCACGGGGCCGCTTGCGAGCGACGACGACACCCTGGATGAAGAGCTCGCCACCCCAGACACCCCACGGCTCGCGGCGCTCTTTGGCACCGGCCAGGCAGGCCTCGACGAGCGGACAGGTGCGGCAGAGGGACTTGGCGTACTCGACGTCGGCCGGCGACTCGGCGAAGAAGACCTCGGGGTCGTAGGAACGGCAGGGGACGGGCACGCCGAGGTTCTCGATGGCGTCGTCGAGCGCGGTGAGCGCGGTGAGGGGGATCAAGGTGGAGTCCTCCGTGAGGCCGGGCGGGGAGATCGTTTCGGAAGGCGGTACGGACGGGGCGTGCGCTTCGAGTTGCACGGTGGTGGTGTCCTCGTCTGGTCGTTTCCGGCCTGTTGGCCGGGGGGCGGCTGGTACCAGGTCTTGCTTGTCCCGAGGCTCCTTCGTGCTGTCTCGTCCGTTCGGACAAAACAAAAGGGCCGCGGATCCCGAGTGGGGTTCCGCGGCCCTGAAGGCGCCGGCCTGATCGTCGATCAGGCTGGATCACTCCAGGGTTCAGGCCCACGGAAGGCCCACATCGTGTGGTGGTGCGTCGTCTGCTTGTTGGCTCCGGATTCCGCTCCCGCACCGACGGCCGCAAAGGCATAGGCCTGGGCCTGTCCCTTCGCTACTGCTGCTGCCGGTGCCTGGGTCGGTCGCTCATTGCGCTCCCGCACGGGAAGGCTTGCCAGGGGCAGCGGGCTGACGGCTGAAATGCCGGACATACCGGTGCCACGCAGCGAGGAAGCCGAAGAGCAGGCGAGGCCGAGCGAGCAGGCGGAGACGACCGAGAGATCGGTCATTTTGTTGGTCTCGATGATGCTGATCACTTCAATCGCCTCCTCTCGGCGTCTCGGGGGACCGGCTGGGCCGGTCCTGCGTATTCGGAATAAGTACAGCACAGGGTCAGGGCTTCAGAGAAGTCGCTGTTCCCGTGGTTAAGAACCTATGGTGATGACTGGGGCAGGCGCAAACTATTTTTTCGACGAGTTTTTCTCACATCTCCTCGTCGGCCGCCCCAGGCCCCTCAACCCCGTCCCCACCTGCACAGATGTCCAGGACGGCGGCTCCGAACCGGCCCAGCTTCCGCGCGCCGACCCCGGGGATCCCGGCCAGTTCGCCCTCGGCGCCGGGCACCGCCTCCGCGATGGCCATCAGCGTCTTGTCGGTGAACACGCAGTAGGCGGGCTGGCCGATCTCCTGCGCCCGCGCCGCGCGCCAGTCGCGCAGACGCTCGTACAGCGCCTCGTCCATGTCGGACGGGCAGTCGTCACAGCGCATCAGCTTCATCTCGCCGGCGTCGGTCAGGGTCTTGCCGCAGACCCGGCACAGCGCGGGCCCTCGCCGCTTGCGCCGCGCCGCGGCCGGGCGCTCGATCCCGCCGCTGCCGCCTGCCGTCGCCCGGCCGCCGAGCGCCCCCGAGCCGGGGCGCAGCCCGTTCAGGAAATGGCTCGGGCGGCGGCCCGCCCGGCCACCGGGTGAGCGCGCGAGCGACCACGACAGGGAGAGATGGAAGCGGGCCCGGGTGACACCGACGTAGAGCAGCCGGCGCTCCTCCTCGACCTGCTCGTCCGTCTTGGCGTAGGTGATCGGCATCATGCCCTCGGTCAGCCCGACCAGGAACACGGCGTCCCACTCCAGGCCCTTCGCCGAGTGCAGCGAGGCCAGCGTGACGCCCTGGACCGTGGGGGCGTGCTGGGCGGCCGCCCGTTCGTCCAGCTCGGCGACCAGGTCGGAGAGGGTCGCGCCCGGCCTGGCCTGTTCGAAGTCCTCGGCCAGCCTGACGAGGGCTGCGAGGGACTCCCAGCGGTCGCGCACCGCTCCTGATCCGGTGGGCGGCTCACTGGTCCAGCCCTTGGTGGAGAGCACCGCCCGCACCTCGGAGGGCAGCCCCTCCGCGTCGTCGAGCAGGGAGTCGTTGCCCCCCGCCCTGGCTGCGCCGCGCAGGGCGACGCCCGCTTCCCGTACCTCCGCACGTTCGAAGAACCGCTCAGCACCCCTGAGCTGGTAGGGCACACCCGCGTCCGCGAGGGCCTGCTCGTAGACCTCTGACTGGGAGTTGACCCGGTAGAGCACGGCGATCTCACCGGCCGGGACTCCGGCGGCGATCAGATCCCGGATGCGACGGGCGGTGCCCTCGGCCTCGGCGGGCTCGTCCGCGTACGCCAGATAGGCGGGTTCGGGGCCGGACTCGCGCTGCGAGACCAGTTCGAGTCGGTGCTCGGCGGCCCGGCCGCGCGCCTGGGCGAGCAGTCCGTTTGCCAGATGGACGACCTGGGGCGTGGAGCGGTAGTCCCTGACGAGTTTGACCACGGTGGCCCCGGGGTGGCGGGTGCGGAAGTTGAGCAGATGGTCGGGGGTGGCTCCGGTGAAGGAGTAGATCGTCTGGCTGGCGTCGCCGACGACACAGAGGTTGTCCCGGTCGCCGAGCCAGAGGTCGAGCAGGCGCTGCTGGAGCGGGCTGACGTCCTGGTACTCGTCGACGACGAAGTGCTGGTACTGACGACGCACGTGGTCGGCGATGTCGTGACGGTCCTGGAGGATGCCGACGGTGAGGAGCAGCACGTCCTCGAAATCGATCACCGTGCGGTCGCGCTTCAGCTGCTCGTACATCGCGTAGACCTGGGAGATCTCGGCGGGATCGCGCGGGGCGTCCCGCTGGGACTTGGCGACCACGGCCGGATAGTCGGCGGGCACGGTCTGGGTGACCTTGGCCCACTCGATCTCGCTCGTGACATCGCGCAGCTCGTTGCGGTCGAGCCGGATGTGGCAACGGGCCGCCGCCTCGGCGACCAGCTGGACCTTGCGCTCCAGCAGCCGGGGCAGATCGCCACCGACTGCTTTCGGCCAGAAGTACTGGAGCTGACGCAACGCCGCGGAGTGAAATGTCCTCGCCTGCACCCCGCCCGCGCCGAGCTCGCGCAGACGCCCGCGCATCTCGCCGGCGGCACGGTTGGTGAACGTGACGGCAAGCACACTCGACGGCTGGAGTATTCCCGCGCGCACCCCGTAGGCGATGCGGTGCGTGATGGCCCGCGTCTTGCCCGTACCGGCTCCGGCCAGCACGCAGACCGGGCCCTGCAGGGCCACAGCGACCTCGCGCTGCTCGGGGTCGAGCCCGTCGAGGACGGCGTCGGCGGAGTCGGGGACCTGAGGGAAGAGGGTGGAATGCGTTGCTGATGTCACCCCGCCATGCTGCCAGGTCGAAAGGGGCGGCCGCGGAAGTTGTCCACAGGGGAGCCACGTCTGTCGTACTAATACGGAGGTGGCTCCGGCCGATACGGACGGGGCTCCGGCCGACACGGGGGTAGCCCCGGCCGTTATGGGAGGGGGCGGTTCCGGCCGATACGGGAGGGGCGGTCCCGGCCGATACGGGGGCGGTCCCGGGAATGGTGACCGGCTCACGTACGTTCCCCTTCCGTGCGGCAACGCACGCCCGGCTCTTCCGTGAGACCTCGGTGTGACTGAGAAGTGTGACTGAGACGTGTGACGGAGGAGTGTGACGGAAGAGACTGCTGCGGGGCGTGACGGGATTGCCGTGACCGATGAGACAGAGGAGCGCGAAGACATGCCGGGCACTGTGACGATGTACAGCACCACGTGGTGCGGCTACTGCCGTCGGCTCAAGGGCCAGATGGACCGCGAGGGCATCGCGTACACCGAGATCAACATCGAGCAGGACCCGGATTCGGCGGCCTTCGTCGAGAAGGCGAATGGCGGGAACCAGACGGTCCCGACCGTTCTCTTCGCGGACGGCTCGACCCTGACGAACCCTTCGCTGGCCCAGGTGAAGCAGAAGGTCGGCGCCTGACCACTGCTGCCGCTCGGCTGCCTCCGCCCGCTTCTTCCCGCGCATACCGACGGGAAGAAGCGGGCGGTTTCGTGTTCCACACCGTCAGGCCGGGCAGGTGCGGCAGCGGGCGGCCCGGCAAGGGCGCATACCCCGCACAGGCCCCGCCGGGTTCAGCTCACCCTGACCGGCTTCGGGAGCGGCTTCCCGTACCAGATCTCGATCAGTCGGGCCGCGATCGAGATGCCGAACGGCGGCAGGATCTCGCCCGATTCGAAAGCGGCCGTCAGCTCCTCTCGGGAGAACCAGCGGGCCTCCTCGATCTCCTCGCCGTCGACGTTGATCTCGAACGTCGTGGCCCGTGCCATGAAGCCGAGCATCAGGCTGGAGGGGAACGGCCACGGCTGACTGGCGATGTACTCGACCTCGCCGACCGTGATGCCCGCTTCCTCGAACACCTCGCGGGCCACGGACTGCTCGATCGACTCGCCCGGCTCGACAAAACCGGCCAGTGTGGAGAACCGGCCTTCGGGCCAGTGGACCTGGCGGCCCAGCAGTGCGCGGTCCTGGTCGTCGGTGACGAGCATGATGACCGCCGGGTCGGTGCGCGGGTAGTGCTCGGCGCCGCAGGCCTGGCAGCGACGGATGTGACCGGCCGCCGCGATGACCGTGCGTTCGCCGCAGCGCGAACAGAAGCGGTGCAGCCGCTGCCAGTTCTCCAGTGCCACCGCGTGCACCATCAGACCGGCGTCGCGGGCGCCGAGGAGCAGGCCCGCTTCGCGCAGGCCCGCCGGGCGCGCCGACTGGTCCATGCGGCCAGGCAGCGAGTCCTTCTGGAGGGCGAAGTAGCTGACCCCGTCGTCATCGGTACCGAGGAAGTAGCGGTGGGTCTCGGTGACCGGCGCCTCGAAGGCGGGGGTCATCACGAGTTCGGTGCCGTCGGCGGTGTCGTCGATCAGCACCTGGCCGCCGGAGACGACGAAGACCCGGGTCGTCGGGTGGCTCCACGCGGCGGACAGCCATGCCTCGTCGAGGCGATGGTGCGCCGCGCGGTCGATACCGCTCGGCGCGGTCAGACCGATGGGACGGTCCGTGATGGCGTTGTCGAAGGTGCTCACAGGTGCTTCCTACTCCCCCGGGATGGATCGGGTGTTCAGAGGATTCAGCGGAGTGCGGCTGCCAGTTCGCCCCAGAGGTGGGCGGTGGTCTCCACGCCCTTGAGCAGCAGGTCGAGTTCGACCTTCTCGTTGGGGGCGTGCCAGCCGTCGGACGGTACGGAGATGCCCAGGAAGAGGACGGGGGCGCCGAGCACGTCCTGCAGATCGGCGGCGGGTCCCGAGCCTCCTTCGCGGGTGAAGAGGATCTTCTGGCCGAAGGCCCGTCCCATTGCGCGGGCCACGGCCTGCAGCGCGGGGTGGTCCAGGGGCGTGAGGCAGGGGCGGGTGGCCGGGAGGAAGGTGATCCGGTGGCGGATGCCGGCCGGGATGCGGTCCTCGGCCCAGGCCTGAACGGCCTTTTGGACGTCGTCCGGGTCCTGGCCCGCGACCAGGCGGAAACTGATCTTGACCCGGGCGGACGACGGGATGATCGTCTTGCTGCCGGCGCCCTGGTAGCCGCCGCCGATGCCGTTGACCTCGGCGGTGGGCCGGGCCCAGATCCGTTCCAGTGTGGAGTAGCCGGCCTCGCCGGATGCGGCCCCGGACCTGGCGGTGCGCAGCCAGGTGGCCTCGTCGAACGGCAGCTCGGCGAAGAGGGCGCGCTCGGTTTCCGTGAGTTCGGCCACGCCGTCGTAGAAACCGGGGACGGCGACCCGGCCGTCGGAGTCGTGGAGCGCAGCGACGAGGCGGGCGATCTCCGTCGCGGGGTTGGGGACGGCGCCGCCGAACGAACCCGAGTGGATGTCCTGCTCCGGCCCGTGCAGCTCGATCTCGCACTCGGCGAGCCCACGCATGCCTGTGCAGACGGTCGGGGTCTTCTCGTCCCACATGCCGGTGTCGGAGACGATCACGGCATCGGACGTGAGGCGGCCGGCCCGCTGCTCCACCAGGGCGCGGAAGTGCGGAGAGCCCGACTCCTCCTCGCCCTCGACCAGGAGCTTGAGGTGGACGGCGGGGCTGGTGCGGCCGGTGGTGGCGAGGTGGGCCCGGACGCCGAGGGTGTGGAAGAACACCTGCCCCTTGTCGTCGGCCGCGCCGCGCCCGTACATCCTGCCGTCGCGGATCACCGGTTCGAACGGGTCGGTGTCCCAGCCGTCCTCGCGGGCGGCGGGCTGCACGTCGTGGTGCCCGTACACAAGGACCGTGGGAGCGTCCGGATCGTCGGAGGGCCACTCGGCGAAGACGGCGGGCGCGCCGTCCGTCTCCCAGATCTCGGTGACCGGGAAGCCGGTCTCCTTCAGCTTGGCGGACAGCCATGCGGCACTGCGCCGTACGTCCCCGTCGTGCTCCGGCTGCGCGGATACGGACGGGATGCGCAGCCACTCCGCGAGGTCGTCGAGGAAGGCTTCGCGGTGCTGCTCGGTGTACGTACGGACGGCGCTGTCCGGGGTGTCGCTCATGACCTTCAGCTTATCCGCCCGCGGGAGGTGGCTCGTCCAGGAGGATGCGCTCCAGTTCCGGGCGGCCGGGAAGGCGGGCGGGACGGACGCTCTCGCCGCTTCGTACGAAGAGGAAGGTGGCCGTGACGTCGGTGAGCGGCAGCCCGTGCAGTTCGGCCCAGGCCAGCCGGTAGACGGCGAGCTGGAGGGGGTCGGCGGTGTTCGTGCGGCTGGTCTTCCAGTCGACGATCTCGTACGTGTTCCCCGTGCGGTACACCGCGTCGATGCGGCCGCGGATCACCCGGCCGGCCAGCGTGATCTGGAAGGGCGTCTCGACGCGGTACGGGGTCCGGCGGGCGTACGGGGTTCGCTCGAAGGCCTCCTTGAGCTCGGCGAGATCGCGCTCGTCGGCGATGTCCGTGTCGCTCTCGTCACCGCCGGGCAGCTCGTCGGGGCCGAGCATGGGCAGCGGCAGCTCCTCGAAGCGGGACTCGACCCAGGCGTGGAAGCGGGTGCCGCGGCGGGCGGCGGGCTGCGGGGGGCGGGGCATGGGGCGGGCCAGTTCCTGGGCGAAGCCGTCCGGGTCGTCGGCGAGGCGCAGCAGCTGGGTGGCGGAGAGCGAGGCGGGTACGAGGACGTCGCGCACGGTGGCGCGGGCGCGACGCAGCTCCCCGGCGAGGGCGTCGAGGTCACGGTCCCAGGACGCGAGGGTGCGGGACTCCTCGGGGGTGAGGCGCGAGGGGACCCGCTCGGGGGTGCGGGCGGCCGGGACGTGCGGGGCGAGCGGGCCCCTGGGCGGGCCGTCGTCGGGGACGGGTACCTCATCGGGGACGGGAGCCTCGTCCAGGAACGGGTCGTCGTCCAGGAAGGGGTCGTCCTCGGGGAACGGCTCGTCGTCCGCGAACGGCTCGTCGCCGAAGCAGGTGTCGTCCGACGGGGCCGGGGGCTCCGTCGCCGCGTACACATCGGGCACCGGGCCCGCTGTGGCCAGCGCCTCCAGGTGGGCCATCACCGTGTCCGCGGCGGCCCGGCGGCGGGCCAGCGCGGTGTCGTCCAGCGGCAGCGGCCAGGCGTGGTCGGCCGTGGCCTCCCCCAGGGCCGGGTTCTCCTCGTCCTCGGCCGGCTCGTCCGCCCAGGCCTCGATCTCGCCGTGCCCGGCCGCGCAGTGCTCGTACAACGCGTCCAGGAAGGCGGACGGGCCGCGCGGCTTCTTCTGGCTCGGGCCCCACCAGTGGCCGGAGCCGAGCAGCAGGGTGCGGGGCCGGGTGAAGGTGACGTAGCCGAGGCGGAGCTCCTCGGTGTGCTGGTGCTCCTTCATCTCCTCCTTGAAGCCCTTGAGGCCCTTGGCGTCGAAGGAGTGGACGACGGGCAGCGTGGCGGTGTCGCCGCGCAGGGCGTGCGGGAGGACCTGGGACTGGGAGGTCCAGGCGTCACGGGACTGACCGCTGGGGAACTGGCCGGTGACCAGGCCGGGCACGGCGACGACGTCCCATTCGAGGCCCTTGGACTTGTGGGCGGTGAGCACCTTTACGGTGTTCTCACCACCGGGCAGCGCGTTGTCCAGGCCCTTCTCGTACTGGGCGGCGGTGCGCAGGAAGCCGAGGAAGGCGAGCAGCGTCGCCTCCCCGTCGACGGCGGCGAACCGGGCGGCGACGTCGAGGAAGTTGGCGAGGGTCTCGCGGCGACGGGCGGCCAGGGCCTGCGGCGAGGCGGAGAGTTCGACCTCCAGGCCGGTGGCGGCGAGGACCCGGTGGAGTACGTCCATCAACGGGTCGGCGAGCGAGCGGCGCAGGTCGCGCAGCTCGGCGGCGAGGCGGGCGAAGCGGATCCGGGCCTCGGCGGAGAAGGGCAGGCGGTCGTCCTGCTCGCCACCGGAGTCGAGGAAGGTGTCCAGGGCGTCGGCCAGGGACGTCACCTCGGCCGGGTCGACGCCCTCGACGGCTTCGGCGAGCCGGCGGTCGGGGTCGAAGTCCTCGTCGTCGCCGTGCGAGGCGCGGTGGACGAGGAGGCGGGCGCGGCGGCCGAGCAGGGCCAGGTCGCGGGGGCCGATCCGCCAGCGGGGGCCGGTGAGCAGCCGGACCAGGGAGGCGTTGGCCCCCGGGTCCTGGAGGACCTCGCAGACGGCGACGAGGTCGGCGACCTCGGGGAGGTGGAGCAGCCCGGAGAGGCCGACGACCTCGACCGGGATGTCCCGGGCGACGAGCGCGGCCTGGATCTCGGGGAAGTCGCCGGCGGTGCGGCACAGGACGGCGATCTCGCCGGGGGCCTTGCCGGTGCGCACGAGATGGGCGATCGAGTCGGCGAGCCAGTCGATCTCCTCGGCGTGGGTGCGCAGCAGGGCGCAGCGGACGAGGCCGTCGCGCTCGGCGCCCGGTGCGGGGCGCAGGGCCTCGACGCCCTCGTGCATGGCGCGCAGGGGGGCGGCGAGTCCGTTGGCGAGGTGGAGGAGGCGGCCGCCGCTGCGGCGGTTCTCGCTGAGGGAGTAGCGGGCGGCCGGGGTGCCGTCGGCGTGCGGGAAGTGGCTCGGGAAGTCGTCGAGGTTGGCGACGGAGGCGCCGCGCCAGCCGTAGATGGCCTGGCAGGGGTCTCCGACCGCGGTGACTGCGTGTCCGGACGCGGTGCCGTCGGGTCCGCTGCCGAAGAGGGCGGAGAGCAGGAGGCGCTGGGCGACGGAGGTGTCCTGGTACTCGTCGAGCAGGACGACCCGGTACTCCTCGCGCAGGATCGCTCCGACCTCGGGACGGGTGAGGGCGAGCTGGGCGGAGAGGGCGATCTGGTCACCGAAGTCGAGGAGGTCGCGGCTGCGCTTCGCCTCCCGGTAGCGCCGGGTCAGTGAGAGCAGCTCGCGGCGAGCCTCGGCGGTCTCGGGGATCTTGCGCAGTTCCGCGTTGCTGAGTTTGGCGGTCTCCAGGGTGCGGAGCAGCTCGGTGTCGTACTCCGTGAGCTGTTCGGGACGTACGAGGTGTTCGGCGAGCTCGGCGTCGAGGGCGAGCAGATCGCTGACCAGGGTGGGGAACGACCTGGTCAGGGCCGGGTAGGGGCCGGGCGCCTCGCGCAGCACGCGGGCGGCGAGCTGGTAGCGGGTGGCGTCGGCGAGGAGGCGGGTGGTGGGTTCGAGCCCTATCCGCAGCCCGTGCTCGGTGAGGAGCCGTCCGGCGAAGGCGTGGTACGTGGAGATGCCGGGTTCGCCCGGGGGGTTGTCCGGGTCGATGACGTCCGGGTCGGTGACCCCGGCGGCGATCAGGGCCTTGCGGACGCGCTCGGCGAGCTCGCCGGCCGCCTTGTTGGTGAAGGTGAGCCCGAGGACCTGCTCCGGGGCTACCTGACCGGTCCCGACCAGCCACACGACACGGGCCGCCATCACCGTGGTCTTCCCCGACCCGGCTCCGGCGACGATCACCTGCGGAGCGGGCGGCGCGATGATGCACGCCGTCTGCTCCGGGGTGAAGGGGATCCCGAGAAGCTCCTTGAGCTGCTCGGGATCGGTGATACGTGAGGACACTCCACAGAGGCTAACCGGAGGGACCGACAACCCACGAAGCCGTGAGGAGCGACCCGTCCCCTGCGCCCCACGCCGGGTGATCGTCCCGGAAGGCCGTCCGGTACGTGGCGGCGCGACGCCCGGGCTCGGCGCACCCCGAGGAGTCCGGGAAGTGCCTCCCACGCCTCCATGACCGGTCTAGGTTGAGGCTGACCACCGCCGATCACCACCGACTCACTTCCGATCACCGATGACCGTCATCGAGCACCGCTGATCGCATCGAGCATCTATGAACGCTTCAACATCCTTATGAGGACGGTCACATGAGCGCCGACGCACCCACCCCTGAATCCGCCACCGCGGTCGCGGCCGCCCTGGATGCCACTGAAGAGCTCAGGAAGCGCATCGACACCACGAAGGCGCACCCGGCACGGGTCTACGACGTCTTCCTCGGCGGCAAGGACAACTACCCGGCCGACCGCGAGGCCGCGGCCATGGCCCTGGCCGCCAATCCGCGCGGGTACCTCACCGTGCGGCACAACCGGGACTTCATGCGGCGGGCGGTCACGCTGGCCGCGAAGGACGGCATCCGGCAGTTCCTGGATGTCGGGACCGGGCTGCCGACCCAGCAGAACGTGCACCAGATCGCCCAGACGATCGCCCCCGACTCACGCGTGGTGTACGTCGACAACGACCCTGTCGTCCTCGTGCACGCGCAGGCCCTGCTCACCAGCGGGCCCGAAGGCCGCACCGACTACGTCGAGGCGGACCTCCGCGACCCCGCCATTATCCTCGAAGCCGCCCGCCGCACCCTCGACCTCGACCGCCCCGTCGCCCTCGTCCTCGCCGCCGTCCTCCACTTCATAGAGGACGGCGAGGCCTACCCGATCGTCGAGCAGCTCCTCGGCGCACTGGCGCCCGGCAGTTACCTCGTACTGAGCAACGTCAGTTCCGACCTCAACCCCGAGCAGGTCGGCCAGGTGACGAAGGCGTTCAAGGAGCGCGGTTTCGCCATGGTCCGGCGCTCGCACGCGCAGGTGGAGCGTTTCGTCACGGACAACGGTCTGGAGATGCTGGACCCCGGCGTCGT
The DNA here is from genome assembly GCF_044742205.1 of Streptomyces sp. NPDC087901. Lineage (NCBI taxonomy): Bacteria > Bacillati > Actinomycetota > Actinomycetes > Kitasatosporales > Streptomycetaceae > Streptomyces > Streptomyces sp. NPDC087901. The sequence goes on from NZ_JBIUUC010000008.1 coordinate 332,577, forward strand.
CCCGGTGCACCGCTGGCGGCCCGAGCAGGTCGTCGATCTACCCGAGGCCGCGAACCCGGATCCGGACTTCGTGGCGGGGCTGGACGAGCTGGACCGGACCCGTTACCAGGGGATCAACGACGTCACCGACGCGGACGTCAGTGTGTACGGAGTGATGGCCCGCAAGCCCTGACAGCCCCGGGAGCGGTTCACTCCAGGACGTGCCGCCCCTCCGGCTGGGCGCTGCACGAAGCCCTGAAGGTGCAGTGGGTGCAGTGCTGGCCGGTCGAGGGGGTGAACCGTTCGTCCAGGACCCGGCCGGCGGCGGTCGCCAGCAGATCGGACACCCACTCGGTGTCGGGCGGCTGCTGGACCTGCACCTTGGGGACGGCGTCGCCGCCCTCCTTCTTGGGCGCGGGCTGGCGCAGCTGTACGAGTTCGGCGCCCCCGGACTCGGGGCGCGTGCCGTCGAAGACCTCGTCGACCGCCCCTTCCCGGACCGCCAGCTGGTACACGGCCAGCTGGGGGTGACGGGCGACCTCGTCCTTCGTCGGGGACTGCTTGCCGGTCTTGAAGTCGACGACGTAGGCGCGGCCGTCGGCGTCGCGTTCGACGCGGTCCATGGAGCCCCGGATGCGCACCTCGTACTCCCCCGCCTCCAGCGTCACGTCGAAGTCGTGCTCGCTGGCGGCCGGGGTGCGGCCCGTGCGGTCCATGACGTGCCAGCGCAGGAAGCGCTCCAGAGCGATCCGGGCCTGCTGCTTCTCCTGCTGCGACTTCCAGGGCGCGTCGAAGACGAGCCCGTCCCAGACCGAGTCGAGCCGCTCCATGAGGACGGTCAGATCGGCGGGCGTCCGGCCGGAGGCCACCTCGTCGGCCAGTACGTGGACGACGTTGCCGAAGCCCTGGGCGGCGGTCGCCGGGGCGTCGGCCTTCACCTCGCGCCCGAGGAACCACTGGAGCGCGCAGGTGTGGGCGAGCTGGTCGAGCGCACTGCCGGAGAGGGCGACGGGCTGGTCCCGGTCGCGCAGCGGGACGGCCGAGCGGGTCGGTTCGTACAGGCCCCACCACCGGTAGGGATGGGCCGAGGGTACGAGCGGCTGTCCCTCGTCGTCGCTGAGCGCCGCGAGCCGGGCGAGGCGGCGGGCGGCCTCCTCGCGCAGCGCGTCGGAGGCATCGGGGTCGACGGTGGTGGCGCGCAGCTCGGCGACGAGCGCCGCGACGGCGAGGGGCCGGCGTGGCCGTCCGGTGACGTCGCGGGATTCGACGCCGAGCTCGGTGAGGAAGCGGGAGGGCTGGTCGCCGTCGTCGGCGGGGGCCTTGACCGCCGTGACGACGAGGCGTTCGCGGGCGCGGGTCGCCGCCACGTAGAAGAGCCGGCGCTCCTCGGCGAGGAGTGCGCCGGGGGTGAGGGGTTCGGCGAGACCGTCCCGGCCGATCCGGTCCGCTTCGAGCAGCGAGCCACGGCGGCGCAGGTCGGGCCAGAGACCCTCCTGCACTCCGGCGACGACGACCATGCGCCACTCCAGGCCCTTGGAGCGGTGCGCGGTCATCAGCCGTACGGCATCGGGCCGCACGGAACGCCGGGAGAGGGTGTCGGCGGCGATGTCCTGGGCGTCGACCTCCTCCAGGAAGTTGAGCGCGCCACGGCCGCCGGTGCGCTCCTCCGCACGGGCCGCGGTGTCGAAGAGGGCGCAGACGGCGTCGAGGTCGCGGTCGGCGTTGCGGCCGCCCGCGCCCCCGCGCAACGCGGCCCGCTCCAGCCTGGCCGGCCATGGGGTGCCGGACCACAGTGCCCACAGTGCCTCCTCGGCGGTACCGCCGCCTTCGAGGAGCTCGCGCGCCGTGCGCAGCAGCGCGCCGAGGCGCTGGGCGCCGCGGGCGTACGCCGGATCGTGTGCCACGAGCCGCTCCGGCTCGGCGAGCGCGCGGGCGAGCAGCTCGCCGGAGGGCGCGGGCACCCGGTTGCCGGCAGCGCGTTCCTCGTCGCGCAGGGCCCGGCCGAGCCGGCGCAGGTCGGCGGCGTCCATGGACCCCAGGGGGGAGGCGAGGAGGGTGAGCGCCGTCTCGGTGTCGAGCCAGGACGCGGGGGCGCGGGTCTCGGATTCCGCTTCGGCCCTGGATTCCCCTTCGTCCCCGGGTTCCACCTCGTCCCCCGATTCCCCTTCGGCCCCGGGTTCCACCTCGTCCCCGGCTGCTCCCCTTCCCGGGCCCGGGACCGGGCCCGGGGCCGCGTCCACCTCGGACTCGGACTCGGACTCGGACTCGGACTCGGACTCGGACTCGGACTCGGACTCGGACTCGGACTCGGACTCGGACTCGGACTCGGACTCGGA
>NZ_JBIUUC010000008.1:334989-377172 GCF_044742205.1 Streptomyces sp. NPDC087901
ACTCGGACTCGGACTCGGACTCGGACTCGGACTCGGACTCGGACTCGGACTCGGACTCGGACTCGGACTCGGACTCGGACTCGGACTCGGACTCGGCCCCGGCCTCCGGCACCGGGCCCGCGTCCGCGTGCCTGCGAAGCGCCGCCATGGCCACGGTGCGCAGGGCGGTCAGCAGCGGGGCCACCGCCGGTTCGTGGCGCAGGGGCAGGTCGTCGCCGTCGACCTCCAGCGGCACGCCCGCCGAGGTCAGGGCCCGGCGCACCGCGGGGATGGTGCGGCCGCCGGCCCTGACCAGGACCGCCATCTCGTGCCACGGCACCCCGTCCTCCAGATGCGCCCGGCGCAGCAGGTCGGCGATGTTCTCCAGCTCCGTGGACGCGGTCGGGTAGGTGTACGTCTCCACGCTGCCGCCCTCGCGGACAGCGCCGAGCTCCCGATGGGCGCGCACCTTCGCCGACGGCAGCCGGGTGAGCGGCATCCGGCGGGTGAGGAGCCGGGTCGCGGCAAGCAGCCGGTCGCCGGAACGGCGCGAGGTGGTGAGGACGCCGACCGGGGCCGGGTCGCCGTCCGCACGCCGGAACTCGTCCGGGAAGTCGAGGATGCCGTTCACATCGGCGCCGCGGAAGGCGTAGATCGACTGGTCCGGGTCACCGAACGCGATCAGATTCCGGCCACCGCCGCCGCCCGGGGCGCTCCCCCGGTTCCCGGCCAGCGCATGGAGCAGCCGCACCTGCGCCGGGTCGGTGTCCTGGTACTCGTCGACGAACACGGTGTCGTACTGACCGGCCAGCAGCGCCGACACCTCGGGTCGCTCCGCGAGCAGCACGGCGCGGTGGACCAGCTCCGCGTAGTCCAGCACGCCCTGGGCGTCCAGCACGTCCAGGTACTCGGCGAGGAACGCGGCGGCCGCACCCCAGTCGGGGCGGCCGGTGCGCCGGGCGAAGTCGGCGAGGGCGTCCGGGCCCAGGCCCAGCTCACGGCTGCGGGCGAGCACCGCGCGTACCTCGTCGGCGAAGCCGCGTGTGGTCAGGCAGGCCCGCAGTTCGTCGGGCCAGCGGATGTGGGCGCGCCCCTGCTTCTCCAGGTCGAGCTGGCCGGCCAGCAGATCGCGGACGGTGACGTCCTGTTCCGGTCCGGAGAGCAGCCGCAACGGGTCCGCGAAGAGGTCGGCGTCCTGGTGAGCGCGCACCAGGGCGTAACAGAAGGAGTGGAAGGTGGTGGCCTGCGGTCCGCGGACGGCTCCGAGCCGGGCGGCCATCCGGTCACGCAGCTCCACGGCGGCCTTGCGGCTGAAGGTGAGGATCAGCATGCGGGCCGGGTCGCCGCCCCTGGCGACACGGGCGGCGACCGCTTCGACGAGCGTGGTGGTCTTGCCGGTCCCGGGCCCCGCGAGAACCAGCAGCGGGCCACCGGCGTGGTCAACCACCGCCCGTTGCGCCGCGTCCAGGAGAGGGGGATCCACGGAGCCCGGCAGGGTTCGCACCAGCCGGTACGCGCCCGTGGTCCGACGCCGTGCCTGGCGGTGCGGACTGTTCCGGGTGGTGGAGGAGGAGCTCACGTGGCGATCGCCGGTCCTGGTGGGTGTGCTGGGGTGCTGGAGGTGAGGGCGCGACGCGTGCCGCGAACTGACGACGCTACTCCGGCGAGGCCGCCGATTGGGGCGGGACGGATGCGTGGATCGTCACGTTCCGCCGGGGATCGTGGTGCTGCGTGGGCGAAGAGCGCGGCACGGCCGGCGAGTGGGACCGGGACGCGAGGCTCCGCCGGGCCGGAAGGACCCACCGGCGGGAAGAACCCCGGGCCGTACCCGCTTCACGCTTCCTCTACGTCGTACGGGCCCGGCTCCGCCCGATGTGCCGCCGGATGGCCGAAGCTGTCAGGTGTGAGCTCCCCCGCCGTCGTCGCCCTCCCTGCCCGGCCCGCCCGGTGCGCCGTCCCACCGTGCACTCCGCATGTCGAGACGCGGGACGTGGCCGTCCGCGGAGCGCGAGGCCTCGCGCAGCGGGGTGTTCTCCTCGCGGTAGTGATCGAGCGCCCGCAGCTCGTGGCCGGGCAGCAGCGCACCGTCGGCGCGCACCACACGCCACCACGGCACCGCCGCCCCGTAGAGCGCCATGACCCGGCCGACCTGGCGCGGGCCGCCGTCTCCCAGCCACTCCGCGACGTCGCCGTACGTCATGACGCGGCCGGGCGGGATCAGCTCGGCCACGTCGAGCACGCGCTCCGCGTACTCCGGCAACGCGTCGCTCGTCGGTTGTTCGCTCATCCGGCCCATCCTGCCGTACGCCACCGACAGTCCGGCCTCTTCCGTGTCCGGCCGGACACGGAGTGTGCGCGGGAGCGGAATGGAGCGTATCTTGCGCATCGCGCGCCCCCGCATCGCACCCTGATGCCCCCCTCAGCCCGGCGGCCGTGCCACCATCATGCGGGCGGTGACCGGTGATACGAGAACACGAAGACCAATCAGAGGCGACGAAGGAGCAGGGCGTGCAGCCACCGAAGGCGGCCGACGCCTCTGATGCCGAGCCCCACCCCGAAGAGAGCGGGCAGGAGCCCGGCACCGGCCCGCAGACCCCCTCGGATCACCGGGAAGGCTCGACGCTCTCGACCTCCGACGCGGCACTGTCCGACCGCGTCTCCGGGGACGAACCCCTGCTCCCCGCCCGGGTGCACCGCCCCTCCGATCTGCTGCGGCTCCTCATCGGGGTCCTTGCGGTGGTCGTGCTGTTCGCCGTCGCCGCATTCGCCCACGGCACGACGGCCGGCCTCGAACAGGACATCAACAAGGGCACAGGACAGGCGCCCGATCTGCTCATCAAGATCGCCGGTCTCGTCTCCAGCATCGCCGTGCTGCTCGTCCCGGTGGCCTTCGCCATCGAGCGGCTGATCAAACGCGACGGGCTGCGGATCGCGGACGGTGTCCTGGCCGCCGTGCTCGCGCACGGGGTGACGCTCGCCACGGATCTGTGGGTGTCCAATTCCGCGTCCGGCACCATTCAGGACGCCCTGACCCAGCCGCAGCCCGGTGACGCGCTCACCGACCCCGTACACGGCTATCTCGCCCCGGTGATCGCCTATATGACGGCGGTCGGCATGGCGAGACGGCCCCGGTGGCGGGTCGTGCTGTGGGTGGTGCTGCTGCTCGACGCCTTCACCATGCTGGTGGGCGGCTACACGACCCCGCTCTCGATCATCCTCACGGTGCTGATCGGCTGGACGGTCGCGTACGGCACGCTGTACGCGGTCGGCTCGCCGAACGTCCGGCCGACCGGCCAGCACCTGATGGCCGGTCTGCGCCACGTCGGCTTCCGGCCGGTCACCGCGATGCGCGCCGACGACGCCCCCGACTCGGGTGGCGACCAGAGCGACCGCGGGCGCCGCTACGTGGTCTCCCTGGAGGACGGGCCACCGCTCGACGTGACGGTCGTGGACCGCGAACAGCAGGCGCAGGGCTTCTTCTACCGTGTGTGGCGCAGGCTCACCCTGCGCGGCATCACCCAGCGGCGTTCCATCCAGTCGCTGCGCCAGGCACTGGAGCAGGAGGCGCTGCTCGCGTACGCGGCGATCGCCGCCGGCGCCAACGCCCCCAAGCTGATCGCCACCTCCGAGCTCGGTCCGGACGCCGTGATGCTGGTGTACGAGCACATCGGCGGGCGCTCGCTGGACGCGCTGGAGGACGCCGAGATCACCGACGACCTGGTGCGCGGCGCCTGGCGGCAGGTGAAGGCGCTCCAGTCGCGCCGGATCGCGCACCGCAGGCTCACCGGTGACGCCATCCTGGTGGACCGTTCCGGCAAGGTGTTCGTCACGGATCTGCGGGGCGGCGAGATCGCGGCCGGTGACCTGGTCCTGCGGATGGACGTCGCCCAACTGCTCACCACCACCGGCCTGCGGGTGGGCGCCGAGCGGGCGGTCGCGTCCGCACTGGCGGTGCTCGGCCCGGACGCCGTCGCGGACTCACTGCCGCTGCTCCAGCCGATCGCGCTCAGCCGCTCCACCCGCGCCCACCTGCGCAGGCTCGCCCGGGAGCGGTCGCAGCGCGAGCGCGAGGCCGTACTGGACGCGTCGGACGCGGCCAAGCGGGCCCGGGCCCAGGACGCGGAGCTCCCCGACGACGCCGGCCGCAAGACCGCCCGCAAGTCGCTGCGCACCGAGAAGCAGGCCGAGAAGCGGGCCATGGACGACGCGCTGGACGGGGCCCGCGAGGAGGATCTGCTCTCCCAGATCCGCCAGGAGGTGCTGCTGATCCGGCCGCAGGCCCCGGTCGAGCCGGTCCGTCTGGAGCGCATCAAGCCGCGCACTCTGTTCAGCTTCATCGCCGGTGCCATCGCCGCGTACTTCCTGATCTCGCAGGTCACCGAGGCCGACTTCGGTGCGGTTGTCGAGCAGGCGGAATGGGGCTGGGTGGCGGCCGCGCTCGGATTCTCGGCGCTCAGCTACATCGCGGCCGCGATGAGCCTGCTGGGCTTCGTGCCCGAACGGGTGGCGTTCGGCAGGACGGTACTGGCGCAGGTGGCCGGCTCGTTCGTGAAGATCGTGGCCCCTGCCGCGGTGGGCGGAGTCGCGCTGAACACCCGGTTCCTCCAGCGTGCCGGCGTGCGCCCGGGGCTGGCGGTCGCGAGTGTCGGCGCCTCGCAGCTTTTCGGTCTCGGGTGCCACATCCTGCTGCTCGCCGCCTTCGGGTATCTGACCGGTACGGAGAAGACCCCGTCCTCGCTCACCCCGTCCAGGACCGTGATCGCGGGGCTGCTGACGGTCGCCGTGCTGGTGCTGGTGGTGACGGCGATCCCCTTCCTGCGGAAGTTCGTGGCGACCCGGGTGCGGTCGCTGTTCGCCGGGGTCGTGCCGCGCATGCTCGATGTCGTGCAGCGGCCCCAGAAGCTGCTCACCGGAATCGGCGGGATGCTGCTGCTGACCGGCCTGTTCGTGATGTGTCTGGACGCGTCGGTCCGGGCGTTCAGCGGTCCGGACACGCCGCACCTCAGTTACGCGAGCATCGCGGTGGTCTTCCTCGCCGGCAACGCGCTGGGCTCGGCGGCGCCGACCCCGGGCGGTATGGGCGCGGTCGAGGGTGCGCTGACCCTCGGTCTGATCGCGGTCGGCCTGCCCAAGGAGGTCGCGGCACCCGCGGTGCTGTTGTACCGGCTGCTCACGCTGTGGCTGCCGGTGCTTCCCGGCTGGCTCTGCTTCAACCATCTGACGCGCAAGGGCGAGCTCTAGAGGCTGCGGCCCGCAGGCGTCCACCCGCTTGGACCGGCGCCCCGTGCACCCCCCGGGGCGCCGCTACACGATGGAGCGATGAGGACCTCCCCTGCCCTGCGCACCGCGGCCCTCGCCGCCACCGTGACCGTGCTGCTCCCCCTCGCCGGCTGTTCGGACGGGGGTGGCGAGGAGAGCCCGCCCCGCTCCGCCGAGGCCGCCGCGGCCACCACCCCCTCCGGCCTCGCCTCCCAGCAGCTGAAGTGGACGCCGTGCCCGGCCCCCTCCCAGGCACAGGGCGGCGGAGCCTCACCCACCCCACTGCCCGGCGGGGCCGTCTGGGAGTGCTCGTTCATGAATGTCCCGCTCGACTACGCGGAGCCGGACGGCGAGACCATCGAGCTGGCGCTCGTCCGCGCGAAGGCGATGAACGCGAAGAAGCGGATCGGCTCGCTCATCTTCAACTTCGGCGGCCCGGGCGCTTCCGGTGTCGCCACCCTGCCCGCCTTCGGCACGGAGTACGACAAGCTCCGCACACGGTACGACCTGGTGAGCTTCGACCCGCGCGGAGTCGGCCGCAGTGCGGGCGTGGAGTGCGAGGACGACGCACAGCTGGACGCGCGGTACGAGGGCGACGGCACGCCCGACGACGCGGCGGAGGAGAAGGAGTTCACCGAATCCACGAAGGCGTACGCGGCGGCCTGCGAGAAGAACTCGGGCAAGAAGCTCCCCTTCGTGGGAACGACGAACGCGGCCCGCGACATGGACCTGATGCGCCAGGTCCTCGGCGACGACAAGCTGTACTACTTCGGCATCTCGTACGGAACCGAACTGGGCGGCGTCTACGCGCACTTGTTCCCCAAGCACGTCGGCAGGTCGGTCCTGGACGCGGTGGTCGACCCGACGGAGGACGCGGAACAGTCCTCCCTCGGCCAGGCCAAGGGATTCCAGCTCGCGCTGGACAACTTCGCCAAGAACTGCGTGGACCGGGGCGACGCCTGCACGCTGCCCGGCTCCACCGCCGAGGAGGTCGAGCAGGGGGTGTCCGGCCTTCTCGACCGGCTGGAAACGAAGCCCGTACCGGGCATCGGTTCCCGGAAGCTGACGCAGACACAGGCCACCACCGGCATCGCGGCCGCCCTCTACTCCAAGGAGACCTGGCCCCTGCTGGAGCAGGGCGTGGACGAGGCCGACGGCGGCAACGGCGCGCTTCTCCTCGCCCTCGCGGACTCCCTCAACGGGCGCTCCGAGGACGGCCGCTACGACAACTCCGCCGCGGCCAACACCGCCATCAACTGCGCCGATTCCAAAGAGCGGTTCACCCTCGACCGGACCAAGGAGAAGCTCCCCGCGTTCCACGACGCCTCACCGGTGTTCGGCGACTACCTCGGCTGGGGTCTGATGGCGTGCACCGGGTGGCCGGTGGCGGGCGCCTGGGACACCCCGGACGTCAGCGCCGAGGGCGCTGCCCCCGTCCTGGTCATCGGCAACACCGGCGACCCGGCGACTCCGTACGCGGGCGCGAAGGCGATGGCCGAGGAGCTGGGCGAGGGCGTCGGCGTGGAGATGACGTACAGGGGCGAGGGCCATGGCGCGTACAACAGCGGCAGCTCCTGTGTGCAGAAGGCGGTGGGCGGCTACCTCCTCGACGGCAAGGTGCCGGCCGCCGGGACGGTCTGCGGATAGGTGTGCGACAGACGTGCCGGTCCGCGCGCCTACCATGGGCGCGAACTGCCGGACGGGCAGGCACGACGGGGAGGGATGTACACGTGGTCGCATACGTACGGGCCGGGGCGCTGGCCGCCGCCGCACTGCTGCTGACGGGAGCGCTCGCGGGCTGCGAGGACGGCGCGGACGACAAGCCGGGCAAGCAGGCGGAAGGCACCACGGCTCCGGCCGCCTCACCGTCCGCCGCCCCGTCGGCCGAGGCGAGCGACAAGCCCGTGCCCTCCTCCCTCACCTCGCAGCGCCTTGACTGGAAGCGGTGCGAGGCCCCGGAGGGCGGCAGCGCCCCGGGCTCGGCCTGGCGCTGCACAACGGTCAAGGTCCCGCTGGACTACGCGAAGCCGGACGGCGACACGATCGGGATCGCGCTGATCCGCAAGGAGGCCCGGAACAAGGACCGGCGACTCGGCTCGATGCTGTTCAACTTCGGCGGACCGGGCGGCTCGGGCGTCTCCATACTGCCTCGCGCCGCCGGCTCGTACGGGACGCTCAACACCCGCTACGACCTGGTGGGTTTCGATCCGCGGGGGGTGGCGCAGAGCGCCGGGGTGCGGTGTCGCACGGACCGGGAGCAGGACAGCGCCAACCGGAACGTCGACATGACGCCGGACACGGCGGCGGAGGAGGCGGCGTTCATGAGGGACGGCGCCGGCTTCGGCGCGGGCTGCGAGCGCCGCTCGGGCAAGGTCCTGCCGTTCGTCGGCACGACGAACGCCGCCCGGGACATGGACCTGATCCGCGAGGTCCTCGGCGACAAGAAGCTGACGTACTTCGGTATGTCGTACGGCACCGAGCTGGGCGGCACCTACGCGCACCTCTTCCCCGAGAAGGTCGGCCGCACCGTCTTCGACGCCGTCGTCGACCCGACCGCGGACACCACCGGTCACGCCCGCAACCAGACCACCGGCTTCCAGCGGGCGCTGGAGAACTACCTCAAGGACCGCGGCCAGGACCCGGAGAAGGGGACGCAGCGCATCGCCGCGCTGCTGAAGCGGATCGACGCGAAGCCGCTGCCGACCGGTACGAGCCGCGAGCTCAACGAGTCGCTGGCGATCACCGGCATCGTGCTGCCGCTCTACTCCAAGGACAGCTGGCCGACGCTCACGCAGGCCCTGGACGAGGCGGAAGGCGGCACCGGCTCCATGCTGCTGCAGCTCGCCGACTCGTACAACGGCCGCGACGAGAAGGGCCATTACGACACCCAGAACCACTCGCAGCGCGCCATCTCCTGCGCGGACTCCACGGCCCGGCCGACGGCGGCCGAGGCGAAGGCGTTGCTGCCCGAGTTCAAGAAGCTGTCCCCGGTCTTCGGCCCGTTCCTGGCCTGGGACACCGCGGGCTGGTGCTCCGACTGGCCGGTGGCGGGCGAGCACGACACCCCGGAGGCCAGTGCTCCGGGCGCCGGTCCCATCCTGGTCGTGGGCACGACCGGCGACCCGGCGACACCGTACGAGGGTGCGCGGAAGATGGCGGACGAGCTGGGCAAGGGCGTCGGCATCCTGCTCACCAACAAGGGTGAGGGGCACGGCGCGTACGGCGGGAACAGCTGTGTGACGTCGACGGTGGACACGTACTTCCTGGACGGGAAGGTGCCGACGGACGGCAAGACCTGTTCGTAGCGCAACCGTGTGTACGTCGAAGGGGCCGGCCCGCGTGATGCGGACCGGCCCCTTCGAAGCGTTCAGCCTCTAGTACACCGGCTTCTCGGGCTCGATCTGGTTGACCCAGCCGATCACGCCGCCGCCGACGTGCACCGCGTCGGCGAAGCCCGCCGACTTGAGGACCGCGAGGACCTCGGCACTGCGGACACCGGTCTTGCAGTTCAGGACGATGCGCTTGTCCTGCGGGAGGTCCTGGAGGGCGTTGCCCATCAGGAACTCGTTCTTCGGGATCAGCTTGGCGCCGGGGATCGCGACGATCTCGAACTCGTTCGGCTCGCGAACGTCGATGAGCTCGATCTTCTCGTCCGCGTCGATCCACTCCTTGAGCTGCTTGGGAGTGATCGTGGAGCCGAGCGCCGCCTCCTGGGCCTCCTCGGACACGACGCCGCAGAAGGCCTCGTAGTCGATGAGCTCGGTGACGGTCGGGTTCTCGCCGCAGACCGCGCAGTCGGGGTCCTTGCGGACCTTGACCTGGCGGTACTGCATCTCCAGCGCGTCATAGATCATCAGCCGGCCGACAAGCGGGTCGCCGATGCCGGCGAGCAGCTTGATGGCCTCGTTGACCTGGATGGAGCCGATGGACGCGCAGAGCACGCCCAGGACACCGCCCTCGGCGCAGGACGGAACCATGCCGGGGGGCGGCGGCTCCGGGTAGAGGCAGCGGTAGCAGGGACCGTGCTCGGACCAGAAGACGGACGCCTGGCCGTCGAAACGGTAGATCGAACCCCAGACGTACGGCTTGTTCAGAAGCACCGCGGCGTCGTTGACGAGATAGCGGGTGGCGAAGTTGTCCGTGCCGTCCACGATCAGGTCGTACTGGGCGAAGATCTCCATCACGTTCTCGGCTTCGAGCCGTTCCTCGTGAAGGATCACGTTCACCAGCGGGTTGATGCCCAGCACCGAGTCCTTGGCGGACTGGGCCTTGGACCGGCCGATATCGGCCTGGCTGTGGATGATCTGGCGCTGCAGGTTCGACTCGTCGACCTCGTCGAACTCCACGATGCCGAGCGTTCCGACACCGGCGGCGGCCAGGTACATCAGAGCCGGGGAGCCGAGACCGCCGGCGCCCACACAGAGCACCTTCGCGTTCTTCAGCCGCTTCTGCCCGTCCATCCCGACATCCGGGATGATCAGGTGGCGGGAGTACCTGCGGACCTCGTCGACGGTGAGCTCAGCAGCTGGCTCGACCAGGGGTGGCAGCGACACAGGAACCTCAACAATGCAGGTGGTCGGTTTTTACGTACTTCGGCTACGTACGGTTGTTCTTGCCGTAACACTGCCACGCCCCCTCTCATTCCGAGATACCAGGTCCGATCCGCGAGACAATTTCGTCCCAGTACCTGGGCAGAGTCGCAAATGGATCACTTTGTCCGCGCCCGTTTCCGGGATCGGCCTCTCCGGTGCGGTCCGTGAAGAAGATCGTCCCTGCACCCTGCCAGCGGGCGATGCGCATCGCCTCGTCCAGATGGGTGCGCGGAACACCGTGGACGAAGTGGGCGAAACGGCCGGGCGGGTAGGCGGCGGTCCACTCCGCCACCTGCGACCAGCGGTAGTCGGTCCACGCGCCGCGGAAGGTGACGAGCTGGTCGGCGGCCTCCGCGTAGCCGGGATAGGGATGGGTGTCGTGCCCGAGCACCAGATGCCCGCCGTGCTGTGCGCTGTCGCTGTCCGCCAGGAGGGCGGACAGGGTGCTCGTGAGACGGCGTACGGCCGGGAGGCCCGCGCGCTCCGCCGGGCAGCGGTCGACATAGAAGCCGTCGACGCGGTACCAGTCCAGATAGGACCGCGCGTCGGCGACCAGCTCACCGAAGGGCCGGTTGCCGTGGGCCAGGTCGAGCCGGCCGAGCAGCCGGCCGGCCGAGGCCCGCACCGCGTCGAGCGGCTCTTCGCCGTGTACGGCCCGTTCGCGGGCGTTGCGGAGCCGGCCCGCGGCTTCCAGGCAGTGCGGGTCGGGGCGGGCGCCGGGGCCGTTGTCGATATCGAGAACAGCCCAGTGCAGCGGGGTGCCGGGGCGGGCGAGTTCGGCCCATTCGGCCGGTGCGAGCAGCGGGTGCGCGTACCCCGGGACGCCGAAGCCGAGCTGATCGGCGCCGCTGGTGCGGCGGGCGGTGCCGGTACTGGTCAGATACGGCACGCCGCCTCCATCCAGATATCGGCGAGCGACTCCTCCAGATTGATCCGGGGCCGCCAGCCGAGCCGGTCCCTCGCGGTGCGCACATCGGCCTGCTGCCACGCACCGCAGCCGTCCGGATAAGGGGACGGGGTGACCGCGAGGTGCTCCATGACCGATTCGGCGGAGGTTCGCGGGGCGCCGATGGGCAGGCGGGCGGGGGGCGTGTCCAGCTCGTGGAGTGCGCCCGCGTATCCGGCGACCTTGGCCAGGACGGCCGCGGCGTCGCGCAGGCGCACGGCGCGGCCGGTGCCGATGTTGACGACGCCCTGCGCGGCGGAGAGCGAGGCCGCGTGCACGGCGCGTGCGACGTCCCGGACGTCGACGAAGTCGCGCTGTACGCCGAGGCCGCTGAGCTTCAGCTCGCCGTCGCCCGACTGCATGGCGCGGCGCATCGCCTCGGCGAGCCGGCCGAGCGGGGAGCCGGCCGGGGTGCCGGGGCCGACCGGCGAGAAGACCCTGAGCACGACCGCGTCGAGGCCGGAGCCGAGGACGAGCTCGGTGGCGGCGAGCTTGCTGACACCGTACGGGCCGCCGGGGCGCGGAATGGCGTCCTCGGCCGTGGACGAGCCGGGCTGCGAGGGTCCGTACTCCGAGGAGCAGCCGACCTGGACCAGCCGGGCGGTGCAGCCGCTGCGCCGCATCGCCTCGCAGACCGTGGCGACGGCGACGGTGTTGTGACGGGTCAGGTCGCGGGCCCCGCCCCGGGTGGCGCCGGCGCAGTTGACGACGACTCCGGGGTGGACGGCGTCCAGGAAGCGGGTGAGCGCCCCCGGGCTGCCGCCGGCGAGGTCGAACCGTACGTCGGCGTCGTCGCCGCGGCCGAGCGCCGTGAGGTGGACGGCGGGGTCGGCAAGCAGCCGGTCGGCCACGAACCGGCCGAGGAATCCGTTGGCTCCGAGCAGCAGCACCCTCATCGCGCGCCCCCTCGGTGCCGACGGCGGGCTGCCGGTGCGAGGTATTGGGGGGTCATGTCCGGTTTCTCCTTGAGCAGTTGTGTGCGTTCGGGAAGGGGCCCGCGGCGTCGGCTCCGCGGGGTTCTGGTGTGCGGGGTAACTCGTGTGCGGAGGGGCTCTGGTGTGCGGGGGTGTTCGTGTGCGGGGGTGTTCGTGTAGGGAGGTGTTCGTGTGCGGGGGTCAGTCGGCGGTGTGGGCGGACGCCCGGGAGAGCGCCACGGTGGCGGTGGTCAGCAGGCCGAGCGCGGCCGCGCCGCAGGCGACGGCGGGTACGGCCCCGGCGCCCGCCGCCGCGACGAGCACGTCGACGGGGCGGGCAAGGGCATCGAGGCCGGGCAGCCGGCCGGCCAGGACGAGGGCGGGGGCGGCGGCCTCGACGGCGCAGGCGGCGGCCAGGCCGGTGGCTGCCGGTTCGGGGAAGCCGTGGACGGTGAGGAGGCGGGCCAGCAGAAGCAGCACGCCCAGTGCCGCGGCCCCGACCGGGGCGCCGCCCGCGCCGATCCCGAGCCGGGCCACGTACAGCAGCCCGCCGAGGACGCAGAGGAAGAAGGCGACGGCGGCGAACAGCAGGGGGCGCACACCTGCGGCGAACTCCTCCAGCGCCCGGCTGCCGTTGAGCTTGCGGTGCGCGTGTACGGAGAAGAGGTGGGCGCACCAGGCTGCGGGAGCGACAGCCACGGCGAGGCCGAGCAGCGGCGCCGGGGTGATGTCCCAGGGGCCTTCGGGGCCACCGCTGAGGACCTGGTGGAGCAGTGCGTCGCCGTACAGGACGTAGCCGAGCAGCCAGCAGCCGAACAGGCCCGCGGCGCCCGACGAGCGGCCTTCGGCGGAGAGGGGGCCGGTACGCAGGGCGAGGGCGAGCCCGATGAACGCGAGGAGACCGCCGCCGATGCCGATGGCGAGCCGTGCCCCGCTGTCGAGCACGCCCTCGGTGAGCCGCAGCGCGACGAAGGTCGCGAGACAGGCGGCGCCCGGCAGCAAGGCCCGGAGCGACCACGCGGCGCGCGTCTCGATGTCGCGCGCCGGGGCGAAGGCCGCGCCCACGGGCTCCCCCGCAACAGCCGGAACCCGTGCGAACAGCTCCTCGGCGAGCGAGAACACGTCGCGGTGCCGGTAGCGGGCCGCGGTGCGGTCGGTGACTCCGTGGGCCTCCAGTCCGGCGGCGATCTCCAGGGGGTCGACGGCCCGCTCGCAGAGCTCGCGGTGCCGGTGCATCAGGGTTTTCACCGGATCGGCCGGCCCGCGCCGCCCGGTGGCGAGTTTGCGTGCCGGAGAGGTGTGGGCGACCTCGGGAGCCCGGGAGGTCGGGTGCTGCGCGGGGTTGCCGGGGGGCGCCGGATCGTCGGGGGGCGTCGGAGCGTCGGGGGGCGTCGGGTTCTTGGCGGGCGCCGGATCGTCGAGGGGCGTCGGGTTCTTGGCGGGCGCCGGAGCTTCGGGGGGCGTTGAGCCCGTGGCGGTTGCCTGGTCCTTGGCGGGCGCCGAACGAGGCGACGGGTCCCCGGGGGCGGAGGGCGCTTCGTCAACGGCTTCGGGGGGCGTGGGGGTTGAGGTCGGCTCGGGCCCGACCGCCTCGGGCCCGACCGCCTCGGGCCCGGTCGGCGTCGGGCCGGACCCGGTCGGCGTCGGCTCGGGCCCGACCGGCTCGGGGGCGTGCGCGGGCGCGGCGTCGGGCTCCAGGAGCGGCCCGCCCCCGGAGGCGTCCTCCCGCGCCGGGCGCGCGCTCCCCATCCCGTCCACCGGCGTACCCACTGCCTCGTTCACCGGCGTACCCACTGCCTCGTCCGCCGGCACACCCACGGCCCCATTCACGGGCACACCCGCCGCCCCATCCGGTTGCGCGGCGGGCAGTCCCCACGCCGGTTCGGAGATGTCGGCGAGCAGGGTGCCGGAGGTCGACGCCCACGAGCGATGGTCCCCGTTGCTGCTGGTCATCGGCGTGCCGAGCGCCTCGGGCACTTCGGTCGGGCGGCCCATCGTCGTTCCTCCGTGCTCGTCACCCCGGGCAGCGACTGCCCCAGGCGCACCGGTCGGACCCGGTCGGTTCGTGCGGCCCCGTGCGGCCGCTTCCTGGTCACGCATCGCCGTCCCCCACGCCGTGCGCTCCCGCGCCGACTTCCTGCACGGCCCAGCTGGGTGTCCGCCCGGCCGGCCCTTGGCCGCGGTCGAGACCGGAGCCGTCTCCCGGCTCCGCCCAAAGACCGAGGACATGGGCCTCCGGCGGGGTGGCGAAGGGGCGTGGCCCGCCGGCGGCAGGCACCGGCCCCCTGCGCACCGGTGCCTGCGCGATCAGCTCCAGGTAAATGCCGCGAAATGCCGCGAGGTTCTGTTCGACGGTAAAGAGTTCAAGTGCGCGGGCGCGCGCCGCCGCTCCCAGGCGCGCACGGCGCTCCGGATCACGCAGCAGAGCCAGGCAGGCGTCCGCAAGGGCCCGGGGATTGCGCGGCGGCACCACTAGTCCCGTACCGCCGATGACCTCGACGACCGCACCGACGTCCGTGGACACCGTCGCCCGGCCGCAGAACATCGCCTCGACCAGACTGATCGGGAAGCCCTCGACCACGCTGGAGAGCACCACGACCCCGCCCGCCGCGTACGCCTGGACGAGATCGGGGACCTCGGCCCCGCCGATGTCCTCGAAGGAGACCGGACTGTCGCCGACGGCGTGCGCGTCCACGGCCTCGTCGGGGAACAACTGCGCGGCGAGCGCCCGGCAGTGGGCGAGATAGTCGGCGCCCTCCGCCCCCTGGGCAGCCGCACCGATGATGCGTAACCGGGCGTCGGGCTCGGTCCTGCGCACCTCGGCGAAGGCGTGCAGCAGGGCGATCAGGTCCTTGGCCGGCTCGATCCGGCCCACCCAGACCAGCGTGTCCGGGCCACCGTCGTCCTCGTTCTCGCCGAGCGCCGCGAAGCGGCCGGACTCCATGCCGGGATAGACCGTGCGCACCTTGGCGGGTTCGGCGCCGCAACGCTCCTGCCAGCGGCGGGCGTGGTTGTTGCCCGGGGTGATGAGCGCGGCCTGCCGGTACACCTCGGCGGCGAGCCGCCTGTGGAAGTTCGCGAGCAGCGCGCGTACCGGCGCACTCACCGGCGTACCGATGTCCGAGAGGTAGTGCGCGCGCAGCTGCACGGCGTGCTCGGTGACGAGCAGCGGCACCCCGAAGAATCGCTTGGCCAGCAGTCCCGGCAGCGCGGCGGCGCCGCCGGACGCGGCATGGCACAGGTCGACGGCGCCGAGGCTCTCCTCGTCGTACCAGTCGAGGGAGAGCGGCCGCAGCACGCGGTCGAGCTCCCGGGCGAAGGCGAGGAGATCGGGGACGGTGGCGGACTGGACGGTGCGTCCGGTGCCATGGGCACGGCAGGCGGCCTCGAGGATCCTCACCGCGGTCTCGGAGCGGAGGGCGGCGGGAAGCCCGCCGTGCTCGCAGGCCAGCTCGGCGAGCCCGTAGAGACCCTCCGTGAACTGCGCATCCGCGACCGCGTCCGTGGACCGCGGGTCGTCCGGCCGTGCGCCCGTACGGTCGGCAACGGCGTTCGCGCCCTCGCCCCCGTCGCTCTGGTCGCCGCCCGTCACGCACACCGAGCCCGCGAGCGCCGTGAAGTGGGTGATGAAGCGCCGCCGTTCGCGCCGCCCGTACGTCCGTGCGCCCCCGCCGGTCAGCAGCCGCGAGAGCAGTCCTCTGGGGGCGTGGAGGCCGAGGGTGTCCTCGTCCGCGGTCCACAGAGGTGCCGTCCGCACCCGGCTGACCTGGGCCGGGAGCTGGACCCAGCCCTGCGCCTCCTGTTCGGCGCTGCGGCTGAGCGCGAAGAGATCGAACTCGTGCTGCGCGAGCCCGCGCACCAGACGGTCGCACCAGAGTCTGGACTCACCGGACGCATACGGATAGCCACCTTCGGTGAGCAGTCCGATCCGCACGAGCACACCCCCGATCTCCCTTGTGAGCGGCCGCCGTTGAATCGGCGACTCGCAGCGGGACGACCGTAAGCGGATACGCCGGTGGTGCGACGGACGGTTGTCCGTCGCACCACCGAAAGGGGTGAACCGGCGTAACTTTCCCACCCCGGTAGCGTTCTGTCGCGCTATAGAAGCGGTAGGTCACCTACCGTCAGGCTGCAGCCAGCTCTTTGCGGGCCGCGCGGCGCACCGCCGCGAGGGCCGGATCGAGCGCCGGCACGGCGGCCAGCAACTGCCGCGTGTACGGGTCGCGGGGGTCCGCGTACACCTGCTCCACCGGGCCCTCCTCGACGATCCGGCCCCGTCGCATGACGGCGACCCGGTCACTCACCTGCCGTACGACAGCGAGGTCGTGGGCGATGAAGACCAGGGCGAGCCCCAGCTCCTGCTGCAGTTCCGACAGCAGGGCGGTCACCTGGGCCTGGGTCGTCACGTCGAGCGCGGAGACCGCCTCGTCGCAGACGATGAGTTCGGGTTCGGCGGCCAGGGCCCGGGCGATGCCGACGCGTTGGCGCTGGCCGCCGCTGAACTCGTGCGGGTAGCGGTCGTACTGCTCCGGGTCGAGTCCGACGCGCTCCAGCAGATCCCGTACGCGCGCCCTGATCACGTCCTCGTCGCGCTCCCCGCGCGCCCGCAGCGGGTCGGCGACCGACTCGCCGACGGAGCGGCGCGGATTGAGCGAGGAGACCGGGTCCTGGAAGACCATCTGCACCCGGGCCGCCCGGCCGATCCGGCCGGACGTGGGTTCCAGCAGGCCGACGAGCATCCGCCCCAGGGTGGTCTTGCCGCTGCCGCTCTCGCCGACGATGCCGAGCGTCTCGCCGCGCCGGACGGTGAGGGAGACCCCGTCGACGGCGGCCAGGGCGGACTTCCCCCGACCGAAGACCTGGCGCACCTCTTCGGCCTCGACCAGCACCTCGGCCTCGGGGTGCGCCGCTCCCACGGTCGCGGCGGCGGGGCCGCCGGGCCCGGGGCCGATGCGCGGCACGGCTGACAGCAGCGCCTTCGTGTACGGCTCGCGGGGCGCACCGAGCACCTCGGCCACCGGCCCGCGTTCCACCGCGAGGCCGGACCGCATGACGAGCACCTCGTCCACCGACTCCGCCGCCACGCCGACGTCATGGGTGACCAGCAGCAGTCCCATGCCCGTCTCGCGGCGCAGGTCGTGCAGCAGGTCGAGGATCTGGGCCTGGACGGTGACGTCGAGCGCGGTCGTCGGCTCGTCGGCGATCAGCAGCTGGGGCTCGCAGGCCAGCGCCATCGCGATCAGCGCCCGCTGGCGCATGCCGCCGGAGAACTCGTGCGGCCGGGACCGTGAGCGGCGCACCGCGTCGGGAATCCCGACCCGGTCCAGCACCTCCACGGCCCGGGCCCGCGCCGCCCGCCGGGTGACGCGGTGGTGGACGCGGTACACCTGGGCGATCTGGTCGCCGACCGCGTAGTACGGGTCCAGCGAGGAGAGCGGGTCCTGGAAGACCATCGCGGCCTTCGCCCCGCGCAGCCCGCGCAGTTCCGCGTCGCCGGCGGCCTGGACGTCCACGCCGGCGACCCGGATCGAGCCGTCGACCTTCGCACCGGTCCCCCGGTGCAGGCCGAGCAGCGCGTACGCCGAGGCGCTCTTGCCGGAGCCGGACTCACCGACGACGCCGAGCGCGCCGCCGGCCTCCAGCGAGAACGACAGTCCGCGCACCGCGTGCACGTCGCCGAACGAGATCGAGAGATCGGTGACCTCGACGAGACTCATGACAGCACCACCCGTCGGTCGGCCATCGCCTGGAGGATGTCCGCGACGGCATTGGCGAGGACGACGAAGAATCCGGTGACGAGCACCAGACCGACGACGACCGGAAGGTCCACCTGCTTGACGGACTCGACGAGTTCGCGGCCGACGCCCGGAATCCCGAAGAGCGATTCGGTGAGCACGGCGCCGCCGAACATCGAGCCGACGTCGAGTGCGCCCAGCGCGATCACGGGGGCCAGCGCCCCGCGCAGCGCGTGCCGTCCGACGATCGTCCGCTCGCTGACCCCGTACGCCCTGAAGGTGCGCACATGGTCCTCGGCCAGCGTCTCCAGCATCGAGGCCCGGGTCATCCGGGCGTACGGGGCGGCGGTGATGAGCGCGAGCGAGATCCAGGGCAGCAGCAGGTTCCAGGCCCACTGCTCCGGGTTCTCGGTGAAGGGGACGTAGTCCGGGAAAGGCAGGATCTGGAGCGCCGTGACGCAGATGATGATCAGCAGCAGGCCGATCACGAAGACGGGCGTGGCCATGCCGGCCAGGGTGATCCCGGTGAGGATGCGTTCGGTGACGCGGCCGCGCCGCCACACCGAGAGCAGTCCGGTACCGACCCCGAGCACCATCCACAGCACGAACGCGCCGACGGCGAGCGAGGCGGTGGCGGGCAGCTTGGCAAGGATCAGCTGGGTGACCTGCTGACCACTCTGGTACGAGAGTCCCAGGCACGGGGCCTGGCAGTGCACCACACCGGTTCCGGTCGAGTAGTCGCGGCCCGCGACCAGGCTCTGGAGGAAGTGCGCGTACTGCACGTACACCGGGTCGCCGAGGCGCAGTTGCTCGCTGACCTGAGCGACCTGCGCGGGCGAGCAGCGCGGTCCGCAGGCGATCTGCGCGACGTCGCCCGGGGCGACGTAGAAGGCGGCGTAGACGACGACGCTCAGGGCGAGGAGGACGAACAGCGCCCCGCCGAGGCGTCGCAGCAGGAATCCGCTCATGCGCCGGCCTCCTTCTTGCGTCCGGTGCCGATCCGCAGCCGGGAGGCGGCGCGCGGGTCGAGCGCGGTGCGCACGCCCTCACCGAGGACGGTGAGCGCCAGCACGGTGACGAAGAGCAGCAGGGCCGGGATGAGCAGATAGGTGGGCGCCGCCTGGTACCAGGTGTCGGCGTCGCTGAGCATCTGTCCCCAGGAGGGTGTGGGCGGCTTGATGCCCACACCGAGGAAGGACAGGGCCGCCTCGACGACGATGTTGCTGGGGAAGAGCAGGACGGCGTACGTGATGACGGGCGCGGCCAGAGCCGGCAGCAGCTCGCGCCGGGCGATCTGCCAGGAGCCCCAGCCGCTGAGCCGGGCGGCCGCGACGTGGTCGCGCGACTTGAGGGACAGCGTCTGGGCGCGCACGATCTTCGAGATGCCGGACCAGCCGACCAGGCCGACGATCACGGAGATCAGTACCGGGCGGGGGAAGCCCGCCGGGACGACGGCGAGCGCGCCGAGCGCGGTCACCATGACCGGCAGGGCGACCACGACATCGGTGACCCGGCTGAGCGCCTGGTCGACGAAGCGGTTACCGAGACCGGCCGAGAGGCCGACGACGACGCCGATGACAACCTGGAGCAGGGTCGCGCCGAGTGCGACGCCGAGCGAGACCCGGGCGCCGTACGCGACGCGGGCGAAGAGGTCGCGTCCGGTGAGCGGTTCGACGCCGAGCCAGTGCTCGGCGCTGATGCCGCCGAAGGAGCCGAGCGGAACCCCGCCGGTGGCGGAGTCGACGAGGTCGGGGTGGAACGTGGTGGGGTTCTGGCCCTCGATGCCCGTGAGGAGGGGGGCGGCGAGCGCGAGGAGGACCAGCAGGGCGACGACGGCCGCCGCCACGAGGGCGGAGCGGTGGGCGCGCAGCCGCCGCCAGAACGGATGGGCCCCGGAGGCGGGGGCCACGACGGCCCCCGCCTCCTTGACCAGCAGTGCTTCGGCCATGGTTACTTGACCGCGACCTGCGAGATGTCGAGTACGCCGGTCCAGTCGCTGATCACGACGTTCTTGACGGACTCGCCGTACAGGCGCTTGTAGACCGGGTGGAACAGCGGCACGGTCAGCGCCTGCTCACCGACCTTCTTGTCGAGCGCGCCCCAGCGCTTGGCGGCGGCGCTCAGGTCGGTCAGCTTGTTGATCTCGTCGATCTCCTTGTTGACCGCGGGGTCGTTCAGCTGGGCGGAGTTGAAGTTGTACCCGGCCTTGACGATCTGGCGTCCGTCGAAGATCGGGGCGAAGAACGGACCGCCGGAGGGCCAGTCGGCACCCCAGCCGCCGAGGAAGAAGCCGGGCTCGGTCTTCACGTTGTAGACCGTGTCCGAGTAGGCGTTGTCCTCCAGGCCCTGGAGCTTGACGGTGATGCCGGCCTTCTTCAGCGCCTCCTGGAGCGCGGTGGCGACCTCCGGGCTGGTGGCGAAGTTCTTCTCGTTGTTGTGCGTGAGGGTGACGGTCAGCCCGTTGGGATAGCCGGCCTCCTTCAGCAGCTCCTTGGCCTTCGCCGCGTTGCCGTTCTTGCCTGCCGGGAAGGAGTCGTACGGCGTGTAGCCGAAGGACGCCTGGTCGGGCAGGAAGGTGGTGGCGGGCTCGGCGAGCGAGGAGCCGCCGGCGGCGTTGACCACGGAGCCGCGGTCGACGGCGTACGAGATGGCCTGGCGCACCTTCGGGTTGTCGAACGGCTTCACCTTCGGGTTGAAGGCGATGTAGTTCGTGTAGCCGAAGTGGCCGGTGCCGACGCGGGCGGCGAGCTTCTTGTCGCCGCTGACCTTGGCGAGCTCGGCCGGGCCGAGGTTGGTGTCGGTGGTGACGGCCGCGGCGTCGGCGCCCTGCGAGGCGGACAGCCGCTGGTTGATGACGGCGGAGTCGAGCCCGGAACGGACGTCGATCCGGTCGGGGTAGGCCTTGCGCTCCTCGTCGGTGGCGGCCGACCAGTGGGTGTTGCGCTCCAGGACGAGACGCTCGCCGTCGCCCTCGTTCCTGACGACCTTGTACGGACCCGAGGAGACCGGGTGCTCCTCGTACTTCGTGCCGGTGTCCTTGGCCTTCGGCACCGGGGTGGTCTGCGTCTGGGTGGCCAGGTAGGGGAACTCGCCCTCGGGCTTGTTGAGGTGGAAGACGATGGTCTTCGCGTCGGGCGTCTCGATCGAGCCGAGGCCCTTCTTGTCCTTGTACGGGCCCTGGTAGTCGGCCCCGCCGATCAGCCAGTCACGCAGGTAGGGCGCGCCGCCGGAGAGCTCGGCGGCGAAGGAGCGCTCGATGCCGTACTTGATGTCGGCGCTCGTGATCGCGGTGCCGTCCTCGTACTTGATGCCGTCCTTGAGGGTGTACGTCCAGACGGTGGCGTTCTTGCTGGGCGTGCCCAGGTCCGTCGCCAGGTCGGGGACGACCTTCGCACCCTCCGCGCCGTCCTCCCGGTTGCGGGTGGTGAGGGTACGGAAGACGAGGGAGGGGAGGTTGCCGCCGCCGGAGGTGTAGAGCCGTGCCGGGTCGAAGTCCTCCTGAGAGGCGCTGTTGAGGACGGTGAGCGTGCCGCCCTTCTTGGGCGCGCCCGCTGCGCCGGAGGTGCCGTCGCTGTCCTTGCTGCTGCCCTCGGGCCCGCAGGCCGCGGCGCCCGCGGCCACGAGGAGTACTGCGGCGGCCGCTGCTACGCGGCGCGATATGACGGACGGATGACGCATCGGAAGATGACCTCTCGGAGTACTGCCTGGGTGAAGGAAACAGAAAGTGATTCCGTGCAGGCGGCGACGAGAGGCATGTGCACACGACCGGTCGTGACGGGTGAAGGTGACCGGAACACTGGAACTGCCGCGCCTGCGGACGGAGTACGCCCGGGCGCGGCAGTCGGGGAAGGGCGGTCCGGACCGTCAGGGTCCGGACGGGGGGCCGACGCGCACGCGGGCAGGCGTCAGCAACAGTCGATGTCGGCGACGCTGTGCCCGGTCACGCCGATGAGCGCCAGCTCAATGGCGGCGCGATCGGAGGTGACGAGGCTGCGTGACATGCCGAGAAATATCGGCCACGGCCTGCCCGATGTCAACGCAATATGAGACAGCCGTCTCGCTATACGGACACCCGTTCCGGGCGAGCGGTCCGCGAGCCACCCCCCTGCGCGCCCGTCCGGGGCGGCCGGACGGCCACCTCGGCCGCCCCGTCCCGGGCTCAACCCTTCGGGTACACCCAGGCATTGGGGCGGCATTTGATGCCGTCGATGTCGAGCGACTTGGTCTGCTGCTGCATCACCGGAGCGAGGGCACCCTTCGTGCCGCAGCTCACATGGTTGTGCCCCAGCCGGTGGCCGACCTCGTGGTTGATCAGCATCTGGCGATAGGCGAAGAGCTTGTCCGGTCCGAAGGTGGCAGAGCCCTGGGCCCAGCGGTAGGCGTTGATCATGACGCGCTCGGTGGCCGCGGAGTCGCAGGACACGTTGTCCTCCATCGTGTCCAGACCCGACTTCTCGCACCACTCGCCCGTGGTCCCGGGGCTCGCCAGCGTGATGACGAAATCCGGCTCCCCGGTGGAAATCCGTTCGAAGGTCATGTCGCCGTCGTGCGCCCAACTCCGGTCATCATTCAGAGTTTTCTGTACCGCCTCGGCAAAGAGCGCGGAGTCGAGCCCGAGCCCCTTCTCGACGTCGATCCGGTAGCGGTACCTGTGCCCCTTGCCCGGGGCCTTCGCCGTGCCGGCGACCGCCGCGAATTTCCCCGAAGCGGTCAGCTTCGGCGCCAGCGGATAGGCCTTGGCCATCTTCTGCTCGTACGAAAGGGGCTTGGCCACCGCCACCTTCGGGGCGGGTGTCGTCCGGTCGTCCGAGCGGGAGGCGTCGCCGTCGCCGCCCCGGCCCACACCCGCGGCCTGCGCGGCGCCGGTCGGGCTGCCGCTGTCGTGGGCGACCTGGCCGGCCACGACCACCGCGAGCACCGTCGTCACCGCGGCTGCGGCGATGCCGGTGAAGGTGCGGCCCCTGCCGCCCCTGCTGTCCTTGGCGCCCTTGGCGTCCTCGGCGCCCTTGGCGTCCTTGGCAGGAGCCTCCGCGGCCTCGTCCGCAGCCGGCGGGCGTTCGTCCCACTCGGTGACGGAGCGGTACGGATCCGCCGGCCCGGAACGCGCCGCGGCCGGGCCACGGGGTGCCGGTGGGACAGGTGAGCTGTCGAAGGCCTCGACGAACTCGCGCCGCGGTCCCGGCACCAGCGGCCTGGTTGCGGCGCCCTGCGCGTTCCGCGGTGTCTGTGGAGTCCGCGGCCCCTGCGGCCGTCCCGGCGCCTGCGCCTGGGCCTGGTTGCCGGTGCGGCCGCCCGGTCCCGCGCCGTGCGGCGGGGCCGGGCGTTCGCCGTACCGCCCGACGGGCCCGGCCCCCCAGCCGCCGCCCGGTTCACGCTGTTCGGGATGGCCGCCGCGCACCTGGGGCGCGCCCTGGAACGGGGTGTGGCCCTCGGTTCCGGGAGGCGCGTCACCCGGCCGTCTGCGCCGGCCGCTGCCTACGGCGGGCCGGGCGCCCTCGCGCCCCGCTTCCGCGTTCGCCCCGTCCGGCCCGGTCTCGGGCGCCCTGGGCGCAGGGCCCTTTCGGCTGTGTCGTCCCACGCCCCGGATCAGCTCCCGCCGCATTCGTCGAGCAGTTCCCGGAACGCCTGGGCGACCGCTTCCGGGTACTCCATCATCGCCACGTGCCCGGCGTCGGGCAGTGTCAGCAGTCGCGCATCGCGGAAGGCCGCGGACGCCCTGCGTGCCATCCGGTGCGAGACGAGTCTGTCCCGTCCGCCGTACACGAGCTGGGTCGGCGCGAGCACCCGCCCGGCCTGGCGCCACAGCCCGTGCTGGCCCCCCAGTGTGTACGCGTCGACGATGCCACGTGCCGAGCGCGCCATCGCGTCCCAGAAGTACGGCAGCGCCAGCCGCCGCTCCATTTCGGCCACCGCGTTACGGAAGCCCTCCGCGGAGACACGTGCCGGATCGCCGTAACAGAGTGCCATGACTCCGCGGGTGCGTTCTTCCGCGCTCCAGCCCCGGGTCATCCGGGCGAACAGGGACACGATGCCCGGAACGGCGAGCAGTGCGGTCGGCGCGGCCGACCACTGCACCCGGATCTCGGGGAGCGCGGGCGAGATCAGGGTGAGGGTGCGCACCAGGTCGGGACGGACCGCGGCGACCCGCGTCGCCACCGCCCCGCCCAGCGAGTTGCCGAACAGGTGGACGGGGCCGCGCTCCCCCGCGTCCAGGAAGCGGATCACCGCACGGGCGTGGCCGGTGACCGAGTAGTTGCCGTCGTCCGGCGGCGGGGAGTCCCCGAAACCGGGCAGGTCGAGCGCCTCGCTGTCCAGCACGTCCTGGAGCAGCGGCATCAGCGCGGTCCAGTTCTGCGAGGAGCCGCCGAGCCCGTGCACGAAGAGCGCGGGCGGCAGTCCGGTCCGCTCCGGCGGCCGCGAACGGACGGTCAGCGTCAGCCCGGGCAGCGTGACGGAGCGAAGCCTCTCCCCCTCCGCGACTCTGACAGCGCTCACCGTGGGGGCCACCGCTGCGGCGGCGGCACGGACTCCCGGCAGCTCGGTCGAAGACATGCGGCAATGTTACGAGACGATCACACCGTGGTTCATGTGTTCGCCATCACAGACCGCATGGCGGCTTCGGGGGGTAGCTCCTAGGCTCGGAGCAAGGAAGGGAGTCACCATGACGGTCGACCCCAGTGACCCGGATACCTTCGAGGACGTCCAGCCGGACGAGCGCAGCCAGGAGGCACCCGACGCCGACGCTGCCGAGCAGCAGGCGGATCTTCATCCGCAGGACGACGAACCGCTGGCCGACGTCGACCCGGACCGTGCGAACGAGGCGGATGCGGCGGAGCAGGCCCGCGTCGTCCCACAGGATGAGGACGATTACCGCTGATACGCCCCGCTATGCGGCAGGGGGTGCGGAAACTGTGGCTACCGCAGTCGGCCGGTCCGTGAAATTCTGCGTCCGCGCCGCGCATACCCGGGTTACCCAAAAGTACGATGTCGGTATGGCGCAGCGTGCACGGAACTGCTGGGTCCGATCACAATTTTGGGAGGCGGCGTGACAGCCATCGAGCAGACCGAGGCGGCGCGCCCGCGGGGCACTCGTTTGCCCCGCCGCGCCCGACGCAATCAGCTCCTGGGGGCCGCCCAGGAGGTCTTCGTGGCACAGGGATACCACTCCGCGGCGATGGACGACATCGCGGAGCGGGCCGGCGTCAGCAAGCCGGTGCTCTACCAGCACTTCCCGGGCAAGCTGGAGCTCTATCTGGCCCTGCTCGACCAGCACTGCGAGTCGCTGCTCCTCGCGGTGCGCACGGCGCTGGCGTCGACCACCGACAACAAGCTGCGTGTGGCCGCGACGATGGACGCCTACTTCGCGTACGTCGAGGACGAGGGCGGCGCCTTCCGGCTGGTCTTCGAGTCGGACCTGACCAACGAGCCCGCCGTGCGCGAGCGGGTCGACCGGGTCTCGCTCCAGTGCGCCGAGGCGATCTCCGACGTGATCGCAGGTGACACGGGGCTGTCCAAGGACGAGTCCATGCTGCTCGCGGTCGGGCTCGGCGGGGTGTCCCAGGTGGTCGCCCGCTACTGGCTCTCCAGCCGGTCCACCATCCCGCGCGACACGGCGGTGCAGCTCCTCACCTCGCTGGCCTGGCGGGGCATCGCGGGCTTCCCGCTGCACGGCATCGATCAGCACTGAGCGGGGCGGCCCACGCCGGTGTTCGCTGCGGGCGTTGCCCGCGGAGCCCTGCCCGGTCCCCTCAGCGGGCTAATGTGTGCTGCGTACGGCGCGGTTCACCGCGCAGGGACTGACCGTCGGAGGGACATAGCCGTGGAGGTCAAGATCGGGGTGCAGCACACGCCCCGGGAGATCGTTCTGGAGAGCGGGCTTTCCGCCGAAGAGGTCGAGAGCGCGGTTTCCGAGGCTCTCGCCGGCAAGGCGCAGCTGCTCAGCCTCACGGACGAGAAGGGCCGCAAGGTCCTGGTGCCGGCCGACCGGATCGCCTACGTGGAGATCGGCGAGCCCAGCACGCGACGGGTGGGGTTCGGCGCGCTGTAGAACCTGTCCCCGGACAGGCTCTCCCGGCACGCCCGGACGCAGAGACCGTGGAAGCGGCCCGGTGGGGATTTCCCCGCCGGGCCGCTTTCCGTCGTGCCGCAGGTGCGGGGCGGCACCGCCTCACCGGGCGCCCGTTCCTGTGCGACGGCTGAGCGAAGCCTGTCCGCAGGAGGGTTGTCCTCCGCTGCCCGGGGGTAGTACCGCCTAGACCGATTTGCCCGCCCCCTCACCTGCGAGGTGATCACCTGTGATCTTGGAAACCCTGGGCTCCGTCGTGCTCGGACTCGCCCTCTCCTGGGCGGCCCTGCGCACCCTGTCACCCCGCCTCCCGTCCCGCCGGGCCGTGCTCGGCACGGGCGCGCTGGGAGCCCTGTTCGGCGCCTGGCTCACGCACTCGGTGCTGGGGCCGGGCCACGCGACGGCCACGCTGGTGGGCTCGGTGCTGATCTCCGCGGTGACGCTGTCCTTGTTGCTGAGGCCGCGAAGCCGCCGGCTCGGCCGGTCAGCGGCGGCCTGAGGCCGCCGCGGTCCGGCAGCGTCCTACGCCGCCAGCCCCAGAGCGGCCATCCGCTTGGTGTGCGCCTCGGTGATGCGGGAGAACATCCGGCCGACCTCGGCCAGGTCGAATCCGTCGGCCACCCCGCCCACCAGCATGGTCGACAGCGCGTCGCGGTCGGCCACCACCCGCTGCGCCTGCGAGAGCGCCTCGCCCATCAGCCGTCGTGCCCACAGCGCGAGCCGGCCCCCGAGCCTCGGGTCCGCCTCGATCGCGGCGCGCACCTTCTCGACGGCGAAGTTCCCGTGCCCCGTGTCGTCGAGCACGGCGAGGACGAG
Source organism: Streptomyces sp. NPDC087901 (assembly GCF_044742205.1). NCBI lineage: Bacteria > Bacillati > Actinomycetota > Actinomycetes > Kitasatosporales > Streptomycetaceae > Streptomyces > Streptomyces sp. NPDC087901. The sequence goes on from NZ_JBIUUC010000008.1 coordinate 361,296, forward strand.
GGAGCGGGTGTCCGTGTCGAGCCGGGCCGCGACCTCGCGGTAGAAGTCGCTGGCGATCGAGTCGCCGACGTAGGCCTTCACCAGGCCCTCCAGCCAGTCGGACGGCGCGGTCATGCGGTGGAAGTCGTCGAGGGCCTTGGCGAACGGCTCCATGGCACCGGTCGGCTCCACCTCGATCGCGGTCAGCCGGTCGGTCAACCGCTCGAAATGATGGAATTCCGCGGAGGCCATCTTCGCCAGCTCCGCCTTGTCGGCCAGGGTCGGCGCGAGTTTCGCGTCCTCGGCGAGCCGCTCGAAGGCTGCCAGTTCCCCGTAGGCGAGTGCTCCCAGAAGGTCGACGACGGCGGCCCGGTACTGCGGCTCCGCGGACGCGGTGGCCCAGTCCTGGTCGGCGATTTTGGTGGATGCGGGGGTTTCCGTGGCGTTGTCAGGCGTCTCCATGGAGCGCAGAATAGCCCGCCCGCCGAGGGGCCGAGGGGCCCGGCCGCCGACTGACGTCACACCGTTCCGATGAATTCGCCCAACACAGATGCGCGAATCCGGGGTACAGTGGTATTGCGCTTACTGAGCATTTTGCAACTGCTCGTTGCGCGAAATTGAATGAGGATGCCCGGTCGGTGGCCCGATCGGCTCCGACCCGACAGCCCTCCACGCGGTGCGTACGACAGGTACGACCGCAGATGAGGGGCCCCCTCAGCGGCACGAGCGCTCGAGCGACGGCAGTGGTCCCGCGCCACCCGGCCAATCCACGGCCGGATGACCAACCCCGGCACGGTACGACCCCCTTCGTTCGCCTCGGACCGCGTTTCACAGAAGAGGCAGCACCCTGACTACGTTCCGAGACCTCGGTATCCTTTCCGAGACGGCCGAAGCCCTCGAGGCTGTCGGCATCACGTCCCCCTTCCCCATCCAGGAGATGACGCTCCCCGTAGCGCTCTCCGGCTCCGATGTCATCGGGCAGGCCAAGACCGGCACCGGCAAGACGCTCGGTTTCGGCCTGCCGCTGCTGGAGCGCGTCACCGTCCTCGCGGACGTCGAGGCGGGCCGGGCCAAGCCCGATAAGCTGACCGACGCCCCGCAGGCGCTGATCGTCGTCCCGACCCGCGAGCTCTGCCAGCAGGTCACCAACGACCTCCTGACCGCCGGCAAGGTGCGTAACGTCCGCGTTCTCGCCATCTACGGCGGCCGGGCGTACGAGCCCCAGGTCGAGGCCCTCAAGAAGGGCGTCGATGTGATCGTCGGCACCCCGGGCCGTCTGCTCGACCTGGCCGGCCAGCGCAAGCTCGACCTGTCGCAGGTCCGCGCCCTCGTCCTCGACGAGGCCGACGAGATGCTCGACCTGGGCTTCCTGCCCGACGTCGAGCGCATCATCACGATGCTGCCGGCGAAGCGCCAGACGATGCTGTTCTCGGCGACCATGCCGGGCGCGGTCATCAGCCTCGCGCGCCGCTACATGTCGCAGCCGACGCACATCAACGCCACGTCGCCCGATGACGAGGGCACGACCGTCAAGAACACCGCGCAGTACGTCTACCGCGCGCACAACATGGACAAGCCCGAGATGGTCTCGCGCATCCTCCAGGCCAACGGCCGCGGGCTCGCGATGATCTTCTGCCGCACCAAGCGCACCGCGGCCGACATCGCCGAGCAGCTGGAGAAGCGCGGTTTCGCCTCCGGCGCGGTCCACGGCGACCTCGGCCAGGGCGCCCGCGAGCAGGCGCTGCGCGCCTTCCGCAACGGCAAGGTCGACGTGCTCGTCTGTACCGACGTCGCGGCCCGCGGTATCGATGTCGAGGGTGTCACCCACGTCATCAACTACCAGTCGCCCGAGGACGAGAAGACCTATCTGCACCGGATCGGCCGGACCGGCCGTGCGGGTGCCAAGGGCATCGCGATCACGCTGGTCGACTGGGACGACATCCCGCGCTGGCAGCTGATCAACAAGGCCCTGGACCTGAAGTTCCCGGACCCGCCCGAGACGTACTCCACCTCCCCGCACCTGTACGAGGAGCTCGACATCCCGGCCGGCACCAAGGGTGTCCTGCCGCGCACCGAGCGGACCCGTGCGGGTCTGCGGGCCGAAGAGGTCGAGGACCTCGGCGAGACGGGCGGCCGTGGCCGCAAGTCCGCCGCCGCGTCGGCCCCCGCGGTCCGCGAGGAGCGCGCTCCGCGTACGCCGCGTCAGCGTCGTCGCACCCGGGGCGGTTCAGGTGCGGAGGAGGGCACCGTGACGGTGCCCGCACCGGCCACGGAGGCCGTCGAGGCTCCCGAGGCCGTTGACGGCCCGTCCGAGCCGCGTACCCCGCGCCGCCGCAGGCGCGGCCGTGTCGGTGCCGCGGACATCGCGGCCGAGGCAGCGGTGGCCGTGGCCGAGGCTCCGGCCGTGATCATCGACACCGAGCCCGCGCCCGAGGCCGCCGAGCCGAAGAAGCGGACCAGGGCCAGGGCGGCCAAGGCCGAGGTCGTGGTCGACACCGAGATCGAGATCGAGACGGAGGCGGAGGCGGCGGCGGCGGCCGAGGCGAAGCCGCGCCGCCGCCGCGCCCGGGTCGTCAAGCCGGTGACGGAGGAGGTCGACTTCCAGATCGCTCCCGTGGCCGAGCCCGCGCCCGTCGCCGCGACGGTGACCAAGCCGCGCCGCCGCGCCCGGGTGATCAAGCCCGCCGAGGACGAGGTCGACTTCCAGATCGCGCCGATCGCCGAGCCCGAGTCGGACTCCAGGCCGCGCCGCCGCCCCCGTGCGGCAGCGAAGCCGAAGACGGAGACCGTGGCGCAGACGCCGGCCGCCGAGGGCGAGGCCAAGCCGCGCCGCCGCCGGGCCCCGCGGACGACTGCCGCCAAGTCCGAGGGCTGAGCACGCACCACGCGTCAAGGATCGCCGGACGGGCCCGAGGGATTGACTCGGGCCCGTCCGGCGTTCCACGGCATGACGGACCTCGCCCGCGGTCGTAACCTCGTGCCATGAGCAGGCCACCCACCTTCACCCCGCCCCCCTGCGCCCGTCCCCGCGCACTGCACACCGAGCGCGGGGACTTCGCCGTGCTGGACGCGGTGCCGCGTACGCGATCACGGGGCACCGTCCTCCTGCTGCCCGGATACACCGGCAGCAAGGAGGACTTCATCGCGCTGCTGCAACCGCTCGCCGACGCCGGCTACCGCGCCGTCACGGTCGACGGGCGCGGGCAGTACGAGACCGACGGGACGGACCGTCAGGAGGCTTACAGCCAGGATGAGTTGGCCCGTGACGTGCTGGCGCAGACAGCGGCACTCGGCCTCGGGGACGGCGCAGTCGACCTGCTCGGCCACTCACTCGGCGGGCAGATCGCGCGCGCCGCCGTACTCCTGGACCCCGCACCGTTCCGTTCGCTCACCCTGATGTCCTCCGGCCCGGCCGAGGTCGTCGAGGCCCAGCAGGTCAAGCTGAAGATCCTCGGTGACGCGCTCGCCACGATGAGCATGGACGACGTCTGGACCGCCATGCGCGCCTTCGACCCGCCGGCCGAGGCGGAGACGGACAGCGAGGACCTGCGGCGGCGCTGGCTGCGCCACCACCCCGCGCAGCTGATCGCCACCGGCCGCCAACTCGCCACCGAACCGGACCGGGTGGCCGAGCTCGCCGCCACGGGGCTGCCCGTCCATGTGATCTCCGGCGAACGCGACGACGTCTGGCCGGTCCCGTTGCTCGACGAGATGGCCGTACGCCTCGGCGCGCCCCGGACCCGGATCGAGGGCGCCGAGCACTCCCCCAACACGGACCGGCCGGGGCCGACCGCGGCCGCGCTCGTCTCCTTCTGGGGCAGCCTGTAAGCGACTGCGAGGACACGGGTGGCACACGCGGGCGACCGGCGTCAGTACTGCGCCTGAAGGTGCTGCCAGAAGCCGTCACGCAGCGCCCGGCGCAGATGGGCGTGGCCGCGCAGCGAGTGCTGGAGCAGCCGCTCGGCCTCGACCAGCAGGTCCTGGTCGACGGAGCCCGGCAGATACGGATGCCCCGGCAGCAGGTCGGCCAGAGACTCGCGGCCGCGGGCGGAGAGCCAGGTGGCGGCGATCTGCGCCCCGACGAAGCGGACGTCCTCGCGCGAGGGCGCGGGGCCGTCCTCCTCATAGGTGGTGACGGGGCGTCTGGTCACGTACGGACGGCAGAAGTCGAGGTCGAAGGTGCGCTGGCTGTCGACCTCCCAGAGCAGCGGTTCGGCCTGGTTGCGCCCTTCCCCGGCCTCGATGCCCCACAGATGGACCCGGGCTCCGTACCCCTGCGCGGCCTCGACGGCCGACACCAGGTCCTCGTCGCCGCCGACCAGCGCGGCGTCGCTGATGGCGCGGTGGCGGGCGAGGGATTCGAGGTCGGTGCGGATGAGCGAGTCGACGCCCTTCTGCTGGTTGTTGGCGTTGAGGTTGCCCAGCCTGACCTTGACGTCGGGGAGTTCGGCGATGGACTGCTGCTCGACGGTGTGGGTCCGGCGCCTGGCGCCGTCGTACCAGTACACGCGCAGCAGCCTGCTGTCCGCGAAGATGGTGCGGGCCTTGTCGATGAAGGCCTCGATCAGTCCCTCGGAGTCGAGGTCGAAGGAGCGCCGGTCCTCGGTGCCGGTGACGAGCAGCCCGGCCGCGGCGTACACATAGCCCGCGTCCACGAAGATCGCGTGGGTCGAAGGGGTCTTCGACACCTCGGCGAGCACGCGCTGGAGCAGTTCGTTGGTGCGGTCCAGACGATCGCCGATCTCTGCCTCGTTCATGCGGGCCTCGTCGCGGAAACCGTCGTCCGCGCATGCTCGGTTACCTGCTGGTACTTAGACATCCAAAAAATTTCCTTAGCGTAGGGAATGATTGCAGGGAGCAAGTCGTTGTACACCCCGTGGGGCGCGAGACAGAGATGCCTGCGCTCCTCATCCTTGCGGACGGGCCACCCGTCCTCCCAGTAGTTCTCCAGCAGGAGGATCAGACGAAGGGAAGCCATATGCGCTTCGAGATCATGCGACTCGACGATGTCGACGGTACCGCCGTGGACAGCACCGTCGTGGACGCCGCCTCCGTCAACCGGATCGTGCAGCAGGCAGCAGCAATCGGCCAGCGCATCTATATCCGCCCGGCCGAAACCTCGGCTTCGTAACGCATTGCCGACGTAATAAAGACGCCGACGTATAAAGACGAAGCGCCCCCGCACGGATGTCCGTGCGGGGGCGCTGTGGTGTCCGGGGCCGGGTCAGGCGTTCTGGATGACCTGGGTGACGCCGTTGATGATCTGCTGGACGGCGATGGCGGACAGCATCATCCCGGCGAGCCTGGTGACGAGCACGACGCCACCGTCCTTGATGACCCTGATGATCAGCAGCGAGTAGCGCATGGTCAGCCAGAGCACGACGTGCATGGCGATGATCGCCGTCCAGACCGAGATCTGGCTGCCGACGGTGTCGGCGTGCTGCACCGCGAGGATCACCGAGACGATCGCTCCGGGGCCTGCGAGCAGCGGCATGCCGAGGGGGACGAGCGCCACGTTGACGTCCTTGGTCTGCGTCGGCTCGTCGGTCTTGCCGGTCAGCAGATCGAGCGCGATCAGCAGCAGGAGCAGTCCGCCCGCGATCATCAGCGCGGGGACGGAGACATGGAGATAGTCCAGGATCTGCTGGCCGAGCAGCCCGAACACGGCGATCACACCGAAGGCGACGGCGACCGCCTGCAGCGCCATCCTGCGCTGCATCCGGGCGGGGCGGCCCGCGGTGAGGGCGAGGAAGATCGGGGTGATTCCGGGCGGATCCATAATCACAAAAAGGGTGAGAAAAAGGGATCCGAAGACAGCGACGTCGAACACAGTGAGCCTTGCGAGGAGAGAGCGGAAATGCGGCGGGAAGGAGCGCCCCGCGAACCGACGGCCGTCGCACAGGGCGGCAGCAGCGGCGCGGGCCGGTGCGTGAGAGGGGAACGAGCGGTGTCACGCGGTCGCGCCGCACAGCGGGCGGGGGCGTGAAGGGGTGGCGCGTGGGCCGTTACGAGGCGACGGGTCCGCCGGCCCCCGGCACCGGGAAGGCTCCCGTGGCGCGCCGGGTGATCTCGCCGTAGATCTCCGGGTCGGTGGTGTACTCGCCGAGCGCCACGGTCTTGCGGCTGCCGTGGTAGTCGCTGGACCCGGTGGTCAGCAGCCCGAGCTCGCGGGCGAGTCCGCGCAGCCGGGCCCGGGTCGGCTCGTCGTGGTCCATGTGGTCGACCTCGATGCCGTCGAGTCCCGCCGCGGCAAGCGCCGCAATCGACGACTCGGGGACCACCTCGCCGCGTTTGACGGCGGCCGGGTGGGCGAAGACGGTGACACCGCCGGCGGCCTTGACCAGCCGGATCGCGTCGAAGGGGTCGAGTTCGTGCTTCTCGGCGTACGCGCGCCCGCCGTCGGCGAGCCACTCGGGTGTGAAGGCGTCGGAGACGCTCGCGACGACGCCGAGCTCGACCAGCGCGGTGGCGATGTGCGGCCGCCCGACCGAGCCGTCCCCGGCGATGCGTGCGACCTGCTCCCACTCGACCGGGACGCCCAGCTCCCGGAGCTTGCGCACCATGGTCTGCGCGCGCGGCACCCGGTCGTCCCGCACCAGCTCGCGCTCGCGCGCCAGCTCGGGTTCGTCGGGGTCGAAGAGGTACGCCAGCATGTGCAGCCCCACGCCGTCGATGCGGCAGGAGAGCTCGGCGCCGGTGACCAGGGTGAGGCCCTCGGGGAGCGCGGCCTTCGCCGCCGCGTGACCGCGGACGGTGTCGTGGTCGGTGAGGGCGACGACATCGAGCCCCGCGGCGGCTGCGTTGCGCACCAGGTCGGCGGGGGTGTCCGTACCGTCCGACGCGGTGGAGTGGGTGTGCAGGTCGATGCGCACGACACGTACTCCAGTGCTCGCAGCCGGGTGGGGGACGCTCAAGGATAACCGGCGAGCGGACCCGCCCCGGCCCGCTCAGGGTCCCGTCAGCAACCGGGGCGTGAGGGCGCCGCAGGGCACCAGGTCGACCTCTCCCCCGGCGTCGCGCAGATCGGTCAGCACCAGCTCGTCGTACATCAGCAGGCCCGACTGCTCGGGCCACACGATCGCCCAGAGCCAGAGCCCGCGCGCCTCACCGGCGAAGACCGCCCGGTCGGCGGGGGCGCCCTTCACGTGCCAGAGGGGGGTCGGGCGGCCGGCGGCGAGCACCTTGACGTCCGGCGGGCCGTCGACCCGCAGCAGCGGGCCCGGGTCCGGGCCGTCGATCCCGGCGTACCGCGCGCCCAGCCCGACGCCGAGCTCCTCGGCGACGAGCAGCAGTTCACCGATTCCGCCGAGCGGCCCCGGTCCGGAACAGGCGACAGCGGTGGCCCGGCCGCCACTGCGGTCGTCCCCCGCGGCCGCGACGCCGGTGAACAGCCAGCCGACCGGCAGGGGCCAGGGCATCCACACGGGCACCTGGGCGCGGTGCACCACCACCCCGAGCCCCTCGACGCTGGGCGGGACGACCGGCTGCATCGGGTGCACGCTGCCATGCGCGTCACACTGCCAGGTGTCGTCGAAGAAACCGGGCGCCTTGACCCGGCCTCCGCACTTCGGGCAACTGGGTTCGCCCCTCATAGCGACCAACGGTCCTCCCCGGTCGTCGCCGCGTCAAGGACGATCACCCTTCCGCAGCGTGGCTCCGGCCGACAGATTTAGATGTAGCTTGCATTTATTAGACGCTCTAACTTATTCTGTGCACAACACACCGACCTAGTGGAGAGCGAGAAGTCCCATGCAGGGAGAGGATCCGTTCGAACAGGGAACGGCGAGCATCCTGCGCCAGCCGAAGGCCGTCTGGGCCACGGCGGGCGCATCCGTGGTCGCGTTCATGGGAATCGGCCTGGTGGACCCGATTCTTCCGTCCATCGCGAAGGGACTGGAGGCGACGCCGAGCCAGGTGTCCCTGCTGTTCACCTCGTACTTCCTGATCACGGCCGTCGCGATGCTCGTCACCGGGTTCGTCTCCAGCCGCATCGGGGGGCGCAGGACGCTGCTGGCCGGTCTCGCGCTCGTCGTGGTGTTCGCCGCGCTCTCCGGCACGTCCTCCTCCGTCGCGGAGCTCGTCGGCTTCCGGGCGGGCTGGGGCCTGGGCAACGCCCTCTTCGTATCGACCGCGCTCGCGGTGATCGTGGGCGCGGCGGCGGGCGGCAGCTCGGCGGCGATCCTGCTGTACGAATCGGCGCTCGGCCTCGGCATGGCCTGCGGGCCGCTGCTCGGGGCGCTGCTCGGTGACGCCAGCTGGCGCTACCCGTTCTTCGGAACGGCCGCACTGATGGCGATCGGCTTCGTCTGCATCACGGCGTTCCTCAAGGAACAGCCCAGGCCCGCCCGGAAGACCTCGCTGCTCGACCCGGTCAAGGCGCTCGGCCACGGCGGGCTCGCCTCGGTCGCGACCTCGGCGTTCTTCTACAACTACGCGTTCTTCACGATCCTGGCCTTCACCCCGTTCGTGCTGAACATGACGCCGTACAAGTCCGGCGCCGTCTTCTTCGCCTGGGGTCTGCTGCTGGCGGTCTTCTCGGTGCTCGTCGCGCCGCGGCTGCAGAAGCGCTTCGGGTCGCTCAAGGTGGTCGGCGGCTCGCTGGTGCTGCTCGCCGCGGACCTGGTGATCCTCGGCTACGGCAACCACACGACGGCGATCGTCTGCACCATCGTCTCCGGCGCCTTCATCGGCATGAACAACACCGTCTACACGGAGCTGGCGCTCGGGGTCTCGGACGCGCCGCGCCCGGTGGCCAGCGCCGGCTACAACTTCGTCCGCTGGTTCGCGGCCGCCGCCGCTCCCTACCTGGCCCCGAAGATCGAGGAGTGGAGCAACATCCACATCCCGTTCGTGGTCGCCGCCGCCGCCGCGCTGCTCGGCGCGGTCGTCGTATGGGTCCGGCGCTCGGCACTGTCGCACGAAGCGGAGGAGCTGGAGCCGAAGCACGCCACCGAGGACGGCGTCACCGTCTTCGCCAACTGACCGGCCGGCGCCCCGTACAGCCCCGCCCACGGCTCCGGCCGCGCGGCGGGGCGTCCGTGTTCCGTTCGTCTCAGTCCAGGGCGACCGAGGCCCGCAGCGGATCGCGCAGATCCGTCCCCTGCGACAGCCACCGCTCCTGGAGTTCCTGCGCGCCCCTGACCCGCTTCCAGGCCGCCTCGTTGTGCGTCATCGGCAGCAACGGCAGGAAGCGCACCGGCTCCATCGGCTCGTCCAGTTCCAGATCCTCGACCAGCCCTCCCGACTCTGCGACCAGCACGGAGCCGAACGGTGCCCCGGGCCACAGCGGTTCACCCACGTCCAGGGAGGCGCCGGGGGCCACGATCACGCCCTCCACCTGGGGCGAGGCCGCCAGCACTGCGAGCTTGCGCAGCACCTGGTCGGTGTCGGCCAGGCCGACCCGTACCGAGAGGACCAGTTCGGCGCGCGGGCCCTTGACCGGGTCGGCGAGGGTGGCCGTCGGATCGGCCATCGGCTGGGCGGACATGCCGAGGGTGGCGTACCTCACCACGTCGCCGTCGATGAATCGGAGCACCTCGATCCGGTCCGTCCCGAGAAACGTCACTGCTGCGCGTGCGTCCGGTTCACCCAGGGCCGTCCGCAGACGTGCCTCGACCAGCGCAAGAATTTCTGCCATGCCGTGAGCATAGGACGCGTATGGAACGGGCAAAGTAAGGGATTGGCCCTGTACCGGCTGCTAGCCTGGGGTGCCGGTCGGGACAGCACGCAGAAGCGTCGCTCTCAAGTCCCGACGAAACGTCATCCCCCACGGGGGACCGACCGGAGGAGGTGGGGCTGCGGTGGATCCAAGTCGACCGTGCAGTACTAGCCGCTCTTCCGCTCGACACCTTTCTTCTGTGATCTGACGCCTTCTCGGTCAAGGCCTCCGGCATTTCGCACGACGGAAGAGCACTCCCTTTTTGCCTGTCTGTAGCGAACGCCGTCGTCGTGCCTCCGCGGTGCCGCCCGCTTTGCGGACGTGAGCCCACGTCCCCATTCCGGGCTGTTCCACGCCTGCGCCGGCGGCCCTCCGTGAAGGAGCCAGCCATGTCGATGATCCGTGACCTGCGCGCCGTGGTGCGCCCGTCCCTGCGCAAGACCAACACCCTGCACAGCGGTTACGACACCACGCGCGATCCGTCCGCCTCGAGCGCGGTCGTCGACTGCGCGGTCTACCGCGACGGCCGCCGTATCGCCGAGGTGGAGGGCACCTGCCGTACGCCGCACGAGGCGATGCTCCGCGTACGGGAGAACGGCGGCTTCGCCTGGATCGGCCTCCATGAGCCGACCGAGGAGGAGTTCGCGGGCATCGCCCGGGAGTTCGGCCTTCACCCGCTCGCAGTGGAGGACGCCGTCCACGCCCACCAGCGGCCGAAGCTGGAGCGGTACGACGACACGCTGTTCACCGTCTTCAAGACGATCCACTACGTCGAGCACGCCGAGCTGACCGCGACCAGCGAGGTCGTCGAGACCGGCGAGGTGATGTGCTTCACCGGCCGGGACTTCGTCATCACCGTGCGGCACGGCGGCCACGGCTCGCTGCGTGCGCTGCGCCACCGGTTGCAGGACGACCCCGAGCTGCTCGCCAAGGGCCCGTCCGCGGTCCTGCACTCCATCGCCGACCATGTCGTCGACGGTTACATCGCGGTGGCGGGCGCGGTGCAGGACGACATCGACGAGGTGGAGATCGAGGTCTTCTCCACCCCGGACAAGGGCAGCCCACGCGGTTCGGACGCGGGCCGGATCTACCAGCTCAAGCGCGAGGTGCTGGAGTTCAAGCGGGCCGTCTCGCCGCTGCTGCGCCCGATGCAGCTGCTCAGCGAGCGGCCGATGCGGTTGATCGACCCGGACATCCAGAAGTACTTCCGGGACGTCGCCGACCACCTGGTCCGGGTGCAGGAGGAGGTCATCGGCTTCGACGAGCTGCTGAACTCGATCCTCCAGGCGAACCTGGCGCAGGCGACCGTCGCGCAGAACGAGGACATGCGCAAGATCACGTCCTGGGCGGCCATCGTCGCCGTACCGACGATGATCTGCGGCGTCTACGGCATGAACTTCAAGCACATGCCGGAGCTGCGCTGGACGTACGGCTACCCGATGGTGATGGGTTTCATCGGCGTGGTCTGTTTCTCCATCCACCGCATGCTCAAGCGCAACGGCTGGCTCTGACCCGTACGCCGAGGGGCGTCTAAGCTCTGCCCATGACTGCTGCTGACACGCTGCTCGGGCCCGCCATCGTCGAGGAGGCCACCAAGAAGTCGGGCCTCGTCTGGGTACGCGGCACCGGCCCCGCGCGGGCGCTGTGGCACGTGTGGCACGAGGGTGCGGCGCTGCTCGTCGGGGACGGCCCGGGTGAGCAGCCGCTCCCGGCCGGACTCACCGACGGCGCGACAGCGGAGGTGACCGTCCGCAGCAAGGACAAGGGCGGCCGTATCGTCGCCTGGTCGGCCTCGGTGGCGCAGCTCGCACCGCACTCCGAGGAGTGGGAGGCCGCGGTCGCCGAGCTCAAGGGCAAGCGGCTCAACGCACCGGACGCCGAGCAGATGCCCGAGCGGTGGGCCCGCGAGTGCCGGATCGTGCGGCTGACGCCGCTCGACTCCCGTACGGAACTGCCCGACACCTCGGGGGCGGCGGCCCCCCTGCCCACCACCGCGACCACGCGGCTGCCGGTGCCTGCCGGGCTGCCGCGACTGCTGAGGAAGTCCCTGCGCAGGTCGTAGCTACGACGAGGACGACTTCGGCAGCTGCTGCCCGTAGTCGACCGTCTCGTCCTCGGCCGGGGCCGCCAGCGCGAAGTCCTTGCCCCAGTCGGCGAGCGTGATGACGCCCCCGCCTCCACCGCGGGCGAAGCTCAGCGGGTACGGGGCGCCCTCCAGGGACACGTCCAGGGCGCCCCCCTCCCCCTTGCCGCCCAGGATCCGGATGGTGCGCACACCGCCGACCTTGTCGCGGTCGCCCTTGCCGACCTCGCCGTGCAGCGTGAGCAACCCGTCGAGCAGCACCTTCTTGTCCGTGAAGCCGCGCAGCTGCTTGTACGTGGGGTCGTCCTCGGGGACTTTCACGTACTTGTCGTCCAGCTTGTCGGCGGCGGCGCCACCCGCGTCACTCGTCGTCTCGTCCGTCTTCTTCTTCTCGTCGTCGTGGTTCCAGAAGCCTGCGCCGGCCTTGAGGTAGAGCTCGTCACCGATCCGCAGCAGTTCGAAGGTGCTGTTCTTCGAGGTGACGGAGCCCGCACCGCCCTTGTTCTTGAGCTGCATGTCGATCTTGTACGTGCCGCCCTTGCTCACGAGCGTGCCGGCCAGGCGGACCGCGTCGGCGGAGTCCGCCGCCGTCTGCGCCTTCTTCTCGATCTCCGGCCCGGTCAGTCTGCCGACACCGTTGGTCCCCTTGTCCGGATCCTCACCCGCGCACGCGGTCAGGGCCGCGGTCAGCCCGGCACAGAGCACTAGGGCGAGGGCGGCGGTCCGGCGGCGGGCCCGGACGGGCGGGACAAAAGAGGTCACAGGCGCACTGCCTCTCATCTGCATGGCGGGGGTGGCAGACGGCAGCGTACCCGTGCGGCCTACGTCTTCCTGCAGAGAGCCGTACGGACGGCTCGCCAGGGCACCACGGAGCGGTACGGGCTAGCCTGATCACGTCATAAGGGTGCAAGAACTGTCGGAACAGACCGGATGCGTAAGAGTCTCCGGCCATCGGGGACGCCGCCCCCGATAGCCGGACGCTCCGCGCCCGGCGGCGAACGAGGAGGCGCAGGCATGGCACCGGGCACTCCCCGCGTCTTCGTCTCGCACCTGTCCGGCGTGCCGGTCTTCGACCCCAACGGCGACCAGGTGGGACGCCTCCGCGACCTGGTCGCGATGCTCCGGGTCGGCGGCCGGCCGCCCCGGCTGCTCGGCATCGTGGTCGAAGTGGTGAGCCGGCGCCGGATCTTCCTCCCGATGACCCGGGTGACGGGCATCGAGTCGGGGCAGGTCATCACCACCGGCGTGATCAACTTGCGGCGCTTCGAGCAGCGGCCCACCGAACGTCTGGTGCTCGGCGAGTTCCTCGACCGGCGGGTCAGCCTGGTGGAGACCGGCGAGGAGGTCACCGTCCTGGACGTGGCCATCCAGCAGCTGCCGGCCCGCCGCGACTGGGAGATCGACAAGTACTTCGTCCGCAAGGGCCGGGGCGGGGCGCTGCGCCGCAAGGGCGAGATGCTGACCGTCGAGTGGTCGGCCGTCAGCGGCTTCTCGCTGGAGGAGGACGGGCAGGGCGCCGAGTCGCTGGTCGCCACGTTCGAGAAGCTGCGTCCCACCGATGTGGCCAACGCCCTGCACCACCTCTCCCCAAAGCGCCGGGCGGAGGTCGCCGCCGCCCTGGACGACGACCGGCTCGCCGACGTCCTGGAGGAGCTCCCCGAGGACGACCAGGTGGAGATCATCGGCAAGCTCAAGGAGGAGCGCGCCGCGGACGTCCTGGAGGCCATGGACCCCGACGATGCGGCGGACCTGCTCTCCGAACTGCCCGAGGCGGACAAGGAGCGGCTGCTGACGCTGATGCGCCCGGACGACGCGGCCGACGTGCGACGCCTCATGTCGTACGAGGAGCGGACCGCGGGCGGTCTGATGACCACCGAGCCGATCATCCTGCGGCCGGACGCGACGGTCGCCGACGCGCTCGCCCGGGTCCGCCAGTCGGACCTGTCCCCGGCACTCGCCGCGCAGGTGTACGTGTGCCGGTCGCCGGACGAGACGCCGACGGGCAAGTACCTGGGCACGGTGCACTTCCAGCGGCTGCTGCGGGACCCGCCGTTCACCCTGGTCAGCTCGCTCGTCGACAGCGACCTGGTGGCACTGCCCCCGGACACCCCGCTGTCGGTGGTGACGAGCTACCTGGCGGCGTACAACATGGTCTCGGTACCCGTGGTGGACGAGAGCGGCTCGCTGCTCGGCGCGGTGACGGTCGACGACGTCCTGGACCACCTGCTGCCCGACGACTGGCGGGAGACCGACTTCCACGGCCGCGAGGGGGTGCTCCGTGACCGGTGAGGACCGCTCCAGGGCGTCGAACGGCTCGACGGCGCTGACCCGCGGCCCCAGGACCCGGCTCGACCAGCCCAAGTCCCCGCGCCGGCGGCTGCTGCCGGAGTACGACCCCGAGGCGTTCGGCCGGTTCTCGGAGCGCATCGCGCGCTTCCTGGGCACCGGACGGTTCATCGTCTGGATGACGCTGATCATCATCCTGTGGGTGGTGTGGAACATCTTCGCGCCCGGGAACCTGCGGTTCGACGAGTACCCGTTCATCTTCCTGACCCTGATGCTCTCGCTCCAGGCCTCGTACGCGGCCCCGCTGATCCTCCTCGCGCAGAACCGGCAGGACGACCGCGACCGGGTCACCCACGAGCAGGACCGCAAGCAGAACGAGCGCTCCATCGCCGACACCGAGTACCTGACCAGGGAGATCGCCGCGCTGCGGATGGGCCTCGGGGAGGTCGCCACGCGCGACTGGATCCGGTCCGAGCTGGAGGACCTGGTGAAGGACCTGGACGACCGACGGGCGCTGCAGCCCGCCGAGAGTGACGAAGACCGCTGACGGGGCTACCCGCGCGTAGCGGCAGGCGCCGTAACATCGTCTGTATGGCTACGGAAGACGCGGTGCTTGAGGCACTGGCGACAGTGAACGACCCGGAGATCCACCGCCCGATCACCGAACTCGGCATGGTGAAATCGGTCGAGATCGATCCTGACGGTGTGGTCGCTGTCACGGTGTATCTCACCGTCTCCGGCTGCCCGATGCGCGAGACGATCACCAAGAACGTGACGGACGCGGTGGCCCTCGTCGAGGGGGTGTCCCGGGTCGAGGTCACGCTCGACGTGATGAGCGACGAGCAGCGCAAGGATCTCGCGACCTCGCTGCGCGGCGGCACGGCGGAGCGCGAGGTGCCGTTCGCCAAGCCCGGTTCGCTGACCCGGGTGTACGCGGTCGCCTCCGGCAAGGGCGGCGTCGGCAAGTCCTCGGTGACGGTGAACCTGGCTGCGGCGATGGCGGCGGACGGCCTCAAGGTCGGTGTCGTGGACGCGGACATCTACGGGCACAGCGTGCCGCGGATGCTCGGTGCGGACGGCAAGCCGACCCAGGTCGAGAACATGATCATGCCGCCGTCGGCACACGGCGTGAAGGTCATCTCCATCGGCATGTTCACCCCGGGCAACGCCCCGGTGGTGTGGCGCGGCCCGATGCTGCACCGCGCTCTCCAGCAGTTCCTCGCCGATGTGTACTGGGGCGACCTGGACGTCCTGCTGCTCGACCTGCCGCCGGGCACCGGTGACATCGCGATCTCCGTGGCCCAGCTGGTGCCGAACGCGGAGATCCTCGTCGTCACGACCCCGCAGCAGGCCGCGGCCGAGGTGGCCGAGCGGGCCGGTTCGATCGCCGTACAGACCCACCAGAAGATCGTCGGCGTCGTCGAGAACATGTCGGGCATGCCGTGCCCGCACTGCGACGAGATGGTCGACGTGTTCGGGTCGGGCGGTGGCGCGCGGGTGGCCGAGGGCCTGACGAAGACGGTCGGCGCCGAGGTGCCGGTGCTCGGCTCCATCCCGATCGACCTACGGCTGCGCGAGGGCGGCGACGAGGGCAAGCCCGTCGTCCTGTCCGACCCCGACTCCCCGGCAGGCAAGGCCCTGCGTTCCATCGCCGACAAGCTGGGCGGCCGTCAGCGCGGCCTGTCCGGCATGTCCCTGGGCATCACCCCGCGCAACAAGTTCTGACCGCGGGCACGACGCGGAAAGGTGGCGGGGCCCCGCGGGGCCCGCCCCCGTGCGCGGCGGTGGTGGACAGGCCCGCGGGGACGCCGGCCCCGGGGTTTGCCCCCCCCCCCCCAACCCCCCCCCCGACCCGCCCCAACCCCCCCCCG